>JAGHZR010000019.1 GCA_017745295.1 Novosphingobium sp.
AACTGCCTCAAGAACGACAACATCATCTATATCGGCGATCTGGTCCAGAAGACCGAAGCCGAGATGCTGCGCACGCCGAACTTCGGCCGCAAGTCGCTCAACGAGATCAAGGAAGTCCTTTCGTCGATGGGCCTGCGCCTCGGCATGGACATCCCGGGCTGGCCGCCCGAGAACATCGAAGAGATGGCCAAGAAGCTGGAGCAGGAACTGCTCGGCTGATCGGCACTCCCGATACCGAATTGAAGAGGGCTCCGCAGCGATGCGGGGCCCTTTTTCTTTGTTCTGGCGGAAGCCTTTGGCGGCGGTTTAAGGTCCGGACATGGCCGAACCTTCCGATGTGATCCCCGCCGAAGCGCTTGCCGCGCCGAATCGCTTCAGCATTGCCGCTCGGCTGAGGAGTTTCGTCTATGCCTGGCGCGGTCTGCGCAGGCTCGTCTACGGCGAGCACAACGCCCGGTTGCACCTCGCCGCTTCAATCGCGGTGGCGGCCGCGGGGCTGTTCCTGAAAATTTCGGCAAGCGACTGGCGCTGGCTGGTTCTGGCGATGGCGCTCGTCTGGCTGGCCGAGGCATTCAACACGGCCATCGAGGACCTTTGCGACCGGATCGAACCCGGCTTCGACAAGGCGATCGGCCGCATCAAGGACATGGCAGCTGGTGCGGTCCTCATCGCGTCGGTAGCGGCGGCAGGGATCGGGCTGCTTACGCTCGGGCCGCCGGTTCTGGCGCTACTGGGGTCAGGATCAGGCCTCCAGCCTTGACTCTTCCGCCGTTTTCGTATTGAGGGCGCCCTTCACACGCAAGTGAACCGGCTCTGGGCGGTGGCCGTACCACATCGCCCGGCAGGCAGTACCTGAAACGGCTGCCTGACAAACAGGAAGACAAGACATGCGTCACAAGTATGGCCAGCGCAAGCTTCAGCGCACCTCGGGTCACCGCGCCGCCCTGCTGCGCAACATGGCCGCTGCTCTCATCAAGCACGAGCAGATCCAGACCACGACGCCGAAGGCGAAGGAACTGCGTCCTTACCTCGAAAAGCTCATCACCCTTGCCAAGCACGGTGGTCTTTCGAACCGTCGTCTGGCCCACGCTCGCCTGATGGACGAAGCGCAGGAAAAGAAGCTCTTCGAAGTTCTCGCCGAGCGTTACGCCGGTCGCAGCGGTGGTTACACCCGCATCATCAAGGCCGGCATCCGCGCTTCGGACGCCGCCCCGATCGCGATCATCGAGCTGGTCGACCGCGACACCTCGGAAAAGGGCAAGGACTCGGGTCCGGTCCAGACCGAGGAAAACGAATACGCCGAAGCCTGATAGGCTGACGCAGGCCCGCTTTCCACAGGGAGGCGGACCGGAGATTGCAAGGGCGGTCGCGAGTGCTAGGCTCGCGGCCGCTTTTGTTTTTTGGTTTCAGGGGAATGGAATGCCTTGGAAGGGTGGGCTCGGCGGGGCCCGAGGTGCAATCGCGTGCGTAACCACGTTGAGTTTGCTTGCAGCCATGCCGGTATCGGCCGAGACGGTGACGACTATGAACTACCCGGAAACCCGCCGCGACGACGTGGCAGAAACCCTGTTCGGGGAGCGCATCGCCGATCCCTACCGCTGGCTTGAGGCCGACGTTCGGCATGATGCCAAGGTTGCCGACTGGGTGGACCGCGAATCCCGCTTCACCGAAGCCTACCTCGAAAAGCTGCCCCAGCGTGACTGGTTCAAGCAGCGGGTCAGTTCGCTGATGAATTTCGAGCGCTTCGGTCTGCCGGTGAAGGCGGGGAAGCGCTATTTCTACACGCGCAACACCGGTCTCCAGAACCAGTCGCAGCTTTTCGTCCGCGAGGCACTTCACGGTGCGCCGCGCTTGTTGCTCGATCCCAATGCCTGGGCCAAGGACGGGGCGACCGCGCTCGACGCCTGGGAACCCTCGCAGCAGGGCCGTTACCTGCTATACAGCGTGCAGGACGGCGGCAGCGACTGGCGCGTGCTCCATGTGATGGATGTCGCCAGCGGCAAGGTCCTGGAAGACGAGCTGCGCTGGGTGAAGTTCAGCGCGCTGGCCTGGATCGGCGACGAGGGCTTCCTCTATTCGCGCTTTCCGGCGCCTGAGGAAGGCGCGGCGTTCCAGAGCCTCAACTACAACCAGTCGATCTACTTCCACCGCCTCGGCACGCCGCAGAGCGCGGACGAACTCGTTTATGCGACTCCGGACCATCCTGACTACGGCCACTCGGCGGAAGTCACGCAGGACGGGCGGCTTGCCGTCATCACCTCTCACATCGGCACCGATTCGCGCTACGACGTGCGGGTGATCGACCTGTCGAAGCGGGCGAAGAACGGTTGGGCCGCGCATCCGATCGTCACCGGCTTCAAGGACGACTGGCGGCTCGTCGAGGGGGCCGGGCAGAAGCTCTGGTTCGTCACCAACGAAAGCGCGCCGCGCTACCGTCTGGTGAGCTTCGATCTTTCGGCGCGCGATCCCGCTTTCACCGAAGTGGTGCCGCAGCGCGAGGACATTCTGGAAAAGGCGGGCATCGTCGGCCGCCAGCTCGTGCTCAACTACATGCGCGATGCCGCCAGCCATGCCGAGATCGTCGGGTTGGACGGCAAGCCGGCGCGGGCGCTGGCGCTGAACGGTATCGGCACGGCCTCTGGCTTCCGAGGCAAGCCGGGCGATCCGGAGACGTTCTACTCGTTCACCAGCTTCAATCGCCCGGCGTCGATTTTCCGGATGAACCTCGACACCGGCGCTTCGGAGCCTTTCGCCGAGCCGGCGATGGACTTTGATCCGGCCGACGTGCAGGTCGAGCAGCGCTTCTATACCTCGAAGGACGGCACGCGGGTGCCGATGTTCCTGGTGCGCCGCAAGGACGTGGCCAAGGCGGGCAAGCCGGTGCCGACCCTGCTCTATGGCTACGGCGGTTTCGACATTTCGCTGACGCCGGGCTTCTCCGCGAGCCGCATGGCCTGGGTGCAGGCGGGCGGCGCGTTCGCGATGGCGAACTTGCGCGGCGGCGGCGAGTACGGCCGCGAATGGCACGATGCCGGTCGCCGGGCCAACAAGCAGAACGTCTTCGACGACTTCATCGCTGCGGGCGAATACCTGAAGGCGGAAGGGATCGCTGCGAAGGACGGTCTTGCGGTGCAGGGCGGATCGAACGGCGGCCTGCTGGTCGGGGCGGTGCTCAACCAGCGGCCCGATCTCTTCGCGGCGGGCGTGCCGCAGGTCGGGGTGATGGACATGCTGCGCTTCGACCGCTTCACGGCGGGCCGCTACTGGGTGGACGACTACGGCTATCCCGACCGCGAGGCCGACTTCAAGGTGCTGCGCGCCTATTCGCCCTATCACAACATCAAGGCGGGCGAGGCCTATCCGGCGATCCTGGTGACGACGGCGGATACCGATGATCGCGTCGTGCCCGGCCACTCGTTCAAGTACGCCGCCGCGCTCCAGGCCGCGCCCCTGGGCGACAAGCCGCATCTGATCCGCATCGAGACGCGTGCCGGGCATGGCTCCGGCAAGCCGACCGACAAGGTGATCGAGGAAAGCGCCGACGTGCTCTCGTTCGTCGCGCAATGGACCGGGCTACAAGTGCCCAAGTAAGCAGAGGCCGAGGACCGGGCGACTGTTCGCCCGGTCTTCAGTCTGCGCCTTCGTGGGCGGGCAGGCCGAGCGACCAGTGGATCGCCGCGCCGCGCAAGGCGAAACCGGCGCTCGCGGCGATCGCCCATGTCAGTGTCGGCGCGAAGCCCAGGGCGAGACCCGCCGCTGCCGTCGCTGCGGTAAGCGCGCCTGCCGTCACGTAGAGTTCCGGGCGCATCAGGATCGAGGGCTGCCCGGCGACGACGTCGCGCACGATGCCGCCGACGCAGCCGGTGACGACGCCCATGACGATCGCCGGGATCGGCGGGACACCCCAAGCCATCGCCTTGATCGTGCCGAAACCGGAATAGACCGTAAGGCCGATCGCGTCGGCCCATTCGAGCAGCCGCCCCTGCCACCAGCGGACCGGGGTGAACCAGGCGATCACCGCCACGGTCAGGCAGACCGGCACCACGAAAGGATCGCGCACCCAGAACACCGGGGCGCCGATCAGCAAGTCGCGCAAGGTGCCGCCGCCGACCCCGGTCATGAAGGCGAAAAACGCCATCGTCACGAAAGTCTGCCGCATCTGCGCGGCCGAAAGCGCGCCGGTCAGCGCAAAGACGGCGATGCCGAGAATATCGAAGGCGGCCGGCAGGGCAGGGGTCTCGGGCGGAATGATCGTCGGCATCGCCAAGCCATAGCCGCGCCTTCGTCAAAGCGGGAGCGAAAGCTTTCCGCCGCTGGATCGGCGAGTTGACCACCCGTTCAATTATGATACAGTGAGGATCATAAAAATGGGAGAGCAAGTCCTTGGCTTATCCGGCGTCCTACGAAACCGCGGACTGGTACAGCGATGTCGCGCTGGTCGACGATCCCCACGCCTATTTCGATTTTCTGCGCGCCAAAGGGCCGGTAGTACGCCTGCCCTACCGCAATGCCGTGGCCGTCACTGGATACGAGGAAACGGTGCAGGTCATGCTCGATACCGAGCACTTCTCCTCGATCAATGCCGTGACCGGGCCGGTGGCGGACCTGCCGTTCGCGCCGGATGGAGACGATATCGCCGCGCAGCTCGAAGCGCATCGGCGCGATATCCCCTTCGCCGACCAGATCGTTACCGAAGGCGGGGCGCGTCATGCCGACTTGCGCTCGATCCTCGCGCGCCTCTTCACGCCGAGCCGGTTGAAGGACCTCCAGCCCAAGCTGCTGGCGACGGCGGAAGGCCTGATCGACGAGTTCTATGCCGACGGCAAAGTCGACCTCGTGCGGCAGTACGGCGGGCCTTACGGCGCGCTGGTAATCTCCGATCTGCTCGGTCTGTCCGAACGCACGCGCGGCAAGTTTCGCGTCCTTCTGGAAGGGGCGATTCCGGTGCCGATGGATGCGAGCGAGGAAGACATGCTCAAGAACCCGCTGGTCGGAGTGGGGAAGGGCCTGTTCGGCCTGATCGCGCAGCGGCGGCTTTCGGCGCATCCGCTGATGCGGCCCCTGCGGGCGCTTCTGGCGCACGAGGATATTCTCAACGAACTGGCGAAGGCGAGCTATCCGGACGGCAGTCGACCGTCGCTGGTCGACCTGACGAGCCTGGCGGCCTTCCTGTTCGGGGCGGGGCAGGACACGACGAATCGGCTGCTTGCCAATGCCTTCCGGATCATCGCGACCCGACCCGACATCCAGCAGCAGCTGCGCGACGATCCGGGCCGCATTCCCGCTTTCGTCGAGGAAGTCCTGCGTTTCGACGGTTCGGTGAAGAGCGGCGGGCGGATGTGTCAGAAGACCACCGTGCTGGGCGGGGTGGAGATCAAGGCGGGCACCGCGATCCTGCTTTCGCACATGGCGGCCAACCGCGACCCCACCCGTTTCGCGGAGCCGGATCGTTTCGACATGGACCGCCCCCGGATCAGGGAACACCTTGCCTTCGGGCGCGGTGCGCATACCTGCATCGGCGCGCCGCTCGCCCGGCGGGAGGTCGTGACGAGCATCGAGCGCCTGCTGGCGCGCATGGGCGACATTCGTCTGTCGGCTCGCCATCTCCGGCCGGACGGCACGCTGCATTTCGATTATGAGCCGACCTATATCCTGCGCGCGCTGGCCAGCCTCCATCTGGAATTCGATCCGATCGAAGGGGATTAACCGCGAAGAGGAATTCCCAGCCGCCGCACTCTGGCCTATCCCGGCGCAATGACCAGTTCCGCAAGCAACGAAGCCGAAGCCGCCAACGAATTGATGCGCCTGGCGCGCCAGATCAACCGCGCCAACCGCCTCTACCATGCCGACGATGCGCCGGAGATATCGGACGCCGAGTACGACGCGCTCGTCCGCCGCAATGCCGAACTGGAGGCGGCTTTCCCCAATCTGGTCCGCCCGGACAGCCCGACGAACAGGGTCGGCCACGAAGTCGCCGCCTCGCCGCTGTCCAAGGTGACGCACGAGGTCCGCATGATGAGCCTCGACAATGCCTTCACCGACGAGGAGGTCGAAGACTTTGTTGGCCGGGTGCGGCGGTTCCTGTCGCTTGCGGCGGAAGAGCCGGTGCTGGTGACGGCGGAAGACAAGATCGACGGGCTGTCTTGCTCGCTGCGCTACGAGCACGGCAAGCTGGTCCGCGCGGCGACGCGCGGGGACGGGCAGGTCGGCGAGGACGTGACCGCCAACGTCGCCCATATCGCCGACGTCGTGCAGGAGCTGAAGGGCGAGGATATCCCCGAGGTCTTCGAGGTGCGCGGCGAAGTCTACATGGAGAAGGGCGCCTTCCTCGCGCTCAACGAAACGCTGATGGCCGAAGCCCGCGCGCTGGCGGAGAGCAAGGGCGAGGCTTTCGACGAGAGCAAGGTCCGCCAGTTCGCCAATCCGCGCAATGCCGCCGCTGGATCGCTGCGGCAGAAGGACGCGAGCGTCACGGCCAAGCGCCCGCTGCGCTTCTGGGCCCATGGCTGGGGCGCGGCGAGCCGGGTGCCGGGCATCAGCCAGCACGAAGTGATCCGCCGGATCGAATCCTGGGGTCTGCCGGTCTCCCCGCAGTTCCGGCTCTGCGGGTCGCTGGAAGAGATGCTGACCGCCTATCGCACCATTCGCGACGGACGCGCGGGCCTGCCCTTCGAGATCGACGGGGTGGTCTACAAGGTCGACCGGCTCGACTGGCAGCAGCGGCTCGGCTTCGTGGCCAAGGCGCCGCGCTGGGCCATGGCCCACAAGTTCCCGGCGGAACGGGCCGAGACCACGCTCGAATCGATCGATATCCAGGTCGGCCGCACCGGCAAGCTCACGCCGGTCGGTCGGCTCAAGCCGGTGCTGGTCGGCGGCGTAACCGTCACCAATGTCACCTTGCACAACCGCGACGAGATCGGGCGCCTCGGGGTTCGTCCCGGCGATACCGTGGTGCTCCAGCGCGCGGGCGATGTGATTCCGCAGATCGTCGACAACCTCACCCGCGAAGTGGAGCGCCCCGCCTTCGACTTCCCCGATCACTGCCCCGAGTGCGGCAGCGAGGCGGTTGCCGCAGAAGGCGAAGTCGATGTGCGCTGCACCGGCGGGCTGATCTGCCCGGCGCAGCGGACCGAGCGGCTCAAGCACTTCGTCAGCCGCGCCGCGCTCGATATCGAGGGGCTGGGCGAGAAGACCATCGACGAGTTCTTCGCCAAGGGCTGGCTCGAAAGTCCCGCCGATATCTTCCGCCTGCGCAAGCGCCGCGAAGAGATTCTCGCGCTCGACGGGTGGAAGGACAAGTCTGTGGACAACCTGTTGGCCGCTGTGGAAAGCAAGCGCGGCCCCGATGCCGCGCGCCTGCTGTTCGGCCTCGGCATCCGCCATGTCGGTGCCGTAACCGCGCGCGATCTGCTCAAGCGCTTCGAGACGCTTCCAGCCTTACGGGAAATCGCCGAGGCCTCCCACGCCAAGGAAGGCGAGGAAGCCGCGGCGGCGGGGAGCGAGGCCTATGCGGAACTGGTCTCGATCGACGGCATCGGCCCGGCAGTGGTCGAGGCGCTGGGCGACTTCTTCCACGAGGAGCACAACCGCGCGGTTTGGGACGACCTGCTCTCCGAAGTCTCACCGCCCGCCTATGTCGTGGCGACGGTGGACAGCGAAGTCGCGGGCAAGACCGTGGTCTTCACCGGCAAGCTGGAGACGATGAGCCGCGACGAGGCGAAAGCCCAGGCCGAGCGGCTCGGCGCCAAGGCGGCGGGGTCGATCTCGGCCAAGACCGACATTCTGGTGGCGGGACCGGGGGCGGGCTCGAAGCTGAAGAAGGCCGCCGATCTCGGCATCCGCGTGATCGACGAGGCGGAATGGGCGCGGATCGTGCAGGCGGCGGGCTGATAGACCCGTTCAACCAGCGCAAACGAGAAGGGCCGCCGGTGCGATACCGGCGGCCCTTGTTGTTCTCGGCGACCTGTCAGGCGCGGCGCGATTGCCGCTCGTGCAGGTGCCGATAATGTTGAACCCGGGTGGCGCGCAGTCCTGCCATGCCCTCGCGCTCTACGGCGCGTTGCCAGGATGCCAGTTCCTCAAGCGTGAGGTCGTAGCGGTCGCAAGCCTCGGCAATCGTCAGCAGGCCGCCGTTCACCGCCGCCACGACTTCCGCCTTGCGGCGAACGACCCAGCGAGAAGTGCCGCGCGGCGGCAGGCTGCTCTTGTCGAGAGCTTCACCCAGGGGTCCGACGACCAGCCGGGGCCGGTCGAGATCAGATTGAAGCATGTTGGCCTCTTGAGCTGTTGTTACCAGCCCCCCTTGGCCTTAATTCTTGGTGGAAACCCTTAATTCGAAGTTAATTCGATGGGTTAACGCCCAGCCACGTGATCCCGCTTAGTCCTATGAATTAAAAGGATAAAGCCTCGGCGAAGTCCCTGCCGATACTTATGCGCCGCGTTTATAAGTCTTAACGTGCATAGGCTGCGCCGAATGGAGTAGCGCGCCGTGTGCGGATGCGAGACCGGCCGGTTCCGCATCCGCCGTACCTGCGCCTATTTGCGGCGCGCCCGCATCCACAGGATCGACCAGTCGCCGTTCACCAGTCTTGCCGCAAGGCGCAGACCGGCGCGGCGGCAGGCGCGGCGGACGGCCTCTTCCTGGGTTTCCAGCAGGCCTGCCAGGACCAGGCTGCCGCCCGGCGCCAGCGAGCGCGCGAAGTCCGGCGCCAGCGAGACCAGCGGTCCGGCCAGGATATTCGCCATGATGAGGTCGTAAGGTCCGCGCGCCGCGATCAGCGGGTGGTCCATGCCGTCGGCCACGGTCATGACCAGTTCGCCGCCGCGCGGCCCCATCTTCACCCCGTTGGCGGCGGCGTTGTCTTCCACCACCCCGACGCAGACCTGGTCGATGTCGCTGGCGGTCGCGAGCGCGCGGGGCCACAGCGCCATTGCCGCGAAGGCAAGCAGGCCGGTGCCGGTGCCGATGTCGGCGTGGTTGCGGAAGATCAGTCCCTGCGCCTTCATGTGGGTGAGCATGGCGAGGCATCCGGCGGTCGTCGCGTGCTGGCCGGTGCCGAAAGCCTGGCTGGCGGGGATCGCGAAATCGATCACGCCGGGTTCGTCGCTGGCCGGGTGATCCGGGGTGTGCACGTAGAAACGCCCGGCACGGATCGGTTCGAGACCCTGCTGGCTCGTCACCAGCCAGTCGGTTTCGGGCAGTTCCTCGACGATGAATTCGGGTACCTCACCGGGGAACAGGGCGGCGATGGCCTGCTTTTCCGTGTCGCCCGGCTCGTCCGCGAACCACGCTTCGAGCTGCCAGTCGTCCGGCTTGTCCTCGGCGATCTCGCTGCCGGACAGGACGATGCCCTCATCCCAGTCGAAGGCGTCTTCATGGGCGACGAGGGCGGCCTCGATAGTGGCGCGCGGGGCGAAGGCGGTGATTTTCCAACTCACGAACGGATCTCCTGCGCTTCGAACCGAGCCTTCTCGCAGGGAAGGGGGCTGTCGAAGCGGACATGGGCATCGGCCGTCTGGCGGCGGCCGGAAAGGATACGGCCGAAAGCCCGCGCGATTCGCGCACGGGCTTTGGCGGACGATATGTTTTGTCGGCGCTTTAATTCCACTGTGCTTCTCTGACCAGTGGGCGACATGGCGATGAACCGGCAGTTGACCGATCGCCGGGGACGCTTGTGCGGGATGCATCTGCGATGTGCTTCGCGGAACTTGCGCCAAGCCGTGATTTGTCTAAGGGGACTTTCGACAGGGGCAGCCTCGAGGCTGCTGCATAAGGCAAAAGGGATTCGAAAGAGCCATGGCCAAAGACGGCACCAGGAACCGTCCGCTTTCGCCCCATCTCCAGATCTGGCGTTGGGGCCCTCACATGTTCGTCTCGATTCTGCACCGCGTGACGGGCGATGGCATGGCATTCGCCGGCCTCGCTCTGCTGCTGTGGTGGCTCGGGGCGCTGGCTGGCGGACCCGAAGCTTACGCACTGCTCACCAAGTGCATGACCTCGCCGCTCGGCTATGTCGTGCTCGTGGGCATTTCCTGGGCGTTCTTCACCCACATGATGAGCGGCCTTCGCCACTTCGTGCTCGATGTCGGCGCGGGCTTCGAACTCAAGACGAACAAGACCTGGTCGATCGTCTGCCCGATCCTGGGCGTGCTCGCCACCGTCGCCTTCTGGGCGATCCTGCTGCTTCGCTGAGGAACGGGAAACATGGGTAACGGAACTTCCATCGGCCGCGTGCGCGGCCTCGGCTCGGCAAAGACCGGCGTTCACCACTGGCTGCTCCAGCGCTTCACCGCGATCGGCAACCTGCTTTCGGTCCTGTTCCTGGCCGTCTCGATCCTGCTTCTGCCCGATCTGAGCTACGCCACCGTGGTCGAATGGATCGCCCGCCCGGTTCCGGCCGTGGTGATGATCCTGCTCGTCGTCACGACGTTCTGGCACGCGCGCATCGGCCTCCAGGTCCTGGTCGAGGACTATGTCCACGATCACGCCAACAAGTTCGCCTGCATTGCCGCGCTGAACCTTGCCGCCTGCAGCGGCATCGCCTTCGGCGCCTTCTGCGTCATTCGTCTCGCGCTGGGAGCACATGCATAATGTCCGCGCCTGCTTATAAAATCATCGACCACGTCTATGACACCGTCGTCGTCGGCGCCGGTGGCTCGGGCCTGCGCGCCACGATGGGTTCGGCCGAAGCCGGCCTGAAGACCGCGTGCATCACCAAGGTCTTCCCCACCCGCTCGCACACCGTCGCGGCGCAGGGCGGCATCGCCGCCTCGCTCTGCAACAACACGCCGGACCACTGGACCTGGCACATGTACGACACCGTCAAGGGGTCGGACTGGCTGGGCGACCAGGACGCCATCGAATACATGGTGCGCGAAGCCCCGGCGGCGGTTTACGAGCTGGAGCACGCCGGCGTGCCCTTCAGCCGCAATGCCGACGGCACGATCTACCAGCGCCCGTTCGGCGGCCACATGCAGAACATGGGCGAAGGCCCGCCGGTGCAGCGCACTTGCGCCGCCGCGGACCGTACCGGCCACGCCATGCTGCACGCGCTCTACCAGCAGTCGCTGAAGTACGACGCGGACTTCTTCATCGAATACTTCGCCATCGACCTTATCATGGACGGCGGCAAGTGCGTCGGCGTGATCGCGCTCTGCATGGATGACGGTTCGATCCACCGCTTCCGCTCGCAGGCCGTGGTGCTGGCGACCGGCGGCTATGGCCGCAGCTACTTCACCGCCACTTCCGCCCATACCTGCACCGGCGACGGCGGCGGCATGGTCCTGCGCGCGGGCTTGCCGCTCCAGGACATGGAATTCGTGCAGTTCCACCCGACCGGCATCTACGGCGCGGGCGTGCTCATCACCGAAGGCGCGCGCGGCGAGGGCGGCTACCTCACCAACTCCGAGGGCGAGCGCTTCATGGAGCGTTACGCGCCTTCCGCGAAGGACCTCGCCTCGCGCGACGTCGTTTCGCGCTCGATGGCGATGGAAATCCGCGAAGGCCGCGGCGTCGGCCCGCACAAGGACCACATCTACCTGCACCTCGATCACATCGATCCCAAGGTGCTGGCGGAGCGTCTGCCGGGCATCACCGAAAGCGGCAAGATCTTCGCAGGCGTGGACCTTACCCGCCAGCCGCTGCCGGTCGTGCCGACTGTTCACTACAACATGGGCGGCATTCCCTGTAACTACCACGGCGAAGTCGTCACCATCGGCCCGGACGGCAATCCGGACACCGTGGTGCCGGGCCTCTTCGCAGTGGGCGAGGCAGCCTGCGTCTCGGTCCACGGCGCCAACCGCCTGGGTTCGAACTCGCTGATCGACCTCGTGGTGTTCGGCCGCGCCACCGGCCACCGCCTCAAGGAAATCGTCAAGGCCGGTGCCAACCAGCCCGAGCTTCCCAAGGACTCGGCTGACCTGGCGCTCACCCGCCTCGACCACTTCCGCAACGCCAACGGCGGTTCGTCGACGGCGGAAGTCCGCACCGAGATGCAGCGCACGATGTCGGGCCACGCGGCGGTGTTCCGCACCGACGAACTGATGGTCGAAGGCAAGGACAAGCTCGCCGCGACCTACCAGCGCATGAACGACATCAAGGTCACCGATCGCGGCCTGATCTGGAACTCGGACCTGGTGGAAACGCTGGAACTCGACAACCTGATCTCGCAGGCCTCGGTCACGTTGCACGGCGCCCAGGCGCGCAAGGAAAGCCGCGGCGCCCACGCGCACGAGGACTTCCCGAACCGCGACGACGCGAACTGGATGAAGCACACCGTGGGCTGGTTCGACGGCTGGGGCGGCAAGGGCGGCGAAATCCGCCTCGATTACCGCCCGGTCCACGAATACACGCTCACCGACGACGTGCAGTACATCAAGCCGAAGGCCCGCGTGTACTGATCCGATTTGCCGGATAGAGTTCGAAAAAGGCGGCGTACCGGAAGGTGCGCCGCCTTTTTTATTGCGGTCTTTCAGACTTCCGCTGTTCCGTGCCGCTGATTCGACGCGGTGGGTGGGGGCGCTTTCGAGATGGAATAGAAAAGAGGAAGCCTTGGGGGATGATCCCCCAGACCCTCGGAATTGGCGACGTTGCGCGCCGCCTATCCGACGGGCACTCCCTGCGGCGCAGCCATTATGTCTCCCGACGCCGCCATGGGTGCGGGACGGATAGTGCAGGGCGTGACCTCGACAGTAACGGGGTGCAGGGGCGATGGCCCCCGCTTTTGGAAGCACTTTCATTCGCAACCTGATGGCATTTCGTGCATTTTTCAGCACGGACATCTGGCCGCGCAGGAGGCAGGCGCATGAATCCCACGGATATGGACCCGCTACTCGAACCCCGCATCGAGAACGACCCGCTGGTGCAATCGCTGGCGCAGGCTTCCGGCAAGGCCTGGGGCTGGGTTCTGGCTTACGGCATTCTGCTCCTGCTGATCGCGCTGGTGGTGATCGCCAATCCGCTGGTGGCTGGTGTCGCGACCGGGCTGCTGATCGGCGTCGTGCTGGTGATCTACGGCATTGCCGCCATCGCGGCGGGGTGGACGTCCCTGTCGCAGCGGGCGCGCTGGGTGGAAGTGCTGCTGGGCCTGCTTGCGCTCATCGCCGGGATCTTCGCGATCCTTAATCCGGTCGCAGGAGCGCTCTCGCTGGTCTGGGCGATCGGGGCCTGGCTGACCGTCTCGGGCGGCTTCCAAATCGCCTTCGCTCTCAAGGCGCGCCATGACCGGGGCTGGCGGTTGTTTCTCGGCGTTCTCGACGTCGTGCTCGGCCTGATCCTGTTGTTTTCAAATCCGGCGACGGGACTGGCTTTTCTGGCCGTCATCATCATGATCAGCCTGGTGGTGCGCGGCGTATTCCTGATCCTTCTGGCCAATACGCTGCGTAAGCTCATTCGGTAATTTATTCATCGGGCGTTCATGTTTACAAACGTAGTCGATTACGCATGTAAACGATGGAGGTCATGGTGTCCGAGTCTGCCCCACTCCAATCCGGCGACCAGCCCGAGCGTATTTCGGATGCCGAACATGCGGTGATGGAGGTGCTCTGGCAGCGCAGCCCGCTGACCGCAGCCGAAGTCTGCGAACAGGTCTGCGAACCGCGCGGCTGGAGCCTTGCCACCGTCAAGACCCTGCTCTCCCGCCTCGTGACCAAGCAGGCGCTTGCCACCGAGCCGGACGGCAAGCGTTTCCTCTACTCCCCTCGGGTCGCCCGCGAGGCCTATGTCGGCAGCGAAAGCCGCCGCCTCGTCGATCGCCTGTTCGGCGGCCGGGCCGCGCCGCTCTTCGCGCATCTTGCGGAATCCGACGCGCTGACGGAAGATGACATCGCCGAGATCGAAGCCCTCCTGAAGGAGCTGAAGTCATGATCGAATGGCTTACCGATACGCTCGTGATGACCGGCGTGCTGATGGCGCTGGTCCTGCTGGTTCGCCGCCCGGTTTCGCGCTGGTTCGGTCCGGCTGCGGCTTATGCGCTCTGGGCCTTGCCGGTCCTGCGTCTGGTACTGCCGCCGCTGGCCCTGCCGAAAGGGCTGTTCGCCCATCCGCAGATTGCCGTGGAGCCGATCACTGCGACCGCGCACGCGGTGCTGCCGCCTGCCACATCGCCTTCCGTCGTGGATACCGTGGTCACAGCGGCGCCTTCCGCCGCGGTTCCGGTAGAACCGGGCCTGCTTGCTCAAATTCCTTGGTTCTCTGTGCTGATCACCGTCTGGCTGGTCGGAGCGGCGGTCTTTCTCTTCCAACGCCTGCGCAATTACCGGCTGATGCGTGCGGAGCTGATGGCCGACGCCCGGCTCGTGGCCCATTCGGGCGATATCCGCATCGTCGAGACATCGGCCGCCGCTTCGCCGTTGGCGTTCGGCGTCCGCGACCGGGTGGTCGCCCTGCCGCAGGGCTTTCTCGCGACGGTCGACTCGGAAAGCTCGGACTTCGCGATCGCCCACGAACTGGAGCATCACGCGGGCAACGACCTGCTGGCGCTGATCGTTCTCCAGCCGCTTTTCGCGCTCCACTGGTTCAATCCGATCGGCTGGGCCGCCTGGCGCGCCTTGCGCGCCGATCAGGAGGCCGCCTGCGATGCGCGCGTCATGACCGGCTGCACCCGCGAGACGCGTGCCCGCTACGGCCGCGTGATCGCCTCCTTCGCCGCAGGCAGCCGCCTGACTCTCGCGGCTCCGATTGCCGGTGCGCTGGCGGGCGAGAAGCCGATCATCCAGCGCCTCAAGGCGCTCGCGACACTCGAAGTCTCGCCCGCAAGGCGGGTGATGGCGCGCAGCCTGTTCGCTTTCGCCGTGGTTGCGGTGCCCTGCACGGCAACGGTCACTTATGCGGCCATCGAGGAGCCGGACGTGCCCGAAGCCCCGGCGGCCCCGCAGGCAGCCGCTGCTCCCGTCGCTCCGGCGGCCCCGGCAGCGCCGTCGCTTTCGCGCTGGCAAGACGCGCCGGAGCCACCCGCAACATCGCAACCGGCCCATGCGGTCGTCGCTCCCGAAGCGCCTTGGGCGCCGACACCGCCTCCGCCACCCGCGCGCGTGAGTGAGGTGGACGTGCCGCCTGCACCCCCGGCTCCTCCCATGCCGCCCGTTGACCTGTCGCACGCCCGTGCCGTTGCGGATCGCGCAGCTGCGCGCGCCATGGCCGAAGTGGGGCGCAACATGCCGCAAGTGGAACAGTCGACTTCCTCGAACGGCAAGGTTCAGACAATCCGTATCACCCGCAAGGACGGCGAGGGCGGGACGAAGATTCAGCAGACGATCACGATCGACAGCACTTGCCCGGCGGATCGTTCAGGCGGGAACCACGGCAATCGTTCCGCTTCGACGACTTACGTCTGTACCGGTGTCCCTCGCGAAGCACTGAACGCTGCGGCTCGGGCGATTTCCTCGGCGAAGGCTACGATTGCGGCCAATCACGGGCTGGATGCCATGATCCGGAACCAGATCCTTGCGGAACTCGACAAGGAACTGGCGGATGCCCGTGCGGAAATGCAGGGCGAGGCGAACTAGGGCGAAACGAACGGACGATGGCCGGACTTGCCGATAGAGGCAGTCCGGCCATCGACCTGTCAGGGAACCTTCTGAACGACGGGCTGCGAGGTATAGGCGACGCCGTCCTGCCCGGTACTGCGCTCGCCCTTCGATGATTTCTGTTCGGCCTTGGCGTCGCTCTTCTTGCCGTTCTTCGCATCTTCTTCGTGCTGCTGGAGCGCCTTGGCCTGGATGATCGCCGGTGTCGCGGGGGAGGCGGGATAGGCGCAGCCGCGCTGGGCACCGACGCCCTTGAGGAAACCGCGCCGGGCGACGCCCGCCTGGATCGCCGCCAGAACCGCGCGTTCCTGCGCATTGGCGCCGGAAATCTCGCGGATCAGGCCGCGGAAGGGAATGAACGAGCCCACCACCCACTTCGCGACCTTGCCGGTGCTGACCCGGTCGCGCGCTTCCTGCGGCAGGTCGAGATCGTCGCCGAGAATGCCGTCCAGCTCCTGCACCGCCGCGCTCAGTTGGCGGCATGAGCGCAAGGACGTGAGATCGTAGGGCTTCTTGGTGGCGGCGATCAGGACCGGCGGAATCTCGGTCTTGTCGAGATTGAGGTCGGTCACCGGCGTCTTGGCCACATCCATCGCATCGGGTTCGTTGTCAGTGATCGGCTTGTCCTGCCGCGCCTCGGCCGATGTGGCGGCCAGCGTTCCGGCCATGGCCGCAAGAATCAAGAAATGGCGCATCGTTTCCTCCTGATTGCCCCCGTGGGCGGCGCAGTCGCACCCACGGGGAAGGAGGGAAGCGCCGCCTCTGAACGAGTTACTGCTGGTTGAACGTGTCGCAGGCGTCCTCGTTCCCTGTTTCGAGACCGCGCCGCAGCCATGCCATGCGCTGGGCGCTGGAGCCGTGGGTGAAGCTCTCCGGGCTCACGCGCTGCCCGGCGTTTTTCATCAGGGTGTCATCGCCGATGGCGCTGGCGGCGGTGAGGCCTTCCTCCATGTCGCCGGGTTCGATGCGGTCCTTGTTGCGTCCGGCCCAGACCCCGGCATAGCAGTCCGCCTGAAGCTCCATGCTGACCTGCAGTGCATTGGCCTGCTGCGGGTTCTGCCGCTGGGCGCGGCGGACCTGACCGTCCAGCCCGAGCAGGTGCTGGATATGATGGCCGTACTCGTGCGCGATGACGTAATAGCGCGCGAAATCGCCCTTGGCACCGAGCTTGCGGTCCAGTTCGTCGTAGAAGCTGGTGTCGATATAGATGCCCTGGTCGGCGGGGCAGTAGAATGGCCCCATCGCACTTTGCGCGGCGCCGCAGCCGGACTGGTCGGAGCCGTTGTAGAAATGAAGGTTCGGCTGCTCGAAAGCGATGTTCGCCTTCTGGAACAGCGGCTGCCAGGTCGTGTTGAGCGAGGACAGGGCGTTGCAGGATTCCAGCGCATAGGCGTTCTGCCGACAGATCGAGGCGGTATCCTGCGGCTGGCCGGGACGCTGGGCCGGTGCAGGCGCCTGCTGTTGCTGGACGTTCTCCAGCGTGCCCAGCATCTGTCCCGGATCGACCCCGAAGACGAGCGCGCCGATCAGCACGATCACCAGCGACCCGCAGCCCAGCTTACCGCCCGAGCCGCCGGGGAAACTGCGCCCGCCGCCCTGGCTGACGCGGATGTTGTCGGGATTGAAATCGTCGAGCCGCATCGCGTCTGATCCCTTCCAAAGGCTGCCGGAGGCTGGCACGCCGAGACTAGCCGTAGCCCGGAGGCTAGTTCAATCGAATTTGGCAGGGTCTTGTTCCGGCCGCTTCCGGCTGGTCCGTTGCCTCACAGCCACAAATGCGACCGCCCGTTCGCAATTTAGCGAGAAATTGTAACAGCCCAGCGAAATCCGTCGTATAGGCTGAGGCACGATGCACAGGGGATTCACGGTAGGACTGGCACGCGCGGTCGGCGCGGTGACGCTCGGCGCGCTGCTCGTCAGCGGCAATCCTTTGTTCTCGGCGATCTCCCGCGCCGACCAAGAACTGGCCTCGCGCCTGCGTGCGCATATCGAAGTTCTGGCCAGCGACGATTTCGACGGGCGGGAGCCGGGCACCGCCGGCGAGGCGAAGACCTTGCGCTACCTCGGCAAGCAGTGGTTCGACATCGGACTGGTTTCCGGCACCAACGACCCCGGCCACGAATGGTTCGCCCCGGTCACGCTCGTCGCGCGCGAGCCCGATTCCTCGGCGGCGCGGTTCCTGCGCAAGGGCGCGCGCTCGACGGTCTCGCCCGCAGGCGTTCTGGTACTGACTTCGGGCAAGCGCAGCCTCGTGCGCAACGTGCCCATGCTGTTCCTCGGCAAGGGCCGGGGGCGCGACTATACCCGCACCGAACTGGCGGGCCGGGTCGCAGTCGTGCTCGACGGCGATAAGCCCGACGGGGAGCGTCAGAACGATCTTCTTGCGCTGGGCGCCTCGGCGGTGCTTACGGTGCTTGACGGGGATCGCAGCCTCGATCAGGTCGCGGCGCGGCGCAAGCGCACCGGCTATGCGCTTTCGGACGATACCCTGGGCGGCGATCTCGAAGCCTTCATCACCCGCGATGCGATGGCGGCGCTTCTCAAGGGCACCTCGCGCTCGCTCGACAGTCTCGAAACCGCGGCGGCCAAGCCCGATTTCGTGCCGCTGGTGCTCGACGTGACCGCTTCGCTCGAAGCGACCACGCGCGAGACGACGATCCGCACCCACAACCTGATCGGCAAGCTGCCGGGGCGTCGTTCGGAATCTGGTGCGGTGCTGTTCCTGGCCCATTGGGACCACTTCGGCGAATGCGGCGAGGCGCCCGCCGAGGACGTGATCTGCAACGGCGCGATCGACAATGCCAGCGGCGTCGCGGCGCTGACCGAAGTGGCGCGGCGTCTCGCGCGCGGGCCGCAGCTCGACCGCGACGTCTATTTCCTGGCGACAACGGGTGAGGAACTCGGCCTGCTGGGCGCCCATGCCTTCGCGGAAAACCCGCCGCTGCCGCCGGGTCAGATCGTCGCCGCCTTCAATATCGATTCGATCGCGATCGCCCCCAAGGGCACGCCCTTCGCCATCGTCGGACGCGGCATGACCGCGCTCGACGGGGAGATCGCCAAAGTCGCCAAGGCCGAGCGCTTCAAGCTGCGCGCGAATGACGACGCCAACGAATATCTGCGGCGGCAGGACGGCTGGGCGCTGATCCAGCACGATATTCCCGCCGTCATGGTGACGACCGCCTATGGCGATATCGACCGCATGCGCGCCTTCTTCGACGGCGACTATCACCGCCCGAGCGACGATCTGGCGCACATGGCTCATCCGCTCGAACTGGGCGGCGCGGTGGACGACGTGAAGATGCTCACCGCGCTCGGTCGCTGGTTCGGGGACTTGCGACGGGTGCCGACCAATCCGGTCCAGCCTGCGGCACCGGCGACGGGCAGGAAGACGAAATGAGGAGCCGCTCGGCGCCGTTTCGGCCCGGCACGAAAAGGCTCTAGCCCTGACGCCCCCGTTTGATTACATGGGCCGCCACGATTCTCCCCGGTAAAGGTTATGGTGGCGCTCATGGATATCCAGCTCGGACTTACTTTCGACGACGTACTGCTTCGTCCCGCGAAGTCCGACATCGTCCCCACCCAGGCCGATACCCGCAGCCGCCTGACGCGCGGCATCTCTCTCAACATTCCGGTGATCTCCTCGGCGATGGACACCGTGACCGAGGCCGACATGGCCATCGTCATGGCCCAGCTCGGCGGCATCGGCGTGCTTCATCGCAACCTCACGATCGAGGAACAGTGCGCGGCGGTCCGCGCCGTGAAGCGCTTCGAGAGCGGTATGGTCGTCAACCCGATCACGATCTCGCCCGACGCCACGCTTGGGGAAGCGCAGGCGATCATGCTGGCGAACAAGATCAGCGGCATTCCGGTCGTGGAGAATTCGGGCAAGCTGGTCGGCATCCTCACCAACCGCGACGTGCGCTTCGCCGCCAACCCGGCGCAGCCGGTGCGCGAGCTGATGACCCATGAGAACCTCGCCACCGTGAAGGTCGGTGTCGATCAGGACGAGGCGCGCCGTCTGCTGCACGCCCGCCGGATCGAGAAGCTGCTGGTGGTCGACAACGACTTTCGCTGCGTCGGCCTCATCACCGTGAAGGACATCGAGAAGGCCGTCACTTACCCGGACGCCACCAAGGACGCCGCCGGTCGTCTGCGCGTCGCCGCCGCGACCACCGTGGGCGACAAGGGCTTCGCCCGCACCGAGGCGCTGCTGGCGGCCGAGTGCGACGTCGTCGTCATCGACACTGCCCACGGCCATAACAAGGACGTGGCGCTAGCGGTCGAGCGCGTGAAGAAGCTGTCGAACTCGGCACAGGTCATCGCCGGCAACATCGCCACCGCCGAAGCGGCGCGCGCGCTGATCGACGCCGGCGCGGACTGCGTGAAGGTGGGCATCGGACCCGGCTCGATCTGCACCACGCGCATCGTCGCCGGTGTCGGGGTGCCGCAGCTCACCGCGATCATGGATGCCGCCGAAGAGGCCGACAAATCGGGCGTGCCGGTGATCGCCGACGGCGGTCTGCGCACTTCGGGTGACGCCGCCAAGGCGCTGGCCGCCGGTGCCTCGACCATCATGGTCGGCTCGATGCTGGCAGGCACCGAGGAAGCGCCGGGCGAGACCTTCCTCTACCAGGGCCGCGCCTACAAGTCGTATCGCGGCATGGGTTCGGTGGGCGCGATGGGCCGTGGTTCGGCCGACCGCTACTTCCAGGGCGACATCAAGGACCAGATGAAGCTGGTTCCCGAAGGCATCGAAGGCCAGGTCGCCTACAAGGGCCCGGCCAAGGACGTCATTCACCAGTTGGTGGGCGGCGTGAAGGCGGCCATGGGCTATACCGGCTCGGCCACCATCGAGGACCTGCGCAAAAACGCCCAGTTCGTCCGCATCACCAATGCCGGTCTGCGCGAGAGCCACGTCCACGACGTGACCATCACCCGCGAAGCGCCGAACTACCCGACGCGCTGATTTCCGCAGCGTCGAGGGCAGGGCAATGACGCCGGGTGCGCGTGTTCAGGCAGCGATCGAGGTTCTCGACCTCGTGATCGCGGCGGCGCGCGCGGGTGGTGCGCCCGCCGACCGGCTGATCGGCGACTGGTTCCGCACCCGCCGTTTCGCGGGCAGCAAGGACCGCCGCGCGATCCGCGAACTCACTTATCGGGCGATCCGCGCCTGCGGCGAAGTGCCGGAAACGGGCCGCGCGGCCATGCTGCGTGTGGCTGCCGAAGATCCTGAACTGGCGGCCTTGTTCGACGGTAACGGTCATGCGCCCGCCACCATCGTTCCGGGCGAGCCGGTGGCCGAAGCGGGCCTTGCGCCGCGCTGGCTGGTCGAGCGCTTTGCGGCCAGCGAAGTGGCAGAAGCCGATGCCATGGCGCTGCTCGACCGCGCGCCGCTCGACATTCGCGTCAATACCTTGCGCGGTGGGCGGGTCGAACTGCCCGAGGGCGGCGAGCGGTCGCTGGCCGCGCATGGCTGGCGCTATCCGCCGGAAACCAGCATCGAGCAGTCCGATGCCTATGTCCACGGCGCCGTCGAGGTGCAGGACACCGGCTCGCAGCTGACCTGCGAGGCCGTCGCCGCCAAGCCCGGCGAGACGGTGATCGATCTCTGCGCCGGGGCCGGGGGCAAGACGCTGGCGCTGGCCGCAGCCATGGAAAACACCGGCACGCTGGTCGCCTGCGACGTGGACCGTACGCGCCTGTCCCGACTCGCGCCGCGCGCCGAACGGGCCGGGGCAACGGGAATCGAGACCGTCCTGCTCGATCCGAACAAGGAAGTGCAGGCGCTCCAGCGCTTTGCCGGTGCCGCCGATGCCGTGCTGGTCGATGCGCCCTGTTCGGGAACCGGCACCTGGCGCCGCAATCCCGAAGCGCGCTGGCGGCTCACCGAGGCGCAGCTCGCCCGCTATGTGACGGTGCAGGCGCGCCTGCTCGATATCGCCGCCGGTCTGGTGAAACCGGGCGGAAGGCTGGTCTTCGTGACCTGCTCGCTGCTCGACGAGGAAGGCGCTAGCCAGGCGGAAGGCTTCCTGAAGCGGAACCCCGGATGGCAGGCGGTCACGCCGCCGGTGCCTGCCGGAACCCCGCGCGGCCACGGTCTCAGGCTCTCGCCGTGGCAGGACGGGACCGACGGCTTTTTCGTCGCGCGCTTCGAACGGCTGTGATAGCGTTCGTGTCATGATGAGGACGAAGCCCTCGGCCAAGGACATTTTGATGCGTTACACGCCTGTCGCGATTGCTCTTTCCCTTGTGGTCGCCGTTTCCTCCAGCGCTATCCTTTCCGCGCCGAACGCCGCGCTCGATCCGCGCGCGGCGACGCTGATGACTGAAGGACATGCGGCGATCGGTGCGGGCAACGTCAACGGTGCGATCGATGCTTTCGAAGCGGCGCTGACGGTGGAACCGGGCAACGTCTCGGTGCTGCTGGCGCTGGCCGATGCTACCCGCAAGCAGGGCCTGCAGGGCAAGGCGCTGCGCTATTACCGCGTGGCGCTGATCAGCGATCCGCGCAATGTGGCGGCGCTGGCCGGTGAAGGCATGGCGCTTGCGGAAAAGGGCGCGAAGGACAAGGCCAGCCGCAACCTCGCGCGGCTCCAGACCCTCTGCGGCAAGGATTGCGCGGAAACCGAGGAGCTGGCTGCGGCCATCGCCAAGGTTCCGGCGACTCGGGTGATGACCGCCGAGGCTTCGGCGCCCAAGCCGGTCGTTTCCGAAAACTGAGGTTCGCGGCTGGGCTTCGACAAGCTCAGCCTGAGCGGGGGTTGGGTAGTTCGCCCTGATCCGCTCAGGATGCGTCTGCCGAAGCCCGCTCATCCTGAGCTTGTCGAAGGATCAGATCAGCGCGCGGAATTCTTCCAGCACGGTGCGGTAGACGCGCTTCTTGAACGGCACGATCAGGTCCGGCAGCAGTTCCGGATCGACCCACTTCCAGTCCGAGAATTCCGCAGGCGTGTGGGCTTCCAGGTCGATATCGCCGTCCTTGCCTTCAAACCGGGCGAGATACCAGGTCTGGCGTTGGCCGCGATACTTGCCCTTCCAGAGCTTGCCGATCAGCTCTTCCGGCAGGTCGTAGAGCAGCTCTTCCTTCGTGTGCGAGAGGATCGTGACATGCGCCTCGGTGGCGCCGGTCTCTTCCCAGAGTTCGCGCAGCGCCGCGGCCTTCAGGTCTTCGCCGTCGTCGACGCCGCCCTGGGGCATCTGCCACCAGTCGCCTTCCTTGGTGTCGATCCGCTTGCCGACGAAGACCTTGCCGTCGGAATTGACGAGCATGACGCCGACGCAGGGGCGGTAGGGGAGGGACGCGAAGTCTTTCATCGGTGAACGGGATTCCATGTTCGTTGGGAAAAGCGTGTGTTCGGACGATCTGAGACGATGGCCGGAGCGCATGCCGGTAGAATGACCCAAGCCCGGACGCAATGCCAGCGCCATTTATGGTTCCCCGTTTGCTAACCGAAGGCAGGCGTCCGGCTGGACGCAGGGCGCGGTTTGTCGACTCATGCGTTTTTCCATTTTGCAGCGGCAGATAGCGGGCCTAGTCTGCGCGAAGGGAAACAAGCTTCGTCGGCGCAAGACCGGCATTCCCTGGAGAGGACGATGATGGCGACAATCTCATCGGAATATGACGCGTCAAGTCACGACGAACGGGCCGTCGAAGCTGTCGTCGTGCGGTTCGCGGGCGACTCGGGCGACGGCATGCAGCTTACCGGGGGGCAGTTCACGCTCTCCACCGCGCTCGCCGGCAACGATCTGGCGACATTCCCCGACTTTCCCGCCGAGATTCGCGCGCCGCAGGGCACTCTGTTCGGGGTCTCGGCCTTCCAGATCAATTTCGGGTCCAGCGAGATCACCACGGCGGGCGACGCGCCGGACGTGCTGGTGGCGATGAACCCGGCGGCGTTGAAGACCAATATCCATGCGCTGAAGCCGGGCGGCATGGTCATCGTCGACACCGGCGAGTTCGGGAAGCGCAATCTCGAAAAGGCGAAATATGCCGAGAACCCGCTGGAAGACGGCAGCCTTGCCAAGTGGGACGTGCTCGCCTTCGATATCTCCGCGCTGACGCTGGAGGCGGTGAAGCCGTTCGGCCTCGGCAACAAGGAGGCGCTGCGCTGCAAGAACATGTGGACGCTGGGGCTGGCGCTCTGGATGTTCGACCGCGACCGGCAGCCGCTGGTCGACTGGCTGAAGGCCAAGTTCGCGAAGAACCCGGTGCTGGCCGAGGCGAATATCGCCGCGCTCAATGCCGGGCATGCCTATGGCGAGACGGCGGAACTCTCCGGTCCGCTGCGCAAACAGCACATCGATCCGGTGCCCAGCGAGCCGGGGCTGTACCGCACGGTGACCGGGGCCGAGGCGATCTCGCTGGGGCTGGTGGCGGGGTGCCGATTGGCCGGGCTGCCGATGTTCTTCGGCGGCTATCCGATCACGCCGGCGTCCGCGATCCTCCACCATCTGGTGAAGATGAAGGAATTCGGCGTCACCACTTTCCAGGCCGAGGACGAGATCGCCGCGATCTGCTCGGCGATCGGGGCGAGCTACGCCGGGCAACTGGGCGTCACCTCGTCCTCCGGCCCCGGCATCGCGCTCAAGGGCGAGGCGATGGGGCTTGCGGTGATGACCGAACTGCCGCTGGTGATCGTCAATTCGCAGCGCGGCGGTCCCTCGACCGGGCTGCCGACCAAGACCGAGCAGTCGGACCTCTATCAGGCGGTCTACGGCCGTAACGGCGATGCCCCGCTGCCGGTGATCGCCGCGCGCTCGCCTGCCGATGCCTTCGAATGCGCGATCGAGGCCTGCCGCATCGCCACGCAGTACATGACGCCGGTGATCCTGCTGACCGACGGCTATATCGGCAATGCTTCCGAGCCGTGGAAGGTCCCCGATCCCGAGACCTTTGCGCCGTTCCCCGTCCGCTTCCTGGAGGAGAAGAACGGCGGCGAGCGGGTGCTGCCGTACAAGCGCGATTCGCGCGGGGTGCGGCCCTGGATCAGGCCCGGCACGCCCGGCCTGATGCATCGGGTCGGCGGGATCGAGAAGGCGGTGGACAGTGGCAATATCGACTATGCCCCCGACGTCCATCAGCTCCAGACCGATGCCCGCAAGGCCCGAATCGATGGCATTGTCGAGACGATCCCTCCGCAGGAAATCTGTCTTGGCGAGGCGCGCGGCACGCTGGTCGTGGTCGGCTGGGGTTCGACGTACGGGCCGATCCATCAGGCCGTGCGCCGCGCCCGGCGCCAAGGGCTGGCGGTGAGCCATGTCCATGTTCGCCACGTCTGGCCGTTGCCGGACAACCTTGGCGAGGTTCTCGCCGGTTTCGAGCATGTGCTCGTGCCGGAAATGAACACGGGGCAGTTCAAGACGGTGCTGCGCGACCGCTTCCTGATCGACGCGGTGCCCTTGAACAAGACCAGCGGCCAGCCTTTCGCGATCGCCGAACTGGAGGAGGTGATCGGCCGCTTCTTCGACCGGATTCCCGGCAACGAGGGCGGCAAGGTCGCGGTCAACGAGACCCAGCTTCCCGCGCCCGAAATCGAGCAGCCCTGACACCGGAGAGCGCATCGTGAACGACATGACCCCGATCGAGACCACGCTCAAGGACTGGGAAACCGACCAGGAAGTGCGCTGGTGCCCCGGCTGCGGCGACTATGCGATCCTGAAAGCGGTGCAGCGCACCCTGCCGATGCTCGGCGCGGACCCGAAGAACACCGTCTTCGTCTCCGGGATCGGCTGTTCGAGCCGGTTTCCCTACTATGTCGAAAGTTACGGCTTCCACTCGATCCACGGTCGCGCTCCGGCGGTGGCGACTGGGATCAAGCTCGCCAATCCGCAGCTCGACGTCTGGTTGGTGACGGGCGACGGCGACGGCATGTCGATCGGCGGCAACCACACGATGCATGTGCTGCGGCGCAATCTCGATTGCCAGATCATGCTGTTCAACAACGAGATCTACGGCCTGACCAAGGGGCAGTATTCGCCGACCAGCCGCACCGGCACGCCTTCGCCGACTTCTCCCGCCGGATCGGTCGACCGCCCCGCCAGTCCCTGCGCCTTCGCGCTGGGTTCCGGCGCGCGCTTCGTGGCGCGCGGCTACGATGTCTCCAAGGACCTGCCGGACGTGCTGAAAGCCGCCTACCTGCACAAGGGCGCGGCTTTTATCGAGATTTTCCAGAACTGCATCGTCTACAACAAGGACCGCTTCGACGACTTCACCGACAAGGCCGTGGCGGCGGACCGGCAGGTCCAGTGCCATGACGGCGAGCCGCTGCTCTTCGCCAAGGGCGCCAAGGGCCTCGGGCTCGATCTGGAGACGCTCTCGCTCAAGGTGGTGGATGTCGTCGAGGGGGACTGGCAGGCGGCGGGGGTGCTGGTGCATAATGTCCGCAATCGCGCGCTGGCGCATATGCTGGTGGAGATGCCCTTCGGCCCGTTCCCGATGGCGCTCGGCGTCATTTACGACGATCCGGCACCGACTTTCGAATGTGCCGTTATCGCCGAGCGGGAAGGGCTGGTCGCGGGCAAGAGCGCCGATCTCGCCGGGCTGCTGGCACGGGGCCAGACCTGGACGGTCAGCTGACCTTGCCCGGAGCGGTCAGCTCATCGGCGGCGTGGACCACGGTTGCGGCGGGGCGGTAGAGCAGGGCGCTGGCGAGGAAGGCCCATCCGGCGCCGCCCAGCCATCCGGCCATGACGTCGCTCGGCCAGTGGACACCCAGCCAGACGCGGCTCCAGGCGATGGCAAGGCTCAGCAGCATGGCCGCCGCGACCAGCGTGTGACGCACAGAGGCGCGCGGGGCTAGCGCGGCGAAGGCGAGCGCGAAGGCGATGTAGGACGAGGCGGCGTTGAAGCTGTGGCCGCTGGGGAAGCTGGCCCCTCCGGCCTCGGTAAGGTGCGGCACGATCTCCGGGCGCGGGCGGCCGAACACGGCCTTGAAGGCGACGTTGACGAGGCTGGCGCTCAGCACGGTCAGCGCCAACAGCACCCCCTCGCGGCGGCAGCGCAGCCAGAACAGCGCGACGACGGCGAAGATCGTATAGAGCTTGAGTTGCAGGAACCCGCCCATCGCAGTGAGGTCGCGGACCCATTCGAGCAGCCAGGGTGGGCCGAGCGGGCGCAAGTCGTGGGCGCGCCAGAACAGCAGGCCCAGCCGGTCGAACTGGGCGGTCCTGCCTGCGGGCATGGCCCAGGCGAAAGCCGCGAAGCCGCTCCAGCAGGCGAGCGCGGCGATCAGGGCTTTGCGCGGATCGATGCGATGACGCGGCTTGCGGGGACTTTCGGGAGAGGCGTGCATTGGCCTAGGGAACGAGCATGAGTGAAAAGCGTTCCGGCAGCATGAATTCCCCTGTCATCGTCTGGCTGCGGCGCGACTTGCGCCTGTCGGACCAGCCTGCCATCGCCGAAGCTGCCCGCCAAGGCCCTGTCGTTCCGGTCTATGTGCTCGACGACGAGACGCCCAAACATCGCAGAATGGGAGGGGCGTCGCGCTGGTGGCTGCATCATTCGCTACAAAGCCTCGACGCGGCGCTGCGCGAGAAAGGCTCGCGCCTGATCCTGCGGAAGGGGCGCAGCGAGGACGTTCTGAAAGCCGTCGCGGAGGAAGTGGGCGCCCGCTCGGTCCATGCGCTGCATCACTACGAGCCGTGGTGGCGCAATGCCGAGAAGGCGGTCGGCAACGTGCTCGACCTGAACCTTCATCACGGGAACTATCTGGCGCCGCCGGGATCGGTGCTGAACGGCTCCGGTCGGCCTTACAAGATCTACACGCCGTTCTGGCGGGCGCTGCACGAGCGCCTCCCGCCGATCCCGGCGCACCCGCGTCCGCACCGGATCGAGGCGCTTGCGGAATGGCCGAAGTCCGACGATCTGGCCGACTGGAACCTGCTCCCCACCAAGCCCGACTGGGCGGGCGGCATGCGAGACATGTGGGAACCGGGCGAGGACGGTGCGAAGAAGCGCCTCCACGCTTTCGTTGACGAAGCCTCGGCCTACGAGGCGCAGCGCAACCTGCCGTCGGTCGAAGGCACTTCGTTTCTTTCGCCGCATCTGCACTTCGGCGAGATTTCCCCCTCGCAGGTCTGGCATGCCGTGGCCGATGCAGGCGGCTCGGTCGAGACTTTCCTCGGCGAACTGGGCTGGCGCGACTATGCGCAGAACGTGATCCTGCAACTGCCGGAATACGGCAGTCGCTCCGCCAAGGAGGACTTCGCGCATCTGCACTGGCGCACGGGGCAGCAGGCCGAGTCGGACCTAGGAGCCTGGCAGCAGGGGCGCACCGGCTATCCGATCGTCGATGCCGGGATGCGCCAGCTCTGGCACACCGGCTGGATGCACAACCGCGTGCGGATGATCGTCGCCAGCTTCCTCATCAAGCACCTGCTGATCGACTGGCGCGAGGGCGAGCAGTGGTTCTGGGATACCCTGGTCGATGCCGACTACGGCTCCAATGCGGTGAACTGGCAGTGGAGCGCCGGATCAGGTGTGGACGCGCAGATGTTCGTGCGGATCATGGCGCCGCTCACCCAGTCGGAGAAGTTCGACACGGCGGCCTATATCCGCGAATGGGTGCCGGAACTCGCCGACGTGAGCGATGCCGAGATCCACGATCCCTCGCCGGGGCACCGGCCGCGTGGCTACCCCGCCCGGCTGGTCGAACACCGCGCCGGAAGGGAGCGGGCATTGGCCGCCTGGGCTAAGACCAAAGGCAAATGAGCTGCCCGCCTAAGCGATTGCCCGAGGACGATTTACGGATAATATTCGGGGCATGAACGCAGAGGCGCCAGGCAGGGGAGAGGAGCTGGTCGAAGGCGGCCGCTCCATCGGCGTCGGCCCGCAATGGCTGGCGAAGTTCTGGTCCGGCGGCGTGTCGCGGGTGCTCGATCGCATCGATGCGGGAATCGACCGTGGCTCGATCGAGACCATTCTGCCCGATGGCGAAACCCGGCTGCTCGGCGGACGCGCACCCGGTTTCGCGGCTACCGTGCATATCCGTAGCTGGCGGGCACTGCTCCGGCTGGCGACGGCGGGCTCGGTTGGCTGGTATCAGGCCTGGGAAGCGGGCGAGTGGGACAGCCCGGACCCGGTGCCGATCTTCGCCCTGTTCATGGAGAACGCCACGAGCCTCGGCAATGTCGGCCGCGCGCAGGGTCCGTGGCGGGTGATCGCGCGGTTCCTGCACTGGCTGCACCGCAATACGCGCTCGGGTTCCTTGCGGAACATCCATGCCCATTACGACCTCGGCAACGATTTCTACGAGCAGTGGCTGGGCGAGACGATGCTCTATTCCAGCGGCATCTTCCCGCGCCCCGACGGCGGCCCCAATGCGCTCAGCCAGTTCGTGACCGAACTCGACGTAGCCCAGTCCAACAAGATCGGCGCCATCGCGCATCGGCTCGCCCTGCCGGAAGCGGGGCGCGTGCTGGAGATCGGCTGCGGCTGGGGTACGCTCTCGGCATTCCTGGCCGAGACGGAAGGCGCGCGGGTCGATGCGATCAGCCTCTCCGACGAGCAGCTCGCCTATGCCCGCCACCGCTGGAACGGGCGGGTGGAAGGGGCAGGGGGACGCGTCGATTTCCTCAAGCAGGACTACCGCGATGTCAGCGGCTCTTACGACGCAATCGCCTCGGTGGAGATGGTGGAAGCGGTCGGGCGCAAGTTCTGGCCCGATTTCCTCGACTGCGTGGCCCGCAATCTGAAGTCGGGTGGCCGGGCGGCGATCCAGTATATCGCCATGCGCAGCGAGATCTTCGAGGCCTATGCCCGCAGCGCGGACTTCATCCAGACTTTCATCTTCCCCGGCGGCCTGCTGATCCACGAGCCGGAATTCCGCCGTCTGGCCGAGGAGCGGGGCCTCTCGTGGGAAGACCGGCACGGGTTCGGGCAGGACTATGCCCGCACGCTCCATGCATGGCGTCGCAATTTCGACGCGGCGGTCAAGGACGGGCGGCTGCCCGCCGACTTCGACGAGCGCTTCGTGCGCCTATGGCGCTTCTACCTGATGTACTGCGAGGGCGGCTTCCGGGGCGGCGGGATCGACGTCGCCCAGGTCACGCTGGTGAAGGCGTAAGCTCAGGCTTTCCGGTCGCGCAGTTCGCGGCGCCATTGCTCCAGCACATTGTCGAGGATGATCGGATTCAGCAATTGCTCGAAGGCGCAGCCGACCAGGCCGTCTTCCCACCAGACCACGCGGGCGGGCAGGGCTTCCATGCCGGGCAGGGTCAGCCAGCAGTAAGTGCCCGGATGGATGCGGCTGATCGCCGTGGCCGAGAAGCCGGAAAGCGAGAGATCGCGCACCGCCGTCTGGAAACCCTTGGTTCCGGAGGCCCGGAAACCGGCGGGAATCGAGATGCGCTGGCGAATCGCGCTGCGGTCTTCCTGCGCGGCGAGTTCGTAGATGTCCCGCGGGGCTTTCGTCATCATTGTCCCGAGACCCCCATTTCTGAAGCCTGCCATGGAAGGGGCGACAGATGCCCCGACCATGGCAGGAAATCAGGAATGGGTTACCACAGGGTTAAAATGCGGAGCCGACGGTTTCGCGGTGCCGGGTTTCGAACGGCTCGCCCAGCAGGGCGACCAGACGCTCGGCCACGACTTCGGGCGGCTTGACCGAGGCCGGAGCCTCGCCCGGATAGGCGCGGGCGCGCATGGCGGTGCGGGTGGCGCCGGGATTGACCACGGCGACGCGCACTTTCGCGGTGTTGCGGGTTTCCTCGGCATAGCAGTCCAGCAGCATGTCGCTGGCGGCTTTGGTGGCGGCATAGGCGCCCCAGAACGCGCGCGGCTTTTCCGCGACACTGGTGCTGAGGCCGATCACGCGGGCATCGTCGCTCTTGCGCAGCAGGCCGTCGAAATTGGCGATCAGCGCCTGCGTGGCGAGGACATTCGTGGTCAGCGCCTTGTTGAAGGCGCGCTGGTCGATATCGGCCACGCTCGTCAGTTCCGGCAGCACCGCGGCGTTGACGACGAGAATGTCCAGCTTGCCCCAGCGCTGCGAGACGGCGGTGGCGAGGCGGGCGATGCCGTCCGGCTCGACCAGGTCGACCGGCGCGATCGTCGCCGAGCCGCCCGACTGGTAGATCCGGTCCTCGATCGCTTCGAGCGCCTTGGTGTCGCGCCCGGTCAGCAGGACATGCGCCCCGGCTGCCGCGAGGGCGACGGCGGTGGCCGCGCCGATGCCCCGGCTGGAGCCGGTTACGAGCGCGACCTGACCTTCGAACGGCTTCCCGCCTGCACTCTCGCTCACGCCGCGTTACGCTCCCCGGCGAAACGGTCGGTGAAGTCCGTCAGCTTGGTGGGGTATTCGCCCGAGAAGCAGGCGTCGCAGAACTGCGGGCGCTTCTTGTTGCGCTTGTCCTCGCCGACCGCGCGGTAGAGACCGTCGATCGAGACGAAGGCGAGGCTGTCGGCCTTGATGAAGTCCGCCATGGCGGCGATGTCCATGTTGGCGGCGAGCAGCTTCGAGCGCTCGGGCGTATCGACGCCGTAGAAGCACGAATGCTCGGTCGGGGGGCTGGCGATGCGCATGTGCACTTCGGCGGCGCCCGCGTCGCGCATCATCTCGACGATCTTCATCGAGGTGGTGCCGCGCACGATCGAATCGTCGATCAGGATGATGCGCTTGCCTTCGACAATGGCGCGGTTGGCGTTGTGCTTGCGCTTCACGTCCGCGTGGCGGGCCGCGTCACCCGGCTGGATGAAGGTGCGGCCGACATAGTGCGAGCGGATGATGCCGAGTTCGAAGGGAATGCCAGACTGCTGGGCATAGCCGATGGCGGCTGGCACGCCGCTGTCCGGAACCGGGATCACCACGTCGGCGAGGGCCGGCGCTTCCTTGGCCAGTTCCATACCGATCTGCTTGCGCACGCCATAGACCGAAAGGCCGTCCATCACCGAGTCGGGTCGGCTGAAGTAGACGTGCTCGAAGATGCAGGGGCGCGGAGCCGGATTGCCGAAGGGGCGGTGGCTGGAGATCGTGCCCTTGTGGTCGACCTGGACCATCTCGCCCGGTTCGATCGAGCGGACGAATTCGGCGCCGATCACGTCGAAGGCCACGGTTTCCGAAGCGAAGACGGTGGCATCGCCGATGCGGCCCATGACCAGCGGGCGGATGCCCAGCGGATCGCGGCAGGCGATCATGCCTTCCGCCGTCATGCAGATCAGCGAATAGGCGCCTTCCACCATGCGCAGCGCATCGACGAAGCGGTCGAGCAGCGTGGGATAGCGGCTGGTGGCGACGAGGTGGATGATGACCTCGGTGTCGGAGGTCGACTGGAAGATCGAACCCTTCGACACGAGATCGCGCTTCAGCGTCATCGCGTTGGAAATGTTGCCGTTATGGGCGATCGAGAAGCCGCCCGCAGCCAGATCGGCGAAGAGCGGCTGCACGTTGCGCAGGCCCGATCCGCCGGTCGTCGCATAGCGGACGTGACCCGAGGCCATGGTGCCCGGCAGGGTGTCCAGCTCACGCTGGGAGAACACCTGCGCCACATGGCCGAGGCCGCGATGGGAGTGGAACTCCTCGCCGCTGAAGCTGGTGATGCCCACGGCCTCCTGGCCGCGATGCTGAAGGGAATGAAGCCCGGCCGCAGCGATGTTCGCCGCGTCCTTGGAGCCGATTACGCCGAAAACGCCGCACTCTTCGCGCAGCTTGTCCCCGTCGGCGTCTCGAAAGGGATGTGTCATGTTCATGGATGTCGTCCGGGCTGCCGTCGCGCCAAATCGCCCGCGCATTTGGAGCGTGTTGGCTTCAAATGCAAGGCCCAGCAGCGAAACGCCCGAGAGTCCGTGAGGACGGAGGCTTTGAGCGCCCTTGATGACGGCCTGATGACGAAGCGAAGGGAGCCGAATCGCGCGCCGCGCGTTTGCGCTGCTTCCATATGTGTCCATTCCGGACGCGTTAATTGTTATGCGTCCATTCCGGACGCGGCCGTTCATCCTGCCGACACGCGGACTGCCCCATCCGCTTGCCAGCTTTCCGACATGTGCTTAATGCCGGGCTTATCTGCCCGATCTCAGACGGACCCGTCGCTTGATCCTATCCCCTTTCGAATGGACCATCGCCAAGCGCTACATGCTGCCCGGAAAGGGCGAGCGCTTCATTGCCCTCGTCGCCGGCATCAGCCTGGTCGCGGTCATGCTGGGCGTCGCCGCGCTGGTGATCGTGATGAGCGTGATGAACGGCTTCCGCGCCGAGCTGTTCGACAAGATCGTCGGGCTCAACGGCCATGCCATCATCCAGGCCTATGGCGGTCGTCTCGACGACTGGCAGGGCGTGCTCAAGGACGTGCGCGCGACACCGGGCGTCACCCACGCCTCGCCGCTGATCGACCAGCCGCTCATGACCACGTTCAACGGCCGGGTCGAGGGCATCCTCGTGCGCGGCAATACCCTTGAGGACCTCGCTCGCCTCAAGGACAAGGTGAAGGCGGGGAACCTGGCCGAAGTCGCCCCGGGCAGCGACAATGTTGCGATCGGTGCGCAGCTCGCGCAGAACCTCGGCGCGCAAGTGGGCGATACGATCACCGTCATCAACCCGCTCGGTCGCTCGACGCCTTTCGGCACGGTGCCGCGCCAGATCGCCTATCGCGTCGCCGCCATCTTCGAGATCGGCATCTACGACTACGACAAGGCCTATGTGGTCATGCCGCTGAAAGACGCGCAGACGCTCATGCTGACCGGCGACACCATCGGCATGATCGAAGTGACGACCACCAACCCCGACAAGGTCGGCGAAATCCTCGCCCCCCTCGAACGCCAGCTCAAGGGCCGGGCGATCGTCACCGACTGGAAGACCATCAACGCCTCGCTGTTCGAGGCGCTGGCGGTCGAGCGCGTGGCGATGTTCGTGGTGCTCTCGATCATCGTGCTGGTGGCGGTGTTCAACATCCTCTCCTCGCTGATCATGCTGGTGCGCGCCAAGACCCGCGACATCGCGATCCTGCGCACGATGGGCGCGACCCGGCGCTCATTGCTAAAAGTCTTCGTGACGACCGGCTTCTGCATCGGCGCGCTCGGCACGGTGGCAGGCGTGCTGCTGGGCATGGTGTTCCTCTATTTCCGCCAGCCCATCGTCCATTTCGTGGAGATCGTGACCGGCCAGAACCTCTGGGATCCCTCGATCCGCTTCCTGACCGAGCTGCCCTCGCGGCCCGACCCGGTGGAGATCGCGGTGATCTGCGTGATGGCCCTGATCTTCAGCTTCCTCGCCACGCTCTACCCCGCCTTCAAGGCGGCGAGCACCGATCCCGTGCAGGTACTGCGTTATGAGTGATCCCGTCGTTCGCCTCGACAAGCTGACCCGCAGTTTCGAGCAGGGCGGTGTCCGCATCGACGTGCTGCGCGGCGTCGATCTCAACGTCCAGCCAGGAGAGATCGTTGCGCTGCTGGGACCTTCGGGTTCGGGCAAATCGACGATGCTCCAGGCCATCGGCCTTCTCGAAGGCGGCTTCGGCGGTCGGATCGAGATTGCGGGGATCGATGCCTCGAAGCTCGGCAAGGATCGCCGCGCCGCGGTGCGTCGCGATCACATCGGCTTCGTCTACCAGTTCCACCATCTCCTGCCCGACTTCAACGCGATCGAGAACGTGGTCCTGCCGCAGCTCATCACCGGCAAGTCGCGCGAGGAATGCGAGGCGCGGGCGACCGAACTGCTCGGCGCGCTCGGCCTCGGCCAGCGGCTGGACCATCGCCCGAGCAAGCTTTCCGGCGGCGAACAGCAGCGCGTGGCGGTTGCCCGCGCTCTGGCAAACAAGCCGCGGCTGGTGCTGGCCGACGAACCGACCGGCAACCTCGACGAGAAAACCGCCGACAAGGTCTTCGCGCAGTTCCTCGAACTGGTGCGCGGACAGGGCAGCGCCGCCCTCGTGGCTACCCATAACGAGCGTCTGGCTGCCGCGATGGACCGCGTGGTAAGACTGCACGACGGGGTGCTGACCTGATGTTCATCGAAGGAACATCCTGCGTGGTCTAAGCGTTTTAGCCTTAGAGGCAAGACGCGCGAAAGGAGCGTTTTATGAGCGACTTTCCCACTACCATCCAAGGCCATCCGGCGGGCGAAGGCCCCGGCTGGAACGACAGTGCCGAACTGCACAAGACGGCCGACGGTGGGGGTGTATTCAACGTATTCAAGGCCATTCGCAGAGATACGGTGGCCAACCTGATCCGCTATGTCATGCACCTGCCCGAAGCGGACCAGGGCAACTATTCCGTCCAGAAGGACGGTGACAGGCTATTGGAAATCGGGGATATACGCCGTCTTTATCGAAGGACGGATTTCCCCCATGGCGTCACCGGCTGATCCTCGCACGATTGCGGATTTCGAAGCGCAACTGCCCGGCGGCGAGGCGGTCAGTCTCGCCGACCGGCTCGGCAAAGTCCTCCTGATCGTCAACACCGCCAGCAAGTGCGGGTTTACGCCGCAATATGCCGGTCTGGAGGACCTCTGGCGCAAGTACCGCGATCGCGGCTTCGAGGTCATCGCTTTCCCCTGCAACCAGTTCGGCGCGCAGGAACCCGGCTCGTCTGACGAGATCGCCTCGTTCTGCCAGGTGAATTTCGGCCTCTCGTTCCCGCTCATGGGCAAGATCGACGTCAACGGCGAGCATGCCGCGCCGCTCTGGACCTGGCTCAAGCGCGAGGCGCCCGGCCTGCTCGGCAGCAAGTCGATCAAGTGGAACTTCACCAAGTTCCTGATCGACCGCGACGGCAAGGTCGTGCGCCGCTATGCCCCGACCGACAAGCCGGAGCGGTTGGAGAAGGACATCGAGACGCTGCTCTAGGGACTGAGGCAGCGCCTCGCGCTTTCAGTAGAACGCGCCGTAGATCACGTCGACGACGCGGCGGCTGCGGCGGTTCACCAGCAGGAGATCGGGTCCGTAACGGACCCAGTAATAACCTGCGGGCGGCGGGCCGACGCCGATCATCCCGTAATCCTGGAACAGGTAGGTCGACGACAGGAAGATCGCCGGCAGCATCATGTTGATCGACCAGCGGCGATACTTGTAGCCGTGCGGATAGCGATAGGCCGGAGCGCGCATCGGCCGGAAGGTGCTCGGCCTGCCTGCGCCGGGACGATGCGGACGGTTGACGACGGGCGGGCGCTGATAGCCGGGCTGGCCCGGACGGTTGGCTCCCGGCTGACCGGGACGGTAGCCGCCTTGCGGAGGCCTGTGGTCATTGCCTGCGCCGGGGCGGCCCGGCTGGCCGTGGTTGCCGCCGGGCCGGGTGGGTTGCGGCTGGGGAACCGGCTGAGGCGCGGGCTGTGGCCGGTTGCTGCCCGGATTGGTCGGTCTTCCACCTCCGGGCTGACCGGGACGATCGGCGCCGCCGCTACCGCCACCGCCGGGCGGTCTCGCGCTCTGGCCGTGCGACCCATCGGGTCGGTTTTGCTGCGCCATGGCGGCGAACTTCAAGGGCAGGATGCCTTCGGGTGCCAGCAGGAGAGGGACGAAAGCGAGATAGGCGAACTTCATTCACGCGTCTCCGGAAATGCCATCTGGGCAAAAGACGAAAGCGCCGGGACCGGCGCGGCATGTGCATGAATTCCAAGGGTTCTTGAAGAAGCCGGAGCGGACTGTCCGGCAAGGACAGGAACGTGCGCGACCATGAGCCGATTTCCCGTCGGTATCAAGGCGCTCATTGGGGGAGGGCATGGCGGAGGTGTGGCGACCTCGATCTGCGCCATTTTGGAGGCACCAGTTGCCCTATCCCCCGGCTTATCCCCAGACCCGCCTTGATCGGGCATAGGGGCAATGCCTAAATTCCGCCGATGGCCCACGCACCTTTCGTACCGCTCCGCATCTTCTCCAGTTTCACGATGCTGGACGGCGCGATCGATCCCAAGGCCGCCGCCAAGCTCGCCAAGGAACGGAATTTCCCCGCCGCCGCCATCTGCGACCGCAACGGTCTCTACGGCGCGCCTACTTATGCCCAGGCCTGCAAGGGCGCCGGGGTGCAGCCGATCGTCGGCACTTTCCTCGCAGTCGCCCGTCCCGGTGCGGCGAAGCAAGGGCAGGACCGCCCGATCGACTGGCTGGCGCTCTTCGCCCAGAACGAGGCGGGCTGGCTCAACTTGTGCGATCTCGTCAGCCGCGCGCATCTTGACCGGCCGCTGCATCTCGAAGCCCATGTCGAGCTGGACGACTTGCGCGGCCATACCGACGGGTTGATCTGCCTGACTGGCGGCGGCGAGGGCGCGCTCGCCCGGCTCTACGCGGCGGACCGGGTGGAGGCCGCCGAAAGCTATTGCGACAGCCTGCAGGCGCTATTCGGCAACCGCCTCTACATCGAGATCGCGCGCACCGGCGACGAGGCCGAGGACGGCAGCGAGGAAGACCTCATCGCGCTGGCCTATGCCCGCGACATTCCGCTCGTCGGCACGAATCCCGCGCAATATGCCGAGGCGAAGTTCCACGCCGCGCATGACGCCATGCTCTGCATCGCCAATTCGACCCAGGTCGATGCCGCCGACCGTCCGCGCTCCTCGCCGGAGCGCTGGGTCAAGCCGGTCGAGACGATGCAGGAAATGTTCGCGGACCTGCCCGAGGCGCTGGCGAACACGCTCGTCGTTGCGCAGCGCTGCGCCTACATGCCGCCGCGCCGCAAGCCGCTGCTGCCCAGCCTCGCCGGTGACCTCGAAGGCGAAGCGCGGATGCTGGCGGACAATTCGCGTGCGGGTCTGGCCCAACGGCTGGCGCCCTACTGGCCGGACGTCACCGAAGCCGAACTCGACGCCGCCATGGCGCTTCAGGGCGAAGCGCGCGAGGCGGCCTACCGGGAACTCGCCGAACGCGGCGTGACCGAAGATTTCCTCGACTATGCCAAGCGCCTCGATTTCGAGGTGCAGATCATCGTTGGCATGGGCTTCCCCGGCTACTTCCTGATCGTTGCCGACTTCATCAAGTGGGCCAAGGACAACGACATTCCGGTGGGGCCGGGCCGTGGTTCGGGTGCAGGCTCGCTGGTCGCCTGGGCGCTGACCGTGACCGACCTCGATCCGCTCAAGCTGGGCCTGCTGTTCGAACGCTTCCTCAACCCGGAACGCGTCTCGATGCCCGACTTCGACATCGACTTCTGCGAAACCCGGCGCGGCGAGGTGATCCGCTACGTCCAGAGCAAGTACGGGCACGATCACGTCGCCCAGATCATCACTTTCGGCAAGATGAAGGCCCGCGCGGTGCTGCGCGACTGCGGCCGCATCCTGCAGATGAGCTATGGCCGGGTCGACAGCCTCTGCAAGATGGTGCCCAACCATCCGACCGACCCCTGGACCCTGACCGAGGCCCTCCACGGCCGCAAGCAGCACGGCGTGACCAAGGACCCGCCGGTCGCCGAATTCCGCCGCGAATACGATGTCGACCACGAAGTGAAGCGCCTCGTCGACCTTGCCGTGCAGCTGGAAGGCCTGCCGCGCAACTCGTCCACCCACGCCGCGGGCGTGGTCATCGGCGATCGTCCGCTGGCGCAGCTGGTGCCGCTCTACCGCGATCCGCGCTCCGACATGCCGGTGACGCAGTTCGACATGAAGTCGGTGGAAGACACCGGTCTCGTCAAGTTCGACTTCCTCGGCCTCAAGACGCTGTCGGTGCTGAAGAAGGCCTGCGACCTCCTGGAACGGCGTGGCATCTCGATCAACCTCTCGACCCTCGCATGGGACGATGCAGCGGTCTACGAACTGCTGAAACGCGGCGATACGGTCGGCGTGTTCCAGCTCGAATCCGAAGGCATGCGCCGCACGCTGGCGGCGGTGAAGCCGACCAATTTCGGCGACATCATCGCGCTCGTCTCGCTCTACCGTCCCGGCCCGATGGACAACATTCCGCTGTTCGGTCGCCGCAAGAACGGGCTGGAATCGATCGAATACCCGCATGAGAAGCTCTCGGGCATCCTGAGCGAGACTTACGGGATCTTCGTCTATCAGGAACAGGTCATGCAGGCCGCGCAGATCCTGGCGGGCTATTCGCTGGGCGACGCTGACCTTCTGCGCCGCGCCATGGGCAAGAAAGTCCAGGCGGAAATGGACAAGCAGCGCCAGCGCTTCGTCGATGGCTGCAAGGACATTTCGAACATCGATGCGGCCAAGGCCAACGAACTGTTCGACTTGATCGATAAGTTCGCGGGCTACGGCTTCAACAAGTCGCACGCTGCCGCCTACGCGCTGCTCGCCTATCACACGGCTTGGTTCAAGGCGCATTACCCGCACGAATTCTACGCCGCTTCGATGTGCTTCGACATGCACCAGTCGGAAAAGCTGGCAATCTTCGTGGACGACGCGCGCCGCAACGGCATCCAGCTTGCCGCGCCCGACATCAACATGTCGGAAGCCGAATTCTGCGTCGAGGAAACGCCGGACAGCCATGCCGTGCGCTATGCGCTGGCGGGTATCCGCAATGTCGGCGAAAAGGCGATGGACGCGCTCGTTGCCGAGCGCGAGGCGAACGGCAAGTTCGCCAGCCTGGACGACGTGTTCCGCCGCGCTCCGGCCGGGTCGATGAATCGCCGCCAGCTCGAAAGCCTCGCCGCGGCGGGCGGTTTCGACGGGCTGGAGCCGAACCGCGCCAAAGTTCTCGCCAATGCCGACACCCTGCTGGCCGAGGCGGACCGTTCCTCGCGCGAGCGCAATTCGGACCAGAACAGCCTGTTCGGCGGCGACGATCACGTCGAGCAGGGCCTGCGCCTCGTCGAGGCCGAACCCTGGAACCGGACTGACCAGATGGCCAAGGAGCGCGAGACTTTCGGCTTCTACTTTGCCGCCCACCCGGTCGAACAGTATCGCGCAGTGGCTTCGGCCAACGGCGCGCGGACCTATTCCAGCCTCATGACCGGCGGCGGGGCCGGGCGCACCGGCGCGGTGATGGCGGCCATGGTCGAGAACGTCCAGAAGCGGAAGACCAAGCGCGGCAAGGACTTCGTCATGGCCGACTTTTCCGACCAGTCGGGTAACTTCTCCGCCTCCTGCTTCGAGGAAAGCATGGTCGAGAATTTCGTGCGCTGGTCGAAGGAGGGTGCCTGCGTGCTGCTCACCGTCGAACTGGACAGCCCCAGCCCGGACGAGCCGCCCCGTGTGACGGTACGCGGGGCAAGACCGCTGAACGAAGTGAAGGCCGATGCGCGGATGCTGCTGACGCTCGATATCGACCGGGTCGATGCGGTGCAGGAACTGGCGATGCTAATGCGTGCCGGAGCGCCGGGCTGCGGCGAAGTGGTGGCAACGCTCGATCTCGGGGAAGGGCGCAAGCAGAAAGTCCGGCTGGGCCGGGACTTCGCGCTCGACGGCGATTTCGCGGAGCATCTGGCCAGCGTGGCGGGAATATCCAACGTGTCGCTGATTGCGCGGCGCGGTCCCGAAGGCTTGCGCCGCGCCGCCTGATCGGGTGGAACGCCTTAGTTGCCTTGATCGTCCTTGAGATTGTTCGAGGCGTCCTGCGCGGCGTCGCCTACTTTGCCGGCTGCATTGCCGACGCTCTGGGCGGCTCCGGCAATGGCGTCGTCCTTTGCCGTCTCGCTCTTCGTGCCCTGACTGAACAGATAGATCCCGCCTGCTACCAGGATCAGCAGGATCAGCGCCATGATCATTCCGGTCGCCCCGCTCGATGATCCGCGCTCACGAATGATCGTGGTCGTTGTCGTGGGGGCTTCCGGGGCGCGCTCTACTTTCGCGGGTTCATCGGTCATGCCGTCCTCCTGTCCTGTTTTCGTCGTTGGGCAGGGAAACGCCTGAGCGGGCGTTCGGTTTCTGGCAGCTATAGCAGCGAGAGTTGGCCATCCAGCGAGGGCCTGCGGAAACCGGAGCTATCGAGCACATGGGCGGGACGGGAAAATCCCATGCGCGTCATGGCCAGCCGGAAGCGGTGCCGGAACAGGTCCGCCCAGACACCTTGCGGGCGCATACGGGTGAAGAAGTTCGGATCGTTGTCCTTGCCCCCGCGCATCGACTGGATCGTCGCCATGACCTTGCCCGCGCGGTCGGGGAAGTGGGCCTCCAGCCATTCGCGGAACAGCGGCGCGACTTCGTGGGGCAGGCGGATCATGATCCAGGTCGCATGATGAATGCCCTGGTCCAGCGCGGCCTTTAGTATTTCCTCCAGATACTGGTCGGTGATCGAGGGAATGACCGGCGCGATCGAGACATGGGCCGGTACGCCTGCCGCTGCCAGCCTGCCGAGCGCCGCGATCCGCTTGGCCGGCGCCGCCGCGCGCGGTTCCAGCAGGCGTGATAGGCCGGGGTCCATGCTCGTCACCGATATGGCCACGGATATGAGGCGGAACCGGGCCATTTCCGCGATCAGGTCAAGGTCGTGCAGCACCCGGTCGGACTTCGTGGTGATCGAGACCGGGTGGCGCGTTGCCAGGCAGAGTTCCAGCACACTGCGAGTGATTCGATAGCGGCCCTCGATCGGCTGGTAGGGGTCGGTATTGGTGCCCATGGCGATCGGCGCCGGACGATAGCTAGGTTTGGCGAGCGCCGCGCGCAGCAGCCGCGCCGCATCGGGCTTGGCGAAAAGCTTCGTTTCGAAATCGAGGCCGGGGGACAGGTCGTGATAGGCATGGGTAGGCCGTGCGAAACAATAGATGCAGCCGTGCTCGCAGCCGCGATAGGCGTTGATCGAGCGATCGAAGGGAATGTCGGGGGATTTGTTGAACGACAGGATCGAGCGCGGATGTTCTTCGGTAACCGTAGTGGCGGGGTGGCGGGCAGGGCCGTCGATGTCTTCCATCGCATCCAGCCAGTCGCCGTCCGCCTCCCGCTGGGGGAGGTTGAAGCGCTTGCTCGCCTGGCCGCTGACGGCGCCTCTTCCCTTGTGGATTCGCATCCCGCAGGAATGAACAAAAAGAGAACAAATGGCAAGGCGGTCCGCCTTGGTTGATCTTGGAAGCGGCAGGTCTTAGGCAGACGCGCGAAAAGGAGATCCGATGGCAGGCGCAGCACGCAGGATAGGGGCCGAGACATCCGCGACGCGGGCGCGCATCGTCGAGGCGACCGTCGAACTCATTCGGGACGAAGGCTATGCGGCCGCCAGCACGCGGCGCGTCGCCGCACGGGCAGGTCTCAAGCCTTCGCTGGTGCACTACTATTTCCCGACAACCGACGATCTGCTCCTCGAAGTGTGCCGTCAGGGTGCGGCGGACAGCGACCGGATGATCGAGGAGGCGCTGGCCTCGCCCGATCCCGTCCGGGCGCTCTGGGGCTTCTTCGTCGATACGAGCCGCACGGCGATGTCGCTGGAATTCATGGCACTGGCCAACCATCGTCCCGCCGTTCGCGAGAAGATGGCCGAGCACAGCGTCGCCATGCGCAAGCGGCAGGTCGAGATTCTCGAACGCCTGCTGGGAGATCGCATGAAGGCGGTGGAAGGCTTCGATCCGGCTGCGCTCGCGGTGGTCCTGGCTGGAATCGGCCGCTGCATCGTCATGGAGAAAGGCCTCGGCGTCGAGGCCGGGCATGAGCAGGCACGCGCCCTCGTCGAGGGCTGGCTCGACCGTCTCAAGCCCTGACTCCGCGGCAGCGATTGATCGCGGCCCTTTTGCCTGCGCCTCTTTGAACAGGCGTTCAGTCCGTGGTATCGTCTCCCGTGAGCCGCTTATCCAGCGGCCGAACCTGACGGGAGAGTTGGAGACATGTCGGTCGAGACCCAGACCAGGCTGAAGGCCGAAGAGATCAAGCCGAAAATCGGCAGCCGCGTGCTGAATACGAAAGAAGAACTGCTCGGCGGGGAGATCGCCACGGAAATCCGCGAGCTGTTGGAAGCGCGCGGGGTGCTGGTATTCCCGCAAGTGAACTTCACCGATGAAGAGCAGGTCGCCTTCACCAAGACGCTCGGCATTTTCGCGCCCGAGCGCAAGGGGGGCGAGGAAGTGATCTCGAAGATCACGCTCGACGCCAGGGAAAACCCGATGGCGGCCGAGTACCTCAAGGGTTCGCTCTACTGGCACATCGACGGCACCCGCAACGACGTGCCGATCCTGGCCTCGCTGCTGTCGTGCCGGGTGCCGAGCCCGCGTGGCACCGGCAATACCGGTTTCGCCAATACGTATGCGGCTTTCGAGGACCTTCCTGCCGACAGGCAGGCCGAGTACGAGCAGTACCGTGTGGTTCACGGCCCTTGGGCCAGCCTCTTCTACTACGAGCCGGAACCCAGCCTCGCCAAGTTGCAGGGCTATGCCCAGATCGGGGAGCAGGAACTGCCGCTCGTGTGGAAGCACAAGTCCGGGCGCAAGAGCCTGGTGATCGGGTGCACCGCAGCACAGGTGGTCGGCAAGTCCGCTCTGGAAAGCGCGATGATCATCCATGGTCTGCGTGAATGGGCGACCGGCCCGGAATTCACGTACAGCCACGAATGGGAAGTCGGCGATCTCGTCATGTGGGACAACACCGGCACGATGCACCGCGCCGAGGCCTATGACCCGACTTGCGGGCGCATGATGCACCGCACCAAGCTCGAGGGCGAAGAGCCTTTCGAGTAAGCGGACGAGGTTCGGGCGCAGGGGGCGCCGTCAGTGAATCTTCCAGGCTCGCCGAACTTCGTTTCGGCGGGCCTTTTTCATGGTGGCATTTGGCCAAAGAAAAACCCCCCGCCTTGCGGCGGAGGGTCTTCTTCGAACTCGGTTTCAATCAGGCGGAGGCTCAGCCCCAGCTTGCCATCTTGGTTTCGAGGTTCTTGACGATTTCCTCGAAGAACTGCTCGGTGGTCATCCAGTTCTGGTCCGGACCGATCAGCAGTGCGAGGTCCTTGGTCATCTTGCCGCTTTCGACGGTTTCGATGCAGACCTGTTCCAGCGTCTCGGCGAACTTCACCACTTCCGGGGTCTCGTCGAACTTGCCGCGATAGGCGATGCCGCGCGTCCAGGCGAAGATCGAGGCGATCGGGTTGGTCGAGGTCGCCTTGCCCTGCTGGTGCTGGCGGTAGTGACGGGTCACGGTGCCGTGAGCGGCTTCCGCTTCGACGGTCTTGCCGTCGGGCGAGAGCAGGACCGAGGTCATCAGTCCCAGCGAGCCGAAGCCCTGGGCAACGGTGTCCGACTGCACGTCGCCGTCGTAGTTCTTGCAGGCCCAGACGAACTTGCCCGACCACTTGAGCGCCGAGGCGACCATGTCGTCGATCAGGCGATGTTCGTAGACGATGCCGGCCGCCTTGAACTTGTCGGCGAATTCGGCGTCGAACACTTCCTGGAACAGATCCTTGAAGCGGCCGTCATAGGCCTTGAGGATCGTGTTCTTGGTCGAGAGGTAGACCGGCCAGCCGAGATTGAGGCCGTAGTTGAACGAAGCGCGTGCGAAGTCGCGGATCGATTCGTCGAGGTTGTACATCGCCATGGCGACGCCCGGAGCCGGGAAGTCGAACACGTCGAGGTCGATCTTCTCGCCGCTCTCGCCGTCCCACACCAGGCGCAGCTTGCCGGGGCCGGGGATCAGGGTGTCGGTGGCCTTGTACTGGTCGCCGAAAGCGTGGCGGCCGACGACGATCGGGTCGGTCCAGCCCGGAACCAGGCGGGGCACGTTCGAGATCACGATCGGCTCGCGGAAGACGACGCCGCCGAGGATGTTGCGGATCGTGCCGTTGGGCGACTTCCACATCTTCTTGAGGTCGAATTCGGTGACGCGGGCTTCGTCGGGGGTGATCGTCGCGCACTTCACGGCAACGCCGTGTTCCTTGGTGGCGTTGGCGGCGTCGACAGTGATCTGGTCGCCGGTCTCGTCGCGCTTCTGGACCGAGAGGTCGTAGTACTTGAGGTCGATGTCGAGGTAGGGGAGGATCAGCCGTTCACGGATCCATTCCCAGATGATCCGCGTCATTTCATCGCCGTCCATCTCGACGATGGGATTCTTGACCTTGATTTTTGCCATTCCGGAAAACTCCCCTGGAGATGAGAATTGGGGGTCTCTTAGGCAGGCGGGGGGCGGCTGGCAAGGCGGGTTGCGGCCCGGCTGCCCGCTTTGCGCGGCGGCGGAGTTGCACCGCTTGCATGGTCGGGAGCGATCACGGCGGCGATGGAAAATCGCGGTGGCTGGAAAGAGAAAGCCCCGCTAAGTCAGAGACTTGCGGGGCTCTCGAATGGTGGGCGTAGCAAGGATTGAACTTGCGACCCCTACGATGTCAACATAGTGCTCTACCACTGAGCTATACGCCCGCACCATTCGGTCAGTCCGTTGCGGCTCCGTAGTGCCGCTCGGTGGAGTGGGCCTCTAACGGTGAGGCCGGAGGTTGGCAACCGGTTTTTTCAAAAAAGTTTCACGAGCCTGTGGGTAGCTCTGTGGATAGCCGGAATTACAGCCGGACATGCTCGGAAAGGCCGAAAAGGCGCTGAACTTCCATAACGATATCACGCAGATGGAAGGGCTTGGACAGGACCTTGGCATGCGGGGCCTCGCGGCCCGCGCGCAGCGATACGGCGGCGAAACCGGTGATGAACATCACTTTCGTCATCGGGGAAATTTCGGCGCAGCGCTGCGCCAGCTCGATTCCATCCATCTCGGGCATGACGATGTCCGAGAGCAGGAGGTCGAAATGTTCGTTCTGGAGATAAGGCAGGGCTTCGGTTCCCCGGTCCACCGCCAGCACTTCGTAGCCGGCGTTCTCCAGGGCGCGGGCCAGATAGGTGCGCATGGCCTGGTCGTCTTCGGCAAGCAGGATGCGGATCATCGCGTTTTCATGTCCAAATTCGTTGATGGCGTGTCGTACGCTGGTACGGGCGCTCCTATGAGCCAAGACATATACCTTGTCCGGTTAAAATTCTTGTTCGGAATGTTTACCTGACCGGGAACGGGACGCTTTGACAGGGGCATGCGAAAGGGCCAGCTTGAAGACATGATCGATCCTTCGGGCGATAATGATTCGCAACAAGGTTCCGGCGGGCGTATTCCCGATGCTCCCGGCATTCCCGCTTTCGTTCTGTCCGGGCAGGAGCCTTCCCCCATACCCGTGCTGATTGCGGTGCCTCATGCAGGCAGGGCCTATCCTGCGCGGTTGCTGGACGGAATGCGCAAGCCCGGCGCGGTCTGCGTCAGGCTGGAGGACCGCTTCGTCGATCGGGTCGCCCGAGGAGTGGCGAGGGCAACCGGTGCGCCTCTGCTGCTTGCCCAGGCGCCGCGAGCCATGATCGACCTGAACCGCGCGCCGGACGATATCGACTGGGAGATGGTGAAACGGGCTTCACCCGCCGAAGGGCGTCGCCCGCTGCCCAGTCGCCGCGTGCGGAGCGGGTTGGGCCTCATTCCGCGTCGTCTTTCCGGTTTCGGCGAGATATGGCGGGGGCGCCTTGAAGAAGCCGATCTGCGCGCGCGTATCGACCTTGTCCACGAGCCTTATCATGCGGCGCTGTCTCGCGCGCTGGCCGGGCTGTGCGATCGGTGGGGAGCGGCCTTGCTGCTCGACCTTCATTCGATGCCGCCGCTGGTGCCGCGCCCGGGGAGCGAGCCTGCCCGGTTTGTCGTCGGGGATCGGTTCGGGGCGAGTTGTCACGGCAGTCTTGTCGGCACCGCCTTCTCGCACTTCGCGGCGGAGGGCTGGGAGGTAGCGCACAATCGCCCTTATGCAGGGGGCTATGTGCTGGACCGGCATGGCGCACCCGGCGAATCGATCCATGCCATGCAGCTGGAAATCGACCGCAGTTGCTATCTCGATTCGCAGCTTCTGGAGCCGGGGGCGGGCATGGAGCCGATGATCGATCTGGTGTCGGGTCTGGTTCGGCGACTGGCTGCTACCGTCTGCGAACTGGCGCAGGGACCGGGCGGCAAGCGCTGGGCGCAGGCTGCGGAATAGCCATGGCGCAGGATGCCAATGCGTCCTGCATAAGCTTATAAGATGCTGATATCGCGGGAAATGCCTGCCTGTACGGGGGCATTAAAAAACCACCTCGCGCGATGCGCGAGGTGGCCAAGGTTCAGGGAGGAGGTGCACGATGTGCACCAGCCTGACCGGGCCATGAGGGTAGCGCCGATCAGGTAGCCTTAACATAGCAACCCTGATGGCACATTCAACCCCTAGAATGAAGCAGGCGACATATCTTTTGCAAGCATGTGTTTGAAGAGCGTCGCATAATGGCGCGGGGGTGTGACAAAATTGTCATAAACCCCCGCTCCGAACATGGTCGCCTGCCTTATTCCATCAGGCGGCGGGCTGAACCTGCGGCCCCTTGCCCTGCGAGACCTGGCGGCCGAAGATTTCACGCACGAGATCGAGCGAGAACAGGTGGGCGTAGATCAGCGGCAGCATGCCGTTCTGGTTCCACTGGCGCAGCACATCGCCGCGCACTTCGCGCAGCTTGGTCTCGTCGACCATCTGGAAGCCGCGATAGGTGAAGGGCTGGCCGGTGCCGATGTCGATGTTCAGCTCGCCGTCCATCAGCAGGTTGTGCTTGGCCAGTTCCGCCATGAAGTTCGCGGTCTTGGTGCCGGCGATCTCGAAGTTCTCGCAGAACTGGAGCATGTTCTTGGTGGTGTCGGTCGGCTCGGCCGGATCGGCGTCGGTGAACAGGGCTTCACCGTCGTCGCCTTCGCCCACCAGGTCGCTGGTCGGGTCGACGCAGAGCGACAGCTCTTCGGCATCCGGACGCAGGCGCGCGAGCATGAAGGGATAGCGGCGCGCATAGGCCGGGATGTAGACGGGCGTGTTCACGGTGCCGTCTTCATCGACGTAGACGTTCACGCCTTCGTTCATGCCCATCAGAATCAGCGGCACCGGGTTTTCGCCCGCGGTGAAGATGATCGGGAAGTGGCGCTGGGCCTGCGGGAATTCCTCGACGGTCAGCGGGATCGAGTTCACGCCGACGAGCCAGGTCGCCTTGTCGGTCGAGCGGGTCTTCCAGGTGGCGTGCTGCTGCGAATTGAGCGGCACGAGGTCCTTGTAGAACAGGGGCAGGGCAGGATTCTGCGGCGCTGTGGCCATTGCGTTACTCTCCGCAAGACAGGGAAATTTTTGAAGGCGACGCTTTAGAAGCTGGGCGGGTCCCGCGCAAGCGCGCTGACCCGCCGAAACGAGGATATTGGGCGAGTCGGGAGGGCAGCTGGCCCAATACCGGCGAATTCGTCAGTTCAGATCAGCTTTCCGGGGTTGAACAGGCCCTTGGGATCGAGGGCCTGCTTGACCGCGCGCAGCATCGACAGGGCCACCGGATCGCCGAGGCGCGCCAGTTCGTCCCGCTTGAGCTGGCCGATTCCGTGCTCGGCGGAAATCGAGCCGCCCCATTCGGTGACGAGATCGTGCACGTAGCGGCTGATCGTCTTGCCCTCGTTCGCCTGCCAAGCCGGGCCGTCGGTCACGCTGGGGGCGATGACGTGGTAGTGGACGTTGCCGTCGCCGAGGTGTCCGAAAGCGATCGCCTCGGTGCCGGGCCATTTCGCCTCTATCATCGGAATGGTTTTTTCCACGAAGTCCGGCATCTTCTCGACCGGCACCGAGATGTCGTGCTGCACGGCGGGGCCGCGAGCGCGCTCGGCGGGCGAGATCGATTCGCGGATCAGCCACATGGCCTCGGCCTGGGCTTCGCTGGCGGACATCGCCGCGTCTTCCACGAGTTCCGCCTCGAAGGCGTCGGCCATCATCGCCTCGCAGCGGTCGCGCAAAGTGGCGGCGGACGCGCGGTCGGCGACGACTTCGATCAGCACATGCCAGGCATGGGCCTCGGCCAGAGGCGCGCGGGCATCGGGCAGATGGTCGAGAACGGCTTCGAGACAGGCCTGCGGAAGGACCTCGAAGCCCTCCAGCGCCTCGCCTACCGCTGTCTCGCAATGGAGCAGCAGCTTGCGCGCGATCCCGAGCGAGGGAACGCCGGCCCAGATCACCACGCGCTCGGCCACGGCGGGCAGGAGTTGCAGGGTCGCGGCGGTTACCACGCCCATCGTGCCTTCGGAGCCGATCAGCAGCTGCTTGAGGTCAAACCCGCGATTGTCCTTCTTGAGCGGGGTCAGCATCGAGAAGATCTGTCCATCCGGCAAGACCGCCTCAAGCCCCAGCACCAGCGCGCGCATCGAGCCGTGGCGCAGGACCTGGGTGCCGCCGGCATTGGTGGAGATCAATCCGCCGACCGTCGCCGAACCCTTGCCGCCGAGCGACAGGGGGAAGCGCAAGTCCTGAGCCTCTGCCGCCTCGTGCAGGGTCTGGAGCACGACTCCGGCCTCGCAGGTGACTTGCCGGGCCTCGGTGTCGAGCGCGCGAATCGCGTTCATCCGCCGCAGCGACAGGATCAGCGCGGCGCCGGAGGCATCGGGCGTGGCGCCGCCCGACATGCCGCTGTTGCCGCCTTGCGGAACGATCGGCACACCGTACCGGGCGCAGAGCCGCACCAGCCCCGCCACTTCCTGCGCATTGGCAGGGGAGGCGAGGGCGAGCGTCTTGCCGGTATAACGCCCGCGCCAGTCGGTGAGCCAGGGCGTCAGCAGGTCGGCATCGGTCGTCAGTCCGCGCGGACCGAGGAGGTCGAGAGCTTCGGCGAGGAAGTCGGCATTGTTCGTCGTCATGAGAGCGCTATGACACAGGCGCGAAAGGGTTTCATCCCAGCAGTTTGCGGGATATCGCCTTCCACGTGCGTTGTGCCGAGTTAAGCGCTGGTTCAAGCTCTTGGTTTAACGCCAGGTGATAGTGGGCTAGCTGAACCTGCATCCGGGGACCGTTTCTTTTCATGAATCTCGCTTCCGTCCTGCTCTATCCCTTTGCGCTGCTGCTGCCTGCAGTCGGCCTGGGCGGTGCGCGCACGAAGCATGACGATCGCCGGGAAGTCACGGCCGCGCCCGCAGTGCCGGAACAGCAGGGCTATGTCTGGCCCGAGGAATTGCCCGATTCGCCAAGCGCCCTGCCTTTTGCGGTAGACGCCTTCACGCATGTCGAGCCCGACAGCGCATGGCAGGTGCGAATCGAGCAGCGCATGACGATTCGCATCACCCCGCGCGCGCAGATGCCTTCGCCGCCGGATATGCTGATGGGCATGCCGGGGCGGGGCGATGCACCGCGTTATTCGGAGCGCAAGATCGGCAAGTGCCTGCCGATGTCGGGCATCGCCGGGGTTCAGCCCGACGGTCAGAGCCGCCTCCTGCTGTTCATGCGTGATCGCCGGGTGGTCGGCGCGGACCTTGAGCGCGGCTGCCGGGCGGGGGCATTCTACTCGGGCTTTCTTCTCTCGCGCACGTCGGATGGGCAGCTTTGCGTCGATCGCGACGAATTGCTGTCGCGCAGCGGAACGACCTGCAAGCTGACGCGCATTCGCCAGTTGGTGGTGGCCGGTCGCTGAGAGGAGGCGGCGACGGTTTGTCGGGCCGAATCGCCATGTATGCGCGGATTTCCTTGACTTCTGCGGGATTTTCCGCATAGGCGGCGCGCAGGTGTACGATTGGCATGCGCGTGGATCGATTGATTCGTGGCTCGCTGCCGCGCCGCGACATTTTCGAAGTACCCCGTATTTCTCGCAAGACTCCTGCCAACGAGACCTGTCTGTCTATGAACTTTGCCGATCTCGGCCTTTCCGACGAATTGCTGCAAGCGGTGGAAACCGCGGGCTACAGCGAACCGACTCCGATCCAGGCGCAGGCGATTCCGCCGGTACTGATGATGAAGGACCTGATCGGTATCGCCCAGACCGGCACCGGCAAGACGGCCAGCTTCGTGCTGCCGATGATCGACATTCTCGCCCACGGCCGCCGCCGCGCGCTGATGCCGCGCTCGCTCATCCTTGAGCCGACGCGCGAACTGGCCGCCCAGGTTGCCGAGAACTTCGAGAAGTACGGCAAGAACCACGACCTCAAGATGGCGCTGCTGATCGGCGGCGTGCAGATGGGCGACCAGCTCAAGGCCCTGTCCGCCGGCGTCGACGTGCTCATCGCCACCCCGGGCCGCCTGATGGACCTGTTCGAGCGCGGCAAGATCATGCTGACCGGCTGCGAACTGCTCGTCATCGACGAAGCGGACCGCATGCTCGACATGGGCTTCATTCCCGACATCGAGACGATCTGCTCGAAGCTGCCGACCAACCGGCAGACCTTGCTGTTCTCGGCGACGATGCCGCCGGTCATCAAGAAGCTGGCGGACCGCTTCCTGTCGAACCCCAAGTATATCGAAGTCGCCCGCCCGGCATCGACGAACACGAATATCGTCCAGCACAAGGTGGCCGTGCAGACGCGCAAGAAGCGCGAAGTCCTGCGCCACCTGCTGCGCAACGACAACGTCTCGACCGCGATCATCTTCGCCAACCGCAAGACGACCGTGCGCGAACTGGCCAAGAGCCTGAAGAGCCATGGCTTTGCCGCAGGCGAAATTCACGGCGACATGGATCAGCCAGCCCGTCTAGCCGAACTCCAGCGCTTTAAGGACGGCACGGTCAACATTCTCGTCGCTTCCGACGTCGCCGCGCGCGGTCTCGACGTGAAGGGCGTGAGCCACGTCTTCAACTTCGACACGCCTTGGCATCCGGACGACTACGTGCACCGCATCGGTCGTACCGGTCGTGGCGGCGCGTCGGGCCGGGCCTTTACGTTCGTTTCGCCGGAAGACGCCGAAGCGATCGAGAACGTCGAGAAGCTGACCGGCGGCAAGATCCCGGTCTACGAGATGCCTGCCGCCGAAGCGGCCGAGGCGCCCAAGGCCGCTGTCCGCGAGGACAAGCCCCGCCGCGAGAAGCGTGAGCGTGCACCGGTTCGCGAGGAACGTCCCGCACCCCGTGAGGAACGTCAAGCGTCCCGTGAAGAGCGCCCTGCCGTCCGCGAAGAGCGCGCACCCCGCCGCGAAAGCCGGGGCGACGAGCAGCGCCGCGAGCGCCGCGCGGATGGCAACCGTTCGCGCCGCCGCGACGAAGAGCCTGCGGATGACGGCTGGAACGGCCCGATTCCCGAATTCCTGAGCGTTTCGGCTCTGGCCTGAGGCCTGTTCAGGGGACCGCACAAGCGGTCCCTTGCCTGCCGCCAAGAACCCGTGCCAGACTGTCCCCATCACCGGGCAGTGGGAACGGATTCGATGAAGATCAGGCATTTACTGGCATTTTCCGGCGCGCTTTCCGCATCCTGCGCGGCATCGACCGATCCGATAACCGAAGTGCGTGTCGAACAGGGCAGGCTTTCCGGCAGTGTCGAGGACGGCGTGGCGAGTTGGAAGGGCATTCCTTTTGCCGCACCGCCGGTCGGCCCCTTGCGGTGGCGCGCCCCCCAGCCTGCCGCCTCCTGGCAGGATGTCCGCCCCGCGACCGCCTATGGCCACGACTGCATGCAGAAGCCCTTCGACGGCGACGCGGCGCCCCTAGGCACCCCGCCCGCCGAGGACTGCCTCTACGCCAATGTCTGGCGGCCCGCCGCGTTCAAGGGCAAGCTGCCGGTCGTCGTGTGGATCTACGGCGGCGGCTTCGTGAACGGCGGTGCTTCGCCGCCGACTTATGCTGGTGCGCAACTCGCCAGACAGGGCGTCCTGTTCTTCAGCTTCAACTACCGCGTCGGCCGCTTCGGCACTTTCGCGCATCCTGCGCTCGTCAAGGCCGGTGAAGACGGCGGGCAGGTCGGCAACTACGGCTTCATGGACCAGATCGCTGCGCTGCGCTGGGTGAAACGCAACATCGCGGTTTTCGGTGGCGATCCGGACAATGTGACGATCATCGGCGAGAGCGCGGGCGGGATGTCGGTGCACAATCTCGTGACCTCGCCCGAGTCGGAAGGCCTGCTCGCCAAGGCCGTAGTAATGTCTGGCAGCAACGGCACCAGCCTGGCCGAGACCGATCTTTCCGCCGTGGAGGCGGTCGGCGAGCGATTCGCGCGAAGCAAGGGCATCGAATCCGATGACCCGCAGGCTCTGGCGAAATTGCGCGCGCTTTCGGCGGAGCAGGTGACGGACGGGCTCAATCTCATAGCGCTGTTCGCCCCGGCAGGCGGGCCGCGCACTTTTGCCAGCCCCTTCGTTGACGGCCGCATCGCGGTGGACCAGCGCAAGGCCTATGAAGAGCAGCGTTTCCACCGGGTTCCGATGATGATCGGTGCCACGAGCGACGATATCGGTGGGGTCACGGGCGGCATGGTCGCCGGGGCGCGGCAGCTTTCCGGTCTGGTCGCCAAAGCGGGAGTTCCGGTCTACGAATATCGCTTTTCCTACGTCGCCTCCTCGATCGAAACGCCGGGGAAAGGGGCGGGGCACGCCACCGACATCCCCTTCTTCTTCGATACGCAGGCGGTGAAATACGGGAGCAAGACCAGCGCGCGCGACAACGGCGTAGGCCGCACGATCAGCGCCTATCTCGTGAACTTTGCCCGCACCGGCAATCCCAACGGCGGCTCCCTGCCGAAGTGGTCGGCCCGCAGCGGGGAGGGCACGGCAATTCTCGACTTCGCGCCCGATGGTACCGCGAAGTTCGGGACGGACCCGTGGTTGGCGCAGATCAGCGGGGCCCCGGCCACGGCCGGACTCTGACCGCGATCAGGCCGGTTTCACGAAGCTGTCGAGCACCCGCTTGGCACCGGCCTGCTCGAAATCGATCTCCAGCTTGTTGCCTTCCTGCCCGGTGACTTTGCCGTAGCCGAACTTCTCGTGGAAGACGCGGCTGCCGATCTCGACGTCGGTGCGCGGCTTGGCCGCGAAGCTGGCGGCGCTGCGGGTCGATTCGGCAATCTTGCGCGGGGCGGTGTCGAACTCCCGCGCGGCGGCGCGCTGCCAGCCGGGGCCGCGCGTGATGGTGCGGGCGGGCTGGGCGCGGGCGACTTCGGCGAAGGGATCATTGTGCTCGCTCCACTGCGCCCGCCACAGCGAGGCGCCGCCGGAGAGCGTGGTCTCGCTGTCGACGTGATCCTCGGGCAGTTCCGCAATGAAGCGCGAGGGGATCGAACTGGTCCACTGGCCGTAGATGCGGCGGTTGGCGGCATGGAGGATCGTGCACTTGCGCCGCGCCCGCGTGATCGCGACGTAGGCGAGGCGGCGTTCCTCCTCCAGGCTGGCAAGCCCGCCTTCGTCCATGGCCCGCTGCGAGGGGAACACGCCTTCCTCCCAGCCGGGCAGGAACACGTTGTCGAACTCCAGTCCCTTGGCGGCGTGCATGGTCATGATCGTGACCTTTTCCTCGTCCGAGGCCGCCTCGTTGTCCATCACGAGGCTGACATGTTCGAGGAAATCGCCGAGGCTGTCGTATTCCTCCATGGCGCGGGCGAGTTCGACGAGGTTTTCGAGGCGACCGCTGGCCTCGGGCGTCTTCTCGGCCTGGAGCGCGTCGGTATAACCGCTCTCGTCGAGCACGGTGCGCAGGAGGTCGGCGGGGTTTTCGGTGCCCGAGAGGTCGCGCCAGCGGGCAAAATCGCGCATCAGCGCGAGGAAGGTGTTGCGCGCGCGGGCGGGCAGTTCGTCGGTATCGGCGATCTCGATCGCGGCCATGGCGAGGGGGATGCCCCGGCGGCGGGCGAGCGTGTGCAGCGCTTCCAGCGCCTTGGCGCCAAGGCCGCGCTTGGGAGCGTTGTAGATGCGCTCGAAGGCGAGGTCGTCGGCAGGCTGGGCGATCACGCGCAAGTAGGCGAGGGCGTCGCGGATTTCGGCGCGCTCGTAGAAGCGGAAGCCGCCGACGATGCGGTACTTCATGCCGATCGAGATGAAGCGGTCTTCGAACTCGCGGGTCTGGTACTGCGCGCGCACGAGGATGGCGATCTGGTCGAGCGGGGCGCCTTCGCGCTCCAGCCGCTCGATCTCGTCACCCACCCGGCGGGCTTCCTCGGGCGCATCCCAGACGCCGATCACGCGCACCTTGTCGCCCGCGTGGCGCTCGGTCCACAGGGTCTTTCCAAGGCGCTGGGTATTCTCGCCGATCAGGCCCGAGGCGGCGGCGAGAATCTGCGGGGTGGAGCGATAGTTCTGCTCCAGCCGGATCACTTTCGCGCCGGGGAAGTCCTTCTCGAACTTCAGGATATTGGCCACTTCCGCGCCGCGCCAGGAGTAGATCGACTGGTCGTCGTCACCCACCACGCAGATGTTCTTGCGGACCTGTGCGATCAGGCGCAGCCAGAGGTACTGGACCTGGTTGGTGTCCTGATATTCGTCCACCATCACGTATTTGAAGCGCTGCTGGTACTGCTCCAGCACGTCGCGGTTGGTGCGCAGGATGTTCAGCATGTGCAGCAGGAGATCGCCGAAATCGCAGGCGTTAACGGCCTTCAGGCGGTCCTGGTAGAGCTGGTAGAACTTCTGCCCGCGCCCGTTGGCATAGGCCTCGTTCTCCGCCGCATCGAGATCACCGGGATTGAGGCCGCGATTCTTCCAGCGGTCGATGCATCCGGCGAGTTGCCGCGCGGGCCAGCGCTTTTCGTCCAGCCCCTCGGCCTGGATCAGCTGCTTGAGCAGGCGGAGCTGATCGTCGGTGTCGATGATCGTGTAGTTCGGTTGCAGGCCGACGAGTTCGGCATGGCGGCGCAGCATCTTGGCGGCGATGGCGTGGAAGGTGCCGAGCCAGGGCATGCCTTCCACCGCCGGGCCGACCAGATGGCCGACGCGCTCGCGCATCTCGCGCGCGGCCTTGTTGGTGAAAGTGACGCAGAGAATCTCGCTCGGCCATGCCAGACGGCTGCGCACGAGATAGGCCAGCCGCCGCGTCAGCGCCGCCGTCTTGCCGGTGCCCGCCCCGGCAAGCATCAGCACCGGGCCTTCGGTGGTGAGGACCGCTTCGCGCTGGGGCGGATTGAGCCCTTCGATCAGCGGGTCGGAGGAAGGCTCGGGCAGGGGGGATTGCAGATCGTTCACCCGCGAACATCTAGAGAACGGGGGTGAGCGGCGCAAGGCCGCTTCGCGGTCAGTCCTCGCTGCGGCGCAGGATATGCAGGCGGGCCTTGCCGACATCGCGGGTGGCTTCCACCGCGAAGCCGCGAATGGAGACCGATTCCGCCTTGCCGGTTTCGAGGCAGAGCCAGGTCTGCTCGCCGATCCAGCCGAGCCGGTTGAGCTTGTCGATCGCGACGCTGCCCGCTCCGGTCTCGTAAGGCGGGTCGAGCAGCACGAGGTCGAGCGTTCCCTTGGCGGCGCCCAGCGACATCACCGAACTGGCGCGCACGTCGGTCTGGGCCTGCGCGTGCAAGTTGGCGATATTGCTGCGGATCGCGCGGATCGCCGCCGGGTCCTGATCGACGAAGAGGCAGTGCGCGGCCCCGCGCGACAGCGCTTCGAGGCCGAGCGCCCCCGATCCCGCGAAGAGATCGGCGACTTTCAGGCCCTCGAAGGTGCCGAGTCGGCTCGCCAGCATCGAGAACAGCGTCTCGCGCGTGCGGTCCGCAGTCGGGCGGGTGGTGTCGCCCTCGGGCGCGGCCAGCTTGCGACCGCGCCATTCCCCGGCAACTATGCGCAATCCTGTTTTCAGGGGCCCGGTCTTTGCAGCGCCGCCCTTCATACCTTGCTGCCCGGAAGCGAGCGGCGGAAGTTTTCGAGGTCGCGCGGGGAAATCTCGATGGCCATGCCCTTGGGCAGGTCGAGCAGGCGGAACGGGCCGTAGGAGGTGCGGATCAGGCGGCTGACCTGAAGGCCGAGATGCTCCAGCACGCGGCGCACTTCGCGGTTCTTGCCTTCGGTCAGGGTCATTTCGATCCACTGGTTGCGCCCGGTGCGGCGCTCCATGTTGGCGTCGATCTTGCCGTAGACGACGCCTTCGATCTCGATGCCCTCGATCAGGTCTTCGAGCTGCGCCTGCGAGATATCGCCGAAGGTACGCGCGCGGTAGGTGCGCGGCACGCCGGTGGCGGGCAGTTCCAGCTCGCGCTTGAACGTGCCGTCGTTGGTCAGGAGCAGCAGGCCCTCGGTGTTGAGGTCGAGGCGGCCGATCGGCATTACCCGGCCGCTGCCTTCGGGCAGGGCATTGCGCAGCGCGGTGTAGATCGTCGGACGGCCGGCGGGGTCACGCTCGGCGGTGAGCAGGCCGGCGGGCTTGTGGAAGGCGAAGAGGCGGGTTTCTTCCGCATCCTGCACCGGATTGCCGTCCACGGTGATGCCGCGCAGGCTGGTGAGCACGGTCGAGGGGGTCTCGATGACATCGTCGCCCAGCTTGACGCGGCCCTCGATGATCAGGCGCTCGACCTCGCGGCGGCTGGCGACACCGGCGCGGGCGAGCAGCTTGGCGATGCGTTCGCCTTCGCGCACCGGCATTCCGGGCGTCTTCGGCGTGGGTGCGGCAGCCTGCGGAGCCGCACGGGGCGGCTTGCGGCGGGGGCGCTCGGCGTCCGAATACCGGGTATCGGCGGAACGGGGACCGCCGCGCGCGGCATAGGCGCCGCCGCGCGGGGTGAATTCGCCGGAGCGGGCGCCGGGGGCTCGGCGCGGTGCGCCGTCACGGGCAGGGCGCTCGCCGCGGGCAGGGCCTTCGTCACGGAACGGTCGTTCGCCGCGGGCCGGGCGTTCCGTGCGGCTCGGGCGTTCGTCCCGCGAGCGCCGTTCGTCGCGGACGGGGCGTTCGTTGCGGCCGAAGATTTCGCCGCGATCGCTGCGCCCGCCGCGAGCCGGGCGGTCGTCCCGCGCCGAGCGGGTATCGCGCGAAACGCCGTCGCGAGGACCACGGCCACGTCCGCCGTTTTCGTCCCGGCGACCGTCCTCGCGCCCGGCTCCGTCGGCGCCGCGCCGACCTCCGGGGCCTGAATGGGCGTTATAGCGGCTGCCGGAGCCGGTGCCTGAACCGGTACGGGCGGGGCCACGGGAAGAGCCGCCATCGCGGTAGGAGCCGCCGCGCTTCGGGCCGCCGGACTTGAAAGGAGGTTTGGACATTCGCCCGCCCATACCTGTTGATCGCCGCTTCATCCAGCCTTCCCTTCGGGAAACCATGCGTTAGGGTCGCCGGCGGTTCGCTCACGATGGAGAAAACGGGATGTCTGAAGCCACTGCTGCCCCGAAACCCGGCTGGGGGGCGGTGATTCGCGCTTTGGGCAATCGCAAGACCGGCTTCATGGCCGTCTTCGGATTCGCGGCGGGCCTGCCCTATTCGCTGCTGCTCGGCACGCTCTATGCCTGGCTCTCCGACGCGCATGTCGATCTGGAGACGATGGGCGTGTTCTCGCTGATCGGGCTGGCCTATGCCTTCAAGTTCCTCTGGTCCCCCGCGCTCGACCGCATCGACCTGCCGGTGCTGCGGCGCCTCGGACGGCGCAAGCAGTGGATCGTCACCGCGCAGGTCCTGCTCGGCATCATTCTCGTGACGCTGTCGCAGCTCGATCCGGTGGCGGCGCTGGGGCTGTTCTCGCTGCTTGCCGGGATCGGGGCGTTTGCCTCGGCCACGCAGGATATCGCCATCGACGCCTGGCGCGTCGATGTGGCGGACGAGGTCGCGACGATCGACATGCTCTCGACCGTGTTCCAGATGGGCTACCGCATCGCCGCGCTGGTCGGCGGAGCGCTGGCGCTGATCCTGGCCGAGCGCATCGGCTGGACTTCGGTGTTCCTCGTCATGGGCCTGATCCTCGTGGTGGCGGGCGTGGTCTGCCTCTTCGCGCCCGATGCCGACGCCACCGCACCGAGCGCCGAGGACCGCGACGAACTGCTCGAACTGCGCGAGGCAGGGCAGATCAGCCCGCGTGTGCGCGGCATCGCGCTGGGGCTGGTCGGCCTCCTCTGGGGCTGGGCGCTGGTGACGGTCGGCTTGTTCATGGTGCGCTCGCTCGGCAGCGATCCGGGCTCGCGACCGGATGCGGTGGACTTCGTGGCCAAGACCGGTCCGCTAATCGTCGTCGCGACGATCATCCTGCCTGCCGCGATCGCCGCCGTGCTCGTCTGGTTACAGCGCAGCGGACGGCATCTCCTGCCCGAGGCCGTGCCGCATGAGGGCAGCGGCTCGCGCGCGGCGGACCATCTTTATCGCGCGCTGATCCTGCCGCTGACCGAGCTGGTCGGGCGCATGGGCTGGGGCCTCGTGCTGGCACTGGCGCTGGTACTGACCTACCGCCTCTGCGATTCGATCTGGGGAACCTTCGCCTATCCGTTCTATCTCGGCGAATTGAAGTACACGAAGGACGAGGTGGCGATCGCCTCCAAGTTCTTCGGCGTCGGTGCGATCGTGCTGGGGCTGGCCCTGGGCGGCACGCTGCTGACGGTGGTGGGCCGCATGGCGACGCTGACGCTCGGCGCCGTGCTTGCCGCCGCGACGAACCTGCTCTACGCGGACCTTGCCCTCGGCGGCGCGCGCATGGCGGTGATTGCCGACGTTCTCGGCGTCAGCTGGCTGGTCGAACAACTCGGCGGCCAGCCGCGCCTCGGCACGCTGATGGTGACCATCGGCATGGAAAACCTGGCGACCGGCATTGCCGGGGCGGCCTATATCGCCTGGCTCTCGTCGATCGTCTCGAAGGGCTACAGCGCGGTGCAATATGCGCTGCTGTCGTCGCTGACCCTGCTGGTCGGCACACTGGGGCGCGGCGCGCTGGGCCAGCTTATCCAGGAGCAGGGCTATTACCGGATGTTCGTGCTCGTCACCTGGATCGGCACGATCGCGATCGTCCTGTGCCTGCTCGAATGGTGGCGGGTGGCCCGCAAGAAGTCTGCGGCTTAATCCGGCACTTCGTCGTTGGCCTTGAGGACCACGCCCGCGAGATAGAGCGATCCGGCGATCAGCACCGGCAGGCCGTCGTCCGGCAGGTCGGCGAGTGCGTCCGCAACGCTGTCGGCAGCGCGGGCCGCGGGGCCGAAGCTGGCCGGGCCGTGGCAATCGTGACCCGGCACCGGCACCGCGCGGATGCTGGCGATGCTCTGTTCCAGAGGGGCGGTGAGGGCGCGCGGGTCCTTGTTCGCCAGCATGCCGATCACAAGGTGAAGCCGCTGTCCCGTGAAATGGCGGGCGATGGCGATTCCGGCATCGGGATTGTGGCCGCCGTCGAGCCAGACTTCGCGGGTACCGGCATGGCCGGTGAGGGGGCCACCCGAAAGGTGCTGGAGGCGGGCAGGCCAATGCGCCGCGCGGAGGCCTTCCGCCAGCGCTTCGGGTGAGACTGTGACCTGGTCCTGATGCCGCAGGATGGCGACGGCCAGCGCGGCATTCTCGGCCTGATGCGTGCCCGGCAGCGTGGGGAGCGGCAGGACGAGTTCGCCGTGGCGGTCCGAATATTCGATCACGTCGCTCAACGCAGCGTCCCAGTCGCGCCCGCGCATGTGCAGGGCCGCACCGGCGGCCAGCGCCGCGCGTTCGATTTCCAGCGTGGCGCTTTCCGGATAGGCCAGCGTCACGAGCGGCGCGGGGCCGCGCACGATCCCGGCCTTCTCGAAAGCGATGCGGGCGAGCGGTTCTTCCGGGGCGCCGTCTTCGGGGCGCAGGAGGAACGCCTCATGGTCGATGCCGAGCGTGACGATGCCGCAGGCCGCCGGATGGTCGAGGACATTGGTGGCATCGAGGCGGCCGCCGAGGCCGACTTCGATCACGCAGGCATCGGCCGGTTCCCGCGCGAAGGCGAGGAAGATCGCCGCCGTCGTCACTTCGAAGAAGCTGGGGCCAAGGTCTTCGCCCGCGTCGAGCACTTCGCGCAGCAGGTCGGCCAGCATTTCGTCCGAGATCAGCTTGCCGCCAAGGCGAATGCGCTCGTTGTAGCGGACCAGATGCGGCTTGGTGGCGGAATGGACTTTCAGGCCCTGCGCTTCGAGCATGAAGCGCAAGTAAGTGCAGGTCGATCCCTTGCCGTTGGTCCCGGCGACATGGAAGGTCGGGGGGAGATGCCTGTGCGGATTGCCCAGCCGGTCGAGCAGCGCATGGATCGTCTCCAGTCCCAGACGCCCCTGCGGGATCGAGAGCGCGGCGAGTCGGTCAAGCTGGGCCTGAACGCGCGGGTCTTCGGAAACGGCGAAGTCTTTCATGGCATCCGTCCGGAAAAAGAACATCGCGGCAAGCCTTGGCGGCTGCCGCGATGTTGGAATTGCTGCGTCGTCATGCTTTGCGCAATGACGAAATTTGAAGGATCAGCGCGCGGCGTGAACCGCTTCGGCCAGCGCGGAGGTCAGTGCACGCAGATGCTCGGGCGCTTCGTTGCCGTGTTGCTTGACCAGATCGACCAGCGCCGAGCCGACGACCACGCCGTCTGCGACTTTGGCGATCGCGCTCGCCTGCTCGGGCGTGCGCACGCCGAAACCGACGGCGACGGGGATGGTGCTGGCGGCCTTGAGCTTCGCCACGGCATCCTCGATCGAGCCTTGCGCCGCCTGCTGCATGCCGGTCACGCCCGCGACCGAGACGTAATAGAGGAAGCCAGAGGAGCCTTCGAGCACGGCCGGAAGGCGCGTGGCATCGGTGGTCGGGGTGGCGAGGCGGATCAGCGAAACGCTCTTCTCGCGAAGGGCAGGGCCGAGTTCGGCATCTTCCTCGGGCGGAATGTCGACGCAGATCACGCCGTCGACACCGGCCTTGGCGCATTCGTTCGCGAACCAGTCCGCGCCGCGCGCGATCATCGGGTTGGCGTAACCCATAAGCACCAGCGGCACTTGCGGATGACGCGCGCGGAATTCGCTGGCCATGCGGAAGATGTCGGCGGTCTTCGTGCCCGCGTCGAGGCTGCGGATGTTCGCTTCCTGGATCGCCGGGCCGTCGGCCATCGGATCGGTGAAGGGCATGCCGAGTTCGATCACGTCGGCACCGCCTTCGACGAGCGCATCGAGATTGGCGGCGGTGTCGCCGTCACCCCCGGTGATGAAGCAGACGAGTGCCGCCCGGCGCTTTCCGTTAATTTCTTTGGCGAATGCGGTTTCGAAGCGGGTCATCGATTAAAGCTCCACGCCCAGTGCTTCGGCGACGGTGAAGATATCCTTGTCGCCGCGGCCCGAGACGTTGACGACGAGCAGCTTGTCTTCGTCCATCTCCGCCGTCAGCTGCGGCAGCGCCGCCAGCGCGTGCGAGCTTTCCAGTGCGGGGATGATGCCTTCCAGTTCGCAGCAGAGCTGGAACGCTTCCAGAGCCTCGGTATCGGTGATCGGCACGTAGTTCACGCGGCCGCTCTCATGCAGCCACGAGTGCTCCGGCCCGAGGCCCGGATAGTCGAGACCGGCCGAGATCGAGTGGGCCTCGGTGATCTGGCCGTCCTCGTCCTGAAGCAGGTAGGTCTTGTTGCCGTGCAGGATGCCGGGCTTGCCGCCGGTCAGCGAGGCGGCGTGCTTGTCGGTGTCGATGCCGTGGCCCGCTGCCTCGATGCCGGTCATCTGGACTTCGGGATCGTCGAGGAAGGGGTGGAACAGACCGATCGCGTTGGATCCGCCGCCTACGGCCGCCACCAGCATGTCGGGCAGGCGGCCTTCCTTTTCCAGTATCTGCTCGCGCGTTTCCTTGCCGATGATCGACTGGAAATCGCGCACCAGCTCGGGATAGGGGTGCGGACCGGCAGCGGTGCCGATGATGTAGAAGGTGTCGTGGACGTTCGCGACCCAGTAGCGCAGCGCGTCGTTCATCGAGTCCTTGAGGGACTGCGAGCCGCTTTCGCAGGAGATCACTTCTGCGCCGAGCAGCTTCATGCGGAACACGTTGGGCTTCTGGCGCTCGATATCCTTGGCGCCCATGAAGATCTTGCAGGGCAGGCCGAACCGGGCGGCGACGGTCGCCGTGGCGACTCCGTGCTGGCCCGCGCCGGTCTCGGCGATGATCTTGGTCTTGCCCATGCGGATCGCGAGCAGGATCTGGCCGATGCAGTTGTTGATCTTGTGCGCGCCGGTGTGGTTCAGCTCTTCGCGCTTGAAATAGATCTTCGGGCCTTTTCCGGCCGGCGCCTTGGCGCGGAAATAGTCGGTCATGCGCGGGGCGAAGTAGAGCGGGCTCGGGCGGCCCACGAAGTCCTTCATCAACGCGTCGAATTCCGCCCAGAACGCCGGGTCCTGCTGTGCCTTACGGTATTCCTTCTCGAGATCGAGAATCAGCGGCATCAGCGTTTCGGCGACGTAGCGCCCGCCGAACTGGCCGAAGTGGCCGGTCTCGTCGGGGAGCGTGCGGAAACTGTTCACGGGCGTCGGTGCGGTCATGATCAGGCCGATTGGCAGAGCGGCGCTGGCAAGTCCAGCACGTAAGAAGCCTTGGGTTCGCCCTATCCCTTTTCAATTGCAAAGCTTGCAACAGGCATAACTGCATTGGCAACATAGTGTCTGTAAGTGGCAGTTTCGTGACGATTTCCCGTAATTATAAAATTTTCGTTCATCTGAGAGAAAGGTTGGGGGGAGCAGCGGGGCGCTCCCGGTGAGGGCCGGGAACATACTGGAGTTTAAGAATATGCGTATTGCACTCGTTTCGCTCGCCGCGGTTGCTGCCGTGGCCGCCGCCACCCCCGCTCTGGCCAACGAAGCGCGCGTCGAAGCCCGCACCGGCATCATCTGGAACGGCAGCGACAGCGAAGCAGTCGGCGGCGTTGCAGTCGGTTACGACTACGACCTGGGCGAAAAGTTCTTCGTGGGCGTTGAAGGTTCGGCAGACAAGATCCTGGCCGACAACTACCGCGTTTCGTGGGGCGTCGGCGGCCGCGCCGGCTTCAAGGTCACCCCGACCACCAAGCTCTATGCCAACTCGACCTGGCAGTCGAAGTACAGCAAGTTCGGCAACAGCGCCGTTGCTGTCGGCGGTGGCGTCGAGCAGGCCCTGAACGACCGCTTCTACGGCAAGGTCGAATACAAGCACCTGCTGATCGGCGACAACACCCCCGACGCAGACGTCGGCCTGGTCGGCGTTGGCGTGAAGTTCTGATCGGATTTCGGCCCGACGCAGCTACCGAGTTCGTCGGGCCGAAGCCCGTATAAGGAATCCGCTCTGCAAGGAGCGTAAGCCAGGGAAGGGCGGTCTATGAGGGGCCGCCCTTTCTTGTTGTGTGTGAACCTCTCAGAAGTCCGAGGCGCTGCGCACGGCGCGCGCGAAGGCTTCGATGCGGTCGAGGTCCTTGACCCCCGGTGCGCTTTCGACGCCCGATGAGGTGTCCACCAGCGGCGTACCGGTAAGCCGGATGGCCTCCGCGACGTTATCCGGGTTCAGCCCTCCGGCCAGACCCCAGGCCACAGGGCCTTCCCAGTTCGCCACCAGCTTCCAGTCGAAGCTGAGGCCCATGCCGCCGGGCAGGGTTCCCTTCGGCGTCTTGGCATCAAACAGCACGAGATCGACGGCGCCCGCATAAGCGCTCGCCCGGGCGGCATCTTCCGCCGTTGCGACCGATAGCGCCTTCCACACGGGAATGCCGAAGCGGGCGCGAAGCTGGGCCGCGCGTTGCGGCGTTTCGCTGCCGTGAAGCTGGAGCGTGTCGAGCCGGGCGCTGGCGACGGCCTCGGCGATCGCGGCGTCATCGGCATCGACGAAGAGGCCGACCCTCCCGATCCGTCCCTCCGCCCGATCCGACAGCAAGGCGGCCTCGGCCGGGGTGACGTTGCGGGGGCTCCTGGGGAAGAACACGAATCCGGCATGAGCGGCGCGCGCGCGAATCGCGGCTTCGAGGGATTCGGGAGTGCTTATCCCGCAGATCTTGATCGCCGCAGTTGGCATGTCGCGTTTCCGGCCTAGATTGCAGTCCCGAAGCAAGGGGACCGACGATGAACAGACTGGGCCGCTATCTAGTGCCATTTGCCGCCGCCGCAATGCTGGCAGGCTGCGGGGTGAAGGAGTCGTTCAAGGACGCCGAGGTCGAAGTCGGCAAGTTCCACCAGGCGCTGGACGCCGGTGACTTGCCCGCGATCTGGCAGCAGGCCGATCCGGCGCTGCGGCAGGGCGCGCAGCGGGGCCAGCTCGAAAAGGTGCTGGATGCGGTGCACCGCAAGCTCGGGAAAGTGAAGGACGCCAAGCAGGTGGGCTGGAATGCCAATGCCACCACCGGCGGGACCTTCGTCACCCTGACCTATCAGACGACGTTCGAGCACGGGTCGGGCGTCGAACAGTTCGTCTATCGCAAGGGTGACGAAGGCAAAGTTACCCTGACCGGCTATGATATCCAGTCGCAGGACATGATGCTCAATTGAGCAGGGGCGTCATGGTGCCAGTTCGAACTGGACCGTGACGTTGACGTTGGTTTCCAGCTCCCCGGCGGCGACCGGCGGGGCGGAAGCGAGCGAATCCATCGCCGCCTTGGCGCGGTACATGACCGGCGCGGGCGCATAGCCGCCGCTTTCGCTGATCGAGACGATCCGGGCCACATGCATTCCGGCAGCGCCTGCATAGAGGTCGGCGCGGGCGCGGGCGTCCTTGATCGCGGCGACGCGGGCCTCGTTCTGAGCGGCGTCCGGCTGGGACAGCGAGAAGTTGGGTCCGTTCACCTGATTCGCGCCGGCCTTGACGAGGGCGTCGATCACTTTGCCCATGTCGTCCAGTTTGCGCTGGCGCACGCCGACGGTGTTGCTCGCCTCGTAGCCGACGATCTCGCGCGGGGCCTCGACATAGCTGCCGTCGGGCTGGCGCTTGGGCTGGGCATAGACCGGGTTCAGGCTGAGATTGCTGGTCTGGATGTCCTTGTCGGCCACGCCTGCGCGCTTCAGCGAGGCGATGACCTGGTTCATCCGCATGGAATTGGCATTGAGCGCCTCGCTGGCGGTGGTGCCCTGCGTGGTGACGCCTGCCGAGAAGCTCGCCATGTCGGGCGTGCGGGTGGACGAACCCTGGGCATTGACGGTCAGCAGGGTGTGCCCGGCGGCGATGGCGGGAACCAGGCCGGAGTCCTGGGCCATGGCCGGTACGGCCGCTGCCGAGACGATCGCGGCCGTGGTGACGGCAAGCAGGTTCAGGGAATTCATGAGGTCGCACTCTCCATTCGGCCATCCATTGGCCGGATCAACGATCTGGAGGCGGCGAGGTTGCCCGGCGCTGAACCGTGCATTTTGCGCTGCGAAAGGTTTGGGTGTCAGCTCTGACAGAACGACGGCGCTAAACCCATTCCCGTCATCCCCGCGAAGGCGGGGATCGCGCTTTTCTTGCGCCAGACGCGAGGTCGCAGAAGGAAGCGTGGCCCCCGCCTTCGCGGGGGCCACGATAGCTGGCTTGCGTGCTTCGGTTTAAAGCGTCGCTTCGATGGCGCGGGCGGCCGCCAGCGGGTCTTCGGCGCGGCTGATCGGGCGGCCGATGACGAGCACGCTGGCACCGGCATCGCGGGCCGCGCGAGGCGTCATGATGCGCTTCTGGTCGCCGTTGCCATCGGTGTCGGGGCGCAGGCCGGGAACCACGAAGAAACCGTCCTTCCACTGCCGGTGCACCGCGCCGACTTCATGACCCGAGCAGACGATGCCGTCGAGACCTGCCGACTGGGCGAGTTCGGCCAGACGCAGCGCCTGTTCGTGCGGCTCTGCCTGAACGCCGATCGCGTTGAGGTCGCCGCCGTCGAGGCTGGTGAGCACGGTGACCGCCACGACCTTGGTGTTCTCGCCCGCCGCGGCCTTGGCGTCTTCCATCATCGCGCGGCCGCCCGCGGCGTGGATGGTGACGATCGACGGTTCGAGCACGTGGATCGCCTGCATCGCGCCTGCAACGGTGTTCGGAATGTCGTGGAGCTTCAGGTCGAGGAAGATCGGCAGGCCCAGCTTGTGCAACTCGTGCACGCCGTGATGGCCGTGGGCGCAGAAGAATTCGAGGCCGAGCTTGATCCCGCCGATATGCCCGGAAACCTTGCGGGCCAGCGCCTCGGCGGCATCGAGGCGGGGAAGGTCGAGGGCGAGATAGACGGGATTGCTGTTCATGATCTCAGGATTCCGGGGAAGGTTCGGGAGTGGAGAGCGGCACCGAAACCGGCGCCTCGGGAACGGAGGACGGCACGCTGTTGGCCCGCAGCGAGTTTTCGAGGCTGGCGATGCGGCGCTGGAACCGCCAGCGCAGGGCGCGCAGGTAGAGCCAGACCGGCGCCATGCCGAGCAGGAAGAAGACCAGCGCGACGAAGCCCACTGGCCACTGGAAGTGCATGTAGTTGGCACCGTCGAGGGGCCAGAAGTTCACGTCGACCCAGGTCCAGTTCATGACGATGAATGCGACCAGGATCGCGGTGATGGCGACCCACAGCACCGTGCGGACAATATTCATGTACCCTCCGGCATTTCCTGCACAATGGGTCGTGCAGCAAGACCTCGCAATCACGCCTGATGCTAAGCGCGATTGCGAGGCATGGGAAGTGTCGGAAAGGCGCTTAGTTCCCGAAAACGCGCGCGAAGATCGTGTCGACCTGCTTGAAGTGGTAATCGAGGTTGAACTTCTCCTCGATCACTTCGACCGGCAGCGCGGCGGTGACTTCCTCGTCCGCCTTGAGCAGTTCGAGCAGCGAGAGCTGGCCGTCCGATTCCCAGACCTTCATCGCATTGCGCTGGACCAGACGGTACGACTGGTCGCGCGTCAGGCCAGCCTGCGTCAGCGCCAGCAGCACGCGCTGCGAGTGGACGAGGCCGCCCATGCGGTCGAGGTTCTTCTGCATGCGCTCGGGATAGACGAGCAGCTTGTCGACCACGCCGGTCAGACGGGACAGCGCGAAGTCGAGGGTGATCGTCGCGTCGGGGCCGATGAAGCGTTCTACCGAGGAGTGCGAGATATCGCGCTCATGCCACAGCGCCACGTTCTCCATCGCCGGGGTGACGGACGAGCGGACGACGCGGGCCAGGCCGGTCAGGTTCTCGGTCAGCACCGGGTTGCGCTTGTGCGGCATGGCCGACGAGCCCTTCTGGCCGGGCGAGAAGTATTCTTCGGCCTCAAGCACTTCGGTGCGCTGCAGGTGGCGCACTTCGATGGCGAGGCGTTCGATCGAGCTGGCGATCACGCCCAGCACCGCGAAGAACATGGCGTGACGGTCGCGCGGGATCACCTGGGTGGAGACCGGCTCGACTTCGAGGCCCATCTTGTCGGCGACGTACTGTTCCACCGCCGGATCGACGTTGGCGAAAGTGCCGACGGCGCCGGAGATCGCGCAAGTGGCGACTTCTTCACGGGCGGCGATCAGGCGCTTTTTGCAGCGCGCGAATTCGGCATAGGCTTCGGCCATCTTCAGGCCGAAAGTCACCGGCTCGGCATGGATGCCGTGGCTGCGGCCGATGGTCGGGGTATACTTGTGCTCTTCGGCGCGGCGCTTGATCGCGGCGAGCAGGGCATCGAGGTCTTCCAGCAGGATGTCGGCAGCCTTCACCAGCTGGACGTTCAGCGTGGTGTCGAGCACGTCGGAGCTGGTCATGCCCTGATGCATGAAGCGGGCTTCGGGGCCGACCTGCTGGGCCACCCAGTCGAGGAAGGCGATCACGTCATGCTTGGTGACGGCTTCGATCGCGTCGATCGCGGCAACGTCGATCTTCGGGCTGGTGCCCCACCAGTCCCACAGAGCCTGTCCGGCGCTGGCGGGCACGGTGCCCATCTCGCCCATCTTCACGGCGGCGTGGGCCTCGATCTCGAACCAGATGCGGTAGCGGGCTTCGGGCTCCCAGATCGCGGTCATTGCGGGGCGGGCGTAACGGGGGACCATGTTCGACTCCTTGAGTGACCTTGAGGGGGCCGGCTACCGCCTTGGCCTCTTGCCCGGAGCCGCTAGGGCGGGCTTGCGATAAAGGCAAGGGCGGGCAGGCCCGACCGGGCGGGAATCATCGTGCCGCGACGCCTCGGTTCCCGCACAGGTTGACACGGTTTACACGGTCCAGGGGACAAAAAAGTCCGACCCTCTCATCATCCTCGATGCTTGCGGAAACCGGAAGGGAAGGACGATAGGATCTGCGCATGGATGGCAGATTGTCAGCCCTAACGGTTGTAGGAAAACGATTTTCCGGGTCTAAGCAGCCATTCGAAGCTTCACGCGCTTATCCGTGAAGGGCTGAAGAGAGGCCGCAGCGGCGCTCTTCGCAACAGAAAGGACCGCGATGCGACGCGCGCTTCTGACGATTCTCGCCATGACCCTGCCTCTGGGCTGCGCTGATGCGCAGGACATCAAGCTGGAGGAATTCGGCACCGACCTCGAACGTTTCCCCTATCCCTGGCCGGTCGCGCGCATGGAAGTGAAGCTGGGGGCCGAGGAAGCCTCGATGGCCTATATGGACGTCCAGCCGGAGCAGCCGAACGGCCATGCGGTGGTCCTGCTCCACGGCAAGAACTTCTGCGGCGCCACCTGGGAGGATACTGCGAAGACCCTGCTAAGCGCGGGCTACCGGGTGCTGATCCCGGACCAGCTCGGCTTCTGCAAGTCCTCCAAACCCGTCTCCGCGCAGTACAGCTTCGCGATGATGGCGGAGACGACGCATCGGCTGATGGAGAAAGTCGGGCTGGAGAAGGCGATCGTGCTTGGTCATTCGACCGGCGGCATGCTCGGCCTGCGTTTCGCGCTGATGTATCCGCAGGCAGTCGAGCGGCTGGCGCTGGTCAATCCGCTGGGACTGGTCGATTCGATGGCCGAGGGCGTGCCCTATGCTCCGCTCGACAAGCTGCTCGCCGCCGAGCGGGCCAAGGACTATGCCGCCATGCGGCAGTATCAGCTCGACACCTATTATCATGGCGACTGGAACCCGCGCTACGACCGCTGGGTGAAGATGCTGGCCGGGCAATATGCCACGCCGGATCAGGACGCGGCGGAACTGGCGCAGGCGAAGACCTCCGAAATGATCCTGACCCAGCCGGTCAGCCACGAGTTCGGCAGGCTGGCGGTGCCGGTCACCCTGATGATCGGGATGAAGGACACGACAGTCTTCGGCAAAGGCCAGGCACCCGCCGAGATCCGCGGCAAGCTGACCTCGGTTCCGCAAGCCGCCCCGCAGGCGGCCGCCGCGATGCCCTCGGCGCGGATCGTCGAATTTCCCGATTACGGCCATTCGCCGCAAGTCGAGGCGCCGGAAGTCTTCGGGGCGAAGCTGCTGGAGATCCTGACCGCGCCTGCGCCTTAATACTCCACGTTCGTCATTATACTCCACATTCGTCATTGCGAGCGTAGCGAAGCAATCCAGAGCGGCTCTGCGCGACTCTGGATTGCTTCGCTACGCTCGCAATGACGAGGGAGGTGGGCGACGGTCTTTTGGTGAGACGGTTCTGGGCGAGCCGCCAGACGAGGCTCAGCGGCCCGCGACAAGTGCCCCCGGTATCGGGCTGCAGCCGGGGCGGCGGGTGTCGGAGGCTTTCCAGCTGAGTTCGTAGGTCACGAGAAAGCCGTCATGGTCGGAAAGCCGCGGGCTGCCCGGCCTGCCGTCGAACAGCGCCTCGACGCGGATCGGGCGAATCTGCACGCGGTCACCGCTCCACAGGAACTGAAGGTCCTGGGTATCCATCCACGGTTCGTCGCCGTCCCACGACGTGCGCACGTCGCAGCCCGAGGCGGGGTCCTTGCAGATGCGGTGGACCAGTGCGAGCGACTGGTAGCGCGAGAAATTCTCCCACCGCGGCTCGGAGTGGCGCATGTTGAAATCGCCGCCGAAGATCACCGGAGTCGAATCGTCATGGGTGCGGTCGATGAATTCCGAGGCTTCCAGCGCCTGCCGGTCGTGGGCGGCGAGGTTGCGCGGGGCAGGGGCCTTGGAGGCGCCGCGCGAATTCATGTGGGTGTCGTAGACGTCGATCAGCGTGGGCACGCCGGGAATGTCGATGCGGGCGAGCGCGATGCCCTTGTTGGCAAGGCAGTCGAATCCGGCGCAGGACTTGCGCCCATAGGCGCGCCGGTCGCTATCGACGATGGCGTAGCGCGAGGCGATGGCAAGGCCGCTGCCGTAGACGTGGAGGCCGAGTTCGCCGCGCTTCCACCGGGAAACGCCGGGCAGTTTCTGCTTGGTCGAGCCGCGCGCGCGGGTGGTGCGGTGTGGGCCGGATTCGATGGCGGGATAGCCGGAGGAACGCACTGCCTTCTTGGCCGGGTCTCCGAACATCTCCTGGAACAGCACGACATCGGGCGCGGTGCCCGCCGCGCGCATCTCGGAGAGGTGGCGGCCGATGGCCATGAGCGAAGGCTTGCGGCCGCTGCGCGCGGGCCAGCCGAGGCCCTCGATGTTGTAGCTCAGCACCGACAGCGTGGTCGTGGCGTTCTGGCCGTCGGCGGATAGCGTGACCTTAGGGGGCAGCGCCGCGTCGCAGGCAATATCGCGCGAGGGAGGGGAGACCGTGCTGCATCCCGCGGTCAAGAGCAGGAGACAGCCGCTGAGCAGCTTTATGGAAGTGGGGAAGCCCCATTTTACTCGATCGGCCGGTCGTAGTCGCATCGGGCCGCTTATACAGCGGTTTGCGCGGAAAGGGACGGGGGAATGGGCCAGGCGAAATCGATGCGGACTTCGCCTGTTACTTTTCCGTCCGGCGCGAAGCTGCGCTCGGCGATCAGGCCTCTGCCGCTGCGATGGACGGCGATGACCGTGCTGCACCGGGTGCCATAGACCGGATCGCGGATGAAGACCGGGGCGAATCGCGGCTCCGGGCCGTCTTCTCGGCGGGCCAGGCGAGGATCGGGCGTTTCCGCGCGCAAGCTAGCCAGCAGTGGAACCGGATCACCCGACCCGGACGAGAGCCAATCGGCGAGGGCCTGCTCGACTTGCACGGTCTTGGGCCAGGGCAGGTCGAAGCCGCCGTTGGACAGGCCGTGGATGCCGGGCGTGAGGGGGCGCGATTCGATTTGCGGATAGTTGGTCAGGAACCGCGCATGGTCTCCCGCCACCTCGACGAGGTTGAACGGATTCATCGCTGTGAGCGCTTCGGGGGGGCGGCCTTGCAGCAGGTCGGTGACGAGCTTGCCGCGCGAGGGTCTGCCCGGAACCGAGCCTTCCGGCACGCGGTAATTGGTGACGAGCACCATGCGCCCTTCCGTCGAGACCCCCAGCCATGTCCCGCCGCCGAGGAGGTCGCGTCCGGCGACGATCGCGCTGCCGTCCTGCCACTGCGCCAATGGTGCGGCGGGCCGGGCGTGGAACTCGTCGCGGTTTCCGGCAACGACGAGCGGCCAGTCCGGATGGGCCTGCCAGGCGACGGCGGCCACGCACATGTCAGATCAGGCCCTTGGCGCGCAGACTGATATGGCCCTCGCGGCCGATGATGACGTGGTCGTGCACCGAGACGCCGAGCAGGCGCCCGGCTTCGGCGATGCGGTTGGTCACGTCGATATCGGCGCGGCTGGGTTCGGGCGAGCCGGAGGGGTGGTTGTGCACGAGAATCAGCGCGGTGGCGCCGATGTCGAGCGCGCGGCGAATCACTTCGCGCGGATGGATCGCGGCTTCGTCGATCGAGCCGTCGCCGACGAGTTCGTCGAGGATCAGCATGTTCTTGGCATTGAGATAGAGCACCCGCACCCGCTCGCGGGTCAGATGGGCCATGTCGATCGTCAGGTAGTCGATCAGTGCTTGCCACGAGCCGATCACCGGCGCCTCGCGCACTTTCTGGCGGGCAAGGCGGGTGGCGGCAACGGTCACCACTTTCAGCGCGGCCACGGTGGCCTCACCCATGCCGGGGTGGCCCTCCAGGGTGCGCGGATCGACCTGGAACACGCCTGCCAGCGAGCCGAAGCGCTGAATCAGGCTGCGGGCCAGCGGCTTCATGTCACGGCGGGGAACCGCCTGCATCAGCAGGAGTTCGATGACCTCGTGATCTCCCAGCGCTTCCGCCCCGCCATCCAGCAGACGCTTGCGCAGCCTTGCGCGGTGCCCGCTGGCGTCCTTGCCTGCGTCGGACTCCGCATTGCGGGCAGGTTCATCGAAGAGACTGTTGCGGTCGGGCATAACGTGCGCAGACAATTGCCTTTCCCGAGCGGCGAGCGCAAGTGAAGGACCGAATGCCGCAGGAGCATGACGAACCTACCGCATCGGCGGATCTATCGCTGCCGCGCCGCAAGCGCAGGCGGGCGATCGCGCTCGCCCTGCTCACGAGCGCGGCTCTCGGACTGGGCGCCGTGTGGTTCCTGCGCGAGGACATCGCCGAGAACCTGATCTCGGGCGAACTGGCGAAGCTGGGCCTTCCGGCCACTTACGAGATCGAGGAAGTGGGGCCGACCGAGCAGGTGGTCCGCAACCTCGTGATCGGCGATCCGAAGCATCCGGACCTCACGATTGCCGAACTGCGCGTCGCCACGCGCCTCAACTGGGGCTGGCCGGGAATTGGGCGCATCACGGTGATTCGCCCGCGCCTGTTCGGCTCGCTCCATGGCGGGAAGTTCAGCCTCGGCTCGCTCGACAAGCTGATGGAGCCGAGCGGCGAGACCAGGGATTACGGGCTGCCTGATTACGACGTCGCGGTGGTCGACGGGCGGGCGCTGATCGAGAGCGACTATGGCCGGATCGCCGCAAAACTGGCGGGCGAGGGCGGCCTGCGCGGAGGCTTCAAGGGCGAACTCGCTGCGTTGTCGCCGCGTCTGGCGGCCGGGGGCTGCGAGGCGGGACGGACGACGCTCTACGGCAAGTTGTGCGTGTCCGATGGCAGGCCGCGCTTCACCGGGCCGCTACGGCTGGCCGGTCTCGCCTGTCCGCAGCAATCGCTGAAACTCGCGCAGAGCGGCGCGCAGCTCGATGTCACGCTGGACCGCCTGCTCGACGGCGGTGAAGGCAAGCTCGGTCTCGATGCCGGTGCGGGTTCGTTCGCGGCGAATCGCCTGTCCGGGCTGACCGGATCGGGACGCTTCACCTTCCGCAAGGCCGCGCTGAATGCGCAGTTCGAAGCCAAGGCGCGCGGGCTGGCGACGCCGCAGGCCCGGCTGGCCGAACTCGGCTTCGACGGGCGGATGCGGGCGAGTGCCGGTTTCGCCCATTTCGATCTCGACGGCGATGTGACGGGCCGCGATCTGGCCCTCGGCGAATCGGTGGACGCACTGCTCGCAGGTGCGGAGAAGTCCGGCGCAGGCACGCTGGCCGCGCCGATCCTGCGACAGGTCCGCACGGCGCTCGCCCGCGAGACGCGCGGCAGCAGGCTCGATGCCAGCCTCGTCCTGCGCCGGGAAGACGGGCGTATGAGCCTTGTCCTGCCGCGCGGGCACTTGCGCGGCGGTAGCGGGGCCTCGCTGCTCGACCTGTCGAAAGTCCAGGCGGTGTTCGGTGCGCGCCGTCCCGTCGTCACCGGCAACTTCGCCAGCGGCGGGCGGGACTTGCCGAACGTGACCGGTCGCATGGAGAGCGACGCGCGCGGACGGCTCGCGCTCCAGGTCGAGATGGCGGAATACCGCGCGGGCGATTCGCGCCTCGCCGTGCCTCGTTTCGCGCTGACCCAGACTCCCGACGGCGCGATGCATTTCACCGGCGAAACGCGGCTTTCCGGCGCGCTGCCGGGCGGTTCGGCGCAGAACCTGGTGCTGCCCGTCGACGGCCGCTGGGGCGCCGACGGCACGCTTTCGGTCTGGCCGAATTGCACGAAGATCGGTTTCGACCGTCTTGCTTTCGCCAATCTCACGCTCGATCGGCGGACGTTGCAGGTCTGTCCGGCACCGGGGCAGGCGATCCTGCGCAGCCGGGGGCAGGGCTTCGATATCGCGGCGGGCGTTCCCGCGCTCGACGTGTCGGGACGGCTGGGCGAGACGCCGATCCGCATCGCCAGCGGTCCGCTCGGCTATGCCCAGCTGGCGGGCAGGCCCGGCGCGCTGACCGCCAAGGCCATCGACGTCAGTCTCGGCCCGCAGGAGGCGCCGTCGCGGTTCCGGCTCGCCACGCTCGACGCCCAAGTGGGCAAGGATATCGGCGGGACTTTCGACGAAGCCGATATCGCCTTGGCCGCGGTGCCGCTCGATCTCAGGCAGACCGCCGGAAACTGGCGCTATTCCGGCGGCGTGCTGAGCATCGACCAGGCGCGCTTCACCCTCGTCGACCGCCAGCCGGTGCCGCGTTTCCAGCCGCTGGTCGCCCATGACGGTACGCTGCGGCTCGAAAACAACGTGATTACGGCGCAGGCGGTGATGCGCGAGCCGAAGAGCGACCGCGAGGTCGTTCGCACCGATATCGTCCATGATCTCGGCAATGCGAGCGGCCATGCCGATCTTGCGGTGTCAGGAATCACCTTTGACAAGGACCTGCAGGCCGAGGCGCTTTCGCCGCTGTTGCTGGGCATCGTCTCGAACCTCCAGGGCGAAGTGCACGGCAGCGGGCGAATCGACTGGAACGAAAAGGGTGTGACCAGCAAGGGGCGTTTCGCCACCGATGCGCTTGATTTCGCGGCCCCATTCGGCCCGGTGAAGGGGCTGACCGGCGAAGTCGTGTTCACCGATCTGCTCGGCCTCGTGACTGCGCCCGACCAGAAGCTGAAGATCGCCTCGATCAACCCCGGTATCGAGGTGAACGACGGCGAACTCTCGTTCCAGATGGAGCCGGGCTTCCTGCTGCGGCTCAACGGCGCAAGCTGGCCGTTCATGGCGGGCACGCTCACGCTCGATCCGGCGACCATGCGAATCGGCGTGGCCGAGACGCGGCACTACAAGCTGAATGTGAAGGGGCTGGATGCGGCGACCTTCGTGCAGCACCTCGAACTCACCAATATCAGCGCCAGCGGCGTGTTCGACGGCGAAGTGCCGATGGTCTTCGACGAGCAGGGCGGGCGCATCGTCGACGGCTACCTTGCCTCGCGCGATCCGGGCGGCAGCGTCAGCTATCTTGGTGCGCTGACGTACAAGGATCTCTCGGCGATGGGCAATTTCGCCTTCGGCGCGCTGAAATCGCTTCAATACAAGCACATGGAGATCGGTCTCGGCGGTTCGCTGGCAGGCGACATCTTCACGCGGCTGAGCTTCGACGGGCTGAGCCAGGGCGAAACGGCGCAGCGCAACTTCCTCACCCGCCAGATCGCCAAGCTACCGATCCGCTTCATCGTCAAGATCAAGGCGCCGTTCTTCAGCCTGTTCGGCTCCATGCGCTCGCTTTACGATCCCACTTACGTCACCGACCCGCGCACCCTGGGGATCCAGAACGGCACGCCTTTCGTAGTGCCGCCCTCATCGTCGCCCCTCCCTTTGCCGGCGCCGGACTCGGTTCGTCCCGCGCCAGCCACCATTCAGCCTCCAGTCAGCGAGAATAACCCATGAAGGCCCTGGAATTGACCGGAAGCGTTCCGGCTGCGACAAGCCCGGCCATGATGAGCCAGGCACAATACGACCCGCAGCGGAAGGGTTTACGGTTCGGTGGGCGCGCCGTTTGCGCCGCGATGCTGGTGCTGGGTTTCGGATCGGCGCTGGGGGGCTGCGTGAACGTATCCGCTCCGGACAAGCCGATCGTCATCGAACTCAACATCAACATCAGGCAGGAAGTGATCTATCGGCTCTCCCAGGACGCGGAGAACACGATCAAGGAAAACGAAGGCGTATTCTGATGAGCAAGATCCGTTTGAACAGCTTCGTGACCCTTTGCGGCGCACTCGCCCTGACGTTCGGTGCCGGCAGCGCCGCACTGGCGCAGGATGGCCGCGACCCGGCCTATGCCGCCGCGCGCGCCGCGGGGCAGGTGGGCGAGCAGAAGGACGGTTATCTCGGCGTGATCGGCAATGCTTCCGCCGATGTCCGCGCCATGGTCCGCGATCTCAACAACAAGCGCCGCGCCATCTACACTGAGAAGGCCGCGGGCAAGAGCACGATCGAGGAATATGCCTTCGCCACCGCGTGCCGCCTGATCGCGCAGACCCAGCCGGGCGAGAAGTACCAGGCGACCGATGGCTCGTGGCAGGTTCGCAGTGCCGGTGCACCGGATCGCGATCCGCGCTGCCCCTGAGGGTTGCGCTTCCGGACTTCGGGCAGGCGATGATTGCAAGTTGACGAAAAAGCGGTCGGAATTTCCGGCCGCTTTTTTTGTATGGCAAATGCCTGACGCGCGGATGACCGGAAACCGACGAAGTGCTCTGCGGCTTGACGGCAAAGGCAGAAGGAAGCGACGGGGCCGCGTCTTGCGACACTTTTTTCTGGGCCATCGTCCTTGCGGTATTGTCCGAGCATTACCATTTCCGAGACCTGTTCGGGACTTGGGCACACGGCGCTGCGTGTGAACAACTGTTGCCGCGCGCGTCCCGTCATGGTTGACTCGGGAATGCCCCCACCCTAAGGGGTCGGCGCCCTCGGCGGGCAGCCGTTGAACGCGTCATTACGTTCCTATTCGATTGAGGAGGAGCCGGGACATGAACGACGAGCCGTCCGCACGGGACCCTGTCGGCGAGGATGCGCGCCTCGATTCGCTGGACGATCGGCTCAAAGCCCTTCGCGAGCGGGAAGCGCAGCGTCAGAAGCCGGTCGCGAGTGCGGAAACCGACGATGCCTATCGTGCCGGTAACCGCGTCCTGGCCGACTTGCTCGGTGGGGTTGCCGGTGGTCTGTTCCTTGGCTGGGTGATCGATCACTTTGCCGGAACATCGCCCTGGGGTCTGATGGTGATGCTATTCGCAGGAATATTCGTCGCCTTCAGGAACATTATCAGGAATTCGAACCGGCGCCCGGATTGACCCGAAAGGGATGAGCAGGGGCGCTGTCGTTCATTGGCGACAGGGATATTCGCGTGGCAGCCGAAGCGAAGGTCGATCCGATGCACCAGTTCAGCATCCAGCCGTTGTTCGGCTCGGAAGGCTGGAGCATCGCCGGTTACAATATCGCCTTCACCAACAGCACGCTGTGGATGGCGATCGCCGCCGTGACGCTGGCGTTCTTCGTCGCTGGCGGCATGAAGCGCCAGCTCGTTCCCGGCCGTTGGCAGATGGCCGTCGAAAGCTTCACCGGCTTCATCGACGGAATGCTGGCCGCCAACGTCGGCCCCGGCGGCAAGAAGTACGTTCCGTACATCTTCTCGCTGTTCATGTTCATTCTTTTCGCGAACTTCCTCGGCCTGTTGCCGCTGGGTGTGATCGGCCTCCACGCCTTCACCTTCACCAGCCACTTCTCGGCCACGGGCGTTCTCGCGGTGCTTTCCTTCGCGATCGTCCTCATCGTCGGTTTCGCGAAGCACAAGCTGCACTTCTTCTCGCTGTTCGTACCGCACGGCACTCCGGTGATCATGATCCCGCTGATTTTCTGCGTGGAACTGATCTCGTTCCTGGTGCGCCCGTTCAGCCTCGGCCTGCGTCTTTTCGTCGCGATGATGGCCGGTCACGTTCTTCTCGAGGTTCTTTCGAGCTTCGTCATCAGCTCCGGCAACGCCGGCATCGGCCTCTTCGCCATCGCCGGTCTGCCCAGCTTCATCCTGATGGTCGGCATCTGCGCTCTCGAGCTGCTGGTGGCTGGCATCCAGGCCTACGTTTTCGCACTTCTCACTTGCGTCTATCTGAACGACGCAGAGAACCTTCACTGATTTTCAGTCTCACTCGAGTTTTCCAAAGGGAGTTTTTGAAATGGACGCAGAAGCTGCAAAGCTGCTTGGTGCCGGTCTCGCTGCTATCGGTTGCGGCCTCGCCTCGATCGGCGTGGGTAGCGTTTTCGCCAAGTTCCTCGAAGGCGCGCTGCGCAATCCGGGCGCCGCTGACGCCCAGCAGGGCCGCCTCTTCATCGGCTTCGCCGGCGCCGAACTTCTCGGCCTGCTGTCGTTCGTCGTTGCCGCGCTGCTGATCTTCGCCTGATCGCGCGCACTGATCCCCTCCGGCTGCCCGAACCCTTTGGTTGGGCGGCCGGAGAGGACGCAAGAATTCTACCGGCCACTTCGAGACAGGGCTGACCCATGCCTCAGATCGCACAGCTAGCCGCGACGTATTCCAGCCAGATCTTCTGGATGCTGATCTTCTTCGGCTTCACGTTCTTCGTCGTCGGACGGGGAATGGTTCCCAAGGTCATGGATACGGTTGCGCAGCGCGACAAGCAGATTGCCGACGACCTCGCCGCTGCCGAGCGCGCCCGCGCCCAGGCCGATGCGGAGGAGGAAGCCTGGCGCACGCGTGAGAACGCCAACCGCGCCGAGGCGCAGGCCCTGATCGCGGAAGCCCGCGCCAAGGCCGCTGCCGTCACGACCGAGCGTCTCGCGACCGCCCAGGTGGCCATCGACGCCACGCTCGCCGAAGCCGAAACCCGCATCTCCGAGGCGCGCCGTTCGGCCGCCGCCGAGATCGAGGACGTCGCCGCCGACGCCACTCGCGATATCGTCAGCCGCATTGCCGGCCTGACGCTCGACGACGGCGCGGTTCGTTCCGCCGTGAAGGAGAACCTGGTCCATGGCTGAGAACACTGAGCTGACCACTGCCGACACTGCCGTCGCCGAGGGCACCTCGCACGAGGCCGCGGAAATGGCCGGAACCCAGGCTGGCACCGAGCATCACGCAGAACCGCTGCTGCTGGGCGTCGCCCCGCCGGTCGCGGTCGTCAGCGCCTCGATGCTGGTGCTCATCGCGATCATGGTCTGGAAGGGCCTGCCGAAGATGATCTCCGGTGGTCTCGACGGCAAGATCGCCGAGATCAAGGCCCAGCTCGAAGAGGCGAAGACCCTGCGCGCCGAGGCGGAAGCCCTGCGCAAGGAATATGCCGACAAGATCGCCGGTGCCGAAAAGGACGCCGCCGCTCTGCTCGACCATGCCCGCCACGAAGCGGAGACGATCGTCGCCAAGGCTCAGGCCGACACGACCGACGTCATCGCTCGCCGCGAGAAAATGGCCCAGGACAAGATCGGCGCCGTCGAACGCGCTGCCGTGACCGAACTGCGCCAGCAGGCCGCGGCTGCCGCCGCTTCCGCCGCCGGTGGCCTCATCAAGGCCAACCACTCGGCCGATGCCGACAAGGCGCTGGTCGATCAGGCGATCGCCGGTATCTGATCCCTTCGTATCGGCTACGAAGCAAAGAGGCCTCCGTGCGCTGCACGGGGGCTTTTTTGTGTGCCGATTAGGGTCATGTTCGCTCCGGTCGCGATCCGGAGTTGACGGGCGATGCAATTGAGATCAGAGCGACGTCCGCGCAGCCTATGTTGCTGCGGTGTTTCAGGAAGCGAGGACATGTCAAGCGACAGTTCCAGTAGGACCGCACGCCCCAAGGGCGCTGGCTAGTTCTCGCTGGCCATCGTCCGCCCGGGTCGTGCGGACGAAAGGTTTGAAGATGGTGAACGACCTCCTCGCCGGCGTGACCGCCGGTTCCCGTCCCGCCAAGAGCGGGCTCTACATTGCCGATATCGTCGAGATGCTCCAGGCGCTGGCGCCCGAGGCCGCTGCCGCCAAGCTCGGCCGCATGGCCGACGTGCGCGCGGTTGCCGTGCTCGACCGTCCCGAATTCACGGCAGCCAGCGAAGTGCTGCCGCTGTTGCCGCTGCCGCGCGCGGTGCATCTGGTCGCCCAGATGGCCGAGGACCGCGCGGCCGACGTGCTGGCGGAGATGGACGAGGGCGTCGCCGCCCAGATCCTCGGCGCCCTCGCGCCCGACGTGCGCACCTCGCTGCGCAGCCTGCTGGCTTGGCCGGAAGACAGCGCGGGCGGCATGATGACCACCGAATTCGTCGCCGCGCGAGTCTCGGCCAGCGTGGCGGACGTGCTCGATCTCATCCGCACCGTCGAGCGCAGCCGGGAGACCGTCTATTCGGTATTCCTGCTCGACGAACGCGGCCGCCTCGACGCAACGATCTCGCTGCGCCGCCTGATCGCCGCCGCCCCCGATTCGCCCGCGATCGACCTCGCCCGCGACCGCGAGCCGGTGACGGTGACGCCCGCCACCGACCGCGAGGTGGTGGCCGATCTCATTCGCCGTCATGACCTGCTGGCGCTGCCGGTGGTTGACGAGGCGGGCCGTCCGCTCGGCATCGTCACGGTGGACGACGTGCTCGACGCACTGGTGGCCGAGCACACCGAGGACGTGCAGAAGTTCGGCGGCGTCGAGGCGCTCGACCGGCCCTACCTCGAAACCGGCTTCTTCGAGATGATCCGCAAGCGGGCCGGGTGGCTGAGCGTGCTGTTCCTTTCGGAAATGCTTACCGCCAGCGCCATGCAGCACTTCGAGGACGAGCTCGCCCGCGCGGTGGTGCTCACGCTGTTCATCCCGCTCATCATGAGCTCGGGCGGCAACAGCGGCAGCCAGGCGACCTCGCTCATCATCCGGGCGCTGGCCATGGGGCAGGTGCGCCTGCGCGACTGGTGGCGCGTGGCGCTGCGCGAACTGCCCGCAGGCCTGGTGCTGGGGGGCATTCTCGGCACCGTCGGCTTCGTGCGGATCGCGGCGTGGCAGGCGCTGGGCTTCTACGACTACGGCAGCCACTGGGTGCTGATCGCCACCACCGTTTCGGCGGGGCTGGTGGGGATCGTGACATTCGGCTCGCTGGCGGGGTCGATGCTGCCGTTCCTGCTCCAGAAGCTGCGCTTCGACCCGGCGAGCGCCTCGGCGCCGTTCGTGGCGACCTTGGTGGATGTTACCGGCCTCGTCATTTATTTCACCATTGCGCTGGCAATCCTCTCGGGAACGCTGCTCTAGGATCCGCGGTTTGATGCCTTTCCTCGTCATTGCGAGGAGGCGAAGCCGACGTGGCAATCCAGAGCTGTGTGGGTCCGCTCCGGATTGCTTCGCTCCGCTCGCAATGACGAAACGGAGGAAACTCCTTGTGCCTGCGAGCATCCCGAATATGGGGGCAAATATTGCCTCCAAACGAAAGGACCGCCGCCATGGCATTCACCGCGAAGATCCTGCTGCTCGGCTCGGGCGAACTGGGGCGCGAATTCGTCATTTCGGCCAAGCGGCTCGGCTGCGAAGTCGTGGCCTGCGACGCTTATGAAGGCGCACCCGCCATGCAGGTGGCTGACGGGTTCGAAGTCTTCTCGATGCTCGACGGCGAACGCCTGCGCGCCGCCATCGAGAAGCACAAGCCCGACTTCATCGTTCCCGAGGTCGAGGCGATCCGCACCGAAGTGCTCGCCGAAGTCGAGGCGGAAGGTTTCTGCGTCGTGCCTTCCGCGCGCGCCACGCAGATGACGATGAACCGCGACGCCATCCGCGAAGTCGCCGCGGTCGAACTCGGCCTGCGCACCTCGCTCTATCGCTATGCCGAGAGCCTCGACGAAGTGCTCGCGGGCGCCGGGCACACGGGCCTGCCCTGCGTCATCAAGCCGGTCATGTCCTCGTCCGGCAAGGGCCAGAGCACGGTGCGCGATGCCGCCGACCTGGAGAAGGCCTGGGACTACGCCGTCGCCAACATGCGCGGCGACCGCAAGCGGGTGATCGTCGAGGAATTCGTCGCCTTCGACTACGAGATCACCCTGCTGACCGTGCGCAGCCGCGAGGGGGTGTCGTTCTGCCCGCCGATCGGCCACCGTCAGGAGCGCGGCGACTATCAGGAATCGTGGCAGCCGACGCCGATGGCGCCAGCCGCCATTGCCGCCGCGCAGGACATGGCGCGCAAGGTGGTGGATGATCTCGGCGGCTACGGCCTGTTCGGTGTCGAGTTCTTCGTGAAGGGCGAGGAAGTGATCTTCTCCGAACTCTCGCCGCGTCCGCACGATACCGGCATGGTCACGCTGATCTCGCAGAACCTTTCCGAATTCGACCTCCACGCGCGGGCGATCCTCGGTCTGCCGATCCCGGAAGTGACGCTCCATGGGCCGAGCGCCTCGGCGGTGATCCTCGCCGACCGGGACAGCGATTCCTTCGCTTGCGAAGGCCTTGCAGAGGCTTTGGCGACGCCGGGCGCGGCAATGGACCTGCGCATCTTCGCCAAGCCCGTGACTCGACCCTATCGCCGCATGGGCGTCGCTCTGGCGCTGGCGGAAAACACCGATACCGCGCGCCGCGTGGCAGCGGAGGCGGCGGACAAGGTCCGTATCGTCTACAAGTAAGGGGAAGGGGGGCTGCTTGCCCCCCTTTTCGTATCAGAAGCTGTTCTTGGCTTCGCGCAGGGCGGCGAAGGTCTCGACGGCATTGCCGCCGCCCCAGCGGGCCTGAAGTGCCGGATCGTCGGCGCGCAGGAACGGATTGGTCAGGAGTTCGCGGCCGAGCTTGGTCGGAACGGTGGGCAGCCCGGCTGCACGGGCGCGCTCGATATCGCGGGCATAGGCGGCCAGTTCCTCGTTCTCCGGATCGGCATGGACCGCGAATTTCGCATTCGCCGCCGTATATTCGTGCGCGCAGTAGAGCATCGTGTCGACCGGCAGGGCCTTGATGCGCTGGAGGCTCTCCCAGAACTGCGCGGGCTGGCCCTCGAACATGCGACCGCAGCCGAGCGAGAAGACCGAATCCCCGACGAAGGCGAGATGCGCGCCGGGCAAGTAATAGGCGCAGTGGCCCAGGGTATGGCCGCCGACATCGATCACCTTTGCTTTCCAGTCGCCCAGCATGACCACGTCGCCCTGATCGACGCGGCGGTCGACACCCTCGATCTTCCCGGCATCGCCTTCGGGGGCGATGACAGTGCAGCCGGTGACGGCCTTGATGGCGCCGTTGCCACCCGCATGGTCCGGGTGCCAGTGGGTGTTCCAGATATGGGTGATCTGCCAGCCCTTGTGCGCGGCCTGATGCAGATATTCGTCGGCGTCCGGCGTGTCGATACAGGCGGTCTGGCCGCTCGCTGGATCGTGCAGCAGGTAGCCGTAATTGTCGCTGAGACAGGGGAACTGATGGACTTCGAGCATGGGATCTCTCCTTGCGGAGGGATTTAGGCGCTCAGTCGGAGTAGGGGAAGGCGTCTTCGGGAGGCGATGTTGCACTCCTGGATGTGGTTCCCGCGAAGTCGAGGATCGTTGAAGACGCGAGTAGCAGATACCACGCGGCGTTACCGACCGTCCAACCCGTTTGCGTCCACCATGCATAGCAATACGTGAGCCACGTGACGAGGCTCAAGCCAGCAACTATCCGTGCTTGTTTGGACAGTCTGCCAAACGGTGATGGCCACATCGAGGCGTGACGGAGGCATGCAGTTAAAAGCAGCGTCAGGGCGAGAAGCGCAAACGGGAGGACAGGCAGATGCTTTTGCGTGAAATGCAGCAAGGCGATGTCGGTCCATGCCAAGGCCAAGAGGCATGACGCGATCATGACCGAATGGCGGCCGAGAAACATTTGCAGAGTGCGGCTCAGCATTATCGTCGCAAGCCTATCATGTTCTGCTCAAAGCAAAAGCCCGCCCGGATCGCTCCGGACGGGCTTTTGTTGGTTCACCTGGCGGTGAGCCCGAAGCGTTCTTACGAACGGTTCTTGAGGGCTTCGCCGAGGATGTCGCCGAGCGAAGCGCCCGAGTCCGACGAACCGTACTGTTCCACGGCTTCCTTCTCTTCGGCCAGCTGGCGGGCCTTGACCGAGAAGTTCGGCTTCTTCGAACGATCGAAGCCGGTGACCATGGCGTCGAGCTTCTGGCCGACCTGGAAGCGGTCGGGGCGCTGCTCGTCGCGGTCGCGGCCGAGGTCCGAACGCTTGATGAAGCCGGTGGCGCCATCGTCGCCAGCCTGGACTTCCAGGCCGCCGTCGCGGACTTCGAGAACGGTGACGGTGACGACTTCGTTACGACGCAGCGAGCTGCCGCCGGTCGCGGCAACGCCGCCAGCGGCCGGAGCGCCACGCTCAAGCTGCTTCATGCCGAGGCTGATGCGTTCCTTCTCGACGTCGACGTCGAGAACCACGGCCGAAACCTGCTCGCCCTTGCGGTGCAGAGCCAGCGCGTCTTCGCCCGAGATGCCCCAGGCGATGTCCGACATGTGAACCATGCCGTCGACGTCGCCGTCGAGACCGATGAACAGGCCGAATTCGGTGGCGTTCTTGACTTCGCCTTCAACCTGCGAACCGACGGGGTGCTTCTCGGCGAAGGCTTCCCAGGGGTTCTGCTGAGCCTGCTTGAGGCCGAGCGAGATGCGGCGCTTGTCCGAATCGACTTCGAGAACGACCACTTCGACTTCCTGCGAGGTCGAGACGATCTTGCCGGGGTGGACGTTCTTCTTGGTCCAGGACATTTCCGAAACGTGGACGAGGCCCTCGATGCCGGCTTCCAGTTCCACGAAGGCACCGTATTCGGTGATGTTCGTCACGCGGCCCGACAGCTTGGCGCCGATCGGATACTTGGCTGCGGCGCCTTCCCACGGATCGCTTTCCAGCTGCTTCATGCCGAGGCTGATGCGCTGCGTGTCGCGATTGATGCGGATGATCTGGACGCGGACGACGTCGCCGATGTTGATCATCTCGCTCGGGTGGTTGATGCGCTTGTAGCTGAGGTCGGTAACGTGGAGCAGGCCATCGATGCCGCCGAGATCAACGAATGCACCGTAATCAGTGATGTTCTTGACGGTGCCCTCGATGATCTGGCCCTCGGCCAGTGTCTGGATGAGGCCGCTGCGCTGCTC
>JAGHZR010000001.1 GCA_017745295.1 Novosphingobium sp.
AGGGTACTATCGTTGGGAGGTAGGGTGGGGGAGCGGGCCGGTGCCGCCAAAATCCGCCTGCGGCGGATTTTCAAACAAGCTCTCAGAGCGCGACAGCCTCTCCGTTCACCAGCTTGTGCGAACAGCCCAGCGCGACCGGATCGTCGCTTTCGGAAAGCGCCGCCACGGTCGCCCAGCCGATCGCGCGCTGCTGACCGGCTACGCGAGGATCATTGCCCAGCGGCAGGAACAGCTTGCGCTGCGCCTGCGGTTCAGCCGCGAGCAGGTCCACCAGTGGGTCGGGATAGAGCGAGAAGCCCGTCGCCGATTCCGGATGGTGTCCGGTCTGCCCGAGGATGCGATACGTGCCGCCGCGCCCGAGGCTTCCCGAGATACCCTCGGCATAGATCGTGAAGCCGAACCACGACTGATATTCGAAGCCATGGCGTTCGGAGGGGTCGAGCGTGATGCGCGCCTTGTCGCCCACACGCGCGGCAATCTCGCGCAGACCGGCAATGCGGCTGGCGAGCGCCCCGCCCACATCGAAGGCAGCAAGCCGTTCGATGGCGCTGGCGAAGGGGCCGACGGCGTAAAGCAGCGGCAGATAGGCCTCGCCGCCCACGTCCACCAGCCCGCCCGCGTCCTTGGCGTCGAGCATCTGGCGCACCGCCTCGATCCGGCCTTCCGGGAGCGGCAATGCCTCTTCCGAGAGCGTATCGACGAGATCGGGCATGGTGAAGTCCACCGAAATCCCGGTCGCCCCGGCGGCACGCAGCGCCTCGATAGCCAGTTCGACGATCTCGGCGGCGGCGGCAACCGAATCGGTGCCGATCAGCTCGGCGCCGAGCTGGAGGCGTTCACGGCGCGGATCGAGGCCGTCACCCTTGATGGTGCAGACCTGCCCCGAATAGGACAGCCGCAGCGGACGCGGTGCTTCGGCCAGACCCGTGGCGGCAATGCGGGCGACCTGAGCGGTCATGTCCGAACGCAGCGCCAACATCCGCATGGAAACGGGATCGACGAAGCGGAACATGCGCCGCACCTGCACGCCCGCCATGCGATGCGCGAGCGCCTTCTCGAACTCGATGAGCGGCGTTTCGACGCGCTCGTATCCATGGCTGGCCAGCACGTCATGCGCCATGCGGCGCACCTGCTGGGAGGCCCAGGCCTGCTGAGGGAGACGGTCGCCCAGTCCTTCGGGCAAGAGATCGCGGTCGTTGTCCTGCATGATGGTGGCGCCCTTAACCGCACGGGCAGCAAATGTCGAACGCCACCTGCGTCTGTCGAGGCCTTCGCAGCTCGAAACCGAAAGCCTGCGACAATTTGCGTGAAATTTCCTGTCAACAACCGCCTGCCATCACGCTATCCCGCCCTGATCGTCTGGCGGGACGAAACAACCAGTCATAGCCCATTTCCTGCCTGGGCCGGACCGCCAGACATGTGCCATGCCAAGAGCAATGGCCGTCTTGCGCCCTGCCCCTGCGAACACACGGTCGAGGTCCATGCGCAAGATTTCCCTGCTTCTCCTGCCCCTGCTGTTGCTCCAGACGCCCGCCCACGCCCAGATGGGTGACGACATGGGCGGAATGGGAGGCGGAGGCATGGGCCGTCCCGGCGGCGGCGGTCCTCCCGGCGGGCCGGGGGGCGGCGGCAAGCCCCGCATGCCCAAGCCGATCTCCCGCGCGCACTACGACAAGATCGTCACCGCCATGTTCCGCGACGCCGATATCAACCGCGACGGACTAGTCACGCTGGAGGAATTCCACGCCCTCGTGAATGCCCGGCGCGATGCCGCGATCAAGGCGCGCTTCGTAAAAGTCGACGCAAACGGCGACGGCACCATCTCGATCGCGGAGTTCACCGCCTGGCAGCAGCAGATGGGCTCAGTCGCCATCGACGAGCGCGGCGCGCTGGGCGATCGTGCCGGGCAAGTCCTCGAAGTGGTCGCGCCCGATTTCGGCAGGGATGACGACGACCGCATGCTGGCCGACCTGATCGAACCGATCTCCGGCACGCTCATCGCCAAGGCCAACACCAACTACGACGCCGGTGTCTCGCTGGAGGAACTGCTCGCCTACGAGGGCGTGAAGTTCGAGGCCGCCGATATGGACAAGGACGGCTATCTGTCCATGCAGGAACTGCGCCCGAAGGACGGCAGACGCGAGGGAATGCCCGGTCGCGGCGGAATGCGCCCGATGGGGCCGCCGCCTTCGGGGCAATAGGAGAGGTCCCACTTTCCGCTCATCCTGAGCTTGTCGAAGGGCGCTCATCCTGAGCCTGTCGAAGGATGCTGGCCTTGTGCCTCGCCTGCGGGGCCTTCGACAAGCTCAGGCTGAGCGGGTTTGGCAGGTGCAAGCTGAACCTTGGCCTTGACTGGTAAAGTCCAAACCCAAACCCCGTTCAGCCTGAGCTTATCGAAGGCCCGCCACCCCAAGAACGGAAAAAGGGCCGGCATCCGAAGACACCGGCCCCTTCCGTTAAGACCTTTAAGTCCACTCGATCAGACGAACTTGAGCGCCTTGACCGTCTTCACGCCCGGAAGCGAATTGGCCGCCTTGAGCACGTCTTCCGATACGGCATTGTCCACCGAGAGCAGCAGCACGGCCTCGCCGCCGGTGTCGCGGCGACCGAGGTTGAACGTACCGATGTTGATCGCGTTCTCGCCCAGCAGGGTGCCGATGCGGCCGATGAAGCCCGGCGCGTCCTCGTTGACGATGTACATCATGTCACCGGCGAGTTCGGCTTCGACCTTGATGCCGAACATCTCGACCAGACGCGGCTCGCGGTTGTTGAACAGCGTGCCGGCCACCGAACGCTCGCCGGCTTCGGTCTTCACCGAGACGCGCACCAGCGTGTGGTAGTCGCCCTCGCGCTCGGTCTTCACTTCGCGCACTTCAAGGCCGCGCTCCTTGGCGAGGAACGGCGCATTGACCATGTTCACGGTGTCCGACTGGACGCGCATGAAACCGGCCAGCACAGCGGCAGTGATCGGCTTCTGGTTCAGTTCGGCGGCTGCGCCCTCGACGTGGATCGAGATCCGGGGAACCGAATCGCGGGTCAGCTGGCCGACCATCGAGCCCAGCATTTCGGCGAGCTTCATGTAGGGCTTCAGCTTCGGCGCTTCTTCGGCCGAGAGCGAGGGCATGTTGAGCGCGTTGGTAACGCCGCCGTTGACCAGGAAGTCGGCCAGCTGCTCGGCAACCTGAAGCGCCACGTTGACCTGTGCTTCGGTGGTCGATGCGCCAAGGTGCGGGGTGCAGATGAAGTTCGGCGTGCCGAACAGCGGCGAGTCCTTGGCGGGCTCGGTCTGGAACACGTCGAGCGCGGCACCGGCGACGTGGCCGTTGTCGAGCATGGTCTTCAGCGCGGCTTCGTCGATCAGACCGCCACGCGCGCAGTTGACGATGCGCACGCCCTTCTTGGTCTTGGCCAGGTTCTCGGCCGAGAGGATGTTGCGGGTCTGGTCGGTCAGCGGCGTGTGCAGCGTGATGAAGTCCGCCTTCTCGAGCAGGGTGTCGAGATCGGCCTTCTCCACGCCCATTTCGACAGCGCGCTCCGGGGTCAGGAACGGGTCGAAGGCAACGACCTTCATCTTCAGGCCCAGCGCACGGCTGGCGACGATCGAGCCGATGTTGCCGGCGCCGATCAGGCCGAGCGTCTTGCCGGTGACTTCAACGCCCATGAAGCCGTTCTTAGGCCACAGGCCCTGCTGGGTCTGGGCGTTGGCTTCGGGGATCTGGCGGGCCAGAGCGAAGATCATGGCGATGGCATGTTCGGCGGTGGTGATCGAGTTGCCGAACGGCGTGTTCATCACGACGACGCCCTGAGCCGAAGCGGCCGGGATATCGACGTTGTCGACGCCGATACCGGCGCGGCCGATCACCTTCAGGTTCTTCGCGGCGGCGAGGATTTCCTTGGTGACCTTGGTCGACGAACGGATCGCGAGGCCGTCATAATCGCCGATGCGGGCGATCAGCTGCTCGGGCGTTTCGCCGGTGATGACGTCTACGTCGCAGCCGCGGATCTCGAAGATACGGGCGGCATTGGGGTCCATCTTGTCCGAAATGAGGACGCGGGGCTTGATCATGTTGAATTCTCTTTCGCTACAACGTCCGCTCGGGCTGAGCTTGTCGAAGCCCTTTGCCCGCGCGGTTCGGTTGCCAGTGCCCTTCGACAAGCTCAGGGCGAGCGGGAATGGTTTTTAGCCGGCCTTGACGGTGGCGTAGGCCCAGTCGAGCCACGGTCCCAGCGCCTCGATATCGGCGGTGTCGACGGTCGCGCCGCACCAGATGCGCAGGCCCGCAGGGGCATCGCGGTATCCAGCGACGTCGTAAGCCGCGCCTTCCTTTTCGAGGACGGCGGCGAACTTCTTGATGAAGTCTGCATCCGCACCTTCGACCGTCAGGCAGACCGAAGTCTTCGAACGGGTGCCGGAATCAACCGCGAGGTGGCCCAGCCAGTCACGCTCGGCAACGATCTTGTCCAGCGCATGGGCATTGGCGTTCGAACGGGCCTTCAGCCCTTCGAGACCGCCCAGACCCTTGGCCCATTCCAGAGCGAAGATCGCATCCTCGACGGCAAGCATCGAGGGGGTGTTGATGGTTTCACCCTTGAACACGCCTTCTGCCAGCTTGCCCTTCGACACAAGGCGGAACACCTTGGGAAGCGGCCAGGCCGGGGTGTAGTTCTCAAGGCGTTCGACGGCGCGGGGGCCGAGGATCAGGACGCCGTGGCCGCCCTCGCCGCCCAGAACCTTCTGCCAGGAGAAGGTGGCAACGTCGATCTTGGACCAGTCGATGTCGTAGGCGAAGACCGCCGAAGTGGCGTCTGCGAAGGACAGGCCTTCACGGTCTGCCGGGATCCAGTTGGCATCCGGAACGCGCACGCCCGAAGTGGTGCCGTTCCAGGTGAAGAGCACGTCGTCGGACCAGTCGATCTTGTCGAGGTCGGGCAGCTGGCCATAATCGGCGCGGAACACGGTGGGTTCCAGCTTGAGCTGCTTGACGGCGTCGGTAACCCAGCCCTCGCCGAAGCTTTCCCAGGCCAGCGCGGTCACGCCGCGGGCGCCGAGCATGGTCCACATGGCCATCTCGAAGGCGCCGGTGTCCGAACCGGGGACGATACCGATGCGATGCGTGTCGGGCAGCTGCAGAACTTCGCGCATCAGATCGATGCAGTACGCAAGGCGCGTCTTGCCGATCTTGGCGCGGTGCGAGCGGCCGAGAGCTTCGGTGTTCAGTTTTTCGGGGGCATATCCGGGCGGCTTGGCGCAGGGACCGGAAGAGAAATGCGGACGCGCAGGTTTGCGCGCGGGAACGCTAATAATATCAGTCATTTCTGACTCTCCTTACAGAGAGCACGCGCGGCGTTGGGACCGCGTGGCCCGGAGCCGCATCTAAAGAGGTCGGGACATTTGTCAAACGATTCTCCGGCCCCTTGCGACAGATCGTTTCCCGATTTCGTCGTTTCGCAGCCATTCGCTGCGCAAATCGCCCGCAAATCCGCGCTTTCGATATCCGGTGGAAAACTGCGCTCGTACGATTCCAGCCTGGACCGGCCATGGTAAGGTCCGGTTCACCCAAGGCCCGGATGCTTGAGCCGGATGATGAAACCCCGCCCCCGCCTGCACCGACTGCTGCTCGCCCTGCCGTTCATCGCCGCTGTGAGCGGCTGTATCGATCGCCCCGAGCAGCCACGCGGACGCGCTTCGCGGCCCTCCGCCCAGTCGCGCCCCGCCGCGCCGCCGGTGTCGCGCGACTTGCGTCAGTGCATGGCGACGCTCGACGCGCAGAACGCCGTGTTCACACCGGTGACGGACAAATACTACGGAAACGGCTGCTCCACGCTGGGCACGGTCAAGCTCTCGGCGCTCAACACCGACCGCGCCACCGTGTCCGTCACCAACCTCGGCCCGGTGACATGCACGACGGCGACGCCCTTCGCCGCCTGGGCGCGTTACGGCGTGGACCGTGCCGCGCAGCAGATCCTCGGCAGCCGCATCCTATCCATCGAGACTTACGGCAGCTACAATTGCCGCAATATCGCGGGCACCGCGCGGCGCTCGGGCCATGCCACCGCGAATGCCATCGACGTTTCCGGCTTCGTACTCGCCGACGGCCGCCGCATCAGCGTGCTGAACGACTGGAGCAACGGCACCCCGGCCGAACGCCGCTTCCTGCGCGTCGTCCACGAAAGCGCCTGCAAACGCTTCGGCACGACGCTAGGCCCCGACTACAACGAAGCCCACCGGAACCACTTCCACCTGGAAGCGAACGGTTCGAGTTTCTGCCGTTAAGGCGTCGCCTTGACTTTGGCGGTCAGATCCATCGACATCAGCTTGGATCGCCCGGCTTTGATATTCACACGCGAACCCGTCACCGACACTACGTCAGCAACGATCATCAGGCGCTCTCTCCGCCACAGCCCGTCCGATCCGCTAGGGAGATCGAGCGGTATATAGCGCCTGCCCGCCACCGATTTCTCCATTCTTTTAACCAGCCCATCGTCGACATGTGGGCCGCGTGCCGCGATCGCAATATCCTCCACAGTGCCGTCTGAAGAGATTCTGTAGCTAAAATCGGCCCACTGGTCCTTGGATACAGAAGGTGGCACATACCCTGTCACTGCCGACGATGCTTTCCCCAAATCCACAAACGGGGAATAGACGAGCACCGGGTTAGACACCTTGATGTTTGCCAACTTCTCCATGATGGCATCGACATCCGCGTTCTTTTTGGACAACAGTTGGACGCGGATCAAAGTGACCAGTGCCGCGTCCTGCATGGGTTTTACCGCTGGGTCGGTCATCTTGCTGAGCGCCGTGTAACGACTGCGACTTTCGCCGCCGTATGCCGGATTGACGCTGGCGGCCATGGCATAGAAGCGCAGCGCCCGCAGCATGGCCGATCCCTGAACTTGCGGCCATCCCGACTCCTCGGCACGCCGCGCCACAGCATCATACATGTGAACGGCGGTGGAATATTTTCCTGTCTGAGGAAAACATCCGCAACCTCCAGCCGCTTGATCGAGATTGCCGGATCGTCGGCCGGAAGGCCCGCCTTCAGGGCATCGACTGAATCGAACGTGGCGATGCGTCCGTAATCTGCAAGCCCGAGCAGCGAGGCGACATCGGCATCGAACTGAAGCAGACCGCTCACTTCCCTGGGCAGACTCTCCGCATAGCGCTTGTTGCGCGAGCGGGACTTGATGAGAGTCGTGCGCGCGTCCTCAATATCGCCCGCGATAAGCTGGTTTTCCGCATGCTCCATGGAGGCCGCGATATCCTCGCCAGGCGGACAGTGCCGGGCGAGGCATTCCTTCAGCGAGGCCGCCGTGGAACGCAGGCTGCGGCCGGTAACCGTAACCATGGCATCCGCAAATTCGTCCTGAGCCTCAGGAAGTTGGACGGAAGGCAGAGTGCTCACGGATTCGGCGGCTTGCAGCAGCAGAAGCGGCAGAATGAGCATCACGACCTTCCCCAGACAACAGAGTTGAACCATGAGCCGGATAGCCAATAAATCCGACTTATACTGATTACAATGTAGTAAAAATCATAATCATCAAGGACTCGACGGAACAATCCCCCTGCCAAAAACAACCGATCCGGAGTGAAAGAGCCGGAGCGCCGTCGCCCCGACTCTCTCCAAAAATCTCGATCTCCTCAGAACGGCAATTTGTAAAACCGCACCGCGTTGTCCTGAAGCACCTTCTTCTTCACCGTGTAGTCGTAGCCGCCCAGCACGTTCCTGATGTGCTCCTGCACACCCGGATAGAGCGAAGTGGGGTGCGGGAAATCGGTTTCGAACATCACGTTGTCCACGCCGATGGTTTCCAGCAGCAGCTTGGGTGCCACCTTCTCGAACCAGAAGGTGCACATGAAATGGTCGCGGAAGTAATCCCAAGGCTGCTTTTTCAGCACACCCCGCTTGCTGGGCAGCATTTCCTGGAACTGGTGCTCCAGCGCTTCGACCGCGAAGGGGACCCAGCCCATGCCGCTTTCGATCAGGCCGACTTTGAGGTTCGGGTGGCGGTCCAGGCGGCCCGAGACCATCCAGTTGCCCAGCGTCGCCGCGTTGCCGATCGAGAACATCGTCGCGACGACCGACAGTGTCTGTTCGAAGCCGAAGCCCTCCCAGGTCAGCGTGTTCGGGTCGATCGCGGCGTTGAGGTGGAAATTGAGCGGGATGCCTTCCGCATCGATCATCTCGAGGAACGGCGTCCAGTAATCATGGTTGAAGCTGGGCACGCCCACGCGCTCCGGCGTGTCGGGCAGTACGAAGCCGCGCAGGCCCATGTCGATGCAGCGGCGGGCCTCCTTCTCCAGTTCCGCTTTGTCCCAGAACGGCAGGTGCGCCATCGGGAACAGGCGCTCGCCCGATTCCCGCTGCCAGTCCGCATTGAAATCGTTGTAGATCTTCATGATCTGCACGGCGAGATCGTTATCGCCCAGCGTCATCAGCATACCCGCCTGGGTGATGCCGGAGTTCTGGAAGCAGATCTGGGCGTAGATGCCCATGTCGTCCATCGCCTGAAGGCGCGGGGCGATTTCGTGGCCGCCCGCGTGGGCCTCTTCCAGCGTGGGGAAGGCGAGACGGCCGAGCAACTTGTTGTTGTCCTTGCGGATGACGTTGCCGCCCAGCGTGCCACAGTTGCGATCGCCGATGTACCAGCGGTCCACCCCGTCGCCATCGCGCTTCACATAGGGCATCCTGTCCTTCATGCCGGCCGGAGCGCGGTCGGTGAAGAGCCTCGGCGGTTCGACGATATGGGTATCGGTATCGACGATCTTGATGCCTTCCAGCGACGGGTCGAGCCCGCCCGACTGGGTTGCATAGTCCACCTCGCGGATCACGCCGCCCTTGGTGTAGCCCTCGGCGGACCAGTACTTGCGCGCCGAGTCCTTCATTTCCTTGGTGTCGCCATCTGCCATGGCCTGTCTCCCAAATAACAGTTGGGACTCATGTCGCAACCTATCGGGACGCAATCAATCGAAGAGGCCAACGCCGAAGCGATGAATGGGCGCAGGCGTTGTCGCCCGACAGTGGAGGCTGTGTAATCCCTGAAGACCCTAAGGTATGAACCAGAAAGGAAAAGCAGGGAGCCCTTCGGCGAAGCTCAGGATAAACTTACCCCCCTGCCCCCATTACCGTCGAAGTCATGCCCAGCCTGTCCATTGCGTGCCCATGGCTGCTTCGGAAGACCTGTTGGCTGCACCGCAAGGAGAGCCAGATAGCGCAAAAGGTCGACATTCCGAGGGTCCGGGGGATCATCCCCCGGAACTTCCCTTCCGTCGTCAAACCTTGGCGGGAGCGAGCTTCGGGCTCAGCACGTGCACCACCGCCAGCGCCACCAGGTAAGCGCTCGCGCAAATCGCAAAGAGCACTTCGTAGCTATGCGTCGTATCGAGGATGTAGCCTGCGAAGAGCGCCATCCCCATGCCGCCGAACGCCCCCACCGTGCCCCCGATTCCGACGACCGAACCAACCGCGCCGCGCGGAAACACGTCCGAGGGCAGCGTGTAGAGATTGGCCGAGAATGCCTGGTGCGCCGCCGTGGCGAGACCGATGACAAGCACCGCCGACCAGACGCTGTCGATGCTCTGCGCGAACCAGATCGGCAGGACGCAGAATGCGCAGATCAGCATCGTGATCTTGCGGGCGAAGTTGGGGGTTTTGCCCGCCTTGATGAGCTTCGAGGACAGCCAGCCGCCACCCACGCTGCCGAGATCCGAGATCAGGTAGATCCCCGCCAGCGGCAGGCCGAAAGTCTTGAGGTCGAGATCGTAGCGCTCGAACAGGTAGCCCGGCAGCCAGAACAGGAAGAACCACCAGATCGGATCGATCAGGAACTTGCCGAGCGCATAGGCCCAGGTTTCCTTGACCGTGAGCAGTTGCATCCAGCCGATCTTCTCCACCGGGTCGGCCGGGTCCTGCTGGATCCAGGCGAGTTCGCCGCGCGTGACGCGGCCGTGCTCGGTCGGATGGCGGTACATCGCCCACCAGGCGACCAGCCAGACGATGCCGAAAATGCCGGTGACGAAGAAGGCCATGCGCCAGTCGAACCAGAGCACCAGCAGCGGCACGATCAGCGGCGTCAGGATCGCGCCGACATTTGCTCCGGCATTGAACAGGCCGATCGCGAAGGCGCGTTCCTTCTGCGGGAACCAGTCGGTCACCGCGCGAATGCCGGCGGGGAAGTTGCCCGACTCCCCGATGCCGAGACCGAAGCGGGCCATCGCGAACGAGGTCACGCCGCTGGCGAAGCCGTGTGCCATGTGGCTGACGGTCCAGATCACCAGCGCGATGGCATAGCCCACCCGCGCGCCCAGCACGTCCACCACTTTGCCGAACGAGAGATAGCCGATCGCATAGGCAAGCTGGAACCAGAAGACGATTCCCGCGAAGTCGGACTCGGTCCAGTGGAACTCGGCCTCCAGCGTGGGCTTGAGCACGCCGATCATCTGCCGGTCGACGTAGTTGATCGCCGTCGCCGCAAAAAGCAGGCCGACGATCACCCAGCGATAGCGCCCGGCGGTGGCGTGGACTGCCGCCGTTTCAATCGGCGGGCTTTCGGTGATTTCCCCGGCACCTGCGTTCATCTGATCCTGCTCCCTTTTCGGCGGCACCGTTTTCGGGCCTGCCGATCGATCCCTTCCAGGCGGTCTACGCCGCCACGATCCTGCAACCCAGGCTGCCATGCCCTTCGAAATGGGCCAGCACTTCCTGCCCCGGCACCACCGGATGGACTCCGGTGACCGCGCCGGTCGAAACCCAGGTGCCGCCGCTGCAATCGATGCCGCGAGCGGAAAGGTTCGCCAGCAGGAAACGCACCGCGCCCAGCGGACCGTCCAGCATGGTCGCGGTCGTCGCCGCCGCGATCTCCACGCCCTCGATCTCGAAGCGGACGGAGATCGTCTCGAAGGCAGCGTTTTCCCAGCCTTCCAGCACCGGGCCGACCACCAGACCGGCATTGTTGCCGAAGTCGGAAACGGTCACCGGCGGCCCATCGGCATTGATGCCGGGATAAGGCGAGCTGGCCACTTCGATGCCGATGTGCACGGCATCGAGCACCTTGCGGGTCGCGGCATCGTCGGCCGGGATCACGCCGTCCCAGCCGGGCGCGACATGGAGGAGGAATTCCGCTTCCGCCGCCGCGAAGCCCTTGGCGAAAACCGGCATTTCCGGCACTTCGCCCACTGCCGCGGTGACCACGCTGTCCGCGAAGATCGGCCCGGCCAGGCGATCGGCACCGAGACGCGCATCTTCGGGCGCGTTGATCCTGCCCACTTTCCAGCCCGCGACCGTGCGCCCGTCGATCCCGATGGCCAGGTCCTGAATGATATAGGCCGCGGCGAGGTCCGCAGGCGCTTCGCCGGGGTACGTGGTCAGGGCGCGTTTTTCGCGCCGCGCCGCCACGAAAGCACCCGCGACCGTGCGCGCCTTTTCGTGAAAGGCCTGTTCGTTGGAGCTCATCCCCATCCCTTCGTTGTTCTTGTCGTGTGGTTAAAGGAAACCGGTGTCATTGGCAAATCAAAAGCGGTCCAATCGCTCATCAACCCGCGCTTTCAGAGTGTTACGCCGCGCTTCCAGACGGCGATGGCGCGCTGCCCGCCGCGCTCCGAAGCCGTCGGTTCGCCGCTGGCAATAGCGCAGATCTTGCGGAGGAATGCCGCGTCGGCCACTGCCTGCCCTTCCTCCAGCGCGATCGAGGCGTCGAAGTCGATCCAATGCGGCTTGGCCTCGGACAGGCGGCGGTTGGAAGCGACTTTCACGGTCGGCACCGGAAAGCCCAGCGGCGTGCCCCGCCCGGTGGTGAACAGCACGAGCGTCGCGCCCGAGGCGGCCAGAGCGGTGGAGGACACCGCATCGTTGCCCGGCGCTTCCAGCAGGGTGACGCCGGGTACGCTTGCCTGCCCGCCATAATCGATGACATCGGCCAGCGGTGCCGTCCCCGCCTTCTGCACCGCGCCGAGCGACTTTTCCTCCAGCGTGGTAATCCCGCCCGCAAGATTGCCCGGCGAGGGGTTTTCCGAAACCGGCAGGCCCTGATCGAGGTAATAGCGCTTAAAACGGTTCACCAGTCCCGCCGCCGCCTCGAACACTTCGCGCGAGGTCGCGCGGTCGAGCAGGGCCTGTTCGGCACCGAAAATCTCGGGAATTTCAGTGAGGATGGCCTTGCCCCCCGCCTCCGCCATCGTCTCCGACAGGCGTCCGAGCAGGGGGTTCGCGGTGAGCCCCGAAAACCCGTCCGAACCGCCGCACTTGAGGCCGATGGTGAGCGCCGAGAGCGGCAGTTCGCTGCGTTCGACCTTCGCGGCTTCCGCCACGAGTTCGTCGACTAGCACGCCCGCTTCCTCGATCTCGTTGCCTGCCGACTGGCTGGAAAGCATCCGCAGCTTGGACCGCGCCCAGACCGGCACCGCTGCGACCAGAGCGTCCAACTGGTTCGATTCGCAGCCAAGGCCCAGCAGCAGCACGCCCGCCGCATTGGGACTGGCTGCCAGACCCGCGAGCAGCGCGCGGGTGCCATCGAGATCGTCGCCGAGCTGCGAGCAGCCGTGCGGGTGGGCAAAGGCGTGAATGCCGTCGATCTTTCCCGCCGCGATCAGGTCCCCATGGCGCCCCTGCGCTTCGCGCGCAACCTGCTCGGCGGTCATGCCGACACATCCGACCGTGGGCAGGATCCAGATCTCGTTGCGAGTCGCCGCGCGGCCATCGGCCCGCAGATAGCCCCGCCAGGTCAGATCGGTATCCGGCCTTGCGGCATGGCCCGCGCTTTCACCGAGATGCGGCGAATAGGCCAATTCGCCCGCCAGCGCGGTCGCGACATTGTGGGTGTGGACATGGCTTCCCGCCGGAATCGCGCGGGTCGAGCGGCCGATCGGCTGGCCATACTTCACCACCGTATCGCCCTCGGCCATATCGGCGAGTGCGAACTTGTGCCCCTGCCCCACCTCATCTTGCAAAGTCACGCCTTCCACCTTCTCACCGGCAGCGAGCGGGCGCAGAGCCACGGCCACGGTGTCGCGAGGGTGAATACGAATCGAGGCAGGAATTTCAAAAGACATCGTCTGACCGGGGCTAGGGAGAAATTGAGGACTTCCATGATATGGAAACCGGTGTCATCTTGCCTTTCTGCACGCAGGAAGGCAAGCGGAAGAGCAATTGTCCGAAAATGCCCGTTTCGGGCATTTCCGGGGCGGCACCGGCCCGCGCCCCCACCCGACCTCCCATAGGGTACTATTGTTGGGAGGTCGGGTGGGGGCGCGGGCCAGTGCTGCCCAAATCCGCCTGCGGCAGATTTCAGACAGTCAGAACATATCGGGCGAAACCGCGTGGCGGGGCCGTCAAAAGGGGCAAGGATGCCGGACGAAACCAAACGCGACACCAAGCCGACCATCAACGATGTCGCGCGCCTTTCCGGCGTGTCCAAGAAGACCGTCAGCCGCGTCATCAACAAGTCGCCCCTGCTCGGCCAGGCCACGCGCGAGAAGGTCGAGGCGGTGATCGCCGAGATCGGCTATGTGCCCAATCCGCAGGCCCGTGCGCTTGCCCTGCGCCGCAATTTCCTGATCGGGCTGATCCACGACAACCCGAACGCACAGATGGTGCTGGGCGTACAGGAGGGCATCCTGGATGCCATTCGCGACACCGAGTTCGCCCTCGTCGTGCGCCCGGTCGACCGCCATTCGCCGACGATGCTCGACGATATCCGCCGCTTCATCGAACAGCAGCGACTCTACGGCGTGCTGCTGCTGCCGCCGATCTCCGAGAACGACGGGCTGGCGGAAGTCTGCCGCGACCTCGGCTGCACGCTGGTCCGCATGGGCTCGGCCCGGCTTGATGACGACAACCACCTCGTCGCCTCGAACGACCGCCATGCCGTGAAGGAAGCGGTGTCGTGGCTGACCAGCCTCGGCCATCGCCGCATCGGCTTCATCGCCGGGCCGGAGGGCTTCCGATCTGCCCACGAGCGAGAACTGGGCTTCATAGACGGCCTCGCCTCGGCGGGCCTCAAGCTCGACCCCGCCCTGTCCGAACGCGGCAACTATCGGTTCGAATCGGGGCGCCTCGCCGGAGAAAGGCTGCTCTCCGCCGATCCGCGCCCCACCGCGATCTTCTCCAGCAACGACGAGATGGCGGCAGGCGTGCTCCACGCCGCCCGCGCCAAGGGCATTTCCGTGCCCGAGCAACTCTCGATCATCGGCTTCGACGATACCGCCATCGCCGCGCATATCTGGCCGCCGCTGACCACCGTGCGCTGGCCGATCCTGCCGATGGCGACCGCCGCCGCGCACAAGCTGATCGATCCCCGCGGCGCTTCCGAACAGCCCTCGCTGTTCCTGTCCGACCTCGTGCGCCGCGCATCCGTGGCACCGCCCGAACGCACATCCTGAACACATTACGGGCGGACATGGGAACAATCGCGCCCTTCGTATCATTGACACCGGTTACCAAGACCGGATAAGACTTGACCTGAAACGCAATAGCGTCCCACCATACGGAACTGAATTCCACAAGGGAGAGAGCCCCCGTGTTCTGCAAGACCTACCACGCCACCCATCCCGACATGATGGAGTGCGTCTCCAACGAGGAACTGCGTGATCGCTACCTCGTCGGCGGCATGTTCGAGGACGGCAAGGTCAACCTCAACTACTCGCACAACGAACGCTTCGTGATCGGCGGCGCGGTGCCCTCGCAGGGCCCGCTGAAGTTGCCCGCGCAAACCGAACCGAAAAGCGCCGAGGGTCATCCCTTCCTCGAACGCCGCGAAGCGGGCATCATCAACATCGGCGGCCCCGGCGCGATCACGGTCGACGGCCAGCGCTTCGAGATGCAGAACAAGGAATGCCTCTACCTGCCGATGGGCACCGACGAGGTGATCTTCGAAGGCGAGACCGCGCGCTACTACATCGCCTCGGTTCCCGCCCACAAGGCCTGCCCGATCAAGCACATCACGCTGGAACAGGCCAACCCGCTGGCCCGCGGCGACCTCGCCAATTCGAACCAGCGCACGATCTACCAGCTCGTGATCCCCGGCGTCTGCGGGAGCGCGCAGCTGCTGCTCGGCCTCACCGTGCTGGAGGAAGGCTCGGTCTGGAACACCATGCCGCCGCACCTCCACGACCGCCGCAGCGAAATCTACCTCTACTTCGACCTGCCCGAAGAGAACGACCGCATCTTCCACTACATGGGCGAGCCGGACCAGATGCGCCACATCGTGATCGCCAACGAGGAGGCGGTCATCAGCCCGCCCTGGTCAATCCACATGGGTTCGGGAACCAAGAAGTACGCCTTCATCTGGGCCATGGGCGGGGAAAACCTCGACTATACCGATCTCAACGTGCTGGACATCTGCCAGCTCCAGTAAGGGCTGGCCCTGCTCCCCGGCAGCACGGGGGGCGCGTCGGCGAAGCGGTCTGCAGACGGCTTCGCCACGCTCGCAATGACGGGATTTGGGACAGGACGGAATTTATGGCGATTTCCTTCAGCCTCGAAAGCAAGGCCGCACTCGTGACAGGTGCGAACACCGGGATCGGACAGGCCATTGCCGTGGCGCTTGCCGAAGCGGGCGCCGACGTCGCCCTTGCGGGCCGCAGCGAACCGACCGAAACCCTCGCCCTGATCGCGGCGACCGAGCGCAAGGCCGTGAACATCAAGGCCGATCTCTCCTCGATCGAACCCGTGGGCCGGGTGATCGACGAGGCGGTGGCCGGGCTCGGCAAAGTAGACATTCTCGTCAACAATGCCGGGATCATCCGCCGTGACGACCTGCTCCAGTTTTCCGAAGAGGACTGGGACGCGGTGATGGACACCAACCTCAAGACCCTGTTCTTCCTCAGCCAGGCGGCGGCGAAGGGCATGGTAGAAAGAGGCGCCGGCAAGATCGTCAACATCGCCTCGCTGCTCACTTTCCAGGGCGGCATCCGCGTGCCCAGCTATGCGGCGGCGAAGTCGGGCGTGGGCGGCGTGACCAAGGCCATGGCCAACGAACTTGCCGCCAAGGGCGTGCAGGTGAACGCCATCGCGCCGGGCTACATCTCCACCAACAACACCGCAGCCCTGCAAGGCGACGAGACGCGCAACCGCCAGATTCTCGAGCGCATCCCGACCGGACGCTGGGGCGATCCCAAGGATATCGCGGGCGCGGCGGTGTTCCTCGCCTCCCCGGCCTCGGATTATGTTAGCGGTCACATTCTAGCCGTCGACGGCGGCTGGCTGGCTCGCTAAGACCGATCCCATGACCGGACATGTGACCTGCTTCGGCGAAGTCCTGCTGCGCTTCGCCACCCCCGCGCACCGCCTGATGGTGCAGTGTGACTCGCTCGACATGGTAGTCGGGGGGGCGGAAGCGAACGTCGCCTCCGGCCTCGCCTCACTAGGACATGCGGTGCGCATGGTCACGCGCCTGCCCGCCAGTCCGCTGGGCGACAAAGCGCGTTCCGCACTGGGCGCGGCGGGCTTGGATACGCGCCACGTCACCGGCGGCACAGGCCGCATGGGGCTGTACTTCCTCGAAAGCGGCGCAGGCCTGCGTCCTTCCGCGATCACTTACGACCGCGCGGGCAGCACTTTTGCAGAGAGTACGCCGCAGGACTTCGACTTTGCCGCTGCGCTTGACGGCGCGCGGCTGCTGCACCTTTCCGGCATTACCCCGGCGCTCGGCCCCGGCGGCGTGACGCTGGCCAAGGCGGCGGTGCGGGCGGCGCAGGAAGCCGGGGTGCCGATCTGCTTCGACGGCAATTACCGCGCGCTGCTCTGGGAAAGCTGGGACAGCAACCCGCGCGAGGTGCTGACCGAACTGGTCTCCGCCGCCACGGTGATGATCGGCAACCACCGGGACATTTCGCTACTGCTGGGCAAGACGTTCTCCGGCGACGGCGAGGACCGCCGCCGCGAGGCTGCCGAGGCCGCCTTCGCCGCTTTCCCGAACCTCCAGATCATCGCCTCCACCGCGCGCCATGTCGTCAACGCGGCGCACCACCGCATTGCCGCGCGGATCGACGCGCGAGAGAGCGGCTATCAGACCGACGAAGTGGAAGTGACGCAGATCGTCGACCGCATCGGCACCGGAGACGCCTTCGCGGCGGGTGTGCTGCATGGCTGGCTGAATGGCGCGGATATTCAGAAAATGGCACAGGCCGGGCTGGCCTATACGGTGTTGAAGCACTCCCTGCCCGGAGACATGTGCCTGATCGGACCGGGAGAACTCGATGCCTTTTCCGCTTCAGGAGGCGACGTCAGGCGCTGAAACCACGCGGCGCGCCGTGCTGGCGGGCGGGGCTGTCGCGCTCGCCACCGGTGCTGCGCCCGCCTTTGCTCGATCCCCTGTCTGGCCTCAGGTCGGCCGCTATGTCGGCGCGGAACAGCAGGGCGTGTTCGCCTTCCGGGGCATTCGATATGGCCGCGCGGCGCGTTTCGCCCGCGCTGTGGCCGAGCCGTGGGACGGCCCGCGCCTCGACGCGCAGGCCTTCGGCCCGATCTGCCCGCAGCGTGGGCTGGACGACCAACCGCAGTCCGAAGACTGCCTGTTCCTCAACGTCTGGGCACCCGAGTCCAACCCCGCCGCCAAGCGCGCCGTCATGGTCTATTTCCACGGCGGCGCCTACACCACCGGCTCGGTCACCGATCCGCTGACACAGGGCGCGAAGCTGGCCGCCGAGGGCGATGTGGTGGTCGTCACCGTCAACCACCGGCTCAATGCGCTAGGCTATGCCTGGCTGAGGCCCTTCGGCGCGAAATATGCGGACAGCGGCAATCTCGGCCAGCTCGACCTGATCCTCGCGCTGCAATGGGTGCGCATGCATATCGCCGCGTTCGGCGGCGATCCGGCGCGGGTCATGGTGTTCGGCCAGTCCGGCGGCGGCGCCAAGATCGCCACGCTCATGGCCATGCCCGCCGCCAAGGGCCTGTTCCACGCCGCCGCGACGATGAGCGGTCAGCAAGTGCAGGCCAGCGGCCCGATGCACGCCTGGGCGCGCACGCAGGCACTGATGGCGGCGCTCAAACTCGCGCCCGGCGATGTCGAGGGACTGCGCATCATGCCCGTCGAACGGCTGATCGAGGGCCTGACTGCCACCGATCCGGTGATGGGCAGCGGCCCGCTTTACTTCGGCCCGGTGCTCGACATGACCAACCTGCCGCGCCACCCGTTCTGGCCCGATGCCGCGCCGCTGTCGCTCGCGGTACCGATGATCCTCGGCAACACGCATGAGGAGACCCGAGCCTTCCTCGATCCGCGCGGGGACAAGCTGAAAGGCCTCGACTGGAGCAACGTCGCGACACGCATGGGCCGCGAGGTAAAGATCGATCTCGACCCGCAATGGGTGATCGACGAGTACCGCGCCCGCGAACCGGGCTGGAGCGTCGAGCAGGTGTTCTATGCCGCGACCACGGCAGGCCGCTCCTGGCCAGGGCAAGTGATCGAGGCCGACGAGCGCGCCAAGGCTGGGGCACAGGCCACATGGGTCTATCAACTCGAACGCCCCTCCCCCGTCGATCCCCTGCGCGGCGCCGCGCATACCGACGACATTCCCTATGTCTTCGGCACGCTCGACGCGCCGGGAAGCTTTTCGGGGACGGATGCCAATGCAAAGGCGCTGAGCAAGGCGATGATGGGCGCCTTTACGGGCCTCGCCAAGACCGGACAGCCGGGACTCGCGGACTGGACGAACTACGCCCTGCCCTCCCGCGCGACGATGGTCTTCGGGGACAGGGTCCGCATGGAACACGACCCGCGCGGCTGGCAGCGCGAACTCTGGGCCAGGGCGCCCTACGTGCAGCCGGGCACCTGACGGTCAGGCGAACGCGGCCCAGAGCAACCCGGCCACGACGCCCACCTGCACGGCCACGATCGCGCGCAAGCGATTGACGAAAGGCTGCTTGCGCGTCTTGTGCCGCAGGACATGCCGCGCCAGCAACGCGCCGGGCGAACCGCCAAGCGCGGCAAGTGTCAGCAACCGCCGCTCGGGCACACGTCGCCCACCCGCCATCGCCCGCTCCTTGTCGAAGGCAAACACAAAGAAGGTCATGAAATTCACCAGGCCGAGATAGCCCGCAAGCAGCGCATTCATGGTCATGCCCGGCGCTTTTCCAGCCCGGCGCCGCCGCGTCCAGCCCAAAGCTATTCACAAGACTGGCCGGATTGCCCCCAAACTGTCATCATGGCATGCAAGGGGCAATCGCTGTAACGGAGCAGATGTGAAGACCCAGGATATGCTCGAAATTCGCGAAACCGTCGAAGAACAGGAAAGCGGCGCGGCCGAAGATCTTTCCACCCAGCCCGCGCGGTTCTTCAATCGCGAGAAAAGCTGGCTCGCGTTCAACGAGCGCGTTCTCGCGGAAGCCACCAATCCGAACTATCCTCTGCTCGAACGGCTGCGCTTCCTGTCGATCTCCGGCAGCAATATCGACGAATTCCTGATGGTCCGCGTGGCCGGTCTCGCCGGGCAGGTGCGCCGCCAGATCGAGGAAATCTCGACCGACGGCCTCACCCCCTCGCAGGCGCTCGCCTCCACGCACGAGAAAGTGCTCGAACTCGAACAGATCCAGCAGGACACCTGGGCGGATCTCAAGCTGCAACTGGCCGAAGCCGGTATCCGCGTGATCGGCGACGAACGCCTCGACGCAGATCGCGAAGCCTGGCTGCGCAGCTACTTCCTCGGGCAGGTCATGCCCGTCATCACGCCTCAGGCGATCGACCCGGCCCACCCCTTCCCCTTCGTCGCCAACCAGGGCATCGGCGTGATGTTCGCGCTGACCCGCCTCGCCGACGATGCGCCGGTCATGGAAATGGTCCTGATCCCCGCCCCCCTGCCGCGCTTTGTGCGCATTCCGGGCGAGGAAGCAGCGTGGATCTCGATCGAGGACCTCATCTGCCGCAACGCCGGTGAACTGTTCCCCGGCTTCGGCGTCAACGGCCACGGCGTGTTCCGCATCCTGCGCGACAGCGACATCGAGATCGAGGAAGATGCCGAGGATCTGGTGCGATACTACCGCACCGCGATCCAGCGCCGCCGCCGCGGCATCGTCATCGTGCTCCAGCTTCAGGGCGCTTTCGACCCTTCGGCCGAGGAACTGCTGCGCAACCAGCTCGGCCTCGACAAGGCCCTCATCATGAAGACCGAGGGCCTGATCGGCTTCTCCGGCCTTTCCGCGATCTGCGACGAGGACCGGCCGGAACTCAAGTTCGAACCCTATACACCCCGCTATCCCGAGCGCATTCTCGAACATGACGGCGATATCTTCGCCGCCATCCGTGAGAAGGACATCGTCGTCCAGCACCCCTACGAGAGCTTCGAGGTGGTGATCGACTTCCTGCGCCAGGCCGCGCGCGACCCGGATGTGGTCGCGATCAAGCAGACGCTCTACCGTGCCGGCAAGCAGTCCGCGATCATCTCGGCGCTGATCTATGCCGCCGAGCAAGGCAAGTCGGTAACCGCCGTGGTCGAGCTGAAGGCCCGCTTCGACGAGGAGCAGAACCTGCTCTGGGCCAGCCAGCTCGAACGCGCGGGCGTTCAGGTGATCTACGGCTTCGTGGATTGGAAGACCCACGCCAAGACCTCGATGATCGTGCGCCGCGAAGGCGACATGAGCAACGGCGGCGGCTATCGCACCTACTGCCACTTCGGCACCGGCAACTACCACCCGATCACCGCGCGCATCTATACCGACTTGTCCTATTTCACCGCCGACCCGGTGATCGGGCGCGACGTCGGGCGCCTGTTCAACTTCATCACCGGCTATGTCGAACCCAAAGTCACCGAGTGCCTGTCGATCTCGCCGATCTCGCTGCGCTCCACGCTCTACGACTGCATAGACGCCGAGATAGAGAATGCCCGCAGCGGCAAACCGGCGGTAATCTGGGCAAAGCTCAATTCGCTGACCGACCCCGACCTGATCGACCGCCTCTACGCCGCCAGCAAGGCCGGGGTGGACATCGATCTGGTGGTTCGCGGCATCTGCTGCCTGCGTCCGGGGATCGAGGGCCTGTCCGAGAATATCGCGGTGAAATCGGTAATCGGCCGCTTCCTCGAACACTGCCGTATCTGGGCTTTCGCCAACGGCGAGGAAATGCCCAACCGCCGCGCCCGCGTGTTCATCACCTCGGCCGACGGGATGAGCCGCAATCTCGACCGCCGCGTCGAGGTCATGGTGCCGATCACCAACAAGACCGTGCACGACCAGGTGCTCGACCAGGTCATGCTGGCCAATCTGCTGGACACCGAACAGTCCTGGATTCTCCATCCCGACGGCACTTCGGAGCGGGTGGGAGAGAGCGACAACCCGTTCAATCTCCACCGCTATTTCATGACCAACCCGTCGCTTTCAGGGCGCGGTGCATCGCTTGCCAGTGGACGAAAGGTGCCAAAGCTCTCGCTAAGACGCGGCAACATCTGACATAGGGAGCGCAGGCTGCCCGCTCCTGGGCGATTCGTCTGACACGGAATGATCGGCATTAGCCAAAGCTGCGAAAAGCGCGCAATCATCGACATCGGTTCGAATACCGTGCGCATGGTCGTATATAACGGACCGCAACGTGCCCCGGTCGTCATCCTGAACGAGAAGGTCAATGCCCGGCTCGGCCGCGACCTGGGCAAGACCGGGGCGATCAACGAAAAGTCGATGAAGACCGCGCTGGTGGCGCTTTCCCGCTTCGCGGGACTGCTGCGGCTGCTCGACGTCAAGGATGTGGAGTGCGTGGCCACCGCCGCCGCGCGCGATGCCTCCAACGGCAAGACCTTCCTCGATGCCGTGCGCGAATTCGGCCTCTCGCCCCGCCTGCTCTCGGGCGAGGAGGAGGCTCGCGCCAGCGCCACCGGCGTGATCGCGGCCTTCCCCGGCGCCCACGGCATCGCTGCCGACCTCGGCGGCGGCAGCCTCGAACTCGTCGAGATCGCAGATGGACGCAGCACCGGCGGCATCACCCTGCCGCTCGGCACCCTGCGCCTGCCGGACCTCCGCGCGGCGGGCGAGGAGAAATTCTCCGAAACCGTGAAGAAGGGCCTCGACAAGGCAGGCTGGGATCGCGGACGCGGCCAGCCACTCTACATCGTCGGCGGCTCCTGGCGCGCGCTCGCGCTGCAAGCCATGCGCGCGCTCGACTTCCCGGTGGACGACCCCCACGGCTTCGAACTGCCCGCCTCCGAAGCCCTGCGCCTCGCGCGGATTTTCGCCAGGGGCAAGCTCAACGACGTCGACCCGCGCATCTCCGCAAGCCGCCTCGCCACTCTGCCCGATGCCGCCGCGCTGATGGTGGAAGTGATCGCCCGGCTCAAGCCCTCCAAGCTGGTGTTCTCCTCCTGGGGCCTGCGCGAAGGCCTGCTCCACGCCCAGCTTCCCGCCGAAATCCAGGCACAGGACCCGATGCTCGCCAGCGTCGCCGGGTTCTCCGCCTCGGCCCGCGTCACCGCCGAGGACGCCATGGCCCTCGCCCGCTGGACCGCGCCGGTCTGCCGCGAGGAACCGCAGGACCGCCAGCTTCGTCAGGCCTCGGGCCTGCTCGCCCTTGCCGCGATGCGCACCGAACCGAACCTGCGCACCGAGGAAGCCATGACCTGGGCGCTGCGCAAGCGCTGGATCGGCCTCGACATGCACGGACGCGGGATGATGGCGATGACCGTCTTCGCCAATTCCGGCCAGACCGAAGTGCCCGAACAGTTCACCCGCCTCGCCTCGCAGGAAGACCTCGACCGCGCGATCGGATGGGGTCTCGCCGTGCGCCTCTGCCGCCGCCTGACCGGATGCACCGCGCACGGCCTTGCCCGCAGTTCGATCCGGGGCGAGGACGGCAAGCTGATCCTCACACTCGATCCCTCGATGCGCCCGCTCTACAGTCCGGGCGTGGCCAAGGACCACAAGGCTCTGGCCGACTGGCTCGGGCTGGAGTGCGAGGTGCGCGATCCCAGTGGGATGGCTTTGGTCGATTGAAGGTTTGAAGTGAAAGCAGGGGGCCATCGCCCCCTGCACCCCCGGTACTGGCTAGCTTGTGCATTGCCTATCGGTGGTGTGTGCATTGCGGGGTGTTCGGGTCTCCCGGCGAGAGGGGGCGCCGGAATGTGGCCGAGCGCCTGATCTCCACGAAGTGACTATCCATATTTCGTCATTGCGAGCGTAGCGAAGCAATGACGAAGTAGCTTCGCGCCGGAAGACCCGAAAACCCTGCAATGCGCACACTACCGCTAGGCGAGGCCGAACGCCGACAGTACCGGGGTGCAGGGGCGATGGCCCCTGCTCTTCCCTTTTATTACCCGACTAGGCTCGCACTCTCGGCAATCGCGGAAATCCCGCGCTTCCCCCCCTGCCGGTCGAGCTGCACGACGATATCGATCACCGAGGCCGCATATTCCAGCGTCTCCGCCCGCGTTAGCCCAATCCCCGTCTGCATCGACATCAGCGCGATCTGTTCGAGCGCGCCGCGCGGGGTGTTTGCGTGGACGGTGGAGAACGAGCCGGGGTGCCCGGTATTGATCGCCCGCAGGAACGAGACGGTTTCGCTGCCGCGCAGCTCGCCCAGCACGATACGGTCGGGGCGGAGGCGCAGGGCGGCCTGGAGCAGGTCGTTGGCCGAGACCTTGGCCTCGCCGAGTTCGCCTTTCACCGCGATCAGACCGACGCCGTTGGCGCCCGGAAGGCGCAGTTCGGCGGTATCCTCGACGAGGACCACGCGCTCGTGCTGCGGAATTTCAGAGAGCATGGCGTTGAGGAACGTCGTCTTGCCGGTCGAGGTGCCGCCGGAGATCAGGATCGTGCGGCGACGGCGGATGGCGTCGCGCAGGAAGGCGATCGGCTGGGCCATGGGATCGGGCGTCGGTTCCTCCACCGGCGCGGCGATCGGGCCGCGGTCGTAGGCATCGAGCGGCAGCTCCAGCAGGCGGTGGCGGCGGATCGCCATGGCCCAGTTGGCGCGCGTGGCGGGCGGGCCGACGAGCTGGATGCGGGCGCCGCTCTGGTTTCCGTAGCCGGGCAGCGTGGCGGAGAGCAGTGGGTGCTCGCGGTTGATGCCCTGGTGGCTGATCCGCGCGACCTGTTCGGCGAGGCACTGGAGCAGGCGATTGTCCATTTCCGGCAAGGCGATGTGCTGCATGCCGGGGTGGGCGGCGTCTTCCACCCAGATCTCGCCGGGGCGGTTGACGAGGATTTCGGTGACGGTCTCGCGGTCCAGCCAGGGCCGCAGCGGCGCGAGGTAGGCATCGAGATAGACCGAGCGGGCAGCGGTCTGAGGCGGTTGCGCCTCAGGCACCGGCGCGGTTCCTTGCAGGGTCAGGATATCGGCCATCGCGCGTCACTGTGCCTGGCTGAAATCGAGGTCCTTGGCGGTAAAGACCCGGATCGGCTCACCCTGGCGGACGCGGATCGTCGGGCCGACGGTGCCGCTCTGCTGGACCGCCGCCGCCGCCGCCGACTGACCGCCGCCGATCACGACGCTGGAGCCGCTGGTGGCAAGGGTCGAAAGTCCGCCGACGACCGAGAGCAGCATGGCCGAACCGAAGCGCTCGAAGAAGTGGGTGTTCACCTTGCCGGGAAGGCCGGTTTCGCCGCCGAAGGCGATAGCGGGCGAGCCGAGGTTCACCGAGACGCCGTCCGGGCGAATCAGGCGGCTCCAGATCACGTAGGCGCGCTTCTGCCCGGCGGTGAGGCCGCTCTTGTACTGGCCGATCAGACGCGAGGAGCGCGGGATCAGCGTGCGCTTGCCGTCGAAGCTGCGCACGTCGGTCGAGACGATGGCGCGGACGTAGCCGGGCACGTCGGTATCGATCGCGGTTTCCAGCACGGCGGGGATCAGGGTGCCCTGGGTCACGGTGGTGGCGGGATCGAAAGTGCGCGAGGCGGCGGCGGTGCTGCCGGTGCCGCCGATGCGGGCGGCGAAATCGTCGTTGGCATTACCGCCCTTGGCGTCTCCGGCGGGTCCGACGGCGGGGATCGTCACCGCATTGCCGCCCGCGTCGAAGACGACGGTGGGATTGGCGAAAGGATTGGCTTCGGGTGCAGGCGCCGCGCCGGGAGCGGCGGCAAGGACCGGAGCCGGCGCCGGAGCAGGCAGGGCGGCGGGCGTCGCTTCGGGCTGGGCCACGGCGCCGACCGGCGCGGGCGCGGCGGGGGCGGGCACGACCGGCGCCGGAGCGGCAGGCTGCGGCTGCGCGGCCGGTCCATTGCGCACCGAATCCATCGACCAGAGCGTCAGCCCGCCCAGCGCCGCGACGATCAGGACACCGGCGGCAAGGCCAAGGCCGTCGGCCTTCTTGCGCTGGCTGACTTGCGGCATGACGTTGCGCGTGGCCAGATCGATGACCTGTGCGCCCTCGCCGTCGCGCGGATCGGTGGCGGCGGCCTTGTCGAACCTCTCGTTCAGAGTAGAATTGGGCGCCATGGATCAGTTCCCCTGAGAGTTCGTTGCGCCGGTCGAAGCAGGCGCGGCGGTGGCGACGGCGGTCATTCCGGCATTCGGCGTGGTAGTTGCAGGCGCCGGGCGCGAGGCCACGGGGCGCGCGTTGACCAGTTCGGCACTGGCTTTGCCCGAGCGCAGGATGATATTGTCCGGCACTTCGTCGAGCACGATCATGGCACCGCGCACGGCGTAGTTCACCGGGCCTTCGTCGCCCTTCTCGTTGGTCACGAGGATCGCCGGGACCGAAGATTTCTCCGGCCAGAGCAGATAGGTCGAATTGCCGTCGTCATAGATGCGGGTGGGCAGCAGCTTCGCCGCGCCGACGCGCTTCCATTCGAAGTTGAGCGCCGCCGGATCGGTCGGCAGCGCGGCGGGATCGCCGGCGGCCAGCGCCTGCTCGTCCGGATCGAGGCCAGCGGTCTGCGGGGCGCCCGGTGCGGCATCTGCCGGTTCGTCCTTGTAGGTGAAGCGCAGCATGTAGAGCGGGCGCGACCTGGGCGAGGCGACGAGGTCGAAGAAATAGGTGTGGCGGTTGGTCACGACCGTCATGTTGGTGCGCGCACCGGCAGCCAGCGGCTTCACGAACAGCAGATCAGCGCGCTTGTTCGGGGTGATCTGCCAGGTCTGCGAATCGCCGACCGCGACATTCTCGATCGCCTCGTTCTTGCCGAAGGCGATGGTCGCCTGAACACCGGTGCGACCATCGATCCGCACGACCTCGTTCTCGGCATAGGCATGCTGGACGAGGCGCTCGTCGGCCAGAGCGGGAGCCGCCGCAAGGCTCATGGCCAGACCGGCCGTCGCGGCCAGGGCGCGAATCATTTGAACGTCTCCTTGGCCGCAGCACGGCCCATATGATTTTTCGAAGCCACGTCGTTGGAGGCGCGGAAGCGGCTACCGATGCCACGCGCGCGGGAGGTCTGGCTCGCGCCGAGCGGCTCGATCCCGCCGCCCGAGACCTGGGTGATGACGGTACGCCGGTCGCCCGTCGAGGCGGCGGCGCCCGGTTCCGATACGGATGCGGCAGTCATGGCAGCAGCGCTGGCAGCCGACACCGCCGGGGTCCGTGAGGCGGTGGCGACAGGCGCGAAAGGCGGAACCTGTCCGCTGGCCGCCATGGCCTGAGCCGGAGGCGCCGCGTTGTCCCGCCCGCCGCGCGAAGTCTCGCTGCGGGCAAGGCCGAAGACCTGCCAGCCGGACACCAGCGTACCCGCCACCTTGAGCACCATGCCCATCAGCGCGAGATGAACCGCCGCGACCACGAACAGTGCCATCGCGGCGCGCCCGTCGATCTCGCCCAATTGCGCGCCCTGCACCAGCGCCGAGACGATCGGCACCAGCAGTTCGAGCGTGATGCCGCCACCGAGCACGACGAAAAGCGGCGTCGTCGCGGTCAGCACCACGCCGCGCAGCCACCCGGCGGTGAGGCCGCGGGTGCCGCCGAACAGGGCCATGACCACGAAGATCGGACCGAGCGCGAGCAGGATGGCGAGGGCAATGCGCGCCGTCAGCAACACGCCCACGGTGCCGAGCAGCAACATCAGCGCGCCCATCCACATGACGCTGTCGGGCGAGAACAGTCCCGCCGCGCCGCCGCCTGCCGCCGCAGCCTTGGCGGGCGCTGCACCCTCGGCCGCCCCTTGCGCCGCTTCCGCGCCGCCCTGCCCGGCATTCTGCGAGGCTTCGGCAATGGCGTTGAAGACGACATCGATGCGGTCGCCGAAGATCTGCGTGGCCGATCCCCTGGCACCCATCAGTTGCGAGGCGATCCAGTCCGGCCCGCCCACCGCGAGGTTCCAGACCACGCCCTGATAGGCGATCCAGCTCGTTGCAAACGTGAGCACAAGGCCGAGCGTCAACATGCGCGGCGTCAATGCCGAGATGCCGAGGCTGGAGCGGCCGGTCAGCAGCGAAATCGCGAAGAAGGCGATGTAGAGCGTGAGCAGGATGGTCAGCACCGGGGCCATCGCCCCTTCGGCGCCGAACAGGCGGCCGAAGGCGGCGGAGGCCATCTCGTTGGCCACGCAATCGACCGCGCGCAGTGCCGGGGAGACCCCGGCGCTGGCGACTTCGGTAAGCTGTTCGCAGGCGCTGCTCATGGCGGCTTACTCCGCCGCCTCGATCCAGGCGGCGTCTTCGTCACCCTCTCCCGGCCACTGGAAGCCGGTCAGCACCGGATACCAGGCCGAGGGATCGTCGCCGTAGCGCTCGCGAAGCTGATCGAGCTTGCGCACGGTGCTCTCGCGGCCGGACAGCACGGTCAGCACCTCGGGCATGCCCGAAAGGTCGAGCCGCACGACGGCCGAGGCATCGGACTGGCGCACCAGGAAGCAGCGCGACTGGGCAGGCAGCGTCTTGATGACGTCAAGCTCGTGCTGCGACAGGCCGAAGCCCTCGCAGTAATCCTCATAGCGGGCGCGGGCGTTGGGCATGAACACCATCGTCGCGGTCTGCTCGACCAGGGCGGTGGCGATCTTGCTATCCAGCGCATCGCGCGCAGACTGGGTCGCGAAGCCGACCAGGGCGTTACGCTTGCGCAAGGTCTTGAGCCAGTCACGGATGCGCGCGGCGAAGACCTCGTCGTCCAGCGCCTTCCAGCCCTCGTCGATGAGGATCATCGTCGGCTCGCCGTCGAGACGCTCGTCGATGCGGTGGAACAGGTACATCATGACCGGTGTGCGCAGGCGCGGGCTTTCCAACAGCGCGGTCATGTCGAAGCCGAGCACGCGGGCCGAAAGGTCGAGCCGGTCATGCTGGTTGTCGAACAGCCAGCCATGTTCGCCGCCCTGAATCCACGCGTCGAGGCGGGACGCGAGGTCGCCCGGTTCGGGACGACGCGCGCCGGCCAACAGCTCGCGGAAATGCGAGAGGCGGCGCAGCGAGGGGTCGTTGTGATAGGCCGCGTCGACCGCACCGGCGATCGTCGCCAGTTCCTCAGGCCCCTTGGCTTCCAGCAGCACGCCCAGCCAGTCGCGCAGGAACGCGCGGTTGGCGGCGGTGTCGGGCAGCGAGAGCGGATTGAAGCCGGTCGGATGGCCCGCCGCGACGCGGCTGTAGGTTCCGCCGATGCCGCGCAGGAACACCTCGGCGCCGCGATCCTTGTCGAACAGCACGGTACGGGGGCTGAACTTCTGCGCCTGCGCGGCGAGGAAGTTCATGACCACTGTCTTGCCGGAACCCGACGGGCCGATGACGGTGAAATTGCCGAGATCACCCTGATGGAAGTTGAAGAAGAACGGCGTCGAGCTGGTGGTGGAAAGCAGCGTTACCGCATCGCCCCAGTGGTTGCCGCTCGCCTGTCCCATCGCGAAGCCGTGGAGCGAGCCGAAGCAGGCCATGTTGGCGCTGGAAATCAGCGCGCGGCGGACGATGAAAGCCTCGTTGCCGGGAAGCTGGCCCCAGAAGGCAGGCTCCATGTTGACGTCCTCGCGAACGGCCACCGCACCGGCATCGGCCAGCGAGGCGGCGCACATGGCGGTCACTTCGTCGAGCGCGTCGAGCGTATCGGCCCGCACCAGAACCGAGAGATGGTGGTCCCCGAAACCGACCGCGCCGGTGCCGAGCGAATCGCGCGCGGCAGACATTTCGCGGCGTTCGGCCATGGCTTCCTCGTCGGCCGAGCGCAGGCGGCGAATGGCGAGGTCGATGCGCTCGCGGGCGATCTGGCGGTCCGAGGGCGCGTAGCTTTCGGTGAGCACGAGTTCGCAGGGCAGGCGCAGCAGGGCGTCGGTGAGGCCCGGCGCCGTGCTGTCGGGATAGTCCTTGAGGCTGACGACCGAGCCGAACGAGGCCCCTGCCGCGCCGCGCAGTTCGAGCGCATCCATGCCGAAGTTAATGCGGCGATAGGGCAGCATGTGGCCGAGGTCGGTGCCTTCGACGGGACGGCGCACCGGGCGCATCTCACCGTTGTAGAGCGCCGAGAGCAGTTCCAGCACTTCCGAGCACTGGCCCGCCTGCCCTTCGTAGTCGCCCAGAAGCCGCGCGCCATAGGCGCCAAGCGAGGCGACCATGGCCGAGGCGGCGGCACGCAGGGCGCGGACATCGGCAGGGTCGGCTTCGGCGGGGGCATGGCCCTTGTTGCGGAGCAGGCGCGAGAGCTTGTCCGGCCAGCCCGCCTTGCCGCGCGCGGGACGGCGCACCAGGGTAATGAACTGGTCGTTGACGAAAAGCGCGCCCGATCCGGTACGCGCCCGCCAGCGGGCGTCGATATGGGCCGCCAGCGGGTCCTCGAACCGGCCCTCCATGGCGATCTGCACGCGGCGGCGGATCACATGGTGGTAGAGCACGAAGCGCGCATCGAGCGCGGAGCGCAGCAGCACTTCGCGCGTGGCGACGTGGGCGTTGAGTTCCTCGCTGTCCGCCGTCTCGAAGGCGAGGCCCGGCACCATCAGCGACAGCATGACCGATCCGTCGCGCAGCAGCACGACGTTCTCGTCCACCAGAGCCTGATAGGGCAGCCGGTCGCCGACCAGCGTTTCCTTGGCGCCCCAGCCCTTCAGGACCGATTTTCCGTTCTTCGCCATCTTCGTTTCCCCCGCGCCCCGCAAATCAGGGCGCGTAGCTGTTGCAGCCCCAGCGCTGCCAGTTCGGCACACGGGGGCATTTGCTGACCTTGGCGATCCACAGGTCGAACACCCGGGGTTCGCGAAGACATGCGAGGTATCCGGCGCCGTGGATCGCGAGCGCCGCAGGCAGCGCCCAGAAGCTTTTGGTGATGAGGAAGATCTCCGTCGTCACCGCTGCGTTGATGATGAAGAAGCTGTAGGTCACCCCCGCGAACATCTGCGGGCGGGTGAGCGCGCGGTGAACGGGGAAGCGCGCAAGGCTCATGAGTCAGCCCGCCGCCGACTGGATGCCGGACACGATCGCACCGGCACCGAACAGCACGAAGCAGCCGATGATGACCGTCGCCCCGAAGCGCCAGTTCATGCGGCCGGTCAGCATCATGAAGCCCACCGCGGCCACCGCCATCACCGCGACCGCCGTGGCGACATTTCCAAGCAGCGTGCCCTGAAGCCAGCCGAGCGCCGCAACGATCGGACCGGAACCTGCCGGATCGGCACGGGTCGCCTGCTGGGCTTGGGCGATGCCGGGCACAAAACCGGACGCAGCGGCGACCAGGGCCGCGAAATGTGCGAAATATCCCCGTACCTTGCGGGTCTGAAGCTGAGTATACCGAATCACCATGCCCTCCGTATGAGGGCGCAGTGCTCCATCCGGATGACAGCAATGTGACGACAAGACGGCCAATCTGGCAGTCTTGTTGCAGTCCGCCACAAGAAATCAGGTCATCCTGGAAAGGGCGCCGCAACCCTCATCGCACTCTTTTGTGCAAGCATCTTATACTTCAGATGCGTCCCGAAAGGCCAGTGCGCTTGATTGTGACGAAGAAGGAAAACGCCGCTTCCGGCATGTATGGACAGGCAAAGCGGCCGAGCAGCTCAGGCTCTGCCTGAAAATGCCCGGACGCCCCCTTTCCTAGAGACTTTCAGCGCGAGGCATGGGCCGTCGTGCGCAGCAGGTTGTTCAATGCAAGACGGGCGGCAGCCCGCGAATCGACCCACGATCCGTCCGCCAGTTGCAGATCGTAGCGGTCTTCGCTGACCACCGCCGCCCGGTAGCTGGCAAGCGCCTTTTCGGTCTGGCCGCTGGCCGCATAGGCGGCGCCGAGATTGATCAGCGTGGCAGGATCTTCCGACTTCGCGCCGCCCTTCGCTTCAAGCTTGCGAACCGCGGCATCGGCATTCCCGGTCGAAAGTTCACTGTAGGCCACATCGATCCGATCGTTCAGCGGTGTTGCCGGGGCGGCGGTAACAGCGGCCTGAGCGAGCAGGAGAGTGGCGGCAAGGGCAGTGACGGACATGGCAGTCTCCCGTTCGTTTTTTATGCGTTGGCAAAATGCAACATCCCCCCAAAATTCGGCGCCGACAAGAAAATGACGAGAGTGTCATAAAACTGCAATCTCAGTCTGAAGCTGCAGAAATCCTGCGAGTCGGCTAAGCATTCTCACCAGTAGCGACCGCTTTGGTCATATTTTAGTCGTATATTCGCAGATTAGTGTCACGATAACGCCAACAAACTGTCACCACGTCATCCTAGACCCCGCGTTCAGCGACGGCGGACTCTCCGCCTCGGCTCGACCTGACAACGGGGGAATTCACGTGAAGACCATTCATGGCGCGCTGCTGATCGGTTGCAGTGCTCTCGCTCTCGCCGGCTGCGGCGCCGACGACATCTCCTCGCCAGGTGCTGGCAGCGTCACCGTTCCTGCAAATCCGACGCCTGCGCCGACCCCTGCACCCACACCCACTCCCGGCACGGTAGTTGCCGCAGCGGCATGCCCCAGCACCGCGGCCACCAGCGGCCTCGCACTCACGGACGATGGTGTCCTTCCTGGCGCCCAGGGTACTTGGCGTGTCTGCACCCTGCCCTCGCTTGTCAAAACCAGCGCCACACTGCCCAAGGTTGCCGGTGTGATCTACCGTCTTAACGGCCGCGTAGACGTGGGCTGTGACGGCGGTTTCGCGGCACCGACGGCCGGAACCCCCTTCACCACCACCACCAAGGCTTGCGCCGGCAAGGCCATGACTGCCGACGACAATGTGACACTGACCATCCAGCCCGGCGTGATCGTATATGGTGACAGCACCACGGCGGCCTCCTGGCTCGCCGTCAACCGCGGCAACAAGCTGGTGGCAGAAGGCACGGCGAACAGCCCGATCATCTTCACCAGCCTCCAGAACGTGACCGGCAAGGAAGCCAACGGCGCCGCCATCACCAACGATTCGATGGGCCAGTGGGGCGGCGTCGTGCTGCTTGGCCGCGGCATCATCACCGACTGCTCCACCGGTATGGGCACCACTACCGGCAACAACTGTGAGCGCGTGACTGAAGGCGCAGCCGATCCGGCGAACTTCGGCGGCCGCGACAATACCTATAGCGCGGGCAGCATGAAATATGTGCAGATCCGCTTCTCGGGCTATTCGCTCGCCCCGAACCAGGAACTTCAGGCCCTGACCGGCGGCGGCATCGGCACCGGCACCAAGCTCGACTATATCCAGTCGGTCAACAGCTCGGACGACGGCTCGGAATTCTTCGGCGGCGCGCTCGAAATGAAGCACTATGTCTCGATCAATGCCGACGATGACAGCCTCGACCTAGACACCGGCGTTGATGCCAAGGTTCAGTACGTGCTGATCGTCCAGAAGCCGAGCGCGGGCGATTCTTTCTTCGAATTCGACAGCAATGGCAACGAGGCCGATGCGCCCCGCACGAAGATCACGGTCGCCAACTTCACCGCCGTCCAGACCAGCGTCGGTTCTGGCAACAGCGGCAACCAAGCATCCATGCTGTTCCGCGGCAATTCGGACGTAACCTTGGTCAACGGCGTGGTCTTCACTCCGACCAACGAGTGCCTTCGCCAGAACGGCACCACGGCTGCCGGTTCGGCGCCGACTTCGCTCATCGCTCACTCGGTGGTGATGACCTGCGGCGGCTCGGGTGCTTTCCTTGGCACCGGAACCTACACTAATGCCAATGTTCAGACCGCCTTCAATGCCGGCACGAACAACAACGCCTCCTTCACCTCGACGCTGACCAACACCTTCGTCAATGGCGCCGGTGAAGCCGCGATCACCCCTTACGCCAGCCTGTCGACGCTTTCGAGCTTCTTCACCAACGCCACCTACATCGGAGCCGTGAAGGATGCCTCGGACGTCTGGTATCGCGGCTGGACCTGCGACACCACCAACGCGAACCTCGGATCGAACAGCGCCTGCACCGCGCTGCCCACGACCTGATCCGACCGCCCGCAGCCTAACGACGGGGGGCGGTCCAATCGGGCCGCCCCCTATTCGCATCCGATAGATGTTCCAGGGGGACATACCATGACCAAGCCGCGGCTCGTCACGCTGCTGCTCTCCACTGCGATCCTCGCGCCGTCTTCGGCCTGGGCGCAGGACAGCACTTCCGCTCCCGCCTCCGGCACCGTAGGCGCCGTTCCCGTTTCGCCTGCAGAAGAAGCCGCAGGCGAGGAGGCCATGCCCGATGTCTCGATTCCCGGCGGCGCGATCATCGTCACCGGCCAGCGCAACCGCAACATCGAGCGCATCGCGCCGCAGGTCGTCTCGGTTCTCTCAACCGAACAGATCGCCCGCACCGGCGAAGGCGACATCGCGGGCGCGCTCGGCCGCGTCACCGGCCTATCGGTCGTCGGCAACGGCTATGTCTATGTGCGCGGCCTCGGCGATCGTTATTCGTTGGCGCTTCTCAACGGCTCTCCGCTGCCCAGCCCCGAACCGCTCAAGCGCGTGGTTCCGCTGGACCTCTTCCCCACCAGCATCGTCGCATCGTCGCTGGTCCAGAAGAGCTATTCGGTGAACTTCCCAGGCGAGTTCGGCGGCGGTGTGATCAACCTGACCACCAAATCGATCCCGGAAGAAAGCTTCCTGACCATCGGCGGCGGCATCGGCTGGGACACGGAATCCACCAACAAGCTTGGCTATACCTATTACGGCGGCAAGCACGATTGGACCGGCTACGACAACGGTAATCGTTCGATCCCGCCCGCGCTGAAGTCCTACCTGAACGGCAATACCGTGATGGGCTCCAACAGCGACCAAGCCAAGGAAATCGGCAGCGTACTGTTCCGCGGTCGCAACGCGGTGGTCCAGAAGATCGGCCGGATGCAGCCGAACTTCTCGGTGGACCTTTCCGCCGGGACCAAGTTCGAGATGGGAGAGGCCACGCTCGGCGTGATCGCGGCAGCGGGCTATTCCAACAAGACCCAGACCCGCGACTCCGTCCAGCAGCTTACCCAGGGCCTCAGCGCCAACCCAAACAACCTCTGGGAAGACTACCAAACAGTCAGCACCGACAACCGGATCATCGTCAATGGCATGCTCGGTGTCGGTCTGGAATGGGGTGAAAACTCGATCCGCTGGACCAACGTCTACATCCACGACACCAGCAAGTTCACTCGTCTGCGCAATGGCCATCAGGAAAGCAATCCAGATGTCGATTTCATCTCGCAGAAGACCGCATGGTACGAACGCGCCCTGCTCGACACGCAGCTGACGGGCGAATTCAAGGTCGACGACAGGACCTCGATCGATTTGCGCGGCGGCTTCGCGAATTCCAAGCGCCTTGCACCGTTCGAAATCGATTCCGAGTATATCCGCACCAACGCGGACAACCTCTATGGGCAGAACTTCGTCAATACGCTGGGCACCGGCGCGGTCGATCCCACCACGATCAGCTTCTCGCGCCTGAGCGAAGACGTCTGGTCCGCCGGGGCCGACGTGGGACACCAGTTCTTCGACGGCTGGCGCGGCACGGTAGGCTATACCTTCCAACTCAACCGCCGCACCAACTCCAACCGCCAGTTCGGCGTCTATGCCAGCGGCGACCAGAACCTGATCCAGGCGTTCGGTCTCCTGCGCCCCGACGTGCTGCTTCAGCCCGGCATGTGGTATCTGAACCAGGTCGGCGGGGTGAACTACAACCTCGAACTGCGCGACCTGACCGCAAACGTCGGCCTGTTCGATGCACGGCTGCTGAACCATGCCTTCTACGGCAAGGTCGATGGCCAGATCACCGACAGCCTCTCGATCGATGCCGGCGTGCGCTGGGAATATGCCGAGCAGACCACAGTCCTGCGCCCAGTGGGCGAGCCTGCCACGACGACCACCGGCCTGAAGAACGAATACTTCCTGCCCGCGCTGACGCTCACTTACGAGATCCAGCCGAGCATGCAGGTTCGCGTGAACGGTTCGAAGACGATCGCCCGCCCGCAGTTCCGCGAGCTGGTCTACCAGAACTTCTACGACCCGGACAGCAACCGCACCTATCGCGGCAACCCGTTCCTCAAGGACAGCCAGCTCACCAATGCCGAAGCCCGCTTCGAGTGGTATTTCGGACGTGACGAAAGGGTCTCGTTCGGCGGCTTCTTCAAGCACATCAAGAACCCGATCGAATCGATCCTGGCAGGTTCCGAGAGCTTCATCACCACCTATGCCAACGCACCTGCGGCCAACCTCTACGGCGGCGAGCTGGAACTGCAGAAGCACGTCTATCTCGACAGCCTGGGCGGTTCGTTCTTCGAGAACCGCCGCCTGGTGGTGATCGGCAACTATACCTACACCAAGTCGAAGCTGAAGGTGAACGACACCGACACCACCGCCATCTACGGCGCCAGCACCACCCAGTTCGCGCGCGACTATTTCCGGAAAGGCGCACCGCTGACCGGACAGTCCGAGCATCTGGTCAACCTGCAACTCGGCATGGAAGACACCGAGAAGCTGTCTCAGCAGACGATCCTGCTCAGCTATGCCAGCAAGCGCTCGGTCAGCCGCGGTCTGGTCGGCACCGTGCGCCAGCCGGACGTGATCGAGTATCCCGGCCTGCGCATCGACGTGGTGCTGCGCCAGGGCATCCAGGTCGCGGGCAAGGAAATCGAGCTGAAGGCCGAAGGCCGCAACCTCACTGGCCGCAAACACCTCGAATACCAGACCTTCGAGGACGGCCGCGTGGACTTCAACACTTATGCACTCGGCCGCGTCTTCTCGCTTTCGGCGACGGCCAAGTTCTGACGATCTCACCAGGGAGGCGCCTGCCCTCCCGACGGCAACTCACGGCCGGTCGCAGCGATGCGACCGGCCTTTTTTTTGTCTTTGCCATCCCGTCCCGTTCGCGCTAAAGGCGCCGGGTCATCTGGGGAGTAGCCGCCTGCACCCCCTTTCCGGCCGGTTCGTCCGGGAAGACCAGCAGGACCTGTCGTCAACATACTTGGTCGAGAGACCATGGCGCACAGGAGGACGGAAGAGACCGTCCGGGCGAGACCAATGGCGTTGCAGCTCCGTCCGGCCGGGCGGGTTCTGCCGCGCTATTGTCTTGTCTGTCGCCCGGCCCGGAGAATTCATTTGGAAGCCCTGCTCACCTCCACTGCCGTGGTGGCGCTCGCCGAGATCGGCGACAAGACCCAGCTCCTCGCCATCGTCCTCGCCACCCGCTTCAAGCGACCTTGGCCGATCGTCGGCGGCATCTTCGTCGCGACGCTCGCCAACCATTTCCTCGCCGCACTGGTGGGCGAGCAGGCCTCGGCCTTCCTCGACGGCCTGTGGTTCCGCTACCTCGTGGCCGCCAGCTTCATCGCCATGGCCGCCTGGACGCTGATCCCCGACAAGTTCGACGAGGACGACGAGCCCAAGCCCAGCCGCTTCGGTCCTTTCGTGGCCACCGCCATCGCCTTCTTCCTGGTCGAGATGGGCGACAAGACGCAGCTCGCCACGATCGCGCTGGGCGCCCGCTTCCAGAGCGTGCTCCCGGTCATGGTGGGCACCACCATCGGCATGATGCTGGCCAACGTGCCCGCGGTGTTCCTCGGCAACGAGATCATCAAGCGCGTACCGCTGAGCGTGGTGCGCACGATCGCCGCGCTGCTGTTCCTGGTGATCGGCCTCTGGCTGCTCGCCCAGACCGCAGGCTGGCTGGGCTGAGCCGGCTACCTCGCAAGGTGACACTCAGGTTGACACAGTTGACACGGTCCTGAGAGGAAAAAAGTGTCACCTTGCGGGTTAGGCGGCACGGGCGTCTGTCCGAAATGAAGGAGCGCGGTCATGGGAGCGAATTTATCCGTGCCGCGGGGTGTAGGAAAACGGAAAGAAGTAGGGTTCACGCAGAGACGCGGAGGCGCAGAGAGGTCGCTCTTGCGGCAAGGCCGCTCTCCTCTCTGACGGTACGATTTGCGCGACGTTGGAAGAACGAATTGGTCCGCAACCTCACGCAACACCTCCGCGTCTCCACGTGAATCGCTATTCTTCTTTCGCCGACTTTGCGGACATGGCGGACATGGCGGACTATGCCAGTGTTTGCCGATGATAAGCCGACTAACCGGAATTGTAGGAACGCTCTGGTTCTTCTTCGCGCTCCTAAGCCTATTTATCGCGTTGGCGTTCTCGCCGATTGGTCTGCGCTTACTTCTCCCCGGCGCACATCCAGTCACGTGGCTCTATCCCGCACTCCTTGTGCTTCCACCAGTCATTCTCGGGCTTGGCAAAGTGATCGGCCCCCAAATATCACGACTACTGCTGTGGCCCTTCGCAGTGGCCCTTGGCCTAATGGCATTCCTATTGTTTGACTTCCTTGCCACCACCTTTGTTGGCCACTGAAGGGTTACGTCAGCTTCTCCGCATTTCCTGCCGTCACCCTGAACTTGTTTCAGGGTCCATCCTGCCGGAAGCTCTGGCGCTATGTTTATTAAACCGCGAGTGCCATTTGCTATACGAAGTTCCGGTTTCGGCGGCGCGATGGATCCTGAAACAAGTTCAGGATGACGAGTCGGGGAACCGAAGGGCTGTCCCCAATACCCGTCATCCCCGCGCAGGCGGGGATCCCGCTTTTCTTGCGGTTTGATGCGGGGTCCCCGCCTTCGCGGGGACGACGAGGGGATGGGGAATGGCTCGTCGCTGCGGCCTGTCCGGAAGCCTCGGGCGGAATGCAGGTTCGCACGGAACTCTCAGCGCGTAAAACAACGCGCCGCGATCCGACAGCCCTTCCCCCGCCCCCCTCAGATCGCGTCGAACACGTAGCCCAGCGAGCGTACGGTGCGCAGCGGATTGCCCGCGCCAACGCCCTTGAGCGCGCGGCGCAGGCGGCCGATCCAGACGTCCACGGTGCGTTCGTCCACCGCCGGTTCCTGCTTGCCGAGCGCGGCGATCAGCTGGGTGCGGGTGAAGACACGGCCCGGATGCTCGATGAAATAGCGCAGCAGGCGAAGTTCGTTCGGCATCAGCGAGATCGGCCGTCCCTGCCAGCGCGCCTGGAACGCGGCGACGTCCACCGAGAGGTCGCCCTGGGCCAGCAGGCGGCCGTTCGCAACGTCCTGCTCGCTGATATTGGCGCCGAGCACCCGGTCCAGCAGGGCCGAGCGGGTCAGCGGGCCGACCATGTAGTCGTCCGCGCCCATGCGCAGCGCCCGCTTGCGGTCGTCGATATTGTCCTCTTCGAGGACGATCGTGACATGGGCATGGCTGGTCAGGCTGTCGGCACGCAGGCGGCGGCAGAGTTCGAGGCCGGACATCTCGGGCAGCACCCAGTCGATGAAGACCCAGAGCGCGCCTTCGATCAGCGGCAGTTCGGCAAAGTCGGTCCAGCGATGGAGCACCACGTCGAAATCGTCGTGCCGGAAGGCTGCTAGGCCGCCGGAAAGCTCGCTAGCCAGCAGGATATCGATACGTCGCATGGCCCCCTGCGCGGTTACTACGCGCGGCTACTTGCCGTGCCAGTGTGACGAACAGGTGACATATCGATGACTTGCGGATGAAAAGATCGCGCGAAGAAAAGCCGTTCCGATAGAGTCTTTGTTGGGTGCGCCTTCGACATCCGTCGAAGGCTTGCGGCACCGGCCCCCAAAGTTCTTAGGCGCCCCCACCCGACCTCCCACTCAGTGTATCCTAGATGGGAGGTCGGGTGGGGGCGTGGGCCGGTGCCACCAAAATCCGCCTGCGGCGGATTTTCGAACAACCCTGTCATCGAAGTGACCCGCAACCGTCACGCCTACGCAACGCGAAAATGCGATTCTCCGGGAAACTGGAACGGGCCATAACTGGAACGGGGGCGCAACGATGCGTAAAGACGTGGACACCCTTCTCGAACGGACCACCGGCGGTAATCACGCCGGATTTGCCGGGACCAATATTCCCGCCTGGCTCGACTTGCCCGACCCCAAGGGCTTTCGCCCCAAGCGCAAGTACGAGACGATCTGGATTTCCGACGTCCACCTCGGCACGCGCGGCTGCAATGCCGAGATGCTGGTGGACTTCCTGCGTTCGGTGGAATGCAAGACGCTCTACCTCGTCGGCGACATCGTCGACGGCTGGCGCCTGCGCAAGGGCTGGTACTGGCCCGACGCCCACAACGAAGTGATCCGCCGCATCCTCAAGATGGCGCACCGGGGCACCCGCGTCGTCTTCGTGGCGGGCAACCATGACGAGATGCTGCGCGACTATGCCGGGCTGACTTTCGGCGGCGTGGAACTGGTGCTGGAAGCGGTGCACGAGACGCTCGACGGCCGCCGCCTGCTGGTGACGCACGGCGATGCCTTCGACGGCGTGGTGCTCTACGCCAGGTGGCTCGCCTTCCTCGGCGACAAGGCCTACGGCGCGCTGCTGCGGGCGAACATCGTGTTCAACGCAGTGCGGCGCAAGCTGAAGATGCCCTACTGGTCGCTCTCGGCCTATATGAAGAAGAAGGTCAAGAACGCCGTCCAGTACGTGTGCAGCTACGAGGAGGCCGTTGCCAACGAGGCCATCTCGCGCGGCTACGACGGCGTCGTCTGCGGCCATATCCACTGCGCCGAGATCCGCCAGTTCGGCGGCATCACCTACTACAACGACGGCGACTGGGTGGAGAGCTGCACCGCGCTGGTCGAGGACCTGCAGGGCCATATCGCGATCATCGACTGGATCGCCGAGACCGGCGGCCATACGGCGGAAGGGGTTCCCGCCCATCACGCCGAGGCAGCCCAGAGAGAGCCTGCGGAGTGAGGCTCACCCTGGCGACCGACGCCTGGCTGCCCCAGGTGAACGGTGTCGTCCGCTCGCTCTCGGCCACGCTCGACGAGCTGACCCGGCGCGGGCACGAAGTGGAAACGCTCACACCCGACCGTTTCTTCACCGTGCCGATGCCGGGCTATGCCTCGATCCGGCTGGCCATGGCGCCGCGCTTCGGGGTGCGGCGGATGCTCGACAGGGCAAGGCCGGAGATCGTCCATATCGCCACCGAAGGCCCGATCGGCTGGGCCGCGCGCGGCTGGTGCCTGTCGCGCGGGGTGCCGTTCACTTCGGCCTTCCACACGCGCTTTCCCGAATATGCCGCCGTGCGCACCGGCCTCAGCGCCGAGCGCTTCTGGCCGATCATGCAGCGCTTCCATGCCCCCAGCCAGGCGGTGCTGGTCTCCACCGACAGCCTTGCGGAAGAACTCGCCGGACGCGGCATCGCCCATACCCGGCGCTGGAGCCGGGGCATCGACCATGCCCAGTTCCGGCCCGAAGGCGCCCGCCATCCGGCAATGGCCGCCCTGCCCGGCCCGGTGCTGCTCAACGTCGGCCGGGTCGCGCCGGAGAAGAACCTCGAAGCCTTCCTCGATGCTCAGGTGCCGGGGAGCAAGGTCGTCGTCGGTGACGGTCCTGCGCTGGAAAGCCTGAAGCGCCGCTATCCGGAGGTGCTGTTCCTCGGCGCGCTTTCGGGCGAGGACCTTGCGAGCGCCTATCGCGCCGCCGACTGCTTCGTGTTCCCCAGTCTCACCGACACCTTCGGCCTCGTGGTGATCGAGGCGCTGGCCTGCGGCACGCCCGTAGCGGCCTTTCCGGTGACGGGCCCCATCGACATTCTCGGCCCGGACGGGTGCGGGGTGGAGGAAGGGCTGGACGCTCCGGCGGGCGCGGTGGACCGGGTGCTCGAACGCGCCATCGCCGCGGCACTTGCCGTGCGGCGCGAGGATGCGGCGCGGCTCGGCGCCCGCTTTTCCTGGCAGCGCGCCACCGACCAGTTCCTGACGACGATCGGCATGGCATTGGAAGCCTGCGAACGCCCGGCCCGCGTGGCGGCCTGATCTACCGAAAACCCAGGCTGCGGGAGATGTCGGCAGCTTCCTTGCGGACCAGTTGGGCCAGTGCCTCCAGCCTGGCTTGCGCGCGGGAACTGGGAGCGGCGACCACGAGCGCGCCCAGCACCAGACCGGCGGCATCGCGGATCGTCGCCGCGGTGCCGGTCACGCCTTCGGCGGCCTGATCGATGGTCTGGGCCACGCCCTGATCGCGCGCGGCAGTGACGGCGGCGGCCAGAGCCGCACGATCGACCAGCGTCGCCGGAGTGAAAGCCTGCGCTTTCAGGCGGCGCAAGTAGCTCTCCGCCGCTTCCGGCGGTGAAGCCGCCAGCAGCGCCCGGCCGCCGGCGGTGGCATAGAGCGGCCGCCGGTCGCCCACGCTCACCGAGTAGCGTACGACATTGCGACTCTCGACCATGTCCACATAAGTCAGTTGATCGCCTTCGGCATCTCCGACCGCGAAGAGCACGGTCTCCCCCGTCGCCGTGCAGAGGCGGCGCATTCCGTCGCGGATCGGGTCCGAGCTTTGCAGGCGCCGCCGTGCCTGCGTGAGGGCGCTGCCCAGCCCGAAGGCGCCCGACCCAAGCCGCCACACGCCATCCGACCCGATCACGAAGTCTTCGTCAGCCAGACCGCGCAGCAGGGCCGCGAGGCTACTCTTGGGCGTGGCAAGGCGGCGGCTGAGATCGGCCAGCGAGAGCGGCTCGCCGCTCGTGCAGAGCGCTTCCAGCAGCCGGATCACCCGCGTCACCGACTGCGGCGCCGCCGCGCGCGTCCCGCTTTCCTGAACCGTGGTCTCCTGATCCATCGCCCTGCTCAAACCTGCCTCGTCCATATGCCGGGCATAGGCAAGGAAGCGCGCCGCCGGAAGCCCGGTTCGGAAAACTGCAATCTTCAGCCAAGTATCGGCAATGTTATATCACAATCGTGAGGCCTATGGCGGCGCCACAGACGCTGCCTCTCTCCAGGCGGTGTATCGTCCCACCTGAGGAAAACCATGCGTTACCTGTCCATCCTGCTGCCGGTCGTTCTGGTCTCGGCCGCTCTCGTTTCCGCCGCGACTCCCGCGCTGGCCGATGAAACCTATATCGAAAGCACCGGCGGCGTGATCTGGAACCACCGCGAGAGCAACGCCGTCGCCGCCGTGACGGTCGGTCACGACGTCGATCTGAACGAGCACTTCTTCGTCGGCGTGGAAGGTATCGCGGAAAAGGTCCTGGCGGACGATACCCGCGTGGTCTGGGGCCTGGGCGGCCGTGCCGGGGCGCGTATTCTGCCGGGCGCCAAGCTCTACGCCGCCGCGAACTGGCAGTCGAAGGACTGCCGCGAGTGCAGCGACGCGGTCGGCCTCAGCACCGGCTGGGAGCAGGATCTGAACGAGAAGCTCTACGCCAAGCTGGAGTACAAGCACGTGCTGGTCAGCAACGGCGAACCGGACTCCGATATCGTCGCGGTCGGTCTCGGCTACAAGTTCTGAAGACGTGAGGTCCGGCCGGGGGAGGCGGTCGATCGCCTTCCCCGGCCCGGTCCGATCAGGTTACATCCATCGCATAGCCCGCCGCGCGGACGGTGCGGATGGGATCGGTGTCGCCGTCGCGGTTGATCGCCTTGCGCAACCGGCGGATGTGGACGTCCACGGTGCGCTCGTCGATGTCGGAGTCCATGCCCCAGACTCCGTCGAGGATCTGCTGGCGCGAAACCACGCGGTTCGGGCGCTCCATGAAATAGCGCAGCAGGCGGAACTCGGTGGGGCCGAGGTGCAGCGCCTCGCCCGAGCGGCGGACGCGGTGGCTGGTGGCGTCCAACTCGATGTCGCCCCACTGGAGCACGTTGCCCGCCAGCGAAGGCCGCGCGCGGCGCAGCAGCGCCTCGATGCGGGCCAGCAGTTCGCGCGGGGAGAACGGCTTGGTCACATAGTCGTCGGCGCCGGTCTTGAGGCCGCGGATGCGATCCTCCTCCTCGCCGCGTGCCGTCAGCATCAGGATCGGGATCTGCGCCGTGTCCTTGTCCTTGCGGAGCTGGCGGCAGACCTCGATGCCGGGGACATGCTCGATCATCCAGTCGAGGATGATCGCGTCAGGCGCCTGTTCCTGCACCATCAGCAGGGCTTCCTCGCCGTCGCTGGTGCTGCGCACGTTGTAGCCTTCGGCGCTGAGGTTCCAGGTGAGCAGTTCGCAGAGCGCGCGGTCGTCTTCGACGACGAGGACGGATGGGTTCACGGCAGGTTCCTCGTATCGTCGGTCTGGCTGTCGCGCTCGGCGTGGTATTCGCCGGTCGCCGCGTAATAGACCATTTCCGCGACATTGGTGGCGTGGTCGCCGATGCGTTCAAGGTTGCGGGCGATGAACAGCAGCTGGGCGGCGCTGGTGATCGTCGCCGGGTTCTCCATCATGTGGGTCAGCAGCGAGCGGAACAGCGTGTTGTAGAACTGGTCCAGCTTCTCGTCGCGGCGGATCACTTCCTGCGCCAGCGCGGCATCGCGCGAGCCATAGGCGTTGAGCACGTCGCGGACCATGCCCTCGGCGATCTCGGCCATCATCGGCACGAGTTCGAGCGGCTCGATCTTGAGGCGGTTCTCAAGGGCATTGACGCGCTTGGCGATATTCTTCGCATAGTCGCCGATGCGCTCGATCACGCCGGAAATCTTGAGCGCGGCGATGACGTCGCGCAGATCGTCGGCCATCGGTGCCCGCAGCGCGATGGTGCGCACCGCAAGGCGGTCCACTTCGGCTTCCAGCGCATCGAGGCGGGCGTCGGCGGCGACGACCTGGGCCGCGAGATCCTCGTCATGCTGGGTGAGCGCGACGATGGCGTCGCGGATCGCGACTTCGGCGAGGCCGCCCATTTCGGCAACGAGGCCGCGAAGCTGCCCGATCTCGCTGTCGAAGGCCTTGACTGTATGATCGACCATTTGGTGTCTTCCCTGAATTTCCCTGACTTATAGCAGCGCTATGAAGTCTGTCTGGAAAATGCCTTTGGGCATTTTCGTCTCGGCACCAGCCCTCTCCCCCACCCGACCTCCCAACGATAGTACCCTACGGGAGGTCGGGTGGGGGAGAGGGCTGGTGCCGCCAAATCCGCCTGCGGCGGATTTGCAGACAAACTCTTAACCGTAGCGGCCGGTGATATAGTCCTTGGTCTTTTCCTCGCGCGGGGTGGTGAAGATCTGGCTGGTGTCGCCGTATTCCACCAGGTTGCCGAGGTGGAAGAAGGCGGTGCGCTGCGAGACGCGCGCGGCCTGCTGCATCGAGTGGGTGACGATGACGATGGCGAAGCTTTCCTTCAGCTCGTCGATCAGTTCCTCGATGCGCGCGGTGGCGATCGGGTCGAGCGCGGAGCACGGCTCGTCCATCAGGATCACTTCGGGGCTGACGGCGATGGCGCGGGCGATGCACAGGCGCTGCTGCTGGCCGCCCGACAGCGCGGTGCCGGGCTCGTTCAGGCGGTCCTTCACTTCGTCCCACAGGCCCGCCTTGGTCAGCGAGCTTTCGATGATCCCGTCCATGTCCGCCTTCGACGGCGCCAGGCCGTGGATGCGCGGGCCATAGGCGATGTTCTCGTAGATCGACTTGGGGAACGGATTCGGCTTCTGGAACACCATGCCGACGCGGGCGCGCAGGGCCACCGGGTCCATGTCGGGCGAGTAGATGTTCTCGCCGTCGAGCAGGATCTCGCCGGTGACGCGGGCGTCGGCGATCGTGTCGTTCATGCGGTTGAGCGACCGCAGGAAGGTCGACTTGCCGCAGCCCGACGGACCGATGAAGGCGGTGACGATGCCGTTGTCGATCTCGATCGAGACATCGTTGATGGCCTTCTTCGCGCCGTAGAAAACGTCGACGTTGCGGGCGGTTAGTTTGGCGTTTGTCATAGTCCTACCAGCGCACTTCGAACTTGTTTCGAAGGTAGATTGCAAGGCCGTTCATCGCCAGCAGGAAGACCAGCAGTACGATGATGGCGGCGGAAGTGTTCTGCACGAAACCGGAATTGATCTCGTCGGACCACAGGAAGATCTGCATCGGCAGCACGCTCGACGGGTCGGTGATCCCGCCCGGCGGGGTGACGACGAAGGCGCGCATGCCGATCATCAGCAGCGGCGCGGTCTCGCCCAGCGCGCGGGCCATGCCGATGATCGTGCCGGTGAGGATGCCCGGCAGCGCCAGCGGCAGGACGTGGTGGAACACCGTCTGCATCTTGCTCGCGCCGATCGCCAGTGCGGCGTCGCGGATCGAGGGCGGCACCGCCTTGATCGCATTGCGGCCCGAAATGACGATGACCGGCATCGTCATCAGCGCCAGCGTCAACCCGCCGACCAGCGGCGAGCTGCGCGGCATGCCCAGCGTATTGATGAACACCGCCAGGCCGAGCAGGCCGAAGATGATCGAGGGCACCGCGGCAAGGTTGTTGATCGAGACTTCGACCCATTCGATCCAGCGCGCCCTGGGAGCGAACTCCTCCAGATAGATCGCCGCCAGCACGCCCATCGGGAACGAGAGCAGCAGGGTGACGAGCATCGTCAGCAGCGAGCCCTTGGTCGCGCCCCAGACGCCTGCGAGGTCGGGATCGGTCGAGTCCGAGCCGGTCAGGAACGACCAGTCCAGCCCGGAGAGGCCGTTCTTCAGCATGATGACCAGCAGCAGCGCCAGGAAGGCGAGGCTGAGGACGATCGCACCGAGGCCGATCAGCTTGAAGCGGCGTTCGGCGGCGTTGCGGCGCGCGATGCGCCGTGTAGCCTCCGGAGTCTGCCACCGCGCGTTACCATCGCGCGCGGCACTGAGAGATGCGTTACTCATAAGCTTCCCGGAAGCGCTTCACCACGCGAAGGGCGATGATGTTGAGGATGAGGGTGACGATGAACAGCACCAGGCCCAGCGCGAAGGCGGAGAGCGTCTTGGGGCTGTTGAACTCCTGGTCGCCGGTCAGCATCTGGACGATCTGATAGGTGACCGTGGTCATCGAGGCGAAGGGATTCGCCGAAAGATTGGCGGCGGCACCGGCAGCCATGACCACGATCATGGTCTCGCCGATGGCGCGGCTGATCGCCAGCATCACGCCCGCGACGATGCCGGGCAGCGCGGCGGGCAGCAGGACCTTCTTGATCGTCTCCGACTTGGTCGCGCCCAGCGCCAGCGAACCGTCGCTCATCGCGCGGGGCACGGCGGCCAGCGCGTCGTCGGCCATCGAGGAGACGAAGGGAATGATCATCACGCCCATCACCACACCGGCAGCCAGCGCGCTCTCGGTCGAGGGATTGGCCATGCCGAGCGAGGCGGCGAAATCGCGGAAGATCGGCGCCACGGTCAGGGCGGCGAAGTAGCCGTAGACCACGGTGGGAATGCCCGCGAGGATCTCCAGCATCGGCTTCAGCCACTTGCGGATCGTCGGCGTGGCATATTGGGTGAGGTAGACCGCGCTCATCAGGCCGAGCGGGATCGCCACGATCATGGCGATGATCGCGCCGATGTAAATCGTGCCCCAGAACAGCGGCACCGCGCCGAAGCTCTCGCCCAGGTTGTCGCCGCGCGCCGAGCCGGGCGACCAGTGGGTGCCGAGCAGGAAATCGATCGGCGAGACGTCCTTGAAGAACATCCCCGCCTCGAACAGCAGCGAGGCGACGATGCCGAAGGTGGTCAGGATCGCCATCAGCGAGGCGGCCAGCAGCAGGCCCAGCACGCCGCGCTCGACGCGGGTGCGCGCCGGGTAGTTCGCGCGGATGCGGGTGAAGGCCCAGCCGCCGCCCGCGATGGCCACGACCGCCACCAGCAGCGCGCCGATCAGGCCGAAACGGCCATGGGCATTGCGCACCGGACCTGCCAGCGTGTTCGCCAGCGGGTTGAAGGCGACCGCATCGGGGGTCTCGGCAATGGTCTTGGCTTCGGCAAGGATCGCCGCGCGGCTCATGGCATCGGCGGGAAGCTGCGCCGCCACGGGGTCGGCCATGACCGCCCCGTCGACGAGGCCCGGCATCGCCGCCTGCCAGGCGCCCCAGGCGATCAGCGCCGGGAAGACGATCCACAGCGCGACGTGCCAGGCGTGATAGCCCGGCATCGAATGCATCGTGCCGCGGCCGGTATGGAGCAGCCGGGCCCGGCCCCGTGCGGCAAACCAGCCGACGAGACCGAGGCCGAGGACGGCCAGAAGAACTCCGGTAAGAATCATGTATGGCCGCCCTTTGCGTCCCTGCCCGCGAAGGGGATTACTTCAGAACCGAGGGATCGAGCGGGGTCATCTTGGCGACGATGTCGGCGCTCTTCGCGCGGACGTCCTCGGGCGAGATGACCATGCCCTTGGCCTTCAGGTATCCGTCCGGACCCCACGACTTGGCCCATTCGGCGACATAGGCCTGGAGGCCCTTGATCGGCGCGAGGTGCTGCTTCTTCACGTAGATGTAGAGCGGACGCGCACCGGGGTACGAGAAGTCGGAGATCGAGGCGTAAGTCGGTTCGATGCCGGACATCGGGATGCCCTTGATCGTGCCCGCGTTCGATTCGAGGAACGAGTAGCCGAAGATGCCGATCGCCTTGGGGTTCTGCGAGATCTTCTGGACGATCAGGTTGTCGTTCTCACCGGCGTCCACATAGGGGCCGTCCTCGCGGATATCGTGGCAGATCGCCTCGTACTTATCCTTGTCGCTGTCCTTGAGCGCCTTGGTGGCGGCGTCGGTCTTGCAGCCGGCTTCGAGGATCAGTTCCTTCAGCGCGTCGCGCGTGCCCGAGGTCGAGGGCGGGCCGTAGACGAGGATCGGCTCGGCCGGGAGCGACGGGTTCACGTCCTTCCAGGTCTTGGCGGTGTTGGGCTTGCCGAACGGATTGGCGGCCAGCGCCTTGTAGATGTCGAGCGGCGTCAGCTTCATGTTGGGGCCGTTCTTGCCCTCGGCGAAGGCGATGCCGTCGATGCCGACCTGGATCTCGACGATCTCGGTCACGCCGTTCTTCACGCACTCGTCATACTCGGACTTCTTCATCCGGCGCGAGGCGTCCTCGATGTCCGGGTGCTGGGCGCCGACGCCGGCGCAGAACAGCTTCATGCCCGCGCCCGTGCCGGTCGATTCGATGACCGGCGACTTGCCGCCCGCCTTCGCGGTCTGCTCGGCAACGGCGGTGGCGAAGGGATAGACGGTGGAGGAGCCGACGGCCCGCACGAAGTCGCGCGAACCCGCGCTCGAACCGCCCGAGCCGCCGCAGGCGCTCAGAGCGAGGACGGATACGGCAGCAAAGATGATGGTCTTGGTCGAACGCATGGTTTTAACCCCTTGGGTTTTCTCTCTGCGACGCCCCTATTGGGGTAGGATGACACTTCCATGACAATGAAGTGACATAACTCGCCAACCCGCGCAAATGCTGGGATTTCGGCGATGCCCGCCCCTGACGCAAAGGGCCTCGCGGTGCGAAAACATGACGGTGATGCGACAATGGCGAATCGCACGGGGCGATTCCCCGACTCCCTTCGACGAGTCTTCTGACAGCAACATTACGTCTGCATTCTGTCGCGAACAGACACCTGCATGTCGCGCCTTACGGAAAGCGTCTGCGGGTCTGCCGGACAGTGCTTCCTGTCATCGTGGCAGGAGCAAGTCCCTTCGCTGCCGCGCAGACGTCCGGCGCAACGCCATGGCCGTTTCCGTGATGTCAGAAAGGCTTACGCATGGCCGCCAGGAAAACGTGCCCTCATAGCCGGCCCCATCGCTCCCGCTGCGAGCGATCCGCGCGCCCCGATCCGGACCGGAAACGCCCCACCGATGCGCGCATGCCGGTCGTCATATTTGTCACATCGGCAGTCACATTCGTCATCAAAGTGTCATTGGACGGCAATAGTCGGCCCTCGTCGCGATCGGCATATCGGTGCCGCGCGCTGGAGAATGCCCGAATGCGTCTCGTCATGGCCTGTGCAACTGCCGTCGCTGTCGTTCTTTCCGCCTCCGCCGCCCATGCCCAGGCCATCTCCGCCGAGGAAGCCGAAGCCCTGCGCGCGCAGATCCGCACGATGAAGGCGCAGATGGAGGCGATGGAAGCCCGGCTCAACGCGGCCGCTCCGGCGGCGGATGCCGCTGCCGCCTCGACGCAGAACGCCGCCCCGGCCGCAACGCCCGCCCTTGCCGCCGGGACCGCCGCTCCCGCCACCAAGCAGAAAGCCAAGGACGAGACCGGCATCGAGTGGAAGGGCAGCCCGCAATTCGCGCAGGGCGACCGCCTGTTCAAGGTCAAGGGCCGCATCCAGGCCGACGCCAACTACGTGAAGGGTCCGGGCAGCCTCAACGACAAAGGCCTCGGCTTCTCGAACGAGATGCGACGCATCCGCCTCGGTGCCGAAGGCGCGCTGGGCGCCGGGTTCGACTACAAGCTGGAACTCGAACTCTCCGACAACGCGGTCGATCTCGTCGATACTTACGTCGGCTACCATAATGGCCCGTGGCAGGTCCGGCTCGGCAACCAGAACTCGTTCCAGTCGCTCGACGAACTCACCGGCGACACCAGCGGCAGCGTGATGGAGCGCGCCGCCTTCACCGATGCCTTCAACTTCGAGCGCCGCCTTGGCCTCGCCTTCCAGTACGGCAAGGGACCGTGGCTGGCACAGGCGGGCGTGTTCACCGACGATATCGGCGCCCTCGCCAACGACAGCGACGGCGTGGACGGCGGCGACGAGAACAACAGCTACGGCCTCGACGGGCGCCTCGTCTTCGCCCCGAAGCTCGGCGATCTCCAGCTTCACTTCGGCGGTTCGGCCCACTGGCGCCGCCTCGGCCGCCTGGCGGAAAGCGACACCCGCTATCGCCAGCGCCCCTACGTCCATTCCACCAATACCCGCCTGATCGGCACCCCAGTGATGAACGTGTCGGAAGAGGATCACTACGGCGTCGAGTTCGCCGCCATTCGCGGCCGCTGGCATGCGGCGGCGGAATACCACGCGCTCACCGCCAACCGGGTCGATGCCTCGACCGTCACCTTCCAGGGTGCCTATGCCGAAACCGGCATCTTCCTCACCAAGGGCGACCATCGCGGCTACAAGGAAGGCATCTTCCGCGTCGAGAAGCCTGCCCATCCGATGGGCGAGGGCGGCATGGGCTCGCTGCTGTTCACCTTGCGCTACGACTGGCTGGACCTCAACGACCGCGACATTCGCGGCGGCACCCAGAACGGCTATATCGCCGCGCTCGTGTGGGAGCCGATCCAGAACCTGCGCTTCAACGTGAACTATGCGCTGATGGACTACACCGGCGCCAAGGCCCTGCCCTCGGGCAAGACCGACTACAGCGCTCAGGTGGTGGGCACGCGTTTCGAGCTGGACTTCTGAGGGCGCGCGAAACGCGCCCTCCCTCAGCCCGCCGCCTCTTCCTTGCGCAGCGGCAGCATCAGCGAGGCAGTGGTGCCCTGCCCCGGACGGCTGTCGATATCGAAACGCCCCCGGTGCCGCTCGACGATGTGCTTGACGATCGACAGCCCCAGCCCGGTGCCGCCGACCATGCGGCTGCGGCTGGTATCGGCGCGGTAGAAACGCTCGGTCACGCGCGGCAGGTGCTCCGGCGCGATGCCCTCGCCGTGGTCGCGCACCGTCACCAAGACCCAGCCGGTCGGCGTCGATTCCAGACTGACATCCACCGGCCCGCCCTGCTTGCCGTACTTCAGCGAGTTGTCGATGAGGTTGCGCAGCACTTGCGCCAGCTGGCCGCGATCGCCGGTCACCACCGCCTGCTCGCAGTTCGACTGGACCTCGATCTGCGCGTCGCCGCGCGCCTCGCCCGCGATTTCCCGCGCCAGCGCCACCATCTCGACCCGCTCGGAGGGCACTTCGTGCTTCACGGCCTCGATGCGCGAAAGTGACATGAGGTCGGAAATCAGCGCCTGCATCCGCTGCGCCTCATGCCGGATCGTGTCGAGGAAGCGCGTGCGCACGCTCTCGTCACCGCCCGCCTTGGGGTTGTGCAGGGTCTCGACATAGCCGAGCACGTTGGCCAGCGGCGTGCGCAGTTCGTGGCTGGCATTGGCGACGAAATCGGCATGCGATTTCGCGACGCTGACCCGCTCCGACAGGTCGTAGAGACTGACCAGCCGGTCGGTCGGCGAGACCACCCGGCAATCGACTTCCCAGACGCTGCCGCCGGTCGACAGCCCGGTGACGCGGGCGATCCCGCCCTCATCGCTGAGGATCGCGGCGACGGCGCGCGGCTCACGGATGGCGATGCGCACGTCCTGGCCGACGATATGCGCGCCCAGCAGCGCCCGCGCCGCGCCGTTGGCGAAGCGCACCTGCCCGCGCGAGACCATCATCGCGGGAGTCTGGAGATGTTCGAGGAGGTGGACGCCGTCTCCGGCCATGATCTTCGCCTTCTATCCTTCATCGCATCCATTTCCCCGGATGCTGATCGTTCTCCATGCCTGCACCTGACGACAGCACAAAGACGCCGCCGCAACGAACTTGCGGAAAATCGCATTCTCTACGGTTCTAAATACGTATGCGACCACTTCTCCCGTTCAATCCGTGCAAACGAGGTTGAGGTTTCGCGCACTCTCGCCTAGCACGACCCACGCAGTTCGTGTCATGCTGCAACCGCGAAGAAGCATCTATTCGTCGCGGGGCCCATGACAGGGGTGCACAGGAGGAGGAGCCCGTCGATCCCCGGCGGAAAATGACCATATAGGTGGATAACCCCCAGAAGGTGGACTGCGCCCAGTGACCAATTCGATTTCGGCCCCATTCACGTCCGACCGCCTGCTCCTGTTCGGCGCCACCGGCGATCTTTCGCGCCGCATGCTGCTCCCCTCGCTCTGCGCGCTCGATGCCGAAGGCCTGCTCGATCCCAAGATCGAGATCGTCGGAACCGCCCGCTCCGAGCATGACGATGCCGAGTTCCGCAATTTCGCACGCGCCTCGCTCGAACAGTTCCTGCCCGCCGAACGGCGCGGCGGCATGGCCCGCTTCCTCAACCGCCTGTCGTACCAGACGCTCGACGCCAACCAGATGGAAGGCTTCAACGCGCTGGCGGCCAAAGTGGGCGAGCCGAAGGACGGGTTGTCGATCTTCCTCTCCACGGCGCCCAGCCTGTTCGAGCCGACCATTCGCGGCCTCCAGGCCAGCGGGTTGGCCGGGGACAACGTGCGCATCGGCCTGGAAAAGCCGCTCGGCGTCGATCTTGCCTCCAGCAAAGTCATCAACGACGCCGTCGCCCGCGCCTTCCCGGAAGACCGGATCTATCGCATCGACCACTATCTGGGCAAGGAAACCGTCCAGAACCTGCTGGCGCTGCGCTTCGCCAACCTGATGTTCGAACCGCTGTGGAACGCGGCGCATATCGACCATGTACAGATCACCGTGGCCGAGACCGTGGGCCTTGAATCGCGCGTCGCCTATTACGACGATTCGGGCGCGCTTCGCGACATGGTGCAGAACCACATGCTCCAATTGCTGGCGCTCGTCGCGATGGAGCCGCCGGTCAGCTACGACGCCACCAGCGTGCGCGACGAGAAGGTGAAGATCCTGCGCTCGCTGCGCAAGGTCGCCGCCAACGAGACGGTGACCGGCCAGTACCGCGCCGGGGCCATCGGCGGCCAGGCCGTGCCGGGCTACGACGACGAACTCGGCAAGGATTCCAACACCGAGACTTTCGTCGCGATCAAGGCGCATATCGACAACTGGCGCTGGCAGGGCGTGCCCTTCTATCTGCGCACCGGCAAGCGCCTGCCCAGGCGCACGACCGAGATCGTCGTGCAGTTCCGCGACGTGCCGCACTCGATCTTCCACGGCCGCGGCGCGCGCACCGTGCCCAACCGGCTGGTCATCGGCATCCAGCCGAGCGAGAACATCACCCTTTCGCTCATGGCCAAGGTGCCGGGCCTGGACCGCAACGGCTTCGGCCTGCGCTCGATCCCGCTCGACATCGCCATGCCCGACGCTTTCGCCGGGCCGCAGCGCCGCATCGCCTATGAGCGCCTGCTGCTCGACCTCATCGAAGGCGAGCAGACCCTGTTCGTCCGCCGCGACGAAGTGGAAGCGCAGTGGGACTGGATCGACGCGATCCGCACCGAGTGGGAGGAACAGGCGCAGGAGCCCAAGACCTACACTGCCGGAAGCTGGGGCCCCTCCGCCGCCATCGCCCTCGCCGAGCGCGATGGCGTCACGTGGCACGAGTAAGGCAACCGGCGCGGGCATGAACCTGACACGCACCCTATATGATCGGGGTGCGTGGGCGCCTCCTCATGCCCGGGCCGCAAGCAATTCCCCGCAAACCGGTGGAAGATAGATGTTGACACCGGTTACCTAAATGCCTTCAAGCCTCGCTCGGGAGATCCCGTAGCGGCGGCTTCGGGAGGCTGAGACAAAAAAGACAGACGGAAAGTGCAGGAGTAACCCCATGAGCAACCTCAGCCCGGTGGTCGCCCGCGTGACCGATCGCATCATCGAACGGTCGAAGCCCAGCCGCGAACGCTATCTCGCCTTGGTCGAGCGTGAAGCCGGCCGTCATTCCGACCGCTCGTTCCTTTCGTGCTCCAACCTCGCGCACGGCTTTGCCGCCAGCGGCGAGGACAAGCCCGCCATCGCCACCGGCAAGGCGATCAACGTCGGCATCGTCACCGCCTACAACGACATGCTCTCGGCGCATCAGCCCTATGGCCGCTATCCCGAGCAGATGAAGCTCTACGCCCGCGAAGTGGGCGCGACGGCGCAAGTCGCGGGCGGCGTGCCCGCCATGTGCGACGGCGTGACGCAGGGCTTCGACGGCATGGAACTCTCGCTGTTCAGCCGCGACACCATCGCCCTTTCCACCGCCGTCTCGCTGAGCCACGCGATGTACGATGGCATGACCCTGCTGGGCATCTGCGACAAGATCGTGCCCGGCCTCGTCATGGGCGCGCTGCGCTTCGGGCACCTGCCCGCCGTGTTCATTCCCTCGGGGCCGATGCCCAGCGGCATCTCCAACAAGGAGAAGCAGAAAGTCCGCCAGCTCTATGCCGAGGGCAAGGTCGGGCGTGAGGAACTGCTGGCCAGCGAAAGCGCCTCCTATCACTCGGCAGGCACCTGCACGTTCTACGGCACCGCCAATTCCAACCAGATGATGATGGAGATGATGGGCCTGCACATGCCCGGCGCCGCCTTCGTGCCGCCCGGCACCTCGCTGCGCCAGGCCGTGACCCGCGCTGCCGTCCACCGCGTGACCGAGATGACCCGCAAGGGCGACGACTTCCGCCCGATGGGCCACCTCGTGGACGAGAAGGCGATCGTGAACGCCATCGTCGGCCTCTTGGCCACCGGCGGCTCGACCAACCATGCGATCCACCTGCCCGCCATGGCCCGCTGCGCCGGTATCCATATCGACTGGCAGGACTTCGACGAGCTGTCCGCCGCCGTCCCGCTCATCACCCGCGTCTATCCCAACGGTTCGGGCGACGTGAACCACTTCCACGCCGCCGGCGGCATGGGCTGGGTCGTGCGCGAACTCCTCGATGCGGGCCTTGCCCATGAGGACATCCTCACCGTCTCCAAGGGCGGCATGCGGGCCTATGCGACCGAGCCGACGCTGGATGACGGCGAACTCAAGTGGAAGCCCGCGCCTGCGATCAGCGGCGACGACACCATGCTGAGCACGGTGGCCAAGCCCTTCCTCCCCGACGGCGGCATGCGCCTCGTCTCCGGCAATCTGGGCCGCGCCACCTTCAAGACCAGCGCGGTCGATCAGGAGCGCTGGACCATCGAGGCACCCTGCCGCGTGTTCGAGACGCAGGAAGCCGTCATCAATGCCTTCAAGGCAGGCGAGCTGGACCGCGACGTCGTGGTGGTCGTGCGCCATCAGGGCCCGCGCGCCAACGGCATGCCGGAACTCCACAAGCTGACCCCGCCGCTGGGCGTGCTGCAGGATCGCGGCTTCAAGGTCGCACTCGTCACCGACGGCCGCATGTCGGGCGCTTCGGGCAAAGTTCCGGCGGCGATCCACGTCACCCCGGAAGCGCTGGCCAATGGCCCCATAGCTTTCCTGCAAGACGGCGACATCGTGCGCCTCTCCGCCGAGGATGGCACGCTTTCGACCACCGCCGATCTCTCCGGCCGCACCCCTGCCCCGCTGCCCGCTCCGGCTGAGGGTATGGGCCGCGAACTCTTCGCGATGTTCCGCATCAATGCGGGCGGCGCCGAACAGGGCGGCTCTTCGATGCTGGAGGTAGCGGGCCTATGACGCAGCTCGTTGCAGTCGATATCGGCGGCACCCATGCCCGCTTCGCGCTGGCCTCGGTCAGCGCCGAGGGGCAGATCATGCTCGGCGAGCCCGTCACCCTGCACACCAGCGACCACGGCAGCTTCCAGCTCGCCTGGCAGGCCTTCCGCGAGCGCATGGGCGGCACCCTGCCCGATGCGATCTCGATCGCCATCGCCGGGCCGGTCGGCGGCGATGTGATCCGCTTCACCAACAACCCGTGGATCATCCGCCCGGCGATGATCCCCGAGAAGATGGGCGTGTCGCGCTACACCGTGGTCAACGACTTCGCGGCGGTCGCCTATGCCGTCGCGCTGGCGCCGGAAGACCAGTTCCTCCACCTCGCCGGACCGGACGTGCCGCTGCCCGCAGCGGGCACGCTCAGCGTCCTCGGGCCGGGCACTGGCCTCGGCGTCGCGCACTTGTGGCGCAACGGCCTGCCCCATAGCAAAGGCGGCTTCTACCATGTCCAGGCGACCGAGGGCGGCCATACCGACTACGCCCCGCTGGACCTGATCGAGGACGCGATCCTCGCCCGCCTGCGCAAGCGCCACAATCGCGTCTCCACCGAGCGCGTCGTCTCCGGCCCGGCCATCGTCGATATCTACCAGACGCTCGCCGCCATGGAGAACCGCGCGGTGCACGACCTGACCGACGTCGATATCTGGACCGCCGGGACCAATCACTCGGACCCGCTGGCCGCCGCCGCCGTCGATCGCTTCTGCCTCGCCCTCGGCAGCGCGGCAGGCGACTGCGCGCTTGCCCACGGCGCCAGCGGCGTCGTGATCGCCGGAGGCCTTGGCTACCGCATCCGCGAAACCATTCTGTCCTCGGGCTTTGCCGAGCGTTTCTGCGCCAAGGGCCGCTTTGCCGGCATGATGGCGCAGATGCCGGTCAAGCTCATCACCCATCCGCAGCCCGGCCTGTTCGGCGCGGCTGCCGCCTATGTCAGGGAGCACGTCCAATGAGCAGCATCTCCGAAGCCGTCGAAAAGGTCATGCGTCTCGCCCCGGTGATCCCGGTGCTGGTGATCGAGGATATCGAACACGCCCTGCCGATCGCCGAAGCGCTGGTCGCCGGCGGTCTGCCCGCGCTGGAAGTGACGCTGCGCACCGAATGCGCGATCGAGGCGATCAAGGTGATGAAGCAGGTTCCTGGCGCCGTTGTCGGCGCGGGCACCGTGCTCTCGCCCGACGACCTCAAGCGCTCGATCGATGCAGGCGCCGAATTCATCGTCTCGCCCGGCCTCACCCCGATGCTGGCCGAAGCCGCCTACAAGTCGCAGATCCCGTTCCTGCCCGGCACCGCCAATGCCAGCGACGTGATGTTTGCCCTCGAATGCGGGTTCGACCGCCTGAAGTTCTTCCCCGCCATGGCGGCGGGCGGACCTCCGGCGCTCAAGGCCATCGCCGCGCCGCTGTTCAAGGCCAAGTTCTGCCCGACCGGCGGCGTCACCCCGGAGAACGCGCCGGAATGGCTGGGCCTCGACGCGGTGCTCTGCGTCGGCGGCAGCTGGATGGTTCCCAAGGGCAAGCCCGATGTGGCCAAGATCGAGGCGGCGGCCCGCCTCGCCGCGGGGCTTCCGCGATGAGCCGGGCGGCGCTGATCACGGTCGACGATCTCGACCGCAGGCTTCAGGAACTCCATGTCCTGACCGCCCAGACGCCGCTCTACAATCCGGTTTTCCAGCTAGGGCTCGAACTGTCGCGCCAGCTGGAGAACGGCGAAATGGGCCTCGACCAGATCGAGGCCCTCGTCGCCGAGATGGAGTGCGAAGGGCTGCGCGCCCGCGCCGCGCGGCTTGACCGCCTGCTCGCCCCCATCGCCCCGGCCGAAAACGAGAAGCGGCTGGATGCCGCCGCCGACGCCACGGCAGCGGGGGACGATTTCACCGCCTTCGCCGTGCGCTGGCAGCGCCCCGCCGCCCATGTCGTCTTCACCGGGCACCCGACGTTCCTGCTTTCCACCGCCCAGACCGAGGCCGTGACTCACGCCGCCTCCACCGGCGACCACAGCGAGGCCACCGTCTGCGCCGCCTCGCCCGACCGCGACACGATCACCCTCGACTACGAGCACGGCAAGGCGATGGAGGCCATCGCGCGCGGCCAGAAGGCGCGCGACCGCATCAACGAACGCCTGTTCGACATGGCCGCCGCCCGCTGGCCCAAGCGCTGGAAGGGCCTGAATCCGATGCCCGCGCGCTTCGCCTCGTGGGTCGGCTACGACATGGACGGCCGCACCGACATCGGCTGGTCCACCTCGATCCGCTATCGGCTTGAGGAAAAGGCCGAGCGCCTTGGTCGCTATGCGGAAAGCCTCGCGCAGGCCGCGCCGGAGATTTCGCAGCAGCTCTCCCGCGCCGCCGCGCTGACGCAGGACATGGTCCGCCGCTTCGCCGCCGACCTGTCCTCGCCCGAGGCGCTGTCGGAAGCCGCCAATGCCCTGACCGCCGAGCACCCCGACCGGCTCGTCAGCCTCGAAGGCGTGATCGCCCGGCTGGAGGAAGAGGCGCGCCACGCCGATCAGGACCAGGCGCGCACACTCCTCGTGGCCGCCGCCGCCATGCGCGCGGACGGCCTCGGCATGGGCTGGATTCACTTCCGCGTGAACGCCTCGCAGCTCCAGAACGCGATCCGCCTGCGTATCGATCCGGAAGGCAAGCTGAACCTCGCCAGCCAGGCCGCGCTGGTCCGCATGCGCGAACTGCTGGCCGAAGTCACGCCGCTGAAGTCCAACTTCGCGGCGCTCGCCATCGAGAATTCCACCGCCGTCCGCCAGTTCCTCGCGATGGCGCAAATCCTCGGCCATATCGACGCCGACGCACCGATCCGCATGCTGGTGGCCGAATGCGAGGAGCCGACCACGATCCTCGCCGCGCTCTACTTCGCGCGGATGTTCGGGATCGACGAGAAAGTCGACGTCTCGCCGCTGTTCGAGACCGAGACGGCGCTCGAACACGGCGGCCGTTTCCTCGACGCGGTCTTGGCCGAGCCGGCCTACCGCGACTATGCCCACAAGCGTGGCCGCGTCTCGATCCAGACCGGCTTTTCCGACGCGGGCCGCTTCGTCGGGCAGGTGCCTGCCGCGCTCGCCATCGAGCGTCTGCAGGGCCGCCTTTCCGAAGCGATGGTCGCCAACGGCCTCACCGACGTTTCGGCGCTGATCTTCAACACCCACGGCGAATCGATGGGCCGCGGCGCGCATCCCTCCAGCCTCAAGGACCGCTTCCAGTGGCCGATGAGCCCCTGGGCGCGCCGCCGTTTCCTGCGCGCGGGCATCCGGCTGGAGCCGGAAGTCTCGTTCCAGGGCGGCGACGGCTACCTCTGGTTCGGCTCGGACGAACTGGCGCTGGCCACGCTCACCCGCATGGCCGAAATGCCGCTGTGGGGCGCCGACGCCGATGCGCCGACCGACCTGTTCTACCGCCGCACCGACCTCAGCCTCGACTTCTACCGCGCGATCCGCGGCGTGCAGCACGAGCATCTGGAATCGGCCACCTACAGCCGGGCGATCACCGCCTTCGGGCTGGGCCTGCTCAACGATACCGGCAGCCGCAAGTCGCGCCGCCAGTCGGACCTTGCCTCGGATCGCTCGATGAGCCTGCGCCAGATCCGCGCGATCCCCCACAACGCGATCCTCCAGCAACTGGGCTATCCGGTAAACGTGATTGCCGGCATCGGCACCGCGTCCGACGGCAACCGCGAGGAGATCGCGGGCCTCCTGCGCGAAAGCGAGCGCGGGCAACAGTTGATGCGCCTCGCCCGCCACGCCAATGCGCTGGCCTCGATCAAGACGGTGGCGGCCTATGGCGAGCTGTTCAACTCGGCCTACTGGGCCAGCCGCCCCTATCGCGGCGACGAGCGGCACATTGCCGAGGCCTGCCTCAAGCTGGCGGAATACCTGACCAAGGACGACCGCGCGGGCGTCTATCGCCGCCTCGCCTCGCGCCTGCGGGTCGATGCGATGAAGCTGCACTTCCTGCTGGACTCGCTGCCGCACGAGGCGCCGCTGCCGGACCGCGAGCATACCCGCCGCAGCCTCGGCGTGCTGCAATCGCTACGTATCGCCCTGTTCAAGCACATGTTCCTGCGCGCCGTCATGGTCCCGCAGTTCAGCCGCGCGAACGACATCAGCCGCGACGACGTGCTGGAGATGTTCTTCACCCTGCGCGTCGAGGACGGCCTCGCCCAACTCCGCCGCGCCTTCCCGACGAGCTTCCCCTCGATCGACGACTTCACCGTGGACAGGCCCAGCGACTATCCGGATTCAAGCGCGACCGGCTATGCGCAGATTCACCGCGAATTCATCGACCCGATCGCGCGGTGCTATGCGCTGTCCTTGCGGATCACCACGGCGCTGGCGAACGAGTTCGGGGCGCACGGCTGACAGGTTTATTGCGGGGCGACGGCCTAGATCGGTCGCTGCCCCGCCGCAGACTTCACGGGCGGAAGCGATAGACCGCACAACCGTACCCCACCCACTCCGCCATCCTGAACTTGTTTCAGGATCCATTCCGCAGCCCATCCCGAAGCCTCGTAAGCAAGCCGCATCGTCGGCTTACCGATCACGAAACCGCGCATCCGGCCAGATGGACCCTGAAACAAGTTCAGGGTGACGGTAAGGATACGCCTGTTTCGAGGCCCCTCAAGCCATCAGCTTGAGCAAATTCTCGATCTCACACGTCGCGAACCCCACGGTGCTATCGGAAATGCCGTAAGGCAGCAGCAGCCGCTCCCCTACTTTCAGCGCGCCGCAAGTATAGACCACGTTAGGCACATAGCCCGAGCGATCCGCATTTTCCGCCGTCAGCACCGGCTCCACCGTGCGGGCGAGCACCTTGGACGGGTCCTTGAGGTCGAGCAGCGCACAGCCCAGCGCATACTTGCGCATCGCGCCTACGCCGTGGGTGAACAGCAGCCAGCCGTGCTCGGTGGGGATCGGACTGCCGCAATTGCCGATCTGGATGAACTCCCAGGGGTACTTCGGCTCCATCAGCAGCACGCCGTCGTCGTCCCAGGTGTCGAGCGCGTCGGAGCGCAGCAGGAACAGGTTCTTGCCGTCCTGCCGCCCGACCATCGTGAAGCGGCCGTCGATCTTCTCGGGAAACAGCGCCATGCCCTTGTTGCGCCCGGCCCGCCCCCGGATCGGCTCCAGTTCGAAGCGACGGAAATCGCGCGTGCGCAGCAGTTCGGAGCGGATCGAACTGCCGGAATAGGCAGTGTAGGTTCCTACCCATTCGTAGTCGCCGCCGCCGTGGTCGAAGCGCACGAGCCGCAAGTCCTCCAGCCCGCCGCGCTGCTGCTCGGTGATCGGGAAGATCACCGTGTTGGACAGGTTCGATTCGGCATGACGATGGACCCAGACGGTCTCCTCGCAGTCGACCTCCTCCTCCCGGTCCAGTTCCACCGAAGTCGCGAAGGAGGCCTGGGGCCAGAGGCAGAACGTGCCGTCTGCCTCGGCGATGCCCTCGCGGAAGGCGATCGAGCTGATGTGCCCTTCCCCCACCGCGCGCAGGCTCATGATGAAGCGCACCGAATCGCCCTGCATCCCCGACTGGTCGGGAGCCGGAACGATCGAGGGGTTCATCAGCGCCGCCGCCGCGAAAGTGTACTCATGGCAGAAATAGGCGCCGATCAGCCGCTGGCGCGTCTCGGAGAACTGCGCGGGATCGAGTTCCAGGTTCTTCGCCACTTCGTCGAAGCGCTCGGCGAAGATGTTCTCGGTCTGCCAGTGGCGTTCCTTGAAGTCGCGCAGGACGCGTTCGTACTCGCTCGCCACCTGCTCTTCGCTGAGCCCGGCGACGTCCTCGACAAGCCGGGTGGCGCGATCTCCGGGCGCGTTCTTGCCCTGCCAGCCGAGGTGGAAGGGCCGCAGCACGACTCGCGCCGGATCGGCGTAAAGGCGAGTCTCGAAGATGTGGAGCGGTTCAGACCAGACGTTCTCGGGCCGATTCAAGCAATCCTCCTCCCATTCCGCTACCACGTCCGAGCGGCGCCGAAACGGCAAGCTCGGCCAGAGCATAATGCGAAAGTTGGAAGGCGAGAATGGATTCCGCACCGCAATTGGCATTCGCCCCCCTCGGTGTGACCCCATCCCGGCAACGGCCCGTCGCAATATCGGCCAGCACCACCCCGCGATCGTTGCCGCCGAAGAACCAGCGCCACGCGGTCAGGGCATGGTCGCCCCAGCACGCAGCCTGCGTCGCGGTCCAGGCGCTGCAGGCGGCCTCGATGGCGGCCTGCGCCTCCAGCGGCTGCTGGTCGAACGGCAGGTAGGCATGGGGCTTGCCGAAACTTTCCGAGCCGATCGGCCGGAACTGCCCGCGCGCGGAGACCTGCTGCATGCAGATCCATTCCAGCGTCTCCAGCCCGGCGGCGATCCAGTTCTCCTCGCCGAGCGCCAGTCCGGCCTCGATCAGCGCCTGCGGCAGGCGGGGATTGTCATAGCCGAGCACGGCCTCGAACCAGGCCCAGTCGGGGCGGCGGCCATGGCCGAGCAGGCGCATCAGGAAATCGCCGCCCTGCCGCACGCAGCCGAGCGCCGCTGCATGGCGCGGATCGCGGCGCAGCACCGCGCAGGCGCCGAGCATCGCGAAGGCCCGCGCACGCGGCGATTCGATTGCGGCGAGGGTCGGCAGCACCTCCTCGAAAAACTGGAGCGCCCAGTCCGACAGGCTCTGGTCCGGCGCCCGCTCGCACGTCTGGCCCAGCGCCCAGACCGCGCGGCCGTTGGAGTCCTCCGATCCCTCGTCCTCGCACCAGCTGCGGTCGAAGCGCATGAAATTGCGGAAGCGGCCAAGCTCCGGGTTCCATGCCGACTGCACGAAGGCGGCATAGACGAGGCTCCACTTCATCCGCTCGGCCACCGGCAGGCCCCGCGCCACGTTCATCAGCATGAGCGCGCGGGCATTGTCGTCGAGGCAATAACCGTGGCGCCGGTCCGGCACGACGCCGACCCCGTGCTGGAGCATGCCGGTGCCGTCGCTCATCGCCAGCACCGCGGAGAGACCCGGCGTCGCGGTGATCGGGGGCACTGCCTGTCCGGGCGCCGGTTCGGGAGGACAGGCACGGGTAACGAGGCGCAGTCCGGCATCGGCAAAGCGCGGCCAGATCATCTCGCGCCCCCGCGCCCAGGCGCGGCGCTGCATGGCGGAAAGGTCAGCCGGGCGATCGAACAGGGCGTTGACGGCCTCGGCGATGGCCTCGCTTGAACCCGGCTCGATCAGGCGACCGATATCCTCGCCCAGCAATTCGCGGGCATGGACATAGGGGGTCGAGACCACCGCCTTGCCCAGCGCCACCGCATAGCTGAGCGTGCCCGAGGTCGATTGCTGGAGGCCGAGATAGGGCGTAAGATAGATGTCGCAGGCTTCGAGCTGGTCGAGCAGTTCGTCGGTCTCCAGGAAGCGGTTTTCCCAGGCGATATGCGCCGAGACACCGAGGTCTTCGGCCAGCGCCTGCAATTCCTCGCGGTAGGCCTCGCCCTCGTGGGCGACGAGGTTGGGATGCGTCGCGCCGATAATGCGGTAGACCGCCTCGGGATGTCGAGCGACGATCGCGGGCAGCGCGCGGATCGCATTCTCCAGCCCTTTGCCGCGACTGAGCAGCCCGAAGGTCATCAAGACCTTGCGGCCTTCCAGCCCCAGCTTTTCCTTGAATTCGTCATGGCGACCGAAGGGGCGGTCGGGGGCGCCGTGCTCGATCACTTCCAGCACGCGCGCGGGCGCGCCATAGTCGCTTTCCAGAAGATCGCGCGAGTGTCGGGACATGACCATGATCCGCGAGGCGCGCGCGATCAGGTGGCGCAGGATCTCCCGCTGGCGCTCGGAAGGCGCGGACAGCACGGTGTGCAAGGTCAGCACCAGCGGCGCGGCGAGCCGGTCCACGAAGTCCAGCACCATCTCGCCGTCAGGGCCGCCGAAAATCCCGTATTCGTGCTGGAGCCAGACCGCATCCACCCCGGCCTCGTTGATCCGGCGGGCGGCGCGGGCATAGTCCTCGGGATCGTTGCAGGCGATCGTTCCGGCAAGGTCGCCATAGTCCAGGTGCTGCGCGGGATCGTCGAGCGCATAGACGTCGATAGCGGTCTCCGGATGAAATTCGCCCAGCTTCTCGAAGACGTCGGTGGTGAAGGTGGCGATGCCACACTTCCGCGGCGCGAAATTGCCGACCAGCGCGATATGGAGCGGCCGACGGAGCGCCCCCTCCCCCGGATCGCTGTCGACAGAGATCGCATCGAAGATCGAACGAACTTTATCGGAATCCGCTTCACGTTCTTGGTCACGTGCTCGTTCACGAGGCATCAGGCTCATGTGCACCCCGCATCGATGGGAGGAGAATGCTCAATGAAAGCCTCAAAGCGCCATGAGTTTCCCGCTGCACTGCAAAATATTCGTCATAAAGCGGCAGGACGCCCGCCCTTGAAGCCGTTCGGAGCGCGGAATTCCGCTATGTTCACATTTGTGCAGTTGCGAATCGCACCTTTCCGCCATCGGATCGCGCCTGAAAGTATAGACAAAAAAGCGCGGTCCGCTTCTGCACGGCATGGACTTGGCCATGGCGCTTTCCTATGTCCGCTCTACGCGCAACAGAGAAACGACGGGAATACGATGCCCTCCGCCTCCAGCCTTTTCGCAGATCAGGATCAGACGCTCTTCCGCCTCGTTTCGGCGGCGATTGGCGCCGATGCCGCGAGTTCCGCCCTCACCGCCCTCACCATCGATCCCGCGCTTTCGGGCAGCGGCGAGACCGTCAGCCGCGCACAGATCGCGATGGCCCTCAACGCCGCGCTCTTCGCCGACCTGCTGGACCGCGTGCCGACCGCCGCGCGCTATGTGCAATCGGTGCGCGAGGCGGGCGAGACGATCGTCTTCGACCACGGCGCCCTGCGCACGATCGACGGCGAGACCGGCGCCCTGCCTCGCGGTCAGGAGGCCTTCGCCCGCTTCCTTGTGCCGCTGGGCTACGAAGTGGGCGGGCTCTATCCGCTGCCCAAGCTGCGCATGACCGGTCGCGCCTATGTCCAGCGCGACCTGCCGGAGACGATTCCGCAGTTCTTCGTTTCCGAACTCCATGTCGATCAGCTTTCCGAAGGCGCGCAGGCGGCTTGCGCCACTGTCTTCGGCACGTCGACCGACCCGCTGGGCAAGGCCGAATGGGCCGCGCTCGATACGCTGGCGGCAGAAGGCCGCTGCCCGTTCGACCAGGCCGTGATCGCGCTCAAGGGCGCGCTCGCCTGCTTCGAGCGCCAGCACGAGCCGCCGGCGCTGGCCGACTACGAAGTGCTGCTGCCCGAGACCAAGGAAGGCGCGTGGATCGCCACCGAGGGCAATGCCTTCAACCACGCGACCACCCGCACCGCCAATGTCGCGGCGCTGGCCGAGGAACTCAGGGAAGACGGCTATCCGATGAAGCCCTCGGTCGAGATTTCGCAGAATGGCCGCGTGCGCCAGACCGCGATCCTCGCCGACAAGGTGGTGCGCCCGTTCCGCGAGGCCGACGGCAGCGAAGTGCCGTTGCCCGTGCCGGGATCGTTCTACGAATTCATCACCCGCGACATCGATCCGGAGACCGGCAAGCTCGACCTCACGTTCGATTCCGGCAATGCCACCGGCATCTTCGCGGTGACGAGAGGCGCATGAGCCTGCTCCGCTCGTTCGATCCGGCCAGCGGCGCGCTGGTCTGGGAAGGCGAAGCGGCGGACAGCACCGCCGTCGATGCCGCGCTGGGGCGCGCCCATGCGGCGTTTCCGGCCTGGGCCTCCCTGCCAGTCGCCACGCGGGTCGAGGCGGTCTTGCGCTACAAGGCCGTGCTGGAAGCCCGCAAGGACGCGATCGCCGAGGTAATCTCCCGCGAGACCGGCAAGCCGCTCTGGGAAACGCGCACCGAACTCGCCTCGATGATCGGCAAGGTCGGCATCTCGATCGCCGCGCAGGCCGAGCGCGCGGGCGAGAAGCGGCAGGACATGCCCTTCGGCGCCGCCGTATTGCGCCACCGTCCGCATGGGGTGATGGCGGTGCTCGGCCCGTTCAACTTCCCTGGCCACTTGCCCAACGGCCACATCGTCCCCGCCCTGCTAGCGGGCAATACGGTGGTGTTCAAGCCCTCCGAAATGACCCCGGCGACCGGGCAGGCCATGGCCGATGCCTGGACTGAGGCAGGTCTTCCGGACGGCGTGTTCCAGATCGTCCACGGCGCCCGCGCCACCGGCAAGGCGCTGGTGGCGGGCCATATCGACGGGCTGCTGTTCACCGGCTCGGCAGGCGCGGGCGCGCATTTCCGGCGCATCTTCGCCGATCGGCCCGATGTGATCCTCGCCCTCGAACTCGGCGGCAACAACCCTCTCGTCGCGTGGGACGGCGATGTGGACGAGGCCGCCTCGGTCGTCGTGCAATCGAGCTTCATCACCACCGGCCAGCGCTGCTCCTGCGCGCGCCGGTTGATCGTGCCGGACAATGACTTCGGCACCGCGCTGGTCGATGCCGTCGCCGCGCTGGCAGACCGCGTCACCATCGGCGAATGGCACGAGACGCCCGAGCCATGGTTCGGCCCGCTGATCTCGGCCGAAGCCGCCGTGGCCGCCAAGGCGCGCTTTGCCGACCTCATAGAGCGCGGCGCGACCGTCATCCGTGCCTTCAAGGGCGTGGAAGGCCGCAGCGGCGCCTTCGTCACCCCCGGCATTCTCGACGTGACAGGTATTGACGTGCCCGATGAGGAAGTGTTCGCCCCCATCGTGCAAGTGACCCGCGTGCCCGACTTCGACGCCGCCATCGCCGCCGCCAATGCCACCCGCTTCGGCCTTTCGGCGGGCCTCGTCAGCACAGACGACGCCTTGTGGGACCGCTTCGTGCTGGAAAGCCGCGCGGGCGTGGTCAACCGCAACCGCCCGACCACCGGCGCGGCAGGCTCGATGCCGTTCGGCGGCCTGGGGGAAAGCGGCAACCACCGCCCCAGCGCTTATTACGCCGCCGACTACTGCGCCTATCCGGTCGCCAGTTTCGAGGCGGCGAGCGTGGACGGCAACAGCAGCGCGCTGGTTGGTAAGCTCAGCGGATGACGGGCCTGACCGGAGCCGAACAGGACCTGCTCGCCCCGGTCGAGCGCGCACCGATCCTTGCCCACACGCTGGACTGGGCGGCGATCAACAGCGGCACCGGCAACCTTGACGGACTGGCCGCGATGGCGAGCCGCCTTGCCGATGCCTTCGCCGCGCTGCCGGGCGAGGTCAGGCTGGTCGATCCCGCCCCGGTCGAGAAAGTCGATAGCCAAGGCCAGACCCGCGAGGTCGTCCACGGGCGCCATCTCGTGCTCTCAGTGCGCCCCAAAGCGGAGCGGCGGGTGATCCTCACCGGCCATATGGACACCGTCTATGCGGTCGATCACCCCTTCCAGACTTGCGACTGGCTGGACGCAAACACCCTCCACGGCCCCGGCACGGCGGACATGAAGGGCGGCCTCGCCGTCATGCTGGCGGGCCTAAAGGCATACGAAAGGGCCGCTTACGAGCGCGCCGGTCCGACGCTCGGCTACGATGTGCTCATCAACAGCGACGAGGAAACCGGCTCGCTCTCCTCCGCCCCGCTGATCGCGCAGCTGGCGCAAGGCAAGCTGGCGGCGCTGACGTACGAACCGGCGCTCCTCAGCGGCCAGATGGCGCGCGCACGGCCCGGTTCGGGCAATTACGCGGTCGTCGTCCATGGCCGCTCCGCCCATGCCGGACGGAACCCCGAGGAAGGCCGCAACGCTATCCTCGCCGCCAGCGACCTCGCCCTGCGACTCGCCGCGATGCGCCGTCCCGGCCTTTCGGTGAACCCCGCGAAGATCGAAGGCGGCGCGCCCAACAACACCGTGCCGGACCTCGCCGTGCTGCACTTCAACATGCGCCCGGCCACGCTCGAACTCGCCGCAGAAGCGCAGGCTTACATCAAAGCCGCCGTCGCCGAAGTCTCCGCCGCGCATGAAGTGCACATGCACATCCACGGCCACGTCTCGCGCCCGCCCAAGGCGATCTCGGAGAAGACCGAAGCGCTCTACGGCCTCGTCAGCAAGGCCGCCGCCGACCTCGGCCAGCCGATGAGCTGGAAGGACACCGGCGGCGTCTGCGACGGCAACAACATCGCCGCCTGCGGCGTGCCGGTGCTCGATACCATGGGCGCGCTCGGCGGATCGATCCACTCGCCGGACGAATACCTGCTGGCCGATTCGCTCGACGCCCGCGCCCGCCTCACCGCCCTCGTCCTGCATAGACTGGACCGCCACGGAGTTCTGCCCGCATGACATTCCTCCTGCGCACCGCCCAGGAAAAGGACCTCGAAGCGCTCTACCGCATGGCCAAGGGCACCGGCGGCGGCTTCACCAACCTGCCGCCCGACAAGCCGACGCTGGACGCCAAGCTGAAGCGCACCGCCAGGAGCTTTGCCCGCGACAGCGACGAGATCGCCAACGACCTCTTCGTCTTCATCCTCGAAGATACCGAGACCGGCAAAGTGCGCGGCACCTGCCAGGCCTTCTCGCAAGTCGGCACCGAGTTTCCGTTCTACTCCTACCGCCTCGGGCGGATCACCCAGCACTCCAAGGAACTGGACCGCACCTTCCGCGCCGAGATGCTGACGCTCTGCACCGATCTCGACGGGGCGAGCGAAGTGGGCGGCCTCTACCTCGACGCCACCGAGCGTTCGGCGGGCGTCGGCAAGCTGCTGGCGCGCAGCCGCTATCTGTTCATCAAGGCGCACCGCTCGCGCTTCGGCGATACCACTTTGGCCGAGCTGCGCGGCGCCATCGACGATGCCGGCAACTCGCCATTCTGGGACGGCCTTGCCGGGCGCTTCTTCGACATGAGCTTCCGCGATGCCGACGAGTTCAACGCCAAGCATGGCAACCAGTTCATCGCCGACCTGATGCCCAAGCACCCGATCTACTGCGCCCTGCTCTCCGAAGCGGCGCGGCAGGTCATGGGCCAGCCGCACTATTCGGGGCGGCCCGCCATGCGCATGCTGGAAAACGAGAACTTCGCGTTTCAGAACTATGTCGACATCTTCGACGGCGGCCCGACGATGATCGCGAAGACGGACCAGATCCGCACCGTGCAGGAAGCGCGCAGCGCCGCGATCACCGCGATCGCCGCAGCGGACGACACCGAAGCCAGCCACCTCGTCGCTACCGGCCGCCTCGCCGAGTTCCGCGCCTGCCTCGGCAAGATCGACGCGGCCGACGGCGGCGTGACACTGGATGCCGCCGCCGCCGCGCTGCTGGGCGTCGGGCCGGGAGATACGGTGACTTACGTCAACGCATGAAGCGCTTTACGCAACTGCCCCTTCCCGTTTTGCAATGGTTTCGCCATGGTCAGGGGTCATATTGAAGGCATGGCTTCCCTTCCCGATACGCTTCGCTCCGCCGTGCTGCCCGACCCGATCCGCGCTGCGATCTTCGACATGGACGGGACCCTGCTCGACACCGAAGCCCTGCACGGCAAGGCTTTCGCGGTGACCGGCAAGGCAATGGGCCATCCGCTCCCGGCGGAGTTGCAGAATTCGATGGTCGGCATCCACCGCGACGGTTCGCGCCGTCTCGTGGCCGATCACATGGGTCCGGACTTCCCGCTCGACCGCTTTTTCGACGAGAGCGACATGGCTTTCATGGCCATGCTCGATGCCGGAATTCCGCTGCGGCCCGGCGCCGAGGTGATTCTCGACCATTTCGCCAAGGCGGGCATACCGATGGCGATCGCCACTTCCTCGGAAGCCCCTTATGCGCAGCAGCGGCTGGAGAAGGCGGGGCTGCTGCGTTATTTCGACGTCGTCGTCACCCGCAACGATGTGACCCAGGCCAAGCCGCATCCGGAGCCTTACCTGCTCGCCGCCAGCCGCCTCGGCGTGGACCCGGCGCACTGCGTCGCCATTGAGGACAGCCCGGCGGGGGTGCGCTCGGCCACTTCGGCGGGAATCGCCACGGTCATGGTGCCCGACCTACTGCCCGCGACCGAGGAACAGACCCTGCTCTGCGCGGAAGTGCTTCCAAGCCTCCACGCGCTGCGGGACCTCCTGCTGGCGCCTGCCGAGGGCTGAGGATTCATTGGGTCGTGCATAGCTCGGCCTACCCGCTGGACCGAATCTCTCCGATCTCGCTACGGGCGGGCGGATGAGCATCATCGCCACCATCATGAATTCGACCACCGGCCAGCCCATCCAGAAGATGACTTTCGGCCGCATGCCCAAGCCCTGGGCCAGCTTCAACCTCGCCAGCGGCGAACTCGTCACCGCCGACCGCGTCCATGTCGGCAAGCCCGCGCCGGGCAAGTTCGTGGCGCCCGTAGAAGTCTGGGTTACGCCGAAGGACTGACCGCCGACCTCACCTTTTGTCCGGCTGCCGGTCGGGATGCGCGGCGATGAACGCCGGATGCTCCCGGCAGGCCGCCTCGATCCGGGTCAGGTGCGGATAAGCGCCGAGATCGCAGGAAAACCGCCGCGCATTGTAGAGCTGCGGCACCAGCACACATTCGAACAATCCGGGCGCATCGAACAGGAAATCCCCCGCGCCCCGCTCGGCAAGTCGCGCCTCGACACCCTCGAACGTGCGGGCGATCCAGTGGCGATACCAGGCGTCGATGTCCTCCTGCCCATGGCCGAGATCGTGCTTCAGGTACTTCAGCACCGGCAGGTTGAGCGGCGCATGGAGTTCGGTGGCGATCGCCATCGCCAGTTCGCGCGAGGCAAAGCGGTCCTCGACATCGCGGGGGAGCAACGGCCGATCGGGAAAGCTCTCGTCGAGCCATTCCAGGATCGCCATCGACTGGGCGTAGATACGCCCGTCGATCTCCAGCGCCGGAACACCGCCGTAGGGGTTTAGGCGGCGATATTCCGCGGAGCGCTGCTCCCCGTCGAGCAGGTTGATCGCAACCTGCTCGTATTCAAGCCCTTTGAGACCCAGCGCGATGCGCAGGCGATAACTCGTGGAGCTGCGCCAGTAGCCGTAGAGCTTCACGCTCTCAGGTCTCCGCCGCGATCTTCTCGTGCAGCCAGGCGGCGTGGCGCGGGGCCTTCTTGGTGCGCGACCATTCCTCCAGCATGTCCTCGGCCACGGCCTTGAGCTGGGCCATCTGGCTGGCGGTGCCGAACTGCCAGGCCAGTTCGAGACGGTGGCCATTGGGGTCGAAGAAGTAGATCGACTTGAACACGCCGTGGTGCACCGGCCCGACCACCGACAGTCCACGCGCCTCGGCACGGTGCTTCGCCGCGAGCAGGCCTTCCTCGCTCTCGACCTTGAAGGCGATGTGCTGGACCCAGGCCGGGGTCGCCGCGTCGCGGCCCATTTCCGGCGCGTTGGGCAGTTCGAAGAAGGCCAGCACATTGCCGCCGCCGCAGTCGAGGAAGACATGCATGTAGGGATCGGGCGCGCCGGTGGAGGGCACCTTGTCCTCGGCGATGGCGAGCATGAAATCCATGCCCATCACCTCGCGGTAGAACTCCACGGTCTCCTTGGCGTCGCGGCAGCGGTAGGCGACATGGTGGATTCCACCCAGAACGGGGGTTGTTTCAGTCATCTTCTCTCTCCGTATTCCCGAGGTGGTGTGCCGCTCACCCTTCGACAAGCTCAGGGTGAGCGGGGAGAGGTTGGCCCTCTTCTCTTCCCCGTTCAAAAACCAGTTCCGCTCATCCTGAGCCTGTCGAAGGATCATCCCCGCCACAGGCCCGGCAAGCAGCTTACTCGGCAGGCTCATCCACCCTCAACACGCCGCGGCGGATCTGGTCGCGTTCCATGCTTTCGAACAAGGCCTTGAAGTTGCCGTTACCGAAGCCGTCATCGCCCTTGCGCTGGATGAACTCGAAGAACACCGGCCCGACGCGCGCTTCGGCGAAAATCTGGAGCAGCAGGCGCGGTTGCCCCCCCGCATCCACACCATCCACCGTGCCGTCGAGCAGGATGCCGCGCATCTTGAGTTCCTCGGCAGGCTCGCCATGTCCGGGGAGACGCTCGTCGAGCATCTCGTAGTAGGTTTCCGGCGGCGCGGTCATGAACGGCACGCCGAGCGATTTCAGCCGATCCCAGGCACCGATGAGATCGTCGCAGATGAGCGCGATATGCTGGATGCCCTCGCCGTTGAAGGCGCGCAGGAATTCGTCGATCTGGCCTTTTCCGCCCTCGGCTTCCTCGTTGAGCGGGATACGGATCTTGCCGTCCGGCGCGGTCAGCGCCTTCGAGGTGAGGCCGGTGTATTCGCCCTTGATGTCGAAATAGCGGATCTCGCGGAAATTGAAGAGCTTCTCGTAGTAGTCCGCCCAATAGGCCATGCGGCCGCCGTAGACGTTGTGGGTCAGGTGATCGATCAGGTCGAAGCCCGCGCCTACCGGATGGCGATCGACGCCGGGCAGATAGTCGAAGTCGATGTCGTAGATCGACAAGGCGCCGTCGCCATTCCGCTCGTAGCGGTCGATCAGGTAGATGATCGAATTGCCGATGCCGCGAATGCCGGGAAGGTGGAGTTCCATCGGGCCGGTCGCGACCTGTACCGGCTCCGCCGAGCGGGCGAGCAGTTCGGCATAGGCGGCGCGGGCGTCCTTCACCCGGAAACCCATGCCGCAGGCCGAGGGGCCGTGCTCGCGGCTGAAGAACCAGGCCGGGCTGTGCGGCTCGTAATTGGTGATGAAGTTGATCCCGCCCTGGCGCCAGAGTTCCACGTCCTTCGAGCGGTGGCGGGCGATCCTGGTGAAGCCCATGGCTTCGAACACCGGTTCCAGCACGCCCTTTTCCGGCGCCGAGAATTCGACGAATTCGAAGCCGTCGAGTCCGATGGGATTGTCGAAGATATCGGTCATGAAGTCAGTTCTCCGAAGGGGGTTTCGCCGGGAAGCAGGTCTCCGGCGGGAATGGGCGGCGCCGCGCGCCAGGATTCGTAGACCGGGCCGAAGTCCAGCGAGACGAGGTCCTCGATCAGCTGGGGCAGGCTTTCGAGGACGAAGTAGGTCTTCTGGAAGGCATCGATCATGTAGCCCGTGCGCATCACGCGGACGGCCTCGAAAGGCAGGCGCAGGACCTCGGGGTCTTCCAGCGAGAACCGCGTCTCGCCCGAAGAGGAGATGATCCCGGCGCCGAAGACTTTCAGGCCGCCATCTTCCCGCACGAGGCCGAACTCGATGGTGTACCAGTAGATCCGCGCCAGCATGTCGAGCGCGTCCATCGCCATGGCCCGCGCCCCGGCCTTGCCGTAAAGCTCCAGGAAATCGGCGATCGTCGGGTCCAGCAACATCGGCACATGGCCGAAGAAGTCGTGGAACACGTCCGGCTCGACGAGATAGTCGAGTTCGTGCTCCTCGCGCAGCCAGCGCGTCACCGGGAAACGGCGATGGGCGAGGTGGTCGAAGAACACGGCGTCGGGGATGAAGCCTGGCACCGCGACGAGCTGCCAGCCGGTCGCAGGGCCGAGAATCGCATTGGCATCTTCAAACCGGGGAATGCCCCCGGCGCAGTCGAGCCGGGCCAGCCCGTCGCGGAAGGCCGCGCAGGCGTGGGTCGTCACCAGCGCCGACTGCCGCGCGTGCAGGCGGCGCCAGCGCTCGTGCATCTCCGGGGTATAGGCCTGCCAGTCCTGCCCGACGGTGTAATCGTCGGCGGCCAGTTCGTACTCTCCCCGAAGCTCGCTCGATGATGTTTCGGTCGAGGGCTTCTTCATTCCCGCGAGATTATCACAAGCCTCTCGCCAGATTCATGCGATTGCGCGCGCTGGGAGAGACGATAATAGTGGTTTCAACCAAAAACCATGCTCAAGGCAGGCGATTCATGCAGCTGGATTTGTTCGACCGCAAGATCATCGCATCTTTGCAGGAGGATGCGCGGATGCCGGTGGCGCAAGTGGCGGAACGCACCGCGCTTTCGGCGACGCCGGTCAGCAGAAGGATCAAGCGGCTGGAGGATGACGGGGTGATCCTCGGCTATGCGCCGGTGCTCGATCCGCGCAAGCTGGGGTTCGAGCTGGAGGCCTATGTCCTCATCAACCTCAACGCCCATATCGACGAGAACATCACCCGGTTCGAACAGGCGATCCGCGACAACCCCTATGTGATCGCCTGCCATGCGGTGACGGGCGATATGGACTATATCGTTCACATCATCGCGCGGGATGTGGAGCATCTCTCGCAGATCACGCTGAAGACGCTGGTGCGCATTCCCGGCGTACGCGACGTGAAGTCCAGCATCGTGCTGGAGGCGATCAAGGAAACGCGCGCTTTGCCGCTGGAGTGAAGCGGCGCGGCATTGCGCTACACCGGAAGAACAGGCGGGGTCCCCGCCTTCGCGGGGGCGACCGCATAATCGCGCCGACAACCTCAAACACCCCCCAAGGAGCGCCCAAGGCATCTGGCCCCCACAAGGCCGCCAGTACACGGGGTGCAGGGGTGGTAAACCCCTGCCCTTCCCCTGCCCTTCTTACCTACCGAGCAAGTTCCGCGCCTGGCTGGCGATCTGCGCCAGCATGGCAGGGCTGAGCGGCACGGTATTCTCCGCCCGCTGGACCATTGCGCGGAAGGTCTGGATCGCGGCGATATGCGCGCGGCCCCATTCCTCGGCGGCGGCGGCCGGGTCCGACTTGCCCGATTTCGTCGCGGCGAGGCGCCGCAGGAAGTCGAGGCGCATCTGCTGGAAGTCCCGCGCAAGGCCGGCGACGAGCAGGCGTTCCCATGGATCGGAGGGGTTCATGATCGTCGCGCTGGCCTGGGCCCAGTCGAGGCCGAGGCCGGCACCGATGCGGGTGAAGGCCCCCACCAGCTGGCGCGGATCGATCCCGGTATCGGCGGCGAGTGCGGCGATGCCGACGGCGCCGTCGAGGTCGTAGAGGTTGGCGACCATGGCCGCCTCCGCCTCGGGCGCGCCGAGCTCGAGGAGGCCGCTGCGCAGCTTGCGCGAGTGCGCAGCGATGCGTTCGCCGAGCAGTTCATGGGTGTCCACCGAAAGCGCGGCGACCGGCTTGCCGATCCGGGCGAGCACTTCGGCAGGCGGCGCCTGTCCGGCACCGGCGCGCAGGAGGTCGGCCATGTGGCCGCGCACGACGCCCGCGGTGCGGTCGAACAGGGCGATGCGCGCGTCCTCGGTCATCGGCGCCACTTCGAGCCGTTCCCAGAGCGCATCGAGATCGAAGAGCTGCACCGCCAGCGCGAAAGCGGCGGCGACCTGCGAGAGGTCCGCGCCTTCTTCCTCGGCCAGTTCGAAGGGATGAACGATGCCGAGGCGGTTGACGATGCGATTGGCGAGCTTGGTGGCGATGATCTCGCCCGCCAGACGGTGGCCTTCGATGAAGCGCGCGTACTTCGCCTGCATCGGCTGCGGGAAGGCCGCGAGCAGCATGGGCTGGAGCGTGGCGTCGGCGGCAAGGTCGGAGGCCTCGATCGCGGCTTGCAGCACCAGCTTGCCGCTGGAGAGCAGCACCGCGAGTTCGGGGCGGGTCAGCCCGCGACCGTCTTGCGCCCGGCGGCCCAGCGACTCGTTGTCGGCAAGGCCCTCGGTCTTGCGGTCGAGGTTGCCGCCTTCCTCCAGGGTCTCGATCAGGCGGACGTGGGAGGGCATAGCGCTGGCCCCGCCGCGCTCGGCGATGGAGAGCGCCAGGGCCTGGAGGCGGTTGTCCTCCAGCACCAGCTCGGCCACTTCATCGGTCATCTCGCGCAGCAGTTCGACGCGCTCTTCCTCGGTGAGCTTGTCGGCCCGCTTGGCGGCGGCCAGCGCGATCTTGATGTTGACCTCGTTATCCGAGCAGTCGACGCCCGCCGAGTTGTCGATGAAGTCGGTGTTGATGCGCCCGCCGCGTGAGGCAAACTCGATGCGCGCGGCCTGGGTGACGCCAAGGTTGGCGCCCTCGCCGATCACGCGGACACGCAGTTCGTTCGCGCTGACGCGCAGGGCGTCGTTGGCGGGATCGCCCACGGTGGCGTTGTTCTCGCCGGAAGACTTCACGTAAGTGCCGATGCCGCCGAACCACAGCAGATCCACCGGCGCCCAGAGGATCGCCGAGATCAGCGATTCCGGATCGAGTTCACTCGCCTCGATGCCGAGCGCAGCGCGCACTTCGTCGGTCAGCGGGATCGACTTGGACTTGCGCGAGAAGACGCCGCCGCCCTTGGAGATCAGCGCCTTGTCGTAATCGTCCCAGCTGGAATGCGGCAGGTCGAACATGCGCTTGCGCTCGGCCCAGCTCTTCGCGGCGTCCGGGTCCGGATCGAGGAAGATGTGGCGGTGGTCGAAGGCGGCCACCAGCTTCAGCGACTGCGAGAGCAGCATGCCGTTGCCGAAGACGTCGCCCGACATGTCGCCGCAGCCGATCACGCGGACCGGGTCGCTCTGCACGTCCACGCCCATTTCGAGGAAGTGGCGCTGCACCGAGAGCCAGGCACCCTTGGCGGTGATGCCCATGGCCTTGTGGTCGTAGCCCTTGGAGCCGCCGCTGGCGAAGGCGTCGTCCAGCCAGAAGTCGCGCGATTCGGCGATGCCGTTAGCGACGTCGGAGAACTTGGCGGTGCCCTTGTCGGCAGCGACGACAAAGTAGGGGTCCTCGCCGTCGAGGATCACCACCGCCTCGGGGTGGACCACCTTGTCCGCCACGATGTTGTCGGTGATCGACAGCAGCGTGCCGATGAAGACCTCGTAGCTGGCCTGCCCTTCGGCGGCCCAACCGGCGCGGTCGAGCGCGGCATCGGGAAGCTGCTTGGGATAGAAGCCGCCCTTGGCGCCGGTCGGCACGATCACCGCGTTCTTCACGCGCTGCGCCTTCATCAGGCCGAGGATTTCGGTGCGGTAGTCGTCGCGGCGGTCGGACCAGCGCAGGCCGCCGCGCGCGACGGGTCCTGCGCGCAAGTGAATGCCCTCGACCCGGCGCGAATAGACGAAGATCTCACGCCAGGGCAGCGGCTTGGGCAGGCCGGGGACGAGCGCGGAATCGAACTTGAAGGCCAGTGCCGTCTCACCGGCGGGGGCAAAGGCATTGGTGCGCAGCATCGCCGCCACGACATCGCGGAAGGCGCGCAGCACGCGGTCGTCGTTGATCGCACTGACATTGGCGAGACCGGCGCGGATCGCTTCCTGTGCCTGCGCCTTGGCCGCCGCGCGGTCGCCCTTGAACTTGGGATCGTGGATGGCGCGGAACAGGTCGACGATGCCCATGGTCACAGCAGGCGCGCCCAGCAGGGCATCGACCACGGTGCCGATGCCGAAGTGCATGCCCGCCTGACGCAGATAGCGATACCAGGCGCGCAGCCAGTCGGCCTCGCGCTTGGACAGGCCGAGGCCGGGGACGAGGCGGTTGAACGGGTCGTTCTCGCCGAGGTTGTTGAGCACGCCCGCCAGGGCATCCTCGATCATCGGCGCGAGCCCCAGCACTTCGCCCACGTCGCGACCGGTCGGCAGGGCGAGGGTGAAGTCGTGGATCGTGCCGATGCGCCCCTTGTCGAGCGGGGTCGGCATTTCCGCGAGCACGCGGAAGCCGAAGTTCTCCAGCGCGGGCACGGCGTCGGACAGCGGCAGGCTGCCCTCGGCCTGATAGATCTTGAGGCGCAGCTGCGGCGCCTCGCCGTTCTCGTGCTGGTAGAGGCGCACGCCGCGGCTGCCGCGCAGGTCGGTTCCCGCATCGCCGACGACAAGGCTGCGCATGTGGGAAATGTCGATCGCGGCTTCGGCCGGGCCGTAATCGCTGCGGTAGGAGATCGGGAAGCCGTCGGCATAGCGGGTGGCGATGGCGGCGGCGCGGCCGGGCTCCAGCGTCTGGGCCAGCGCGGCTTCCACCGCCTCGCCCCAGCCGCGCAGCATGACCTGGAGGCTGTGGTCGAGCGCCGCTTCGTCGAGCGCCTGCGAACCCTCGCGGATATCGAGGGTGTAGCGCAGCATGGCGAGATTGCCCGCCTCGACACTGAGCGACCAGTCGAGCGTGGGAGCCTGGGCGGCGTCCTCGATCATCGCCTGGATACGCTTGCGCATCTGGGTCGAAAGGGTGTCGCGGGCGATCCAGACGAAGGCGAACAAGTGGCGCGAGAGCGGCGAGGCGGTGACGACCAGACGCGGGCGCGGACGGTCGACCAGCGCGGTCATCGTCGTCGCCAGACGCTCGACATCGGCCTCGCCGAAACCGAGCACGAGGTCATGCGGCAGGCTGGTCATGGCGTGGGCCAGCGCCTTGCCGGTATGGCCGCCGGGATCGAAGCCGAGCTTGCTGCCGAGGCCCGCGAGCAGGCGGCGCAGACGCGGCACCCGGTCGGGCGCGACGGCCAGCGCCGCGCTCGTCCACATGCCGGCGTGGACCGAGAGCGCAGTGACCTTGCCGCCCTCGATCACCGGCACGAGGAACAAGTCTAGCGGGACGCGGCGGTGGACACGGGCGATGACATTGGCCTTGATGACCATCGGCGCGCGCACGTCGCCTGCCGCAAGTTGCGCATCGAAGGCTTCGAAGGCGCGCTCGTAGCTGGCGTCGGACAGCAGACCGCGGGCGTCGCGCGCGCAGATGCCGAGTTCGTCTGTCTGGCTACCGTCGCGGCGGCGGGTGACGTGGCCGAGCTGGGTCAGCATGCCGCCCGCGAACCAGCGCAGGAGTTCGGCGCCTTCGGCATCGTCGGTGCGGTCGGCGTCGGCGTCCATGGCCGCGACCATCTTCGGCCAATCGGCCACGGCGACGCGCACGTCGGCCAGCGTGGTTTCGAGCGCGGCCTGAAGGTCACGGCGCTGGCGGGCATCGGCGCGGTCGGTCTCGATGTAGATCATCGATTCGCGCCGGGCACTTTCACCGGCGGCTTCGGGAATGGCGACGATGGCGCCGTCTGCATCGCGTTCGACGGCCAGCACCGGGTGAGCGAGACGGTCGATCACCAGCCCGGCTTCGGCGATGACCGCCGCCACCGAGTCGACGAGGAACGGCATGTCGTCGTTGACGACAGCGATGCGCAAGTAGCGGCGCTCGCCATTCTCCGACGTGAGATCGATCGCCGGCACACCGGCCTCGCGGCGGGCGGCGGCAGCAAGCAGGACCTGCGCGGCTTCCTCGATCCAGGCGCTGTCGCCGGACAGATCGCCCGGCAGCAGCGAATCGCGAATGCGCCGGGCAATCGCGGGCTGAAGGGCAGAGGTCTTCCCGCCCGGCTTGATACGATTCCCAAGGGCGGCGATCAGATCATCTGCGCTCATTGTATTCTCCCGCAAATCAACGGCATGCGGCAGCGTCGACGTCGCAGGGCGCCTGCTGCCACACGTCGAATATAGGACCGGTCGAGCGATCCGGCACCCACCGCTCCGTCACAATCTGTGAAAAGAAGCAGTGTGTCTTTTCGGCGACACGCATGATGCCGCAGGACCCAGGGCAACCGGCCCGAAGCGACCGGTCGGTCCTTTCGGCGTTGGGCAAGGTTGTAACGGGATTTCCCTGTCGCGCAACATTCGTTTAATCGCGCGAAATTGATTAATTTGCACCTTTCGAGCGCCTGCCGGGAAAGCATGGATGAGGGTATCGTCCGCAGCCTCCCCACTTCAATACCATCCCTTGGCCAAGTGCGCTGTTTTCAATATTTTAATCGCTGCCGGCAGGTTGATCGAGACGCTGGCGATCCCCTTGATCTATAAGACGCCACCGACTTCGGATCGGCGGAAAGGTGCTGGTCCCGGCCCGCTTCCTCACGTCATCCGTCGGCCAAAAAAAGGGAAGCAGGGATGGCGGGGAACGACGACGAGACGCTGGATCAGGCACAGTCGGGGGATCAGGAACAGCCGGGTGCAGGCGCCGAAGACCGGGCCGCGTCTGGCTCGACCAATCGCCATGTCCGCACCCTCGCCGATCTTGCCCGCCTTGCCGGAGTCTCGGCCGGCACGGTCTCGCGCGCGCTGGCGGGCAAGGCCCTCGTCAATGCCGAGACGCGCGACCGTATCCAGGCCCTCGCCCGCCACCACGGCTTCAAGCCGAACCAGATGGCCAGCAAGCTGCGCACCGGCCGCACCGGGGTGATCGGCGTGGTGATCCCGCTTGGCCATGAGAAGCGCCAGCAGATTTCCGACCCGTTCTTCCTCACCCTGCTCGGCCACCTCGCCGACGAACTGACCGAGAGCGGCTACGACATGATGCTCAGCCGCGCCCTGCCCGACGGTTCGGCCGAATGGCTGGAGCGGATCGCCGGATCGGGGATGGTCGATGGAATCATCGTCATCGGCCAGTCCGACCAGTTCCACGTCATCGAAAGCGTGGCCCAGAGCTACCGGCCGATGGTCGCCTGGGGCCAGTACCGCCACGGCCAAACGCATTGCGCCGTGGGCACGGACAACGAAGCGGGCGGCCGGATCGCGGTGGAGCACCTGCTCGCCTCGGGCGCGCGCAACCTGGCCTTCCTGGGGCAGACGCGCGGCATCGAGATCGCCATCCGCTATCGCGGCGCAGCCATGGCCGCCGAAGCCGCGGGTGCGCCTTTCGTCCACCTGCCGGTCGATCTCGCCGGCGAATCGATGGGACCGCAGATCGAACAGGCCCTCGCCGGAACCGATCTTGTCATCGACGGCATCGTCGCCGCATCCGATCTGATCGCCATGTCCGCCCTGCGCGTGCTCCATGACAGGGGCCGCGCGGTGCCCGACGACGTTCGCATCGTCGGCTTCGACGACCTGCCGCTCGCCGCGCAGACGACGCCGCCGCTCACCACGATCCGCCAGGAAATCGCCGAGGGCGCCCGCGCGCTCGTCGAGAAGCTCAAGGCCCGGATCGAGGGCCAAAGCGACGGGCATCCGGTGCAGAGCCTGGTCATGCCCCCCCGCCTCGTCGTGCGCCAGACGACCCAAGGCTGAGCAAACCCCTGCGCGGGCTTGCAAACCGCGCCTTCCTCTCTACTTCGCGCTTTCGATAGCCGGGCGGAGCCGCTAGGCAGAACCGGCGGTCAAGACGAAGATGAGGGGAAGTTTTCGGTGTTCGGGGACGTAAGCGGCGCGGCGCCATGCTGATCGGTATCGATCTGGGCACCACCAACAGTGCCGTGGCGATCTGGCGCGATGGCGAGGCGGTTCTCGTTCCCAATGCCCTCGGCGATTTCCTCACCCCTTCCGCCGTCTCGATCGCGCGGGACGGGCAGGCCTGGATCGGCCGTCCCGCGCTGGACCGTCTGGCAACCCACCCGCAGGACACCGCCACCAGCTTCAAGCGCCTGATGGGCACGGCCAGCACCACGCGCCTCGGCGGCAAAGTCTATAAGGCCGGGGACTATAACGCCGAAGACCTCTCCGCCCTCGTGCTCGGCGCGCTGGCCGCCGATGTCGAGGCATTGACCGGCGAGCGGCCCACCGAAGCGGTCGTCACCGTGCCCGCCTATTTCAACGACCGCCAGCGCAAGGCCACCCGCCGCGCGGGCGAGCTGGCGGGCCTGACCGTTCGCCGCCTCATCAACGAGCCGACCGCCGCCGCGCTCGCCTTCGGCCTCCAGGACAAGGGCGACCGCGAGCCGTTCCTGGTCTTCGACCTCGGCGGCGGCACGTTCGACGTTTCCGTGGTCGAGATGTTCGACGGCGTGGTCGAAGTCCGCGCCTCGGCGGGCGACAACCGGCTGGGCGGCGACGACTTCGACGATGCGCTGGCCGCCATGGCCAGGCCGCGCATCGATCCGGCCCACCGGCTGAACGCCCTGCCCGCACCCCAGCGCGAGGCCCTGCTCAAGCGCGCCGCCGAGACCTGCCGCCGCGCCCTCGGCACCGCGAGCGAGGCGGAGTTCGCGCTCGTTCTCGGCGAGGAGCGCCTCGCCGCCGTCATCACCGAAGCCGAATTCGAAAGCGCCTGCGAGCCGCTGCTGCGGCGCCTGCGCGAACCCGTGGTGCGCGCCCTGCGCGACTGCGCGATCGACGCCTCGGAACTGTCCGAAATCGTGCTCGTCGGCGGCGCCACCCGCATGCCGGTAGTCCGCCGCGCGATCACCCGCCTGTTCGGCCGCTTCCCCAACGCCTCGGTTCACCCCGACCATGCGGTGGCGCTGGGCGCGGCGATGCAGGCGGCGCTGGTCGGGCGCGACGCGGCGCTCGACGAGATCCGCATCACCGACGTCTGCCCCTTCACCCTCGGCGTCGAAGTAGCCGAGCAGGACGGCCACGGCGGCCTCCAGCGCGGACTGTTCTCGCCGGTGATCGAGCGCAACACGCCGGTCCCAGTCTCGCGGATGAACACCTATTCCACCCTCGGCGACAACCAGAAGACGCTGGAATTCGGCATCTATCAGGGCGAGGCCCGCGAAGTGCGCGGCAATGTGAAGCTGGGCCATATCGCCATTCCCGTGCCGCCGCGCCCCGCGGGCGAAGTCTCGGCGCAAGTGCGCTTCTCCTACGACAGTTCCGGCCTGCTGGAGATCGACGTCCATGTCCCGGCGAGCGGCGTCGAGCGCAATCTCGTGATCGTCGACGAGGAAGACCGCCCCGGCCGCAAGGAACTCGACAGCCGCCGCGCCGCGCTGGCGAAGCTCAAGTTCCACCCGCGCGAGGAGGCCGGGAACGTCGCGATCATGGCCCGCGCCGAGCGCTGCTACGAAGACCATATCGGCGATGTCCGGCAGGCGATCGGCCACTGGATCACCTTGTTCGCAGGCGCGCTCGACACGCAGGACCCGCGCCGCATCGCCGATGCCCGCGCGATGCTGGTCGCCCGGCTCGACGAAGTGGAAATCGTGACGCCGCTATGAGCCGGACGCCCTGGTCCATCCTCGGCATCGGCAGGACCGCCGACGCCGCCGCGATCCGCAAGGCCTATGCCGCGCGGCTGAAAGCCATGGACGTGGACAGCGACGTCGAGGGATTCGCGCAGCTGCGTCAGGCTCGCGACCATGCCCTGCGGCTGGCGCGCAATCTTGCCGCCACGGCAGAGCCGGCCCAGCCGGAACCGGGACCGGAGCCGAAACAGGGCGACGAACCGGAATTCGGCCCCTCCCCCGACGCGCCGCCGCGCTGGACTTATGCCGCGCCGCAGCTCTCCGGCGACTGGAGCCGCGCCGACCTAGCCGCGCGCCCCGGCGAGCCGGACGACACGACGATGCTCGGCCGCATGGCCTGGGCCGCCGCCGCCGCGCGCGAGGGCGTGAGCGGGGCAGGCATTCCGCTCACCACGATCGACCCCTTCACCGCCCCGTTCCTGCCCGGCAACCACACAGCCGACGATACGCTGGGCCTGCGTCCGGGCGAGACCCCGGCGGAACGGCTGGCGATCCTGCTCGATCCCGAGCGCGAGACAGCCGGCGAACCCCTCACCGAGGCCGAGGCCCGGCAGGCGACCCGCGCCTTGCGCAAGATCCTGGACGATGCCGCGCAGGCCCAGATCACCCGCGCCCAGCAGATCGAGGACTGGCTGGCCGAAGTGCTCGCGCGCGGCTGGCCGCGCTCGGCCCCGCTGCTGGAAGACGCCAATGCCGCGTTCGGCTGGGAGCGCGAATGGGCCGCCCACGATGCGCGCCCCGGTGTCGCCTTCCTCGGTGCGCGCCTGCGCGGCTATCGCTTCCAGCAGAGCGTGCTCCAGCCCGGCCACCGCTATCACAAGGCGTGGAACGAACTCGTCCGTCCGGGCCGGGCCAGCCGCTTCCGCATGTTGCGCGGCCCCGCGCAAGGCGAAGTCGACAGCCTGCTGCGCGGCATGCGGCAGAACTTCCCCGAACTGGAAACCCATTTCGCGCCGGAACGCGTGGCTTCGTGGGAAAGCGGCAATCCTTTCGCCTCGGGCCTGCTGATCTTCTTCGGGGTGATCGCGCTCAGCATCGTCATCGCCTTGGCCAACGGCTCCTCCAGCCGTGAATCGCTGGAGCGCGACACCCGGCAGGCGATGCAGGCCGCCGTTCCCGAGGCTTTCGGCGAGGGCCACGATTCGTCCTGGCTCTGGGACAAGCAGCCGGAACTGGCAGGCCTGCTGAACGCCCAGGCCCGCACTCTCCTCGAAAACGGCGACAGCGAGGCGGCGGTCGTGGACAAGGTCGTGGAGATCGTGCGCGGGCGCAGCTTCCTCAACGGCCGCGAACTGGCGGGCGGCGACCTCGACACCGCGATGCATTTGCGCCTTGCCCAGCTCAGGGCGGCCCAGAGCCGCAGCGTCGCCGCCTGCATCGATGTGCGCAACTCCGGCGTGCTCCACGGCGCGATCCCGCTGCCGGAACACTTGCGCGGACAGGAACGCGCCTTCGCCGCGCATCTCGCGGAAACCGGCAGGCTGGGCCGCCCCAAGGGCCACGGCGAGCGTTCGGCCATGGTGCCGGGCAGGCTGATCGATCAGGTCGTCGCCGCCACCCGGCTCAGCCGCGATACCGTGCAACAGGCGATGTCGGGCAAGGGCGACGATGCCGCCGGCTGCGCGGTGACGATCGCCCTGCTGGACCGCACGCTGGCCTGGCAGGGCGAGAACCGGCGCGAGATTTTGATGACGCTGTGAGGCGGTCTGCGGTGGGACGGTGCGTTATGGGCTAAGCTGGCGGTCAACACCAAACGTCAGTTCAGATTGCCAGCCCCGCCGCCCGCGCGCTCGCCCAGGCCCATTGGAAGTTGTAGCCGCCGAGCCAGCCGGTCACGTCCGCCGCCTCGCCGATCACGTAGAGGCCCGGCACCTTGCGCGCTTCCATGGTCTTCGACGAGAGACCGGCGGTATCGATCCCGCCCGCCGTCACTTCCGCCTTGGCAAAACCTTCCGAACCGTCCGGCACGAACGGCCAGCGCGCCAGCTTCACCTCGGCGGCGGCCAGCGCCTTGTCGGACATCGCGCCGAGTTCGCCGGAGAGGCCGAGCCGCTCGCAGAGCACGTCCACCAGTCGCTCCGGCAGGCCTTCGCCCAGCACCTTGCGCAGGCTGATGCGCGGACGTTCGCGCTTGGCTTCCCGGAGCCAGCCTTCGGCGCGGTCAGGCAGGAACTGCGTTGTCACCGTCTGGCCGCGCTGCCAGTAGCTCGAAATCTGGAGGATCGCCGGGCCGGAAAGCCCGCGATGGGTGAACAGCGCCGCCTCGCGGAACGCCGCCTTGCCGCACCGGGCCACGACTTCGGTGGAGACGCCGGAAAGATCGCGGAACAGCGCCTCGTCGCCCGCCAGCGTCAGCGGCACCAGCGCCGGACGTGGCTGGACGACCTTGAGGCCGAACTTGCGCGCGAGATCATAGGCCACCCCGGTCGCGCCCATCTTGGGGATCGACGGCCCGCCGGTGGCGATCACCAGCGCCGGTGCCGTGGCGACCCGCGCGCCGAAAGCCACGCGGTAGAGGCCGTCACCATGCCCGATCTCGCCGAGCGCATCGCCGCAGTTCACCTCGACGCCGCCCTTCGCGCATTCCTCCAGAAGCATGGCCACGATCTGCTTCGCCGAACCGTCGCAGAACAGCTGGCCCAGCGTCTTCTCGTGCCAGGCGATGCCGTAGGCATCCACCATCGCGATGAAATCGGCCGCCGTGTAGCGGCTCAGTGCCGACTTGGCGAAATGGGCATTGCCCGAGAGGTAGCGGTCGGGCGCCGTGTGGATATTGGTGAAGTTGCAGCGCCCGCCGCCCGAGATCAGGATCTTCTTGCCTGGCTGGCCGGCATGGTCGAGCAGCAGCACGCGCTTGCCGCGCTGCCCGGCCGTGGCCGCGCAGAACAGCCCGGCCGCGCCTGCGCCGAGGACGATGGCGTCGTAAGTCTCGCTCACTGCTCGGATGCAATCCCGGTTTGTGCCGGGGCCAGTTCCAGCGCCAGCGCCTCGGCCACGCGGATGCCGTCCACCGCCGCCGAGAGAATGCCGCCCGCATAGCCCGCACCCTCGCCCGCCGGGTAGAGGCCGCGCGTGTTGAGGCTCTGCAGGTCCCGGCCGCGGGTGATCCGTATGGGCGAGGAAGTGCGCGTCTCCACGCCCGTCATCACCACGTCGGGATGGTCGTAGCCCGGCACCTGACGGCCGAACACCGGCAGCGCCTCGCGGATGGCCTCGACCACGAAGTCGGGCAGGCACTGCTTGAGTTCGGTCAGGTGGACGCCCGGCTGATAGCTGGGGATCACTTCGCCGAATTCGGTCGAGGGCCGGTCGGCCAGGAAGTCGCCCAGCTTCTGGCCCGGCGCCTTGTAGTTCTCGCCGCCCGCCTTGTAGGCCAGTTCCTCGAACTTGCGCTGGAAGGCCACGCCCGCCAGCGGATCGCCGGGGTAGTCCTTGTCCGGATCGATATCGACGACGAGGCCGGAATTGGCGTTGAACTCGGCGCGCGAATACTGGCTCATGCCGTTGGTGACGACGCGGCCCGGCTCGCTCGCCGCCGCCACCACGCGGCCGCCGGGGCACATGCAGAAGCTGTAGACGGTACGCCCGTTGGAGGCCTTGTGCGCGATCGAATAGGCCGCCGCGCCGAGGATCTTGTTGCCCGCATTGTCGCCGTAGCGGGCGGTGTCGATCCAGCTCTGGGGATGCTCGATGCGCACGCCGATCGCGAAGGGCTTGGCCTCGATATAGACGCCGCGTTCGTGCAGCACCTCGAAAGTATCGCGCGCCGAGTGGCCGACCGCCATGATGACCTGGCTGGCGGGCAGGTACTCGCCGTTCGACAGGTGCAGGCCGGTGATCCGGCGCTCGCCGTCCGCGTTTTCCTCGATCTCGAAGTCGTCGACGCGGGTGCCGAAGCGGTACTCGCCGCCGAGCTGCTCGATCGTCTCGCGCATCGACATCACCATCGTCACCAGACGGAAGGTGCCGATATGCGGGTGCGCCTCGGTAAGGATGTCGTCGGGCGCTCCGGCCTTGACGAATTCGGTCAGGACCTTGCGGCCGAGATGGCGGCTGTCCTTGATGCGGCTGTAGAGCTTGCCGTCGGAGAACGTGCCCGCGCCGCCCTCGCCGAACTGGACATTGCTTTCCGTGTCGAGCACCGAGCGGCGCCACAGGCCCCAGGTGTCCTTGGTCCGCTCGCGCACGGCCTTGCCGCGCTCGACGATGATCGGCCGGAAGCCCATCTGCGCCAGGACCAGCGCCGCCAGCAGCCCGCAAGGACCGGCACCGATCACCACCGGGCGCGGGCCGTCGTAATCGGCGGGCGCGTGGGTGACGAACTTGTACGAGGTATCGGGCGTGGGCCGCACATGCTGGTCGCCGTGGTGGGCGGCCAGCACTTTCGCCTCGTCCTTCACCACGAGATCGAGCGTGTAGACCAGCTTGATCGCGTTCTTGCGCCGCGCGTCGTTGCCCCGGCGCACCATGACGACGCGCTCCAGTTCGTCCGAGGCGATTCGCAGCCGCGCGCAGACGGCGGCTTCGAGGTCCTCGGGAGCATGGTCGAGCGGCAGGGTAAGGTCGGACAAGCGTAACATCCGCGCGCCCTTATACCCGTTCGGCCCGCGACGCCACGGATTTGCGGGGCGGGCGGGATTCCCGCTGCGGGAAAACCCGCCGCTATGTCTTCTTCCGCGCCGCGCGGACCGGCGCGCGGGCGAAGCTCCAGCCACCCGCATTGGGCCGCACCACCAAGTCGCCAATCGAAGCCGGGCGTCCTTCGCGCAGGCTCTCCAGCAGCCGCGCCACGGCGCTGCCGCGTGGCTCCTCCCCGCCGAGTTCGGTGACGCAGCGCGCCAGTACCCGCAGCACCACTGCGCGCGGCGCCTGCGGGCGGTAGCGCAGGCCCATCGGCTCCCTGCTCACGCAGGAGCGCCATTCCAGCGCCGCCATCCAGTCCAGCGCGGCATCGGCTTCGGCGAGGTGCTCGGCGCTGCGGGCGATGGCCGCCACGTCCAGCCACTCCGCCCCGGCGAGCGCCTTGCGGATACGCACCCGGTCGAAACGGTCGTTCGTATTGCTGGGGTCCTGCACGGTTTCGACACCGGCTTGCCCTACCACCGCGCCAAGCTCCGCGCGGCGCCAGTCGAGCACCGGCCGCAGCAGCGGAATCGCGGTTCCGGGCACTACCCCGCGCCCGCGCGCGCCGGCCAGACCGGCGACGCCGCTGGCGCGGTTGAGGCGCATGAGCAGGGTCTCGGCCTGATCGTCGGCATGGTGCGCGGTGGCCAGCGCAGCAAGGCCCCGGCGCTCGATCCACGCTGCCATCGCCGCATAGCGCGCCGCGCGGGCCTCGGCCTGGACATTGCCCGGTGCGACCTCGACCTTCAGGGCTTCGTGCGGAACCCCGAGCCTTGCGCAGAGCGCCGCGACTCCGGCGGCCTCCCCGGCGCTTTCGGCGCGCAGCCCGTGATCGACGGTCGCGGCCTCCACCCGCCCCGGCAGGGCGGCATGGGCCAGCAGCAGCAACGCGGTGCTGTCCGGCCCGCCGGAAACGGCCACGGCGAGCCGGGCCTCACTCTCGATCTCCGGCCAGACCGCCGCCAGCCCGGCCCAAAACCGCTGAACGGCCTCGGGCGTGAGGGCCGGCGTCAGCACCGGATCAGGCGCACTTGAGCCCATTGCGCGTGGAATCGTAGGTGCTCTTGAGGCGACCGGCGGCCTCTGCCGCATAAGTCTCGCTGAATTCGGCCAGTGCGATGCAGGCGCGCTTGCTGTCCTTGAGCTGCTTCATCGACACAGCAAGGTAGAGCAGGCTGTCCGGCGCACGGTCGCCGCGCTTGTCGGTCTGGTAGTTCTGGACGAACCACTTGGCACCTTCCATCGCGTTGCCGTCGTCGAGATAGGCGCGGCCGAGCAGGTTGCGGCCCCAGCTGGCGCGCGCGTGCTTGGGATACTTTTCAAGGTAGAGCTTCAGCTGCTGCTGGGCCTCGGGATAGAACTTCGCTTCCCAGAGGCGGAAGCCGTAGCTGTACTCGTCGTCGGCGGCGTCGCCGGTCTGCGGCTTGACGATCGCGCGAACCGCCTCGATCCGCGAATTCGACGGCGCGGCCGGGCGCGAGGGAGCCGTGGCCACCGGACTCGGCGCAGGCGCGGGCGACAGGCCGGAAGCGGGCTGCTGCTGGATCGGCGCGGGCGACAGCGCGCCCGGCTCCGGCATGGCGGCGGCACCGGCGGCCAGACGCGCCTCAAGCTGGTTGATGCGATTGGTGTTCTGCTCGACTTGCGAAGTCAGCTGGCGCAGCTGGCCTTCCACCGCATCGATGCGGACGAGTACGTCGGCGATCGGGGTCGAGGCGGGCTGGCCCGGCATCGGCGTGGGGGTCGGCGTGGCGGGCGTGATCTGTGGCTCGAAGAACTTGCCGTCGCCGCCTGGAAACACCTTGCGCTGAAGCGCGCGGACTTCGGATTCCACCTTGTTCAGGCGGGCACTGGTGTTGTCCTGCGCCTGGGCGGGCAGGCTTGCCCCCACCAGCACGAGCGCAACCACGCTCGTCGCGGCGAGGCGCATACGGCGCAGGTCCATGGAAAAACGGTTCATCGCCAAGTCTACTCCGTGTCAGGGCGCCCCGCGCGCCCTATCGGGTTCCGCGACGCCATGGACAGGAGAAACGGAACCGCTCGTTAACCAGAAATGTCTTGCGGACGGAATTGCCGCAAGCGCCGCCCTCTTGTCGAGGCAGGCTCAGTTGGAAGTGGTGGAAAGCGGTGCCGGAACCGAAGCGCCCGCGGTGGGGACAGCCGCCGCCGGGGTCGGGCCCGAAATTGGAGCCGTAGCCTGACCCCTCGCCAGCAGGTCGGCGGGAAGCAGCGAGACGCCGGACATCACCGTGGGCTTGGTCGCCAGCGGCGCGAGCGCCTTGCCGCCAACCGTGATCGCCAGACCGTCAGGACGGCCGAGCCGCAGCTGCGGCGCCTGCGCACCTTGCGGCACGGTCCAGCTTTCGCCCTGCTTCAGCGTCTTTTCCAGCAGCTTGCCAGTCTTGTCGGTGACGCGCAGCCAGACGCCGTCGACCGTGGCGGTCAGCACGACCGGGCCGTTCGTCGGCTGCGGTGCGGGCGCCGGGGCCTGCGTCGCGGCAACCGTGGCGGCGGGCTTCGGTGCGTCGGAGGTGAGATCGGGGAGCTGCCCCTCGGGCGAGAGATAGCTGCTCCAGAACACCAGCAGCAGCGCGATCACCACCACCGCACCGGCAGCGGCAACCCAGGCAAGCCGCACGGAAGGCACGCGGGCCGGATCGCCCGGCTCGAAATGCGGCACTACCACCGGCTCGCGCACGCCCTCGGCATCGAGCTGGATGCGGACCTGTTCGGCGATCGCCTTGTCGTCCAGCCCCAGCGCGCGGGCATAGGTGCGCGAAAAACCGACGGCATAAGTGCGCGCGGCAAGGTCACCCAGCCGGTCTTCCTCGATGGCGGAAAGGTGGCGTTCGGCGATCCGCGTCTTGACGGCGATCTGCGCGAGGGTCAGCCCTGCCGCTTCGCGCGCCTTGCGCAAGGTGGCGCCGACCGTGGACGAAGAACCACCGTTCCCGGCACTGACCAAACCTTCGGAGGGTCCCTGGTTTCCCGGCCCTTGATTTTCAACGTTTTCCATTCCGCTCCCGAAGGGATGGTAGATCTGAACCTGACGGGAATCCACCAAACCGCGCGAGAATCCAAAGTCAATCACGACACAGCGGATAACTCGATCGTTTTGCGGCGGATGCGACCCCGTGCTCGGCGGATAACATCCTCGCAAGTCCGCTTTATGTCAATTCTCGCTCAAGGTGTGAATCGGGGGAAATCCGGAGAAAACGCGACATTTCCCCATCTGCCCTTATGCCGCCCCCGCCTTCGGCAGGCAACGGAGGGGGCCGGATCGCTTGAGCGGCGACGGAAGTCGTCCGATGGCGTAAACCGCCCGAACGCGAAACCTCAATCCACCGAGATATCGCGTTCGGTGGCCCATGCGGTGAGCGCCGCGCGCATGTCCTGCGGCGGATGGGCCAGCCACTGCTCCATGGCCGCCTCGATCTCGCGCAGATCGATCTGGCCGACCAGGTCCTTGATCGGCCCGACCGAAGCCGGGGTGATCGACAGGCGGCGGATGCCGAGGCCCAGCAGCGCCAGCGCCTCCAGCCGGCGACCGCCCATTTCGCCGCAGACCGCGATCTCGACATTGTGGCCCTCGACGCTGCGGACCACCCGGCGCAGGAAGCGCAGGATCGCCGGGCTTACCCAGTCGTAACGTTCGGCCAGCTTGGGGTTGGCGCGGTCGGCGGCGAACAGGAACTGGGTGAGGTCGTTGGTGCCGATCGAGAGGAACGAGATCTTCGGCGCCAACAGGTCGAGCTGCTCGGCCAGCGCGGGCACTTCCAGCATTATCCCGTAGTGGATCGCCTCGGGAAGCAGTTTCTTCTGGCTGCGCAGAAACGCCAGCTGCTTTTCGAAGACCGCCTTGGCCTGGTCGAATTCCCACGGCTCGGCGACGAGCGGGAACATGACATGGAGCGTGCGGCCGCCCGCCGCTTCGAGCAGGGCGCGCGCCTGGACCTTGAGCAGCCCCTCGCGTTCGAGCGCGACGCGCAGCGCGCGCCAGCCCATCGCCGGATTCTCCTCCCCCTCGCCGTCGTCGTGGCGGAGGTACGGCAGGGTCTTGTCGCCGCCGATATCGACGGTGCGGAACTTCACCGGCTTGTCCCCGGCAGCCTCCATCACGTCGCGATAGAGCCGCGTCTGCCGCTCGCGCGAGGGCAGCGTGGCCGAGACGAGGAACTGGAACTCGGTGCGGAACAGGCCGATGCCGTCGGCACCGGTCTGGGTGAGATTGGCGATATCGTCGCGCAAGCCCGCATTGATCATCACCTGGATGCGGGTGCCGTCGCGCGTGGTCGGCTGCACTTCGCGCAGGGCGGCATAGGCGGCCTGGCGCTGGCGGCTCTTGGCGAAGCGCGCCTCGAACGCCTCGATCACCCCGGCCGGTGGACGGACCATCGCCGTCGCCTGATCCGCGTCGAGCAGGAGCTGGTCGCCTTCGCGCACCACGCCGCGCAGGCCGCGCACGCGTCCGAGCACCGGAATGCCCATGGCCCGCGCGACGATCACGACGTGGCTGGTGAGCGAGCCTTCCTCAAGGATAACGCCCTTGAGGCGGCGCTTGTCATATTCGAGCAGTTCGGCCGGACCGAGATTGCGGGCGATCAGGATCGCGTCGTTGCGCAGGCCCAGCGAGGCGGCGGTGCCGATCTGGCCCGAGACGATCCGCAAGAGTCGGTTCGCCAGATCCTCCAGATCGTGCATGCGGTCCGCCAGCAGGGGATCGTCGATCTGGCGCATGCGCATGCGGGTGCGCTGCTGAACGCGCTCGATCGCAGCTTCGGCGGTGAGGCCGGAATCGATCGCTTCATTGATCCGCCGCGTCCAGCCTTCGTCGTAGGCGAACATGCGGTAGGTATCGAGCACTTCGTCATGCTCGCCGCCCATGCCGAATTCGGCCTGGCTGGCCATGCGGTCGATCTGCTCGCGCATCTTGTCGAAGGCATGGATCACGCGCTGGCGCTCGGCCTCGGTATCCTCGGCGACAACGTGCTCGATCGTGACGCGCGGCTGGTGATAGACCGCCTGCCCGGAAGCGAGGCCCTTCACCAAAGTCAGCCCGCGCAGCTGCTCCGGCCCGGTCTGCGCCGCGCCCGGCCCGTGGACATCCACTTCGTCGATCAGGTCGGCATTGGTGATGAGTTCGGACAGGACCATGGCGACCGTCTGGAGCGCCTCGATCTCGACTTCCTCGTAGCGGCGCGGCTCGACATGCTGGACGCAGAGCACGCCCGCCGCCCGCTCGCGGCGCACGATCGGCACGCCCGCGAAGGAGTGGTAGCGGTCCTCGCCGGTTTCGGGGCGATAGGAAAAGTCCGGGTGTGCGGCGGCTTCGGCAAGGTTCAGCGTCTCGATCCGGTCGGCGATCGTGCCGACGAGACCCTCCCCCACGGCCATGCGGGTGACGTGAACGGCTTCCTGCGCCAGACCGCGCGTCGCGAACAGTTCCAGCATGCCTTCGCGCAGGAGGTAGATCGAGCAGACCTCGCTGTTGAGGCATTCGCCGATCACTTCGACTACGGTATTCAGCTTGGCCTGCGCGTGGTTTCGCGACGCCATGACCTCGTGGAGGCGGGTGAGGATGTTTCGTGCTGCTTCTACGGCGCCGCTGGTCATGAAACCCGAGTAACCCAAAGCGAGCGCTTTGGAAACGCGGTGCCGGTTAAAAGATGTGTTAGCGGGAAAAGGGAAGTTTGCCCTTGCACTCTCGCACCCGGCTGCCCCCGATGCGCTCTTCCGAAGAGGAGCCGCACCGGGGGCACCTGGAAAGCGTTATGGGCGCTTAATGGCGGGAGATCTCTTCCTTGATCCTGAGCTTCCGCTTCTTGAGGGCCTGAATCATGGCTGCGTCAGGTATCGGGCGGCTCATCTCGTCATGAATCTGTCTTTCGATTCCGGCATGCTTGAGCTGCAGAGCGCTGACGTGCGAACTATCCATGGACGGTTCTCCTCTATTTTCGGGGGGTGGGCCGGCCCCCATGCCTGCGACCTCTCTTGGCGACTCGGCATGAGCAATCCGGCGCAAAACGGATGGAACCACATCCGGCCCATCTTGCGAAGACCGCTAATGCTTCATATCGGTGAATCGCGTGTCTGCTGCGTCGAGCAGGGCATGGAAATTTCGCATCCGCAGACTGCCATTCGAGAGTAGGAAATCCCGGCGTGACCGAAGAGGAAATGCGTAAACGCCTAGAAATCCTCAAGATCGAGCATCGCGATCTCGACGCGGCGATCGATGCCCTGACGACGCCCGGCGCGGGCGACCAGTTGCAGATCGCCCGCCTGAAAAAGCGCAAGCTGCGGCTGAAAGACCAGATCGCGGTGATCGAGGACTTTCTGATTCCGGATATCATCGCCTAGCGAATCCCCCACTGCGGTTCCCTTCTCCCCACACGCCCGTCGTCGCCGCGAAGGCGGAGGTGGGCGGAGGTTTACTCGTCTGCCGGACTTTGCCGTTCGCGGCGCCACTTCCACTCCGACAAAAACCGTGCCGATTGGAGACAAGGGCCGGATTCGTCTCGGAAAATGCCGTTCGGGCAGTTGCTCCGGACTCCTTGTTCGGAAATACCGGCTGCGCATGCCGAACTCCGCAACCATAAATCCCCGCATCGTCGAGGCGCTCTATTGCGAGGCGCTGCTGCTGGCGGATGAGGTGCGCCATGTCTTCGCCCCGCCGGACCACGCGGGCAACGACGGGCCGCTGCGCCTGGCGCTGTCGAGCGAAGGCCTGCGCACGACCACGCGGATGATGCATGCGATCGGCTGGCTGCTCAATCACCGTGCCTATTTCATGGGCGAGATCAGCCATTTCCAGCTGCGCCGCAACGGCCGCCTGTCGCCCGATCTGCGCCATTCGGACGCAGGGGAACTGGCCCGGCTGCGGCCGGAAATCGTCGATCTGGTCGAAACCACCCAGCGCTTCTACGACCGGCTGCTGCGGCTCGACAGCCGCTGGCGCCTGTTCGGCGAAGTCCAGCCAAGCGCCATCGAGCGTCTCCGGGAGCGTCTGGAACGGCGCCTCGCCAGTTAAGCGGGCGCTCGACAGGCTCCCCGCCAATGCCCATATCGGCGCCATGGACGCGCTGAACGATATCGCAAGACCCTATGCCGAAGCCGAGCGGATCGCTCCGCTCGTCCGCCGCGTGCTGGCGCGCAACCCCTCACCTTTCACCTTCACCGGCACCCAGACCTATATCGTCGGCGACGGCGCCGAAGTCGCGGTGATCGATCCCGGCCCGGCCGACCCCGAACATCTGGGCGCGATGCTGGCAGCGGTCGGCGAGGCGAAAGTCGTGGCGATCTGCTGCACCCATACCCACCGCGACCACTCGCCCGCCGCCGCGCCGCTGAAAGCGCTGACCGGCGCGCCGATCGTCGGTTGCGCTCCCCTGACGCTCGACGACGACGGCCCCCGCGCCGATGCCGCCTTCGACCCCGACTACCGCCCCGACCGCGTGTTGGCCGACGGCGAGACGATCTCCGGTCAGGGCTGGACCCTGGAGGCCGTCACCACGCCGGGCCACACGTCCAACCACGTCTGCTTCGCCCTTGCCGAGACCGGCGCGATGTTCACCGGCGATCACGTCATGGGCTGGTCCACCAGCGTCGTCTCCCCGCCGGACGGGGACATGACCGACTATCTCGCCAGCCTCCAGAAGCTCTACGAGCGCGAGCAGGACACCGTCTATTTCCCTGCCCACGGCCCGGCGGTGGAGAAGCCGCGCCAGCTGGTGCGCGGGATGATCGGCCATCGCCGCCAGCGCGAACGGCAGATTCTCCGGCAGATAGAAGAGGGTAATCACACGGTCGCGGCGATGGTGCCGCTGATGTACAAGGGCGTCGACGAGCGCCTCTGGCCTGCCGCCGGACGCTCGGTGCTGGCGCACCTCCTCGATCTGGAACGGCGCCGCCTCGTGACCCGCCAGGACGACATCTGGTCGCTGTGCGCAGCCGATGCCTGATCGCGCCATATTTTCCTTGGGTCTCGCCGCAAGCATCCCTAGATAGGCGCCAAATCCCGGCAACCGAAAGATCGGTAAATCGCCGGAGCGACCAGACAGAGGGATACCATGACCGTAATGCCCGCCGACCTTTCCGGTATCGACGTGCGCGCCGAAATCGAGCGGCTGCGCAAGGAACGCAACGCGGTCATCCTGGCGCACTACTACCAGCGCCCCGAGCTTCAGGACCTGGCCGACTTCGTGGGCGACAGCCTTGAACTCAGCCGCAAGGCCGCCGAGACCGATGCGGACGTGATCGCCTTCTGCGGCGTGAAGTTCATGGCCGAGACCGCCAAGATCCTCTCGCCGAACAAGATCGTGGTGCTCCCTGACCTCGAAGCCGGGTGCAGCCTTGAGGACTCCTGCCCGCCGGAGAAGTTCAAGGCCTTCCGCGAAGCCCATCCCGATCACATCGCGCTGACCTATATCAACTGCTCGACCGAGGTGAAGGCGCTGTCCGACATCATCGTCACCAGCTCCAGCGCCGAGACGATCCTCCAGCAGATCCCGGCCGACCAGAAGATCATCTTCGGGCCGGACCGCCACCTCGGCGGCTATCTCAGTCGCAAGTTCGGCCGCGAAATGCTGCTCTGGCCGGGCGTGTGCATCGTCCACGAGGCGTTCAGCGAGACCGAGTTGCTCAAGCTCAAGGCCCAGCACCCGACCGCGCCGATCGCCGCGCATCCGGAATGCCCGCCGCACATCGTCGATCACGCGGACTACGTCGGCTCGACCAGCGGCATTCTCCAGTATGCCAAGACCACCGATGCCGACACGCTGATCGTCGCCACCGAGCCGCACATCATCCACCAGATGCAGCTGGCGATCCCGAACAAGACCTTCATCGGCGCGCCGGGTGCGGACGGCAACTGCAACTGCAACATCTGCCCCTACATGGCGCTCAACACGCTGGAGAAGCTCTACATCGCCCTGCGCGACCTGGAGCCGCGCATCGAGATCGACGAACAGCTTCGCCTCGATGCCAAGAAGAGCCTCGACCGGATGCTTGACATGGCCAGCGGCACCGTCGGCAAGGGCGATCTCGGCACGCGCTGAGAAGGACATTACGGGGCGGGAGAGCTATCGGTTCTCCTGTCCGTCCTCCTGCCGTCGCGCCCGCGGCCTTTTCCGCCCTCTCGCCTGCGCAAGGCAAGCCGGACTCCCGCCTTCGCGGGGATGACGAGATGTGGGGAAGACCTGCGTCCGATCTGCCGCGACCGAGTGGCTCGCGGGACGGCCATGGCGGACCTTAAGCAACGATTGCAGTCCACTCGGCCGCGTTCGAAACGCCTGAATCTCGCCATTTCAGACCCTTCCCCGTTGTCGTTAGGTATTCGGGCGGGATCATGTTATATAAGGCCCCGCTGATGTCGAATTTGCGACGGGCATCGCCAGTTCTCGTTCGGGCTTCGGAAATTTTTCCGGGCAAGTAAAGGCTGGTACGATTTCCTTTCAATTGACGCACTGATGCACGACCGGGCCCGGCAATTCTACCGGGTTCGCACTCCGTTTCTTGAAAGGAAACAAAAATGCCGATCGGCACCGTGAAATTCTTCAACACCGACAAGGGCTATGGCTTCATCGCACCGGAAGACGGCGGCCAGGACAGCTTCGTCCACATCTCGGCCGTCCAGAACGCCGGCATGCAAACGCTCGAAAAGGAGCAGCGCCTGTCCTACGACGTCGAAGTCGGCCGCAACGGCAAGGCTTCGGCCGTCAACCTGAAGTCGGCCTGATTTTCCGGGAGGGAGCGAGCCGATCGCGGCTCGTCCCCTCTCCCTCCCCAAGGCGAGTTTGCAGATGGCCTTTACCCGTGACTTCTGCGAGGCTCGTGCCCAGGAAGCGGCGGATGCCGCCTCCCTTGCGAAACTCGCCAATGTGCGTGACCGGGAACTTCGATCGGAAGCCGCCTGGCGCGCCATGTCCGACCAGATCCGACGGATCGAGGAAGGGCGCAGGCCCAAGGTGTGATCGAATCAGGCCCGAAGTTCGATGACAGATACGAAAAACCCCCGCAGGCCTTGGCCGACGGGGGTTTTTTCATGGCTCCTGGGCCGGACGGTCAGTCGACCATCGCTGCGACGAGACGCCGCAGGTCCTGGCCGGAGAGCGTGCCCGGCTCGATCTCGCGCCGGAAGGCGGCGGGAACGAGCGGAAGCGAATGGGATACTGCATGGATGCGCTTGAAGGCATCCGGTCGTTGGTACTTCATATTTTCCTTATAGGCGGCTCGAAGGCCGCATCCTCTTATCTTCTAAAATTGCTGCGCCGCTTGGGCGGACCGCCCGTCTGTCCGGGGGTGCGTTCGCGGAAGACGATCCGACCTTTCGTCAGATCGTAAGGCGTCATTTCGACGTGCACACGGTCACCCACCACCGAGCGGATGCGGAACTTGCGCATCTTGCCCGCGGTATAGGCGATGATCCTGTGCTCGTTGTCGAGCACGACAGCGAAACGTCCGTCGGGAAGGATTTCTTCGATGAAACCCTCCATGGTCAGCAGTTCTTCCTTGGCCAAAGCATCCAGTCCGAAATAGGGTTGCCCCAGTGCTGCCGCGCACAAAGCGCGCTTCGGCCTTGAGGGCCAGGCAGCTGAAATGGGGAGAAGAGGCTGCCGGTTTGCAGCCACGGTTCCCGTCGCAGGCGACGTAGCCCTGCCTATATAGCCTCTATCGCGAAAAATGCAAGTATCGCGATCAAACCGAAATCGCCCGCCATTCTCCGGGCGCCAGATCGCCGAGCGACCAGTCCCCGATCCTCTGCCGCACGAGGCGCAGGGTCGGATGGCCGACCGCGGCGGTCATGCGGCGAACCTGACGATTGCGTCCTTCGGCAATGGTCAGTTCGATCCAGCAATCCACCACGGTCTTGCGGAACCGCACCGGCGGATTGCGCGGCCAGAGCAGCGGGTCCTCGATCCGCCGTGCCGAAGCCGGGCGAGTCGGCCCGTCGCTCAGCACGACGCCCCCGCGCAGCGCTTCGAGCGCCGCCTCGTCCGGCTCGCCTTCCACTTGCGCGAGGTAGGTCTTGGCGGTCTTGAAGCGCGGGTCGGAAATCCGCGACTGGAGGCGGCCGTCGTCGGTGAGCAGCAGCAGACCCTCGCTGTCGCGGTCGAGTCGCCCCGCCGGATAGACGCCCGGCAGGTCGATGAAGTCCGAGAGCGTCGCGCGCGGCGTGGGCGAGCGCGCGTCGGTGAACTGCGAGAGGACGTCGTAGGGCTTGTTGAACAGGATGAGGCGCGCCATCCGCACGCCCTAGCAGCGCGCCTCGCCCGTTCATAGCCGGCGGCTCAATGGCCGATCTGGGGTTGCGCCTCCCCCCGCGTCTTCCAGAGCGACCAGCCCACGCCGCCCGCGATCAGCGCCAGCGTCACGCCGAGGCTGACAAGCGGCGGGAACTTCGCCCCGCCCAGCACGAAGTCGGCCACCAGGATCTTCGCGCCGATGAACACCAGGACCAGCGCCAGCGCATACTTCAGGTAGTGGAAGCGGTGCACCATCGCCGCCAGCGCGAAATAGAGCGCGCGCAGGCCGAGGATCGCCATGATGTTCGAGGTATAGACGATGAAGGTGTCGGTGGTGATCGAGAAGATCGCCGGAACCGAGTCCACCGCGAAGACCAGATCGGCAAGGTTGATGACCACCAGCGCCAGGAACAGCGGCGTCGCCGCCCAGACCAGCCTGCCCGCATCGTTACGCTCGCGCACGAAGAAGTGCTCGCCGTAATGCGCCTTGGTCACGCGCATGTGGCGCGAGATCCAGCGGATCACCGGATTGTTGCCGATGTCCGGGTCCTGCTCCTTGGCGAAAAGCATCTTCACGCCGGTGAACACCAGGAAGGCGGCAAAGATGTACATGACCCAGTGCGCCTGCGACACCAGCGCCACGCCGCCCGCGATCATCAGCCCGCGCAGCACGATCACCGCCATGATGCCCCAGAGCAAGGCGCGATACTGGTACTTGGGCGCGATCGCGAAGAAACCGAAGATCATCGAGATCACGAAGACGTTGTCGATCGAGAGCGCCTTCTCGATGAAGTAGCCGGTGAAATAGGCGATGCCGTCTTCCGAACCTTTGGCCCACCAGACCCAGCCGCCGAAGGCCATGGCGATGGCGATGTAGAACATCGAAAGCTTCAGCGATTCGGCAATGCCCATCTCCCGGTCCTCCTTGTGCAGGAAGCCCAGATCGAAGGCTGTCAGAACGAAGACGAGACCGGCAAAGGCCAGCCAGAACCATGCGGGCGTGCCCAGCAGGTCAGTGAAAAGGAAATCCACGGGGTTGCTCCCGAAACTGGGTAAACAGGAAGCGCCGACGCGAAAATGGGGGGGAACGCGCCGGCGCGAGGGTTACAGACTGGTTGCAACGGTCGCTGGGGGGAGTAGCAACCGCGCGAGTCTGCCCCTGAACTCCTGTTTCAGTCTCTTCAGCCTTGCGATCTCGAAAGGATCGGCAAAGCGTCTGCCCTGCGCGAGGCGCAGCAGGGCGTCGAGCTTCTGGTTTCGCTCGAGCAGGCGGAACATCCGGTCGGTCATAGTCAAAATCCCTATCGAACAGTTGGTGGTTCGATCGGAGGACCCGGCGCAAGGTTCCTGTTGCCTGAGCTTTTTGGGGCTGATTGGGTCCCCGGAACCTGCATCGGTTTCACCCGATGCGGTCCGACATCACGAGGCGCTTCCCAGAGAAACGCCGCGCCAGAGGGGCCCGGCCCGCAAAGCGCACATAGCCGTCGTCTGGCCGTTTTTCAACCCCGCTTGACCGAATGTGCACTTATGATATTAATGTGATATCACTTTAAGAGGGGAAACGCGCGATGGTCGATTCGCATCTTCCGATCAATTCCAGCCGGGAATCCAAGGCTTCCAGCATGAGCGGCTACCTCATGCTGCTGGTCTTCCTCGGCGTGCTCGCCGCCATCGTCATGGGCGTGGTGACGCTGGCCAGCGGCGACCCCTCCCCTGCCGCCGTGCTCGGCTTTCTCGTCTTCATCGTTCCCGCCCTGATCGCCGAAGTGCTGATCGCCTCGGGCTTCTACATGATCCAGCCGAATCAGGCGGCGGCGGTGACGCTGTTCGGCTCCTATCGCGGCACCGACCGCGCGGCCGGGCTGCGCTGGGTCTGGCCGTGGATGGCCAAGCGCAAGATCTCGGTGCGCGCCAACAACGTCGTTTCGGAGAAGCTCAAGGTGAACGACTTGCGCGGCAATCCGATCGAGATCGCCACCAATGTCGTCTGGCGCGTCGCCGATACCGCGCAGGCGCTCTACGACGTGGACGACTACAAGGCCTTCGTGAACGTCCAGATCGAGGCCGCCGTGCGCTCGATCGGCTCGCGCTATGCCTATGACGACGTCGAGGATGCCGAGATCACCCTGCGCGGCAGCCACGAGCAGGTGAACGCCGAACTGCGCACCGAACTGATCGAGCGCCTGCGCGTGGCGGGCATCACCGTCGACGAATGCGGCCTAACCCACCTCGCCTATGCACCGGAGATCGCCGGGGCCATGCTGCGCCGCCAGCAGGCCGAGGCGGTGATCGCCGCCCGCCGCAAGCTGGTGGAAGGCGCGGTATCGATGGTCGAGATGGCTCTTGCACAGCTTTCCGAGAAGAACGTGGTCGAACTCGACGACGAGCGCCGCGCGGCGATGGTCTCGAACCTGATGGTCGTGCTCTGCGGCGAGCGCGACACCCAGCCGGTCGTCAATACCGGCACGCTCTACCAGTAGGATCGCGGACGGATGGCGAGTCCGAGCAAGAAGGCCTTTGCCCTGCGGCTGGACCCGGCGCTTCACGAAGCGCTGGAACGCTGCGCCGCGGCCGACTTCCGCTCGGTCAATGCCCAGGTCGAAGTGCTGCTGCGCGAGGCGCTCGCCCGGCGCGGGATGAAAGTGGAGGTCAGCGAGCCGGCCCGTCGGGGCCGCCCGCCCGCCACCGCCGACAGTCAGGAGAACGAGGCATGAGCCAGGAAGAGACCCTGTTCGTCTGCTACCGGAAGGGGTGGCAGTTCAATTGCCAGCCGCGCGGCCGGGCCGGATGGCTGGCCCTTGCTGGTTGGACGCTTCCGTTCCTGCCCTTGAGCCTCGGGCTGGCATGGCTACTGCTGCGCTTTCCCGAAAACCTCCTCGCCATTGTGATCGCCTTCACGCTGGTCGTGGCGGTGTGGACCGCCGTCATGATGATCTGGATCGTCAGCCGCAGCGAAATGGTGGACCTCAAGGCAGAGCCGAAGCCGGAACGCCGCCGCCGGAAGGATCGCCCGTAACGCCCAGGCTCTGTCCCGCCGTGGGACGCGGCAAAAGGCGGTGCAGCGTTCCGCGCCGCAGGCGCTAGACCGGTGCCATGAACCGCTCGACCCGACTCGCTCTCGCCTGCGGCCTTCCGCTGCTCGCCGCCGTTCCCGCCGCCACCTCGTTCGGCCAGACGGAGGCCGCCGCGCCTTACACGGTGGTCGAGACCGGGCGCAGCTTCACCCGCCTGCAGGATGCGGTGGACGCCATCGGCGAAGGCAATGGCACGATCCGTTTCGCCTCGCTGCGCTTCTCGGACTGCGCGGTGCAGAGCAAAGGCGAGATCACCTATCAGGCCGAGGTCCCCGGCCAGTCGGTGCTCGACGGCAAGGCCTGCGAGGACAAGGCGGCGCTGGTCCTGCGCGGGCGCGGCGCCCGGATCGAGGGGCTGGTCTTCGCCAATATCCGGGTGCCCGACAAGAACGGCGCGGGGGTGCGGCTGGAGCACGGTAACCTCTCCGTCTCGCAGGCCTGGTTCCGCGACAGCGAGCAGGGCCTGCTCAGCGGCGAGGACCCGCAGGGCACGATCCTGATCGACAAGTCCACTTTCACCCGGCTCGGCACGTGCGAGGGATCGGGCTGCGCCCATTCGCTCTATATCGGCAACTACGGCGCGCTGACGGTGACCCGCAGCCGATTCGAGGCAGGCACCGGCGGCCACTACGTGAAGAGCCGCGCGGCGCGGGTCGAAGTGCTGAACTCCAGCTTCGACGATTCCGCCGGGCGCGGCACCAACTACATGATCGACCTGCCCGAAGGCGCCACCGGGCGCATCGCCGGCAACTGGTTCGTGCAGGGCCGCGACAAGGAGAACTACTCCGCCTTCATCGCCGTCGCCGCCGAGCACCGCAGCCATCCTTCGACAGGCCTGACGGTGGAGGGCAACAATGCCCGCTTCGCCCCCGGCATCGACCGCCACAGCGCCTTCGTGGCCGACTGGTCCGGCGAGCCGCTGAAGCTCGGCGACAATGCGCTGGGCACCGGGCTGGCGTCTTTCGAGAAGCGCTGAGCGCGCGCTCTAACCCCTCTGTCGGACTTGTCTCGACGGCCGGTTGATCCTAGCTTTCGGGGATGCCGAGCGGCCCGCAACAGATACTGGCCTCTTTCACCCGCTTCCGGATCTGGGCGCTGCTGCTGCTCGCCGCGATCGGCCTCCAGGCAGGCGAGCCGATTCGGGCGCCGCTGGAGCGGACGCAAGGCTCGGCCTTCAGCGCGGCCACCGTCGATCTGGCGCTGGCGACCGGGCGCCGGGTCGAGACCGGCAAGGCGCAGGCCCTGCCCACGCCCGCGCTCCCGACGATCGCACCGACGGCCTTAGAGGCCCCGCACCTCGCTTTCCTGCCCACGACCACGCGCCTGCACCTGCGACCCAAGGTGCGTGGCCCGCCGCCGCGCCGTCACCCCGCGCGGCTTCCCGACAGCACCGCACCGCCACTCGCCTGATCCGCCTCGCCCGGCGCCGCTTTCCCGCGCGCGCCGTCTCCGCATGCAGATCAGGACCGTCACCATGTCTTCAGAAAATATCGAGGCCCTGCGCACCGCCGACCGAGCGCGCATGGCATCCCTCTTCGTCCGCTATCCGGCGCTGACGGAAGCCGAACTCGAAGAAATCCACGCCTGGTTCAACCGGCGCGCGACTTCGCTCGACCTCGGCCTGCTCGCCGCCACGCCGGAAATCGCCGAACAGTTTCAGGAATATCGCGCCCAGCATCACGACCGTTTCAAGCCGAGCGACATCGGCAAGGCGGCGCTGTTCATAGGCGCGGTTGCAGCCGTCGTCGGATCGATCGTTCTCATGATCCCCTGACCGACGGTCCCGGAGCGCGGCACCCCCTCATACCCTCGTTCGCGCTCCGGGCTTTTTCTTTCTGGGCCAGCATGTGGAGCTTCTCCGCTCACTACGCCTCCCATCGCACTCGTCATCCTGAACTCGTTTCAGGATCCATCTCGCCGCCGACACGGCCGGTTGTTGAGAGGAATGGATCCTGAAACAAGTTCAGGATGACGTTGGTTTGGAGGGCGGGTTCGGGCCGCAAACTCCCATCCCGACTAGAGTATATGCCCGGTGCGGTCCCGCTTGGTTTCGAGATAGCGCGCATTGTGCGGGTTGGGCGGCAACTGGTGCGGCACCCGCTCCACCACCGCGACGCCCACGCCTTCGAGCGCCGCGACTTTGGCCGGGTTGTTGGTCATCAGCCGGATGGCGCCAACCCCGAGCAGGTCGAGCATCCGCGCCGCCACCGGGAAGTCGCGCGCTTCAGTCGGCAGGCCGAGACGGTTGTTGGCATCCACCGTGTCGTAGCCAAGGTCCTGGAGGCTATAGGCCCTCAGCTTGTTCACGAGACCGATACCGCGCCCTTCCTGCCTCAGGTAAAGCAGCACGCCCCAACCGCCGTCCCTGGCCTCGTCGGCCATGGCCCGCAGCGCCGCATCGAGTTGCGGGCCGCAGTCGCATTTCAGGCTGCCGAGGATATCGCCGGTCAGGCATTCCGAGTGGAGCCGCACCAGCGGCGCCCGGTCGCCGTCCTGCTCGCCGATGACCAGCGCGACATGTTCGCGCAAGTCATCCAGCGAACGGAACGCGACGATCTCCGCCTCTTCGCAGGCCGCCACCGGCAGGCGCGCGCGCGAGGCGATGACGAGGCGGCCGGTGTCCTTCCATTCCGCGAGATCGGCGGGCGACACGGACTGCGCCTCGCCGTCGATATCCGGCGCAACGAGGAAGGCAGGCAGGATACCGGCGAGCCGCGCCAGTTCCATGGCGGTGCGGGCGAGATCGATGTCCTCGATATGCTCGGCCGCGAACGGGCCTTTCATCGGGTGCGCCAGATCGAGCGCCGGATCGGCCACCGCGCGGGCGGTTTCGAGATCGAACGGCTCGGCGGCACGAATCAGCACGGGCGCCTCGGGAACGGCGGCTTCGCGCTGGTTGGCGAGCTTGAGCGTCACCGCCCGCGCCGCCGAGATCAGCATCCGGGGTGCGGTGACGCCGGGCGCGAAGCCGGTCTCGGCCGGGAGCAGGACATGAGCTTCACCCATCCGCACCGGCCAGCCATGGCGCAGCGCGTCCAGCGCCAGCGCGACCCGGCGCGACCCGGCGGAGGGCAACTCGGTACTCAGAGTTCGAACTCCGTGACGAGCGGAACGTGGTCGCTCGGCTGTTCCCAGCGGCGGGTCTCCTCGACGAAGCTGTGCGCGCGCGCCTGCTTCGCGAGATCGGGCGAGGCCCACATGTGGTCGAGGCGGCGGCCCTGGTCCTTCTGGCGCCAGTAGCTGCGATAGGACCACCAGGAATAGTTGCGTTCCGGCGCGGGGATGAATTCTCGGCCCAGATCAACCCAGCCGTGGGCATCGCGGAAACGGCCCAGCGTCTCCACTTCGATCGGCGTGTGGCTGACGACCTTGAGCAGGGCCTTGTGGTCGTAGACGTCCGATTCGAGCGGGGCGATGTTGAAGTCACCGACGATCAGGGTAGGCCGGTCGATCTTGTCGGCCCAGCGGGTCATGCGTTCTAGGAAGTCGAGCTTCTGGCCGAACTTCAGGTTCACCTCGCGGTCGGCAATGTCGCCGCCGGCGGGGATATAGACGTTCTCCAGGATCATGCCCTGCCCGGCACCCTGAAGCTCCACGCCGACATGGCGCGCCTCGCCGTTGTCCTGCCAGTCATGGCGGCTGAACTCGGTGAACGGCACGCGGCTGACGGTGGCGACGCCGTGGTAGCCCTTCTGGCCGTGGATCGCGCGGTGGGTATAGCCGAGTCGCTCGAACATATCGTGCGGGAAGAGGTGCTCGGCGACCTTGATCTCCTGGAGGCAGAGCACGTCGGGCGACTGCTCGGTCAGGAAACGCTCGACCTGGTCGATGCGAAGGCGGACAGAATTGATGTTCCAGGTGGCGATCTTCATGCCGCAGGCAATAGGGATGCCCTTTGCGAATTTCCAGAGCCACGCCGCAAGAAAGCGGGGCCCCGCTTTCGCGGGGGCCACGGTGACTAAGATTCACCAGCGCATTTTTCTGGCTGATTTTTTCGTCCGGCGGGAGCGAGAATGCTGCCGATCGAGAACCGGAGCGCAGCGGCCGTCTGGCCGTGAGCACCGGAAGCGCAGAGCGGTAGCGTTCGCAGCCCCGCCGGGCGGAAAAAACAGCCAGAAAAAACAAAAACCCTCGGTCCGGGGGCAGAGGACCGAGGGTTCATGTAAGCGTTCGTCACGCTAAATCAGAGGACCCTTGTGGAGGCGTGGGCAACAGGGGGGAAACCCGCCTCGAGCCGCTCTGACCATCTCAATGTAGGTGCTCTTGGCTTGCTGGCAAGTGAACGGAATTCAGAAAAGTGTCGCATTCCGTCGCAGCCAGCGGGCAACTCGCGACCAGGCGGTGCCCGTTATCGACGGAACCTATCGGCGCGTACGGGGGCGGGGATCGACCCAGCGGAAATCGTTGTCGGTCACCGGAACGCCGTAGCGCTGATTCGACAGTGCGATGGTGGTGCGCTTGTTCTGCGAATCGAGCGAGACCCAGTAGCTCAGCTCAAGCCCGCCCGGCGCCGAGGCCTTGCGGGTGAAGATCAGGGTGATGACGCCATATTCGGGATGCGAGCGGTCGCGGACCTCGATGCTGACGACGTTGGGATTGCCGGTCTGCTTGACGGTGCCGAACTTCGCCACGTCGCGCTTGGGATCGAGCAGCGCGCCGAGCGGGCTGTTGCTGATCGGCCAGCGCTGCACCTGCCGCACCGAGTAGTCGATCATCGTCAGCGCCTTGCCGTCGCTGACGATCAGCATCTGGGCGCTCTTCTCGTACTGGAAGCGGATCTTGCCGGGGCGCATCAGCGTCAGTTCGCCGGTCAGGCTCTGGCCGTTGCGGTCGGTCTGGACGAAGCTGGCCTTCATCGTCGAGATCGCGCGAAGCGCCTCGACGGCCTGGTTCAGCTGCGCAGCGTCGGCAGACGGCGCAGCTATCGCGGGCGTCGCCGGAAGGAGGGCAGGAACGCAAAGCGCGGCCAAACTGGCCGCGCTTACGCAAGAGCGAAAGATCTTGAAGGTGCGGTTCATGATGCTCCCATTGGGTTTGCAGGCTTGAACCGCCCCTTAATCGCAAAGTTCCCGAAGGAAACCTTACTTGATCTTGGCTTCCTTGAAGTCGACGTGCTTGCGCACGACCGGGTCGTACTTGCGGAAGGTCATCTTCTCGGTCGTGTTGCGCGGGTTCTTCTTGGTGACGTAGAAGAAGCCGGTGTCGGCGGTCGAGACAAGACGGATCTTGACGGTTGCGGGCTTCGCCATGGCGGTTTCCTGTATCTCTCGTTTCAGCCGCCCTGGCCGGCCGGCGTTCCGTTGAAAAATTTCAGGGCGGCAATCGAGCGCCGCCCCTCAAGGTTGCGGCCCATGCGATAGTGACAGCCCAAAGTCAAGCGCGAGAGGGGTAAATCACTCCGTATCGAAGGAGTCGATCGGCTCCAAGACGCCGAATTTCTCGTTGTAGGGCGCGTGATTCAGTTTCGGCATCTTGATCGTCTGCGGCTCGACCTTGGTGTCGGGCAGGCGGTCCAGCAGATCGCGCACCAGCGTGAGCCGACCGATTCGCTGGTCGTTGAAGTCCACCACCGTCCACGGCGCGTGCTTCTTGTGCGTGGCCTTGAGCATGACCTCGCGCGCCTTGGTATAGTCCTCGTAGCGCTCGCGCGCGGCGACGTCGATCGGCGAGAGCTTCCAGCGCTTGAGCGGATCGTCGAGTCGCTCGTGGAGGCGCTCCTCTTGCTTCTCCTGGTCGCAGGCGAGCCAGTACTTGAACAGCAGGATACCGTCGTCGACGAGCATGCGCTCGAACACCGGGACTTGCTGGAGGAAGCGCTTCACTTCCGAGCCGGTCGCGAAGCCCATGACTTTCTCGACCCCGGCGCGGTTGTACCAGCTGCGGTCGAACAGCACGATCTCGCCGCGGGTCGGCAGGTGCTCGACATAGCGCTGGAAGTACCACTGGCCCTGCTCGCGCTCGCTGGGCGCGGTGAGCGCGACGGTGCGGCATTGGCGGGGATTGAGCTGGCCGCCGACGGCCTTGATCGCCCCGCCCTTGCCCGCCGTGTCCCGTCCCTCGAACAGAACGACGATGCGGGCGCCGGTGGAGGCAGCCCAGCGGGCCATGCCCACCAGCTCCTCCTGCATCGGCTCCAGCAGTTTCTCGTAATCTTTACGGCCGAGCTTCTTGGTGTCGTTCTCGGCCATGGTTCAAATCCCTGATCAGACCCGCGAAAGCAGGAAGAGTGCAAGAGCGCCCGCGACGATACGATACCAGGCGAACGGTGCAAAGCCCGAGCGGCTGACGAAGGCCATGAAGGCCTTGATGACGACCAGCGCCACCACGAAGGAGACGGCAAAGCCGATCCCGATCTCGCCCCAGCCCACCGCGCCGGTGCCGGCCATCAGTTCCTGGTGATGCTTGAGCAGTTCCAGCGTCGTCGCGCCGATCATCGTCGGCACGGCCAGGAAGAAGCTGAACTCGGCCGCCGTGCGGCGCTCGATACCCATCGACAGCGCGCCCATGATCGTCGCGCCGGAACGGCTGACGCCCGGAACCATCGCCAGGCACTGCGCAAAGCCGACGCCGATGCACTTGACGGCGGGCAGTTCGGAAACGCCGGTCAGCGGGCCGGGCTTGGCCACTTTCTCGATCCCGAGAATGGCGATGCCGCCGATGATCAGCGCCCAGGCGACCACGGCGGGTTCGCCCAGCAGGCCCTCGATGTAATTGTTGAACAGCAGGCCGAGCACGGCCGAGGGAATGAACGCCAGCAACACGTTGCGCACGAACCGGATCGAGTTGGGATTGAGCTTGAGCAGCCCCATGCCCACCGCCCAGAACGTGCGCCAGAACTGCACGATCACCGCCAGGATCGCGCCCAGCTGGATGACGATGTTGAAAGTGGCCCACTGGCTCGAATCGTACCCGAACAGCCGCGTGGCCAGAATCAGGTGGCCGGTCGAGGAGACGGGCAGGAATTCGGTGAGGCCCTCGACAATGCCGAGGAGGATCGCGGTAAGGGTCAAGCTCATGGGGTCGAGGTCATGCCGGACGCACCGGCCAAGTCAACCCGCCGAAAGGGTCTCTAGTCCCTATAGTCGTTCAGAAAATACGGTTGGCCGCGTTTTGAGGTTCGGGGCCCGGTCCATGTCGAACCGGGCCCCGTTTCCTTACAGTTTCCTTACCAGATCCGCACGCGCTGGGCGGGCGGCAGGTAGAGGGCGTCGCCCGGCTTCACGTCGAAGGCCTTGTACCATTCGTCGAAGTTACGGACGATGCCGTTGATGCGGTAATGCGCGGGCGAGTGCGGGTCGGTGATGAGCTGCTGGCGCACCGATTCCTCGCGGTACTTGCTGCGCCAGACCTGCGCCCAGGCCATGAAGAAGCGCTGGTCGCCGGTCAGGCCGTCGATCACCGGGGCTTCCTTGCCGTTCAGCGAGAGCTTGTAGGCGCGGTAGGCGAGGCTGAGGCCGCCGAGGTCGCCGATGTTCTCGCCCATGGTCAGCTTGCCGTTGACGCAGGTCTTGCCGTCGTCGAACGGGCAGAAGCTGTTGTACTGGGCTTCCAGACGGTCCTGGAGCTTCTGGAAGTTGGCCTTGTCCGCCGCGCTCCACCAGTCGCGCAAGTTGCCGGTACCGTCCGACTTGGCGCCCTGGTCGTCGAAACCGTGGCCCATCTCGTGGCCGATCACCGCGCCGATGCCGCCGTAGTTGACGGCCGGGTCAGCCGAGACGTTGAAGAACGGCGGCTGGAGAATGGCAGCCGGGAACACGATCTCGTTGAACGGCGGGTTGTAGTAGGCGTTGACCGTCTCGGGCAGCATGAACCATTCGGTCTTGTCGACCGGCTGGCCGATGCGCTTCATCTGGTCGTCGTTCTCCCACGAACCGGCGGCAATCGCGTTGCCGAGCGGATCGGTGGCCGAGAAGGTCAGGCCTTCGTAGGTCTTGTACTTCGCCGGGGCGCCGATCTTGGGATTGAAGGCGTCGAGCTTGGCCTGCGCTTCCTTGCGGGTTTCCGGACCCATCCAGGCCAGGTCCTTGAGGTTGACCGCCATGGCCTTGCGCAAGTTGGCGACGAGGTCGGTCATCGCCGCCTTGGCTTCGGGCGGATAGTACTTCTCGGCATAGATCTTGCCGACGAGTTCACCGGCCATGCCCTCGACCGCGGCGACGCCGCGCTTCCAGCGGGCGCGCTGCTCGGGCTGGCCGCTCATGACTTTGCCGTAGAAGGCGAAATTGGCGTCGTCGATGTCGCTGGGCAGCACGGCCGCGTTGCTGCGCAGGAAGTGCGCCGCGAGCCAGGCCTGCCAAGTGGCGACCGGGACGTCGGAGACCAGCTTGGCCACGGCGGGAACGCCGCCGCCGAACAGGGTCTGGGCCTTGGCGGGATCGATGCGGGCAGCCTTCAGCTCTTCCGGCGTCGGCGGCATTTCGGTGGCAAGCACGTAGCCCGCCTTGCCCGCGCCCATCGTGTCCATGAAGGTGCGCATCAGGCCGGGGGCGCCGAGGCCTTCGAACTCGGCCAGGGTCAGCTTGTTGTAGGTGAGGTCCGGGTCGCGGCTGGCGGCGCGGTCCCAGTCGGCCTGGGCGATGCGGGTTTCCAGCGCCACCACCGACTTGGCGGCGGTCGCCGGATCGGCATAACCGGCCTTGCCGAGCAGGAAGGTCAGGTAGTCGGTGTACTTGGCGCGCAGGTCCTGCGAACGCGGGTCGTTCTTCAGGTAATAGTCGCGGTCGGGCAGGCCGAGGCCGCCGACGCCGACCTGGAAGGCGTTGATGTCGCTCTGCTTCTCATCCGGGCCGACATAGGCGCCGAGCGGCGAGGCGAAGCCGGGCGAGGCGAAGATCTTCATCAGGTCGTCGGGCGTCTTGGCCGCGAAGATGCGCTCAAGGTAAGGCTGCGCCGGGGCCAGACCGGCCTTGTTGATAGCGTCGACATCCATGAAGGCCGCATAGGCCGCCTCGACGCGGGCGGCATCGGTGCCTGCCGCGGGCTTCGAGGCGATCAGGTCATTCATGATGGCATGGACGCGCTGTTCCGAAAGGTCGCGCAGCGCGGTGAACGAGCCCCAGTTGGTGCGGTCTGCCGGAAGCACGACGGCGGCTTCCCACTTGCCGTTCACGAACTTGTCGAAGTCCACGCCGGGCTTGGCGGCCGTGTCCTGCCACTGGGTCTGGATGCCGGACTTGCCCCAGTCCATCTTCGCCGGATCGATCTGCATCGGATCCGAAGCGGCAGGAGCATCGGCGAGAGCCGGTACGGCGGAAAAGCTGAGAGCGGTAGCGAGCGCCGTCGAAGCGAGCACCCGGCCGAGAATGCGGGTCATGGTCCCACCTTTCTGAATTGCATGACACGAACGGTCCGGCGACGAACCGGAACGGCCCGTCGATAGCAGCGCAACATAATTGCCATATTCGGCAACGCCAGCCCTGAAATGTCGTTCGTCGTCGCGGATCAGGCGTTCGTCGAACGAGCGAAGGCGGCGACAGCATCGGCATCGAACTGGAGCGAAGCCAGCCTTGCGTAAAGCCCGCCCGCCTGGCTCAAGCTTTCATGCGTGCCCTGCTCGACGATGCGCCCGCCGTCCATCACCACGATCCGATCCGCCTTGCGCACGGTGGCGAGGCGGTGTGCGATCACCAGCGTCGTGCGGTTTTCCATCAGGTGTTCCAGCGCGTCCTGGACCAGCCGCTCGCTCTCGGCGTCGAGCGCGCTGGTCGCCTCGTCGAGCAGCAGGATCGGCGCGTCACGCAGTAGGGCGCGGGCGATGGCGAGGCGCTGGCGCTGGCCGCCGGACAGGCGCGCGCCGTCCTCGCCTAGGAAAGTATCGAGACCCTGCGGCAATTCGCGCAGGAAACGCTCGGCATTGGCGGCGCGGGCCGCCTGCCAGATCGCCGCGTCGTCCGCCTCCTGGTTGCCGTAGCGCAAGTTGTCGCGCGCGGAAGCGGCGAAGAGCACGCCTTCCTGCGGCACGAGCGCGATGCGGCGGCGGATCTCGGAGGGATCGGCCGAGGTCAGCGGCACACCGTCGATCTTGATGGCGCCGCTCTGGGGGTCGTAGAATCGCTCGGCGAGCTGGAACAGCGTGGACTTGCCCGCGCCCGAAGGCCCGACGATCGCCACCGTCTCGCCCGGCTCGATCGAGAGGCTGAAATCTTGGAGCGCCGCCAGTTCGGGGCGAGAGGGATAGCGGAAGGTCACGCGCTCGAAAGCGAGCTTGCCGCGCCCCGGCGAAGGCAGGGTGAGCGGGCGCGCCGGAGCGGTGATCGTCGGGTGCTCGCTCAGCAGTTCGGCGAGGCGGCTGGCCGCACCGGCACCGCGCACCAGATCGCCATAGACTTCGGTGAGCGAGCCGAAAGCACCTGCGACGATACCCGCCGTCACCACGAAAGCCGCGATCGTGCCGCCGGTGATCGACCCTTCGGCCACGCCGATCGCGCCGCGCCACATGATAACGGTGATCGAGGCGAAGATCAGGAACATGATCACCGCCGTCATCACCGCGCGCAGGGCGATGCGATGCCGGCCGGTCTCGAAGGTACGCTCCACCGCGCCGGAGAAGCGCTCCAGTTCTCGCCCTTCCTGATTGAACGCCTGGACCACGCGCAAGGCGCCGAAGACCTCGCTGGTGGTGGCGCCGATATCGGCCACGCGGTCCTGGCTCTGGCGGGCGACGGCGCGCAAGCGGCGGCCGAAGGCGGCGATCGGCAGGATCACCACCGGAATCGCGACGACAAGCCCCAAAGTCAGCGTCGGCGCCAGGACGAAGAGATAGGCCACCCCGCCCACCGCCATGATCGCATTGCGCAGCGCGACGGAAACCGTGGTGCCCACCACCGTCTCGATGATGGCGGTGTCCGCCGTCATGCGCGAGGCGATTTCCTTGGGGCTGTTTTCCTCGAAGAAACTGGGCGAAAGCGTCAGCAGGTGGCGCTGCACGCGCAGGCGCACGTCGGCCACGACGCGCTCGCCCAGCCACGACACGCTGTAGAAGCGGATCGCCGTCGCCACCGAAAGCACGGTGACGACGCCGAGCAGCATGGCGAACCACCAGCGGATCGCCGAGGGATCGGCGCCCTGGGCAAAGCCCTGGTCGACGATCTGGCGGAAACCGTAGGGAATCGCGAGAGTCGAAGTCGCCGTGGTCAGCAGGGCCAGACCGGCGATGGCCATGCGGCCGGGATACTTGAACAGCTCGCGCCAGACCATGGCCAGCGCACCCAGGTTCCTGCGACGAGGATCCTGGGCTTCGGTGCCACTGTGGAAGCTAGTGGCGTTCTCGTTCTCAGGCAGCCCGTCCTGCCCCGCATTGGCATCCATGGGCGCGGCCTTATCCTGTCCCTGCTCCAAGGAAAAGACATATGAAAAGCCCCTTTACGATCAAGGTCTTCGGCAAAAGACCGTGCTGACCGATTGATGCAATCGGGTTTACCGCATTGCGCCGGCAACGATTCGGTCCCAAATGGCCTTTATACCTTGCAGGACGGCGCGGTCGCATTGCCGTTCGGGAGACGCATCTTGCTTTACAACGCCTATGAATTGCAGCGTACCATGCTGAGCGGCGCCGCCGCCTGGGCTTCGGTGAGTTCCGAACTTCTCAGCAATCCCGCCCTTCCCATGGGCTATTTCGGCTTCGGCCCGGTCATGGCCTCGGCGCTCGACGTCTTCGCCCATGCCGCCGCGCCGCGCGGCAAGCCCGCCTTCGACATCGAGACAGTCACCACCGGCGGCAAGACTTACGACATCACCGAATCGATCGTGCTGCGCCGCCCCTTCGGCGACCTGATCCGCTTCACCCACCCCGGCCTGCCCAAGGACGCCCCCAAGCTGCTGGTCGTGGCACCGATGAGCGGCCACTTCGCCACCCTGCTGCGCGGCACCGTCGCCCGCATGCTGGAAAGCTGCGAAGTCTACATCACCGACTGGGCCGACGCGAAGCTGGTGCCCTCGGACGCCGGCCGCTTCGACCTCGACGACTATATCGACTACCTGATCGGCTTCCTGGAACACATCGGCCCCGGCGCGCACATGCTAGCCGTCTGCCAGCCTTCGGTCCCGGCTTTCGCGGCCGCGGCGATCATGGGCAAGCAGCGGCACCCCTGCCGCCCCGCCACGCTGACCATGATGGGCGGCCCGGTCGATACCCGCGAGGCACCCACGAGCGTCAACGACGTGGCGATGCAGCAGCCGCTCTCGTGGTTCGAGAACAACGTCATCGCCACCGTTCCGCTCACCTATCCGGGTGCCGGACGCAAGGTCTATCCGGGCTTCCTCCAGCTCGCGGGCTTCATGGCGATGAACCTCGGCAACCACATGATGAGCCACTATGGCATGTTCAAGCACCTCGTCACCGGCGACGGCGAAGGCGCCGCGGCCACCAAGGCTTTCTACGACGAATACCGCTCGGTCTGCGACATGACCGCCGACTATTATCTCCAGACCATCGAGCAGGTGTTCCAGAAGCACTCGCTGCCCAAGGGCGAGTTCGTCCATCGCGGCGAACGCATCGACCCTTCCGCGATTCTCGACACCGCCCTGCTCGCGGTCGAGGGTGAGCGGGACGACATTTCCGGCATCGGCCAGACCAAGGCCGCGCTCAAGCTCGCCACCCACCTGCCGGACGACCGGAAGAAGTACCTGCTCGCCGAGAACGTCGGCCATTACGGTATCTTCAACGGCAGCAAGTGGCGCACCCGCATCGCCCCGGTGCTGGAAGACTGGATCCGCCAGCACGCCCGCAAGCCGCTGGAAGTCGCCGCCTGACGATTCCATTTGCCCGGCGGAAGCGTGCCGCCTCCGCCGGGCCAAGCCTGCGAATCGCTGCCGCGCGACCGGGGTCGGCAAACCGGTTAACCTTTGCGGCGGCCCGCCTTGTTCCCGGGAACCGAGCCTCGATGAGGCTGGAAAGTCCTCTGCGTTTAGGTTAACTTACCGGTATGGAACAGACGTTGGGTCGACGTGCTGTCCTCATGGGCGGACTGGCGGCGGGCGCAAGCCTGGTATTGCCGTCGCGCGTGCTGGCAGCAGAAAACACGGCAGGAACAGCGACGGGACAGATCGGTCCCGCCGGGTTGCCCTCTCTCGGCGCAGGCATGGGCACGCTGGATGCCGTACCGAGCGCGCTTACGCCCTATCAGCGCCGCATTCTCGATGTCGCCTCGCGGCAGGTGCAGCGCGTCGGCACCCAGATCTGGCGCAGAGACCTCGTCGGCATCGCCGATTTCGCACAGCCCTCGTGGAAGCCGCGCCTACACTTCGCCAATATTGAGGCGGGCACGGTGCGCTCGTTCCTGCTCGCCCACGGGCGCGGCTCGGACCCGGCGCACAGCGGCTGGCTGCAGAACTTTTCCAACCTGCCCGGATCGGAAGCCACCTCGCGCGGGGCTTTCCTCACGTGCGAGTGGTACTCGGGCAAGTACGGCACCTCGATCCGGCTCAAGGGCCTGGACAACGACAATTCGATGGCACTCGAACGCGCCATCGTGATGCACCCGGCGTGGTACGTCGATGCCGCGATGATCCAGAAGTGGGGCAAGCTCGGTCGCAGCGAAGGCTGCTTCGCGATGAGCAACACCGACTTCAACGAAGCGCTCTGGCACCTTTCGGGCGGACGCCTGCTGTTCGCCGACCGCATCGGGGAATACTGAATCCCGTTCATCACGTCATGCAGCGATCCGCTGCAGCGCCGCGTTAGACACCCTTTCTCCGGGGTGTTACGGATCGGCCATGAACGGAAATCTTGCGGAATTCAGGAAGGACGCGCCTACCGACGCGCGGCAGGTGCGTTCCCGCAAGGTGCTGAACGCCGCCATGCTGTCCCTGCTTGAGGAAAAGACCTTCGACCAGATCACCATTCGCGAGATCTCGGCGCGGGCGGGCACCGGCTATGCCACCTTCTTCCGCCACTATTCGACGAAGGAAGCGCTGCTGGGAGATGTCGCCTCGGAAGAGATAGCCGGGCTGCTGGCCCTGACCATTCCCATCCTCCACGCTGCCAACAGCTACGAATCCACCTTGGCGCTGTGCACCTACGTCGGCGAGCATCGGACGCTATGGTCCGCCCTGCTGGCAGGCGGTGCCGCAGGAATCGTGCGGGAAGAGTTCATCCGGCAGGCGCGCGGCCTGATCGAGGACCTCGCCAATCCGGCCGAGTGGCTGCCCCGGGATCTTGGCGTGGTGCACGGCACCGGCGCCACGATCGACATTCTCGGCTGGTGGCTGGCCAAGGGACAAGACCAGAGCGCCGAGGACACCGCGCGCATCCTCCATCGCCTCGTCATTGCGCCGCTCGTGGGTGACGGCGCAGCCGTCCCCGATCCGGACCACCATCAAGGATGAGCGGACTGGAAAACGCCGACTGGCCGCTGTTCGGCTGGATCGACGACATCCGCCACCCCCTGGCGCGCGCGCGGCAAGACGGTCGCCCGGCCGCGCTCGCCACGCTCTACCGCGTCGAAGGCAGCGCGCCGCGCGGTCCCGGCGCGCAGATGCTGTTCGTCGCGCCCGACGATAAGGCCGACATCGGTGCCAGCGGCTATTTCTCCGGAGACTGTATCGAAGGCGACGTGGCCGGCCATGCCATGCAGGTCCTCGCCGACGGGCTCCCGCGCCGCCTCCACTACGGCAACGGCAGTCCATGGATCGACATCCGCCTGCGCTGCGGCGGCGCCCTGCATGTCCTGGTCGAGCGGATCGCTGCCGACAGCGCAGCGGCGGCCGAACTGCTGCGTCACGGCGCGGCCCGCCGCGCCTGCCGCTGGCACAGCGACGGCACCGCACAGCACGTCACTGCCGACGATGGTTCCTTGCTCGACCTCTCCGAAACGCCGTTCTCGCTCGCCCGTCGCTATGACCCGCCCCGCCGCCTGATCGTTTCCGGCGGCGATCCGGGGGCCTTGGCAGCAGCCCGGCTTGCCGCCCTCTCGCAGTTCGAGACGATCCTGCTGCGTCCCGACGGCCCCACGGCGCCGCCGCCCTTCCCCGTCTCCCGTTACATGCGCAGCGATCCCGCGACGGCGCTGGCAGAGCTGGGAGTGGACCGCTGGACCGCCTATCTCGGCGCCACGCACGAGGATCACCACGATCTCGGCGGCTGCCTCGCCGCGCTGCGCGGCGGGGCGGGCTATGTCGGCATGATCGGCGCGAAGTCGCGCGCGGCGGCGCGGCGCGGTGCACTCGAAAATGCCGGAGCGACACCGGAAGAACTGGCGCGGCTCCATCTTTCGCCGGGCGTGGCCGGACTCGGCAAGTCGCCCTGGGAAGTCGCCACGGGGATCATCGCCGAGATCATGCAGGCGCTGAACCCGGCGCGCGAGCGGGCATGACTTTCGCCGCGCTCGTACTGGCGGCGGGAGCCTCGCGGCGGTTCGGCGGCGACAAGCTCTCCGCCCTGCTGGATGGCGAGCCGCTGCTGTTCCACGCCGTCCGCGCCGCCCGCGCCGCGCCGGTCTCTCGCGTGCTCATGGTGGCGCGGGACGGCCTCGACTGCGGAACATGGTCGGAAAACCCGCCGGTCGAAGTGCTCCGCATCACCAGCGACGCGCTGTCGGCATCGCTCAAGGTCGGAATCACGGCACTGCACGATGCGGAAGGCGTCTTCGTGTTCCTCGGCGACATGCCCCGCGTGCCGCATGACATGGCCGCACGCCTCGCCGCCGGGATAGGCGGCGGTAGTGCCGCACTGCCCCGCCACGACGGCAGGCCGGGACATCCGGTGCTGCTGTCCCCGCGCCTTTATCCCGAGATCGCGCGCCTCTCGGGCGACGAGGGCGCTGGGCGCCTGCTGCGCGGGCGCGGGGATGTCATCTTCGTCGAGACCAAAGATCCGGCGATCCATCTCGACATCGATCGCCCGCAGGACTTTGCCGCCCTGCGCGCGCGCTGACCCGTCAGGCGCTGCCGGTCTGGCTCGACAGCAGCGCCGGATCGATCCCCTCGGCCCGCCAGGTCGCGGTCCAGCGATCGGCGACTGCCGTGTCGAACAGGATTTCCGGATGCGGATCCGCCGCGTACCAGCCATGCTGCCGCATCTCGCCTTCGAGCTGCCCCGGCGCCCACCCCGCATAGCCCAGCGACATCAGCCAGCGCTGCGGCCCGCGCCCTTCGGCAATCGCCCGCAGCACATCCATCGACGCGGAAAGCGAACAGAGCGGATGAACCTCGACCGTGTCGCTGCCTCCCCAGTCGGGCGAATGGAGCACGAAACCGCGGCCCGGCTCGACCGGACCGCCTTCGTGGACCTCGCAGTCCGGCGCGACGCCGGGGTCGATGCCCAGTTCTTCGAGAATCTCGTGGAAGCGCACGCCCTCACGCAGCCGGCCGATGCCGATGCCCAGCGCGCCGTTCTCGTCATGGACGCACAGGACGCTCACGCTGTGGTCGAAGCGCGGATCGAACATGCCCGGCATCGCCAGCAGGAGCCGTCCGGATAAATATTGTTTCTCGGTCACATCGGCAAATGTAAGCCCTTCGCAGGGGACGGCAAGCGGGTTGCGCTTTTCCCGGCGGAGATCGCGCTTTATGGCTCCCGCCAAGCAAGGAAGGGAAATTGCGAGTGAGCCTGCTGTTCGAACTGCCCGAAGCCCCCGCCGTCTCCGTCCTGGGCGAAGATGCCCGCTACCCCGTGCGCCGGATTTTCTGCGTCGGGCGCAATTACGCGGCCCATGCGCGCGAACTCGGCAATGCGGTCGACCGCGAGGCTCCGATCTGGTTCACCAAGGCCCCCGCCGCGCTCTGCCATTCGGGCGGAGCAATCGCCTATCCGCCCGGCACGCAGGACTGCCATTACGAGATGGAACTCGTCGTCGCGCTGGGCGGCCACGGCTTCGAAGTCGCAGCGGAACAGGCGATGGACCTCGTCTATGGCTATGCCTGCGGGCTCGACATGACCCGGCGCGACCTCCAGAACGCCGCCAAGGCCAAGGGCTATCCCTGGGACATGGGCAAGGACTTCGAGAACGGCGCCGTGATAGGCGCCATCACCCGCGCCGAGTCGTTCGGCACGCCGGGCGAGCAGCGCATCACCCTCACCCAGAACGGCGAGACCCGGCAGGACGCGCCGCTCTCCGAGATGATCTGGAGTCTGCCCGAACTGATCGCCGACCTTTCGCGCCTCTACCACCTCGCCCCCGGCGACCTGATCTATACCGGTACGCCCGCGGGCGTTGGCCCGGTCGCGCCGGGGGACCGGCTGGAAGGCCGCGTCGAAGGTCTTGAGCCCGTCGTCCTCACGATCGATCCGGCCTGACGTGAACACGCTCCGCTACCGAGCCGCCCTGCTGGCAGGCTGTGCCGCGCTTTCTTCGGCGCCGGTTCTGGCCGAAGAGACCGCGCAGCCCGGCGCCCCGATCATCGTGACCGGCCACGGCCTCGAATCGGGACCGGCGACCCCGGCCTACGATGTCGAGACCATCGAGCGCGACGCGGTAATCGCCAGCGCCTCGGGCCGGATCGAGGACGTGCTGAATTCGGTGGCGGGCTTTTCCCAGTTCCGCCGCTCGGACAGCCGCTCGGCCAATCCTTCCTCGCAGGGTGCGACCTTGCGCGCGCTGGGCGGCAATGCGTCGAGCCGGACGCTGGTCCTGCTCGACGGGGTGCCGGTGGCGAACCCGTTCTTCGGCTATATCCCCTACAGCGCCATCGCGCCGGAGCGGCTTTCGTCGATCCGGGTGACGCGCGGCGGCGGTTCGGGCGCCTTCGGCTCGGGCGCGGTGGCGGGGACCATCGAGATGACCAGCGCCGGGCCGGACCAGATCGGCGCCCTGCAAGGCAGTGCCCTCGTCAACGATCGCGGCGAGACCCAGACCTCGGCCACCATCGCGCCGAAGCTGGGCGCCGGCTTCCTCGTCGCGAGCGTGCAGTGGGACAGGGGCGAAGGCTTCTGGACCACGCCCAGGGACCAGCGCGTTCCCGCCTCCGCGCGCGCCGCCTACGACAGCTGGTCCGCCTCGCTGCGCGCCGTCGCGCCGCTGAGCGGGGACGTGGAACTCCAGGCCTCCGTGCTCGCCTATGGCGACCAGCGCACTTTGCGCTTCAAGGGCGCCGATTCGACCTCGGAAGGCCAGCAGGCCTCGCTGCGACTGGTCGGACGGGGCGACTGGCAGTTCGACGTGCTCGGCTATGTGCAGGCGCAGGACTTCTCGAACATCGTGATCAGTTCGAGCACTTTCAAAAAGACGCTGGACCAGCACCGCACCCCGACCACCGCGATCGGCGGCAAGGCCGAACTGCGCCCGCCGGTGGGCGAGAGCCATGTCCTGCGCATCGGCACCGACTTGCGTCTGAGTGACGGGCGCCTGCTGGAACTGCCTTACAATACCAGCGGCGCCTTTACCGCCGTGCGCCGCGCAGGCGGCAACCAGTCCGACCTCGGCTTCTATGCCGAAGACGACTGGACTCTGGGCAATCTCGTGCTCACCGCCGGTGGCCGCGCGGACCGCTGGACCATCCGTAACGGCTTCTACCGCTCGGTCAGCCCGGCAGGCGCCGTCACGCAGGACGATGCCTATGCAAACCGCTCGGGCTGGATGGGCAACGGCCGCGCCGGTCTGGTCTGGCACGCCGGCAAGGCCGTGAGCCTGCGCGCCGCCGCCTACACCGGCATGCGCCTGCCGACGCTCAACGAACTCTACCGCCCCTTTGTGGTCTTCCCGATCACCACCGAGGCCAACCCGAACCTCAAGCCCGAACGCCTGCGCGGCTACGAGGCGGGGATCGACCTCCACCCGCTGCAAGCCCTGACCCTCTCGCTCACCGCCTTCGACAACGAGGTGAAGGATGCAGTGGCCAACGTGACGCTGAACCGCACGACGCGCGAGCGGCAGAACGTCAACGCGGTCCATGCGCGCGGGCTGGAAGCCGCCGCCGCACTCGACCTCGGCATAGTCCGCTTCGACGGCTCGCTGGCCTGGACCGACGCCAAGGTCCGCGCGGACGATCCCGATCTTGACGGCATGCGCCCCTCGCAGACGCCGAAGTTCGCCGCCAGCGCCACGCTCGCCTGGCTTCCGGCGGACGGCTGGCGTTTCGCGGCGACGCTGCGCCATGTCGGCGCCCAGTACGAGGACGATCTCCAGACTTACGTGCTCCCCGCCGCGACGACGCTCGACGGTTATGTGCAGGTTCCGGTAACCGATGCGTTCTCGCTCGTCCTGCGCGCCGAGAACCTGACCGACGAGACCATCGTCACCCGCAACCAGAACGGTTCGATCGACCTCGGCACCCCGCGCACCTTCTGGGCGGGCCTGCGCGTAGCGCTTCGCTGATGCACGGCGTTTCAGAGAACGGCGTTTCAAAGAACGACAGGCCGTGCAGGAGCACCGCCCCGTCGCAGGGCCTGCACTGGCGCGTGAGCCGCCACGCGCATAAGGAAGCGCGATGCCGCGCCTGACCGTCAACGATCACCCGGTCGAAATCGCCATGGACCCGCAGGTGCCCCTGCTCTGGGCCTTGCGCGACGGCGCGAATCTCACCGGGACCAAGTACGGTTGCGGCGTGGGCGACTGCGGCGCCTGCACGGTCCTCGTCGACGGCGCCGCCCTGCGCGCCTGCCTCGTCACCCTTGGCGAGTGCGAGGGCCGCTTCGTCACCACCATCGAGGGACTTTCGGCCGACCGCTCGCATCCGATGCAGCAGGCGATGGTGGCCGAGCAGGCGATCCAGTGCGGCTTCTGCACGCCGGGCATCGTCATCGGCGGTGCGGCCCTGCTCGCCCGCAATGCCAATCCGAGCGAGGCGGATATCCGCGAGGCGATCCCCAATCTCTGCCGCTGCGGGGTCTATCCGCGCCTGATCGCCGCCGTGCAGCGCGCCGCGAGGGTCCTGCGCCGCGAGGAAACCATCAGCGCCGCGCCCGCGCCGGGCATCGCCCCGCGCGATGCGGCGCGCAAGGTGCCCGCCCTGGCCCCTCTGAAAACGACATCACCCGAACAACAGGAGACACGCCCGTGAAGGCGACCATCTGGCACAACCCGAAATGCGGCACGTCGCGCAAGACTCTCGCGATCCTGGAGGAAACGCCGGGCGTCGAGGTCGAAGTGATCGAATACCTCAAGACCGCGCCCTCGGCCGAAAAGCTCGCCCAGCTCTATCGCGATGCCGGGATCACCCCGCAGCAAGGCCTGCGCCTGCGCGGCACCGATGCAGCCGAGCGCGGCCTGCCCGAAGCCGACGATGCCACGGTTCTGGCGGCCATGGCGGCCGAGCCGGCGCTGATCGAACGCCCCCTCGTGGAAACCGAAAAGGGCGCCAGGCTTTGTCGTCCGCAGGAAAAGGTCCACGAGATTCTGTAATCCCCGCGTAACATTGGCCGACGCTCGCTTGCATTGTCGGCCCCGATCTGTCACCGAATCGCCCTTCGCCGGACGACAACAAAAGCGAGAGCTTCCTCCAGCATGACCAGTACCGAGCTTGCCCGAGAGGCGCTGCCCCAGCGGCTCAAGCGGAAGATCAAACACAGCCTTGGACCTTGGGGCGTGTTCATCGAAGGCTTCCTGCGCAATCCCGTGATGGTCGGTTCGATCGTTCCGTCCTCGCGCTTCACGATCAATCGCATGCTTGGCCCCGTCGATTGGGCCAACTGCAAGCTCTTCGTCGAGTACGGCCCCGGCGTCGGCACGTTCTGCCGCCCGGTGCTCGACCGTCTCGGTCGCGACGGCCAGTTGATCGTGATCGACACGAACCCGCTGTTCATCGACTATCTGCGCCGCACCATCACCGACAGCCGCTTCATCGCGGTGCTCGGCTCGGCGGCCGACGTCGAGGACATCGTGCGCGCACACGGCCATGAAAAGGCCGACTACGTGCTGTCCGGCCTGCCGTTCTCGACCCTGCCCGACGGCGTCGGCCCAGCCATCGCTTCGGCCACCTATCGCGTCATCCGCAAGGGCGGCGCCTTCCTGGTCTATCAGTTCACGCCCAAGGCGCGCGAATTCATGGCCCGCCACTTCAAGCGGATCGACAACGGCATGGAGCCGATCAACGTCCCGCCCTGCTTCCTGTTCTGGGGCTGGAAGGACGAAGACTAAGCCTGACGGCCCGTTTTCGAATTATACCCGATACAAAAAAGGCCGGTGCTCCCCGCACCGGCCTTTTTCGTTTCATTCGAAGGTCTGCGTCACCCGCTCCGCGCTCGGCCCGGCAAGCTGGCGATGCACTTGCGCGATCACCGCGACGAAGTAGAGCGCCATGATCGTCGCCATGATCGATTCGACCACCGCCGCCGTAATCCGGACCGCTTCGCCCGGCGCCAGCAGCGTGACCGGCAGGGTCAGGATATTGCCGAAGATCATCAGCACCACCATGGCAAGCCCGAGCAGGGCATAGAACCCGAGCAGGCGCGCGGTATTGCCCTTGGTGAGCGTCCACGACCGCCCGAGCGCCAGAATCGGGTTGAGCGTCTTCTCCACCGCGACGACCGGCGCCGTCACCGAAAAGCGTACGAACACCGCGACCGCAAACGCCAGCGCAATCGCCAGCCCGATCACCGCGCCCACGCTCCCGCCGACGGCGCCGAGCACTCCGGCGATGACGAGGACCACCGCGCCCAACCCCATGCCGAGCAGGATCTGCGCCACCAGATAAGGTACCAGCCCCTTCACGCCGGCGCGAATCGCCTCGCCCACGGTCGGCCGGCGCTCGCTATCGAGCAGGCAGAGCAGCGAGAGCGTGCCCAGCGCCTGAAACAGCGCGAGCGGAATCATCACCGGCAGGATCGAGCTGTAATAGGCTTTCACCGCCGTCATGACCTGCTGCTCGTTCATCCCGCTGCCCATCTCGGGCTGGGGGAAGAAGATTGCAAAGGCGAGTTGCGGCAGCAGGAAGAACACGCCCGCCAGCGCCAGCACGACCTCCCGGTTGGCGGAAACCGCTTGGGATGCCTGGGTCCAGGCCCTGTTGCTGTCGAACTTCATAACTGCTCCTGATGCCGCCAGATGAGAGCCGGCCTTTCAAAGTGACTTGATAACCGCAGGGAATGACGCCACGCAACGCGGCATGACTTTTCCGTCCACGCTTCCGGCCACGCTTCCCCCCACGCTTCCGGGCGATATCGAACTGCGCGTGAGCGCCGAGCCCGTGCCCTACCGCGCCGCGCTTGAGGAAATGACCGAGCGCAACGCGCAGATCGCCGCCGGAGAGGCGCGCGAGCTGATCTGGCTGCTCGAACATCCGCCGGTCTATACCGCCGGCACCAGCGCCGATCTCACCGAACTGCTCGACCCGCGTTTCGAAGTCGTCGAGGCCGGGCGCGGCGGGCGCTATACCTACCACGGTCCCGGCCAGCGGGTGGCCTATGTCCTGCTGGACCTGAAAAAACGCGCCCGCGACGCGCGGGGCTTCGTCCACGGCCTCGAAGGCTGGGTGATCGAGACGCTGAAAGACTTCGGCGTCGAGAGCTTCCGCAGCGAAGGACGCATCGGCATCTGGACCCAGGACATCGACGGGCGCGAGGCCAAGATCGGCGCGATCGGCGTACGCATCCGCAAGTGGGTGACGATGCACGGCTTCGCGGTGAACATCCGCCCGGACCTTACCCACTTCACCGGCATCGTGCCTTGCGGGATCGAGGAATTCGGCGTCACCAGCCTCTCCCGACTGGGGAAGGAAGTTGAGTTCGCCACCTGGGACGAGGCGCTGATCGCCCGCGCGCCCGCTTTCCTCGCCGCTCTCGATCGCCCCTGTCCTCCGGAGACGCCCGCATGACCTATCCCCGGAACGCCAGAATGCTGGCCCTCCTGCTGACGGCCGCCACCTGCCTCGCGCTCGGCGCCTGCAAGAAGGACGAAAGCCCGACGCAAAACGCGGCCGCCGGGGCGAAGATCCTGCCCCGCTCGGTGGGCGACGACATGCTGCCCTACGACACGGTCCGCTCGCAGTCCGCGCCCGCCGCTCCCGAGTCGGGATCCCAGAGTTCCGCCACTTCGCCGCGCGCTACCGCCAGTGAAGCCGCCGCGCCGGAAGACACTGCCGCCGATGCGGCTGCGGCCGCAGCCGCCGATGTGGAAGCCGCGGCCGCAGGGCCTGTTCAGTAAGAACCGGAAACGATCAGGCGCGCATCACAGCGCCTTTTCGTAGACGGCATATTCGCGGTTCACCTTGCTGTCGATGGCGCCCGCGATGGCGACCATGCCCTGGTTGTCGTCGAGCACCCAACCGATCTCGGCGCGCTTCGCTCCGAACTTGGTGGTGGCGGCGCGGCGGATGTACTCGATCATCATGAAAGCCAGCTGGCTGGCGAGTCGCGAGGACTGCAGCTTCTTGCGCACGCCCATCAGCGGCACGCGCATATCCGCCGGGTTGGGCCTCCGCAGCCAGAGCAGCAGCTTGATGAGGCCGAAGATGCCCGGCTTGCCCTTGGGACCGTTGAAGCGCTTCTGCGCTTGGTTGAGGTCCGGCCAGGTCATCATGAAGGCCACCGCCTCGCCTTCGTATTCGGCGATGCGAATGAGCTCGGGATGGACCAGCGGCTTCAGCGCCTTGCCGGTATATTCGATTTCCTTTTCGGTGAAGGGCACGAAGCCCCAGTTGTCCGACCAGGCATCGTTGAGGATGTCGCAGATCAGCGCCGCTTCCTCGTCGAATCGCTTGGGATCGACCTCGCGAATGCGGATCTTGGCGTTCTTCTCGCCCGAAGCGACGATGCGCTGGACCAGCGGCGGGAACTGCTTCGTCACGTCGAGATCGTAGGTGTAGAGCGTCTTCACCCGCTCGTAACCGGCCCCCTCGATCCAGGGACGGTAGGCCGGATCGTGGTGCGCCATCATCACCATCGGCGCATGATCGTGCCCAAGCACCTGCAGGCCCGGCTCTTCCCAGACGGACAGGTTCATCGGCGCCAGAACGCGGGTCATGCCTTCCTCGCGCAGCCACTGTTCGGCGGCGGCGATCAGTGCGCGGGCGGAGTCCTCGTCCTCGGCCTCGATCGCGCCCCAGTTGCCGGTGCCGGGGCCCATGCCCTGCTCCGCAGGCTGTTTCAGCGCCAGTTCATCGATATGCGCCGATATGCGCCCGACGACCTCGTCGCCCCGCCTGGCCAGGAAAAGCTGCCCGTGGGCATGGTCCCAGAACGGATTCTTGCCCGGCGTGAACTTGGAGATTTCCTCCGAGCGCAAGTTCGGCACCCAGTTTTGATCTGTAGCATTGTGCCGATAAGCGTAATCGACAAAGGCGATCCTGTCGGCCTTGCTGGAAACGGGTGTGATGACTAGTTCGGCTTTGGCCACGATCCTGCCTTTGTTCCGCCTTATGGGAATTGCTTGGATCGCGACCTGCGGTCGGTCCCGGCATGTTGTCAAGCGGGACGACCGGCAGGACCGCCCGCAAAACACGCACCGGGCCGGTTATGCCCGGAGACTTTGGACTAGAATTGTATGATTGCCCAGGAAGCCATCGATCTGTCGCCCCCGGCGCCGCGTGAAGCGGTCTCTCGCCCGCGCTCGTCGGAAATCCCCGACGACAAGGCGATGCTGCGCGCCGCCGTCGAACTGACCCGTGACATCGCGGTCGCCCGCCCCGGAATCTACTGGCCCGACATGCTGGTCTCCGCCGCGGTCGGCTATGCCGCGCTGGCAGGGGCCATCCTGGTCGGCAATGTCTGGGCCGCGGTTGCGTTGGGCCTCGTCTCGGCGCTGGCGCTCTACCGGGCGCTGCTGTTCATCCACGAACTCACCCACATCCACCGCGACGCCCTGCCCGGCTTCCGGTTCACGTGGAACCTGCTGGTCGGCATTCCCATGCTGATCCCCTCGCTGATGTACGAGGGCGTGCACACGATCCACCACGCCCGCACCCGCTACGGCACCGTGGAGGACCCGGAATACCTGCCGCTGGCGCTGATGAAGCCGTGGAGCCTGCCGGTCTTCGCGCTCACCGCGATCCTGCTGCCGATAGCCCTGCTGATCCGCTCGGCCGTGCTGGTGCCGCTGGGCGCGGTGATCCCGCCGCTGCGCAAGCTCGTCTGGGAACGCGCCTCGGCGCTCGCCATCAACCCGCAGTTCGCCCGCCGCCCGCCCGAAGGCAATTTCGCGCGCATGGTGTTCTGGCAGGAGCTGGGCTGTTCGGTCTGGGCGATCGCCGTGCTCGCCGCCAGCTATGCCTATGGCTGGCGCCCGCTGCTGATCGCGCTCTGCGTGGTCTCGCTGACAGCGTTCCTCAACCAGGTCCGCACCCTCGTCGCCCACCTCTGGGAGAACGACGGCGACGCCATGACGGTGACCGCGCAGTACCTCGATTCGGTGAACGTGCCGCCGCCCGCGAAGTTCTCCGAACTCTGGGCGCCGGTCGGCCTGCGCTATCACGCGCTGCACCACCTGCTGCCCTCGATGCCCTATCACTCGCTGGCCGAGGCCCACCGCCGCCTTGCCGCGCAGTTCGGCTCGGGTTCGACCTATTCGAAGGCGAACTATCCGGGGCTGATGCCGCTGCTCGGCCGGCTCGCGAAAAGCACGATGGGCGCGCGCTGAAAAAAGCCCGACAGCCGGAAACGAAAAAGCCCCGCGTGATGCGGGGCTTTTTTGTTGGGGCCTTACTCTTCGGTTCGGATCAGCACCGTCTCGCCGATCAGGGCGAAGAGCACGAACGGCGCCCAGGCCGCGATCAGCGGCGGGTAACCGCCGAAGTTCCCCATCGCCAGCGCCGCATTGTCGAGCACGAAATAGGCGAAGCCCAGCGCCATGCCGATCACCGCGCGGATCAGCAACTGCCCCGAGCGCGCCAGACCGAACGCGGCAACGGCGCCCAGCAGCGGCATCAGCACCGAGGAAAACGGCCCGGAGAGCTTGTGCCACCAGGCCGCTTCCAGTTCGCTGGTACGGCGCCCCGCCACTTTCATCGCCTCGATCGAGGAGGAAAGCTGGAACAGGTCCTCCGAATCGGCATCGACCTTGGAGAGCGTGATCTTCTCCGGGGTGATACCGGGGGCAAGGACCGTGGGGCCGAGTCTGGTCGCGGTGGTCGTCGCCACCACGAAACGGTTCGGGTTCTCGAAACGCCAGCCGGGATTGGCGAAAGCCGCGCGGTCGCTGCGATACTGCTCGACGATGATGTCGTTGGCATCGCGGCGATAGAACGTCACCCCGTGCAGAACCATAGCGTTGCCCTGCCCTTCGAGGCTCGATGCCATCAGCAGGTCCCGGCCGTCGGCCAGATAGAGGTTCGCCTTGACGCCGGGGTCCTTGGGAATCGGCCCGTAGTTCACCGATTGCCAGGCATTGAGCGTCGCAGTGGAACGGGTGACGACACGCTCGTTGAAGGCCAGGCTGCCCGTCGAGATCACCAGCGCCGTCAGGATCAGCGGCGCCAGCACCTGGTGCGCCGAAAGCCCCGCTGCCTTCATCGAGATGACCTCGCTGTTCTGGTTCAGCGTGGCGAGGGTGATGATCGTCGCCAGCAGCACCGAATAGGGCAGGAACCGCGCGATCAGCTGCGGCACGCGCAGCGAGACGTAATAGAGCAGCTGCTCCTGCCCATTGCCGGGATAGGCGAGGATATCGCCGCTCTCACCCAGCAGGTCGAGCATCTGGAGCACCAGCACCAGCATGAACAGCACCGCCAGGATGCGCGTCACGAACAGGCGCGCAAGATACCAGGTCAGCGTGCGCGAAGGGAAGAATTCCATCTGCATCTCAGGAAGCGTCCGCAGGTTCGGGCAGGATCGGGCCGCGCTTGGTGCGCTTCATCAGGGACTTGAGCCGCTTGACGACGATCTCCGCGCCCTTTTCGAGCCAGCCGATCGCCTGTCCGCCGGGAACATAGGCAACGCGCCAGTACATCCACAGAATCAGCGCGGCAAAGACGAAGAACGGCCCCCAGAGGCCGAGGATCGGGTTCATCTTGCCCAGCGAGGCGACATCGGCCGCATACTGGTTCACCTTGTGATAGGCGACGACCATGACGATCGAGACGAACAGGCCCAGCGCCGAGGTCGAGCGCTTGGGCGGAATGGCGAGTGCCACCGCCAGCAGCGGCAGCAGCAGCATCATGATCACTTCGACCATGCGGTAATTGAAGTTGGCCTGGCTGGAAATCCGCTCTTCCTTGGGAAGGTCCTTGTCCCAGCCGAGATGGGCGAGTTCGGGCAACAGGTATTCGCGGTCGGAACCACCGCGCTTGCGGAACTTCTCGATCTGCGGCAGCTCGATCGGCAGGTCGTGGCGCGTGAAGGAGAGCACGCGCGGCTCCTTGCCGGGAATGTCCTGGATGATCTGGCCCTGGTCGAGACGCAGGATGATCGTGTCCGGAGCGCCCTTCAGCGCCAGGAACTGCCCCTGACGCGCGGAGATCGCCAGGACCTGACCCTTCTTATCGACCACACGGGCGAAAATGCCGATCAGTCGGCGGCCATTGTCCCGGCTCTCGTCCACGCGCAGGGCAATGCGGTCCTTGAGCGCATTGAACTCCCCGACCTTGATCGAGGCGCCCAGCGCGCCCGACTTCAGCTCGTAGTTCAGCTCTTCGTAGTAGTAGCGGGACAGCGGCTGGAGATAGCCGACGATCGCGAAATTCAACGCCGCCAGCAGGAGTGCCAGCATGTAGGGCACGCGCAGCAGCCGGGTATAGCTCAGCCCGACCGCGCGCATCACGTCGAGTTCGCTCGACGTCGCCAGCTTGCGAAAGGCGAGCAGGATGCCCAGCATCAGGCCCAGCGGAATCGCCAGGCTGGCATATTCCGGCAGGAGATTCGCCAGCATCTTGAAGACGACGCCGATCGGCCCGCCCTCCGTTGCCACGAAGTCGAACAGCCGCAGCATCTTGTCGAGCACGAGCAGGGACGCCGCGAGCAGGAAGATGCCAAGCATCGGCACCAGCACGAGGCGAAAGATGTAGCGATCGATGGCGCTGAGAAATTTCACGCTGAAAGGTTCACCGGAGGTGTCGTTATAAAACCGTGCACCCCAAGTCCTTAACGGCTTGGCGCCTAGGGGCAAAGCGAATTGTCTCGCGGCGTTCCGTCTTCCCCGGTTCCCGTCCCCGGCAAAGCGACAGAGCGGAACGCGCCAGCGCCGAAACGCGGCGGATGGAAATGACCGTTTCACGCCACGTCACAGTACATGCCCGCTCCGCAAATTGCATTCGCGGCGCAGATGTTCCCATGGCGGACGCCGATCCGGGGCACCTTGCCGCCAATCCGGGACTTTCCCTAAGATCGTCTGGACATCGTGCTGACCCAAGACTCGGAAATCCCGACGCTGCTTGCCGCCTGCCGCGCCGTGCTCGACCTGACGGACCCCGCACTCGACCGCGAACTGCTCGGCTTTGCTAGGCGCGCCCGCACCGCCACCCGTGGCCAGGTCCCGACGCTGGTCAGGGAAGCCTTATTCGTTCTGGGAAATCGGCACGCGCGATCGGCGCGGAATACTGGCGGGAGCGCGAGGAACGGGCCGCCCGCCTGCTCGCCAACGGCATCTGCGGCCGCGCCGTGGTGACGCTGCTGCCGTCTGGGATCCGCTATGACGTGGAATTGCTGAGTCCGCTCGACGACTGGCCGGCATTTCCGCACCGGACCGCGATTTGACCGCTGAGGCGACGGCCCATTCGGTCGCCGCAGCGCTTCTCTCGGCCCTGTTCCAGCTTATCGCCCAGGCCTTCAGGCTGGCGAGGGAATATTCGGATAAGCAAGACGGCCCTGCATCCGTTGCCGAGCCGCTAGCCACCGCGACCTGATCGGTTCAGGCCTTCTCCAGCGTGCACTGGAGCGGATGCTGGTTCTGCCGGGCGAAGTCCATCACCTGGTTCACCTTGGTTTCCGCGATCTCGTAGGGGAATATCCCGCAGACGCCCACGCCCTTCTGGTGGACATGCAGCATCACCCGCGTCGCCTGCTCCAGGTCCATATGGAAGAAGCGCTTGAGCACCATGACCACGAACTCCATCGGCGTGTAGTCGTCATTGAGCATCAAGACCTTGAACTGGCTTGGCTTCTTCGGCTTGGCGCGAGTCTTGGTGGCAACACCGAGCTGGTCGTCGCCGTCATCGTTGCCATCCTGGCCGTGATCCGCGTCCCGCTCGTCGGAAGCGGTTTCAGACGCTTCGCGAAGGGACAGGGCGCAGCTCTCGTCAGCGCGCGCAGGCACGGGAACGGACAATCTGGAATCGGCAACAAGGGATAGCATGATGAGAGAATATCGTATCGAGGCCCCCGGAAACAAGATGCGGGGCAGAATTAGCGAGTCAGATCGGTTCCGATAACGACAGAACGGCCGGATGGAAGCCCCACCCGGCCGTTCGTCAATTGTCTCGACGACTGACGAGAAGTCGCTCGGCGCGGCTCAGGCCGCGACGTGGCGGGCCTTCTCGACAGCGACGCTGACGCGACCGGAGATCGGCGCGATGGTATCGCTGAACAGCTTGAGCGCGGCTTCGCTGTTCTTCGAACCGTAAGCCACGGCGCTGTCGAAGTTCTTGCGCAGGATGTCGCCCTGGAGCTTGAAGAAGTCGGTCGGCGACTTGGCAGCCGCGAGTTCCTTGATGTCGCCGGTGAAGGTTTCGAAGGCAGTGCGGCTTTCAGCCACCAGCTCCGAACCGAAGCCCTGGAGGCCGTCGGCGAAGATCTTGCCCGATTCGATAACGGCTTCGACGTTGCCCTTGGCGAAATCGCCGGCTTCGCCAAAAGCGACAGAGCTCTTTTCGAACGCAGCCTTGGCCTTGGCCTGGGCTTCGGTCACGGCATCCTGGAAACCGGCGAAGTTAGCGCTAATGTCCATCGTTTTTTCCTCAAGGATAAAGGGGGTAAACAATCCTGCAAACGTACTGGTCTTGGATTCGGCGGTCTTCGCCGCCTTGCTTGCTGCGGCGGAAGACACCGGCGCCGAAGCGGGTGTTTCCTTGGCAACATCGATGACCGGCTTGGCGACGACCGGGGTCTTCGCTGCCGGGGCCTTTGCGACCGGGGGTTTCACGGCGGCCGCCTTCACGGGCTTGGCCGGAACTTTCTTTGCCTTGACCGGCTCTGCCTTGGCTGCCGGCGGCACCTTGACAGCAGGTGCCGGCTTGGGCGCGGCAGCTACGGACGCCTTGGTCACAGGAGCCTTTGCGGCAACCGTCTTGGCCGGAGCGGCCGCGGCTTTGGCGGCGACCGGCTGCGGAAGTCCGGGAAGCGGCGTCGAGGACGTGGAAACCGGAGCCGAAGCAGCAATCGTGGCCGACTTCGCTTCCGCCGGCTTCACGCTCTCCGGCTTCGAGGCACCTATCGTGGACGTGGGCACCGGCTGTGGAGAAGGCGATTTGGGCGGTGTGATCGGAGTCTTCGCTGCTGCGGCTTCATAAGCCTTTTCAGCAAGCGCATCGTCTTTCTTCTCTTCCTGGCCGGCCATGTGACACTTCCTGCTTTACTGCTGGCAATCTGGTCTCGGGCGGATCGCGGACCGGGCAGTTGGAAGGCGGATCGACATCCGCGTTCAGACCAACCTCTCCCGACAGCGATTCGGAAATCTCTTTGCTGCGATGCACAATATGATTTTGCCGAAGCGAAGTCAATCGAGTTATGTTGCAGTGCAGCATGTGGCGAGAGGGCCATCGATCACGATGATTTCCAGCCCCCACGTTCGCCGCGATATGGCTTCAGCAGGGTAGGCTCGCCCCGCCCGCAAATGATATAGCCATCCAAAAAGATGCTGAAAATACGGGAAAATATGGAGTTCTCGAAAGTTTCTTGCGGCAACCGTCGACACCTGCCGAGCTTATGGCGGCGCCCTACGGGCAACCGGGCGCAAACGGATTACCTCCGGATTGCAGAAAAGAAACCGCCGATCCGGAGATGATTTCCGCAAGCGCCCCGCCGCATTGCACGCCCGCCTCGTCGCTGCGATTAAGGCGCCGTTCAAGGCTTCGGTTCGTTGCGCTTTCGCCCCTCAGCGCAGAGTCACGTAACGGCCCGGCGCATCTTCGATCACCTTGTCGCCGCGACCGCCCGGACGCCGCTTGCCGCGCGCGGCGACTTCGCCGTCGTCGAGACCGCGCAGCCAGTCGGCCCAGTGCGGCCACCAGCTTCCCGGATGCTCCTGCGCTCCGTCAACGAACTCTTCCAGCGTATCGGGTCGGCTCTCGTTGACCCAGTACTGATACTTGTTCGAACTGGGCGGATTGACCACGCCCGCGATGTGGCCCGATCCCGCCAGCACGAACGTCCACGGCCCTGCCAGATAATGGGTCAGCTTCCAGACGCTCTCCGGCGGCGCGATGTGGTCTTCGCGGCCAGACTGGACATAGACCGGCGTGGCGATGCGGTGGAGGTCGATCGGCACGCCGAGCGCCTGCATCGAATCCGCCACGACCAGCCGGTTGTCGCGGTAGAGATCGCGCAAGTAGTCGCGGTGCCAGCGGGCGGGCAGGTTGGTGACGTCGCCGTTCCAGTGCAGCAGGTCGAAGGCGGGATAGTCCTCGCCCTTGAGATAGTTCTTCTCGACGTAGCTCCAGATCAGGTCGTTGCCACGCAGAACGTTGAACGTCGCCGCGAGATAGCGTCCGTCGAGATAGCCCTCCGGAGACAGCTTGCCGAGCGTCTCGATCTGCGCGTCGTCCACGAAGTTCTTGAGGTCGCCGGCATCCTCGAAATCGACTTGCGCGGTGAAAAAGGTGGCGCTCGCCACTTTGTCCGCCTCGCCCTTGCGGGCAAGTACCGCCAGGGTGGCGGCCAGCGTTGTCCCGGCGACGCAATAGCCGATCGTGTGGACCGCAGGCACGCCCAGCCGGTCGCGCACGGCGTCGATCGCCTCGATCTGCGCGGCGATGTAATCGTCCCACACGATGTCCGCCAGCGAGGCGTCGGCCGACTTCCACGAGACCATGAACACGGTGATCCCCTGCTCCACCGCCCAGCGCACGAAGCTTTTCCTGGCATTGAGGTCGAGGATGTAGAAGCGGTTGATCCACGGCGGGAAGATCAGCAGCGGCGTCTTCAGCACCTTGTCGGTGGTCGGGGTGTACTGGATCAGCTGATAGAGCGGCGTCTCGAACACGACTTTGCCGGGCGTCACCGCGATGTTCTCGCCCAGCACGAAAGCGCCGGGACGGGTGTGGGTGAGCTGGCCCTTGCGCAAGTCGTCCAGCATGTTCTCGAACCCGCGCACCAGGCTTTCGCCCTTGGTGCGGTTGGCGGCCTCCAGCGCGACCGGGTTGGTCAGCGGGAAGTTGGCCGGGCTCAGCGCATCGACGATCGCCCGCGTGGCGAAGAGCAGCTGCGCCTTTTTCGCCGGCTCCAGCCCTTCGGTCGCTTCCGCCAGACCCAGGATCTCGGCGGAGAGCAGCAGGTAGACCTGGTGGAGGACGGCGAAGAACGGCTGGCGCCGCCACTCGGGATCGGCGAAGCGGCGATCGCGCAGCGGCAGTTCCGGCTCGCCCTCCCGCGCCTGCCCGCCTGCATCCGCGCCGAGACCGTACTGGGCCAGCACGGCATTGATGAGCATGGACACCCCGTTCCACAGCCGCTGCTGCACTTCGGGACTGGCCAGCGGCAATTGCTGCAGCACGCTTTCTCCCGTGGCGATCCACTTCACCGGATCGGCATAGTGCGGCGGGCTGTCCTTCGCCTTGCCGAACTGCTCGACCTGATACTCGTTCCAGATCGTGTGCAGGCGACCGGCGACCTGCGCCCATTGCACCGCGTTTTCCGCCTGGGGCGAGCCTTCGGCGGGAGCCATCTGGCCGAACAGGCCGGTGATCTGTTGAGCAATCTGTTGAGACTGGCTACGGACCATTTCAGTGAACAGTTCGGTGGCATCGGTCGCCATAAGCGGTGCAACTCCGGTGCAGGTCGGGAGACCCGGACGAATCCCCTCTCCCACTGTTCCTATCGACTGCCCGCGCAATCGCCAACCGGACAAAAGTTGCGCAATCCACTGCCTGCGACTCTCACTATTGCGCATCGGCCATTTGCGCTCGGGCTTTATTCCCCTACAGGAACCTGCGCGGCACTTTCGCCGCGTGTTTTATGGATTCTCAGAGGTCATGGAAGACGAGTTCTACCGCATCAAGCGACTGCCGCCCTACGTTATCGCCGAAGTCAACGCGATGCGTCATGCGGCCCGCCAGGCGGGTAGGGACATCATCGACCTCGGCATGGGCAACCCGGACCTGCCGCCGCCCCAGCACGTGATCGACAAGCTCTGCGAAGTCGCCCGCAAGGAAGACGCACACGGCTATTCGGCCTCCTCGGGCATTCCCGGCATCCGCAAGGCCCAGGCCAACTACTACGGCCGCCGCTTCAACGTCGATCTCGACCCCGAGACCGAAGTGGTGATGACGATGGGTTCGAAGGAAGGCCTCGCCAGCCTCGCCACCGCGATCACCGCGCCGGGCGACGTGGTGCTGGCCCCGAACCCGAGCTACCCGATCCACACGTTCGGCTTCATCATCGCCGGGGCGACGATCCGCTCGGTGCCGACCACGCCGGACGAGCGCTATTGGGAATCGCTGAACCGCGCGATGGCCTTCACGGTGCCGCGCCCGTCGATCCTGATCGTCAACTATCCCTCGAACCCCACGGCCGAGACGGTGGACCTCGCCTTCTACGAGCGCCTCGTCGCCTGGGCGAAGGAGAACAAGGTCTGGATCCTGTCCGACCTTGCCTATTCGGAACTCTATTTCGACGGCAACCCGACGCGCTCGATCCTCGAAGTGCCGGGGGCCAAGGACGTGGCGGTGGAATTCACCTCGATGTCGAAGACGTTCTCGATGGCGGGCTGGCGCGTCGGCTTCGCGGTGGGCAATCCGAAGCTGATCGCGGCGCTGAAGCGCGTGAAGTCGTACCTCGACTACGGCGCCTTCACGCCGATCCAGGCCGCCGCCTGCGCCGCGCTGAACGGCCCGCAGGATATCGTCGAGAAGAACCGCAACCTCTACCAGAAGCGCCGCGACGTGATGGTCGAGGCGTTCGGCCGCGCCGGTTGGGACATCCCCAGCCCCAAGGCCTCGATGTTCGCCTGGGCGCCGCTGCCGCCCGCCCTGAAGGAAATGGGCAGCCTCGAATTCTCGAAGCAGCTGCTGACCGAAGCAGAGGTCGCGGTGGCACCGGGCGTGGGCTACGGTGAGGACGGAGAGGGCTTCGTGCGCATCGCCATGGTCGAGAACGAACAGCGCCTCCGCCAGGCCGCCCGCAACATCAAGCGGTTCCTGGTATCGAAGGGTGTAAATACCCCAGCCGCCTGATTTTTAAGGCTTACAGGTGGGCTATTACAGATTTTTCATAGCCCGCCTGTAAGAATTTAGGTGTTGTTCCCATGGGGGTTTATCCCAGTATATAGGCCATGTTTTCACCATTGGCTGAACAGATTGGGGGGGGGAATGACCTATCTGGGAAAGAATGAGTGCCATGCGCCGCGGTTTCGCTGGCTGGCACCCGATACGATGCCCGAACGACTGGACTTGCAACGCTGCGGCTGGATTCTCGATCCGGAAGGCGTGCCGGCCACCAACTGCGTCGGCCTGATCGACGCCGCCGATCTCGACAGCGTCGGCTGGATGCAGGTGCTCTCCTGGCTCATGCCGGAAGCCCGGCGCTGCGTCCTCGTGGCCGGAGTCAGCGAAGCCCACGACCGCACCTCGCTCCTGCAGATCGGCTTTGGCGATGTGGTCACTGATCGAATCGGCATCGAGGAACTCGGCGCCCGCGCCACCCGCCTGGCGCAGTTCAACGAGTGGCTGCCCCGCACCCGCCGGGTCGGGCGCCTGACGCTGGACCTGCTGGCGCGCGAGGCTTTCGGAGACAACAAGCCCCTGAATCTCAATCCGCGCGAATTCGCGCTGATCTGGCGCCTGGCCGATTCGATCGACCAGTTCGTCAGCAAGCAGGCGCTGATCTACGACGTCTGGCGGATGGGCTTCGTCCCGGAGACCAACAGCGTGGCCGTGCACATGTCGCGCCTGCGTCGCAAGCTGGCCTTCGTCGGCTTTGCCGGGATCATCGAGACGTCGCCCAGCGGCGGCTATCGCCTGCGCATGCCCGAAGAAGCGCCGCAACCCGATCGCATGTCCGATCGCGGGCTGGCGAGCATGGAAGTCCTGAACGCGCGCCGCGAAGCACAGGCCGCCTCGCTCGCGCACTGATTCTCATCCCGGTTCGCGCAGGTAGTGAACCGGCGGACGGACCGGAAGCCTTGCCTGAAGAGCCGCAAGGTCTTCGGGGGTATTGACGTTGGCCAGCTCTACCGGAATTTCGACCAGCCGCGCGCCGACAAGCGCGGCGAAGCGCTTCATCGAGTGGCGCTCCTCACTATGCAGCAGGGCCTCCAGCGTCGCCGCCGCCGCGCTTGGCCAGAGGCCGATCACCGGCTGCTGGGCGAGGCAGGCGGGCGCCGGTCCCAGCAGCCGGGGCAGGTCGTCCGGCAGGAGCACCGCATCGACCCCGCAGGTCAGGACCGTCTCGTAATCCTCGTCCCGCGCGGCATGGAGCGCGGCGGCCAGTCCGCCGAGCGGCCCCATGCCCGGCCTCGGCCAGTCCGGAAGGGTCGGTGCCGGGGCGGTTTCGCGGCCGACCACCACGACTTTCTCGCACCAGCCGGACAGCGCATCCACCGCGAGCGCGATCAGCGTATGCCCCTCGAATTCGGCCAAGGCCTTGTCCGTGCCGAATCGGCTCGACATCCCGCCGGCGAGAACCGCACCCAAAATCATCGATCCAGCCTCATAACGTGCCTTTCCATGGCCTCGAACCTGATAACAAACGCCTGTTAGGCGCGTTCCCGCGGCACCGGGCAAGCCTCTCTTTCGCATTTCCAGCGGCAAGTCCGAAGGTTGCGAATCAACCACGCTTGCAATTGCGGGCAAGCTGTCCTCCAATTCGCGCGATGAAGACGCTCGTCGATCCCGGCCGCCTGCTGGACCAGGGCCTTGCCCGCCTCCGCACCCGTTTCACGATTCCCGGCGCCTTTCCGCCCGAGGTCCTCGAAGCCGCCGAACGCGCCGCGCAGAAACGCCCGGATGCCCGGTCCCACGCAGACCGCACCGCCCTGCCCTTCGTGACGCTGGACCCTGCCAGTTCCACCGACCTCGACCAGGCCTTCGCCATCGAGCCGAGCGGGCCGGATTGGCTGCTGCACTATGCCATTGCCGACGTCGCCTGGTTCGTCGAGGACGGCGATCCGCTCGACCGGGAAGCCTGGCAGCGCGGTACGACTACCTATCTGCCGGACGGCAAGGCCAGCCTCTATCCGCCCCTGCTCAGCGAAGGCGGCGCCAGCCTGCTGCCCGATGTCGAGCGCCCCGCCGTGATTCTCACCGTCCGCATCGATCCCGAAGGCCGGCCCCGGCTCGACGGCGTAGAACGCGGCGTGATCCGCAGCCGCGCCAAGCTCGCCTACGACACGGTGGCGGACGACGACCTGCCGCCCGGCTTCCACGAGATCGCCCGGCGCATCGCCCGCGCCGAGGACCGGCGCGGCGCGCAGCGCGTCGATCCGCCCGAGCAGGTCGTGGAGAGCAACGGCAACGGCACCTTCGCGCTCGGCTTCCGCCCGCAATTGCCCTCCGAGCGCTGGAATGCAGCGCTCTCGCTGGCGACCAATCTTGCTGTCGCGCAGGCCATGATCGAGGCCGGGACGGGCCTGTTCCGCGTCATGGCCTCGCCCGACACCCGCGCCGAGGAGCGCCTGCGGACCACGGCACAGGCCTTGCGGCTGAACTGGCCTACCGCCATGCCGCTCGCCCAGTTCCAGCGCCGCCTCGACCCCGGCAAGCCTGCCGAAGCCGCCTTCATGCTTGCCATCCGCCGCTCGGGTTCGGGCGCGAGCTACAAGGTCTACGATCCCGCCGAACTACCCTGGCACGCCGCCGTCGCCGCGCCTTATGCCCATGCCACCGCCCCGCTCCGGCGGCTGGCGGACCGTTACGTCCTGCGCAGCGTCCTCGCCCTGGCGAAGGGCGAAGCGATTCCGGAACGGGTCCTTGCGACGCTGCCCGAACTCCCGCCGGTCATGGCGCGCGCCGCCTCGCGCGATGCACGGATCGACCGCTCGGTGATCGACCTCGCCGAAGCGACGATGCTCCACGACCGCGAGGGCAGCACGTTTTCCGCCGTGGTGACCGACGTGCGGGAGAACAAGGTGCAAGTACAACTCAAGGATCTGCCGATCGTCGCAACCGCCACCGCCCCGGGCGCCTTTCCCGGATCGGCTCTGACACTCCGCCTCGTCCGTGCCGATCCGGTGGAGGGCACGCTGTCGTTCGAACCTGTCGATTAAAATCCGCGATTCTGGAAAATGGGCGTTGCGCAAGCCGCGATCCGTTGTTAGGGGCGCGTCTCTCCACACGGATGGCCCGATGGCGGAGTGGTGACGCAGAGGACTGCAAATCCTTGCACGCCGGTTCGATTCCGGCTCGGGCCTCCACTTTCCTTACATTTCAGAGATTTGCAGGTTTATCTGCGAGACGCACGCCTTCACCGCGAAGGCGCATGCGCTTGGCGGGAGCGGACCTCCGCCCCGAAACCAGGTCCGGGGCGAGATCCTGTAACCAGCCTCAGCCCAGCAGTTCCGCCATCTCGACAACGCGCTTCTCGCGCGCGCTCAGTTCCGCCGCGGCACCGATGGCCACCGCCATGAGCCCGTCGCGCGCGGTCACCTGAACCTCGCCCTCGCCGCGCACCGCGCGGGCGAAGGCTTCGTGCTGGTAGAAGGTCGCACCGTGATGCGAACCGGCATCCATCGCCGCCTCGTCCACCGCGACATGCCAGCGCTCCACCGACTTCGGCCCCGGCCACGGCACGCGCGGCGACCAGACGAGATCGCCCGGCGGGATCAGCACGTCGAGACGACCCTTGTCGCCGGTCGCGCTCATCTCTTCCTGGTGCTCGGCGCCTTCCGCGAACATGCAGAGGTCGAGCAGCGCGCGGCTGCCGTCGGCGAAATCGACGGTAGTGAAGCTGTTGTCGATGATATCCGGCTGGCGGCCATCATAGCGCTCGTCGAAATGGTTCACGTCCATCGCACCCGAGCAATAGACGCGCACCGGCTCCGAGCGGGTGATGAGGCGCATGAGATCGAAGAAGTGGCAGCACTTCTCCACCATGGTGCCGCCGGTATTGACCGAGAAACGGTTCCAGTCGCGCACTTTGACGAGGAACGGGAAGCGGTGCTCGCGGATCGAGAGCATCTGCAGGTGTCCGACCTTGCCGCCGTGAATCTCGTCGATGAAGGCCTTCGCGGGCGGCATGAAGCGATATTCCATGCCGGTCCAGAACACCGCCTTGCGGGCCTCGGCGCGCTCTACCACCCAGCGGGCGTCGTCCATCGTGGTGCAGAGCGGCTTTTCGCAGAGAATCGCCACGTCGCTGTCCAGCAGCGGCTCCAGCACGGCGCGGTGCGTGAAATTCGGCGAGACGACCACTACGGCATCGAGACCGGCATTGGCGATCATGTTGGCGCTATCGGCATATTCGGCCACGCCCTCGACCTTGTCGCCCAGCGCATCCTTCGCCCAACCGAGCGAGGTCGGCTCGGGATCGGCGATGGCGACCACTTCGGCGCCTTCGAGGATCTTGAGATTGTGGATGTGCTCGACACCCATCATCCCGGTGCCGACAATTCCGTAACGCAGCGTCTCTACCATTTCACGACTCCATGTGTCATGTGGCGGTCCATGACCTCCCTCACGACGACGCGCCTATCGGCCCAACCCGTCCCGCTCGGCAAGAGCGGAATTTCCGTTTTTCCGATTGCCTGGGGCATGTGGCGGCTCGCCCGTCCCGACGGCAACGACGATATCGGCGCCATCGTCGCCCGCATCGAGGCGGCGCTTGAGGCGGGGATCACCCTGTTCGACACCGCCGATATCTACGGCTGCGACGCCGCGCTCGGCTTCGGCGGCGCGGAGCTGCTGCTCGGCAAGGCGCTCGCCGCCCGCCCGGACCTGCGCGACCGCATGACGATCGCCACCAAGGGCGGCATCGTGCTCGGCGTTCCCTACGATTCGAGCCCGGACTATCTGAACAAGGCGCTCGAAGCCTCGCTCGAACGCCTTGGCCTGCCCTCGGTCGAACTCTACCAGATCCACCGCCGCGACTTCCTCGCCCATCCGCGCGATGTGGCCGCGACGCTCGCCGCCATGGTCGAGAGCGGCAAGGTCAAGGCCGTGGGCGTTTCCAACTACAGCCCCGCCGAATTCGACGCGCTTCAGGCCTACCTGCCCTTCCCCATCGTCTCGACCCAGCCCGAATTCTCGGCCGCGCGCTATGCGCCGCTCTATGACGGCACCCTCGACCAGGCGATGGCCCGCGACGTGGCCGTGCTCGCATGGTCGCCGCTCGGTGGTGGCCGTCTGGCAGCCGGTTCGGAAGACCCGGTCGCCAAGCTGGTAGCCGCACAGGGCGAGCGTTACGGCACCGATGCCGCCGCCGCCGCGCTGTCGTGGATCATGACGCACCCCTCGCGCGCAATTCCCATCGTCGGTTCGCAGACCCCCGAGCGCATTCTCGCCTCGCGCGATGCATTCAAGGTCGAATGGACCGCTGCGGAATGGTATACCGTGCTCGAAGCCTCGATGGGAGCACGCCTGCCGTGACACGCGATCCGTGCGAGATCAGCTGGTTTTCGGCGCTCTGCGACGATGACTACGAGTTCCTCGGCCAGCCGGACCCGATGCTGCGCTCCAGCTGGGAGCACTGCCGCAATATCGTGACCACGGCCGAGGCAGGCGGCTTCGACAACGTGCTGCTGCCCTCGGGCTATGCGCTCGGCATCGACACCACCGCCTTCGCCGCCGCCTTCGCCACGCAAGTTCGCCGCATCAAGCTGCTGATGGCCGTGCGCATCGGCGAGCTGTGGCCCGCCCAGCTCGCCCGCCAGATCGCCACCATCGACCAGATCCTTGGTGGCCGTCTCAACATCAACATCATCTCCAGCGAGATGCCCGGCGAAACCCTCGACGGCGGCGCCCGCTACGAGCGCACGACCGAGGCCATCGAGATCCTGCGCACCCTGCTCTCGGGCCAGCCGCTCGACCATCAGGGCCGCTTCTGGAGCCTCAAACTGGACGCCCCGCGCATGATCGCGCCGGGTTCGAAGTGCCCGCCGCTCTACTTCGGCGGCCTCTCCGAACCCGCCCGCGAAGTCGCCGCCAAGGGCTGCGACGTCTACCTCATGTGGCCGGACCGCATGGAGGCGGTGAAGGAAACCATCGCCGACATGCGCGCCCGCGCCGCGAAATACGGCCGCACCTTGCGCTTCGGCTACCGCGTCCACGTGATCGTGCGCGAGACCGAAGCCGATGCCCGCCTCGCCGCCGACCGCCTGCTCTCCCGCCTCGACGCGGCAGAAGGCGCGGCGATCCGTGCCCGCTCGCTCGACTCGCAATCGGTGGGTGTGCAGGCACAGGCTGCCCTGCGCGAAACCGCCAGCGATGACGGCTATGCCGAGGACAACCTCTGGACCGGCATCGGTCGTGCCCGCTCGGGCTGCGGCGCCGCGATCGTTGGCGATCCGGATCAGGTGCTGGCGAAATTGCAGGCCTATCGCGAGGCCGGGATCGATGCCTTCATCCTCTCCGGCTACCCCCATGCCCGCGAGGCGGACCTGTTCGCGCGGCATGTGCTGCCCCGGATCGATCACGGGCCGCTGGCGCTTTGATCCCATTCACTTCGTCATTGCGAGCGTAGCGAAGCAATCCAGGACCGTTTTGCACCGCTCTGGATTGCCGCGTCGGCTTCGCCTCCTCGCAATGACGAAGGTTGGGAAAGTCGAGGCATTCAGGACGGCGATGGCGGACACAATCCTCGGGATCGGCACGCCGACTGCGCCGGGAGACTTAACGGCTGCGCCGCAAGGAGCGCGGAACCGATAGGTGGCGCGCAAGGTAGACATTCCGAGGGTCCGGGGGATCATCCCCCGGTCTTCTCTTCCTTCTCTCCCTAGAATTTCTTGTTCGCCCCATCTCCCCACCATCGCTAGACAATCCGCGATGCAGAAATTCCCCAAGCCCCGGACGCGCCGCGCATGACTCTTTCCCCGCGCCGCCGCTGGCTGCTCTTCGCGCTCGCGCTGACGGCGGGTGTGCTCAATCTCGTAGACCGCCAGATCATCTCGGTGCTCAAGCCGACGATCGCCGCCGACCTCGGCTGGAGCGACGACGACTACGGCACTCTGGCCGCGTGGTTCCAGGCGGGCGCGGCGTTCGGCTTCCTCGCAGCGGGCTGGATCGTCGACCGGCTGGGCGCGAAGTGGGCCAATGCGGCAGGCGTGGCAGCGTGGTCGCTGGCGGCAATGACCCACGGCTGGGCGCATAGTTTCAGCCAGTTCGTGCTCTGCCGTATCGGCTTGGGCGCGACGGAATCGATGGGAACACCGGCCAATGTGAAGACCATCGCGACGATCTTCCCGCCGAACTTGCGCTCGCTCGGCTTCGGGCTTTCGAACGCCATGAACAGCCTCGGCGCGATCCTGGCGCCGCTGGCGATCCCGCTGGTGGCGGCGGTCTGGGGCTGGCGCGCGGCCTTTGTGCTGGCAGGCGTGGTCGGCCTGTTGTGGGTCGGGGCATGGCTTCTGGCTTCACGCGGCGTGGACTTCGGCGACCGCCAGCCTGCCGGATCAGGCAACCTGATCTCGGGCGACAAGCTGTTCCTCAAGGAAGGCCGCACCTGGACGATCGCGCTGGCCAAAGTGCTGTCGGACGCGACCTGGTGGCTGATGCTGTTCTGGATGCCGGACTACTTCAACCGTCAGTTCGGCCTTTCCGGCACCGACCTCGGCCCGCCGCTGGCGCTGGCCTATTGCGGCTCGGCGGCGGGATCGCTGATCTCCGGCTTCGCGGCCAACCGCCTGCTGTCCAGCGGCTGGAGCGCCAATCGCACGCGCAAGACGCTGATGCTGATTTCGGCGCTCTGCGTCGTGCCGGTGCCGCTGGCGCTCCATGTCGATGGCTACTGGCCCGCCGTCGGCCTGATGGCGCTGACTTTGGCCGGGCACCAGGGTTTCTCGACGAATCTGTTCGGCCTGATCGCCGACGTGACGCCGCGCCACAAGGTCGGCCGCGTAACCGGCTTCGGTGCCTTCTGCGGCAATCTGGGCGGCACCGCGATCAGCAAGATCGCCGGTCTCGTGCTGGCGGCGGGACTCGGTTACGGCCCGCTCTTCGCCTTCGCGGCCGTTTCCTACCTGCTTGCGCTGGGCTGGATTCAGGTCACCATGCCCCACATCGTCCCGGCAGAGGACGCCGATTCATCTCGCGCATAAGGCGACTAAAGGAAAACTATCTTTCTCAACTTAAACAGTTGAGTTAGCGCCGCGCGATCCAGGGAGAATTCGATGACCATGACCCCGCTCCGCGCCGCCCGCACCCTGCTGCTGGCCTCTGCGGTCCTGCTGCCCGCCACCGCCTACGCCGATGAAGCCCCCGAGGCCGCCTCCGGCGAAATCGTCGTGACCGCACGCTACCGCGACGAGTCGCTCCAGCAGGTGCCGATCGCGATCACCGCCGTCAGCGGCGAATCGCTGAACGACCGCGCGATCCACAACCTTCAGGACCTCAGCGCCACGGTGCCTTCGGTCGATTTCCGCAACGGCGCCTCCAACAAGGACCGCACCGTCTTCGTGCGCGGCGTCGGCACGATCAGCACGTCGCCGGGCGTCGAATCCTCGGTCTCGACCGTGCTCGACGGCGTCGTCCTGACCCGTCCCGGCCAGGCCACGCTCGATGTCGGCGAAGTCTCGCGCATCGAAGTGCTGCGCGGCCCGCAGGGCACGCTGTTCGGCAAGAACGCCTCGGCGGGCGTCATCAGCGTCGTCACCGCCGCGCCGTCGCAGGAGTTCCACGCCTATGCCGAAGGCTCGGCCACGACGGACGAGGAATATCGCATCAAGGCAGGCGTCACCGGCGGCATCGCCCCGAACGTCGCCGCCCGGATCGACGGCCTCTACGCCAACTATGACGGCAACGTCCGCAATGTCACCACCGGCAACGAGGTCAACGGCTACGAGCGCTACGGCGCCCGCGCCAAGATCGAGGCGACGCCGACCGACACCCTGAAGCTCACCCTCTCGGGCGACTATCTCTACTCGCACGACACCACCCCGAGCGGCGTCTACGCGCGCACCAGCCAGATCGCCTATCCGACCGGCGCGGTCACCAATTCCCCGGCGCTGGCCGCGTTCCTTGCCAGCAAGGGCATCACCGCAGGCCCGGAAAACCGCGAAGTCAGCACCGACTTCGACACCGACGTGCGCGACAGGAACTACGGCGGCTCGCTGACCGCCGATTGGAGCCTGGGTGACTACACGGTCACGTCGATCACCGCCTATCGCAAATGGAAGAACCGCCAGCACCAGGACTACGACGCGCTGTCGCAGCTCTCGGCGACCTTCCCCGAGGGCGACGACTACGGCACCGTCAACAACCACCAGTTCTCGCAGGAACTGCGCCTGACCTCGCCCAAGGGCAAGTTCATCGACTACGTCGTGGGCGCCTATTACCTCCACGCCAAGACCGACGAAGTCTACACCCGCTCGCTCACCCGCCTGATCTCCGGCGCGGAAAACACCGTGACCGGCGTCGCGAACTACGGCGTGAAGAGCGACAACTATGCCCTGTTCGGTGAAGCCAACATCAACTTCACCCCCTGGCTGCGCGCCATCGCGGGCTATCGTTCGACCTGGGACGACCTCAGCTACTACCACGTCCGCACGTCGACCAACGACCCGACGAAATCGGGCGCACCCGCGCTCGACGTCGCGGGCATCCGCGCCTACCATAATTCGGCCGGCTCCACCTCGACCCGCGGCGATTCCTATCGCGGCGGCCTTCAGGCAGACTTCCTGCCGGGCAACCAGGCCTATTTCACCTACTCGCGCGGCTACAAGGGCCCGGCCTACAACGCCTATTTCAACATGCGTTCGCTGAATACCACGACGCCGCTGGATGAAATCGCGCTGAAGCCGGAAACCTCGGACTCGTTCGAAGGCGGCATCAAGGGCTCGGCCCTGAACCACCAGATCACGTACGCCCTGGCGGTCTACTCGACCAAGTTCCACAACTACCAGGCCAACTACAACGACGTGGTCGGCGGCGCGCAGGTCACCCGCCTGATCAATGCGGGCACCGTCCAGACCAAGGGCGTGGAACTCGACTTCGGCCTGCGCCCGATCCCGGGCCTCTCGCTCGATACCTCGGTCGCTTATACCGATGCCAAGGTGCTGAACTTCATCTGCCCCGCAGGCGCCCCGTCGAGTTGCAACATCAACGGCGAAGTCCTGCCCTTCGCGCCGAAGTGGAAGCTCTACAGCAACGCCGCCTACCGCTTCGCGCTGTCGAATTCGCTCGACCTGGAAGTGCAGTCGGACATCACGCTCAAGAGCCGCACCCAGTACCAGCTGACCCAGACGCCGGGCACGATCCAGCCGGGCTACTACATCTGGAACGCCAGCGTGGCACTGATCGGCACGACCGGCGACTGGCAGCTCCGCGGCTTCGTGAAGAACATCACGAACCAGAGCTACTCGAACTTCCTCGCCAACGGCACGCTCGCCGGGATCGTCCGCTACGTGCCGCGTGACGACAAGCGTTATGCCGGGATCATGCTGCGCAAGGACTTCTGAAGATAAGGGAAAAGCAGGGGAGCATAGCCCCCCTGCACCCCCAATACTGTCCAGGTCACGCAGGCCGACAGCCTTGTGCGCCCATGGCTGCGTCGGGAGACTTATTGGCTGCGCTGCAAGGAGCGCGCTGCCGATAGGTCGCGCGCAAGGTAGCCATTCCGAGGGTCCGGGGGATCATCCCCCGGGACTTCTCTTCCTTTAAAGCCCTTCACCCCCAACCCAATGCGCATCCGCCAGATAGCGCGCAAGGTTCCACACCTGCCGCCGAATATCCGGCACCGCGACGATTTCCCAGGCCTCGCCCTTGGTGACAGGACCGACCGCGAAGAGCGTATCCTGCGGCGCGCCTTCCGCATCGCGCACCCGGCCGAGATGATCCACGTCCAGCCCCAGCCGATGCGCGTCCGAGCGTACCCTGCCCTGCGCAAGCAGGTCCTTCACAAGCGGCGCCCCGCTCCGCATAAGGTCGCCTTCGGGTCCGGTGCAGTTGATCGTGCGCGAGACTTCCAGCCGCACGAGGCCGTCCTTGCCGCGCGGGCGATAAGCCACCGAGACCCCGCGTTCGCCCGGCTCGGCGCTGACGAGCTTGCCCGCCACGAACTCCAGACGCCCTTCCGCCTCGATTTCGGCGATGCGCTTCGCCACGTCGGGTGCAAGGCGGTGGCGGTGGACGTCCCAATAGGGACGCAAGTGGTGGAGGAAACGTCGCTGCCCGGCCTCGTCATGGCGGCGCCAGAGGTTCTGGGTGTGTGGGCGCAGTTCGTCGACGGCGGCGCGCCAGCCGATCTCGGCGGCGCGATGGCGTACCCGGCGCACGAGATGCGAGCCGCGCTCTTCGGGGGCGGGAACGTAGTCCACCGAGGGGCCGCTTTCCGCATGGGCGAGCGGCTTGAGGCCCCGGCGCGAGAGCGCGGTGATCTTGCCCCGGAACCCGGCCTTGTCGAGCGAGAGCACCATGTCGGCGGCGGTGAGGCCGGTGCCGATCAGCAGGACGTGGTCGATCTCGTCGAGCTTTTCCAGCGTTCCGGGCTGCCAGGGATCGGTGAAGCGGCGGTCCTCGGGAATTGCGGCGAGTACCGGATGGGGCGAGGGCGGGAAGTTACCGAGCGCCAGCACGAGGGCGCGCGCCTCGATCACGTCGCCGTCGGCCATGTCGACGAGGACGCGGCCGTCCTCGAAGCGGGTGGAGCAGGCCTCGGCATTGACGATCAGGGCATCCTGCCCGGCTTCGGCCAAGGCGCGGATCAGCAGTTCGCGCAAGTAGAGGCCATAGGACAGGCGCGGAACGAAGCGGTTGGCCTGCTCGTCGCCGCTATGGCCGATCCAGCGCAGGAAATTGGCCTGATCGTCCGGAAAGGCGCTCATATTGGCGGCGCGGACGTTCAGCAGGTGCTCGGGCCAGCGGGTGCCGAAGGCGAGGCCCTTGGCAAGCTGGGCATCCTTGCGCTCGATCAGGACGACGCGGACGCCGTTGCGCAGGAGGTTGATCGCCATCAGGGTTCCGCTGAACCCCGCACCGACGATCGCGACGGGAAGCGCGCCGTTTCCATTCTGACTGTTCAAGGGGCATGCTCCGTGGCGTGTTCAGGGCCGAACCTGTAGCGAAAGCTTGCAGGCGTTATCAACTTAATTGGTTGAGAATATGACATGGCGGTTCGAGCGACGGATGAGCTGCTGATGCGGGGCAGGTTAGCAGTCCTTGCACGAAGGCCAAGGCCCCGCCATCTGGCCCTTGTGCCCGAACTGCTTCCCGCTCTGCTCCGGACCATCCGCGCCTGCCGTGTCTGCGACGGCAGGCTGCCGCATGAACCGCGTCCGGTCGTGCAGGCCGGAGCGGGCGCGCGCATTCTCGTGATCGGGCAGGCGCCGGGGAGCAAGGTTCACGCCAGCGGCCGGGCCTGGGACGACGACAGCGGCGACCGCCTGCGCGCATGGACCGGCCTCGATCCCGTCACTTTCTACGATCCCGAGCAGGTCGCGCATATGCCCAGCGGCTTCTGCTATCCGGGCAAGGGTCAGGGCGGCGACCTGCCGCCGCGCCCGGAATGCGCGCCGCTCTGGCATGCGCGACTGCGCGCGGCCCTGCCGCAGGTTCGCCTGACCCTGCTGGTTGGCCAATACGCGCAGAAACTCTACCTGCCGCGCGGCTTTGCGCCGAACCTGACCGAGGCGGTGCGGAACTGGCGGACCGCACCGGAAGGCCTGTTCCCCCTGCCCCATCCCGCCTGGCGCAGCCGCCTGTGGATGGCCCGCAATCCCTGGTTCGAGGCCGAAGCCCTGCCCGACTTGCGGGCGCGAATTCGCGGAGCGCTGGAAGTCCCGAACGCCGACTAGCCGCTATTCCGGCTCGGGCAGGCTCTGTTTCCCCTCGCCCAACTGGCGCTGCATCACGAAGACATCGAGCCACTTGCCATGCTTCCAGCCAGCCCCGTCGAGCGTGCCGACCGGGCGGAAACCGGCGCGGGCATGGAGCACCACCGAGATCGGCTCGCTTTCGGCGATGACCGCGAAAGCCTGCCGGAAACCGCGCTTCTCGCATTCCGCCAGCAAAGCCTCGAGCAGACGCCCGCCGATCCCGCGCCCCACACAGTCCGGCGCGACATGGACCGTGGTCTCCACGCTATAGCGATAGCCTGCGCGCGGGCCGTAGCGATGGGCGAAACAGAAACCGACCACGCGTCCCCGCTCACCGTCCCGCACGACGAGAAACGGATAGCCCGAATCGACGATATCGCGGATGCGGCGCGCGGTTTCCTCGAGGTCAGGCGGCTCGGTTTCGAAAGTCGCCGTGCTTTCGAGCACATAATGCGTGTAGATTGCGGCAATGTCCGCGGCGTCTTCGAGCGAAGCGTCGCAGATGATCAATTCCTCGGTCATTGTCATGACAATGCCGCAAAGCGTCGGCTCTGCCAAGTTGCGGCAATCGGAACCTCTCCCTACACGATACGGTCATGGCGACATTTTCCTCCAATCTGGCCATTCTCGGCGGCGGTCTCGCGGGATCGCTGATCGCGCTGGCGATGGCGCGGCAGCGCCCGGACGTGCGCGTGCTGCTGGTCGAACAGGGCGAGCGGATCGGCGGCGATCATGTCTGGTCGTTCTTCGAAACCGATGTCGCCCCCGCCCACCGCGACCTCGTGGAACCGCTGATCGCCCGCCGCTGGAGCGGCTACGAGGTCCATTTCCCGGGTCACGCGCGGCTGCTCTCGACGCCTTATGCCAGCGTCACCAGCCAGCGGCTGGACGCACTGGTCCACGCCACGCTGGGGGCGGAATCCCTGCTGACCGGCGTCTCCGTGGCCGAGGCAGAGCCGCAGACGGTGCTGCTCGCCGACGGGCGAAGCATCGCCGCCGATGCCGTGATCGACGCACGCGGCGCCCACGGCCTGCCGCACCTGACCGGCGGCTGGCAGAAGTTCCTCGGCCAGATGCTCCGCCTCTCGGTGCCGCACGGGCTGGAACGCCCGGTCGTCATGGACGCCCGCGTCGAGCAGCACGACGGTTACCGCTTCGTCTATTGCCTGCCCTTTTCCGAGCGCGAGGTCTTCGTCGAGGATACCTATTATTCGAGCGATCCGGGCCTCGACGTGCCGCTCCTGCGCCAGCGCGTCGGGGATTACGCCGCCCAGATGGGTTGGCACCTCGATTCCGTCACGTATGAGGAAACCGGCGTGCTGCCGGTGATCGCGGGCGGCGACTTCGAAAAGTTCTGGAACTCCGCGCCGGACTCCGGCGTTGCCCGTGCCGGAACGCGGGCCGCGCTCGTCAACCCGATGACATCCTATTCCTTTCCCGATGCTGTAAGATTTGCCATGCACCTGACCACTCTCGACAATCTCTCCGGCGTCAGCCTAGGAAGGACCAGTCATGCATGGGCCGCAAATCACTGGCGCGGGGGGCGCTTCTACCGAATGTTGACGCGCATGCTGTTCGGGGCCGCAAGGCCCGAGGAACGCCGGGCCGTGCTGGAACGGTTCTACACCCTGCCCGAGGGGCTGATCGAACGCTTCTACGCCGGTAATCCGCGCGTGGCCGACATGGCGCGGGTGCTCTCCGGCAAGCCGCCGGTGCCGGTGGGCGCGGCGATCGCCAGCCTTGCGGGACGCGGCTATCCACTGAGCGACCTTGCCCCCAAGGGCGGCCTGCGATGAAGAAGGCCTGCGTCATCGGCGCCGGTTTCGGCGGCCTCGCCCTCGCCATTCGCCTGCAAAGCGCCGGGATCGAGACCACGCTGGTCGAGGCGCGCGACAAGGTGGGCGGCCGCGCCTACTCTTGGGAGCGCGACGGGTTCACCTTCGATGCCGGTCCCACCGTCATCACCGACCCCGATGCCCTGCGTGAACTCTGGACCCTGTCCTCGCAAGATATCGCCGACGACGTCGACCTGATGCCGGTCATGCCGTTCTACCGCCTCAACTGGACCGACGGCGTCACTTTCGACTATTCGAACGACGAGACCGCGCTGCGCCGCGAGATCGACCGCGTCGCTCCGCGCGATCTTGCCGGTTACGACGAATTCCTGCGCTATGCCGCCGGGGTCTATCAGGAAGGCTACGTCAAGCTGGGTCACGAGGCCTTCCTCGACTTCTCCAGCATGATAAAGGCCGCCCCGGCGCTCGCCCGCTATCAGGCCTGGCGCTCGGTCTATTCGATGGTCAGCCACTATGTGAAGGACGAGCACCTGCGGCAGGCGCTCTCGTTCCACTCCCTGCTGGTCGGCGGCAATCCGATGACCACCAGCGCGATCTACGCGCTGATCCACAAGCTGGAGAAGGACGGCGGCGTCTGGTGGGCGCGCGGCGGCACCAACAAGCTGGCGCAGGGCATGGCCCGGCTGTTCGAGCGGCTCGGCGGCACGCTGCGCCTCGGCGAAAAAGTCGTGCAGATCCACACGCTCGGCGACCAGGTCACCGAAGTCGAGACGACAAGCGGCTGGAAGCAGCGCTTCGACGCGATCGCCAGCAACGGCGACATCATGCACACTTACCGCGACCTGCTTTCCGGCAACCAGCGCGGGCAGGACATGGCGCACAAGCTCAAGAAGAAGCGCTTCTCGCCCAGTCTCTTCGTCGTCCATTTCGGCCTCGAAGGCACCTGGCCCGGCATCCCGCACCACACGATCCTGTTCGGCCCGCGCTATCAGGGCCTGCTCGACGACATTTTCGAGCACGGCGTGCTGCCGCGCGACTTCTCGATCTACCTCCATCACCCGACCGTCACCGATCCCTCGATGGCCCCGGCGGGCAAGAGCACGTTCTACGCGCTCGTGCCCGTGGCCAACATGGGCAAGCTGCCGATCGACTGGGCGGAAGTCGGCCCGATCCTCGAACAGCGCGTGCTCGCCGAAGTCGGCCGCCGCCTGATCCCGGATATCGACGACCGCATCGTGACGAAGTTCCACTACGCCCCGCCGGACTTCGAAAGCGACCTCGGCGCCTACAACGGCAATGGCTTCAGCCTCGAACCGCTGCTGACCCAGAGCGCCTGGTTCCGCGGCCACAACCGCGACGACAAGCTGAAGAACTTCTACCTCGTCGGTGCCGGTTGCCATCCCGGCGCGGGCATTCCCGGCGTCGTCGGCTCGGCCAAGGCGACCGCGAAGCTCATGCTGGAAGGTTTCAAGTGACGTTCGGCGGAACCGTCGTGGCCGAACCGGCCCGCGCGCTCCATGCGCTCCGGCAGGCCTGGGGCTGGACCCATGTCGATTTCGCCGAGATCGTCGGCCAGAGCCTGATGGGCCACCTGCTGGTGATCGACTGCGCGGGCACCTACCATTACCTCGATCCCGACCTGCTGAACCTCACCGCGCTGGGAAACGAAGCCGCCGCGCAGGCGCACATGGCGCAGGACGAGACGAAGCTGATCTGGCGCGCCGATGCCCTCGTCGATGCCGCCACCGAGCGGCTGGGCTTTACCGCGATGGGCGAAGTCTATAGCCGGACGGTTTCCGCGCTGCTGTCCGGCGATTACGGACACGAGCAGCTGGTGAGGATCAGCCTTGTCGAGCTGATCTACCTGACGGGGGATCTCGCCCGGCAGGTCCACGATCTGCCGCCCGAAACTTACCAGGCGGCGCCCAGATTCAAGTGAAGGTTATCGAGTGATGAAACGTATCGCCGTCTACTGCGGCTCCGCCACCCCCGCCGATCCCCGCTACGTCCAGCTGGCCCGCGACGTCGGCGCCGCCCTTGCCGCGCGCGGCGTGGGCGTCGTCTATGGCGGCGGCCGCCTCGGCCTGATGGGTGCCGTCGCCGCAGGGGCGCTCGAACAGGGCGGCGAAGTGATCGGGGTGATCCCCGAGGCACTGACGGGCAAGGGCGGCAAGGGCGGCGAAGTCGCCAACCACGACTGCACCGAGCTTTACGTCGTCAAGACCATGCACGAGCGCAAGGCCGAATTCACCCGCCTGTCGGACGGCTTCCTGGTTCTGCCCGGCGGCGTCGGCACCATGGACGAACTGTGGGAAGCGGTGAGCTGGGCGCAGCTCGGCTACCACGACAAGCCGGTGGGCGTGCTCAACTCCTTCGGCTTCTACGACGGCCTGCTCGCCTTCAACCGCCACATGGCCGAAGTCGGCTTCGTGCGCCCGGCGCATCAGGGCATCATCCTTGCCGAGACCGAACTCGACCTCCTGCTCGACCGCATGGCCGCCCACGAGCCGATCGTGCCGATCGTCAGCATGGACCCCAGCACGCTGTGAGGTTTGCCGGTGGCGACTGAAAACCTCCTCGAATCCGTCGTTCGCGAGGCGGGTGCGGCGAACCGCGCCCGCCTCGTGAAGGAAGCGCACCGCTCCATCCGCAAGGGGTCGAAGAGTTTTTCCGCCGCCAGCCGTCTGTTCGACCGCGAGACCCGCGAGCGGGTCTGGCTGCTCTACGCCTGGTGCCGCGCCTGCGACGACATTGCCGACGAGCAGGACCACGGCCATGCCATCGGCCCCGTTCGTCTCGGCACCCGCCTCTCGCCGGAGGACCGGCTTGCGACGATCCGCACGCTGACCGAACTGGCCATGGCGGGGGAGAGCACCGGCACCCCGGCCTTCGACGCGCTCGGCCAGTTGATGCGCGAAGTGCCGCTGACGCCGCAGATGGTGGAGGACGTGCTCGCCGGTTTCGCACTCGATGCCGCCGACTGGCGCCCGCGCTCCGAAGCCGACATGCTGCGCTACTGCTACCACGTCGCCGGAGCGGTGGGGGTGATGATGGCGGCGGTCATGGGGGTATCGCCCGAGGACGACGACACGCTCGACCGCGCCTGCGACCTCGGCATCGCCTTCCAGATCGCCAATATCGTCCGCGACGTCTGGGAGGACGACGCCAACGGGCGCTGCTACCTGCCGGTCGAATGGCTGGTGGAAGCGGACATCCCGCCGGGCGAAGTCACCAAGCCGCATTACCGCCACGCCCTGGTGCCCATGGTCGCACGCGCCTGTGCTCTCGCGCGGGACTACGAGGCCTCGGCCCGCGTCGGCGCGACGCGGCTGGCCTTCCGCCAGCGCTGGGCAGTGCTCTCGGCGGCGAACATCTACGGCGGCATCGCCCGCGAGGTCGAGCGGCTCGGCGCCCATGCCTGGGACCACCGCGTCGGCACGACCCGCAGCGAGAAGCTGGGCCATGTCTGGTCGGCGCTGGAAGAAGCTCGTACGGGCGGCGAACCGACAGGCGAGGCGCCCCGTCCTGCGCTGTCGCGCCGGGAGCTGCGCGCGCTGGCGCAGGCCTGAACTGTCGCAAAAGGGCCGATGGCATCAGGAGCGGACCGGAACAACTCCGGCCCTCGAAACGTCCCGACCGTGTTTACGGCTCTGCGACGAAAGTGCGGTGGACCCGAAAAACTCGCGGCGAAGTGCGCCCAAGGGCGATTCGCGGTCGCGGGGCGACCATGCCGTGGCTCCCTTTTCCCGACAACCTGCCGAAACGACCCAATCCACCGCGCGCTCCGCGCTTGAGACGAACCGTTGCACCCGTCCCATTTCGCGACTGACGGGAAAACGGTGGGAGCCTCCCGCGCTTCCGGGCGTTTACACTTCGTAACAATAAGGGAGAACCGCCATGCTCTTCACCATCGCCGCCATCCTGCTGGTCCTCTGGCTGCTCGGCTTCGTCGTGTTCCACGTATCGAGCGCGCTGATTCACGTCCTGCTGGTGATCGCGATCGTCGTCGGCCTCGTCCAGCTGTTCCGGGGCGGCCGGGCCGTCTAGCAGGCGAAGGGGGGCTTTGAGCCCCCCTTTTCGTTCAGGGACGCTTGCCGGGCGCGTAATAGCCCGGAGGATAGTTGAGACGCCGGAACAGCTTCCCGCGCTCCGAATAGAGCACGAAGATCAGCGCGGTCAGCCCCGCCGCCATCATCGAGGCCAGGATCGGACGCGGCGTGCCGTCATAGGCCTGCCCGATCAGCGCGCCGAGCACCGACCCCATGACCATGCGCACGAACGACATGATCGAGGCCGCAGCTCCTGCCGTCCGCGCGAAAGGCTGGATCGCGATCGACTGGAAGTTCGAGCCGATGAAGCTCATCATGCACATGGAGAACGTCATCAGCGGGATGAAGACCCACAACGTCTCGCCGTTCAGGGCGAGCACGAAATGCAGCACCGAGCTTACGATATAGCCGAACAGCGCCGTCTGCGAGACACGCCGGGCGCCGAACCTCTGGACGATCCGCGCATTGACGAAGTTTGTCGAGGCCATGACCAGCGCCATGCCGCCGAACACCGCCGGGAAGAAGAAGCCCGCGCCGAAATGCTCGCCCACCAGCTGCTGGGCGCTGTTGATATAGCCGAACATCGCGCCCTGCACGAAGGCCGTGCCGAACAGGTAGCCCACCGCCTCGCGCGTGCGCAGAGTCAGTGCCATGTTGGCGGCAATGACCTTGGGGCGGATTTCCTGGCGGTAGTCGGGATGTAGCGTCTCCGGCAGCCGCATGGCGGTCCAGACGCAGACGCAAGTGCCCAGCACCGCGATGAGGCCGAAGATCCAGCGCCAGCCCGCCACCAGCATTACGCCCTGACCGACCATCGGCGCGATCATCGGCACGACCATGAAGGTCATCGAGACCAGCGACTGCGTGCTCGCCATCTTGTCGCCTTCGAACCGGTCGCGGATGACCGTCATCGGCATGACCATCAGCGCCGAAGTGCACAGGCCCGCCACCGCGCGGGCGGCCAGCATCATCGGGAAGCTCGTCACCAGCGCGCAGGCCAATGCACTCAGCACATAGGCGGCGATCGCGAAGAGCAGCACCGGTCGCCGTCCGTAGCGGTCGGCGATGGCGCCGGGGAACAGCGAGCCGAGCCCCGTGCAGATCAGGAACACCCCGACGATCAGCTGACGCTGGTTGGGATCGCTGACCGAAAGGTCGCGGCTGATCTCGCCAAGGGCGGGCAACATGATATCGATCGAGAGCGCCTGAAGGGCCTGAAGCGCGGCCATGAGGACGACGAACTCGACCCCCCGCATCGGAAACGGCGCGGGATTCGCTTTGTCGGAGGTCATGCGGGGCGCATGCAGCACTTGGGCCGCACTGGCCAGCATTTTCGCGCTCCGAACGGCGCTTTGGCGGGCTGGACGGCTTTGCGGGCCGGTCAGGCCTCGCGCACCAGCACGATTCTCGAACCGCCCTCGCCTGCAAGCCGGTCCACTTCCCGATAGCCGAGTTTCTCCGCCAGCCGGAGCGAAGGCAGGTTCGCCTCGGCAATGATGCAGCCGGTGCGGCGGATCCCGCGCGTATCGAACCAGCCCAGCGCCGCGCGGCCCGCTTCCGTGCCGTAGCCCTGCCCGTGAAAGCCGGAGGCGAGCGTCCAGGTCATCTCGATCTCGGCCTGTGCCTTCGGCCCGAGATCGCGCAGGAAGCGGGCATGGCCGAGCTTGCCCAGATAGCGGCCGGACGCCTTCTCCAGCACCGTGAACTGGCCGAAGCCCTCCAGCGTCCAGTGCCCGACGTCGCGCTGGAAGCGGCCCCAGGCATCGGCGCGCGGGAGCGGACTGCCGCCGATATGGGCGACGACCTGCGGGTCGCAGAACATCTGCCGCATCGCCTCGAAATCCGCAGCCACCGGCGGGCGGAGCGACAGGCGATCGGTTTCCAGAAGCAACCCTTCACGCACGATAATCGGCCACCCATTGCCGCAGTTCGGCGGGAAGCCGCGCCGCCATCCGTTCGGGCAAGGCATCGAGCGCGAAGAACCGCGCCTCGACGATTTCGCGGCCATCGACGCGCGGCTGGCCATCGGTGCGCCCGGCCACGACATGGACATGGTTGCTGGCGCCGACGAGATCCTCGGTTGCCACCGTCAGCAGGCGCGCCTCGGAGAGATCGCAGCCGGTTTCCTCCAGCAGTTCGCGCCGCGCTGCCGAAACCGGCTCTTCCCCGCGGCTCAGACCGCCACCCGGCGGCATCCACTTGTCCGAACCGTAGGAGTGCCGCACCAGCAGCACACGCCCCTCGCCATCGAGCGCGAGTACCCGCACCCCGTCGAGACTGGGCCGCCACACCCGCCAGACCTGCTTGCGCGCCCAATGGGCGAGCCGATAGAGCCTGCGGTGCAGCGGCGCGGGCAGGAGATGGAGCAGGGCGCTCAGCAGAAGCACGTGACCTTGTGTCGGGCCGTGCGCAGCAGGCGGGCGACCGGAAGGTCGTGCTCGCCCTTCACGGCGGCATCGAACACCGCGCGCTTGTCGGCGCCGCGGATCACGAACATGATCTCGTCGCTGTCGGTCAGGGCCGGAATGGTCAGGCTGAGCCGGTCGAACGGCGCTTCGGGCGGCAGCGGATCGGGGGTCAGGCGGCGCACCGCGTGGGGATCGTCCACTTGCGGATCGATGTTGGGGAACAGCGAGGCAATGTGCCCGTCCCCGCCCATGCCGAGCCAGGCTATCGCGAAGTGGGGCGGCTGCGCCTCTTCGGTGAGCGGCACGATCCGGGCGCCCACGGGTTCCAGCCGGGCGCGGATCTTGCCGACATTGCTGGCGGGGTGGTCCTCGTCGACGATGCGGTCGTCGCCGGGCCAGATCGCGACGCGGTGCCAGGGCAGGTCCATCGCCGCCAGCCGGTCGAAGATCGGAAACGGCGTGGAGCCGCCCGGCACGGTCACGGCAATGTCGTCGGGGCTGGTCGCCAGCGCGGCCCTGAGGCGCGCGGCGAACCATTCGGCAATGACGCCGTCGTCGGCGCCTTCGATCAGTTCGAGTTTCGGCATGCCCTGATGCTTAGGCCGGTTTTGCCGATTGCGCGAGAGGAAGCGTCAGCGGCGCTCTGTTAAAAAAAGGAACGGCGCCGCCTCCGCATGGAAACGACGCCCTCCTGTACCGGAACGAAACCCGCAAAGGGACAGCGCCTCCGCTCCGGTGGAAAGTGTATTCAGGCCCTCAGGCGAGGATCTCGCGCAGGAACCAGGCGCGCTGTTCGGCTTGGTCGGTCCAGTCGTCGATGATGCCGTCGGTGGCATTGTCGCCCGCTTCGCCGGCCAGTTCCTTGGTCGCCTTCAGCGCGGCGACATAGGCGGTGTTGTCCTTGAACAGTTCCTTGACCATGGCCTGCGCGTCGAGACCGGTGTTGTCCTCGTCCTTGATCGAGGTCTTGGCACCGATTGCGCCGATCGAGGTCAGCGTGGTGCCGCCCAGCTTGCGCACGCGCTCGGCGATCAGGTCGGTCAGGCCGAACACTTCGGTGGCCTGGGCGTCGAACAGCAGGTGCAGGTCGTGGAACTGCGGGCCGCGGACGTGCCAGTGGAAGTTCTTGGTCTTCACATAGAGCGCGAAAGTGTCCGCGAGCAGCCCGTTCAGACTGTCGATCAGAGCGGCCTTGGAATTGTCCTTGGAAGTCATGACGATGGTTCCCCTGGTTACTGGCTGATGTGTCTGTCTGGTGACTTATGTAGAAAGGTGAACGCGGAAATGAACCCCCGGTTCGCGATCAATTTCCGATCAGAGTATCGAAAATTCCCGCAGGAACAGCACCAGCGCCGCCACGACCAGCGCAAGGCCGACGATCCGCCGCACCCAGCGTGCTGCGGGATTGTCGAGAATCTCGGAGAAGGCCCATGCCATGATGGCCAGAACGGCGCCGCCCAGCCCCCCGGCCGCGCCCGAGGCGAGCGGAGCGGCCATGCCGACGCCCATGCCGAAAATGAGGAAGCGCGGCGCATCCGTGATCTGGCTCGCCAACAGCACCAGCAGCAGCGCGCCGAGCGAATTGGTCGGCTCGGCAGGACGGCGGCGCGGCACGAGGATCAGCGATTCGAGGCCCGCCAGCCCCAGCGCGATCGCCGCGAAGATCGCCCGCGCAGGCGGCGGCAACTCGGCCAGCACGATTCCCGCCACCCAGGCGGCGAGAGCGGCGGTCAGCCCCGCGCTCAGCAGCGCCACCAGCAGGACGCCGGGGCGCTGGCCCTGCCGCGCGGAGAGTCCGGCGATGGTCATCTGGTCCCGCGCGCCGAAACCGGCGAGCAGAACCGCGATGAGCGTGAGGTAGAACGCGGGCATCCTGGCCGCGTCCCGGTAATCAGCCCGCCTTCTGGCAGGCGACGATGGCGGCGATAACGTTCGCGGTGTCAGCCGGATCCCGCACGCAGATCGTGTCGAGACCCATGGCCTTGGCCGGATAGTCGTTGCCGCCGGGGAAGATGGCGTCGCCGATAAACAGCATGTCCGCCTCGGCCACGCCGCTGTGCTCGGCGAGGCGCTTCAGGCCCCAGGCCTTGTCCACACCCGGCTGGGTGACGTCCACCGACGTCGCGCCGCCGAGGTTCACCGAGACGCCGGGCAGGCGCTTCACCAGATCGGCCTGGATCACCTTGCGCTTGGCGAAGTCCGGGTCCCAGACTTCCTTGGCTTCGAGCGGGGCCTGCTGGCCGAGCGCCGAGAACGTGATCTGGCTGCCGCGATCCTCGATCCGCTCGCCCCAGGTCTCTTCCGGGGTGAACCCGGTGGCCGCCAGCGAGGCGTCGAAGGCCTCCAGGATCTCGCGCTTCTGCTCGTCGGTGAACAGCTCGGCATAGACCGGGGTCCACCCCCCACCCCCTTGGGCCTCATCCTTGTGCACATAGAGCTTGGCGCCACTGGTCGGCATCAGCCAGAGCCGCGAACGGTCCGCATGGGCGGGCAGGCGGCTGGCCACCTGCTTGTCGAACTGCGGCCAGTCGCCGCCGGAAATCACGGCGACTTGCGCCACTTCCAGCAGCGCGGCCATGAGCTGCGCCATCTCGTCGGTCAGCGGCTGCTTGCTCAGCGCCAGAGTGCCGTCGAGGTCGAACGCTACGATCTGCTTCATTCCCTGCCTTTTCGCATTTGCGTGTGAAGTGGCCCTGCCATCATCGGCACAGGAAGGAAATCGTGTTCCTGCGCCAATACGATGACAAATTCCGTGAAACGTGCCGGAAATTCCATGGACTGCAACGCTTTGCCTTGAAACCGGCGATATTTTTCCCGGCCCTGGAACACGCGCTCCATCGCTGCTGGAACCGGGCGCGGGACCGTTCGTTGCACTGCGGTATCCGGCCCGCCCGGCGCGCGTTTCGCCGTGACAGGGGTGGCCATCCTCCTGCGAAGGTGCAAGACTGACCGCAATGACCGATCCACGCGAAACCCCCTCGCTGGCGGAACATGCAGCATTTCCCCGCGATCTGCCGCCTCCTCCGTTTCTCGCTGCCCCGGCGGCCGAGCCTATCGCGCTGTTCCTCGACTTCGACGGCACCCTCGTCGAGATCGCCGACCATCCGGACGGCGTCGCCGTGCCGCCCGATCTGCCCGCGCTGATCGCCCGCCTTTCCGAGCGCCTCGAAGGCCGTTTCGCAGTCGTGACGGGCCGCTCGCTGGATGCGCTCGAAGCCCTGCTCGGCCCGCTCGATGTGGCTGTTGCAGGCTCTCACGGCGGCGAATTCCGCCCGGCGGGAAGCCGCGACGTCGAGGCGCTGGCGCAGCCGCTTCCCGAGGAGGTGACCGCGCGCCTGTCCGCTTTCGCAGAGGCCCATGGCGGACTGCTGGTCGAACCCAAGCCGTTCAGCATCGCCGTGCACTATCGCCGCCACCCCGAAGCGCTCGCCGCCCTGCTCGCCTGCGCCGAGGAAACGGCCGCGGCCTTCGCCCTGAAGCTCAAGCACGGCAAGCAGGTGATCGAACTGGCCATGCCCGGCTCCGACAAGGGCAGCGCGGTCCGCCGCTTCATGGCCATGCCGCCTTTCGCAGGCGCGACCCCGCTCTTCGTCGGCGACGACGTGACCGACGAGGACGCCTTCGCCGCCGTCTCCACGCTCAGCGGATCCGGCATACTCGTCGGCCCCTTGCGCCAGACCCACGCCGCATGGCGTCTCGGCAGCGTCGCCGAAGTCCATCGATGGCTCGCGGCCATCGCAGACATGAATTCACCCAAGGAGAACAGCCCCGCATGAGCGCGCTCGAACTCTGGCCTATCGGCAATTGTCAGGTCTCCGGCCTGATCGACACCCATGGCGCCCTCGTCTGGGGCTGCGTACCCCGCGTCGACGGCGACCCCACGTTCTGCGCCCTGCTGCGCGGCCCCGAAGGGCAGGACGCCGGGACCTGGCGCTTCGAACTGGAGAACCAGACCTCGGTAACCCAGCGCTATTCGCGCAACACCCCGATCCTCATAACCCGGCTGGAAGACGACAAGGGCGGCGCGGTGGAAGTGATCGACTTCTGCCCCCGTTTCGAACGCGCCAGCCGCACCTACCGCCCGGTCGCCTATGCGCGCATCGTCCGCCCGGTCAGCGGCTCGCCGCGCATCCGCACGGTGCTGACGCCGATGAGCGGCTACGGCGCGCAGCTGGCACCGACCACGCGCGGCTCCAACCACATCCGCTACCTCGTCGAGCGCAACACCCTGCGGCTCACCACCAATGCCCCGGTCGGCTACGTGCTCGACGAGCGCTATTACCGGCTCGAAGGCCCGCAGCACTTCTTCCTCGGCCCGGACGAACCCTTCACCGGCGATATCGAGCACGAGCTGGAATCGATGCTGCGCCACACCGGCGACTACTGGCGGCTCTGGGTGCGCGGCCTCGCCACCCCGCTCGACTGGCAGGACGCGGTGATCCGCGCGGCGATCACGCTAAAGCTCTGCCAGCACGAGGAAACCGGTGCGATCGTCGCCGCGCTCACCACTTCGATCCCCGAGGCGCCGGGCAGCCAGCGCAACTGGGACTATCGCTACTGCTGGATCCGCGACGCCTATTACACCGTGCAGGCGCTGAACCACCTCGGCGCGCTGGACGTGCTGGAGAAGTACCTCGCCTACTTGCGCAATATCGTCGACGATGCCGAGGGCGGCGCGATCCAGCCGCTCTATGCGGTCAGCGGCGCGCGCGAGATCATCGAATGGGAGGCCCCGGACCTAGCCGGCTATCGCGGCATGGGGCCGGTGCGTATCGGCAATGCCGCCTATTATCAGGTCCAGAACGACTGCTACGGTCAGATCGTCCTGCCTGCGATCCAGGCCTTCTCCGACCGGCGCCTGCTGCGGATCGCGACGAAGGAGGACTTCGCCAGCCTGGAGCAGGTCGGCGAAATGGCGTGGAAGACCCACGACCAGCCCGACGCGGGCCTCTGGGAACTGCGCACCCGCACGGCGGTCCATACTTATTCCAGCGTGATGAGCTGGGCCGCCTGCGACCGTCTGGCCAATGCCGCCGAGTTCCTCGGCCTCGACGACCGCGCGGCCGTCTGGCGCGAGCGGGCCGGGACGGTGCGCAAGAACATCGACGCCCATGCGTGGCATGAAGTGGAGGCGCCCGAGTTCGACGACAGCGGCGCGGGCGGCCACTATGCCGCCAGCTTCGGCGGGTCGCAGCTCGATGCCAGCCTGCTCCAGATGGTGGAGCTGCGCTATGTCGAGGCCGACGATCCGCGCTTCCGCGCCACGCTCCAGGCGGTGCAGAAGGCACTGCGCCGGGGCGAGCACATGCTGCGCTACGACAGCGAGGACGATTTCGGCCTGCCCGAGACCGCCTTCAACATCTGCACCTTCTGGCTGATCGAGGCGCTCCACCGCAGCGGCCAGGACGAGGAAGCGCGCCGTCTGTTCGAGGCCATGCTCGACCACCGCACCCAGTCCGGGCTGCTGTCGGAGGACATGGATTTCGAGACCGGCGAGCTGTGGGGGAACTTTCCGCAGACCTATTCGCTAGTAGGTATCATCAATTGTGCCGGGCAGCTGTCCCGGTCGTGGCGGGACTGGCGCTGAGCCGGTCCCGCAAAGCGTGTTCGCCACCATCTATTCAGGACACGCCACAGGGGATTTGCAATGGGTAGATTGATCGTCGTCTCGAACCGGGTCTCGGTTCCCAAGGCGGCCGGGGCAGCCGGAGCGCAGGGTGGACTTGCCGTGGCGCTCAACTCGGCGCTGCGCGAGCATGGCGGCATCTGGTTCGGCTGGTCGGGACAGGAGACCGAGGACTTCACCGGCCACCTCGACATGCAGCGCAACGACGGCGTGACCACCGCGACGATCGACCTCGAACCGCAGGATATCGAGGAATACTACAACGGCTACGCCAACCGCACGCTCTGGCCGCTGTTCCACTACCGCATCGACCTGACCGAATACGACCGCAACTTCGGCGAGGGCTACGAGCGGGTCAACGCCCGCTTCGCCGATTCGGTGCTGCCGCTGATCGAGGACGACGACCTCGTCTGGGTCCACGACTATCACCTGCTCCCGCTCGGTTCGCAGCTGCGCGAAAAGGGCGTGAAAAACCGCATGGGCCTGTTCCTGCACACGCCCTGGCCGCCGACCCGCCTGCTGGTCTCGCTGCCGTTCCACGAACGGCTGGTCGCCTCGATGCTGGAATACGACGTGATCGGCTTCCAGAACACCGAGTGGCTGGAGAGCTTCCTGCACTATGTGCAGAAGGAAATGGGTCTGAAGGTCGGCCTCGACAATTCGGTCGAGTACAAGGGCCGCAAGGTGATCGCCCGCGCCTTCCCGATCGGCATCGACTTCGCGGAATTCACCGAGGCCGCACAAGGACCCGAGGCCAAGGAAGCCCACGACCGCCTCAAGTCCAGCGTGCGCGGCCGCAAGATCCTGATCGGGGTGGACCGGCTCGACTATTCGAAGGGCCTCGGCGAACGCTTCGAGGCCTTCGGGCGCTTCCTGGCCGACAATCCCGAGGATTCGGGCAAGGCCGTGCTGCTCCAGATCGCCCCGCCCTCACGCGGGGACGTCGCCAGCTACCAGCAGATTCGCGAGGATCTCGAACGCAAGACCGGCCATATCAACGGCGCCCATGCCGATGTCGCCTTCGTGCCGATCCGCTACGTCAACCGCGGCTATCCGCGCGCGCAGCTTGCCGGGTTCTACCGCGCGGCGGACATCGGCCTCGTCACCCCGCTGCGCGACGGGATGAACCTCGTCGCCAAGGAATATGTCGCGGCGCAGGACCCCGACGATCCCGGCGTCCTGATCCTCTCGCAGTTCGCGGGAGCCGCGCATCAGCTCAAGGATGCCCTGCTCGTCAATCCGCATTCGATCGAGCATGTTGCCGAGACCATCCGCAAGGCGCTCGACATGCCGTTGGCCGAACGCCGCAAGCGCCACGCCAGCCTGCTCGCCTCGGTCCGCGAGAACGACGTGCAGCGCTGGCGCGAGGACTTCGTGAAGGCGCTCGAAGGCAAAGGGTCGGAGAAAGCGGCCAAGGCAAAGCACAACGAAGCGGCCTGAGTGATTCGCCGGCCGGTTTAATTGTCCAGCCTGAGTGATTCTCCTGAGAGTATCTGCCCGGATTTCCGGCAGTGCTCTCTTGGGCTACCCCCTAAGAGCGCGAATTCATCAGGAAAGTCCCATGAAAACCGCTGTTATTTGCAAAACGTCACTCGCTTGCCACCAATCTGACCTCTAACGTCACTAAGAAGGGAAATGCGGAAGTCACTCTCCGCAAAGTCACGCGGCAAAGTCGCGGGCTGCAGGATGACCAAACGGCGCCCGGGAAACCGGCTCTGCCAAGAACAGGCATTTGGAAGATTATGAGCACGACCCTATATGGCGAATGCGTAAGCGCAGGCGGATCCACGGCGGTCCGCATTTCCGATCTCGCCAGCCTCGGCTGCGCGGTAGAGACCGATGCGCCCGCCACCACGATCGAAGGCGATCTCACTTTGTGGATCGGCGCTGTCGGCCCCTTCGCGGCGACCGCGATCCGCAACGGTGCGCGCCGCCTCTCCGTCCGCTTCACCGAACCGCTGGATACCCAGATCGTCCAGCATTTCGCACTCGCATAATGGAGAAAGGCCCGCCGCTAGGCGGGCCTTCCATCCCTATTACAGCCTCTTAGCTTTTGAGTTACCGCATTTCCCGGGTCATCGGGTGATGCCACCTGATGAGAAAAGGCTCCAACGGCTCACGCAGGAATCGGCCCCGCATCCGGCACCTTTTCCTTCGCCGACGTGCCGCGCCCAACCGAAACGTAAGTGAACCCGGCCTCGCGCAGATGCTCCGGCTTGTAGACGTTGCGCAGATCGATGAGCACCGGCGCCTTGGCGATAGCCTTGATGCGGGCGAGATCGAGCGCGCGGAAGGCGTCCCACTCGGTCACGAGGACGATCGCATCGGCGCCCTCGATCGCCGCGTAAGTGTCGGGCTTCATTTCCACGTCGGGCATGAGCGGGCTGGCCTGCTCCATGCCCTCGGGGTCGTAGGCGGCGACGCGCACCCCGGCATCGGCGAGGGTCTGGGCGATCGCGATCGCAGGCGAATCGCGCATGTCGTCGGTATTGGGCTTGAAGGTCAGCCCCAGCATGGCGACCCGCTTGCCGCGCGCCGCCTCCACCCCGCCGAGGGCATCGACAACCTTGCGGCCCATGGCGCGCTTGCGGGCATCGTTGACCTTGACCACTGCCTCGACGATGCGGACCGGGCTGTCGTAGTCCTCCGCCGTCTTGAGCAGGGCCAGGGTATCCTTGGGGAAGCAGGAACCGCCATAGCCCGGCCCGGCATGGAGGAACTTCGAACCGATGCGGTTGTCGAGGCCGATGCCGCGCGCCACGTCCTGCACATTGCCGCCAACTTTCTCGCAAAGGTCGGCCATCTCGTTGATGAAAGTGATCTTCACCGCGAGGAAGGCATTCGCGGCATACTTGGTCAGTTCCGAGGAGCGGCGGCTGACGAAGAGGATCGGCGATTCGTTGAGGAACAGCGGGCGATAGACCTCGCGCATGACCTCCCGGCCGAGGTCGTCCTCGGCACCGATGACGATCCGGTCCGGCCGCTTGAAGTCGCCGATCGCTGCGCCCTCGCGCAGGAATTCCGGGTTGGAAACGACCGAGACCCGGTGCGCCGGGTTGCAGGCACGGATGATCCGCTCCACCGCATCGCCGGTGCCGACCGGCACGGTCGACTTGGTGACGACCACCGCATCGCCGGACAGATGCTCGCCGACTTCCTGCGCCACGGCATGGACGTAGGACAGATCGGCATGGCCGTCGCCGCGCCGCGAGGGCGTGCCCACGGCGATGAAGATCGCCTGCGCTCCGGCGATGCCCGCGGCGAGATCGGTGGTGAAGGACAGCCGCTTTGCCGCGACGTTGGATTCCACCAGTTCGGCCAGCCCCGGCTCGTAGATCGGCATCATGCCGTGGAGCAGCCGCCGGATCTTGCTTTCGTCCTTGTCGATGCAGACGACCTCGTGGCCGAAATCGGCGAAACAGGCACCCGAAACGAGGCCGACATAGCCCGATCCTACCATCGCAATCTTCATGGTGCTTCCAGTCCTTCCGAACGGGGGAGATGAACGGAGGAAAGGTATCCCTGTCCCCCGCCCGCTCGGCAAGTCAGCCATTCGGGCAGCAACTTAGCCTAATTCTCTCTCGCTCCAGCCGGAGCGGCGCATCGGAGATCGCCTCTTAACGCGGGACGATCCGCAGATTGCCGATCTCGCCTTCGCCCCGACCGGAAAGGAACATCAGTTCCTGGCTTTCGCAGAGCGTGTCCGGGATGGAGAATGGCGTGCCGCCGGGGTCCATTTCCCCGTTGCCCAGCCGCCGCCCACTGCCGTCCTTGGCGTAGCAGATGATCTGGAACACGATGGGCCGGATACCCGCCTCGGCACGCCCGGCACCGTCGAGATGGGCCACGTAGTTGCCCGGCTTGAGCAAGGCGTTGCGCTTGGCGACGACGCTGCGCAGCGGTTCTCGGTTGCGATAGTGCACCACGGTGCCGCTCTTGGCCTGGGTAAAGGTCCGCTCCAGCCCCGGCTCCTCGGGATATTGCCAGTCGAACGGGCCGATCGGCGCATCGTCGCCCAAGTCTTCGCGGAAGGCCAAGGCGGTCGGCTCGGTGAAGCGGCCGTTCGCGCAGAGGTCCCGCCACAATATCGAAGCCGCTTCGGCGCGGCCCATGCGGACAAGGGCGAGCGTTCGCGGCGACAGCGCCGCGCAGTCCACCCGCGCGCCCTGTCGGGCCATGGAGCCAGCCACTTTCCGCAAGGCCTCAGGCCCGATCGCCAGACCGGACCAGGGCAGGAAGGCATTGGCCCAGTATTTCTCCCGGCCCACTTGCGCCGCGAAGGCGTCCGCGCCCTGGGGCCGCGAGAGCAGTTCGGCGGTCATGGCCCGGAGCCGGTCGTCGCTGATGCCGATCCGCCAGAGCGCCACCGTGCGCTGCGCCGCGACATCCCACTTGCCCGCCTGGAGCGCCAGCATCACCAGCATCTCCTGCGTGAAGCGGTCGCGCCAGCCCCGGTCTCCGGACAGGATCAGCGATCGCAGCGCCGCGTCCTTGTCGCCCTTCTGAAGCTGGCCATAGGCGAGCAGCCCGAGCCCTTCGGCAGGCACCGGACGGCGGCGCACCATGGCATGGGCAAACGCCAGCCCCTGATCGACATGCTTGCCGCCGTAAGCCGCCTGAGCGAGCGGTTGCAGCGAGGACGAAAGGAGCGGCGGAGGAACCAGCAGCGCGGCGCTCGGATTGCGGCGCCCTTCGCGGTCGAGTTCGACACCGATCGCCAGCAAGGCGGCCAGAACCAGAATCGCGAACCATGCCAAGCGGCCGAAGAGCGAGGTCATCCCGGCTCAGTCCTTTTCGCCGTAGCTGTAATAATTCGCCGCGTAGTAATCGTAGTCCTCGCTGCCGACTTTCGGTGCGAAGCGGTTGAGCACGACGCCCAGCATGTTCGCCTTGATGAGAGCCAGACGGCGCAGCGCCGACTTCACCGCGCCGCGATGGAAGTTGGAGGCATCGACCATGAACAGCACGCCGTCGGCATGGTTGGCCAGCAGCGCCGCGTCCGAAAGACCCAGCAGCGGCGGCGCATCGATCACCACCACGTCGAACTTGTGGCGCGCCTCTTCGATGAAGTGGCCCACCCCTTCCCCTGAGAGAATCAGCGCCGGATCGGGCGGCGTGGGCAGCGCCGACATGTAGCTGAGCGTCGCAACCTCGCTGGGCTGGAGCGCCGCGTCGAGCGTCTTCTCGCCGGTCAGCACATCGGTCAGGCCGGTCGCCTGGCGGTCGCTCATGAAGTTGTGCAGCGTCGGCCGCCGCAAGTCGGCATCCACCAGCAACACCCGCTTGCCGAGCACGGCGATGTCGTGGGCGACAGCGCGGGCGGTGGTCGACTTGCCCTCGGACTGGCGCGAACTGGTGACCATCAGCACGTCCGGCAACCCGCTGGCGGTCGAATAGCGCAAGTTGGTGACGAGCGAGCGATAGGCCTCGCTGACGCGCGAGCGGCGGTCATCGAACTGGTTCGACACATCGCCGCCCTTCTCCAGCGGGATCAGGCCCAGCAGCGGCATGCCCAGCTTGCGCTCGACATCCTCGGGCGAGCGGATCGCGTCGTCGAAGATCTCGCGCAGCAGCACGGCCCCGGCGGCAAGGACCAGACCCAGCACCAGCGAGGCGACGATATTGACCAGCAGGCGCGGCGAATAGGGCTTGGCCGGCACTTCCGCGCGGTCCACCAGGGTCAGGTTGTTCGACGAGGCGCCCGCCGTCGCGTTGAGCTGGTTGAAGCGCGAAAGCAGGGTGTCGTAAAGCGTCTTGTTGGTATCGGCGATGCGCTTGAGCACCGCCAGCTGGACGCCGCGATCCTGCTCCTTCAGCGCCTCGCCGCGCAGCGAGTTCACTTGCCCGGTGAACGACTTCTCGCGCTCCATCGCCGCCTGATATTCGAGATAGGCGGACTTCTTGATCGAATCCGAGATGGCGGCGATGCGACTGTCGTACTCGGCGATCTCGGCCTGCTTCGACTTGACGGTGGCGAAATCGTCGAGGTGGCGAGTGCGTTCTTCCGCCAGGCTGGCCTCGACCTTGGCCTTCTCGGCCAGCAGGTTCGACACCGCCGGATTGGCATTGACCTCGGGAATGGCGAGCGGCGCGGCCTTGGCCAGTGTCAGCCAGCGATCCTGCGTGGCGATCCGGTCGGCGGTCGCCTTGGACGCGGCGTCGTTGAGCTGGACGAGGCTGTTGTTGGTGACGGAAAGGACCGATTCCTGGTTGCCGTCCTGCCCCTGGCTGGTCACCCGGATCAGCCCGGCGGCGCTGGCGTACTGATTGAGATCGCGCTCGGACTGGGTGACCTTGGCGCGCGCCTCGTCGAGCTGGTCGGCGAGGAAGCGGCGGGCGTAGGACGAGCTGTCGTACTTCTGGTTGAGGTTCCGCTCGATGTAGCGCTCACCATAAAGCTGGGCCAGCTTGGCGGAATAGACCGCGCTGCGGCTGCTCATGCTGATGCTGGCGATGCGGCTGTCCGGCGGCAGCGCCACGGTGAGATTGCCGAGCAGCGCCTCGATCGCGGCTTCCTTGCGGATCTGGTCGAGCTTCTTGGTGCCGCCGGACTTGAGCACATCCTCCTGCGTCGGCATGTCCTTGCCCATCGCTTCGTAGAAGGCGGGATCGCGGTCGAGACGGCCGCTCTCGACCACGCTTTCCGCCAGCGAGCGGCTCTGGATGATGCCGAGCTGGGTCTGCAGGAAGCGCTCGGCGTCCTGGACATTGGTGGCTTTCTGAAGTTCGCTGCCCTCGATGATCTGGTCCGTCTGGTCTTCGATCATGACGCGGACTTGCGCGCTGTAGCGCGGGGCGATCAGCAGGGTGGCGATTACGCCGAGCACCAGCGTCGCCGCGACAATGGCCGCGATCAGCGCCAGATTGCGGCGCACCATGCCCATGATGGTCTTGAGCAGCGCCGTCAGGTCCGGGCCGGACTCCTCGCCATAGGGATCGCCCTGGGTGGGGCGTTCCAGTTCGACCCGATCGAGAAAAGCATCGTTCAAGATATGTCCCGCCATCCTGTTGTTTCCACGCGAGCGGTGATTGACCCGAAGTTCGTTCATAAGTTCAGGGAATCCCTAAAGATGGGCGGAAGGACGGTGGCCGTCCTTCTGTCCCTGTCGCCGTGCCTTGCGGGGGGCTTCGCTGCGCGGCGCACGACGGCTCTCGGATTCCTCCCGGTCCGCATCGGCCAACAGCGCCAGCATGAGCGCGAAAAGGCAGAGCATGGTCTGGCTGCGCAGGGGATAGTCGGTGATCGACTGGAGCGCGACCAGCACGAAAGTTCCGGCCGCAGCAAGGCTCGTGCCGCCGCGGCGCAGCGCCTGCACGCCGAAGCGCCCGAGCAGGACGACCCACCCCAGGACCAGCACGATCCCGACCACGCCGGATTCCAGCGTCGCTTCGAGGAAATCGTCATGCGCGCGCTGGGCACGGCCATAGCTGAGGTTTTCGAGCGCCTCGTCAGGCTGGAACACGTCGTCGAACGAGCCGATGCCGCTGCCGACCGGCCAATAGCGCCCGGCGGCGACCACGGTATCCTTCCAGATCAGCGGCCGCTGCTCGTCCTCCACCGCATCGAAGCGGCCGAAGGCGCTCTGCACCCGCTGGTTGCTCGCGAGCAGGCTTGCACCGCCCGCCAGTACCAGCACCAGCGCACCCGCCAGCAGCACCGTGCGCCGGTTGAGCGCCGGGCGGCGCCAGCGCAGCCAGCGCCACAGCGCGAGTGCGGCGGGCACCAGCAGCAGCGCCATGCTCGACCGCGAACGGGTGAGCACCACGCCGACGACCAGCAACAATACCGTGGCCGCGCCGCCGAGGGTCCAGATCGCGCGAATCTGCCGCAAGGGGAACACCGCCACCAGCGTCACCAGCGCGACATTCAGCATCAGCCCGCCGGTGTTGCGGTTGGCAAACGTGCCCTGAAGGTCGGGCGAACCGTAAGTCTGCGCATAGAAAACAAGATGGCGGTTGCCGGTCGCCAGTTGCTGGGCGCCCAGCAGAACGACCGCCAGTCCGCACACGACGACGAGTATCAGCAGCCCGCGCTTGTCCTCGCGCGAGAGCTGCCAGGTCGTCACGAGGATCGCCAGTGCCGGAATGAGCGCGAAGAAGGCAATCGCGGTGCGGTTGGGGTCGAGCGAGAAAGGCTTCCAGACCTGACTGCCGCCGGTCAGTTCAAGCGATTGCACCGCGAACGCACGCCCCGGCAGCGCCTGCCAGATCGCGGGGGGCAAGGGCACGATCTGCAAGAGCGGCAGCAGCAATGTCGCCACGACCAGCACGACAAGCGCGCGGGGCGCGGTGCGAAAGAAGGCGAAGACGGCCGGGCCGTTGCAGGCCAGCACGGCGAACCCCGCCAGTTGCACCACGAGATTGGCAAGGCCCATCGCCGACCCGCCGCCGCCGAACAGCAGCGCGACCAGCACCAGGAATCCGGCCTGCACCGCAGGATTGCCCGGTCGGATTTTCGGCACACTGACGCCGCGTTTCTCAGCTAACGACCCAGACAGAGCTTTTTCCTTATGATTGCAGTTCGGGATGCAAGACCCCTGCCCTCGATCGTTTCGCTCGGCAGGCATCGGAAACTTCTCGGCCCATCCGTTCGAACGGACAGAACCACGGAGCTTGTCACTGCTCGTCATAACAGGACTAATTCAGAACTGTTCCAGTATTCGATAAAGAAATACCGTCGTACAGGAGGCCTAACGACCGGCGATCCGAGCGAAAAGGGCGCCGACAGCGATCGCCGAAATCGGCACGTTTCTCTGCTTCATGAGTCCTCCTGGAACTGCGCTATACAGGTCAATCGTCTGACCTTGACTATACCGCGCTGCACAATGAAGGGCAAATCCGCGCGGGGGCGTTGATCCGCGATCTGCCCCCTCTCGTCGTACTTTCAAACTCTTCCTTCCGCGTCCCACAGGGAGCGTTCCGAACAGCAGCGGCGATTAAACCGTTTGCATCGATCCACTGCACGGAATTCCATGCCGAAAGTAAAGTACATCAGCTAATAAGACTATTCACACAGTCCGAATACTGCTGACGGAACCGTTCCTCACCGAAGCTGGCGGCATTGGCGATGCAATCCTCGGGCCGAATGTCGCCCTCGCCTTCCACGAAGCGGTCGATCGCCGCGACGAGACTCTCAGGCGTCTGCTCCTCGAACCAGACGCCGGTTGCCGCATTCCCGCCAAGCGGGCGCACGGTCTCCGCCGTACCGCCCTTGCCGAGACAGATCACCGGCGTGCCGCAGGCCTGCGCCTCGACCGGAACGATGCCGAAATCCTCCAGCGCCGCGAAGACGAAGGCCCGCGCGGTCTGGAATTCCGCGATCAGTTGCTCGAACGGAATGTGGCCGAGAATCTCGATGTTCGGACCCGCGATCTGGCGGACCTTCTTCACGTCCGGCCCGTCGCCGATCACCCGCAGATGCAGGTCCGGGCGGCGGTTGAAGGCCTCGACGATCATTTCCACCCGCTTGTAGGGCACGAGGCGCGAGGCGGTGACGAAGTGATCGCCGCGCGCAGCCGCGCCGGGCACGAAGTTGCCGGTATTGACCGGCGGATAGATCACTTGCGCCTCACGGCGGTAGATCTTCCAGATGCGCCGGGCGATGAACTGCGAATTCGCCAGGTAATGATCGACGCTCTGCGCCGTGCGCATGTCCCAGAGACGGAAGCGGTGCATCATCTCGCGGGCAACCGCGCGCTTCAGTCCGCCCAGTTTCCCGCCGACCGTGGCAATGTATTCGTGGGTGAGATCCCAGGCATAGCGCGCAGGACTATGCACGTAACTGACATGTAACTGTCCCGGCCCGGTAATCACCCCCTTGGCCAATGCCGCCGAGGAACTGAGCACGACGTCATGCTCGGACAAGTCGAAGCCCTCGATGGCGCGGGTCGATTGCAGAAGCAGGAAGCGGTAATACTGCTCGACCAGCGGCAGATCGTTCAGCCCGGACGTATGTATCCGGTGGTCGGCACCGAAGACATCCCGCGTGACGTCCTCCGGCAGGAAGTTGAACAGGGTGTAGATATCGCTTCCCGGCGTGCACCGCGCCATCTGCTGGAGCACCCGCTCGCCCCCGGCGATTACCGGAAGCCAGTCATGGACAAGCGCGATGCGCTCGCCCCGGATCACGGCTTTGGAACCTGCTGCGGGCACCTCGGCGACAGGAACACTGTGTTTCATGGGCGAGTGGTCCTTCGAATAGGGTCGTGACGCGATCAGCGCGCAGCGGTACTCCCGTCAGGAGAGAATACCCCTGCCGCCTTTGCGCCGCATCGTTTATGGAGAAAGGCTGGTCGGACGTCCCCTGGGGACTCCACCGAAATGGTCCAACGCCAGCACCGGAAGCCTTGAAACATAGACATATTCCTGCCTCCTGCATGCCGGCGCCGGACCGTTTTCGGTGGCGCCGAAAGGCTAGTCGGACCCGAACAGGTCGCGCGAGAAGACCTTGTCCCTCACGTCGTCGAGTTCGGGCAGAATGCGGTTGGTGACGATCACGTCGGCCCGCTGCTTGAAGGTTTCCAGATCGGATTCGACCGGGGTGTTGAAGAAGCTCGCCTCGGGATAGCTCGGCTCGTAGAGCACGGTCTCGATGCCCTTGGCCTTGATCCGCTTCATGATGCCCTGGATCGAACTCTGGCGGAAGTTGTCGGAACCGGCCTTCATCACCAGGCGGTAGAAGCCGACCACCTTGGGCTTGCGCGCCAGGACCGCGTCGGAAATGAAGTCCTTGCGGGTGCGGTTGGCCTCGACGATGGCGCCGATGATGGTCTGCGGCACGTCATGGTAATTGGCCAACAACTGCTTCGTGTCCTTCGGCAGGCAGTATCCGCCGTAGCCGAACGAAGGATTGTTGTAATGCGAGCCGATACGCGGATCGAGGCCGATGCCTTCGATGATCTGGCGCGCTTCCAGTCCGCGCGACAGGGCGTAGCTGTCCAGCTCGTTGAAATAGGCGACGCGCATCGCAAGATAGGTATTCGCAAATAGCTTGATCGCTTCGGCTTCCGAAGGATCGGTGAAGAGAACCGGAACATCCTTCTTGATCGCGCCTTCCAGCAGCAGTTCAGCAAAGACTTTTGCGCGCTCCGACTGCTCGCCGACTACAATTCGACTGGGATGGAGATTGTCGTGAAGCGCCCGGCCCTCGCGCAGGAACTCCGGGCTGAAGATCAGGTTCCGCGTGCCCATCGCCTGCGCGGTCGCGGTGGTGAAGCCGACGGGGATAGTCGACTTGATGACCATGACCGCATCGGGCGCATGCTCCATGACTTCGCGGATCACCGCTTCGACCAGCGTGGTGTCGAAGCGATTGGTCACTTCGTCGTAGTTGGTCGGCGCGGCGATGATCACGTAGTCGGCGCCGGCGTAGGCCTCGACCGGATCGAGCGTCGCGCGCAGATTCAGGTCGTCGCGGCGGAGAAAATCCTCGCACTCGGCATCGACGATCGGCGAGCGACCGGCATTTATCATGTCCACTTTGGCAGGCACGACGTCCTTCGCCACGACTTCGTGGTTCTGCGCCAGCAGCAGCGCATTCGACAGACCGACATAACCAACGCCTGCAACAGCGATCTTCATTTTCGCTCCTCTGACCGGCCCGGCGGGCAGGTTCGGCAATTTCGCGCCGGTAACAACGACCGGAACTTCCGAAGGGGGGCATATCGGAAAGTTCCGGCCGCTGAAACTGCTACCAATGGGCAGGCATGCTGTGCCGAGGATCGCCTGACGGTTCAAGCGCTTCGCGGAAATATGGGATAATCGGGTGCAGTAACGCGACGGAATCCATTTGCCGCTGCAAATTGACCTTTGCAGGTGCAGGACAGTGGTGCTGCATCGCACCCAAGACCGCTCCAACAAAGCCGATATCGGGGATCGAAAATGGAACGTCGTCTTGATGATGTGCGCAGCTGATTCGGACGGAGCACTGTCCACCCCCCCACCAGACCCGTTCATCTTGCAGACATCTTGTTGATAGAAAATAATAGTTTCAACGTCATTTACCAATGCGGCACCTTGTCGACACCGTCGTAAGGCCGTCGCGATAGACGTGCCGGGAAGCGGGATCGGACCGATCCGAAGATTGCTGCATCGCAAAAGCATCTGCACATTCGGACGGTACATGGAACGCCCGAATTTGTAGGATGGCACCGCGCATCGTAAAGTGGCTCTACTGCCGACAACCGGATGCAAACTGTCGGCCACCCGTTCCCCACTTCGGACGCCTGCCCCTAAAGGTCACTTGCCAAGACTTCACCGCACCTGCACAAAGTGCGGACATCTCCACAAAATCTGGACTTTAGCATGACTGATGACGTCGTCGGCAAGGCAGCCCCCCGCACGGCTTTGATTACGGGTGCCGCGGGTTTTATTGGGTACTACCTCTGTCGCAGACTGCTGGATGACGGTTTTCGCGTGATCGGCCTCGACAGCCTCAACGATTACTACGAAGTCGCCCTGAAGGAGCGCCGCCTGGCGATGCTCAGCCAGAACGAGCACTTCCGCTTCATCAAGGGCAAGCTGGAAGATCCCGACCGGCTGATGCAGCTTTTCGCCGAAGAGAAGCCGGACATCGTCGTCAACCTCGCCGCGCAGGCGGGCGTGCGCTACTCGATCGACAATCCGCGCGCCTATGTCGAGGCGAACCTGATCGGCGTCTTCGAACTGCTGGAAGCCGCGCGCGCCCATCCGCCGCAGCACATGCTGATGGCGTCAACCTCCTCGGTCTACGGCGCCAATACCGAGATGCCTTATGCGGAGACGCACAAGGTCGACACGCAGATGTCGTTCTATGCCGCAACGAAGAAGGCCAATGAAGCGATGGCGCATTCCTATGCCCATCTCTACGATCTGCCGATCACGATGTTCCGCTTCTTCACGGTCTACGGACCCTGGGGCCGCCCGGACATGGCACTGTTCAAGTTCACCAAGAACATCCTCGCGGGCAAGCCGATCGACGTCTACAACCACGGCGACATGAAGCGCGACTTCACCTATGTGGAAGACCTCGTGCAGGGCATCCGCCTGCTCATCGACAGCGCCCCGGTCCGCCCGGAAAGCGCCGAGGACATTGCCGAGCACGACAGCCTCTCGCCGGTGGCGCCGTGGCGTGCGGTGAACATCGGCAATTCGGATTCGGTACAGTTGATGGACTTCGTCCGCGCCATCGAGACGGCGACGGGCGTGAAGGCCGAGATCAACATGATGCCGATGCAGCCCGGCGATGTACCCGCGACCTGGGCCGATGCTTCGCTGCTCCAGCAGCTTACCGGCTACCGTCCGACGACTTCGGTGAAGGAAGGCGTGGCGAACTTCGTGGACTGGTATCGGGAATACTATCAGGTCTGATCGGTCGGATTTTGGAAGAAACGAGGGGCTGCGTCACGGGCGCGGCCCCTTTTTTATGCCCTCACAGAAAACCCATCCCCGCTCTTCCTGAGCCTGTCGAAGGATCAGGCGCGGCGCCCTGCCGAGGGGCCTTCGACAAGCTCAGGAAGAGCGGGATTTCGAGTGATGGTCTTGTCATCCGCTCGGCGCTTTCGCAATGGTTCGAAGCCCAAAATGCCCGCCATGCCGAGGCGCCGCGATATCTCGTAGAGGAACAGCGGCAGCACCACCCCCGCCGCCGTCGAGACCAGCACCACCGTCGCGACGTCCTTCAGCCCGAGCCGCGTCAGCACCACGCGCATGCCCGCCGCGAAGATGATATGGGTGAGGTAGATCGGCATCGTCCGCTCGCCGAGCTTGCGCACGAAAGCGGGGCCGCTCAAGCAGAGGCCGAGGAAACCCGCGCAGGCCACGAAGCCGCAGAGGTAGGCGGGGACCGTCTCGAAAGGGGTAACCGTGAGCGTATAGGCCACCACTTCCGCCAGCACGAATGCGGCGAGGCAAGCAGCGAGCGGCAGGCCCTTTTCCAACCAGCGCGTCCCCGCCAGCAGGCCGACGAAGAAGAACGGCGCGTGCTGGACGATCTGGCCGGTCAGCCCTTGCGGCTGCGCCAGCACAACCACGGCGATACTCGCCGCCGCGATGGCCGTCGCCGCGAGACGTCCGCGCAGGACCATTGCCGCCGCCTGGAACAGGAACAGCGCGAGCAGGAACCAGAACACGCTCTTGGGCGGGAACGGGTAGATCAGCACTTCGAAGGGCGAGATCCGCCCCTTGTTCCCCGCACCGGTGACGAGATGGACGCAGCCCTCGACCCAGGCCCAGAGGCACATCGGCCAGAGCAGGTTCACGGCGCTGCGCGAAAGGCCGCGGCGTAGCGTCTCGGGTGCCTTGAACAGCATGCCGGAGATCAGGAAGAACACCGGCATGTGGAAGAGATAGACCGCGCGGTCGATCGTCTCGAACAGGCGCGGCTCGACCAGCCCCTGCCCGTCCAGTCCGCGCCAGACATGGCCGAACACGACGAAGACGATGGCCGTACCGCGCGCGGCGTCCAGCCCCTTAATTCTCATGGGTTCCTCGCTGCTTCATCAGAGTGTTCGCGGCTGCCAGCTGTTCGGCTTGGGGAGCATGCGGATCGCCTTGCGCCCCGTCTGCCGCGCGGTGTTCGCCAGCGCCGGATAGGCGCCGAGCGAGGCGGCAAGGCCGATCAGCACCAGCGGCGCGGCGCCCTGGCAGTTGATCGTCGCCGAAAGGATCGCGATCACGAAGCCGATGTGGCGGTCGGGCCGGGGAATGCGCACGAGCCTGCGGATCAGTTCCACCCCCATCAGCACCCCGAACAGGCCGAACTGGTAGAGGATGTAGAGGAACAGGTTGTCCACCGCGCTGAACGGCGAGACATAGACCCCGGTGTAGAACGCCGCCGGGCCGACCGAGCCGAAACCGTGGCCGAGCAGCGCGGTAGCGGGGCCGCCGTCCACGATCATGTCCCAGACTCCCGGCCAGGTGACGTGGAGGCGCACGACGGTGCTGCTCATCCCCACGGAAATTTCGCCGACGCCGTCGATCGCCAGCAGCCACAGCCCGGCGAGCGCGGGCAGGAAGAAGCAGATCGAGAGCAGCGCGCCCAGCGACTTGCGGCCCGGCCCGAGGTTCTGGAACCAGTGCCAGGGCCAGAAGTCGACCAGCATGGCCACGGCCAGCGCGATCAGGTTGGTGCGCGAGGTCGTGGTGTTCAGCGCCCAGAGCGTCGCCACGTAGATCAGCAGGCGCACTTGCCAGTTGCGGGCCTGTCGCAGCACGATGAGCGCCAGCAGCAGCAGGATACTGGCCGAGGCGCTGCTGGCGGCGCCGAGACCGGCGATGCGCTCCTGCCCGTGAATCCACCACTCGCGGCCCGCCTCGCGCTCGACGCCGAACTGCGAGACCGAATAGCCGGTCCAGGGCATCGTCATGCGGGTATCGGCGGCGACCCCGGCGATGCCCATGACCAGCAGCACGAGGCAGACCGTGCGCCACCATTTCGCATTGATATAGCCCGGCGGCAGCATGAGCACGGCGATCACCGGGCAGAGCAGCTTGAAGCCGGAGAACACCGCGACCGGGTTTTGATAGACGACCACGCCGACCGCCATCTGCACGCCGGTCGCGGCGAAGAGCCAGATCAGCGGGGTCGGCAGGCGCAGCGTCACGGCGGCGAGCAGCAGCCGCATCAGGACGACCGCGATCACTGCGAGATCGGGAACGAACCAGAGCGGGCCAAGCCCGAAACGGTCGAAGTAATAGCGCGCCGCCCCGCCGAAGACCTCGCGCGCCATGATCAGCAGCACGGCGCCGCCGGTCAGCACGGTCAGGAGCGCGGCGAAGCTGCGCTTGTCGGACCCTCGCGGAACGGGTCCCGGTGGAGCGGGTCTTGGCAGGGCGTCCGCCTTCATGCCGCGCTCCAGCTCTGACTGTTGCGCATGATCCAGCCGCGACCGCGCCAGATCACCAGGCAGTAGACGACCCCTGCTGCGCCGAGCAGGCCGAGGCAGGCGACCGGCTCGCTGAAGCCCCGGAGCGGCACCAGCGCCGCGCCGAGCGCCAGCGAAAGCACGACCACGAAAAGCGAGGCGCGCGTCAGCAGCGGCGTGCGGACATGGCGGCTCACCACCAGATAGAACAGCGCGAAGCTGCCGATCTGCGAGATGGCGATGCCGATGGCCATGCCGGTAAGGCCCGCCAGCTTCACGCCGATGATCCCGCTCGGCACCAGCAGCGCCAGATTGACGGCGGGCGAGATGATCAGCAGCTTTGTCTTCTTGACGAGTTGCAGCGCGACCGAGAGGTGGAAGGTCGTCAGCGCCTTCAGGATCGCCGCGATCGCCACATAGGGCAGCAGCATCGCCACGGTGTCGCGGAACGAGGGGCCGACGAAAAGCCGCGCCACGCCGGGCGAGAGCGCCGCCAGGATTGCCGCCGCCGGGGCGCCGATCATCAGGTAGACGATGAAGTTCTCGGCCAGGATCTTCTCGCCCGCCTCGCGCCCGTCCTTCTCGAAGGCGCGGACGATGGCGGGATAGGCCGAGAGGTTGACCGCCAGCATCAGGAAGATGACGGTCTTCTGCATGAGGTCCACCGAGACCGAATATTGCCCGACCGCCGCCTTGCCGAGCGTGGAGGAGACGATGTAGCGGTCCGCCACGGCGCTGGCATAGCCGAGGCCGGAACTGACGATCAACGGCGCGCCGTAGCGCATGATTTCCTTGAGATCGGCGCGGCGGGCGCGGAAGGGCCGCAGTTCCCGCCAGGCGGCGTCGGTTACGTTGCCGAGCACCGCGCAGCCGATCTGCGCACCGAGGATGCCCAGAGCCACACCCAGCGCGCCCATGTCGAAGAACCACACGAGCACCGCGCCCACTGCCAGCGAGAGCGAGGAGCGCAGCGTCATCATCGCGAAGAAGCGCCAGCTCAGCAGGCGCAGGCGCGCGGTGACGGTGCTGATCGCGAAGAGCATTTCCGAGAACAGCCAGAGCCACATGGCCGGCCACCAGTCCGGCGCGACACCCAGGAAATGGATCTGGAACGCACGAAGCGACAGCGCCACCGGCAGCAGCAGCAGGATCAGCCCGAGGCCGACCATCGAAAGCGCATTGGCGATGTCCGGATTGAGCTGGTGCTCGGCGGAGGGATCGTAGAGCAGGCGTGAGGCGGTGAGGCGCAGCCACTCGAAGATCGCGGCATTGAGGAACAGCACCGTCGCCGAGACGAGCGCGTAAGTCCCGAACTCGGCTGGGCTGAGCAGGTGCGTCCAGACGATCAGCGAGAGGAAGTTCAGCCCGCTGGAAATGCCGAGCGCCGCCGTGGTGATCGCGCCTTTGGAAAGTTTCATGCGCCCCAATTTCATGAGCCGGGCCTTCATGCAGCCGAGAGGTCCTTGCGCTTCGGCGTCACGATCCGGGCCGGGGCGCCGACCGAGGTGGCGCCTTCCGGCACGTCGCTGAGGACCACGGAATTGGCGCCGATCCGGCTCCCCCGGCCGATGCGCAGCGGCCCGACGACCACGGCCCCGGCATAGATCACCGCATCCGCGCCGATCACCGGATAGCCTTCCCCGCGCCCCGATTGGCCAAGCGTGACGTTCTGGTAGATCGTGGCGTTCTCGCCGATCTCGACATTGTGGCCGATCACGATGCCCACCGGATGGGGCAGGTTGATCCAGCCCGCCGGGCGCGAGAGCGGGGAGATGTGGCAGGCGTAGCGCCAGTGGATGTAGCGCCGGATCATGGTCGCCAGTGCCCGGCTCGCACCGCCGCGCGCGTGCAGGCGGCACATGCGCTGCCACAGCGCGACGAGGCTCGCGCCTTCCATCGCGCGCGGGGCGTTATCCTTGGGGCTCATCGCACGGCCTCCACGCGCGGCGGCAGGACACGCGCGGGCACGCCCACGGCGATATGCCCGGCGGGAACCGAAGTCTTGACCACGGCATTGGCGCCGATCACCGCGCCCGCGCCGATCTCGATATCGCCGATCACCGTGGCGCCCGCGAAGATCGTCGCCCCGGCACCGATGCGTGGGCAGCGCCCGGCTGTGCCGTCCTGGCCGATGGTGACATTCTGGTAGATCGTTACGCCGTCCGCGATCACGGCATTGTCACCGATCACCACGCCCACGGGGTGCGGCAGATAGACCGCCTCGCCCACTTTGGTCGTCGGCGCGATGTAGCAGCCATAGGCGCGGCGGATATGTCCCCGGATCGCCCGCGCGAGCAGGCGCCCCGCCGGGCCCGAGGCCCAGAGCGCGCTCATCCGCTGCCAGGCGCGCAGCACGCCGTTGCTGGGGCTCATCCGTCCCACCGGCAGGCGTGTCGGCACGGAAGGAAGCGGCGGCGCTTCCCCGAAGGTCACGGCCATTTCGCGCTCAGGCCGCATCGAACAGCTTCTCCAGATGGCTCTCGTAGCGATCGATCACCGCGCCCGAAGTGAACACCGCGCCCATGTCGAGTGCGCCCGCGCTGTAATGCGCGTAAGTCTCGGCCGGGAGCGTGCGGAAATGCTGGATCTTCTCGGCCAGTTCGGCTGCGTCCTCGCCCTCGTAAAGCTCGCCGGTCTCGCCGGGCGTCACGACTTCGGGATTGCCGCCCACCCGCGAGGCCACGACCGGCAGCGCGAAGCCATAGGCCTCGTAGATCACGCGGGGCAGCGGCTCGTTGTAGACCGAAGGGCAGACCACCACGTCGACCGCGCCGTAGAAGTCTTCCGCCACCTGCCAGCCCAGGAATTTCACGCGCGGATCGCCTGCCGCCTGCGCCTTCAGCCCCTCGACGTAGCTAGGTTCGCCGTCACCCGCGATCACCAGCGACCAGGGACGACCGCCCTGCGGTAGCTGGCGGACGGCCTCGATCAGCTTCTCCACGCCCTTGGTCGGGGCGAGGCGGCCGATATAGCCGAAGACCATCGGCGCGCCATCGGCCAGCGCCCGTGCCTCGGGCACCAGCGGACGGTCGTTGACGTTCCACTGCACCGCGCAGGGCTTGTCGTTCCCGAAGGCGCCGTAGCGGCGGTGAGTCTCGGCCACGAAGGCGCTGTTGGACAGGAACATGTCGACATTGCGCGTCTGGCGGCGGTTGACACCGGCCACCACCTTGCAGCCCGAACAGAGCGAGGTGCAGTTCTCGCCCGCACGGTACATGCCGGAGCGGCTGCAGATCAGGTAATAGTCGCGCATCGTGTGGATCAGCCGCGCGCCGCTGCGCTTGGCCTCGCGCAGGATCGCGGTGGAGAAGCCGTCGATGATGCTGGTGTTGACCACGTCCGGGCGGATCACGTCGAGCATCTGCCGCACGTCGCGCGCGGCGCGGAAGTTCCAGAGGTCCAGCGTGTGCCACACCGCCTTCATCGCAGGTGAGCGGCGGCGCTTGTCGTAAGGCCAGTAGATGTTGCGGATCGGCAAGACGTGGAGCGTCGGCTTGCCCGGCCCGGTCACTCCGGCTTCCATGCCCGCGCGCAAGGTCGCGGCTTCCTCGCCGCGCGGGGCGAGGCGCAGGATGTGCACGTCATGGCCGCGCTCGACGAGGCCCTCGGCCAGGGTCTGCACGGACTTGGCGCCGCCACCCACCTGATCGGGCCGGTAGGAGCGGATGATGAAGAGAATTCGTCGGGACGTCATGGACGTGCTGTCTCCGTTGCGAGGTGCAGTGCTCATATCGCTCATGGGTTCTGCGGGCAGTTCAGCGCCGGGCGCGCGCCGCTGGAGGCGGGGCGCAGGCGCAAGTAGACGGGGGCATTGCTCAGCCGCTGCTCGCCGGTGGGAAGAAGCTTGCCGGTCATGTCCACAAGACCCGCGAGCTTCCAGCCGGAGGGCACCAGCTTCGCCGGTTCCAGCAGGGCCGCGCCCGCCTTCGCCCAGACCAGCGCCTCCGCCCCGCTGCCGCCCGAGAAGATCGCGCCTTCCACGCCGGCGCGCTGGACCGGGCAAGCATAGCGCATCGCGCCGAGTTCCTTCAGCAGCGTCTGTAAGGCGAAATAGGCGGGCTTGGGCGTGCCATTCGGCAGCAGCAGGCCGAAATGATGCTGGTCGTAGTCGGGATCGCTGCCCGCGTCCTTCCACGAATACCAGATATTCGGCGCCACATCGGCGGCCAGTGCCGAGACCAGCGTGCGCACGAGGTAGCGCGCCTGCGCCTGATCGTCGACGCGGCCGACAACCGGGCGGCCCCATTCGGAATTGGCGATCCGGGGCGCCGAGACTTGCCCGCCCGCCGCGATCCGGCGGCGCAGGCCGTCCCAGAGCGCCGCGTCGCGGGTGACATCGCCGGTCATCTGATAGGGATGGACGCTGATCCGGCTGAAGCAGGTCACGGCCTTCGATCCGGCCAGAGCCGAAAGAAAGGCGCCGTCCACCCATTTGGCGGCGGCGGGGCCATAGACTTCGGCGGAACCGTCGGCGCCGCGAATGGCCTGACAGGCGGCGAGCGCCATGCGGCCATAGGCGGCGGCATCCGGCTTCGGCGGCCAGAACCGGGGATGGTCCGGCTCGTTCCAGACTTCCCAGATCGGATCGTAGGCCGCGAAAGCCCTGGCGGCGGCGGCGGCCCAGTCACTGTAGGCCTCGATCTGGTCCGGGGCGACCGGCGGCGAGGTGCGCCGCTCGTCACGCCCGCGCCACTGGATCTTGGTGAAGGGCGTGTGCACCGGGTTGCCGTAGTCGAGAATGAACAGCGGGCGCATCCCGCGCGCATGGACCGCGCGCGCGAATTCCAGATAGGCGCCGAAATCGTAAGTGCCGGGCTTGCGCTCGGTCCCGGCCCAGCTGAAATCGCTGCGCACATAGCGCAGCCCCAGCGCCGCCACGCGGTCGAGATCGGCGGGGGTCAGATTGTTGCCCGCAATGCCCACCACTTGCCCGACAGGCGCGGAGACATGGCGCTCGGAACGGACGGCGGCAGGCTGGAGCAGCAGGGCAGCGGCCAGTAAGGCACCGGGGCTGAGCAGCAGCACCCCCGCCAGCACGCCGTTGCGCAGGCGCGCGCGCCGGGCGCGGCGCCGTGCCGAACCGAGGCCACCGCTATCCTGCCACCAGCGCATCACCTGCCGAGCACCGTCGAATAGACATGGTTCACCTGCCGGTGCATGCGCTCCATGCCGAAGCGCTCGGCCACCGTGCGCGCGGCACGTTTCTGGAGTTCGACCAACATCGGTCCGAGGCTGGAGATTTCCTCCATCGCCGTACAGAATGCTTCGGCGTCGCCCGCCAACCAGCCGTTCTCGCGGTGGTCGATCATCTCGACGATGCCGCCCGCCGGATAGCCGACCACCGGCAGGCCCATCGACATCGCCTCCATCACCGAACGCGGCAGCGGATCGGGCGTCTCGGAGGGGACGAGCACGGCGTCGAGGCCGTTGTAGATCGCCGCCAGCCCTTCGAAGCGGCCCTCGAAGCGGACGAAGTCCTTGAGACCGAGCGCCTCGGCCTGACGCTTCAGGCTGTCGAGGTAGCGCCGGTCCTCCTCTTCCGCCTCGCCGCGCACCAGCAGGGTGATGCGCTGTCCGCGCCGATGCGCGGCGCCGAGCCAGTCGAGCGCGACATGGTGCCCCTTGAACGGATGGATGCGCCCGCAGATGCCGACGACCAGCCCGCTTTCCGCGGCGCGGGCCTGGAAGGATTGCGGCACATCGTCACGCTTGACGCCGTTGAACACCACCGAGACGTTCTGCGGCAGCGCCTCGCCCGGCCAGCAGGCGCGGCTGACCAGTACGGTGTGGTCGGAGCTGCGCGCCAGACTCTTCCAGATCAGCCGCTCGGACCCGCGCACGGCGATGTCGCGGACGTGGAACACGCAGGCCTCGCCGCCCAGCTTGCGCGCCAAGCCAGCAATGCAGTGCGCCTTCAGCCCGTTGCTGTGCACGATCTGCGCGCCGTGGCGCCTGGTCACGTCCTTGAGCCTGCGCGCGGCGCCGACCCAGTCGCCCACCGCCGCGCCGACGCTGGACGGCCGCACCGGCCGCCGGATCGCGGCGACCTGCCCGAAATCAACGACTTCCACCGGAATGCCCCGGCTTGCTGCCTGTTCGGACACCGGGCCTTCCGCGGGCACGACCAGCAGCGGGTCCACATGGGGGTTCGCCATCAGGTCGAACAGCGATCGCTCCGCCCCGCCCTTGAAGAAGGGCACGGGGGACAGGAAGGCGACTCGATAGTTCATAGGATCAGTCCCGTCGTTTTCAGGATACAACATCGCTTGTCCTTTCGTCGCACAGCCATGGCCGAGCGATGAAAGGAAGCCACCGCCGTCAGCGGGCCATCACCGCGAAGGCGTTGAAGAGCGGCGCCGTTTTCAGGAAGTCCTGCCAGAGCGTCTTGATCTTCGAATTGCCGACCACGACGAGATCGCCGTCCATGATGATCGGATCGGGGCTGACGCCGCCGCGAATATCCTTCACGTCGAAGCGCGCGACCATGCGCTGCCCGTCGATCGTCCGGAAGATCACCACCTGATCGAGCTTCGCCGTGGGTGACGGACTCTGCGCTTTTGCCAACGCGCCCAGCAGCGTCGTATTGCCGCTCAGTTCGAAGGATCCGGGGACCTTGACCTCACCCTCGACGGTGACGAAGCGCGGTGCGGCCTCATCGACCGCCACGGCGACTTGCGGGTCTTTCAGGTACTTGCGAGCAAGGATGCCGGTGATCTCATCCTTGATCTCGGGCGCGCTGCGGCCCGCCGCCTTGACCTGTCCGGCGAAGGGAAGCTGGATGAAGCCGGCCTCGTCCACGCGCGCCTTCTCCACCGAGAGATCGGGTTCGCCGAAGACACGCACCTGAAGAACGTCCTTCGGCGCGATCGCATAGACGGTGGGCGCCGGAATCGTCGCCGGAATGGTCCTATAAGCAGCCTCGCCAACCGGAACATTCGGGTTGCGTGTCATCGTCGACGTACAACCCGCCAGAAGCGTGCCGGAAAAAAGGACAGCGAGCCCGAGAAGCGTTCTTGTGCCGTGCACTTACGGTCGTCTCCATAAGGCCTAAGTCAATCACCTATTCGGGTAAGCGGCGGCACATAAGGGCGCAAGTGCTTGAGCCCTGTTCAAAAACGGCGAGACCCACTCCTAAAACGGCACGTCGCAAAACTCTTCCGCAAGTGCGAAATCGAACCGGGTGCGAGGGGCGATGACAGCCGTTGAGCGGCGAATCCGCGATGCGGTTGCAATCGATGGCAACCGCATCAACGGTCGTTCATCTGGCGTTCAACTGATGCGGAAAGCTTGATATCAGTTAAATCTCAGTATTTCTCCGGAAAGAGCGCCCTTGATTGGTTAGCACTTGCGAAAGGATAGTGCCGCGATGGCGACGGTTCGATTTGACGCACCGCAGCACGACGGCCTATTCCTTGAACCCGGTTGGCGAGACCGCCCCCTTCTGCCCTCTTGCGCGGAGAGAACCGGCCGTCCAACAGGATATCGACAGACCTCGGCAACCCGGTTGCCATGCAGCAGAGCGAGACCATGAGCGCCAAGATTCCCGTTCTCGTCACCGGCGGTGCCGGTTATATCGGCAGCCATGCCGTTCTTGCCCTCAAGGATGCCGGCTGGCCGGTCGCGGTGATCGACAACCTGACCACCGGCTTCCGCTTCGCCATTCCCGAAGGCGTGCCGCTCTACGAAGGCGATATCGAGGATGCGGCGCTGCTCGCGCGGATCTTCGAGGAGCAGGGGATCAAGGCGGTGATGCATTTCGCCGGTTCGATTATCGTGCCGGAATCGGTCGAGAACCCGCTCAAGTACTATCACAACAACACCGCCAAGAGCCGTGCCCTGATCGACGCCGCCGTGAAGGCGGGCGTGCCGCACTTCATCTTCAGCTCGACGGCAGCGACTTACGGCATTCCGGAAGTCTCCCCGGTGACCGAGGACAGCCCGAAGCTGCCGATCAATCCCTACGGCATGTCCAAGCTGATGACCGAGATCATGCTGGGCGACGTCTCGCGCGCGCATCCGTTCAACTACTGCGCGCTGCGCTACTTCAACGTCGCCGGGGCCGATCCCCAGGCGCGCACCGGCCAGTCGACGGCGGGTGCCACCCATCTCATCAAGGTGGCAGTGGAAGCGGCGCTGGGCAAGCGCGAGCATGTCGGCGTGTTCGGCACCGACTTCGACACGCCGGACGGCACAGGCGTGCGCGACTATATCCACGTCTCGGACCTCGCCAGCGCCCACGTCCTGGCGCTGGAGGCTCTGGTCGCCGCGCCGGGGGAATCGCTGACGATGAACTGCGGCTATGGCCAGGGCTTCTCGGTGCTCGACGTGCTGGACGCAGTGGACCGCGTCACCAACCGCACGATCGACCGCCGCTTGCAGGGCCGCCGCGCGGGCGATCCCGACTCGCTGATCTCGGACAATCGCCGCATCAAGGCGACGCTGCCCTGGCAGCCGAAATATGCCGACCTCGGCACGATCGTCGAACATGCCCTCGCGTGGGAGCACCGGTTGACGGAATTGCGGCCCGAGTAGCGCGGTTCGGAGTGCTGAATCGCACTCCATTAATTGCAAAAATAGCCTCGTCGCCCCCGCGAAGGCGGGGGCCCCGCTTTCTTTCTCAAACCTATCGCCGTGCCGCAAGAAAAGCGGGATCCCCGCCTTCGCGGGGATGACGGGTAGGGGCGGGGATGACGGGTTTACGGGGATCACGGTTGGGGACCGTTATCGGTTCCGGGTGAAATCGATAACGGCTGCAAGGCAGTCCTTCTCCCTCAGAACGCCACGCTCAGCGAGGCACGGGCCGAGAGATCGGTGGCATCCTGGGTGCGCTCGGCACGAGCGGTGATCTTCCAGGTGAAGTCGTAGCCACCGGCCAGCATCGAGACTTCGCTCACCCAAGCGCCCTTCAGGCTCTCGGGCGTGATGGTGAAGACCTCGCCCGCATCGTACGTGTCGCCGCCGTTGAAGTAAGCGGTCGTGCTGCCGAGCTTGCCCGAAACCACTTCCCGGCGACCGGCTTCAAGCTGGAAGGTCAGCGGGCGCCAGTCGGGCGAGATCGTGCCAAGCGAGTAGGATGCGGTCAGCGTCGGCGTCACCGTGGTCATCTTGCTGGTGCGGCTGGCCACGGTCAGCGCGATCGCGTCGCTGTCGGCGGTTTCGCTGTAGCCGTTCTCCTTCAGCCAGAACTGTTCGAGTTCGACCTTGGGCTTCAGGTTGAAGCGGCGCGACATCTGGAAGCGGTAGGACGCACCGGCAAGGCCCGAGAACATCCAGCCGCTCCACTTGCCATCGGCCGAGTAAGTGAAGTCGGTATCGTCGATGGTGCCGGTGAACGTCCGCGTCGAATCGACCGATATCTTCGAGGCCCCGATGCGCGCCCAGGCCATGAACGGTCCCTTGCCGGTGCGCCAGAACAGGCCGAGGTCGTGCTGGCCGATGCCGAGATCGCCGGTGCTCCCGTTATCGGTCACGGTGCCGTGGAGCCAGGCATAGGACACGCCGAAATAGCCGAGGTTCGTCCGGCGCTCGACGCCCGCGGAAAGGCCCCAGCCGTTCGCCTTGTAACCCGCCGTCGAACCGGCATCCTTGGCGGTGCGCCAGTAGACCGGCTCGAACCAGCCGCCGATGTCGGAAATCGTGAAAAGCGAAGTCTCGTCCGAGAGGTGGCGCGCGGCCATGCGGTCGCCGTGGGTCACGGCATCGAAGACGCCGCCCGAATGATCGGGCAGCAGACCGGCGACCTGGCTTTGGAGCGTGGCCGAATCCTCGACCTGGAGCAGGCTGGAGGTCAGGCTGTCGTCGTTCTGGGCCGTCGCATAGATCGCATCCCAGGCCGAAGCCTCGCTGCGGGTGAGGCCCAGTTCATCGGTCGTCTTGCGCGCGATGGTGAGGTAGATGCTGTTGGCATCGGTCGAGACGTCGCCGTTGTAGATGAACGGCAGGTCGGTGTCGGTGGCGTTCAGCGTGCCCTGCACGTCGAGGCTGCTGGCGGTGAGCACCGTGTAAGTGCCTTCGGCATCGCCGAGGTCGGTGATGGTGGCGGTGATCTTGGCGCCGTCCTCCAGCGTGGCATTGGCCACGGAATAGAGCGAAGTCGTGCCCTCCGCCGTATCGACATAGACACCCAGCGAACCGCCGGATTGCACGATCAGGCTGCCGAAGCTGATGGTATCGGCATCGCTGGCGGTCAGCTTGGCACCGCTGCCCACCGTCACGGTCAGGTTGTCGGCATTGCCGAAGTTGCCCGAATAGACCGAGCTGCCCGACAGGATCAGCGTGCCGACGTTTCCGTCGAAGTCCATCGTCCCGACGAAGCTGGAAGTTCCCGCCAGCGTCGCCGTGCCGGTCCCGCTGCCGAAATAGACATCGCCGGTATAGACCGTGTTGCCCGAGAGGTTCAGCGTATCGTCGCCGTCGCCGAACAGGGTGTTGCCGGTGATCGTGCCCGACGAGGCGTTGATCGTGTCGTTCCCCGAGCCCAGCAGGATATTGCCGGTTATCGCGGTGTAGATGGTGGGATCGGTGTCGGTATCGTTGTCTTCGAGATAGTCGGCGTTGGTCTCGGCATCGGCATCGTTGAGGTACTGGTTGATGGTGACGCCGGTGGTGTTGGTGGACAGGTCGATTGCGGTGCGGGTGTCGGTGCTCGATCCGCTTGCGGCGATGTAGCCGGTGTTGTCGATCGCCGTCAGCGTGCCCGAAAGGTCGCGGATCGCGGTGGAGGAACCTTCGCCTTGCGAGGTGATCGCGGCCGCGATCGAGCCGCTATTGTAGAGGCTCGTTACGGTGCTGCCGGCATTGATGAGCAGCGCGGTCGCCGCCGAATCGTAAGTCGTAGCGCTGAGCGTGCCGGTCACGCCGATGCCGTTCGTCAGGGTGACATTGCCCCCCTGCCCGCCGATCACCAGGCCATAGGCATCGGTATTGCTGTAATAGGCGTTCGAACTGACCGAACCGTCGATGGCAATCGAATAAGTGCCCGAATTGCTCGACAGCCCGCCCACGGTAATGTCGCTGGTGCCGCCGACCTGGATCGCCGGGCCGTTGCCATAGGCCATGACCGCGCCGGTGCCCTCATCGTCATCGTCGACGCCGTCGTTGTCCTCGTCGTCGTTGGAGCTGTCGTTGTCGACCGGGGGCGCCGCCACATAGATGCCGCCCGCGACATTGCCGGTGATCTCCACCGCCGCCGCGCCCGAGCGCAGCGCCGCGCGCGAGAGCACCATCGTCGCGCTGTCGTCGTCGGTATAGGAAGCGCGCTGCGAGACGGTGCCCTGTATCGTCACCGTGCCGGTGACGTCGCCGTCCACCACCAGCGCCTGGGCCCCGGCGCCGGTCGCGTAGACGGTGCCTTCCACCGTCACGTCGCCGTCGACGCTCTTGGTGGAGATGCCGACCGAGTTATCGCCGATCACATTGATCGTGCCGGTGTTCCTGATGTCGCCCACATAGTCCGAATCAACGACCACGCCGCCCGAATTCAGGCCCTCGACGGTGATCGTACCCTCGTTGAGGATCAAGCCGCTGGTCGTCGCGCCCGAAAGAACGTGGATGCCGTAGCGGTTGCTGGCCGAAGCGATGGAGCCGTCGGCAATGCCGTTCGAATCGGTATCGGCGGGCACGAAGTCCTCGCTGACGGTCAGCGTGGCATCCTCGCCTAGGGTAATCGTCGAGGTAGTCCCGGCCTTGACGGTGATGCCGGTGGCGCCATCGGCATCGTCCAGCACGAGCGCGCCTTCCACATCGACGGCACTATTGCTGTCGACGGTGATTGCGCTGCCGCCGGGCAACGTGATCGTGCCGTCGTCGGTCACGGTCACGTTGCCCGCACTGGATGTGACGAGCGCCTTGGTCGTGGCGGTGGAAACAGTGGTCGCCGCGAGCGAAGGCGCGGCGGAAAGCGCGAGAACGAGCGCGCCGATGCTGGAAGACGTGTGCAGCGAGTTCATGATGAGGAGGTCTCTTGGTAAGCGCAGGGCTTCAGACAGGACCGGGACGTTCCGGTCCTGCTGGATTTTCAGTCAGGCGGCGATGTCTGTTTGCCGCCTCAGGCGGTGGTGGCAGTTTGCCGCCTCAGGCGGTGGTGGCAGTTTGCCGCCTCAGGCGGCGATGCCGATCAGCGCGGTGCCGGTATATCCGGCGGTCAGGCTGCCGCTCAGCGTCGGCGTCATCTGCGCGATCTGGGCCGAGCTGTTGTCTCCAAAGACATTGTCCGAGGAGATCGAGATCGCATTGTAGTTGGCGATGCTGGCAGTATAGCGCGTGTCGCCGGTGAAGACGGCGGTATTGGTCGCCGCGGGCAGGGCCAACTGCGAGATCAGGCTGGCGGCGCGGCCGGTGCTCGCGGAAGTCAGGCCGCCCGTGAATATCTCGAAATGGATATGCGGCCAGCGCCCGGAATAGCAGGCGGGGTAGATCGTCGTGAACGTCACCTTGCCCTCGGCGTCGGTCACTTGCACGCCGCGCAAGTAGCTCTCGGTGGTGACTCCGCTGGAATAGAGCGAATACTTGCCCGCCGCGTCGCAGTGCCAGATGTAGATCGCCGCGCCCGCGATGGCGGCGCAGCCGTTGTTCACGTCCACCAGTTGCAAGGTCAGTTCCAGCTGGACGCCGTCCGCCGTGGTGGTGGAATTGATGAAGCTGGAGCGGATGTCCGAACGCACCACGCCGCTGACGGTCAGCACGTTGGAGATCGATCCGCTGGCGCTGTTGGTGCCGTCGGCCGGATAGGGGCCGTTGGTCTCGGTGGGATCGGCAATGCAGCTGCCGCCGGAGGTTCCGCCCGAGGTCGTCGTGGACGAACTGGTCGAGGACGTGCTCGTCGAACCGGTGCTCGACGTGCTGTAGGAACTCGTCGAACCGGTCGCGCTGCCGGAACCGGAAGACGACGCGCTGTCGTCGCCCCCGCAGGCCGTCACGGCGGCGAAACCGCCCGCCCCCGCGAGGATGCCCAGCGCGCGGCGACGGCCTATCAGGTTCCTGCCGATCGTCTTCAGGTCGTGGGCCAGGCCGCCATCATGGTCATGGCGATGGTCATGGTCTTCCATCTGAAAATCCCCTCGTGTCGCATGTCGCGCGACGGGCCGGGAGGCCGGCGCCGCGGATCAGGTCACGAAGAGGAGTGGAAGCGCGCCTTTGCGATCGGATTTCAGAGGCATTTCACCTCTGTCGCGCCGCGGCTCACCGCCCGCGCACGCCTGTCACGCAGGTGAAATGTCTCCGGATACGGACGGGACGAAGAGATAGCCTTCATTGCGCACGGTGCGGATGATGTCACCGCCGCCGTCGCCCTCGGACAGCTTGCGGCGCAGGCGGGAGAGCTGCACGTCGATCGCGCGATCGTAGTGATCGCTGTCCTCGCCGCGCGACCAGTCGAGCAGCTGGTCGCGGGTGAGCACCCGGCGCGGGTGCTCGGCGAAGGCCTTGAGCAGGCGGAACTCGCCGTCCGACAGCGAGATCACCCGGTTGGCCGGATCGAACAGCAGGCGCAGGCCGAGGTCCATGCGCCACCCGGCGAAATGGAGGCACTCGCCGGAATGGACGTCGTTGACCGGGCGCGGCTCGGGTCCGGCGGCAGGCGAGACGACCCGCTCCACCGGCCCCATGTTGGCGCGGCGGCGCAGGACGGTGCGGATGCGGGCGAGCAGTTCGCGCGGATTGCAGGGCTTGGCCAGATAGTCGTCCGCCCCCATCTCCAGCCCGACGATCCGGTCGACATCGCTGCCCACGGCGGAGAGCATGATGACCGGCGGGGCATCCGGACCGAGTCCCCGCAAGGCGGTAAGCCCGTCCTCGCGCGGCATCATCACGTCCAGCACGATGAGATCGAAATGCCCGCGCGCGAGATGGTCGCGCATTTCTGTCGGATCGGCGGCGGTTTCGGTGGCATAGCCGTGCTTGCCCAGGAACTCGCTGATGAGCGAGCGGATGCCGTCATCGTCGTCGACGATGAGGATGCGGGTTTCGAGGTCCATCGGTGCGCGTTCTAGGATCATTGTGCGCCGATAGGAACCCCGTGTTCCAGCCGGATTTCAGCCCGGATACAGCTTGCGACAAGATCGCGGCCCGATTGCAATCTACGTGAAATCCGCAGGCAAACTCCCGGCCCAAAAAGCAGCGCCATGGACATTCGAGTTCGTCAGGTTCCGTCCTGGATGGACTGCAGCGCGCACCGAGCGACACCCCCCGTCGTTTTAGCCGCCTTGCTGCATTCACCCGGAACGGCCGGAACCGCCGTTCGGTTAGCCACCGCCAAGGCGCCGGACGGCGCCGGGTCCGTCGCAGCGACAGGTCACGTAGTCGCACCCGCCCTGTCCTGCGACGGCCCCGGAACTATATTCTCGGCCGGACTGGCAAAAACCGTACCCGATACTGACATATATGGGTGCTACCCGGCCCAGCAACGCACCGGGCGACCCACTGGGCAACCCACCGGCCCGGGCCGGTACGACAGAGATTACCTTCCGGCACCGCAGGGAACACGGTTGCCGGACAGGACCCGAGGTGACCGTCCTCGCCCGATATACGGGGCGAGGGCGCGGAGCGGGTTCGGAAGGGACGTGTCCCTCTCTTCCGAGCCCGCGCCGCAAAACCGCCCACTCCTGCTCTCGGCGCTCACCGCTCGAAATGGCCATGGATTCGTGGCAATGGCCGGAACATGAGCCTGCCCCGCGTCATCATGCCCCGACTCAGCAGTCGCCTCGGCTTGCCGCTGGCGATGCAGATGATCGTCATTCTCGTCTGCGCGCTGATCGGCGCCCAGCTGGTGACGCTCGGCCTCACCGTGATCCTGCCCCCCAGCCCGACCGCGCGCTGGAACATCGACGAAGTGGCCAGTGCGCTGACCACCCGCGACCTGCCCGACCGGCTCGAACGCAAGCCCATGGTCGGCCCGCCCGACGTCAGCGGACAGGGCTGGCTGGTCTCCGAATCCTCGCGCGATGCGCTTGCACAGCGGCTCGGACGGGATCGCCGGGACGTGGTGCTGGCGTTCTATACCCAGCTTCCGGTCGGCGGCGTCGCGGTGCCCAGCAATGCCCGTTCGCCGCTGGCGATCCTGAAAGGCAAAGGTGCCCGCACCACCGAGGTCTCCTCGTTGCTGGTCGGTTCGGCCGATGCCCAGTCGATTCCCGGCGGTCCCCCGCCCGGCGGAGCGGCAGGTCCCGGCGGCCTGCCCGGTGGACACTTCCCCGGCGGCCATTTTCCGGGCGGCATGCCGCCGGGCGGAACGATGCCGCGCGTGCCCTCGATGCCGCATTCAGCCATGCCGGGCGGTGGACGCCCCGGCGGTCACGTTCCGAATGCCGCCATGCCCGGCGGCAAGGTTCCGGGTGCTCCCAGCGCAACGCCGGGCGGCGGACGCCCCGGCCGGCAACCGGGTGCTCAAAGGCCCGGAAACGACAGCCCCGGCCAAGGGATGGGCGGACAGACGGGAGCGCCCGGCGGCTCTGGCGGAGCGCCCTCCGGCGGCGTGCCCAACCAGGACGGCCAGCCGGGACGGATCATGGCCCCCGGCATGCGTCCGGGCGGGATGCTCGGTCCGGTCGGCGGCGGCGCCATCGGCTCCGGCATGCTGGCGCCGGTCATGCCGAGCATGAACGACATCCCCCGCACCGCTCTCCCCAGCAGCGCGCCGACTCCGATTGCCAGCCCGACGCTGAGCAGCCGCCCGGTCACAGTCTCGATTCCCCTGCCGCCGGTCACGCTCGCCTCGCCGACTGTCGCGCCCACCGCCATGGCTTCCATCCCGGCAAACGGCACCGTAGCCAGCGCCGCGAGGCCGCAGCCCGCGGTCCCCGGCAAGCCGCAGCCGATTCCCTTCCGCCATTCCGGCGGCAGCTTCTTCGCACTGACCTCGCCGCCGTTCATCGAGGGCGATTTCGTCGCCGCGACCCGCCAGCCGGACGGGCAGTGGCTGGCCGTCGCCCCGCGTGCCGAACCTTTCCCCAATGCCTGGCAGAAGCGGGTGATCCTGTGGTTCGCGCTGTCGCTGGCGATCATCAGCCCGTTCGCCTGGCTCTTCGCGCGCCGCATCGTCGTGCCGCTGAAGGATTTCGCGCAGGCCGCCGAACAGCTCGGGCGCGACCCTTCGGCAACGATCCTGCCGCTGTCAGGTCCAGCCGAGATCGGCCGCGCCGCCAATGCCTTCAACCAGATGCGCTTCCGCCTGCGCGCCTTCGTGGACGACCGCACCGCAATGGTCGGCGCCATCAGCCACGACTTGCGCACCCCGCTCACCCGCCTGCGCTTCCGCATCGAGGACGTGCCCGACGACCAGCGCGAAGGGCTGCTGAAGGAAGTGAGCGAAATGGAAGCGATGATCAGCCAGGTCATCGCCTTCATCCGCGATGCCTCCACGCCGGGACCGCGCAAGCGCGTGGACTTCGCCGATCTCATCGCCGGCAGCGTCGCCGATGCCCAGCTCGTGGGCGGCAAAGTGACGATCGAGCATAACGTCCACATCCCCGTCGAGGTGGACCCGGTCGGCATCCGCCGCCTGCTCGGCAATCTGCTGGAGAATGCCATCAAGTACGGCGAGAGCGCCAAGGTCCGCGTCAGCCTGCTCGACGGCGAGGCCGTGGCCGAGATCGTCGATGCCGGTCCCGGCATTCCCGAAGACGAGTTCGACCGCGCTTTCGAGCCGTTCTACCGTTCCGAAACCGCACGCAAGTCGGGCCAGAAGGGCACCGGACTCGGCCTCGCGGTCTGCCGCTCGATCGCCCGCGCCCATGGCGGCGACGTCAACTTCGTGCACGGCGGAGACGGTTTCGCGGCGCGCGTGACGGTTCCGGCCGCCTTCGACCCGACCCTGCGAAAGGCCGCCTGATGCTGCGTCTGCTCCCGGCATGCCTGCTCGCGGCGGGCATGGCCGCCCTGCCCGCCGCTCCCGCCGCACGGGCGCAGGACACCGCCGCCGAAACCGTGACGGAAACCGAAAGCACGGACGATACGATACCCGAAGCGCCGAAACCCGCGCCCTGGACCGCCACCGCCTCCGCCGGCGTGAGCAATCGCGACGACGGCCCCGACGGGTCGTGGCAGGCGCTCTCGCTGACGCGGCAGATCGGTCGCGGCTATGTGCGCGGCGGGTTGATGCGCTACCACGGCACATTGATGCAGGCCTTCACGGCCCTGCCTTCCGACTACTATGTCGGCACGCTCGGCGCAGGCGGCAACTTCGACAACTGGGTGGTGGACGGCTGGGCCAGCTACGGCCGCCAGGACTATGGCCGGATCACCAACGACTGGGGCAGGCGCCGCGAGAGCACCGGCGCCCGCAGCAGCGCCTACTACGCGGTGGGCGGCGATTTCGGGCGGATACTCCCGCTCTCACCGCACTGGTTCGTGACGCCGACCGTCGTCGGCTCCTATGCGCTGGGCCGCCTGCTGCGTCCGGCCCCCGACTTCACCGGCCTCGTCGATCTCGAAACCCGCGAGCCGACCTGGACGCTCGGCAGCAGCGTGCGCATCGACCATGCCTTCGGCCGGAATGCCGATCACTATGCCGGTCTCTCGGTTTCGCGCAACTGGACGAGCAATGCCGTCTCGCAAGTCACCGGCGGCCAGTTTCAGGACCTGAACGCCATTCCCCGCTCCGGCCTGCTCGATTCGCAGCACTATTCGGACGCCTGGTGGGAAGTGGGCGTGAGCGCCAACATGAAGCTGACGGACCGCCTGCATCTCGATCTCTATGCCTCGCGCAGCTTCGATGCGCTGGCGGGAAACACGACGTCTGCCGGCATTTCCCTGCGCAAATCGTTCTGACATCGCGCCCCTGACGGGGGAGCGTCAGGCCGCTCGGGCAATCGCCACGGGGATCGACTTGTAGGCCGGGGTTCCGCTGACCGGATCGAAATCCTCCAGCGGCACCAGGCAGTTCGCCTCGGGATAATAGGCCGCCAGCGATCCGCGCGCGATGGCGTGCTTGACGACCGTGAAACCCTTGAGCACGCGCCCCGCCGGAGTGGTCACATCGACCAGATCGCCATGTGCAAGGCCCAGCATGTCGAGATCGACTTCGTTGGCGAAGACCACGTCGCGGCGACCGGTCACGCCGCGGTAGCGATCGTCGAGGCTGTAGATCGTGGTGTTGTACTGGTCGTGGCTGCGGATCGTAGTGAGCAACAGCGGCCGCGCACCTTCCTCCACCTCGACCCGGTGGGCAAGGAACTGCGCCTTGCCGCTGGGCGTGTTCCAGACGCGGTGATCCGGCGCGATGGTCAGGCGGAAACCGCCCGGCTCGCGGACGCGGCGGTTGAAATCGTGGAAGTCGGGATAGACCTGCTCGATCCCCTCGCGAATGCGGTCGTAGTCGGCCACGAGCGCGTCCCAGTCGACCAGGCTGCGCGGCATCGCCGCCTTGGCGAGACCCGCGACGATCGCCGGTTCCGAACGCACCAGCGGACCCGGCGCCTTCAGCTTCCCGCGCGAGGCGTGGACCATCGACATGCTGTCCTCCACGGTCACGAACTGCGCGCCCGTGGCCTGTTCGTCCAGCTCGGTGCGACCGAGGCAGGGGAGCACCAGCGTCTCCTTGGCGGTGAGCAGGCAGGTGCGATTGAACTTGGTAAGGATATTGACCGAAAGATCGAGCTTGCGCACGGCGGCGAAGCAGGCCTCCGGATCGGGCATGGCGACGGCGAGATTGCCGCCGAGGCCGATCAGCGCTTTCGAGCGCCCGTCGCGCATGGCCTCCAGCGCCTCGACCGCGTTGTGCCCGTGCTCGCGCGGCGAGGTGATGCCGTAAGTCGCGTCGAGCCGTTCGAGCATCGCTTCCGCCGGGATCTCGGTAATGCCCACGGTGCGGTCGCCCTGCACGTTGCTGTGGCCGCGCAGCGGGCAGATGCCCGCGCCCGCCTTGCCGAACATGCCGCGCAGCAGCAGCAAGTTGGCGATCGACTGCACGTTCTGGGTGCCGTGGCGATGCTGGGTGATGCCCATGCCGTAGCAGACGATCACCCGCTCGGCGTCGATATAGACTTTGGCCATCGACTCGATGGCGTCGCGCGTCAGGCCGGACGTGGTCTCGATCCAGTCCCACGAGGTCGCTTCTAGATCGGCCCGGAGCGCCTCCAGCCCCTCGGTATGCTCGGCGATGAAGGCATGGTCGAGCGCGTCGGCCTCGACCACCAGCTTCATCATGCCCTTGAGCATCGCCATGTCGCCGCCGATGCGGACCTGGTGATAGGCCGAGGCCAGTGGCGTCGCGTGGGTGGACAGCATCTCGGTCGGGTGCTGCGGCGACTTGAAGCGCTCCAGCCCGCGCTCGCGCATGGGATTGGCGACCACGATCGGCACGCCCCGCTTGGACGCGGCGGCCAGCGTGGAGAGCATGCGCGGGTGGTTGGTGCCGGGATTGTGGCCGATGCAGAAGATCGCATCGGCATGGTCGAAGTCTTCCAGCGTCACCGTGCCCTTGCCGATGCCGATCGACTTGGGCAGCCCCACGCTCGTCGCCTCGTGGCACATGTTGGAGCAGTCGGGGAAATTGTTGGTGCCGAACTCGCGCGCGAAAAGCTGGTAGAGGAACGCCGCCTCGTTCGAAGCACGGCCCGAGCAGTAGAATTCGCAGGCGTGGGGATCGTCGAGATCACGCAGCACGACGCCGGCGCGGGCGAAGGCCTCATCCCAGCTTATCGGCACGAAATGGTCGGTCTCGGGATCATAGCGCAGCGGCTCGGTGAGGCGCCCCGCGTCCTCCAGCTTGTGATCGCTCCAGGTCCAGAGTTCGCTGACGCTGTGCCGCGCGAAGAATTCGGGATCGACGCGCTTGACGGTCGCTTCCCAGGTCACCGCCTTGGCGCCGTTTTCGCAGAATTCGAACGAGGACGTGTGCTTGGGGTCGGGCCAGGCGCAGCCGGGACAGTCGAACCCGTCGGGCTGGTTCATCTGCAGGAGCGCGCGGGTATCCGGGCTGGCCTTCATCTGCTCGCGAACCGTCCGTGCGACCGCGCCCAGCGCGCCCCAGCCGCCCGCCGGGCCGTTATAATCGCCGATGCCTTCGAGATTGCCGTCCGCAGTATGATTTTCGGCCATGACCCTGGTTCCTTTTTCCGCTCCCGGCATAGCCGATGGAACGCGTGAAAGACAGCATGGCTGCGCTCAAGTGCTCCCGCGAAAACCGCAAGACGGCGATGCGGGCACGACGACGTGCCTCATTGATTACCCCTCAAGTTCAACTTCATGTGCGCCCTATGCTCGGATACGAGAGGCGGAACCCTCGCTTTCCCGAGGGCAGGAGCCATCACGATGCCGCAGGAACTGGTGACGGTCGTGATCCCCGCCTATCGCGCCGCCGAATCCATCGAGCGGGCGGTACTGTCGGTCTTCGCGCAGCCCGGCGTCGCCTGCCGGGTGATCGTGGTGGTCGACGACGAGGAAGGCACAACCGAAGCCGCCCTCGCCGCGCTGGACGACGAGCGCCTGACGGTGCTGACCAACCCCGGCAACCTCGGCGCGCAGAAAAGCCGCAACCGGGGCCTCGCCGCCGCGACCGGCGACTGGGTGATGTTCCTCGACAGCGACGATTTCGTCATGGGCGACCTGCTGCCGGGTCTCGTCCAGGCTCTGGAACAGGGCGCCGATGTCGCCTTCGGGCCGTGGCTGCTGCTCGACGAGAGCCGGGGCCGCGCCGAGCGGCATCAGGAACACTATGCCGACGCCGCCGATCTGCTCGACCGCTGGCTGGTGCGGCGGCAATGGACTCCGCCCTGCGCGGTGCTCTGGCGCACGGCGTTCCTGCGCGGGATCGGCGGCTGGAAGGAAAGCGTGCGCCGCAACCAGGACGGCGAAGTGGTCTGCCGCGCCTTGCTTGCCGGTGCCCGTCCGAGCCATTCGGCGCGCGGCTGCGGGGTCTATGTCCAGCACGATTCGCCGCACCGGATCTCGCAGGCCCGCTCCACTTTCGGTGACCTGATCGCAGTGGCCGAAGACCTGCTGGCGCAGCCGACCGAGGCCGTCGAAGAGGCGCGGCGGCGCAAGATCCTGGGTGACTATTTCTACTGGCTGGCCGACAGTGCCTTTCGTCGCGGGGACCGCGAGCAGGGCCGCCGCGCCCGGCAACGCGCGGTGGAACTGGGCGGCTCGCTGCACATGGGATCTCCCCTGCCGCGGCTGGGCGCCGCCGTGCTGGGACTGGAGAACTATCGCCGCGCCGTCTCCTGGGCGACCAAGCCCTAAGCCGCAGCCTTTTTCCGCCGCAGCCGGTCGGGCAGGAGATTCCCCGCGAGGCGCAGCATCTCGGCCATCGCCTGCCGTCCGCCCGGCGTCGCCGCCTGCGCCGCCACCGCGCCGATGTAGCTGGAAGCGACGGCGAGCGCGAGCAGCCCCACGGTCGGCAACTCCTTGCCCACCGCCGCGACGATCCCCCAGGCCAGCAGCCCGCCCACGAGCGAGGGCAGCTGCACGACATACATGAAGCCCTGCGAGATCGGCGTATCCCGCGTCGCGAAATGATAGAGCGGCGGCAGCGAGGCGAGCTGGCCGATGAAATAGGCACAAGCCACGCCGACAGCGCCCCAGTGCACGCCGATGAAGAAGCTGGCGATCGACACCGCGCTGGAGAACATGCCCCAGTACATCATCCGCCGGGTGTTCCCGCTGCTGATATAGAGCCAGCCGGTGGTGTTCGGCACGCATTGCACGATGGCGGTCAGGCTCAGCCAGAAGAAGATCGGACTCGCCGCCGCCCAGCGCTCGCCGAGCAGGAAGGGCACGAGCCGGTCGCTACAGATCGCCGCCGCCAGGATCCCCGGCATCGCAATCAGCGCCAGCGCCCGCAGGCACAGTTCGTAGACGCGGCGATAGCGCTCCGGCTCGTCGCGCACCCGGCTCAGCACCGGCAGCATGACCCGGCTGAGCGGCTGGTTGATGTTCTGCAGGGGGAACAGCATGAGCTTGTAGCTGCGGTCGTAGAGGCCCACCGCATCCGCGCCCTCGGCCTTGGCGATGATGACATTGTCGAGATTGCGGGCGAAGAAGTTGACGAGGTTGAAGCCGGTCAGATTGGCGCCGAACACCACCAGCTTGCGCACCCCGGAAAAGGACGCGCCCAGCCGGGGTCGCCACGTGCAGGCCCGCCACATCATCGCCGTACTGATCGCCGCATTGAGCAATGTGCCGAGCCAGATCGCCCAGTAACTTTTCAGCGCCAGCGCCGCCGCCGCCGTGAGCACGAACGTGCCGATGGCGACCACCACGTCGTTCACGCTCAGCGCGTGGAAGCGCATCTCGCGGTTGAGCAGGGCCTGGTGTTGCAGCTTGAGGCCGGTAATCAGGATCGTCAGCCCCGTCGCAGCCGTGACATATCCCGCCCGCGCGTCGCCGTAGAACGCGCCCACCGCAGGCGCCAGCGCGACCATGACCAGCGCGGCCACCGCCGAGACGAGCACGTTCAGCCAGAACAGCGCGTTGGAATGCTCCGGATCGAGTTCGCGCGCCTGCACCACGGCCTGTGCGAAGCCGAGGTTCTGGAAGGTCATGATAAGGCCGGTCAGCGGCGCCACCATCGCCGCCACGCCGTAGTCCGAAGGCGAGAGAATGCGCGCGACCACGATCGTCGTCCCCATCGTGGTGAAGACCTTCACCAACTGCGCCATGGCGGTCGAGGCCACGCCTCGGGTTGCGCGGCGCCCCATGTCCTCGGTCTTGGCCATCTCCGCCTAGTCTCCCGCGCTCGCCGGACCGGTCCGGCAGGGCATTGCGAGGGGGTTGCCGAATTGCTCCGCCAGCATGGCGATCTGCGCATCGTTCTGCACGATATTGTCGTCGAACAGCCGCACCTTCTGCGACGACCACCAGCCCATCTGGACGAATGGGGGACCGACCTTGCGATAGGTCGTCCCGGCCCGCCGCGCGCACCAGTAGAACCAGAGATCGTCCGCCGAAGGTGCGTAGCGCTCGAACAGGTCGCGCCGGGCGACATCGGGATGCAGCGCGCCGGGCGGATAGAGAATGCCGCCGACGCCGGTCGGCATCACGTCCACGCTTGGCCGCCGCGACTCCGCGTCCTCCAAGTCCCAGATCCAGTCACGATAGGGCGCGATCCGGCCCTGCGCGTCCTGCGTCAGGCGATGCGCGCGATGGCAGGTGATGGAATCGTGCTCGCCGCCCTGCCCTTCCACGAGCCAGGTCAGCCAATCGGGCGTGTAGAAGACATCGTCGTCCGCCGTCGCCACCCAGGCATCGGGAAACTCCACCAGCGCGAAGACCAGCTTTTTGTAGCTGCGCAGATCCTCGACAAGGCGAAGCTCCACCTTCTCCCCGAGCAGCCTGCGAACCGGCTTTGGCAAAGCCGCTTCATCGCCGCGCGCCAGCCACAGGACGATGCGGTCGGCTGCGGTATCCTGACGCAACAGTCCCAGCAGCGTCAGATGCAGCGTGGGATAGCGCGGCGGATAGGAGGTTAGCGAGACGACGAGTTCGCCGGGCAATCCATGCGCGCGCGGCGTTCCCTGCGGAAAGTCCTGCGAGCGGCGGCGATACTGCCGCCCGCTCCAGAGCCGCACCGCCACGGGGCGAGGCAAGGCGGCCGTGATCCACTGCTTTGCCCATGCCTTCAAGCGCGCGACCTTTCGAAGCTGCCTTCGCGGCGGCGGAGAGCTGCCGACGGCCACAGACTAGCCACGCGCCCGCCGCGGCACCATCATCCCAATGGTCCAAGGTTCCGGAATATCATGGCTTTATCGGCATGGCGCGCGGGTTGGCGATCATCCCAAAGGATCGCGAATACCCCGATGGGATTACCTCGCCGGAGATCTGTTCGGAAACGCCAAAGGCACATACGACTAGGGGCCGCCTTGCGGCGGCCCCTGCCGTTTCTCAGCACGCTGAGAAATGGTGCCCAGAAGAGGACTCGAACCTCCACGCCCTTGCGAGCGCCAGCACCTGAAGCTGGTGCGTCTACCAATTCCGCCATCTGGGCACGGAAGCGAGGGGGCCGTTGGTGCCGTCCTCGCCGGGTAGGAGGGCGCCTCTAAGCGGGTCCTCGATTCGTGTCAACGGCCCTCCCTCAACTTTTTTCAAATCACGCGAAAAAAGGCAAAATCCCGGTCCGGCGCCTGCCGCCGGTTGCTCGGGAACCGGGCTTGTGCCAAGGGCGCTTATCATGCGCGAAACCGGCGCAGGCGGCTATTTTCTCCTTCAGTCGCGCCTGCGCCACGCTGAAGGACCCGTTCTGATCATGAGCCAAGCCACCGACCCTCTCTACGGCAAGATCGTCACGCTGCTGGGCGGCAGCGGCTTCGTCGGCAAGCACGTTGCCCAGGAACTGCTCGCCCGCGGTGCCCGCCTGCGTATCGCCAGCCGCAATCCCAAGAAGTCCTATGCCCTGAAGCCGCTCGGCAACCTCGGCCAGGTGCAGTTCGCCGGCGTCGACGTGACCAAGCCCGAATCGCTGGCCGAAGTGCTGGCCGGATCGGATGCCGTGGTGAACCTCGTGGGCGCCTTCACCGGCAATCTCGATGCCGTGCAGGGTGAAGGCGCGGGCCGCATCGCCGCCGCCGCCAGGGTCGCCGGTGCCACCGCCTTCGTGCACATCTCGGCCATCGGCGCCGACGCTTCGTCTAGCGTCGCCTATGCCCGTACCAAGGCCGAAGGCGAGAAGGCCGTGCTGACCGCCTTCCCCACCGCGACGATCCTGCGTCCCTCGGTCATGTTCGGCCCGGACGACAACTTCGTGATGATGTTCGGCAACCTCGTCTCGCGCCTGCCGGTCCTGCCGGTGTTCGCGCCGCAGGCACGGCTCCAGCCGGTCTTCGTAGATGACGTCGCACTCGCCGTCGCGGAAACGCTGGGCGCGCCCGAAGTGCATGGCGGCAAGACCTTCGAGATCGCTGGTCCCGAAGTGATCGCGATGATCGACCTCAACAAGCGCATCGCCGCCGCCGCCCAGCGCGACCGCAGCTTCGTGGAACTGTCCGACGGCATCTCCGGCCTGATCGCCGCGCTGCCGGGCACGCCGATCAGCGGCGACCAGCTCAAGCTGCTCCAGGCGGGCAATGTCGCCAGCGGCACTTTCCCCGGTCTCGCCGACCTCGGCATCGCGCCGCGTCCGCTGGAACTGTTCCTCGACCGCTGGATGACACCGTTCCGCAATCACGGCCGCTTCGGCACCAAGGCCGCAGCCTGAACCTCCCCCGGCGGGAAATGAAAAAGGGGCGGGAAGTTCGAACTTCCCGCCCCTTTTCGTTGGCGCTCTGGTCTCTGGATCAGAGCTTGCCGAACTTGCCTTCGTAGGCCCCGGTATCGCCGCTGGCGAGAAGGCGCGCCTGCTCGACCCAATTGTCGCGACGCGGGCGACCGGCGAAGGCGCCGAGCTTGCCGTCCAGATCGTCGAGATCGGCGTCGGTCCAGGCCGCGATCTGTTCGAAGCGGGTGATCCGCAGCGACTGGAGCAGGGTCAGCATCTTGGGACCGAGACCCTTGATCTTGCGCAAGTCATCGCCCTCGGGAGTCGCAGCGACAGGCGCCGCTTCCGGCTCCGCCGCAATCGTCTGGGGCGGCGTCTGGGCCGCGTCCACTTCCTCCTGTGCGGCCACCGCGATCACTTCGCCGATACCCGCCATCGTTCCCGCCATGGCCGGGGGATCGATGTGGACCGGCCCGCTATGAACAGGTGCAGTGAACTGCGCGGCGGGCGGGGCATCGTCTATCAGTGCCTGGTTGCGCTGTGCCGGAGCGGCGCCTTCGTCCAGCACATCGGGACGGTGCTGGCGCGGCGCAGGCTTGGAGGCGCGCGCGAACAGCCAATAGGCAATCGCGATGCCGACCAGCAACGCAACGACGAATATCAGCCAATTGGCCGAAATCATTTCCACCACAACTTATCCCTTCCGGTTCCACACGACCCAGCCGATGCCGAAGCCGGCCATATAGGTCAGCAGCACCGAAACGGCCATTTCAAGCCATAGCGGCATCGGCGGCTCCTTTCATCGTAATTTGCATTCTGCCGTCCTCACTCAGGACCCGGCGTATCGATCGGCGTCGGCTTGATCGGCGCACTCGCGATCACCGAGAACTCGATGCGGCGATTGGCGGGGTCGAGCGGGTCCAGCCCCTCGATCGGCGTCTTCGACCCCAGCCCCGCCGCCCGCAGGCCATCGGCGGGAATGCCGCGCCCGATCAAGGCCCAGCGCACCGATTCCGCCCGCGCCAGCGAGAGCGCCTTGTTCGCCTCCGGATTGCCGGTGGCATCGGTATGGCCAGTCACGGCGATGATGCTGCCGAGGCAGGGACGCAGCGCCCTGGCCACTTCGTCGAGCAGGCGCTCGCTGACCGGATCGATCCGGGCGCTGGCCTCGGTAAAGCGGATCGTGCGCGAGGCGAGGATCGCCTCGACATCGTTCTGGCAGCGCAGTTTCGCCACCTGCCCCTCGCCGTCGCGGATCCAGCGGATGCCGCCGATGCCGGGCACGGCGTCCACGGCGGCAGCGACCCGGGTGCGGGTCTCGGCATCGAGGTCCTTGCCGCCAGACAGCACCGGATGGCGGGTCAGCCAGCCATAGCGGTCGCGAAAGGCGAGTGAGACGCCCTTGCCGCCCGCTCCGTCGCGCGCCGCCTCGGCATCGTGTTGCAGGCGGCCGATGAAGACCGGGCCTTCCATGCGGGTCGAGACGAAGGAAAGTGCCAGACAAAATGCGGCACCGGCGGCAACGATGGAAGCGCGGCGGGGATTCATGCTCGCGAGCCTAGAGCAAGGCTCTCCGCTGCGAAACCACCTGAGAGACGGAAATCACGCAGTCTTGGTCTTCTGGAACAGCTTGCGGTCTTCGGGACCGAAGGCCTTCTTCCAGATCACCAGGAAATAGGCGCCGAGGATTGCCGGAATGCCGAAGGCCAGCGCCGCCCATTCCGGCAGGAACCGGGTGGCGAGATAACCCAGCACCACCGCAGGCGCCGCCGCCCAGACCAGCGCCCAACGCCAGTTGTTGATCGGCTCCTTGAGGTAGCTGGCCAGCATCTTCGACTTCACCAGCGAGGCGAAACCGAGCGAGACCATCAGCGCCGCCGCCGCCGTGGCGGCCTGGAACAGCGGATTGTAGCCCAGCTTCTGCATCGCCAGAATGCCGCCCAGCGTCAGCACCGCCTGAAGCGCGATCGTCACCACCGAGACCACGAGGTTGCGCATGCGGGCGACGTAGACAAGCGCGGCCTCGCTGACGACCGCCGTAGCCGCCACCACTTCGGCGGCGAGCAGGAAGGCCAGCGCTCCGGTGCCGCCCACGAACTCGCGGCCGACGAGACCCATCACGCCCTCGCCCGGAATGCCCAGCGCCAGCGCGATTCCCGCCTGCGCGGCGGTGATCCAGAAGCCGACCTGACAGACCTGCCGCGCGATCGCCGCATAGTCCTTCTGCTTGAGATTGCGGGTGATGACCGGGCCGAGCACCGGCTCGAAGCTGGTCTTGAGCTTCTGCGGCAGGCTCGCGACCTGCTGCGCGGCGTAGTAGACGCCGACTGCCGAGGACGGCGCCAGGAAGCCGAGCAGGAAGATGTCGACGCGGCGGGTCGCCCATTCGATCGTGTCGGCCAGCGCGATCGGGGCCGAGCGCCAGGCAAGTCTGCGCATGTCGCGCGGACGCGGGCGCCAGCCTTGCGGCAACCCGTATTCGCGGAAGAACGGGATGAAGGCGGTGATCGCCGCCGCGCAGATCGAGCCGATATAGGCAATCGAAAGCCCGCTCTCGGGCGCAATCCAGATCATCGCTCCGGCAAGGATCGAGATCGTCCACGGCTCGACGATGGCCCGCGACCAGACCGTGGGCGTCACCCGCAGCCGGTAGGCCAGCGCCGCCAGCCAGATTTCGGTCATCGTCAGCGGCAGGATGGCGATCACCATCAGCCGGTCGATCTGGGTATAGTGCCCGCCGGGGAACATCGGCGCGGGCACCAGCCAGAAGAACAGCGCCGCCACGCTCGATGCGATCAGGGCGATGATCATGCCGTCGGCGATCACGTTGGCCGGATGGACCTGCCCCTCGCTGTCCGACAGGCGCTGCGCGAGGCCGCGCTTCTCGCCCATCGTGCAGATCATCGAGGTCAGTTCGATCACCACCAGCGCCGAGGCGAAGCGCCCGAGCGCCGCCGGGCCGTAGACCGAGGCACGACCGGCGATGAACAGGAAGGGGATGCGCGCGGCAAGGCGCAGGAAGAACCCGAAGAGATTGGTGCGGCCGCCCTTGGCGAGAGCCGCGATATCGTCGTGTTCCTTCTTGGCCTGCTCCGCTGCGGTGCGGCTGACGACGGCGTCGGTCAAGAAAGCGGCTCCTGCTCGGCACGAAGCGGGCGGGCGAGAATCTGGGCGACGACCTCTCCGGCCGGGGCCTTGCCTTCCAGCAGGCGGCAGACCGCCTCGGCGATGGGCATCTCGATGGCATCGCGGCGGGCAATTTCGGCGAGGACCGGCGCGGTCGCGGCGCCTTCCGCCACGGAATTCTTGCCCGAAAGCGCTTCGGCGGCGGTCAGCCCCTGCCCAAGCGCGAGGCCGAGCGAGAAATTGCGGCTAGACGTAGAGGAACAGGTCAGCACGAGGTCTCCAAGGCCGCAGAGGCCCGAAAGCGTTTCGGCGCGGGCGCCGCGCGCCAGGCCGAAACGCAGCATCTCGGCATAGCCGCGCGCGATCAGCGCCGCGCGGGCATTCTGGCCGAGCTTGAGGCCGTCGACGACACCGCAGGCGATGGCGAGCACGTTCTTCACCGCGCCGCCGATCTCGGCCCCGATCACGTCGTCGGAATAATAGGGGCGCAGCGCAGGCCGCGCGATGACCGGCGAGAGGCGCTGCCACTGCGCCTCGCCGCCCGCACAGGCCAGCGTCACCGCCGTCGGCAGCCCGGCGGCCACTTCATGGGCGAAAGTCGGGCCGGACAGCACCGCGATTTCGGCATCCGGCACGGCGCCGGCCGCGACTTCGGCCATGAGCCGCCCGCTGCCCGCCTCGATGCCCTTGGCGCAGAGCACCAGATCGCCCGCGAAGCCGAGCGCCGGAAGCTGCGCCAGCACGCCGCCGAGGAACTGCGCGGGAACCACCGCCAGCAGCACCGGCAGCGCCGCCAGTTCGGCAAGGTCGCTCGTCGCCCGCAACGTCTGGGCCAGTGCCGCGCTCGGCAGATAAGTCGCGTTGCGCCGCTCGGTATTGATCCGCTCCACAAGCTCCGCCTCGCGCGCCCAGAGCAGGACTTCGCTGCCGTCGCCCGCCAGCGACTGCGCCAGCGCAGTGCCCCAGGCACCGGCGCCGATGACGCCCACTTGAGCGTTCATGCCTTCACCCCCGCACCGCGCACGGTCTCGGCATCGGGATCGAGCGGCCAGCGCGGGCGCGCGGCTACGTCGAGCGGGTCGGACTGGCCCATGGCGAAGCGCTCCACGCCTGCCCAGGCGATCATCGCCGCGTTGTCGGTGCAGAGGCCCAGCGGAGGCGCCACGAAATCGAGGTCGTAGTCGGCGGCCAGCGCTTCCAGCGCGCCGCGAATCGCCTTGTTGGCGGCGACGCCCCCGGCGACGACCAAGGCATTGACCTTGCCGACCGAATCGAGCGCGCGCCGCGCCCGGTCGATCAGGCAGTCGATCGCGGCCTGCTGGAACGAAGCGGCAATATCGGCATCGGCGTATTCGCCGGACTGCTTGGCGCGCATGACCGCGCTCTTGAGGCCCGCGAAGGAAAAATGCGGCTCGTCGGAGCCTTTCAGCGGACGCGGCAGCGGCACCGCCTTGGGATTGCCCTCCAGCGCCAGCCGCTCCATCGCCGGACCGCCCGGATAGCCGAGACCCAGCAGCTTGGCCGACTTGTCGAAAGCCTCGCCCAGCGCGTCGTCGATGGTGGTGGCGAGGCGGCGGAACTTGCCGACGCCCTCCACCAGCAGGATCTGGCAGTGCCCGCCGGAAACCAGCAGCAGCAGGTAGGGATATTGCAGGTCGCCGTCGGCAAGGCGCGGCGACAGCGCATGGCCTTCGAGGTGATTCACCGCGATCAGCGGCTTGCCGGTCGCCATGGCCAGCGCCTTGGCGGTGACGAGGCCGACCATGACCCCGCCGATCAGGCCGGGACCGGCGGTGGCGGCGATCGCATCCACATCGTCGAGCGTCATCCCGGCGTCGGCCAGGGTCGCCTCGATCAGCGGCGCGATCTTTTCGGAATGCGCGCGCGCGGCAATTTCGGGCACGACGCCGCCGTATGGCCGATGCGCCTCGTCCTGCGAAGCGATGCGCTGGGCGAGAATCGTGCGGTCGCTGGTGACCAGCGCCGCTGCCGTCTCGTCGCACGAGCTTTCGATGCCCAGTACCGTCCGCATTCCAACTTTCCCTGAACGACCCTTCCACTGGACGACATTGCCGGGTAGCACAACCCGCCGATGACGACGCAAACAGACACGCAAAAACAAAACTTCCGCCTCGGCACCCGCCGTTCGCCGCTGGCGATGGCTCAGGCCGAGGAAACGCGCGACCGGCTGGCCGCCGCACACGGAATCGATCCCGCGCATATAGAGATCGTGGCCGTCACCGCCAGCGGCGATCGCATTCAGGACCGCGCATTGGCGGAAATCGGTGGAAAGGCGCTGTGGACGAAGGAACTGGACGCCTGGCTGGCGAGCGGTGAAATCGATTTCGCGGTCCATTCCGCCAAGGATGTCGAGACGATTCGCCCTGAAGCGTTTGCAATCGGTGCGATTCTCCCGCGTGAGGACGTACGCGACGTGCTGGTCGGCGCCGAAAGCATCCGCGCGCTGCCGCAGGGCGCCGTCGTCGGCACCAGCGCTCCGCGCCGCGCCGCGCAGCTGCTCCACGCCCGCCCGGACTGCAAGGTCGTGACGTTCCGGGGCAATGTCGCCACCCGGCTCGCCAAGCTGGCTGCCGGGGAAGCCGATGCGACTTTCCTCGCCGCCGCCGGACTGAAACGCCTCGGCGAGACCGGAACCGGCCATCCGCTGGACGCGGAGGACTGGCTCCCCGCCCCGGCCCAGGCCGCGATCATGGTCGAATGCCGCGCCGACGATGCCCGCACGCTCGCCTTCCTCGCCGCTGTCGATGACGCGGAGAGCCGTGCTTCGGTACTTGCCGAACGCGCACTGCTGGCGAGCCTCGGCGGCAATTGCCATAGCCCTATCGCAGTCCTCACCCATCACGACGGCGATGCGCTGACCATGCGCGCGGCGCTCTACAGCCCGGACGGCGCGGAAAAGGTCGAAGGCGAGGCCCGCTTCGCGATGAACGATCCCGCAGGCCCGGCGCGCCTCGCCGCCGACCTGCTCGCCCGCGCGGTTCCCGCCATCGCGGTGCACTTCACCGGCGCCGCCTGAGCCCCCCCATGCCGCCGGTCATCGTCATCCGTCCCGAACCGGGGACTTCGGCAACGGTGGCGGCAGCGGCGAAGCTGGGACTTCAGGCTCACGGCTTTCCCCTGTTCGCAGTGATGCCGCTACCATGGGAGCCGGCCCCGCGCGAGGAGGTGGACGCGGTGCTGCTCGGCAGCGCCAATGCCCTGCGCCATGGCGGCGCGGAAATCGCCCGCTATCGCGGCCTTCCGGCCTATGTGGTCGGTGCGAAGACCGCCGAGGCCGCGCGCGAAGCGGGGCTGGAGGTCGCGAGGATCGCTCATGGAGGCCTGCAATCAGTCATAGCGTACCTCGCACCCGAACACCGCCGCCTGCTGCGCCTTGCCGGACGCGAGCGCATCGAACTCGCGCTGCCCGGCGGACACACGATGATAACCCGCGAGGTCTATGCCAGCACGCCGCTGGCCATGCCCGCCGAATTGACGGCGCTGCTGGAACAACCGGCGGTCGTGCTGCTCCATTCGGGCGAGGCCGCCGCCCATTTCGCCGCCGAATGCACGCGGCTCTCGATCGACCGGCGCCGGATCGCCCTCGCCTGCATCGGCCCGCGCGTGGCCGAGCGGGCCGGAAACCATTGGATTTCCACGCGCAGCGCCGAAACGCCCGACGATGCCGCGCTGCTGGCCTTGGCCGCCGAGATGTGCAAAGACTTCCCCTCGGGATCGTAAACTGACAGAACCAGACTTGATGCAGGACTTCACCTCGCCGCAAAATCCTTCGGCGCCCATTTCGGCTACCGGCTCTCGCTCACGCGGGGGAGTGTTCTTCGTCGCCTTCATCGCCTTCCTGCTGGGCGGCGCGCTCGTCGTCTGGGCGGCGCAGGACGGGTTGCTGAATAAATTGCTGCCCCAGCGTGCCGACGAACAGGCGCAGGAACTGGCGCAACCGGCAGAGGAACCTGCCCCGGCACCGGCCCGCGCCCTTCCAGCGGCTACCGCGCCCGCCTCACCCGAGCAGCTTTCCTCGCTCAGTTCGGTCGAGGGACGGCTGGCGCTGCTGGAAGACCGCCTCTCGCGGATCGATTTCCAGACCGACGCCGCCTCGGGCAATGCCGCCCGCGCCGAGGGCCTGCTGATCGCCTTCGCCGCGCGCCGCATGGTCGATCGCGGCGAACCGCTCAGCTATGTCGCCGACCAGCTGCGCCTGCGCTTCACCAATGCCCAGCCGCGCGCGGTGCAGACGGTGATCGAATTCTCCAAGAATCCCGTCACTATCGACGAACTCTCCGCCCGCCTCGAAGCACTCTCGCCCGAACTCAGCGAGAACCAGAGCAACGAAAGCCTGTGGCAGAAAGCCCGCCGCGAACTCTCCGCCCTCTTCGTGGTGCGCCGCGAATCCTCGACCCTGCTGACGCCGACCGCGCGGATCGACCGCGCCCGCCTGATGCTGACCGCGCGCCGCATGGGCAATGCCATCAGCGAAGTCGAACGCCTGCCCAATGCCCAGGCCGCGCAGACCTGGATCGCCGACGCCCGCCGCTTCCAGGACGTGCAGGACGCGCTCAACCTGCTCGAAACCACCGCCATGCTGGAACCGCGCCGGTTGACGGATGCCGAAGGCCACGCCGTCGACCAGCCCAGCCCGCTGGCAACGCCCGGCGTGCTGCCCACCGACCTGCCCTCGGCGGATGCTTCGGAAGGCGTTCCGTCTGAATAAGAACAAGGGTGGATGCGAGGGTTAACACCCTCGCGCTCCCCTGACTGTCGAGCGAGGCGCCCGGCACGCTTCGTTGCGCGCGCGTACGTGGTTTGCCAGTTCCACGCTCTCGTTAAAGCCTCCGTCATTGCTAGCGTAGCGAAGCAATCCAGAGCGGCGTGACACCGACTCTGGATTGCTTCGCTACGCTAGCAATGACGAAAAACGATATCGACCGGCAGACGGGCGAGACGCCCCCTACCCCTGCAAAAGCTCCGGCAGCTTACCTGACATCCCCCGCGCCTCGTCCATGAAGAAGCGCTTGAGGCTGGGCAGGCGCTGCACCGCGCCCATGCCGAAGCGGCGCGCGGCGCTGGGCAGGCGGCCGGGAATGCCGAACAGGCGGGTCAGCCCGTCCGTCACCGACATCACCATGAACGTATCGAGGCTGCGCCACTTCTCGTAGCGCGCCAGCAGTTGCGCATCGCCCGGTTCGAGGCCCAGACGCATGCCTTCGGTCAGCACGTCCACCAGCGCCCCCACGTCGCGCAGGCCGAGATTGAGGCCCTGACCGGCGATCGGGTGCATGCCGTGGGCGGCGTCGCCGATCACCGCGAGGCGCTCGTCGATCACATGCCCGGCATGGTGGAAGCGCAGCGGATAGCTCATGCGCGGCGCGGAAAGCGTGATCCTGCCGAGCACGCCGTGCATGCGGCTTTCGACTTCGTGCAGGAACATCGCGTCCGGCATGGCGATGATGCCCGCCGCGTCCTTTTCCGCCACGGTCCAGACGAGCGCGCTGCGATGGCGGCCCTGGTCGTCGTCGAGCAGCGGCAGCAGCGCGAAAGGACCGGCCGGGTAGAAGATTTCCCAGGCGGTGTTCGCGTGAGGTTTCTCGTGGAACAATCCGGTCACCATCGCGCGGTGGTGATAGTCCCACTTGGCCAGCGAGAACCCGGCCTCGTCGCGCGTCGGCGACTGGCGGCCCTCGGCGGCGACCAGCAGGCTTGACCTCAGCACGCGGCCATCGGCCAGTTCGACCTCCACCCCGTGCGGTCCGCGATCCCGGCGCACCGCCTCGGTACGGACGTGCCAGGCAATGTTATGCTCTTCCCGCGCGGCAGCGAAGAGGGCGAGGCGCAAGTCGCGGTTGGCGAACATGCGGCCCAGCGAGCCTTCCTCGGGCTTGGGCGTGAAGTCGATCCGGCCCGGCTTCATCGAATCGGTGACGGCGATCGAATCGATCGGGCAACCGAGGTTCTTGAGCGCAGGCGCGAGGCCGATATTGGTGAAGAGATTCCAGCTCGCGGTCGAGATCGCCGAGGCGCGGCCGTCCGCGCCCTCGGCGGTCAGGTCGGCCGGGTCGGCCCGATCGATGACATGGCTGGTGATACCTGCCCGGGCCGCGGCGAGCGCCAGCGTCATGCCGACGAGGCCGCCGCCCAGGATGATCAGGTCGCGGTATTCCGCCTTTTGGTCTTGTGTCGCTGCAGAGTCGTTCATCGACGGCAGCTATCGGCCTCTCCGGCGTCGATGTCGAGACACCTTCCGTCCCAGGTGCCCGCAGGCGCGGTCAGGCCCACCGTCGCGGCGAGAGTCGGGGCGATGTCCACCGTCTCCACCGGGGTCGGCTGCTCGAAACCGGTCATGCCCTTGCGCCAGAACAGCATCGGCACGCGGCGGTCGTAGTCCCAGGGGCTGCCGTGCGAGGCGACCTTGAACGGCTTGGCCTCGCCGGGCACGACGCCGCGCACGGTCAGCATCTGCACTTCGCCCGAACGACCCGGCACGAAGGAGGCGCGGACTTTCTGCTCCATGGTCCAGTCCTGCGGATGGCCCTTGGGTTCGGGCCACTGCATGATCTGGTCCTGGGTGTAGACGGCCGCGATCTGCGGATTGGCCTTCAGGCGGGCGACGAGCGCGGTCATGACCTTGTGCTTCTGCTCCGCCGTCAGTTCGGACGAGAACCAGACGCTGCCCGCCTCGCCCGCGCCGTAGAACAGCGGCCCCTTCTTCACGGTGACGCCGGTATCCTGCGAGACGGCGGAGGCGAGCATTTCGGCGGAAAGCGCCGGATCGATGCGGGTGGCATCGGGATTGCCGCGCAGCTTCTGGCGCTCGGGCGCATCGAAGCCGCCGTGGTCGGCGCTGAGCACGCCCTCGTAGTCGATCCCGCGCGCGTCGAGGCCGTCGAACAGGGTCGCCAGCGCTTCGTCGAGCACGTTCATCTGGATGCACATCTCCACGCCCTCGGTGCCGAAGGCATGGCCGACCTTGTCGGTGGCCGAGAAGCTGACCGAAAGCACGTCGGGCACGGCGTCCTTGCCCATGCCCAGTTCGTCCACCATGCGCACGGCCATCTCGGCCGTGGCGGTGTCGATGCGCGGACCGTTCGCGTAGGACTTGAAGTCGCCTGCGGCCTGCGGGAAGCGGTAGGTGCCGATGGTGAAGTCCCTGATCGGCGTCGCCCGGTCGACATTGCCGCACCAGCCCGGCACCGGCAGCGCGCCGTCACCGGCGGCGACGCGCTTGGCCATGACCGCGTTCTGGGCCTCGACCGCCTTGCTGATCCGGCGGTTCTCGAACGTGGTGAAGCCCTTGGCGCCGATCCAGTAGACCGCGTCGGTATCATGGCCGCTCATCATCACGGCGGCGCGATCCTTGGCGGAGACGGCGGCGTTGATGGTCTTGGGATTGCGCTTCTTCATGAGGTCGCCCAGCGTCGGCGCCTTGAGATGGGCAGGGCTGACCACCGGGTTGTCCGGCGTGGACTTCGGGTTGGTCTCGTCCTCGACGCAGTACACTTCCTTTTCGGCGCGGGCGATGCCGGGCTGATACCAGGAGTTGGCAGTGATGCCGGTACGCGCGGGGTGCACGCCGGTCAGCAGCGTGGAGTGGCCGGGGCAGGTCTCGGTGGCGGCGTGCGACTGGAAGCCCGAGGGGAAGACCGCGCCCTGCAGCAGCCGGGTGAAGCCCTTGGTGAAGTGCTCGCGGTACTGCGCGAAGAGATCGGCGGAGAACTGGTCCACCGAGATCGCCACGATCAGCTTCGGCTCGCCCTGCGGTGCGGTTGCGGGGGCCGCTGCGGCAGGCGCGTCCTGTGCCATGGCGGGGGCCGGGGCAGCGAGGGCGGCGGCAAGCGCCAGCGGGGCAAGCGACAGGGAGAGCGGACGCATCGGGGGGTCTTCCTTGAAATCTGGGTACAATCGGCGCAGATGCAGCGATGTCTGGAATGCGCGTGTGACGCAAGCGCCACCCAACGCACGGGAGTCTCATGGAAAAGCGCCGCTACCGCCTGTTTATGGCACTCATGTGTCAAATGCTGGCGCTCCTGCTCATGCCGGTCGCGGCACAGGCCGCGCCTGCGCATATCGCCGCCGAACTGGTGGCCGGTCCCGCGAGTGCGCCGGGCGGAGAGACGACGATCGCCATCCACATGACGCCCGAAAAGGGCTGGCACGGCTACTGGTCCAATCCGGGCGACGCGGGCCTCGGCATGCAGCTCGACTGGACCCTGCCGGACGGGGCCAAGGCCGGAAGCCCGCGCTATCCGGTGCCGCAGACGCTGGTGGTCTCCGGGCTGATGAACCACGTCTACGAAAGCGACTACGCGGTGCTGGTGCCCTTCACGGTGCCCGCAAACGCGGTGCCGGGCAGCCGGATCCCGGTCCATCTGCGCGCGCAGTGGCTGGCCTGTACCGAGCAGATCTGCGTGCCCGAGCAGGCCGATCTCGCGGTGGAAGTGCCGGTCGCCGCCAAGACCGCTCCCGAATCCGACCCACGCTTCGCCGAATGGCAGCGCCGCCTGCCCGCCCCGCTCGATGCGGCGGGCACCTTCAGCCTCGACGATAGTCATGTGCGCCTCGCCATCCCCCTGCCCGCCGCGACGCCGCTGGAAGGCCCCCATGTCTTCGTGGGCGAGGACAAGCTGATCGACTACGCGGGCGCGCAGCAATTCGCCTGGAAGGGCAACCTGCTGATCGTCACCCTGCCCCGCGTCAAACTCGACCCGCGCGGAGCGGACATGCTGACCGGGGTGCTGCGCCTCAACGGCGCCGGAGACGGCATCGCCTTCACCGCCCGCCCCGGCACGGTTCCCGCCGGAGGCACGCCGATCGCAGGCGATGCCGGTGCGCCCGAACTGCCCGCGCTGCCGCTGCTCCTGCTGGCCGCACTGGCGGGCGGGCTGCTGCTCAACGTGATGCCTTGCGTCTTCCCGATCCTCAGCCTCAAGGCGCTCAGCCTCGCCCGCGCGGGCGAGAGCGAGGCCCATGCCCAGATCGAAGGCCTCGCCTATGCGGCGGGCGTGATCCTCGCCTGTCTCGGCCTCGGCGCGCTGCTGCTGGCGCTGCGGGCGGGCGGCGAGCAAGTCGGCTGGGCCTTCCAGTTGCAGGAGCCGCTGGTCGTCGTCGGCCTGCTGTTCCTGGCGGCGGCGATCACCGCCAACCTGCTGGGCCTGTTCGAGTTCACCGTGCCGGGATTTGCCGCGGGTGGTTCGCCGTCGAGCTTCACCCGCGGTGCTTTTGCGACCGGGCTGCTGGCCGCTTTCGTCGCCACCCCTTGCACCGGCCCGTTCATGGCCAGCGCCATGGGGGCTGCATTGCTGCTGCCGGTCCTGCCCGCGATGAGCCTGTTCGCCGCACTCGGCCTCGGCATTGCCCTGCCGTTCCTGGCGGTCGCCTTCGTTCCGGCGCTGCGCAGGCGCCTGCCCAAGCCGGGCCGCTGGATGGTCACGTTCCGGCACTGGATGGCGCTGCCCATGGGCCTGACCGTCCTCGCCCTCGCCTGGCTGACGTGGAAAGTCGGCGGGACCGGCTTCGCGCTGGCGGCGCTGGGCGGCCTGCTACTGATCCTCGTCGCGCTCTTCGTGGCAGGCAAGGCGCAGCGCCGGGGCACGTCGGCCAAGTCCGCCGCGCTGGTCGCCGTGGCACTCGCCGCCCTAGCGCTCGTCCTGCTGCCGCAGCCCGCGCCTTCTTCGGCAGCTTCGGAATCACTGCTGGCGGCCAAGCCCTTCAGCGAGAAGGCCCTCGCCGAGGCGCGCGCCTCGGGCAAGCCGGTCTTCGTGTGGATGACCGCCGACTGGTGCCTGACCTGCAAGGTCAACGAACAGGTCGCCATCGAGCGCGAAGAGACCCGCGCCGCTTTCGAGAAAGCAGGCGTCGTGGTGCTGCGCGGCGACTGGACCCGGCGCGATCCGGAGATCACGCGCTACCTCACCGCGCAGGGGGCTGCCGGTGTGCCGCTCTACGTCTGGTATGCGGGCGGATCGGGCAAGGCCGAGCAGCTTCCGCAAGTGCTCACGCCCGAACTGCTCGCCGGAAAGGCCGGAGCCTAGCTCGTTTCGTGCCGGAACAGGCCCATGAACAGCACCGCGCAGGCAATATGCGCGGCGGCGATACCGGCCAGCCATCCCGGCAACATCGCCGAAAGACCGAGATAAGACGAAGCGGCAGAGGCCAGCGAAGCGAAAGGATAGCCGTGAGACATGCTCGCAAAGAGCCGGTCTCGCGGTTAATTCGGGATTTCGCGAGACGGTTTCTTTCGCGTTAAGAACAGAAATTTCCGGCGGACTTTCCGTGGCTTGTACGATCCGCCGGAAACCCGCTCAGCGCGCGAAGGCCTTGAGTTCGGCCAATCGGATCGCTTTCTTCCCGGCCGGTGTCATCACCACGCGGATGCGCTCGGCCTGGACCGGCGTCCAGCTCAGCCGCGTGACGCCGTTCGCCAGCGGCGCGGCGGCGGGCGTCGCCACCGCCTGCCAGCGGCCATCGCGCCACGCCTCGACCCGAACCTTGCGCGGCGCTGCGAACGTGCCGCCATCCGCGAAGAACGCGAGTTCGGCGGAACCGAGCGCAACCGTCTTGCCGAAGTCCACCGCGTACCACTGCTCACCGCCGCCCGGCGCGGAATCCCAGCCGTTCGGCAGTTCCGGATAGAACCAGGCGCGACCGTCGATGCCGTCATGCAGCTTTTCCGCATCCGCACCCGAAGAGGCGCTGGCCTTGGGGAAATTGCCGCGCACCAGTTGCACGGCGAGATTGGTCTCACGCACGACGGGGGCATTGGCCTTCCGCGCCAGCGGCACCTCGATCCGGCCGAGATCGTTGCGGTGCGCGACTCCGCTGCCGTCCACCGCGATCGTCAGCCCCTTGCGGCCATAGCGCCTGCCGTCCGCATCCCAGGTCACCGAGATCTCGTGGCCGTGATAGGGCACACGCTCGATATGGAACCAGCCGAGCGCCTGCGGATCGCCCGCTGCCGGAAGCAGCGGGTTCACTTCCAGCACGTCGTCCGCGCGGGGGCGGATGCCGACGAGACCGGTCAGGATCAGATCGAGATAGCCCGAGTGGAAATAGTGATGGCTGCGGTCCAGCCCGACGATCGGCTTGCCGGTCTCGGGGTGGTAATCTTCTTCGAGGTCGAGACGCCCATTCTTGCCAGCGCCCTGATAGTGGAGCTGCGTATACTGGCGCAGCAGGCGCATGTAGTCGCTGCGCGTCACCGGCCCCTTCTGGCCGTAGTGATCGAGCAGGTTGGCCATGCCGGTCAGGACTTGCGTGGTCTGGTAGGGCCAGATCGGGCCGTTCCACTGGCACTCGGGCGCGGTGCCGAGGTAGCGGTACTGGCGCATGTAGTATTCGTAGCTTTGCTCGACCGTCCGCATGCCCGCCTTGCCCGCGAGCGAATTCGGATCGAGCAGATGCGCCCATGCGCCGGAGTATTTCGCGTCATCCGGGACGAGGTCGAACATCCACGGCAGGTAGCCGACGAGTTCGCGGTTACGGATCTGGTCCCAGTATTTCACATGCTCGTTGGAGACCTGATAGCGGTCGACGAAGTGGCCGAGCTTCGGGCTCCACAGGTCTTCCAGCACCCGCGTGCGTAGAGCCTCGGCGCGGTCCGCGTATTCCCTGGCCATGGCGGTGTCGCCTGCCATCTCGGCCATGCGCGAAAGCGCGCGGGCATTGGCGAACATGTAGCTGTTGACCGAGGGCCGGAAGGAATCGCCGCCCCGGAACCCGTCCTTGCCGCCCGAGGCGTCGATCGACGACACGGTATACTCGGTGGCATCGAGCAGAGGCTCGACGAAGTAGAGGCCCTTGGTGAAATCGAACTTCTCGTCCCACAGGCGGTAGACGTGGCGCATCGTCTTGAGGTGTGCGAGCACCGCTTCGCGGTCGCCGTCGACGAGATAGCGGCCCCAGACCGAGTCGGCCATGTGATCGGTGAAGTGCCGGTCGTTGCCGCCTTCGTACATGAAATCGATGTAGTCGCCGGTGAAGCGGCGGTCGTTCAGCCAGCGTCCCTCGGCGATGTGAAAGCCGCTGGCATCGTTGAGGCTGGCGAAAGGCTCGCGCTGCCAGCCAACGTCGTCGGCGAATTCGGTGGTGACGTAGCCTTGCGCGCCCAGGTCGCGCTGGTGGGCGCGGAACAGGCCCCAGCGGTAGTAGTAGACCGCATCGATCTTCGGATCGGCGCTCTCGAAGAAGGGAATGCGCTGTTCGTACCAGGCGGCGTCGTTGCCGAAGCGGGCCTTGGCGATGGCGGACGTGTCGAGCCTCGGGGACGCCGGGGCGGCAGCAGAGGCTGAAGTCTTGGATGACGCGGCGGGCGGCAGGCTGGCCCCGCTCGCAAGAAGAGCCGCGGTGGCGAGGATCGTCCGGATGTTTCCGCGCATCGTTACCCCTTCATGGTCTGGCGAGCGTCAGTAGCAGAAAAATAAAGAGGCGGCCGTCCTTGCCGGGCCTGTGTTGGGAGAGGAACCCGGCAAGGAACGGCCGCCCATGGCAGGCCGCGACACGGAATGGCGTGTGTCGCGGCCTGCCTTGTAAGGTATCAGTCGAACTTGAAGCGAACGCCGACTGCGAAAGTACGGTCGATCAGCAGCGTGCTGGAGTTGAACTGGGTCGGATTACCGACGTCGCCGAACTTGTAGTAGTTCTGCTGCTTCGCCTTGGTGAGGTTCACCGCGTCGAAGGTTACGCCGATATCGTCGTTCACGTTCCAGGTCAGCTGGAGGTCGAGGCTCTTTTCAGGAGCACGCCAGAAGCCGATCGGGTTCGCGAAGGAACGGCCCTCGTTGCTCTGGAGGAAGCCCTTGCGCCAGATGTACGACAGACGGGCGCCGATCGGACCGTTGTCGTAAGCCAGCGTGGCGTTGTACGAGAGCTTCGACACGCCGAAGAACGCCGACTTGGTGCTGCCGGTGATCTGGCCTTGCGTATCGACGACCGGGATCGTCTGCGAGGAGTCGAGGATCGTGGCGCTGCCCGTGAAACCAAGGCCGTTCAACAGGCCGGGCAGATAAGTCGGGAAGTAGGTCAGGCCCAGTTCCAGCCCCTTCAGCACACCGTTGGAGGCGTTCGTCGGGCGGGTAATGTTGAACGTCTCGGTGTAGGTTTCGTTGCGCGGCAGATAGTTGTTCGGGATAATTTCTCGCGCCGTAAGCGGAACCACCAAGCCGTTGATCTCGCGACGGAATGCCGTGGCATAGATCGCGCTGTTGCGCTCGAAGTACCACTCCAATGCAAGGTCGAAGTTCTTCGAGTGCGTCGCGCCCAGGTTCGCATTACCTGCGCTGCCCGTGCCGAAACCGATCCGCGACAAGTCGCCCGTGAGCGAAACGTTCGGATTGAGATCGCCGAAAGCGGGGCGACGCAGCGTTTCGCCGTAGTTGAAGCGGACGCGCAGCTTGTCGGTGATGCCGTAGCGCAAGGTGAACGACGGCAGGAACTTCGACGAGCCGGTCGAAACCGACGTACGGGCAAAGTTGTTGCCGCGATCGAAGTAGTCGTAATCGGTATCGATCGCCACGAAGCGAACGCCGCCCTGAACCTGGAGCGGGCGACCGAACAGTTCGATCTCACCGTCCGCCATGATGTAGGCGGCGGTATTGATCTCATTGATGCCGAAGACGTGACCGAAGCTCAGCTGATCCGAAAGCAGCAGGGCGGGGTTGACTGCCCGGTACAGCGAGCGGACCGCATCCCTGTCCATGGTGCGCGGATCGGCCAGCACCCAGCTGGTCGGAATGTCGGCCTGGCCGTCGAAGAAGCCGCTGTTGGTGAACGGCGTGCCCTGGCTGAACTGGTCGAGCGTCACGCCCGGCAGGCCGCCAGCACCCTGATCGCGAACGTAGCTGTCGGCCTTGCGGTTATCGTAGCGGAAGCCCGCCTTGATACGACGCAGGAAACCTTCGTCCCACTCGTACTCACCGTCGAGCATCACGGTCAGTGCATTGCCGGTGTTCTTCGTACCGCTGTCGAACAGGTTGCCGACCGTCCATGCTGATGGATCGGTCAGGACGCCCTGATTGCCGAAGCTGTAGGAAGGAAGACCGCCACCGGCATTGAAGTCGACATCGATGTCCAGCGGACCACGGTCGGTTCGCATGGCGAAGAACGAAGTCTCGTTCTTGCTGTCCTGATAAGCGATGTCAGCCGTAATCTTGCCGCGATCGGCCACGTCCCACTTCGCGTTGAAGGCATAGACGTAGCTGTCTGTCTTGCTGGTGGCGGTATCGCCGCTGTTGAAGCCCGCGACAGCGCCGGCCCGGCGCGACTTGATGATGTTGGTGTTGTCGTAGAGTTCGAAGCTGTTCGCCACGTCTGCGGGCAGATTGCCCCACCAGTCGACGAAGCTGAAGTTCAGGCTGTTGAACGTCTTGCCACGGAAGCCGGTGTAGAACACTTCGGCCGTGTAGACCGAGCGATCGTTCGGCGCCCACTGGAGTGCGGCATTGACCGAAGGACGCGTACGCTTGCCGTAGAGGTCCGAAGCGATGACCGCATCGCGCGACAGGTAGTACGGCGTATCGACGCCATTGATGTTGAGCGTCGATCCGGGCGCGATCGGCAGGCCCGCATCGAGACCGGGCGTCCAGTTCTGGTTACGGTCACCGGGGAAGATGCGCTGAAGCGGGGTGAGACCCGAGCCCGCAGGCGGGTTCTCGGTGGCGAACGGCACCATGGCACCCGCTTGCAGGTTCTGGTTGCGGTACTGTGCGCGGGTATAGCTGGCGTTGATCAGGAAGCCGATGTCGCCGATGCCGGTTTCCCAGCGGTTGCTGACGAGCAGAGCGACGTTCGGATTGAACTTGTCCGCCAGTTCCGAATAGATGCCGCGCGCCAGGCCCGAGATGGTGAAGCCGTCGAAGTCCAGCGGACGACGGGTTGCTACGTCGATCTGCCCGGCAAGGCCGGTTTCGATCTGGTCGGCCGAACGGGTCTTGTAGACGTCGACCTTCTTGACGAGGTTGGCCGAGATGTCCTGAAGCGCGAACGACGTGCCGGCCGCGGTGAAGATGTTGCGGCCGTTCAGCGTGGTGAGCGGATCGGTCAGGCCGCGGATCGAGATCGTACCGGCTTCGCCGCCGGCACGGTCGGTGACCTGAATGCCGGTGACGCGCTGGAGCGCTTCGACCACGTTGTTGTCGGGCAGCTTGCCGACGTCTTCAGCCACGATCGAATCGACGATCTGGATGTTGTCCTTGCGGCTGTTGATGGCACCGACGATCGATGCGCGGACGCCGGTGACGATGATGTCTTCGGCGGTCGCCTCGCTATCGTCTGCCGACTGCGGAGCGGCTTCCTGGGCCTGCGCGACAGTGGCGAGGCTCAGAGCGAAAATAGATGCGGTGCAGAAAGCGAATGGCTTAAGCGCCATGGATCAACCCTCCCATTGGGGCTGGCCCATACCATGCCCCTTCGATTACTCGGACTAATTATTAGTCTGACTAATGCGTTGCAAGCGGAAAAGCCGGAGGGCTGTCAAAAAGCTGAAACAGGTGTGGCAGAATGGTCGCAGAACCAGCCGGAAAGCGTGCTTTCCGGCCGGCCTGTGAGGATTCTTGTCTGACTTGTTGCCGGTCAGTCGGCCAGCCAGCTGGTCGCCGGATCGCTCTTGTCGGCCAGCTTGATCGCATCGCCCGAGAAGGCCAGCGCCTTCGACGAATCGGCTTTCGAAACGAAGCGCACGGTGTCCTTGGCCTCGCCCGCCTCGCGCAGGAACAGATCGGCGCTGCCGAGCGCCGCAAGCGTGACGGCGCCGTCCGGGCCGACCTTGAAGCCATGGTCGCGCTGGAGGATCGGCGAAAGCTGCACCGCGCCGTCGGCTCCGGCGATCTGGCGGAACTGGGTCTGCGGCAGCGGCGTGCCCTTGGCGAGGACCAGCTTCGTGCCGTCATGGCCGAGCATCACGTCGCGGCGCACGGCCGGGTTGAAGCGCTCGGGCAGCGCGCCGTTGCCGACCGGGACGCCGAAGTCGGGACGGCCCTGCGCATCGTAGTAGAGACGCTGCACGCGGGCGTGGCGATCCGGGTTGAGCAGCGGGTCGCCTTCGATCTTCTCGTAGTCGCGGCCGTGGTAAACCAGCAGGTCGCGGCCCTTCTCGTCCACCGTGAAGCTGTTGTGTCCCGGACCGTAGACCGAGGTTTCGACGCACGTCGTGAAGACCGGCTTCTGCGACTTGGTCCAGGCGCGCGGGTCCATGAGATCGGCGTCGTCGGCAGCGCTGAGCAGGCCCATGCAATAGACCGCGCCGGTGCCGCTGGCCGAATAGGTCATCAGTACCTGGCCGTTGCGCACGATCACCGAGGGGCCTTCGGCGACCTTGTACTGCTGGATTTCCCAGTCGAGCGTCGGAATGGTCAAGCGGATTGCCTTGGCCGCCGGGGTCAGCGCGTCCTTCATCGGCGCGAGATAGAGGTTCGAATTGGTTTCGATCCCCGGCTCGCGCTGCGCCCAGGCCATGTAGCGCACACCCTTGTGGTGGAACGAGGTCGAATCGAGGTTGAAGCTGTCCCACGGCGTCTTCAGTTCGCCCAGCACGGTCCACTTGCCCGCCATTGGGTCCTGCCCGTCGCAGACCACGGCATAAGTGCGGATGCGGAAGACGTCGGCACCGCCGCCGCTCGGGCCTGCGGCAAAGTAGACGATCCAGCGGCCGTCGATATAGTGCAGCTCGGGCGCCCAGAGGTAGCCGGACATCGGGCCGCTCTTTTCATGGCGCCACAGCACCCGTTCCTCGGCATCGGCAAGACCGGCGATGGTCTTCGAGCGGCGCAGGACGAGGCGATCGTACTCGGGCACCGAGCCGGTCATGTAGTACCAGCCGTCCTCGGCCCGCACGACGTAAGGGTCGGCGCGCTGCTTCACCAGCGGGTTGATCGGGGTCGGCGCGGCGGCGGCGCTGTCCTTGCCGGACTCCGAAACGGCGTCTCCGGCCTTGGAGCAGGCGATAGGCAGCAGGGCGGCGCTGGCAGCGAAGGCGCGGCGCGAAAGGGAAAAGTTCATGTCATCCTCTCCGAGATTCTTGATTCGTGGCGCCGGGCGTTCTGTCCGGCGGTAGGAAAAAAGGGCACCCCGGTCGGGGGACCGGGGTGCCGTCAGGTGGGTTCAGTATTCGGCGACGGGCCAGCCGTCCGCATCCCAGCGGATCGGGGCTATGCGCAGCGTCGGCGCGCCGTTGGCCTGCTTGTCGTAAGCGTGGTAGACGACGTAAGTGGTGCCGTCCTTGTCGGTGAAGGCGCCCGCATGGCCGGGGCCGCGGAAGCGTTGCTGTTCTTCCAGATCGGCGCGCAGGAAGATCGTGCCGCGACCTTCCATCATCGAACTGCCGTCCTTGCCGAGGTAGGGGCCGGTGATCTTCTTCGAGCGCCCGACCACCGTGTAGTAAGTGCTGTTCACGCCCTTGCAGCAGTAGTCGTAGCTGGCGAGCAGGTAGTAGTAACCGCCGTGCGAGATGATGAACGGCGCTTCCACCGGCGCCGGGCCGCCTGCCGGGGCAAGGCGGCGGGCAATCGAATAAGGCTCGGTGCCGGGGGCGACCTTGCCGGTCTTCGCATCGAGCGGGAACAGCTTCAGGCCGGTCCAGAAGCTGCCGAGCGAGAGCCACTGGCGGCCCTGCGCGTCCGCGACAAAATTGGGATCGATGGCGTTGAAGTCATCGTCATGCGTGGACATGACGACGAGGCCCTGATCCTTCCAGCCGTAGCCCTTGGCCTTCGGGTCGAGCGTCTTGCTGGTGGCAAGACCGATGGCGGAGCGGTTCGAGCCGAACGTCGAAACCGAATAGTAGAGCCGGTATTCGCCGTTCACATAGGAAATGTCCGGTGCCCAGATGCCTTCGGTGCCGGGGATCGCCTGCTTGGCCCAGGCCGGGATCTCGGCGAAGACCGAACCGGCGTCCTTCCAGGTCTTCAGGTCCTTCGAGGTCTTGATGCCGATGTAGCGGCCCACGGTGCTGAAGACGTAATAGGTATCGCCTTCCCGGATGATGACCGGGTCGTGCACCGTGAGATCGCCGGTAAGCTGGGAATTGAGCGTGACCGCCCCCTTCTCGCCCACCTGGACTTGCGCATCGGCCGCGCCGGAGGCGGCCAGCACGGCAAGGCTGGCGGCGGCGAGGAATTTCCTGAACACGTTAACTCTCCAGAATCTGTCTTATGCCGCGCAGGCGTTCCAGGCGGCGACGATCTCGGCCGCCTTGGCGCCGACCGTCGCGGCATCGAAGCCGGGCTTGTAGAGGCTGCCGCCCACGCCGATGCCGTAGACGCCCGCCGCGAGGTACTCCGCGACATTGGCGGCGCCGACGCCGCCGACCGCCCAGACGCGGCTGTGCTTGGGCAGGACTTCGCGGATCGCCTTGATGTAGCTGCTACCCAGCGCCGAGCCGGGGAACAGCTTGAGATCGCTGGCGCCAGCCGCAACGGCGGCGAAAGCCTCGGTCGGGGTCAGGAAGCCGGGCAGGACGTCCATGCCGAGTTCGATCGAACGCTTGATGACCGCCGGATCGACATTGGGCGAGACCATGAAAGTACCGCCGACGCCCGCAAGCGTCTCGGCCAGATCGGTGCCGATCACGGTGCCGCCACCGATGGCCGCACGGTCGCCCAGCGCTTCCGCCATGGCGCCGATCGAACCGGCCGGATCGGGCGAATTGAACGGAACTTCGATGATGCGCACGCCGGCCTCGACCAGCGCCTCGCCGATCTCGACCGCCTCATGGGTCTGAATACCGCGCAGGATCGCCACCACGGGGGCATGGCCTGCGGCCAGAACGTCTTCGATCTTCATGCCTTCTGTCCTTTCGCGATGGCAAGTCCGGCAAGAACCGCCGCATCGCCATCGATCTTGCGCGACGAGCCGCCACGGGCCGCCAGCGCACGATCATAGAGCGCGGAAAGCGCCGGGTCGCCGATCAGTACCACCGAAATGCCGGTCGGTACTTGCGCGGCGACTTCGCCGCCGATCAGCAACCCCGAGATATACCCCCGCGACCAGTCTTTCGAGCGCCCATCGAGCATCCGCGCGGCGCGGGCTTCGAACAGGGCGCCGGTCAGCGAATCCTCGCAGCGGTCGAGACCGCGCGCGAAACCCTCGTCGAACGTGCCCTCGCCCGGCGTATCCGGACCGGTCAGCGTCGACTGGCCCGCCAGCAGCGCGAAAAGTTCGCCGGTCGGGTGCGTGCGGAAACCGACGATGGTGCCGTTGACCACCGAGACCCACTTGCAGTGCGTACCCGGCAGCGCGATCAGATGCTCGCCCACGCCAAGTTCGGGGTGGAGCGCGAGGGCGCCGAAGACTTGCGCCTCCTCGCCCCGCATCACTTCGGGCACGCCTTCGGAATCCTTGCAGCTCAGCCCCGGAAGGACCGAGACCGGGACACCGGCCACTTCCAGTCGGGTGCGCGAGGACAGCCACTTGGCGGCGTCCGCCGGGCAGGCCGCATAGCCTGCCGCGACGAGCGCGCCCGGAGCACCGGCCATGCCGCAAAGCACGACTTCGGACAGCGCCCCCTCGGCTTTCCAAACATCCAGCCTCTCGGCCAGCACAGCCTCGGCGTTGCCAGCGAGCGCGCCCGGCCCATCGAGCCGGGCAACCACGTCCTCGCCCTCAAGGCGGAACAGCCGCAGGCGGGTAGTCCCCCAATCACCGAGGACGTGGTTCACACTCATTGCAGTTCGAGCACCACGACCGACTTGGCCGGCAGGGTGACGACGAGGTTGCCGCCCTGCACGGTCGCACCGGAGAAGGCCTCGGGCTTGACCGCGTTCGGTGCATCGAAGGTGTTGTGCGAATTGATCGCCGGTGCCGTCAGGATACGACCGGTGACCGCCGAAGCGCTCACGCCGTCGAGCTTGATCGTCACCGTGTTCGACTGGTTGGGGTCGAGGTTGGACAGGCCGACATGGATCTTGCCGTCCTTCGCCTTCACCGCCGAGCCGCTGACCGCCGGCATCGTGTACTGGCCCTTGTTGTACCAGGGCGTCTTGATGTCGATCGGCAGCACGGTGGCGTCCTGCCACGGCTTGTACATCTCGAAGACATGGTACGTGGGCGTGAGCACCATCTTGTTGCCTTCGGTGAAGATCATCGCCTGCAGCACGTTCACCATCTGGGCGATGGCGGTCATGCGCACGCGGTCGGCGTGCTTGGCGAAGATATCCAGGTGGATCGAGGCGATCAGCGCGTCGCGCAGGGTGTTCTGCTGGCGCAGGAAGCCCGGATGCGTGCCCGGATCCTGGGCGTACCACGAACCCCATTCGTCCACGGCCAGGAAGACCCGCTTTTCGGGGTCGTACTTGTCCATGATCGCCGAGTGCTTGGTAATCAGCTCGTCCATCTTGCGCGCGCCGTTCAGCGCATCGGCCCAGCCGTTCTCGTCGAAATCGACGGCGGGCGCACGCGGCGGCCAGCCACCGGCGGGGTGGACGTAGTAGTGCAGCGAAACGCCGTCGAGCTGCGGCGCCGCGACGCGCATCATCGTCTCGGTCCAGTTGTAGTCGTCGACATTGGCGCCTGCGGCGACCTTCAGGATCTTGGTGCCCGCAGGCGCCTTGACGAAGGTGGCGTAGCGACGGGTCTCGTCCGCCGCGAATTCGGGACGCATGTTGCCGCCGCAGCCCCAAAGCTCGTTGCCGACGCCGAAGTAGGCAACCTTCCACGGCTCCTTGTGGCCGTTCTTGGCGCGCAGCTGGGCCAGCGAACCGGCAGGCGCGGTCATGTATTCGACCCATTCGGCCATTTCGCGCGGGGTGCCGTCACCGACGTTGCCGGCGATATAGGCTTCCGCGCCGACCTGGCGCAGCAGTTCGAAGAACTCGTGGGTGCCGACGGTGTTCGGCTCGGTCACGCCGCCCCAATGGGTGTTGACCTTGACCGGACGGGTGTTCTGCGGGCCGATGCCTTCACGCCAGTTGTATTCGTCGGCGAAGCAGCCGCCGGGCCAGCGGATCACCGGGACCGCAAGATCCTTGAGCGCGCTGACGACGTCGTTGCGGAAGCCGTTGGTGTTCGGGATCTTGCTGTTCTTGCCGACCCACAGGCCGCCGTAGATCCCCGTGCCGAGGTGCTCGGCGAACTGGGTGAAGACTTCCTTGTGGTAGACCGGGCCGGGCTTGGCGGCGTCGATCGTCGCCGTGGTCGGCTGGCCGTCGGTGTCGGCATGGGCCGCGCCTGCGAGCGCGGTGGCGCTCAGCAGGACGGCGGCAGTGGTAAGGCGAAGCGCCTTCAGCATTGTCAGTCCCCTCCCTGGGAAATCAGTCGTGGAATTCTTCGACGAGGTCGCGCTTGCCGCGCAGGAAAGCGTCGGCAACGAGGCGCAGCGGAGCGATGTCGACATCGCTGCGGCCGCCCCGGATCAGGTTGGCGAAGCGCGCGTAGAGACCCGGATATTCGAGGTCTTCATTGTGCTCGGTGCCGGTCGGCAGGGTGAGCACGGCGCCGCCGTTCGAGAGCTTCAGCGTGCCCGCATCGGTCTCGACGATGATGTCCCACGACTGCGGGCCGGTCTGGCGCCAGTCGAGGTCCATATGGATTTCGGCTCCGGCGGTATCGCGGAACTCGATGTCGGCAGCGATCGGCGCGGCGCGGTTGGCGGGCAGGCTGAGCGTCGCGTCCTTCAGGAAGAACGGGCGCGGCATGATGTGGGTGGCGATCGAGAGGGCATTGATGCCCGGATCGAACACGCCGAGGCCGCCCGGCTCCCAGATCCAGTCCTGACCCGGATGCCAGACGCGCACGTCCTCGCGCCAGACGATCTTCGCGCTCTTGATCTGGCGCTCGGCCAGCCAGGCACGCGCCGGAGCGACACCGGCGGCGTAGCGCGAGTGCCATGAGGCGAACAGGGTGACGCCCACCTTGTCGGCGCGGCTTTCCAGCGCGGCGACTTCGGCCAGCGTGGCGCCCGGCGGCTTTTCGAGGAACACGTGCATGCCCTTCGACAGCGCCAGTGCAGCGAGGTCGTAGCGGACCTGCGGCGGGGTGCAGAGCGCCACCGCGTCGATCGCCGGGCCGCTCTCGATCAGTTCTTCAAGGCTGCTGAAGTGCGGGATGCCTTCAGGGCCGCGATGATTCGGGCTGACCGTGGCGCCGATGCTGAAGTTCGGGTTTCCCTCGATCGCGGGGATGTGCTGGTCGCGGGCGATCTTGCCCACGCCGACAATGGCGATACGGATCGGATCCATGGCTCAGAGCGCCTTCACGGTCGTCGTCGCCTCTGCCGAAGCGGCGGCCCGGGCGAGCGGGTTGGCAACCGGCAGGGTGAACGGCGCGGCCGAAATCTCGAACACGTCGCCTTCCTGCGTTTGCACACCGTCGCTGAACGAAAGCGTGGCAGTGCCGAAGAAGTGGACGTGCACGTCACCGGCGCGGCGGAACAGGTCGTACTTGAAGTGGTGGTGCTCAAGGTTGGCGAACGTGTGCGACATGTTCGCCTCGCCCGAGAGGAAGGGCTTTTCCCAGATCGTTTCGCCATCGCGGACGATCTTGCTGGTGCCTTCGATCTTCTCCGGCGGAGTGCCGAGCAGCAGTTCCGGGCCAAGCGCGGCCTGGCGCAGCTTCGAGTGGGCGAGCCAGAGGTAGTTGTGACGCTCGGTCACGTGGTCCGAGAACTCGTTGGCGAGCGCGAGGCCGAGACGGTACACGGTGCCATCTTCACCGACGAGGTAGATACCGGCCAGTTCGGGCTCTTCGCCGCCGTCCTTGGCGAAAGCAGGCATGGTCAGCGCGTCGCCGGGGCCGACGAGCAGCTGGCCGTCGCCCTTGTAGAACCATTCCGGCTGCTGACCTTCGGTGCCTGCGGCGGGCTTGCCGCCTTCGAGGCCTTCCAGGAACATGCGCATCGAATCGGTGACGTGCTCACCCGAGGCGGCAGCGGCGTGCATCTTGTTGCGGCCTTCGGCCGAACCAAGGTGCGTAAGGCCGGTGCCGGTCATCAGCAGGTGAGCGGAATCGTCGTGGTCGACCGGGGCCAGCAGGTTGCCCGCCGCGAATTCGGCCTTGATGTCGACCGCTTCGCCCTGTCCGGCAGCCTTGGCGGCTTCGGCCAGCGACACGCCCTCGGCGATGGCGCGCTGGGCGAGTTCGCGGGTGGTGGTGACGCCCTGAAGGAAGTGGGCAGCGTCGCCCTCGGCAAGGATGACGGAGCGCACGCCGTCGGGCGCGCGATGCTGGAGCAGGCGAAGGTAGGTCATGGATCTCTCCCGAGAGGGACTTGGCCCTGTCCGCGACGCACTCTCTTGATGGAGCGCGCCGCGGGGATGGGTTGGACTGGTTAGAGGGTAAGCGTGCCGTCGATCAGGCGGGGAGCGCCGTCACCGTAGGCTGCGTCGCGCAGTTCTGCCGGAAGCAGGCCCTGGGCGAAGTTCTGGTAGCTGACCGGACGCAGGAAGCGGTCGATCGCAAGGCTGCCGACCGACGTGGTGCGCGGGTCGGTGGTCGAGGGGAACGGGCCGCCGTGCACCATCGCGTGGCACACTTCGACGCCGGTCGGCCAACCGTTGACGAGGATGCGACCGACCTTGCGCTCCAGCACGGGGAGAAGACGCGAAGCGGCGGCTTCGTCGGCTTCGTCCATGTGCAGGGTGGCGGTCAGCTGGCCTTCGAGGCCTTCGAGCAGGCCGGCGAGTTCGGCTTCGTCCTTGCAGCGCACGACGATCGAGGCAGCGCCGAACACTTCGTGGCCGATGGCCTTGTCCGCCAGGAACTGCGCAGCCGTGGTCTGGAACAGGATCGCACCGCCGGTGGTCTTGCTGCCTTCTTCGCCCTTGGCGATGGTTTCGACGCCCGCGTTGCCTTCAAGCGCTTCGACGCCCTTGGCATAAGCAGCAGCGATGCCGGTGGTCAGCATGGTCTGCGGCTTGGCTTCCGACACGCCGCCGGTGGCGGCAGCGACGAAGGCGTCCAGACCTTCACCTTCGACGGCCAGGATCAAGCCGGGGTTGGTGCAGAACTGGCCGGCGCCCATCGTCAGCGAACCGACGAAAGCGGTGCCGAGGGCTTCGCCGCGGGCCTTGAGCGCTTCGGGAAGCAGCAGGACCGGGTTGATGCTCGACATTTCGGCATAGACCGGGATCGGCACTTCGCGGGCCGCAGCCAGCTTGGCGAGAGCAAGACCGCCACCGCGCGAGCCGGTGAAGCCGACGGCAGCGATGCGCGGATCCTGCACGAGAGCAGCGCCGAGTTCGTTCGACGGGCCGACGAGGTGCTGGAACACGCCTTCGGGAAGGCCCGCGTCCTTGACCGCCTTGGCGATCGCGGCGGCAATCAGCGCGCCGGTGATCGGGTGGGCCGGGTGGCCCTTGACCACGACCGGGCAACCTGCGGCGAGCGCCGACGCGGTGTCGCCACCGGCGGTCGAGAAGGCGAGCGGGAAGTTCGAGGCGCCGAACACGGCGACCGGGCCGACCGGGATCATGCGCAGGCGCAGGTCCGGACGGGGCAGCGGAGCGCGGTCCGGCAGGGCCGGATCGATGCGCAGCTGCTGCCACTGGCCCTTGCGGACGACATCGGCGAACAGGCGCAGCTGGCCCATGGTGCGGCCACGCTCGCCTTCACCGCGACCGCGCGGCAGACCGCTCTCGGCCATGTAGGCTTCGATCAGCGGCTCACCGATGGCGAGGATCTCGTCAGCGATTCGCTCCAGGAACGAGGCGCGGGTTTCACGGTCGGTGGCACGATAGGTATCGAAGGCTGCGGCGGCCGCGGCGCAGGCAGCGGCGACATCGGCAGTGCCGTTCACGGCCAGCGGTTCACCCTGAGGTTCGCCGGTTGCGGCCACGATGGAACGGAATTCGGTCATTTGGGGTCTCCCTATTTACTCCGACATATTCCCAGCGCATCAGAAACGCAATGTTTGTCGTTCCTTCGCGTGAGAAGGACTGTTAGGTTCCATCGGAGAGGTGCCAATAACAGTGTCAGAAGCCAATTTTGTGAACGAAGAAGATAGTGCGAGGCCCGCCGACGAGGCCCGGGGCCCCGGACGACGCCTGCACGGCGCCATCGCCCATAAACTGGGAACGGCCATCTTGTCCGGCAAATATGCGCCGGGAGACATTCTTTCTGGCGAAGTCGCTTTTGCGGAGGAGCTGCAAGTCTCGCGCAGCGCCTACCGTGAGGCCATTCAAGTCCTGAGCGCGAAAGGTCTGGTCGCCAGTCGCCCGAAGGCCGGGACGCGGGTGCTGCCACGCGATCGCTGGAACCTGCTCGACCCCGAGGTACTCGGCTGGGCCTTCGCGGGGGAACCGGACATCGAATTCGTCCGCAGCCTGTTCGAACTGCGCGCCATCGTCGAACCCGCTGCCGCGCGCCTTGCCGCGCAGCGCCGGGACAAAAACGACCTCAAGGCGATGAAGGATGCGCTGGCGGCCATGCGCCGCCACACCCTCACCACCGAGGCGGGACGCGCGGCGGACCGCGATTTCCACAATGCGATTCTCCAGGCGACGCGCAACGATGCGCTGCTGGTGCTCAGCGCCTCGATCGGTGCGGCGGTGAACTGGACCACCCAGTTCAAGCAGCGCGCCCGCGCCCTGCCCCGCAATCCGATTCCCGACCACGTGCGCGTCTACGACGCCATCGCTGCGGGCGATTCGGCAGGTGCCGCCGAAGCAATGAACGTGCTGGTCGATCTGGCGCTGGAGGATACGCGCAGCGCGATGGTGAAAGCGCGCGGAGGGGAGTAATTCTCCTCAGCGCGCCGTTTCCATCCTCACCGCCCCCTGCCCCGATCCATCACAAACCACTCCCCCGACATGAAAAAAGCCCCGGCGATCGCTCGCCGGGGCCTTTTTCGTAAAGCCTGAACGGCTTGATGTTACTCGGCAGGCTCCGGAACGAGGTCCGGCTCGGCGTTGGTCACCTTGCTGCCCCACAGGGCGTAGAACAGCACGTAGAGTTCGCAAACAGCCGTCAGGATGAACGAGTTCTGGAGGCCGAAGTTGTCGGCCAGCCAGCCCTGCACGATCACCAGCGCACCGCCCGCAATAGCCATGACCAGCAGGCCCGAGCCTTCCTCGGTCAGCGGGCCGAGACCCTTGATGCCGAGGGTGAAGATGGTCGGGAACATGATCGAATGGAACAGGCCGACGAGGATCAGCGACCACATGGCGACCGGTCCGTGAGCGAAGATCGTCACGACCATCACCGCGAAGGCGCCGACCGAGAAGAACGCCAGGACCTTGCCCGCGTCGAAGCGCTGCATGATCGCGGAACCAGCGAAGCGGCCGACCATCATGCCGCCCCACAGGAACGTGAGGTACTTGCCTGCCTGCTCATGCGTCAGGTTGGCGATGTCGGGCTGGCTGACGAAGTTCACGAAGAGGTTCGCCACGCCGATCTCGGCGATCAGGTAGATGAAAATCGCGGGAATGCCGAACACGAGGTTGCGGTGGTTCCACAGCGAGAGGTGCTTGCGCTGCTCCTTGGCGAGGCGCGAGTTCGCCGAACCCATCGAAGGCAGCGGGAACTTGGCGATCACCACGGCGAGAATCACCAGCACCACCGCGACGAGCGCATAGGGCAGGATCACCGAGTGGGCGTCGGCCAGACGCTCGGCGTCGGTCAGCACGGTTCCGGCGACCGAAGTGCCGCTCTTGGAACGACCGAGGATCAGATAGGCGCCGAAGAGCGGAGCCAGCATCGTACCCGCCGAGTTGAGCGCCTGCACCAGATTGAGGCGCGACGAGGCCGTCTCAGGCTTTCCGACGACGGCGACATAGGGATTCGCCGCCACCTGCAGCAGGGTGATGCCGCTGGCGATCACGAAGAGCATGACCAGTGTCACGCCGTAGGACGGAATGCTGGCGGCCAGCATCATGCCGAGCGCGCCCGCCGCCATGATCAGCAGCCCGGTGACCAGCGACTTCTGGTAACCGATTCGCTCGATCAGCTTGGCCGAGGGAATCGAGGCGACGAAGTAAGCGATGAACCACACCGATTCGATCAGCGTCGTCTGGGTGTAGCTCAGGTCGAACACGCTGCGCAGGTGCGGCAGCAGCGTGTTGTTGATGACGGTGATGAAGCCCCACATGAAAAACAGGCTGGCAAGCAGCGTCAGCGCCGGGCCGTAGCGGACGCCCGCTGGCTGCGCGTGAAGCACCGGGGCATCTCCAGATGAAACCACTGGGGGCATGACTATCCTCTCTAAACCAGAGAACCGCTGCCGTGCCCTGCGGCAAACCGGCTTGCGCTCTTTCTATTTGTCGGACTATATGCGGGAAGCAATATCGTCAATGGGCGTCGTCGTCTGACAGCGTCCGGTAACACGATGCGGAAACGACTTACAGGACAGATATGGGAGCCAGGATAATGAGGAAACTGCGCAAGGCGTTGATGGCAATGGCGATATCCGCCCCGTCCCTGGCTCTTTCCAATCCCGCACTCGCCGCCGATGCCTCGCAGGCCCCGGCAGGCACGCTTGCCGACGGTACGCCGGTAGGCGCGGTCACGCTGAAGGCCGCCAACGGCGTCTCGGCGACGATCCTGACTTACGGCGCCACGCTGTGGAAGATGATGGCCCCGGATCGCGACGGCAAGTCGGCCGACATCCTGCTCGGCTACGACGACGTCGCCAGCTACGAGAAGCGCCCGAACTACTGGGGCGCCACCATCGGTCGCTACGGCAACCGCATCGCCGACGGCAAGTTCACGCTCGACGGCAAGAGCTATCAGCTTCCCCAGAACGACCACGGCCAGTCGCTGCACGGCGGCGGCAAGGGCTGGGACGTGCAGAACTGGAAGGTCGAGCAGATCAAGTCCGGCCAGGTGGCGACGGCGGTGTTCTCGCTCGTCAGCCCCGACGGCGATTCGGGCTATCCCGGCACGGTGAAGGCCAAGGTCACCTACTCGCTGGACGAGAAGGGCAACCTGCAGATCGTCTTCGAGGCGACCACCGACAAGCCGACCGTGCTCAACCTGACCAACCACGCCATCTTCAACATGGCCGGTGAAGGCAGCCCGCGCGATGCCATGCAGGAACTGCTGACGATCCCGGCGGGCCACTACACCCCCGTGAACGACAAGCTGATCCCCACCGGCGAACTGCGCGACGTGACCGGCACCGTGTTCGACTTCCGCAAGGCCCGCCTGGTCGGCGAAGGCATCCGCGACGGCAAGGACGAGCAGATCGTCATGGGCCGTGGCTACGACCACAACTTCGCGCTCGACAAGGGCGTCACCAAGACCCCCGAACTGGCCGCCCGCCTCGAAGACCCCGTCTCGGGCCGCGTGCTCGAACTGCTGACGACCGAACCGGGCGTGCAGTTCTACGCAGGCAACTTCCTGGACGGCACCTTCATCGGCAAGAACGGCCATCTCTACCGCATGGGCGACGGGATCGCGCTGGAACCGCAGAAGTTCCCGGACTCGCCGAACCACTCGAATTTCCCGTCCACCCGCGTCGATCCCGGCAAGCCCTACAAGCATGTCATGATCTACCGCGTTTCCACGTCTTCGCGCTGACCTCGAAAAGAAACGATCGACCATGACCGACAACAAGACTGCACCGAAGCTGCGCTCGCGCGCCTGGTTCGACAATCCCGACAACATCGACATGACCTCGCTCTATCTGGAGCGTTACCTGAACTTCGGCATCAGCCTTGAAGAGCTTCGCTCGGGCAAGCCGATCATCGGTATCGCCCAGACCGGCAGCGACCTGTCGCCCTGCAACCGCCACCACATCGTGCTGGCCGAGCGCATTCGCGAGGGCATTCGCGAAGCCGGCGGCATCGCGCTGGAATTCCCGGTTCACCCGATCCAGGAAACCGGCAAGCGCCCGACTGCCGGTCTCGACCGCAACCTCGCTTACCTCGGCCTCGTCGAAGCGATCTACGGCTACCCGCTCGACGGCGTGGTGTTGACCACCGGCTGCGACAAGACCACCCCGGCACTGCTGATGGCCGCCGCGACCGTGAACATCCCGGCGATCGCGCTGTCGGTCGGCCCGATGCTCAACGGCTGGCACAAGGGCGAGCGTACCGGTTCGGGCACGATCGTGTGGAAGGGCCGCGAGATGATGGCCGCAGGCGAACTCGACGCCGAAGGCTTCATCAAGCTCGTCGCCTCCTCGGCCCCGTCGACCGGCTACTGCAACACCATGGGCACGGCGACGACGATGAACTCGCTCGCCGAAGCGCTCGGCATGATGCTGCCCGGCTCGGCCGCGATCCCCGCGCCCTATCGCGACCGCCAGGAATGCGCATGGCGCACCGGCAAGCGCATCGTCGACATGGTGCACGAGGACCTCAAGCCCTCGGACATCCTGACGCTCGACGCGTTCCATAACGCCATCGCCGTCAACGCTGCCATCGGCGGTTCGACCAATGCCCCGATCCACCTCGCCGCGATCGCCCGCCACATCGGCGTCGACCTGCCGCTCAAGGACTGGGAGCGCATCGGCCACAAGATCCCGCTGCTGGTGAACCTCCAGCCCGCCGGTGAATACCTGGGCGAAGACTACTACCGCGCAGGCGGCGTCCCCGCCGTGGTCGCGCAGCTCATCAAGCAGGGCCTCATCCACGAGGGCGCGATGACGGTCAACGGCCAGACCATGGGCGACAACTGCCGCGACGCCACGATCGAGGACGAGAAGGTCATCAAGCCCTTCGACCAGCCGCTGGTCGAGGAAGCGGGCTTCCTGGTGCTGTCGGGCAACCTGTTCGACGCCGCGATCATGAAGACCAGCGTGATCTCCAAGGAGTTCCGCGACCGTTACCTCTCGAACCCCGCAGACCCGGATGCCTTCGAAGGCAATGCCGTGGTGTTCGACGGTCCCGAGGACTATCACCACCGCATCGACGATCCGGCCACCGGCATCACCCCCGACACCCTGCTGTTCATGCGCGGCGCCGGTCCGATCGGCTATCCGGGCGCGGCGGAAGTCGTCAACATGCGTCCGCCTTCGTACCTCATCACCGAAGGCGTCCACTCGCTGCCGTGCATCGGTGACGGCCGCCAGTCGGGCACTTCGGGCAGCCCCTCGATCCTCAACGCCTCGCCGGAAGCCGCAGCCATGGGCGGCCTCGCCCTGCTCGAATCGGGTGACCGCGTGCGCATGGACCTCAAGAAGGGCCGCGTGGACGTGCTGATCTCCGACGAGGAACTGGCCGCGCGCCGTGCCGCTCTCGAAGCCAAGGGCGGCTATGCCTACCCGGCCTCGCAGACGCCGTGGCAGGAAATCCAGCGCTCGGTCGTCGGCCAGATGGATACCGGCGCAATCCTCGAAGGCGCCGAGAAGTACCAGCGCATCGCCCAGACCATGGGTCTGCCGCGCGATAACCACTAAGATCGAAATCCTGTCCGGCCTAGCCGCCGGATGACCATTCGGCCCTCGTCCCTTCCTGTCCCCCCAAGGGAAAGGACGGGGCGGGGGCCGATTTACTTTTAGGGAGAGTTTCATGACCCTTTGGCGCAAGATCGATCGCGACGTGCGCGATACCCTCGGCGAAGGCGCGCTCTGGAGCGCGCGCGACAATGCCTTCTACTGGGTCGACATCCTGACCCCCGCGCTCAATCGCCTGAGTCTCGCCGACAACATCGTGACCCGCTGGGACATGCCGGCCCGCCTCGGCTGGGTCGCCCCGCGCGCGGAAGGCGGCCTGATCGGCGGCTTCCAGGACGGCGTGGCGAACATCACTCTCGATCCGCTGACCATCTCGGAACGCAACGACCCCGAGCCGCACCTGCCCGGCAACCGCATGAACGACGGGAAGGCCGACCGCCACGGCGCGATCTGGTGCGGCACGATGGACATGGCCGAGGAAGAAGTGACCGGCTCGCTCTACCGCCTCTCGCCCACCGGCGAATGGCAGGTGATCGACACCGACTACACGGTGCCCAACGGCCCGGCCTTCTCGCCTTGCGGTAACTGGATGTACCACGCCGATTCGGGCCGCCGCGTGATCTACCGCTTCGCCGTGGACGAAACCGGCGCCCACGACCGCGAGGAATTCATCCGCTTCTCCGAGGAAGACGGCTATCCCGACGGCATGACCACGGACGCCGAGGGCTACCTCTGGACCGCCCACTGGGACGGCGGCAAGATCAGCCGCTTCGCCCCCGACGGTACGCGCGAACGCTCGATCGAGCTGCCGGCGAAGCGCATCACCAACATCGCCTTCGCGGGCGAGAAGCTGGACCGCATGTTCGTGACTTCGGCCGCGACGGGCCTGCCCGAATCCGAATTCGACGGCGCCCTGTTCGAAGTCGAATCCGGCGTCATAGGCAATCCCGCCGGTATCTACCTGGGATAACGGAGCGGCGGGGCGGAACACCCCGCCCTTCTCTCACGGACAAGCCGAAAACCCCGTCGCCCCCGCGAAAGGCGGGGGCCCCGCTTTCCTTGAGCCCAGCCACAACAGAAGCGGGATCGCCGCCTTCGCGGGGATGACGGGATTGGAAGCGGTGGGGCGGTGGAACAGGTGTTTTTGCCACTTCGAACCCATCCCCTCGTCATTGCAAGCGTAGCGAAGCAATCCAGAGCCGCGCAGTGCCGCCCTGGATTGCCGCGTCGGCTTCGCCTCCTCGCGGGTGACGAAAGGCAAGTACATCGCCCCACACTCACAGAATCTCCGCCAAGCCCTCCAGACTTTCGCGCAGCTTCGCCAAAGCCTGCGCCTTCAACTGGTGGACGCGCGGGATCGAGACTTGCAGCACTTGCGCAATTTCCGCGAGGTTCAGTTCCTCGACGAAGTAGAGCTGCACCACCAGCTTCAGCCGATCCGGCAACCCGGTGACCGCCTCCACCACCGCGCCCCGCAGTTCCTCGTCGGCGAGCAGGGCATGGCTATCCGGTCGCTCGTCGGCGAAGGCCATGTTCTGGTCCGAATAGAACGCGTCGATCGACTCGAAATGCAGCGGCTGGCTGGCCCCACGCAAGGCCGCGAGTTCCGCTTCCGCCATGCCCATGGCCCCCGCCAGTTCATGCGCCAGAGGTTCACGACCGAGAACCCCGCGCAATTCGACTTCCTTGGCGGCAAGCTGGCGGCGGCGCTCGCTCACCCCGCGCGACATCGGCACGGTGCGGCGGATCAGGTCCACCATCGCCCCGCGCACGCGCATCTTGGCATAAGCCGCAAAACCGTCCTCGGTCGGCCCCTGATGTTTCTGCGCGCATTCGGTGAGCGCGACCAGACCGGCCTGGATCAGGTCCTCCAGCTCGATCCCCGGACGTCCGCTCCCGTGAACATGCCAGGCGAGCCGCCGCACCATTGGCACGAAGCGGCGAACGCGATCCCCGATGTCGCCCCGATAGGCCCCGGTGACACGGCTGGTGGACGCCGGAAAACCTCGCTGGTCCTGTTTCATGCGGCCATGCTTTCGGTGGGATGGGGAAGCGCCGGGGGCGCGGCAGCGCCGACCACGTCGATGACCTCGATGGGCTGGGTCGGCGGCAGTTCGGCGATCGAGAGCACCAGGCAGGACGGCGCGCGCAACCGCAGCAGCGCCGAAAGCGCCCGGCGCGCGCGCGGCTGGACGACCAGCGCCAGCGGGATCGCATCCGGTCCGCGTTCCTCACCAAGCATGGCGATCCGCTCACCGATCATGCGGGCGAGGTCCGGCTCGATCACCGGCTGCCCGGTCATCGGATCGACCATGCCCTGGACGATCGCGGCCTCCAGCCCGGCATCGAGCGTCACCACCGGCAGGCGCTCGTAAGGCGGGCAGACCCGACCGACGATCAGCGCACCGAGGTCGGCCCGGACGAGTTCGACCAGCCGCTCGTGTTCCAGCGTCTGCTGCACGGCCCGGCCAAGGCTGGCGAGGATCGGCAGCGGATGGGCAATCGGAATGCCGTCTTCGAGCAGCGCCCGCAACAGCCGGGTGAGCGCCGCGAGCGACAGCGGCTGCGGGTGGATCGTCTCGACGAGGCCCGCCGAATGCACCTTGATGCCCTCGAGCAGTGCCTTCACTTCATCCGGGCCGAGCAGCTCATGGGCACGCTCGGCGAGCAACTGGTTCAGGTGCGTGGCGATCACCGTACCGGCATCGACGGTCAGGAAACCCTCCGCCGTCGCATGATCGCGCGCGGCGGGATCGATCCACAGCGCCGGACAACCGAAGCTGGGATCGCGCGTGGCCTCACCGCGCAAAGTGTGGTGATCACGCGCCTCGCCCGTGTCGATGGCGAGGATGCGGTCGGCACGGATCGTGGCCCCGCCCAGCATGACCCCGCCGAGACCGATGCGATAGTCGTGCGGCGGCATGTCCAGCGCGTCGCGCACGCGGAACTGCGGAACGATGAAACCGAACGACTGGCTGAGCTGCTTGCGCACCCCGGTGACGCGGCTGACCAGTGGCGCCCCCCGGCGCTCGTCGACCAGCTGGACGAGACCATAGCCCAGTTCGATGGTGACGAGCGTATGGTCGGACACGTCTTCCAGCGCGATGCGGGAGGGATCGACGGCGGCCGGTTCCTCGACGATGGGCGCAGGCCGAACCCGCCGCCGCCGCAAGCTATGCCAGAGCCAGAAGGCGAGTCCGGCGGCGGGCAGGAACACCGTCTGCGGCATCGCCGGGATCAAGCCGATGGCGGTCAGCACCACGCCGACCGGCAGCCAGGTGCGCGGATCGGCGAACTGCCCGCCGATCTGCCCGGCAAGGTCCCGCCCCTGTCCCGCTCTTTCGTCGGAAACGCGGGTGACGATGGTGGCGGCAGCGATCGACAGCAGCAGCGCGGGCACTTGCGCCACTAGCGCATCGCCGATGGCGAGGGTGATGTACGTTTGCGCCGCCTCGCTCGCGGAAAGGCCGTGGCTTACCATGCCGAGGCAGAACCCCGCGACGATGTTCACGCCGAGGATCAGCAGCGCAGCGATGGCATCGCCTTTCACGAACTTGCTGGAGCCGTCCATCGAGCCATAGAAATCGGCCTCGGTCGCCACTTCGCGGCGGCGGGCTTTCGCTTCGTCGGCAGTCATCAGCCCGGCGGCGAGATCGGCGTCGATCGCCATCTGCTTGCCGGGCAAGGCGTCCAGCGTGAAGCGCGCGGAGACTTCCGAGACACGGCCCGCGCCCTTGGTCACGACCACGAGGTTGATGATCATCAGGATCAGGAAGACGAAGATCCCGACCGCGAAATTGCCGCCGATCAGGAACTTGCCGAAGGACTCGATGACGACCCCCGCCGCCGCCTCCCCTTCGTGGCCATGGACCAGCACGACGCGGGTCGAGGCCACGTTGAGCGCCAGGCGCAGCAGTGTCGCGAAGAGCAGGACCGAAGGGAAGGACGAGAAGTCGAGCGGCTTTTCCGCATTCATCGCCGCCATCAGGATCGCCAGCGAAAGCGCGATGTTGAGCACGAAGGACACATCCAGCACGAAGGCCGGGACCGGCACGATCATCAGGACGATCAGCGCAAGAATGCCCATCGGCAGCGCCATCGTGCCGAGATCGCCGAAACGGCGCAGAAGCGCTGTCACAGGCCTAACCCCGCCAGCCGGGAATAGGCCGCGCGCACCGATGCCGGGGTCTCGGCGGCGGAGAGGTTGAAGGCCCCGCGCAAGGTTTCGGCCATGGAGGTGCGGGTCGGTGCCAGTTCGGAACCGGCGCTGTGAACCACGCGCCCGGCTTGCGCCACGGGCTGGTAAGCGATTCGGGCTGCCCCAGACCAATCGGGGGCCTCGGCATCGTAACCCGCTCCCATTGCTTCCGCCATCTTGCCCCGCAGGAGATCCATCACGCCGCCAAGGCTGCGGGCGCTTGCCCCTTCGTAGAAGATCGCGCGATTGGCGGCCGCCGCCGCAGGCAGGATCGCGGCGGCACTCCGGTCCGGATCCACGGTGAGCGCGGCGAGGAACTGGCCCGCCCCGACCGCGCCCAGAAAATGCGCGAGGTACAGTTCCGTCGCATCCGGCTCCCGTCCGAGGCGGGAGGTCAGTTCGGCGCGATTGTCGCTGGCGAGTTCGGCGGCCATCAGCGCGGAAAGGTCCGCATCGTAGCGCAAGTCCATGATCCGCCCGCGCATGCCGGGGTCTGAGAGTCCGCCTCCGGCGATCACCTGCCGGACCCAGGCCATGCCGTGCTCCTCGCCATGCCGGCCGAGGGTATCCAGCCAAGTTCCCTTGGTGAACTGGAACAGCCCCGCCGCGCTGGAGGTGGCGGCATGAGCACCGGCATCGAGGCTCGATTCGATCCGCGCCTGGGCCATGAGGTACTGGAAATCGACGCCGGTGGCCTGCGCCGCGCGGGCGATCGCGGCCCGCACGCCTGCCCCCCTTGCGGGGCCGCTCCCCGTCGCTGCACTCGTGCCCTGCGCCTCGCTCAACGTGCGGCTCCCGATCCGATTGGTTCGGAACAAGGTTGAGCAAGGGCCATGCCAGAACAGGCCCGCGCTCCGAAAGAAGCAGGCCTAGATCAACCGCGACCCGCCGCGAGCGAAGTTTGGACTCCGGCCCGGTAGAGCCGCGGCGTGCCGGTCAGGATATTGAGCCGGGTCGCGACATTGGCGGCTATGATGTTGCGGACCTGCCGATTTACGGCGTTCAACCGCCGCGCCGTTTCCAGCAGGCTCCGGCACTCCTCGTCGAGTTCCACCGGGGTGCTGCCGTCCAGTATGGCGCAGAGCCGGTCCTTGTCGCGGGTGGTGCCGACGATCGCATCGAGGTCGAGACCGGCAAGCGCTTGCCGCTCCGCTTCCAGAACGGCAAGCATATGCCGCAGGGTTTCGCGCAACTGGGCCTCCTTGCCGCAGGCGGTCATTCGTGGTGGCTCCGGAGCAGCACGCCCGCCGCGATCATGGCGTCGGCGATCTGGGCCGGGACGATCGGGTAAGTACCGTTCTCCACCGCCCGGCGGATCATCGCCACCCGCTCCGCATCGATCGGCGGCGCGCCGGGATCGAGCGCCGCAGCGGCATCCACGGCCGGGCTTTCCGACCAGGCGGCGAGACTGGTGGTTTCAGCGGGGCGCGCGCTGCCTGCGCGGGAGAGCCGGGCGCTGACGGCGGCGAGCGGACTGGTCGATCCCACTTCGATGGGGGGCATTGTCTGGCTCCTTGGTGCGGCGTTTCCCTCAAGGACGGCGCCGCCGCGCAGACCTTAAGGGGTCTCGCAAAGGATTTTGCCCGAAGCCTCCGGCGCGGGCCGCACAGCAAGGTTAAGGCAGGGGTAGGGAAACAAGTCCGGGCCTGACGATCCGCGCGCGCATTTCCTCCGCCCTACCCTTGCCCACCGTCAGGGGGCGCACCCTGATCCATGCCCCGATCGCGCCGCCCTCCAAGGCCTCGCCGGACTGGGAAACCGCGAAGCCCTCGCCCTCCACCACGATCGCCACGGCATCCCCGCGTTTGATGGCAGGAAGTTCCGGCGCTTCGACCAGCGGCAACGCTGCCCGGCGCACCGGCACGAACAGCCGCCAGCCACCGGCATCGCCGCATTGCACGACCACGCTGTCCCGCGCCGCCGTGCGCCAGGACAGGCCAAGGCCGCCGCGACAGGGCTGGAGTCGCAGGCGGCGATCGACCGGCGTGACGGCACCGCCCTCCTCGCCCGCGGCTGTGCCGGTGAAGGTCGCGACCTGCCGGTCTATCGCATCGAGATCGGCAAAGCCGCTCGAAGCGAGAGCGTAAAGGACAAGAGCCGTCATCATCTGGAATGCGATCCTTCACCGGGCTTTGGCGATAGGGTTCGCAAACTTCGTGCCATCGCGTCGTCGGGTTCGTCGAAGGCCAGCGCGACGCGCGCGGGCGGCAGCCCCGGTTCCACGACGATCCGCGCCTTGTGCCCGGCGGCCTCCGCGTCCGCCGCTAACCGTCCGGCCTCGGCCAATGATCGCGCCATGTCGCCGGGATCGGGACCGTAAGGTGAAGTCACGGTCACGCGCTGCCGGGGGTCGCCCGCCTGCTCCGACAGCCAGCGCGCCAGCGGCGGCGCGCCCGACGCGGCGATATAGATCGCCAGCGGCGTTCCTTCCGGGGAGGACGGAGGCACCTCCCGCGCCTGCGCCTGCTTTTCCTGCCGCAGATCGCCTTGCTGGCGGCTGATCGCGGCGGCGGAGATCATGAACAAGATCAGCGAGAGATCGGCGAGCGAAGTCTGCCAGCTTGCCGCCGTGCGCGCGCTCATGCGGAGACGGCCGCCGGGTGATGCGCTCGCTCCGTGTGGTGACGCTCGACATGCGGCAAGGCATCGGCGACCTGCCCCTCCAGCCAGTCGATCACCGCCTGCCGGTCGCGCTCCTCGTCGGCGGCACGGCGCGCCAGCACGCGGGCGAGCGGCGTGAACAGCAGGTTGCCGAGCAGCAGACCGTAGAGCGTCGTCAGCACCGCCATCGAGATCGCCGCCGAGAAGTCCGCCTCCGGCTGGTCGAGCGGCGGCAACTGGTTCAGCGCGATCAGCGTCCCCGCCAGCCCGAAGACCGGTGCCAGATCGGCAGCCTGGGTGAAGGTGCGCACCGCGCGCTGGCTGGTCTCGATGCGCCGCCGCTTGTGCGTGGCATGGGCGAGCTGGAGCGCGCCGAGGGAACGGCTGCCGATCAGCATCGCGGTCGCCTCGTCGAACTCGGCATCGCCGGTGGGCGTCGGGCGCGAGCGGATCACCCCGTCCCGCCGGATTTCCTGCACTTGCACCGCCATGTCCGCCCGCGCCCGCTCGGGATCGAAAGGTCGGTGGAGCAGGTTGCCGAGCGCGGCGACGGCGGTGAGGCAATCGCCGGTTCCGCAGCGCAGGACGGTGGCGAGCAGCGTGCCGCCCACCACGATCAGGGCACTGGCGGGGTCGAGAAGATGTTCGGGCTGCATGGCGGTGCGCTCTCCTTTTCATCCGGAGAACGGCAGGTTTCGCGCCGTTTCAGCCCCGGCCGCGCCTTGCCGGGAAAGCGGCAGGAGATTGCCGCCTGCATCGCTATCGCCCCCTGCGCTGTGCCGGAATTCCGGCCCCTCCAGGATTTGGCACGCCCTTTGCAATGAAACGGGACGAACCCTCGTCGGAGCCGGAACGCCATGTCACAAGACCTGTTCGGGATTCACGCCGCCGCGCTGGAGCTGCGCTCGCAGCGCATGGGCCTGATCGCCTCGAACATCGCCAATGCCGCGACGCCCGGATACAAGGCGCGCGACATCGACTTCACCGCCGCCCTGCGCGCCGCCGCGCGCGGCACCGACCTGCGCGAAGCGGCCGGCGGCGCTGCCCTCTACCGCGTGCCGGTCATGCCCTCGCTCGACGGCAATACGGTGGAGCTTCAGAACGAACAGCTCGCCTTTTCCGAGAACGCGGTCGGCTATTCCGCCACGCTCCAGTTCATCCGGGGCAGGGTGGAGACCCTGACCCGCGCGCTGAGGGGCGAGTGACGATGCCCGCGAGAAGCGAGCCTATGACCCTGTTCACGCTCGCCCAGCGCGGCATGTCCGCGCAGTTGGTGCGAATGAACGCGGCGGCCTCCAACCTCGCCAATGCGGGCACCGTCTCGGGCAGCGAGGAACAGGCGTACAAGCCGATCCGCACTGTCTTTGCCGAAGACCTCGACCGCACCAGCGGCCTCGCCTCGGTCTCCGTGCGCGGCATCATGCGCGAGGGCGCCGCCGCCGTGCGCCAGCACAGCCCCGACCACCCGCTCGCCGATGCCGATGGCGATGTCTGGACCGCGCCCGTCGACGAGAACGCCGAGATGGTCGAAATGCTCGAGGCCTCGCGCCAGTACCAGAATCTGGTCGAGGCCCTCGCCACCGCCAAGCAGCTCATGCTCGACACGATGAGGATGAAATGACCGCCATCACCCCCCTGTCCGCTACCGCCCGGGCCTCCGGCTCAAAGACCTCTCTTGGCGATCTCGATCAAGGCGATTTCCTGAAACTGATGCTCACGCAGATGCAGCAGCAGGACCCGTTCAGCCCGATGGACCAGACCCAGATGCTCGCCCAGATGGCGCAGTTCTCGACCCTCGCCGGCACGTCCGACATGGCGGAGACACTCAAGGCCATCTCCGCCCAGCTCGATGCCCTCGTGAAGGCCCGGAACACCACGCCCGCCGCGAGCACCTGAGCCACATTCGCAGGAGAATCCGATGTCTTTCTACACCTCGCTCACCGGGCTCAAGAGCGCCCAGACCGACCTCAACGTCATCTCGAACAACATCGCCAATGCCGAGACGGCGGGCTTCAAGAAGAGCAACACGGCTTTCGCCGACATCGTCTCGTCCTCGATCCTCACCGACCCCTCGCTGACCACCGGGATCGGCGCGCGCGTCGCCTCGATCCAGCAGAATTTCGGCCTCGGCGCGATGGACCAGACCGGATCGGCGCTCGACGTGGCGATCAACGGCGAGGGTTTCTTCACCGTCGCCTCGCCGGTCTCGGGCGCGATCGCCTATACCCGCGCCGGAGCCTTCGCCGTCGATGGAGACGGCTATATCCATAACGCGCAAGGATCGCGGCTCCAGGTCTTCGCCGTCGATGCCAGCGGCGCGATCACCGGCACGACACCGCAATCGGCACAGATCCCGCCGATCAATGCCGCCGGTGCCGAGTATGCCGGGATCACCATCGAGCCGAACGGCGCGGTCGTGGCGACTTATGCCGATGCCTCGAACGTCACGATCGGCGTCGTCGCGCTGGCTTCGTTCATTGCGCCGAACGGCCTCAAGCAACTCGGCAATGCTTCGTGGTCGGCCACGGGCCGCTCGGGTGTGGCGAGTTACGGCCAGCCCGGCGCCGGGCTCTACGGCAGCCTGCTTTCCGGCAATATCGAACGCTCCAACGTCGATCTTTCGGAGGAACTGGTCAGCCTCATTACCGCGCAGCGCTATTTCCAGGCCAATGCCAAGGCGGTCGATACCGAGACCCAGATCTCGCAGACCATCATCAACCTGCGGACCTGATCGAAACCGCCATGGACCGCCTGATCTACACCGCCGTCTCGGGCATGAACGCCTCGCTCAACCGCGAGCGGGTGATCGCCAGCAACATGGCCAATGCCCAGACCATCGGCTTCCGCGCCGAAATCCTCCAGGCCACGCCGAATACGCTGGAAGACCCGCAAGTCGAGGTGCGCGCGCTGTCCGGCACCGAAGTCACCGGGGCCTCGATGCGATCCGGCACCGTCAACCGCACCGGCCAGCCGCTCGACGTCGCCATGCAGGGTGACGCCATGCTGGCGGTGCAGGCCGAGGACGGCGGCGAGGCCTATACGCGGCGCGGCGACCTTTCCGTCACCGTGACCGGCGTGCTCCAGAACGGCGAGGGCCTGCCGGTGCTCGGCGAAAGCGGCCCGATCACACTGCCGCCGGGATCGATCGTCACCATCGCGCAGGACGGCGGCATTCTCGTCACCGATCCCGCCACCCCCGGTCAGCCGCCACAGCGGGTGGACCGGCTCAAGCTGGTGGACCCGACCGGATCGCGGATCGCCAAGGACCTGACCGGGGTGTTCCGGGTTCCGAACGGCGCGGAAGGCAATGGCGTGCTGCCGGACGACGCCAACGCCGGCGTGATCCCCGGCGCGCTCGAAGGCTCCAACGTCTCTCCCTCGCAGGTGCTGACCGAGATGATCTCGGCCCAGCGCCTGTTCGAAATGCGAACCAAGCTCGTCGAGACCGCCCGCCAGCTCGACGAGGGCAGCGTGCGCCTGATGCGCATCGATAGCTGAGGAACCCCGGACAATGCCCACTTCCGCCCTACAGGTCGCCCGCACCGGGCTGGAGGCACAGGACACGCGGATGCGCGTGATCGCCAACAACCTGGCCAATGTCAGCACCACCGCCTTCAAGAAAGACCGCGCCAATTTCGCCACCCTGGCCTATCAGGATGCGCGGGTGGCGGGCGCCCAATCCTCCAGCGAGACGACTTATGCCACCGGGCTGAACCTCGGCACCGGGGTCGCGGTGCAGTCCACCAGCCGGATGGAAACGCAAGGCTCGCTCCAGAGCACCGGCAATACTTTCGATCTCGCGCTCGACGGGCAGGGCTATTTCCAGATCGCCCTGCCCGGCGGCGAACTGGCCTATACCCGCGCAGGCAATTTCACCCGCTCGCCGCAGGGCGAACTGGTAACATCACGAGGCTACCTGCTCCAGCCCGCGATCACCGTGCCCGAAGGCGCGACCGCGATCACCGTCGCCCAGAACGGCACCGTTTCCGCGCAAGTCGATGGCCAGACTGACCCGACCGAGCTGGGCCAGATCACCATCGCCAGCTTCACCAATCCGGCCGCGCTACAGGCCGCTTCGGACAACTTCCTGCGCGAAACCGCCGGGAGCGGTCCGGTGCAACTCGGCATTGCCGGGGAAGAAGGACGCGGGTTCGTGCGGCAGGGGATGCTCGAAGGCTCGAACGTCAACATTGTCGAGGAACTGGTCGACATGATCGAGACCCAGCGCGCCTACGAGATCAACTCGAAGATGATCTCCTCGGTGGACGAAATGCTGCGCAACGCGAACCAGACGCTGTGACGGCGATGGGTCGCGTGAGAACCCCCTCCTTCGACAAGCTCAGGATGACCGGCTTCGACAAGCTCAGCATGAGCGGAATGCTTGGTCACATCCCAAGTCCGAAACACAAAACCCCGCTCATGCTGAGCTTGTCGAAGCATGCCCGCATAGCGTTGCTGTGTGCGTGCCTGAACCTCCACGCCGTCCCCGCCCTCGCGAAGAAGCCGCCGCAACCCTCCGGCTTCGAACCCAGCCTGCCCGCCCCGCCGCCCGCGCAAGCCCAGCCCGCGACCGGCGGCATCTTCAGCGTCTCGCTCGGCTATGCCCCGCTTCACGGCGGCACCCGCGCCGCCCGCGTCGGCGATCCGCTGACGATCCTGCTGGTGGAAACGACCAGCGCCGCCAAGACCGCCGGTTCCAAAAGCCAGAAGGGCGGCGGCGCCTCGATCACCCCGCCGACCGGAGGGCCGCTGTCCTTTCTCAAGCCCGATGCCCTTAACGCCAGCTCTTCCTCGACGTTCAATGGTCAGGGCAGCGCGACGCAGACGAGTTCACTGAATTCGGTGCTGTCCGTGACCATTGCCGAAGTGCGCCCCAACGGGACCGCGCTCGTCCGAGGAGAGAAGAAGATGCTCGTTAGCCAGGGAGACGAATGGGTCCGGTTCTCCGGCATCGTCCGCCTCGCCGATATCGACGAGGACAACAGCCTACCCTCGACGCGCGTGGCCGATGCCCGGATCGAGTACACCGGCAAGGGCGCGATCATGCGCAGCGGGCGTCAGGGCTGGCTGGGCCGGTTCTTCACCCGGATTTCGCCGTTCTGATGGACCAGCCGAAACTCTCCCGCAGCCAGCGCTGGCTGCCCGCCCTGCTCGCGGCCCTGATGGCCGCGCTGATCGTGTTCCTCTCGCCGATCGACGCCCAGGCCGAACGCCTGCGCGATCTCGGCCAGTTCCAGGGCGTGCGCTCCAACCAGCTCACAGGATACGGCGTCGTCGTCGGCCTGCCGGGCACCGGGGACGACAATCTCGAATATACCACGCAGGCGATGAAGGGCGTTTCCGGCCGCATGGGCCTGACCTTGCCGCCCGGCATCTCGCCCGGCCTCAAGAACGCCGCCGCCGTGATGATCACCGCGGACCTGCCCGCTTTCGCCAAGCCCGGCCAGCGCATCGACGTGACCGTCTCGACGATCGGCAAGGCCAAGAGCCTGCGCGGCGGCGCCCTGATCCTCACCCCGCTCTATGGCGCGGACGGGCAGATCTACGCGATGGCGCAGGGCAATCTCGCAGTCGGCGGCCTCGGCGTTTCGGCGCGCGACGGTTCGAACGTGACGATCAACATCCCGACCGTCGGGCGCATCGCCGAAGGCGGCAGTGTCGAGCGCGCCGTCGCCACCGGCTTCGAGGGCGGGGAAGCGTTGCGCTGGAACCTGTTCAACTCGGACTTCCTCACCGCCGCCCGCGTGCGCGATGCGATCAACACGCGGCTGCCGGGCACGGCCACGGTGGAGGACGGCGTTACCGTCTCGCTGCGCCTGCCTCCCGATCCCGACACCCGCGCCTCGATGATGGCGGCGATCGAGATGATCGACGTCGATCCCGCCGAGACCCCGGCCCGCGTGATCGTCAACAGCCGCACCGGCACCGTCGTCATCAATGCGGCGGTGCGCCTTTCCCCCGCCGCGATCAGCCACGGCAAGCTGACGGTGCGCATTCAGGAAAGCCCCAGGGTCGTCCAGCCCGCGCCGTTCAGCCGGGGCCGGACCGAGATCGAACAGCGCTCCGCCATCACGACCGAAGAGGAAAAGCACACGGTTGCGCTGTTCAAGGGCGGCGCCTCGCTCTCGCGCGTGGTCGATGCGCTCAACCTGCTGGGCGTCACCCCGTCCGATCTCGTGGCAATCCTCGAAGCGCTCAAGCAGGCGGGTGCCCTCAAGGCGGAAATGGTGGTGATATGAGCACGATGCCCTCCACCCTTCCCGGCATGACCATCGCACCGGGCGCCACCGACCGCGAGAAGCTGGCTGTGACCGCCAGGCAGTTCGAGGCCCTGTTCGTGCGCCAGATGCTGGCCGAGGCCCGCAAGACCCATTTCGGCGGTGACCAGCTGTTCTCCAGCCAGGCGCTCGATACCTTCAACCGGATTCAGGACGAGCACTTCGCGGACGTGACCGCGCAGAGCAGCGTTCTGGGGCTGGCGAAGATCATCGAAGCGCAGATGGCACGGTTCGTGACCGGGCCTTCGACAGGCTCAGGCCGAGCGGGACTGGGGAGAGGTGCCGAGGCCGACACCGCCCCTGCCTCCGCTCATACTGAGCCTGTCGAAGCACCCGCTCATGCTGAGCTTGTCGAAGCATCTGCCCGCACCCTGTCTGTCGAAGCAAAGGCACCGTAAACCATGGCCGCCGACCTTATCACCATCGCCCGCTCCGGCACCCGCGCCGCCAGGGCCGCGCTGGACGTGACCGCGCAAAACATCGCCAATGCCTCGTCGGCAGGCTATGTCCGCCGCAGCGTCTCGCTGTCGGAACTGGCGATCAATTCGGTCCTCTCGCAGCCGGGTGCGATCAATCTCGCGGGCGTGCGCGTCACCGGGATCGTGCGCAATGCGGACATGTTCCGCCAGTCCGAAGTGCGCCGCACCGGCTCGGATGCCGCACGGGCCGGGGCTGAAGTGCAAGGGCTGGAAAACATCGAAAGCGCGGTCGAGCAGACCGGCGTCTACGATGCGATCACCGACTTCGAAGCCGCGCTGAAGCAACTCCTGTCGGACCCCACCGACGGCTCCCTGCGCGCCTCGACACTGGAACAGGCGCGCACGATGGCGCAGACTTTCAACACCGCCGCCTCCAGCCTCAATGCCGTCGGCGAGGGCCTTCGCTTCGAGGCGCAGGACGGGGTCCTCGCGGTCAATACCACCGCCACAGAACTGGCCCGCGTGAACTTGCGCCTCGCCCGCGCCTCCGATGCATCGAGCGACCGCACCAGCCTGCTCGACCAGCGCGATTCCCTGCTGGAAAAGCTGAGCGGGCAAATCGATATCGCGACCACTTTCGCCGCCGACGGCTCGGTGCAAGTGCGGGTCGGCGGTTCGAGCGGGCCGAGCCTGGTGAACGGCGGCAGCGCCGCGACCCTGGCCATGACCAGCGCCAGCGACGGCACGATTGCCTTTACGCTCGGCGGCAGCGCGGCCACGCTGTCCTCCGGCGCGCTGGCGGGCAAAGGGCAGGCGCTCACCGAACTGGCGGGGGTGCGCGGCCAGCTCGACACCATCGCCGCGGGGGTGATCTCCACGCTCAACACCGCGCAGACCGCAGGCGCCGACCTCACCGGCGCGGCCGGGCAGCCGATGTTCTCGGGCAGCACCGCCGCCGACATGAAACTCGCCCTCACCAGCGGCAACCAGATCGCCACCGCGCCCGCCGGGTCTGGCGCCAACAGCCGCGACACCTCCAATCTCGTCGCCCTGCGCAGCGCGCTCGAAAGCGCCGATCCCGCCGGAGCCATGGACGGCCTGCTGTTCGGCATTTCCAGCGCCGTCGCCGGACGCACCGTCACCCGCGATGCGCTCGAATCCATCGCCGGTACGGCGAAAGTCGCGCTTCAGGCGCAGGCCGGTGTCGATCTCGACGAGGAAACGATCAACCTCACCCGCTTCCAGCAGGCTTACCAGGCTTCGGGCCGGGTCATGCAGATCGCCTCCGACCTCTTCGATTCCATCCTCGCCATTAGGTAGGGCCGCACCCATGTCGATCGTATCCACCAGCACCAGTGCCTTCTTCGAGCGCGCCCGCCGCGACATGAAGGACTTGCGCACGCAGGCCGAGAACTACCAGGCGCAGATGTCGAGCGGCAGCAGGCTGGAGCGGTCCTCGGACAATCCCGTCGCCGCATCGCGCCTGCGCACCTTGGCGCGGCAGGAGAAGCTCTCCGGGATCGACAAGACCAACGCAGGGCGCGCCAATGCCGATCTCTCGCTGGCCGATGCCGCGATGTCCGACATGGCCGATGCCCTGATCCAGGCGCAGGAACTGGCGATGCGCGCCTCCAGTTCCACCCTCACCGACATCCAGCGCGCCTCAATCGGCGAGGAACTGGAGCAGATCTTCAGCAACCTGCTCTCGCTCGCCAATGCGCGGGATTCGAGCGGCCATGCCCTGTTCGGCGGCGAGAGCGCCGGGGATGCCTATGCGCTCGATGCCTCCGGCAAGGCGGTCTATGTCGGCACCGCCGCATCGGGCGACTTGCCGCTGGGGGACGGGCAGAGCGTGACCCGCTCGCTGACCGGCCCGACCTTCCTGTCGTTCAACGCCGCCGACGGCACGCCGACCGATCTCCTCGCAGTAGTGAAGACGCTGGCCGATGCACTGGGCGGTGCCTCCGCCGACCCGGCCGGCGCGGCGGGCCGGGCCCTGGCCGACCTCAAGACCGGCCTCGACACCCTGAGCACCGGCCAGACCGTGATCGGCACCCGCCTGGCCTGGATCGAAGTGACCGACGACCGGCGCGTGAACGTGTCGGAACTGCGCGCCTCGGAGGAAGCCGACCTCGGCGGCGTGGATCTCGCCACCGCGCTCGCCCAGCTTCAGGAAACAATGACCGTGCTGGAGGCCAGTCAGGCCAGCTTTACCCGGCTCGCCTCGCTGAACCTGTTCGACCGGCTCGGCTGAAGCGGCTCTCACACCCGGTCTGCAGGGGCAGGACCGGCGCCTGCCTGATGGGGGATTTCCTGCATGTTCGTGATCGTCGGCGTCGTCATTCTGCTGGTGATGGTCTTCGGCGGCTTTGCGATGACCGGCGGCGCCCTAGGCCCGGTGCTGGAGGCGATCCCGCACGAGATGCTCATCATCGGCGGCGCCGCGATCGGGGCCATCGTCACCGGCAATTCGATGCACGAGATCAAGGCGCTGGGCGGCGGCCTCGGCAAAGTCTTCAAGGGCCCGCGCCACAACCGGCAGGACCATATCGACGCAATCGTCCTGACCACGCGGCTGATGAAGATCCTGCGCTCGGAAGGGCCGGTGGCGCTGGAAAGCCACGTTACCGATCCCAAGGCTTCCTCGCTCTTCGCAGAGTTCCCGCGCCTGCTGGCCAACGATCCGCTGGTCCACCTGATCTGCGATACCCTGACGCTGATCGTCGTCTCGTCCGGCACGCTGGAGGTCCACGCGGTAGAGGACGTGATGGACAATGCGATGAAGACGCATTTCCATGAAATTCACGAGCCGCAGCATGCGCTTCAGGGACTGGCTGATGCACTTCCGGCGCTCGGTATCGTCGCCGCCGTGCTCGGGGTGGTGAAGACGATGGGGTCGATCGACAAGCCCCCCTCGGTCCTCGGCGCCATGATCGGCTCGGCACTGGTCGGGACGTTCATGGGCGTGCTGCTGGCTTACGGCATCGTCTCGCCGCTGGCCGGACGCCTGAAACAGGTGCTGGAGCAGGACGAGCAGATCTTCCAGGCGGTGAAGCAGGTCATCATCGCCAGCCTGCACGGCTGGCCGCAGCCGCTGGTGGTGGAATCGGCCCGTTCCGGGCTTGGCCATGCTTTCCGCCCCGGTCTTTCCGAACTGCTCGACGCCATGCGGGGGCGCTGAGGTGGCGACGAGGAAGAAACCCGAGCCGCCCCGGCCGATCATCGTCAAGAAGATCACCATGGTCGCCGCAGGGCATCACGGCGGCGCCTGGAAAGTCGCCTATGCCGACTTCGTGACGGCGATGATGGCCTTCTTCCTGCTGCTGTGGATTCTCGGCGCCACCACCGAAAAGCAGCGGCGCGGCATCGCCGACTATTTCACCCCCACGCTGGTCAAGACCAAGCAGGGCAGCGCCGGGTCCGGACAGGGCGTGCTCGGAGGCGCCTCGCTGACCCAGGTGGACAACTACCCGTTCAAGGCCGGGCAGACCGGTGCCAAGACCCTCACCATCCCGCGCGACGCCACCGGCGGCCCGAAGGAAGGCGCCACGAAGACCCCCGCAAAGATCAAGCGCAGTTCCCGCGCCAGGGAAGCGCTGGAGAAGAAGCTCGCCTCCACCGAAAGCCTGCGCCGCCTCGCCCGGCAGGTCCGCATGGTGGACACCACGCAGGGGGTGCGGATCGACATGGTGGACGATGCCGATTTCTCGATGTTCCGGCTCGGCACCACGATCCTGACCCCGCAGGCGGTGGAACTGCTCGCGGCGATTGCGCAGGCGATCGGCCCGACCGGCGGACCGCTGACGATCCGGGGGCACACCGATGCCCTCCCCTACCGGCAGGGCATTCCCGGCAACAACTGGTCGCTCTCCGCGGGACGCGCCGAGGCGACCCGCCAACAGATGATCCGCAATGATGTGGAAAGCGCCCGGTTCAAGCGCATCGAGGGCGTCGCCGATACCGAACTGCTGATTCCCACCGACCCGCATGACCCGCGCAACCGGCGTATCTCGATCACCCTGGCGGATTGAGCGACGGCCCTACCGCTCCGTAGCGTCGGGCAGCGCCGAGGTGCGCGCTTCCAGCCTACCCTCGCCGCGATAAACGAGCGCGCAGCTCGAACTGCCCGCACAGAACCGCTGAATCGGTCCCAGAGCACGAGCGCCATAGCGATACGTCAGCCCGCCTTGGGTGATCTCCAGTCCGGACATGTCCCGAACCCGGTGCTCATGGGCGAAAAGCACCGCCTTCCCGTGCTTCACCGGCGCCCAGACCGACCATTCGTCGTAAAGGCGGTGATGATAGCGGAACCGCACATCGCCCGAGGCGCGATTGTCCAGCGAGGTGGGCCAGCCGTTGCATCCCGCAAGCGAGGCAAGACCGGCCAGCAGCAGCGCAAGTCGTATCGTCTTCATGCCCCGCTGTTGCCCGATTCACCGCATCGCCGCACGGCTTTTCGCATTTGCGAGCATTTTATCGACAGAAACGTTCAGTCCACCTCGACTGATCGGCCAATCCGATCAAGTCAATCGGATCAACGCCCTACACATCGTCACACGAGGGCCCTATCTCCCTCCTCGAACTTCAACACCCAACGAGGGAGCTTACATCCATGGGTATCGTCGGCAGCCAGATCAAGCCGTTCAAGAACACCGCTTTCCAGGCAGGCAAGAACTTCTTCGATGTCACCGAAGCGGACATCGCCGGCAAGTGGGCCGTGTTCTTCTTCTACCCCGCCGACTTCACGTTTGTCTGCCCCACCGAACTCGAAGACCTCGGTGAGCAGTACGCCACTCTTCAGGGCCTCGACGTCGAAGTCTACGGCGTTTCGACCGACACGCACTTCAGCCACAAGGCCTGGCACGACACCTCGGACAAGATCGGCAAGATCAAGTACGCCTTCCTTGGTGACCAGAACCACGCCCTGACCAACAACTTCGGCGTTCTGCGCGAAGGCGTCGGCCTCGCCGACCGCGCCACCTTCGTGGTCGATCCGGACGGCGTGATCCAGCTGGTCGAAATCACCCCCGAGGGCGTGGGCCGCAACGCCGCCGAACTCGTCCGCAAGATCAAGGCCGCCAAGTACTGGCGCGAGCACCCCGGTCAGGTCTGCCCGGCCAAGTGGGAAGAAGGCGAAGAAACCCTCGCGCCCTCGCTCGAACTCGTCGGCAAGCTCTAAGACCGCCGCGATCTTCCGGGTCGCGTGCTGAAGGTGCGCGGCTCGGGGATTTCCCTCGTCCCGAGCCGCGCCCTCACGCGGAAAAGAAATCCCCGGCCGCCCCTTTACCAACGAAATTCCAAAGGACCCCAGACCATGCTCGACGCCAACCTGAAGCAGCAGCTCTCGCAATATCTCGGCATGCTGCGCGAGCCGATCGAGCTCATCGCCTCGCTGGACGACGGGCAGAAGTCGGCCGAGACCCGCGAGCTGCTCGAAACCATCGCCTCGCTCTCGGACAAGATCACCGCCTCTTTCGACGGCGACGACGCCATGAGCGGCGGCCGCCGCCCCAGTTTCATCATCCGCCGCGCGAGCGACGCCAGCGCCTGGGTGCGCTTCGCCGGTCTGCCGCTCGGCCATGAATTCACCTCGCTGGTCCTCGCCCTGCTCTGGGCCGGCGGTCATCCGCCCAAGGTTTCCGACGAGGCGCTCGAAATCGCCCGCGCCATCGAGGGCGAGCACGAGTTCGAGATGTACTTCTCGCTCTCCTGCCACAACTGCCCCGACGTCGTGCAGGCGCTGACCCTGCTCGCGCTCAATAACCCGCATGTGAACGCCACCCTGATCGAGGGCGGCACGTTCCAGGCGGAAGTCGAGGAACGCGGCGTCATGGCCGTTCCCGCCGTCTTCCTGAACGGGAAGATGTGGGGTTCGGGCAAGATGAGCATCGAGGAGATCCTCGCCAAGCTCGACACCGGTGCCGATGCCAAGGCCGCTGCCGTGCTCGCGGGCAAGAAGCCTTTCGAAGTGCTCGTCGTCGGCGGCGGTCCCGCCGGAGCCTCGGCGGCGATCTACACCGCGCGCAAGGGCTTCTCGACCGGCGTGGTCGCGGAACGCTTCGGCGGCCAGGTGCAGGACACCATGGGCATCGAGAACTTCATCTCGGTTCCCTATACCGAAGGCCCCAAGCTGGCCGCCGCGCTGGAATCGCATGTCGCCGAATACGACATCGACGTGATGAACCTCCAGCGCGCCGAGAAGCTGATCCCCGCGAAGGAACTCGGCGGCTATCACGAGGTCGTCTTCGCCAACGGCGCTTCGCTCAAGGCGCGTTCACTGGTGCTGACCACCGGCGCCCGCTGGCGGAACCTCGGCGTGCCCGGTGAGGCCGAGTACAAGAACAAGGGCGTGGCCTATTGCCCGCACTGCGACGGTCCGCTGTTCAAGGGCAAGCGCGTGGCGGTGATCGGCGGCGGCAACTCCGGCGTCGAAGCGGCGATCGACCTTGCCAACATCGTCGGCCACGTCACCCTGATCGAATTCGACAGCAAGCTGCGTGCCGACCAGGTCCTGGTCGACAAGCTGGCCTCGATGAAGAACGTGGTGATCCTCACCAATGCCCAGACCACCGAAGTCGAGGGCGACGGCGACAAGGTGAACGGCCTCGTCTACAAGAACCGCGAGACGGGTCGGGAACACAAGGTCGATCTGGAAGGCGTGTTCGTCCAGATCGGTCTGGTGCCCAACACCGAATGGCTGAAGGGTTCCGGCGTGGAACTCACGGCTCGCGGCGAGATCGTGATCGACGACAAGGCGGCGACCAACCTGCCCGGTATCTTCGCGGCAGGCGACGTGACCACGGTGCCATACAAGCAGATCATCATCGCCATGGGCGAAGGCTCGAAGGCGGCACTGTCGGCCTTCGACTACCTGATCCGCAACGAAGCACCGGAAGAGATCCTCGAGGCGGCCGAAGCGGCCTGATGGCGATAATTTGAAATGGAAAAGAGGGCGGCAGTCGCAGGACTTGCCGCCCTCTTTTACCTTGGAAACTGGCGCCCGCCTGTGGGGCCTTCGACAAGCTCAGGCTGAGCGGGCCGGGGGAAAAGTTTTCCTTCTCTGCCACATCCTTGCGTTCCCGCTCAGCCTGAGCCTGTCGAAGGCCCGCAGCAGAACGCGCCGCCCTTAGTGGCGGAAGAACAGCGAGACCGAAGCGACGTGGTTCACTCGCGTCCGCCCGCGCGTCTGGTCGATCACCTGATTGAGATAACCCAGTTCCACCGTCGTCGCGTCCTTCACGCCCAGTTCGACACCGACGAAGGAGCGCAACTGGTCGAACCCGCCGCGCGCGCCCCAGTCGGTATCGTTGAGCGCCAGGAACCCCTCCGCATAGACCAGCGCGTTCACCGCATTGCTGCCGGGCTTCAGCGGCTTTTCGTAACGCAGCATCTCGCGCAGGCGCCAGCCGGTATCGCCGCCGTCCGACCGCCAGCGCTGTTCGAGGCGCGTGCGCGAGGTCAGTTCGCCGCCCCAGGGCTTGCCCATGAACCAGTTGATCTGCTGGAAGCTGCGCTCCTCGTTCACGTCCCGGCCGCCGTCCACCGGCACCACGACATGGGCATAGCCCTGATAGAGGGTGACGGCGGGCGAGAGCTTCAGGCCCACCGCCCCGCGCAGCAGAAGCTGGTCGAGCCGCGAGGCGCCATCACCCATGCGCGGCTGGAGTTCGGCAAAGTAGACGACATCACCGGCAATCGGCCCCATCGCCGTAAGGTTGACCCAGACCTGCTCGTCCTCGCGGGTTTCTGCCGAGACCGTGGAGGCGGTAAAAGACGAAGCGAGAGCGAGACAGCAGGCAAGAGCGCGGCGCATGGGAATCCTGAATGAGGAAACGGATATGGTCCTTTATGAACCGACCGTTTCCCGTCCGTGTCCGCAAGGTATTCGCTGATGGCCCGGCCCGCTCTTGGAGCATGCAAAAAGGACCCGGCGCTCAGGGGGAATGGCGCCGGGTCCTTGCGGCAGGCCTTAGCCCGCCGCCCTATCGATACGGCTCAGCGCAGCAGCGAGAGCACGTTCTGCTGGCTCTGGTTCGCCTGCGCGAGCATCGCCGTCGAAGCCTGGCTGAGGATCTGTGCCTTGGCCATCTGCGTCGTTTCCGCCGCGTAATCGGCATCCTCGATCCGCGAGCGGGCGTCGGACAGATTGGTGACGTTGTTGGTCAGGTTGTTGATCGCCGATTCGAGCCGGTTCTGACCGGCACCGAGCGAGGCGCGGGCCTGATTCACGTCTTCCAGCGCGTCATCGATGCTGTCGAGCGTGTCGGAGGCCGCAGAAGCGGTCGAGACGTCGAGCGCCGAGGCATTGAGATTGGCGCCGTCGATCGTCTTCGAGGTCAGCGTGACGGTCTCGCCCGAGTTCGCGCCGGTCTGGATGTCGAACGTGACGTCGCTGCCGGTCGTCGCGAAGAGCGTGTTGCCGTTGAAAGTGGTCTGCGTGAGAATGTCGTCGATCTGGCCGGTCAGCGCCGTCACTTCCAGCTGCATCGCGTCGCGATCGGTATCCTGATACGTGCCCGAAGACGACTGGATCGCCAGTTCGCGAACGCGCTGGAGCATGTTCGTCACTTCCGAAAGCGCGCCTTCGGCGGTCTGCGCCAGCGAGATGCCGTCGTTGGCATTGCGGATGCCCTGGCTCATGCCGCGGACCTGGGCGGTCATCGACGTGGAGATGGCGAGACCGGCAGCATCGTCCTTGGCGGAATTGATGCGCTTGCCGGTCGACAGGCGCTCCATCGCGGTGCCGAGCATCTTGTTGGCCGAGTTCGAAGCGTTCGAGGCGCGAATCGCGCTGATATTGGTGTTGATGACGGACATCTGTCTGGCTCCCGTTGAGTCTGTCGAAAGTTGATCTGTCGAATGTGGAACAGCTTCTGCCGGCCCATCCGGAGCGGCTGTCGAGGCTAAGACCGGCAGGAGGGATGCGAATTTAAGCCCATCGATCGCAAGGTTCGCTCGAAGAAACGCCCGGAGTTCCGCGGAAATTCACGAAGACTAAGGGGCGTTACGGGGCCTTAAATTTCCCAAAGGTTTGCCGTTAGGCCCGCATATCGCTCCCCGGAACCTGTTAACGCCACGGGGAACGAGAGACATGGTCGATCCGGTTTTCGGCACGGATTTTAACCAAGCAGAATTTCACCGAAACCACGGGCCGCTCGTCCAGCGCGCCATTGCCATCGCGGATTCGCTGTTCGACCGAGCCGCGATAGATCTGCGCGACGGCGGCGATACGGCTCCGGTACGGCCGCTAGCCCGCATCGTGCGTCTCGCGCGCGGTGTCCGGCCTATGCTTGCCCGCGAAAACGCTTCCTGCATCTCGATGACTTATACCGATCCGGTCGGCGAAGCCTCGCTCGCCATGCTCCTTGCCGCGATGGCCGCGCCGGACGAGCCGATCGCCGCCGATCCTGAGAGTCTTTCGGTCTTCGCCCTCGCCGACCGGCTGGCGCACAGCGACATTCCCGTCCTCGTCAACGGCCCGACCGGCACCGGCAAGGAAGTGCTCAGCCGCTTCATCCACCGGCGCAGCCCGCGATGCGGCGGCCCGTTCATCGCCGTCAACTGCGCCGCCATGCCCGAGACGATGCTGGAAGCCATGCTGTTCGGGCACCAGAAGGGTGCTTTCACCGGCGCGACCCAGGCAAGCGAGGGCTTCATGCGCGCGGCCGACGGCGGCACCCTGCTGCTGGACGAGATCGCCGAACTGCCGCTCCAGCTTCAGGCCAAGTTGCTGCGCGCCTTGCAGGAACAGGAAGTGGTGCCGATCGGCTCGACCCGCCCGATCCCGGTCGACCTGCGGGTCATCGCCTGCGCCAACCGCGACTTGCCCGAGGAAGTCGCCGCGGGCCGCTTCCGCGCCGACCTGTTCTATCGCCTCAACGTCTTCCCGCTCACCTTGCGCCCCTTGCGTGAGCGGGCGGAGGACATCGCTCCGCTCGCTTTCGCCATGGCCCTGCGCCATGCCCCCGATCCGGCGCGGGTGCCCTGCCTGACCGAGGCCGCGCTCGCCATGCTGAAACTGCACCCCTGGCCCGGCAACGTGCGCGAACTGGAGAACGTCCTGCGCCGGGCGCTGCTGCTCGCCCACGGCAAAGCCGCAATCACCCCGGAGCATATCGTGTTCGACAGCCCCGCCCGGCTGATGGCGCCTGCGCCCGCCCCCGCCGACGGCGAGGCCAACCGCACCCTGTCCAGCATCGTCCAGATCTCCGAAGCCCGCGCCATTGCCGAGACGCTCGCGGCCTGCGGCGGCAACCGCGTGCGCGCCGCGCGGGAGCTCGGCATTTCCGAACGCACCTTGCGCTATCGCCTCGCCTCCCTGCGCGAGGCCGGGATCGAGATCGACCGCAGCGTCGTGGGAGGCGGGCGATGACCCTCTCCGGCGATATGGGCGGCATCCAGCAGATCATGGCGATGCGCCGGGAGATCATCGAGCGCAGCGACCTGCTCCAGCAAATCCATGCCGCGCAGGACACCGCGATACCGGGCACGCCTTCGTCACCCGGCTTCGCGGATACCCTGAAATCCGCGCTCGAAGGGGTAAAGGCCGTACAGTCCCGAGCCGAGGACGTGACCGCAGCCTACCAGCAAGGCGAAGTCACCGACGTCGCCAAAGTCATGCTCGCCCGGCAGGAAGCCGGCGTCGCTTTCGAGGCCACGCTGCAAGTGCGCAACAAGCTGCTGTCCGCCTATCAGGACATCATGCGGATGGGAGTGTGAGCTGAATGGCCGACCTGGTTCCCGCAGGCACGGATGGCGGCGCGCATCTGCCCCCGCCTTCCCTGCCCGCCCCTTCTCTTTTCGCCCCCTTCACCGACCGCTCCGGCGGCCCGATCCTGACCCGCCTCGGCGCCTTCGCCGCCCAGCCCGCGATCCGCAAGCTGCTGCCCGCCTTCGTCGGCTTCGCGGCGGTGGGCGGGGCGCTGCTGGCCTGGGCCGCGCTCGCCCCCTCGCCGCAGCGCGTGCTCTATGTGCAGCTTGGCGATGCCGACCGCGCCGGCGTCGTCGCCGCGCTCGATCAGGCGGGCATCGGCTACCGGATCGACAGCGGCAGCGGCGCGCTCACGGTGAACAAGGGCGATTTCTACAAGGCCCGGATGCTGGTCGCCTCCGACGGCGCGCTGGCCACGCCCGAGAGCGGCGACCAGATGCTCGACAAGCTGCCGATGGGCGCCAGCCGCACGCTGGAAGGGCAGCGCCTGCGCTCGGCCCGCGAGCACGACCTGCAAATGACCATCGCCGAAATCGACGGCGTCGATTCGGTCCGCGTCCATATCGCCGAGGGCGAGAAATCGGTCTTCGTGCGCGACAACGTGCCCCCCACCGCCTCGGTCATGGTCCGGCTCAAGGCCGGGCGCCAGCTGTCGGAAAGCCAGGTCGCGGCGGTGGTGAACCTCGTCGCCGGATCGGTTCCGGGGCTTTCCCCGGATGCCGTGAAAGTGGTGGACCAGCATGGCCGCCTGCTCTCGCAAGGCGGCGGGCCGGAGGCCGACCGCCTCGACATGCAATCGCGGCTGGAAGCGAAGATCCGCGATCAGGTCTCCGGCCTGCTCACCCCCGTTCTCGGCCCGGACAACTTCACCACCGAGGCGCAAGTCGCGCTCGCCATGGACGACGTGACTTCCGCGCGCGAAAGCTACGACAAGGATGGCGTCGTCCGCAGCGAGACGCAGGAGCAATCGCAATCGACCGGCACCGGCCCTGCCGTCGGAGTGCCCGGCGTTCTTTCGAACACGCCGCCGCCCGCTGCCCAGGCCCGCCCCGGCCCGCCGCAGGGCACCGCGCCCGCCGCTGCCGCGACGCCGCCGGTCAACGGCGAGTCCTCGTCCAGCCGTACCTACGAACTGGGGCGGGAGGTCTCGGTCGCCAATACGCGGCCGGGCGGGATCAAGCGACTCTCGGTGGCCGTGGCGGTCCGCAGCGATGCCCTGAAAGGCGCGCGGGCGCAGGAAGTGCAGGACATCCAGTCCCTGGTAAGCGCCGCCGTCGGTGCCGATCCCCAGCGCGGCGATCAGGTGAAAGTCATCGTGCGCCCGTTCGAACCTGCCGACGATACTGCGCTGCCGTTCTATGAGGCGCCGTGGTTCGCGATGGTCGTGCGCAACGGCGCCGCGCTGCTGGCGGTGCTGCTGGTCCTTCTGCTCGGCGTGCGCCCACTCATCAAGGCAGTGCGCGGCGACCGGACCAAAGGGCGGAAAACGAGAGGTGACGCAGCCGAAGACCCCGTGCAACTCGCCCTCGAACGCGCACTGGAACCTTCGCCCGATGCCGTGCCGCTGGCGGGGACCCTGCCGCATCGCCCGGAAATTCCCGGCGCCGACGGCCTCGACATCGACTTGCGCCGCACCGACCTGCTCTCGCGGCAGGTCAACCTCGCCCAGCGCCTCGTCTCCGAGAAGCCGGACAGCGCGGTGGCCGCGCTGCGCCAGATGATCAACGATCCTGGCTCGGAAGACGCCGGTGACGTGAAGGCAGCGTGATGCAAGACTCTCTTCCCCCCGGCCTGCTCCCCGCCGGCGACAATGCGGCGATCATGATGATGCTGCTCGACGAGGAGCAGACCAGCCGTATCCTCTCCGAACTGGAGCCGGAGGAACTGCGCCGCCTCGGCGAAAAGATGTGCGCGCTGGGCGAGATCGGGCCGGACCTGATCGCCGGGGCCATCGCCGGGTTCGTCGCCCGGACCGAGGCGCTCGGCCTCGTCGCCCACGACCGGGCCGGGCAAGTGCGCGGCATGTTCGCGCGCGCCGTGGGCGACGTGAAGGCCGACAACATGATGCGCCGCATCCTGCCCGCCGCCCCGCAGCATCGCGCGCTGGAACTGGCGCGCTGGCTGACCCCGGATTCGCTGGTGCCGCTGGTACGCGGCGAGCATCCGCAGGCCATTGCCGTACTGCTGGTGCAGCTCGATCCCGACGTCGCCGCCGCCGTGCTCCATGCCCTGCCGCCCGAGAGCCAGCCCGAGATCGTTCACCGCGTCGCCACGCTCGGCCCGGTCTCGCCGCAGGCCATCGCGATGCTGGAGGAACTGCTCGCCCGCCGCATCGCCGATTGCCACGGCCGCCGCCCGCTGCTGATCGGCGGCGCGCGCGAGGCGGCGGAGATCATAAACGGCGTCGGCAAAGTCGTGGAGAAGCGGGTGCTCGGCGAACTCACCCGCCGCGACAAGGCGCTGGCCCGGCAGATCGAGGACGAGATGTTCAAGTTCGAACATCTGTTCGTGCTCGATCCCAAGTCGATGGGCACCCTGCTGCGCGACGTCCCTAACGACACGCTGATCGACGCCCTCAAGGGCGTGAGCGAGGAAGAGCGCGAACCGTTCTTCCAGGCCATGTCCAGCCGCGCCGCCGACGGGGTGAAGGATGAGATCGCCGCGCGGGGCCGCACGCGCCTTGCCGATGTCGTCGCGGCGCAGAAGGAAGTGGTGGGCGTCGCCCGTCGCCTCGCGGCAGACGGCACGATCGCTTTCGGTTCGGGAGACGACGACTATGTCTGACCTCGGCTTCTCGCGGCGCATCCGCCGCAGGAACGGTCAGCGCCTGCTCGACAGGCTGTCCCGGCCTTCCGCTTTCCAGCCCGATGTCCGGTTTGCGGCGACACTCCCGTCCCCCCCGGAACCGGAGCCGCGTCCGCCGGTTCCGGAAGCCGAAGTGCCGGACCCCATCGCCGAAGCCTTCAACCAGGGTTTTGCGATGGGCCACGAGCAGGCCTCGCACGAGGCGCAGATCCGCGCCGAGGCCGAAGCGGCAGCGCATGACAAGCTCTCGCTCGCGTTTTCCCGGCTCGACGAAGCGCGCGCGGAAGAACTGCGGCTGCGGCTGCGCGATACCGTCTCGGCGCTGTGCGAAACCGCGATCGCCCCGCTGGTGCTCGATCCCGATGCCCTGCTGCGCCGCATCGGCGTGGCCATGGCGATGCTGACCCGTGCCGACGACGAGCGACTGATCCGGCTTCATCCCGAAGACCTGCGCCTCGTCTCGCCCCGACTCTCCGCCGAGTGGCAGGTCCAGCCCGACGCCACGCTCGAACGCGGCAGCCTGCGCATCGAGACTGCCTCCGGCGGTGTCGAGGACGGTCCCGCCAACTGGCGCCGCGCGATCGCCGAGGCGCTCCAGCGTTGCTGAAGCTCTGGGAACCGCTGTTGGCCGATCTCGCCGCGCAGCCGCTGGACCTCGCGCCGTGTCGTTTCGGCCTGGTCGCCGCCTGCGACGGAGGCCTGCTCGAAGTCAGCGGCCTCTCAGTGCCGGTCGGCGCACTATGCCGGGTCTCGCACGGACAGGGCCAGTCGCTGGCCGCCGAAGTGATCGGTTTCCGCAACGGCCGGACGATGATGATGCTGCTCGGCGACACGATCCTGCTGCGCCCCGGCGCGCGGGTCTGGGCCGAGGGACGCCCCGGCCTGCTGCCGGTCGGCGAGCCTTTCCTCGGCCGCGCGGTGGACGGCGAGGGCCTGCCCATCGACGACGGCTTTCCGATCCACAGTCGCGCGGAATGGCCCTCCGGCGGCGTGCGGACCACCGCGCTCGACCGCAGCCCGGTACGCCTGCCTTTCGATACCGGCGTGCGGGCGCTCAATGCCCTCACCACCTTCGGCGTCGGCCAGCGCATCGGGGTGATGGCGGGATCGGGCGTCGGCAAGTCGGTGCTGATCGACATGATCGCGCGCGGTGCTTCGGCGGATGTCGTGGTCGTCGGCCTGATCGGCGAGCGCGCGCGCGAAGTCTCGGATTTCGTCGAGCGGCACATGCAGGCCGGGAAGAAGGACAGGACCGTGGTGGTCGCCGTGCCCGCCGACCATGCCCCCAACCTGCGCCTGCGCGGGGCGATGCTGGCAACCGCCATGGCCGAGCATTTCCGCGCGCGCGGGCGGCGGGTCCTGCTCATCATGGACAGCCTCACCCGCGTCGCCCATGCCGCGCGCGAAATCGGCCTGCTGCTCGGCGAACCCGGCGCGGCGCGGGGCTATCCGCCCTCGGCCCTCGCCGCGATCACCAAGCTGGTCGAGCGCGCCGGCAATTCGGCGGCGAGCGGCGGCTCGATCACCGGGCTCTACACCGTGCTGGCAGACGGCGACAACCAGGACGACCCGGTGGTCGATACCGCGCGCTCGATCCTCGACGGACACATCGTGCTGTCGCGCGAACTGGCCCAGCGCGGGCAATATCCCGCCGTGGACATCGCCGCCTCGCTCAGCCGCGTGATGAACGACATCGTCTCCGCCGAGCACCGACAGGCCGCCCGCCAGTTCCGCGCGCTTATCGCCAGCTACGAGGCCAACCGCGATCTCGTGCTCATGGGCGCCTACCGCGCAGGTGCCGACCCACAGCTCGACCAGGCGATCGCCATGCACGAGCGGCTGACGGCCTTCCTCAGCCAGCCGCAGGAGGACATCGTCGATCTCGTGGCGAGCACGGCCGCGCTCTCCGCCCTGCTCGCGGCCTGATGCCATGAAGGACGAGCGCCGCCGCCTGCTCCGGCTGCGCAGGCTTGAAAAGATCCGCGCCCTTGCCAAACAGACCGCCGCGATCGAGGCGGCGCAGGCCGAGAGCACGCTTTCCAGGCTGCACGAGCTTGCCAACCGCACCCGGCAGATGGCCAACGACTACGGCCATCGCCGCGAGATGACGGACGGCGCGGCCCTGCATCAGGTCGGGCGGTTCGTCAGCGGCTTGCAGACCATCAGCCAGAGCACACAAGGCGATGCCCTCCGCGCCCGGTCGATCGCGGATGCCAAGCAGCAGCTGCTCGCCGAGGCCGAACGCCGCCGCGCCGCCGTGGAGGACCGCGCCGCCTTGCAGGAACGCGCTATCGCCAGACGGGACCGCGTGCCTGCACTCGGCGGACGGAAAGCATCTGGCACGGGTCTTGAATAGCAATGGATATGCTCGATACGCTGCCCCCCTCCCTGTCCATCTCGGCACCCACGGTCGCTCCGGCGGCTATCGTCGGAAACACTCCCGAAACGGCCGCCTTTTCGGCGCTTCTTGGCGCGGTGGAACAGGCCGTGGCCGTGGAGGTTCCAGCAGCCCCGGCGCTTGACGCCCTGCCCGTTACGGACGGCAAGATCGGCAAAGGTCCCGGCAAGATTTTGCCGGGCCTGCCCAGCGGCCCGGTTGAGGAGACCGATGGCGAGGGCGCGGTGCCGGACGCGATACCGCTCGCCGAGCAAGTCGCTCTCGCTCCGGTAATCATCCCGCTGCCGATCGCCCTGCCTGTCTCGGTGCCGATGACGATCGGACCCGAGGCCGCACCGATCTCCGACAAGGCCGCCTCGCCCGCTCCCACGGTGACAGCGGCGCAGCACCTGCCGACCCCAGCCGTGCTTCTGAACACAGCCGCGCCTTTGCCGGTGGCCCTTCATGCCATGCCACACATCATGCCACACATGGCGCCTATCCCCGTCCTCGCGGCGCCTCACGTGCTGCGGGTGCAGGATGGAGAGACCGATCCCGCCCAGCCGATGCCCGCCGTAAGCGCCATGCTGCTGGGTCGCGGGCAACTCGTGCCATCCCCGGATGCGCCGGTTGTCCCGTCTGTCTCTGCGCCACGGGCCATAGCCCCTGCAGCCCCGGAACCGGCGCCATCTTCCTCGCCGCCCCTCAAGGCGGATAGCAAAACTCCGACAGATACCTCCAGGCTTGCCGCACATATCGCCGCTCCGGCACCTGGCGCCGCGCCGTCTCCAAAGCCGGCCGCCGAACCACCGCAGACCAACACTCCACCGCCCAACGCCACGCCGCTCGGTCAGGACCGGATCGCAGCCCCCCTCGTCACGATGGGTGCCGCGACGGGCGCCGCAGCCATCGAAGCGCCAGCCCCGCTGCACACCGCTGCCACCACAACCGAAGCACCGCAGGACTTCGCAACCCTCGTGGGCAAGCTGACCGAGGCGCGCGAGGCGGCCGGTCCGCAGCCGGTGCGCACGGTGCTTCGACATGGCGAGTTCGGCCCGGTCGCTCTTGAATTCCGGCATGAGGATCGCGGTCTTTCGGTCTCCATGGCAAGCGGCACGCCCGGCTTCAACGGCACGGTGCTGGCCGCCGTCACCGCGACGCTCGCAGGCGGACAGGCGGGCAGCCAGACAGGCGACCCGCCGCGCAACGGTGGCCAGCAAAGTCAGCAGCAGGGGGCGCCTTCGACGGGTTCCGGTAGCGGACAGTCACCGGATCAGCGCCAGACCGCCAGCACCGATCCCCGCGCAAGTCAGGACCATCCCTCCGGTCGCCGACAAGGCGCGCAGCAGGGCCGTCAGCCCGGAAACGAGGGTCCGCCGCGAAGTCTCGCCTCGGATAGCGGACGCAGCGGCATCTATGCCTGATCCAGGACAACCAGGGGGACATTGCCCGTGAACGAAAAGGCCGTGCAGGACGACGCGCCGGGGAAGAAGGGCAAAGGCAAGCTCGGCCTTGTCCTGATCGCGCTTGGCATGCTGGGGGCAGGCGGAGGCGGGGTTCTCGCCTTGGCAATGTCCGGGGTGATGCCCGGCATTATCGGCGGCAGTCACGCGGAAAACCGCGAGGACAACCAGCCCAAGCTGATCCGCAAGGGCGAAGACGACCCCTATATGCCCAAGGCAGAGGGCGAGGGAGAAGGCGCTGCCCTGCCGGAAGTGGAGGGCGAGGGCGGCGACCCCTACCGCACCGCCTATTTCACGTTCAGCGACGATTTCACCTCGAACCTCAAAGGCTCCGATGCGCTGGTGCAACTCAGCCTCGCCTGCTCCACGCGCCGCGATGGACGGGTGCTGGTCTGGCTGAAGAAGCACGAACTGGCGATCCGCTCGGCCCTGCTCGGCATCCTCGCGGACACGCCGGAGGACGACGTCTACACGATGCCGGGCAAGGCCCGGCTGGAAAAGCGGATGACCGCCGCGATCAACGACGTGCTGATCCGCAAGGAAGGCTTCGGCGGGGTCGACGGCGTCTACTTCCGCACTTTCATCATCCAGTGAAGGCCATGGCAACACGCACCCCGGCCCGGCACAGCGACGATCTCGTCGCATCGGCAGCGCCGCCGGACGACCTCGCTCCCGCGCTCGCGATGATCGGCGAACGTCTTGCCCGCAGCTTGGCGAGCAGCTTCGCCCGGCTCTCGGGCGGCGATGCCCCGGCGGTTCGTGCCGGAACGCCGACGAGCACGTCATTCGCCGCCATGCAGGAGGAGATCGAGGGCCTTGCCGCCCATGCGCTGATGGCGCTCGATCCCGCCGGACTGCCGCTGCTCGCAACCTTCGAGGCCGCGCCGGTCTTCCGCCTGGTCGACCGGGCCTTCGGCGGCTCCGGCGAAGTGCCGGAGCCGCTGCCGGAGAGCTTTCCGCTTTCCGCCGAACTGCTGCTCACCCATCTTGAAAACGGCCTCGCCGAAGCGCTCGGCGCGGCTTTCGCCAACGGCGGCGGGGAGCAGGTCACGCGCCCGCTGCGACGCGATACCAGCCTGCGCCAGCTCGATCCTTTTCCTGCGGACACGGAGCTGCTCGCACTCGCGCTCGCCATCGAGGAGCCGGGCCTGCCGCCCTGGTCGCTCCGGCTCGCGGTTCCCGTGACCACGCTGGCCGGGGCCATCGCCGCGCCGCGCGATGCTCTCCCGAGCTTCGCGCCGCCCGCACCGACCGAAGAACCGTTCGCCTCGATGCCACTCGAAGTGACCGCCGTGCTGGTCGACATGGCACTCTCGATGGCCCGCCTTTCGGCCCTGCGCCCCGGTGACGTGCTGCCGGTTGCGGTGGCGCGGTCCATTCCGCTGCAACTGGGCGGCCGCACGCTCGCCAGCGGCACCATCGGCGAATTCGACGACCGCGTCGCGGTCCAGATCACGCAGGCGTTCTGACAGAAGGACATTCCACAGCGATGAACATCCATCCTCGCGGCCTCGACTTCCTGCGCGATGTCGACGTGCGCCTGACCGTGGAACTGGGCCGCACCCAGATGAAGCTCAAGGACGTTCTCGCGCTCGGGCCGGAAAGCCTCGTCGTGCTCGACCGGCTGACCGACGAACTGCTGGACGTGCTGGTCAACGGCAAGCCAATCGCCAAGGGAGAAGTGGTCTCGCACAACGGCCGCTTCGGTCTCCGGATCGTCGAGATCACCGGAGTGGACAGTGACGCGGACGCGCTCTCGCTGCCCGATGGCGAGGACGGCCAGCCCTGATGCTGTGGTATGCGATCAAGCTGGTCGTGCTGCTGCCGCTGATCGGGCTGCTCGCCTGGGGCAGCCTGCTGCTGGCGCGGCGAATGCAGGAGCGCGCCGGGCGGCAGGCCGGATCGCGCTCGCTGCGCGTGGTGGAAACGATGATGCTCTCCCCCACGCAGCGGCTGGCGGTGATCGCCTTCCACGATCGCGAGATCCTCATCGCCGCCACCCGGCAGGGAATGACCCGACTGGCCGAAGCCCCGGCCCGGCAGGAAGGGACGCCCGAACCATGAAGCGCCTGCTCGCTCTCCCCCTCACCGCAGCCGCGCTCGCGATAGGCCTGCCTGCCGCCGCAACGGCGCAGACGGCAATCCCCGGTGCGCTCGACCGGGCGCTCGGTTCGCTCGGCGGCAGCGGCGGATCCGCCGGGCCGGGCATGGGCCTGTCGCTGCAACTCCTGCTCGTCATGGCGCTGCTGACGATCCTGCCGAGCCTTATCCTGATGATGACCAGCTTCACCCGCATCCTCGTGGTGCTGGCGATCCTGCGGCAGGCGCTGGGGCTGCAACAGTCGCCGCCCAACCAGGTGCTGATCGGGCTGGCGCTGTTCCTCTCGCTTTTCGTCATGGCACCCACGCTCGAACGGGTGAATGCTCATGCCGTCGCGCCCTATGCCGCGGGCCGGATCAATGCCGAGCAGGGCATTGCGGCGGGCGGACGCGAGTTCCACGCCTTCATGATCCGGCAGACCCGCAAGCGCGATCTCACGATGTTCGCCGAGATGGCTGCCGGAAACAGGGAACAGGCTCCCCGGTTCCGCAGCACCGCCGATGTGCCCTTCTCGATCCTGCTCCCCGCTTTCGTCACCAGCGAACTCAAGACCGCCTTCCAGATCGGCTTCCTGCTGTTCCTTCCGTTCCTGGTGATCGATCTGGTGGTCTCCTCGGTGCTGATGAGCCTGGGCATGATGATGATGAGCCCGATGGTGGTCTCGCTGCCGTTCAAGCTGCTGCTCTTCGTCATGATCGATGGCTGGGCGCTGCTGATGGGCTCGCTGGCGGCGAGTTTCGGTTGAGGGAGATCGGCCGATGGAGGACATCGCAGCGCTGCTCTCGCTGGCCGACCGGATGCTGTGGATCACCGCACTCGTCGCCGCGCCGGTGCTGCTGGCTTCGCTCGCCGTGGGGCTTGCCGTCGGCATCGTGCAGGCGGCGACTTCGGTGAACGAACAGACGCTGACTTTCGTGCCCAAGCTGGCAGTGACGGCGGTGGTTCTGGTGGTCTTCGGCGGCGCGATGATGGCGCTGGTGGGCGAGTTCGCGCAGGACGTCTTCGCCCAGATCGCCCGGACCGGGCAGGCCGCGCAGGTCTCGCCGTGATCCAGCTCGATTTCGGCTTCGGCGCGCTGGAAGCGGAGTTCTGGCGCCTCGTCTTCGTGATGACCCGGATCGGCGCGGCACTGGTCGCGGCGCCCCTTTTCGGCATCGCCGGGGTGCCGCCGCAAGTGCGGGTGATCGGCGCGGGGGCCGTGGCCGTGCTGGTCTGCGCCTGGACGCCGGTCATGCCGCCGCCGGTGCTGCTCTCGGTCGCCGGAATGCTCACCGTGCTGGGCGAAGTCCTGGTCGGACTTGCGTTGGGCTTCGTGCTGCAATTGTCCTTCGCCGCGCCGATCCTCGCCGCCGAACTGATCGGCGGATCGATGGGGATGAACCTGGCCGGAGCCATCGACCCCGGTTCCGGCGCGCAGTCCCCGGCGCTGGGCCAGTATTTCGCCGTGACGCTCTCGCTGGTGTTCCTGGCGCTGGGCGCGCACCTGCAATGGTTCGCGCTGATCGTGGAGAGCTACCGCGCGCTCCCGCCGGGCCAGACCTGGCTCGGCGCCGCGCGCTTCGCCCTGATCGGCCAGTTCGCCGCAAGCCTGTTCACCACTGCCGTGACCATCGCCCTACCCGCCTGCCTGATCCTGCTGGTGGTGCAGATCGTGACCGGCGTGCTCGGGCGCTCGGCCCCCTCGCTCAACCTGTTTTCACTGGGGCTTCCGGCGGGCGTCCTCGGCGGCCTGGCCGCACTGCTGATCGGCGCGCCGGTCTTGACCGACCTGATGGTGCGGCTCTCGGCCAACATCATCCGACAGACAGCCGAACTGCTTGCCCCATGAGCGAGCAGGAAGGCGAAAAGAGCTTCGCCCCCACCGAAAAGCGCAAGCGCGAGGCGGCAAAGCGCGGCGACGTCATCCGCTCGCGCGAGATGGCCACCGCCGCCTCGGTGGCGATCGGCGCGGTCTGGCTGATGTTGGCGGGGCCATGGATGCTGGATCTGCTGGCGGGCGTGCTGCACGCCGGTTGCACCTGGGACAAGGCCGCGCTCGACCATTTCACGCCGGGACAGGCGCTGATCGGGGCGCTCGCCGCGATCCTGCTGCCGATCCTGGTGCTGGGCGCGATCGTCATCCTCGCCTCGCTGGTCGCTCAGCTGGGGTTCGGCGAAGGCCGCTGGATCGGCGGCAATCTCGCGCCCAAGGCTTCGCGGATCAACCCGATGTCCGGCCTCAAACGCATGTTCGGGCCGATCGGTCTGATCGAGATGGCCAAGGGAATCGCCAAAGTCGCCCTGCTGGGCGCGATCGCCTGGTTCTGGGCGGAAGAGCGGCTCGAAACTTTCGCCGGGCTGGGCCGCGGCAACCTGTTCGGGCAACTGGCCTATGCCTGGGATGCGCTGATCGCGCTGCTGTTCCAGCTCTCGGCAGGTCTCTTCGCGATCGCCCTTGTGGACCTGCCGGTGCAACTGGTGCGCCGGATGCTGCGCCTGAAGATGACGCTTCAGGAACTGCGCGACGAGGCCAAGGAAAACGAAGGCTCGCCGGAAAAGAAAGGCGCGATCCGGGAACGCCAGCGAAAGATCGCCGCAGGCGGCCTCGTGCCCGCGATGAAAGAGGCCCAGTTCATCGTCGCCAATCCCTCGCACTTCGCCGTGGCGCTCGCCTACGATCCCGCCAAGGCGCCCGCCCCGGTGGTCATCGCCAAGGGGCGCGACGCGCGCGCGCTGGCCATGCGCGAGATGGCACCGGAGTTCGCCGTGCCCGTCCTCAGCTATCCGGCCCTCGCCCGATCGGTCTACTTCACCACGCGCGAGAAACAGATGATCCGCGAGGACCACTACGTCGCGGTGGCGGCGATCCTGGCCTTCGTGCTGGCGCTGAAACGCGGTGAAGATCGCCATGCCCCGGACATCTCGGTGCCGGTAACGGTCCGCTTCGATGCCGAAGGGCGGCTCGATCCCCGGCAGGATTGAAAACACCCTTAACAAAATCCCACGCCCGCCGTTCTCCCGCTCATGGCAACTTCCCCCACATCCTCTTCGCTGACCACCTCCTCGCTGGTGACTGCCCTCGGCGGCGGCAGCGGCGTGGACATGGCCGCCCTGGCGAACAACCTCGCCGCCGCCCAGTTCGCGAGCCGCAACAACCGGCTGACGGCGAAGTCGGACAAGCTCACCACCCAGATCTCCACCGCGTCGAACATCAAGTCGATGATGTTGTCGCTCAGCACCTCGCTCGGCACGCTGGTGCGTTCGGGCAGTCTCTCGCGCAGCCCCAGTGTCGCCAACGCCGCCGTCGCCGCGGGCGCGCTGACCGGCACCACCACGCCCAAGGGCAGCTACTCGCTCGAAGTGAGCCAATTGGCGAGCGGCCAGCAACTGGCGAGCCGGGCTTATGCGGCTTCCACCTCCACCGTGGGCGCGGGCACCCTGACCCTGCGTTTCGGCACTCTGTCCGGCAGCGGCTTTACCGAAGACACCGCCCATGCCGCCGTGAACGTGACAGTGGCCGCGGGCGCGACACTGGCCGATGTGGCCAAGGCCATAAACGCCAGCAATTCCGGGGTCAGCGCCTATGTCGCACAGACCGTGGACGGCGCGCAGCTCGTGTTCAAGGGACAGGAAGGCGCCGCCAACGGCTTCGTACTGGACGCGACCTCCGGCCTCTCCGATCTGGCATGGAATCCCTCGTCGGCCAGCGGCCAGCTTCTGGCGTGCGCCAGGGACGCCCAGTTCAGGATCGACGGCCTGTCGATGACGGCGAAGTCGAACACCGTCTCCGAAGCGATCCCCGGCGTGAAGCTGCAACTCAAGGCCACAAACATCGGCGCCCCCACCACGGTCAGCTTCGCCGATCCGACGACGTCGATCGCCGGTGCCATGCAGGACCTGACCGACGCGCTGAACGAAGTCATGGCGGACCTCAACGCAGCCACGGCGATCGGCGGCGATCTCGCGGCGGACAGCGGCGCGCGGGCGCTCAAGCGGGCGCTTTCCGGCTTCGCGGGTGCAACGATCATGCCGAACGCCACCGGCATGGCCCGGACTCTGTCCGACCTTGGCCTCAAGACCCAGCGCGACGGCACTTTCGCGCTCGATACCGCGCGTTTGAACGCCACCATCGCCGCCGATCCCGAAGGGGTCGCGGCCATGTTCACCAATGGACTCTACGGGGTCTATGCCAGCTACGACAAGATTTACCGTGCCGCCAGTTCCGGCGCCGACGGCGGATCGCTGGGCGGATCGATCAGCCGCTACACCAGCCAACTCAGCCAGATCGCCGAGGACAGGACCGACCTCGCCGCACAGCAGGAAAAACTGCGCGCCCGGCTTTCCAGCCAGTTCGCGGTCTCGGAAACGCGCATCGGGATTTCCAAGTCGACGCTGACGATGCTCCAGAACCAGATCGCCCAGTGGAACAAGAGCGGCAACTGAAATGCGGCGCCGGCTCTCTCCGGTCGAAGCCTACCGCCGGGTGGACTTCGACGCCCGCGTCAACGGGGCAGGGCCGGTCGAACTGGTCCACGTGTGCTACGAACACCTCGTGGCGGCGCTGGGCACCGCGATCCATGCGCACCGGCGCGGCGACAACGGCCTCAAGAGCCGCTCGCTGACGCGCGCGCTGACCGCGATTACCGCGCTGCAGCTCGGCGTGACCGGCGACAGCGGCGTGGCGCGGGCGCTAAACCAGCTTTACGACGCCGCGCGGCGCACGGTGCTCGACAGCGCCACCGCCTTCGACGCGGACGGCCTGGAAATCCTGCGCAGCGATTTTGCGGAAATCGGCCAGGCCCTGCTGGGGGGTAATGGGCTGCGAGGGTGAAGGCAAGCTATGCCGTTTCGGTGGATAGTGTCCCCGGATTCCGCGGCCTCGCCAGCAAGGACCACCATCAAAGCTCGATTTCGGAGCATGTCCCGCGGGCATCGAACCCCGACTGCGAATATCTCCCTAGGCAGATGCCGCATAGGGAGCACAACGATGGAACGGATTTCCAGTCTCATCCTGATCGACAGCGACATGCGCCGCCGCGCCGCGATAAGCCATGCGCTGTCGGCCGGATCCATTCACGTCGAACCGTTCGAGAATATCTCCGAGCTTGCCTCCGCCTGGCCGCGCTCCGGGGTAATCCTGATCCATGACGGCAGCGGCCCGGGCGGGGCCGGGGCCATCGACGATCTGATCGAAAGCATGGCCCGCCACGGCGAGTGGTTTCCCATCATCGGCTTCAGCGAGCACCCCAGCGCCCACCGCATCGTCCAGGCCGTGCTGGACGGCGCGATCGACTACATCGCCTGGCCCATCGCGGCAGAGGAACTCAATGCCACTCTCGCCCAGGCCATCGAACGCGCCGAGCATGTCGGCAATGCCCGCCTGCGCGAAGTCATGGCCCGCGCCCGGATCGACCGCCTGACGCGCCGCGAGCGCGAGGTTCTCGGCGGGGTCGCCAGCGGGCTGTCCAACCGCCTCATCGGCGAGCGCCTGTCGATAAGCCCGCGCACGGTGGAAATTCACCGGGCGAACATGCTCAACAAGCTGGGTGCAAACCACACGTCGGATGCGATCCGCATCGCCATAGAGGCGGCTCTGGTGCATTGAGCCACCCTCGGGGCACTGGGCCGCCTCCGTGGGATTGAACCGGTCATGCCGATCCTTCGCTCAGTGCAGCCGGATGCCCGCATCCGATGCCGGCTGCGCCGCGTCCTGATTCTCCCTACGTTCCAGCCGGATCAGCAGCTTCGTCACATAGGCCGAAAGCAGGGCCAGAGAAAGCGTCGTAGCCTCGCACATCAGCTCCTCCGATCCATCCGGCATGACCAGTGTGGCAAGGCAATTCCCGCCCAGACCGCGAGACCAGATGAAAACCTCGTCCTCGCCGATCAGGGCGAGCACCGCGCTCTCGGTTGCACCGCAAGCGAGCATGGCATCGATGCCGGCAGGATCGAAACCGTCCCGCACCGATCTGGCCGCATCGGGTCGGAACAGGTGCATCGCCTCGCGAATGCGATCGATCTCCTCGCAAGGCGCGCTGCCCGCACAATCGTCCAGGAAATCCCGCAATTGCGCGGTCCATGCAGCAATATCGAAAACGACCTGATCCACGGGACTCGCCACCGTCTCATTGATTGACATCCGCCAAAGTCCCCAAGCCCGGCGGACTGTCAATCCGCACGGACCGCGTGACTCGTACCGCGTCCCGCCTTGCGACACCCGCGCCGGACTTGATGAAACGCCCCGCACCGGCAAGATTCCCGCCGGAAAGAAGCCGCTCGTTCCGATTAAAACCCTGAAAGGTCCCGGCAAACGCCACAGCGTTCTCGTTGCCACCCGGCCCAGTTCGCCTATCCTCCTGGGCATGGGAGCCAGGATGGCAAGAAAAACCGCCGCCCGCTTTTTGATGGCCGGAACGCTCGCCGTGGCGCTGCCTTCCGCCGTCTCCTTCGCCCCGGCACAGGACCAGACGCAGATTCCGTCAGCCGAGAACGAAGACATCGTCGTGATCGGCCGCAAGATTCGCAAAGTCAGGCTGAACTACGCGCTTTGGGGACCGCACATGAAACGGTGCGATGTCGAGCTTTCCAGCGGAGACGCGCACATCGACAGGTTCGTCTGTACAGTCCTGAATGCCTGCATCAAGGACGGGTTTCGCGACGCGACTTCGGCCAAGGCCTGCCTGGACGAACGGATCGCTTCGGTCGCCTACCGACCGCCGCGATGGATCCCGGCGGAGAACGAACCGGCAGGTATCGCACCCTCGCCCCCCGTCGCCCTACCCTCCCCGATAGTGCCGGCAGAACCATCTGACGCGGAGATCGTCGTGGCCGGCGGAAGGCCGCATGTCACGCCGGGTCTCTGGCGAATCAACCAGTCCTCGACGTTCAGCGAGACCCCCGGTCCCAAATTCCAGCCTCTTCCGGGGAGGGTCTACACCGTCTGCATTGCTGACGAGAGTCGTGACACAGCGCTGGAAAAGCTCCTCTCCGCCGTGATCGACCCGTCGACCGACGGCTTCTGCACGATGTCGACCATCCGTGTAAGAAGCGGCAAGGTGACCGGCGGCAAGACCTGTAGCTTGAACTTCGGGTCTCTCAGCTACGATCTCCACGGCAAGGTGAACGGCGAGACGATGGACACCGCGCTGTCGATCGTGAGCGAAAGCAACACTACCAGAACGCGGTATCGCAGACGCATCACGGGTATGCGGATCGGCGACTGTCCGACCTGAGTGTCACGCGCCCGATTCGACCGTCCCGCTGGCCTTGCGCGCTGCGAACCACGGCGCCATGCGCGCGATAGCTTCTTCCACCAGCGCGGTCGAAACCGCGAAACTGAAGCGGATGAAGCGATGCCCGTCGACCGGATCGAAATCGATCCCCGGCGCCGTCGCAACGCCGGTGTCGCGCAGCAATTGCCGGCAGAAGCCAAGGCTGTCCTCGGTCAGATGGCCGATGTCGGCATAGATGTAGAAGGCCCCGTCCGGCGGCGCGATCCGGTCTAGCCCGAGGCTCGGCAGCGCTGCCAGCAAGAGTTCGCGGTTACGGGCATAAGTCTCGACATGCCCTTCCAGTTCGGCGGTCTCGTCCATGGCGATCAGGCCTGCGTGCTGGGCGAGTACCGAAGGCGTCAGGAACAGGTTGCTCATCCGCGCCCGCGCCGGGACGATGAGGTCACGCGGCACCACCAGCCAGCCGAGGCGCCAGCCCGCCATCGAATAGTATTTGGAGAAACTGTTCACCACCACCGCCTCGGGCAGATGCTGCAAGGTGGATTGGGCCGCGCCGCCATATGTCAGGCCGTGGTAGATCTCGTCCGAAACCACGCGGATGTTCTTGCGGCGGCAGACTTCGGCAATCGCCGCGAGTTCCTCGGGCGCGATCACGGTGCCGGTGGGATTGGCGGGGCTGGCAAGGATCAACCCGTCGGGCGCGGGATCGAGCGCATCGAGCGCGGCGGCCGTGACCTGATAGCGCTCCGCCGGACCGCAGGCCATCTCCACGGGTTCGAGGTACAGCGTCTTCAGCGTATTGCGATAGGCCACGTAACCCGGCCGGGCCAACGCCACCCGCGCGCCGGGCACGAAAAGACTGGAGAGCGCCAGCACGAAAGCGGGCGAAGCGCCGCAAGTGAGGATCACCTGCTCGCGGTCGACCGCAACGCCGTAGACCTTGCGGTAGTGCCAGGCGATGCGATCGAGCAGTGCCGTGTTTTCCCAGTAGCCGCCCGGGTCGCTGTCCAGCACGCGGTGCGCAGCGGCGATCGCGGCGGCGGGTGCCCCGGTGGAAGGCTGGCCGTACTCCATGTGAATCACATCGCGCCCCTCCGCCGCCAGTTCATAGGCGAGGCGGCCGATGGCCATGGCGTGGAACGGGTCTACTTGCGCGATCTTGGAGACTGTCATGGCGGCGGTGCTAGAGCGTTTTGCGGCGCGGTGGAAACGCTCTTGTCGCGCATGATCGCATTTTGTGTCGCCACCTCGGCGGAGCGTGATCTGTCTCACAGTCCCCTCCGGACGAACCTGCCATAACCGCCTTGTTCGAATCGGAAGCGGCAACGCATCCGGCGCGGACACTGCCGAAACCGGCCGACCCGTGATGCGACCCCACGGAAAGACCCTTTCGGCAGGCGATTTTCGCATAACCTGGCGGCAGTCTGGCCCGTATCGGCCGAACCAGTCCCTTCTGGAGCCAGTTCGTCTGGAGACTGCCGCGACTTTGTACGGTTTTCGATCCGGCTGCGACCGGATCGCGGTGCCGGTTCACTTTCGCCCAGAACGCGATAATCCCGGGGGGGAAATTATCGCCAAGGGGGTGACCTCCTCGCCGAGGTCTGGCGATCTTCGTGAACCGGCACCGCGCCTCTCGACAGCCCCAAAAACTCAACAAGCGCTGGCAATGCCGGGCCGCTCCGCCCCCATGCCCGAAAAGCCTACCGAATAGCCGCCGTCCACCGGCAGGACCACGCCGGTCACATAGGCCGCCTCGTCGCTGGCAAGATAGAGCGCGGCCTGCGCGATATCCTTCGCCAATCCCCAGCGCCCCATGGGAATGCCTGCGAGCACCGGGAATTCCGCCGGCGGCTCGGCATGGGTGCGGGATGCCTCGACCAGCCCAGTCCACATCGTGCCCGGCGCGACGGCATTTACGCGAATGCCCTGATCCGAATAATCGAGCGCCGCCACCTTGGTCAGCTGGTTTACCCCCGCCTTGGCTGCCCCGTAGACGGAATGGTGCTTCCAGCCGATCACGGCAGAGGCCGAAGTCGTGTTGACGATCGCTCCGCCGCCGGTCTTCAGCATGGAGATAATGCCATATTTCATGCCCAGAAACGCGCCGCGCAAGTTGGTCGCGTGAACACGGTCCCACGTCTCCAGCGATTGCATGTGCAGCGGCGCCATCGCCCCGCCGAACCCGGCATTATTGCACAGCACGTCGAGCCGGCCGAAGCGATCCTCGGCGGCGAGAACCATTGCCTGCACTTGAGCCTCGTCGGAGACATCACATTGCACACTCACCGTGTCACCGCCGAGCGATGCCGCCACGTCGTCCTGCTTGCCCGAGATGTCGGCGAGCACCAGCCGGGCTCCTTCGGCATGGAACAGTTCGGCCATGGCCCGACCCATGCCCGAACCCGCACCGGTGACGATGCAGACTTTGTCCTGAAGCCTTCCCATGGCCGTTCCCCTCAAGCGCTCGTGTCGATCGTCGGACGGATCGAAATCTCGGAAATGTTCGTCCGGCGCGGCATGGCGAGGATGAAGACGATAGCCTCCCCTATATCGCGCGGCTTCACGGCGCCTTCCTTGCTAACATGCGCCTTGATCGCGGTGCGCCACTGCGGGTCGGAGATCGAATCCGCCACTTCGGTCTCGGTCGCGCCCGGCATCAGCGTGGTGACGCGGATGTTCCTGCCGCCCAGTTCCTGCCGCATCCCGTCGGTCATCATGTTGACCGCATGCTTGCTGGCCGAATAGGCGCTCGTCATCGGCCCGCCCTTACGCCCGGCGAGCGAGGAGATGGTGATGATGTCGCCCCCGCCCTGCTCCAGCATATGCGCCACGGCGGCGGCGCTGGTATAGACGGTGCCCATAAGGTTGATATCGATCACCCGGCGATAGATCGCGGTATCGCAGTTCTCGATCCCGCCCACTTCCATGATCCCGGCCGAGTTGATCAGAATGTCGATCCGCCCGAACGTCGCGACGGTCTGCGCCACGGCGCCCCGCGCATCCTCCTCCACGGTCATGTCGCCCGGGATCGCCCGCGCCTTGCCGCCCGCCGCCTCGATCTGCTCTACAAGCCCCGAAAGCCGCTCAGCCCGCCGCGCGCAGACGACGACCGTCGCCCCTGCTTCGGCAAGACACAAAGCCGCCGCCTCCCCGATCCCCGACGAGGCGCCGGTAACGAGTGCGACCTTCCCTGCAAGCTGGCCCGACATGCCTTCTTCCCTCCCTCGCGCAGGCCCCTGCGCCCACTTTCTAGCCATTGGCTGGAGTGTGCCGAGAGCGAAGTCAATGAAAAATGCTGAACATGTGTTCAATGTTTCGCTGCGAGGTATTTAAAACGCACCAAACACGCAAAAGGAGAGGAAGAAAGCAAAGCCCCTACCCCCATAGCGCCGCCGAGATGGCCAGGCGCGACGCCGACATTGCGAGGGTCTGGGGGATAATCCCCCAGGACTCTGCTTGTCCTTCCGCGGCAACCGTCAGGCCCCGCGCCTATGCATCGAGCAGATCGAAAAACGTCCGGACATGCTCGCCAAAGCTCTCGCGCGATCAATCAGCTGCGCTCTGAAATCCGGAGATTTGCGAGAGAATGCCATGCCATCGAAATATGGGTGAGAAAGCCCCTTGCACGCAGCCTCACTCCCCGGTAAAGGCGCCCCCTGCCCCGGAACCGGATTATTCGGTCCGATCAAGGCAAGCCGCTTTAGCTCAGTTGGTAGAGCACATCATTCGTAATGATGGGGTCACGTGTTCGAGTCACGTAAGCGGCACCACCTTCCTAAAGGCACTTCCACAAGGACATCGGCGGTTTCCCAGCCAAAGTGGCTTTCCCCTTGGGAAGCGCTTGGGTCAAGACTGGGGCGTCTTTGGGCCGATTGAGGTCGGTTACCCACGCTATACCCGGTTGACCTTGGTTGCAGCCGCCAATCAAGGGAGCAGCCCACCTTAAGCTGCGGCTGGGCTGGCTTCTCTGCATGATTGCTCTCCGAGAGGTAAACACCTCATCTCAGCCTTCACCAACCCGGCAGCAGGCTACTCAGGTCACCTTACGCACGCATACTTCAAAGCCTGATGCATGATTCATCTGCCTCAAACGTGGCACTGAGGCTGTTCGCCACCTCCGTCATTCGTTCTCTCAGGTCTTCGGCTGCCACTATGAAGTGCATCGCCTTTCCACATCCGGCGCGCGCGCCATCCCAAAACGACAACCTGCCTGCGCTGGTTTCGATCAACCACGCGTCCTTTGCGAAGGCATGGAACAGGCTGGTTTGTGACGGATGCGTCCATTCACTAAGTTGTTCGTACAGAAGCTCAAATTCGCTCTCATTCCTAGATGATATCTTCATCTCCTGCTTAAAAAGATGCCGCATTGCATCGAGAATATGCTTTGAAGCAGCCTCCTCTTTTTCCATTCGTGCAAGAGCATCCGGCGTAAGATGATATGCTTCCTCGGAAAAACTTCCCTTTTTGAATCTTTTTTGCTCTTCAACTTTGATGCGAGAGCTATTCACGTAAGAAAGAACAGTTCCACCAGCTTTCTCCAGACCGCCACTATTAAAGCCCTTCGCCACCTCATACATGGCAAACTCGCCAACGGCATATGTCTCAATAATGCAACGCGCCATTACACAGGCTGCCGATGTTCTCTTGTGCGAGACCAACATCTCACAATCATCATAAAGAGTGAGTATCCTGTTGAAGATCATATTTGCGTAATTCGCAAAATGACGTCCAGGGTCTGTTACGCCCATTGCCCCAAGGAAAAACACCTCGGCGAATTGCAACTCTCCTCTAATTTTAGCGGACTCTTCGAGAGCCCTGTCAGTGGCCTCAGTTAGTAGATTAGGAGAGTTCAAAATATGCTCCTGCGATTTTGTATTAGGGCCCCGTCCGATCGAGGCCCTATTATAGGAGGGCTCATATATGGTGCACGTTGCCGGATGCCCACGCCGGGAAGCGCTTCCCGAACTGGAATGTATTAGGCCAATCGAAGTGACTGACCCACGCCAAACCCGCTTATAGTGAGGAGTTGACTAAGGGGATTCCTAGTCACATATCCGGGATAAAAGACTTTTGCAGGACTTCGTTTCGACTGTAAACATTTCCTACCAATGCCTGTTCTATGGCCACCTCTGACGCTAGATTATCTAGCTCAACAGAAATAGTGTTAAGCGCCAAAATCTTTTCCTCACTATTCAAAATGAATCGGGTTCTATCTGGCGTTTTAAAAAGCTTTGCTTGATCTTTATTATAGTAACACCAGTCAAAAAATCTTTGCGTCTCCGCTAAAATTGCCAACTCGTATACGCCGCCAAGCCGTAGCGCGTTTTGATCTGCATGATACATCAGTGCGGCAATATCAAAGCTGGATAGTTTAGACGCCACTACAGCATGCTCGGCGTCATTTTTGACATTTTTAACTAGCCTGATTGCCTTTTTTACACTTCCAAGCGCAGCAGAATCACGATCATTTATCAGCTTTATATGAAGGAATGGCAGATTTATGATAGTTTCAGGTACGTGCTTATTCAAAATAGCAACTGCCCTGTCATGCTCCTGCTGCGATGCTTGATACTCCACTCTGTCATTCCAGTGTGAAGGAACAACATCTACGGGGCGGGCGAGTGATCCACCGGAGAGAGCTATAGATTTGCCACCACTGCAATCGACGGTTGCTTTCGGATATGCCGCAACAAGAACTTTCTCAGATTGACCCCTTAATTCTTGCAGGCACGATAGCGAATTAAGGCTGCTTGGAGAGTAAGTGTGAGCTCGACAACCATTGGTTGCATAGGTAAGAAACCTATCGTCCAGTGCCAGAAGATCTACGTCGCTAACCCCTCGGATATGTACATTAAGACGTACTGATCCTTGAATGCGGAATGAAACGGGTATAGCCAAATTGTTTTTTAGCTGATTTCCAACGCGTTCGGCGGTATCTAAGCTTATCTGCGTGTACGCAGGACCAACTTCTTGCATTGCACCGAGTGCATACTTAGTGTAGGGCTTGTCGGTTCGCTTTGCGTAGGCCTCGGTCAGTAGGCTTTTCTGAACGACATCAAATTGAGAGTCGTTGGCGACAAAATTGAGTCGATCAGTTCCTTTTCGGCGCCTGTCGAGTTGGGTGAGGCGATCATTAATATCTCGGGCCATTAGGCGCCCTCCTTGATGAGCTTCATGGTGCCATACGTGTTTCTGCCTCGGCCATTAAAATAGCCGCCATAAGCAGTGAGCCCATCCGAAGAAAAGGTCAGCTCTGTAAAGCCATGATGGGCGGACATATCCACCTCTCGATGCTTTGGTTCATTTTTATAGTGATACATTAAAAGAAAGCCAGTCGGGCTTTCATCAACGATAGCTGCCGCTACGCTATTTGAGGACGATTTTTCAGTCTGAAGATTTATACGAATTTTTTCCCACGACTGAACGATCGTCACCGTACCTGTCCAGTTTTCCGGCGGGGTCTTGCTCTCATTTACGCCTTCACAATGCCAAACCCCATCAAGGTTGGGCAGCTTGAGTATTTTCGATACTCGATCGATCTTCCATACATGTTTGTCGAAGAACCAGTGAACCGCGAGGTACACCATCCCAGCACCGACCAATGACATCACTACTGGCGGAACATTTACATTGAGGCCAAATATCTTTGCGATATCAGAAATTGATAAGACTAAAAATACCAAAATTCCCGAAATCGCAGCAGATATTTGAGAAAGATACCTTCCAACCTTCGTTCTATTATACCCGCCTAAAATAGCGTATTCGTGCGCGGTGCTCATATTTGTTGGCCAGTTGCGGTTAGAATCAGTTGTAGGCTAATAACGCAGCCACCATGCACAATCCCTTGCGATCCACACTTCCAGAGTTTTCCAGTTAAATATCATTAACCGGGCTTTCGCAATTAGAACAAACCGCGAACAAAATGCCATCTTATATGAATAGGCCAGCGATCTCTTGCGAACGCCTTGAGAACACGCCAAAAGCGTTTCGCCTTCCGTGAAAGCCGGAGGGTGGGGCGTGGAAACCCCTTTTGAAGCAACTCGGTCACCAAATTTGGAGGCCGGGTGGCATGCGCGCATGTCCAGTCGGTTCTGCCGATAAAGGCGCATGCGCTCGTTGCTTCAGCGGGTTTCCAACATCCGGCTTTGGCCGTCGCTCCCGAGAGGTACATAGGGGCGGCAGAGGGTCAAGCCGACACTGCTCCTGCAAACGTGGGGGCGTGAGCGTGCATCAACAGCAAGATTCCTAGCGGTCTGTTCCGTCGTGCCCATCGGCGCGGTCGTCACGTAATGTCGAAGGAATAGAAGTTACCATGCTATCAGATAAATTTATTCGCCTCGGAATTGTGCTATCTGCCCTCTGGATTGTTGCAGGTGGATGGTGGTCATACGCACGCAATTCCTATTACCACAATCTGGGCGTAAGATTGGCAAGAGAAGCTTGCGAAGGACGGTCGCCCGAAGATTTACTCTGTTCTATGGAAGTGGATAATATTCTGCCGGTTGAATGGGGTTCATTTGCGATCGAAGTTGTCGGTGGCTTGGTCGTTATTTGGCTTGCAGTGTTAGCGCTGCGCTGGATACTTTCCCCGAAGATTTGACGGAACTTTCACCACGATTTGCAGAGCCCTCGGATGACCTCCGGGGGCTTTTTCATGCCCGAAAGGATTGCGCCATGATCGGCAAAATCATCGCCACACTCATCATGGTGGGCGGTGGCATTCTGGGCCTCGCCTACATTGGCCGAGCGCTCTTCATGCTCCCGCTGCTGTTCCTCTAACAGCATCACCATTCCCCCTCCCTAAGGCTCTCGGATCAACTCCGGGTGCCTTTTTTGTTGGAAAACAGAAGCATGTTCATCATCCGCACCTATGAGGAAATGTCCGACACCATGGCAATCCTCGAAGGCAACGAAGTCCATGCCCTGCTGGAAGCCCATCTGGATCGGCTGGCAGAGTATGACGGCTTCGACCTCGAAGACCTCGCCGTGTTCGCCATCGTCATGCCGGGAGATACCCTGGACAGGATCGAGGATGACCTTGGCCGGTCCCTCATCGACAGCGAAGGAACCTTCATCCAGCCGCCCGAGATCGTCCAGAAGCACACCAACTGGTTCGAAATCGCATTCATCCTTTCCGATGACGGATTCGGGTTAATCCTGCTAGTGCCAATCGATAGCAACACCGATGCAAAACTGATGGCAGCGACCGAAGCGGCCTTCGCGGAAGCAACGCCAATCCTCTGACGGTCAACGGCCTCAGGGCTCAACCAATACAGTATCCTGGCCTTGGGGCCGTCATTCTTCGCGTCTGTGCAATCCGCATGGGCGCTTTTTTCATGTCCAGAAAGGACAGCACCATGAACATCATCGGCTACCTGTTCGCAGGCTTCCTGATCCTCGGCCTGATCGGCGCAGCGGTCAAACTACTGGTCATCCTCGCCATCGCAGGCGTTATCATCGGCTTCATCGTCAATCCACGTGAAACGATCGGCATGATCGCACTGCTGGCCATCATCGGCTTGGTCACACGCTTTCCGCTACCGGGGGCGATGATCATCCTCGCTCTGTGCATCGTGGCCGCCATTCCAAACGGAAAGAGCGTTACTTCACCTTAACGTTCAAAGGCGAAATCTTCTGCACTTCCGAAATGAGTATTGCTCCATCGGGACTCTCACGGTGCTCGGCCAGCATCGCCAACGCCTGCTCCATCAAAGGAATCGCCGCTTGCGCGGCGGGTAAGAACGCTTGGCCTTTCTCGGTTAGCCGCTGTGGGCGACCTTCGAAAAGAGCAGGGCCTTGCAGCCACCCACCGAGGCTCACGATGTGCTTGTGTACTGTCGACTGCCTGATGCCCAATGATTCGGCAGCCTTACGCTCCCCCTGTTGCGCAACTGCCACAAAAGAACGGAGCCATGAGAGGGAGATCGGAGTCATGCGGGCACATTCCACTTGGGGCTCTTCCTGTCAATGTACCTTCCACTAGGAACATTCCAGTCCCGCTCAAAATCGATAAAATCTGAATAGAATCAAGTTGTTATCTGGCGAGTGATCGACGATTCTTGGCGGGCAAATGCGGCTTCTGCAGCAGGAGCAATGGGGGCATCAGAGATGATCCCTCACTTCTTTGACATCGTTAGGCCCCAATGAATTAACCCTGATTCCGGGGCTTAGCGCCTATTGGAAAATAACGAGATGACAGACAACGTCACGAAAAATACCTGCGTCGTGGATGCGATCCTCGATGCAATCGAAGAGGTTGCGTTCAAGCTTCGGCTCCTTACGGATGACCAGCTTGCGTGCCTCGTCACCAACCTAGTCAGCGAGGGGACCGATAAGGTCTACGCCGTTGTGAAATTTGCCGAGCAGCATGGCGGGCCTCTTTTGGCCGTCCGTGTTGCGAAGGTCGTGAAGGCGCATGGGCCGTATGGCTCAAAATCGCTCCTTTGGAACCGCGCTATCGGCAACCGGATCGTTCTGGTGGAGGGCAGCAATGCCTGACGCGAAAGACATTCGGGTGGGTGGGGGCGGCAGCGATGTCGCCCTTGATCCGATGGATTTTCCGCATCCACCGAAGCGGGGAGCCCCCAAGGTCACGCTGGAAAACGTACGCTACCTTCTCGATAACAGTAGGTTCACGATAGGGTTCGACGTGATCAAAAAGCGCGTCGTGGCCCGCAAGGACAGCACTCCGGTTAGCATCCTCGAGATAGTAAGCCTTGCGGCCCAATATGGCATGAATTCGCCGTATCTGGAGGCGTTCATCGACATGATTGCCATGGAGCGACCTCTGAACCCGGTGAGGGACTGGATAGACAGTCAGCCTTGGGACGGCATTGACCGGATCGATGATCTGTTTGAAACCATCACCTTGGCGGACGACTATCCCGCCTTTCTGGGCAGGGCTCTTTTCTACCGCTGGCTCTTGAGCGCCACGGCGGCAGCGATCCTGGAAGGTAGGCGCTTCTCCTCGCGAGGGGTGCTTACGCTTCAAGGGCCTCAGGGTATCGGTAAGACCACGTGGATCAGTCGGTTGGTCAGCGATCAAAAGCTGGCTGAAGACGTTGTGAAACGTGACCATTTTATGGATGGTGCGAGCAAGGATTCAACCAAGCTCGCCGTCAGCCACTGGATAGTCGAAATCGGTGAACTCGACGGCGCATTCAGGAAGGATATCGCCCGATTGAAGGGCTTTATCACGAACGACTGCGACAAGTTCCGGCTGCCCTACGGCAAGTCCGAGGTCGAGTACGATCGCAGGACCGTCTTTGCTGCAACCGTCAACGATTCCGCGTTCCTCGTGGATCCTACCGGAAACAGCAGGTTCTGGACGCTTGCCGTGGAAAGCCTCGATTTCCGTCACACCATCGATATGCAGCAGGTCTTCGCTCAAACGAGCCTGGACGTGAAGCGTGGCGAGCAATGGTGGCTGACGCAGGCAGAAGATCAGGCGCTAGCCGCTTACAACCTGAAGCATCGGGCTGTCAGCGCCATTGCTGAGCGGATCAAGGACTTCCTCAACATCGAGGCCAGCGGCGGTTCTGTCGGCACTTATATGACAGCCACCGAGCTCCTGACGGCCATGGGGACAACCAATCCCAGCAACCCTCAGGCCAAAGAGGCCGGAGGGACCCTGCGGGAACTCTTCGGACCTCCGAAGCGGGTGAACGGGAAGGACAAGTGGAAACTGGTTCGATTGACTGACGGGCAACCCCTGAAGGCCATGCAGCCTATGGGAACAGCCGTTATCGACCCGGAACACGAGTTCTAACCTTCTGGTTTAGTGGGGGGAGGGGGAGGGAAATAAAATTATAAAGGGAAGCAATTCCTGGCAGCTCGCCACGAATTGAGTCTTTGAGTGATGCTGCCCCCTCCCCCACCTTCCGCCCCGCGCTGACTGCCCGAAATCGGGGCCTCCTTCGCCCCTGAAACTACCAAAAATTTGCCGCTGTACGCCCACTGGTCGCCAAAACCTGGCTTCCGGTGCTGCACCCTTGCGCCTGCTCTGCGGTGCCCAGCGGCTCCTTCATGAACATACTTTCAACAAGGATATCCACATGGCGAAGCTAGAGCTTACGTCCTCCCGATGCCGCTCTCTGGAGTGTCCACTGGGCAAGAAAAAGGAGGTCTTCCGATGTACCAAGCGGACTGGCCTTGGCGTCGAAACCCGAGAGTCAGGTACGGCGACCTATTGGTTCTACTACACTGCCCCGTCCGGAAAAGCAGCTCAGCTCAAAATCAGAGGGGTTCAGGACATTACGTTCGAAGCTGCTGTCCGGCGATGGAGTGAGCTTCGATCCCAAACGGTCTTGGGTGGCGACCCTGCTGCCGAAAAGGCCGAGCGCAAGGCCATTCCTACCTACGGCGATATTGCCCTCCAGCACATGGCGCACAACGCCACATATCAGAAGACGCCCCACAATACCGATCGAATCATCCGCTGCCATTTGCTCCCGCGTTGGGGCAAACTCAGGCTGAACGAGATCACGTCGCAGTCCATCGCCTTGTGGCTGGCGGAGAAGCGCAAGGGGCTCGCTCCGGCGACCGTCGAAAAGATTCGCGTGACCATGAATCGATCTTTCGAGTTGGCCGCTGAATGGAACATCCCCGGCGCATCACCTAACCCCGTTCGGACCGTGAAGCGGATCAGGTTCAACAATCGCCGTGACAAGTACCTGACTGCCGACGAGGCAAAGCGGTTGCTGGCGGAATGTGACACGTCTCTATGCAAGCAGCTCGGTTCGATCGTTCGCCTTCTGCTTCTCACCGGGGCACGTAAGATGGAACTGCTTCGGGCGAAATGGGCAGACGTCAATCTTGAGCGGAGGGCATGGTACATTCCCGAAACCAAGACCGGCGTGCCCCGGCACGTTCCTTTGTCATCAGCAGCGGTCACCGTGATCGAGGGGCTGCGTCGGTGGGATGACTGCCCATGGCTGATTCCCAACCCCGAAACCCGTGAGCCGTATACCGACCTCAAGCGTCCATGGGATACTGCCCGCGACAAGGCAGGCCTCCCAGACTTGCGCATCCATGATCTGCGCCATTCCGCCGCGAGCTTCCTCGTCAACAGCGGTGTGGACCTTTACGCGGTCGGCAAGATCCTTGGTCACGCCGATCACCAGAGCACGATGCGATACGCCCACCTTGCCAACGACACCTTGATGTCTGCGGTCGAGGCCGGTGCCGCCAAGATGCAGCTTACTTGAACAATTGCGCCCTCTCCTCACGAGGAGGGCCACCCCAAACATCGAAGGACTTGATATGACACAGCAACTTATCGCTGGGATGACCCCTGCCGAATGGAGTCAGCAATGGCAGATGCTTGAAGGTGGTCTGTCACAGCGCCACGACGAATTGAAAGGGTCGGTCGGCGTGTTCCGTTTCCGGCGACGAAACGAGGTCGTCTACATCGGCTGCGCCCGAGAATATGCCAAGGGAGGCCTGCGGAAGCGACTATTTGATTTCATCCGCCCCGGCGACAGCGGGCGAACGCATTATGCGGGACAGAAGATCTATGAGAACCGCGAGAGCCTTGCCGTGGACGTAATCGTAACCGGCACGGATTATAAAGCGGGTTGGACGGCGCAGCGCTTGAAGACAGCCTTCCTCGGCATCCGCAAACCCGTCGGGAATGCCACTCGCACCTGACCCTATCGCCCCGGATTTGCCACGTGCAGGTCTGGGGCTTTTCCTTATTATTTTTGCGATTTCCCCGATGCTGCAGCGCCGATCGCCATGCGGGCTGACCCATAAGCCTCCCGGACAGCGACGCGCTCTACGGCATCAAGCATTTCGATAGCTTCTGTCTTGATGGACGCTGGCGTCCAAGGGTTATGGCCTCAATACCAAGGCCGCGCCAGTGATCGGGCTATCAGGTGCTCACCCGCGTCTTGTCCGTTAACGGCCACGGTCGCCAAGGTTCGATCATATTTGTCTGTCCCGCTCCGGGCGATCGTTACGGTCCCGCTGGCAAGGAACGCGGAAAGTTCATCCCGGCTCTGCTCGGCAAGGGCGTAATCGCACCAGCCACCGCGACGGCACTTCGGGCTTCCGCGCATTTCCGGCGCTTCGATGTTGGAAATCCGTATGCGTTCGCCATCGCAGGTGCGGATGGTATCGCCGTCATGGACATTGGCGATGCAGGCTGAGGCGACCGGCGTTGCGGTGTTCGGCCTGTCCAGGGCAATATGAGCGATCCAACCAAGCCCTACGCCAGCCACGATGACGAAGGCGAACTGGTGCCATACACGGTGCTTGCGGCGGGGGAAGTGGATGACATTGCTGCGCATGACCGCGATGATGCTGCGCGGCAACCTTACAAGCCGTTAACACCTTGCCCGGTGCGGCCTTCGATTGCAGTAAGCATCGCGTATGATCGAATTCGTCGCCCCAGCACATGAAGACCCGGCCCTTGCCCAATCGCCCCTTCTACGCAATGCCTTGCTGACCCTCGGCTACATCGTCGAGCATGGCCCTATCGGGCTGACTCAGAACAAGGCGTTGAAGCGGTACTTCGTGACGTGGGCTGCCGAAGCGTTCAACTGGCCCCACTACACCGCCGATAACCTGTACGCGGTAAACAGGGTGCTGAACGAACATGACTTCCCGCCGCTGGTGGTGCTTCATGACCTGCTGGTGAGCGCCAAGCTGGCACGGCATCGCAAGGGCTTCCTGCACATCACGAAGACCGGCAAGGATCTGCTACAGCATCCCGGTAACCTCTGGATCGCCTTGGCCCATCATATCCTGTTCGTCCTCGATCACTCCCGGTACACGCGGTATGGTGACGAACTCGGCGGAGATTGGCTGCTGTTCCTCAACATCATCAACGTCGAGGCCCATACTGGCCTGACCTACGAGCGTTTCGCAGAGGTGCTGTTCGGGGCTGGACCGGAAGACCATTGGGTCTATGCGCTCGCCTACATCCACATCCTGCGCCCCTTGTGCTGGCTCGGCCTGCTGGACGAAACCCGCCACGGCAAACCCTATCCGACAGAAAAGCTGTTCACGAAGACCGCGCTATGGCCTCGGGTCATCCAGGCGGAATCCGACAAGGCGTTGCCGGACGTCACCCGGCATTGACCCTTTCGCGCCGATAATGGCGGTAAATGTATTACACGAATAACGAAATCAGGAGCAACTTCTCTATTTTGAAGCCTTATTCACTAAAACAGCCGATTCAATGCTTGGCTCATTTTGCTCGACTAGCTGTGCGTCCGGCCTTCGGTAAGGGTAATCAGACCACATTAGCGACACTTCGCTCTGTTCCTTGATAGAGAATATTACCGAAGAATTTGCTTGCCCCAGTAAATTTCCATGAGGGATTATCGTTGGTACGCCAAAGGTTACCTCTCGAATTCCTTTGAGTACAGTCGGATAAGAAAGCCTTAATTCGCGACGACTTTGGTCCATGAACATTTCTTCGTATTGGCCATTCAGATTATAAAGGCGAGTCTGCATCCACCATGTTTTTGGGAAAAAGCTTTTAGCATCTGCAGAAAAGGCCGCTTGCCGCAGCTGCATTTCGCATATCATCATCTTCTCTAAGGATGGAAATTTATCTGGCGCTCTGTAATGGTCGAGGCCATTTCGTACCAATGCTAATTCTGAACGAAGAAAGGCCGCCGCCACTTCAGAGTAACTGCTTACATAGTTACGGAGTTCCGATTGATCGCAATTTGCCCAAAAGGGCATGTTGTGGAATGGAAATAAATTATCATCTTTAGATGAATAATGGGGGTAATGGGACAGAGGCCGGCTAACCATTTCTTGATCTTGCGCAAAGAGGCTTTCAAGCCATTTGACTGAAGCTGCCAGATAAGACAGCAGCACTCCCAAGGTATTCGATCCCGAGCTATTCCACAGCAGATCGTCGGGCGCAGAGATTACGCTGCCTACCGCCGCAATCGCCTCCTTGGGCTCATAGATGAACTTCCCTTCGAAGTGATCTTTACTGAACAACCAGACATTATAAGAGATCATTATCTCTAGAAAATTCTCAAGATGCACAAACAAATTGACGCCGGAAGAACGGATCTTTTCTCTCGTCAATTCGCTAAATGGGTGCGTCTGTTGCGATAATTCATCCCTAAAGATGTCGAGATTCCGCACTAGGTTCTGGTATTCCTTTCCATACCGAGGAACATCAAAGCCAAATTTCCAAAGCAGACGATCGCATAAGTGAGCAGCATCTTCGTCATCGTATAATTCTATAATCAAAATATCTTTGATAAATTGCGTGATATCACTGCTGCATAGAATTAACTCGTTGACTGCTTCGCGTGGAGATTTGCTGTTTAAATACTGCAAGACCATCCCTGGCGTTGCCGGCCCTGCGGCTTTCAGGGCCCGCCACGATAGTTCAGTCAGACTGTCCGCGTCATCATACGCAAACCAAATCGCCGTCGCCATCCGTATAATGGGATTCGCCTCACTGGACCGGATGCCGAGTGATGAAACGGCGCATGTCGCGCCTGATTCCGATAGGCGAGTTCTCGCCAATCGGACTTCAGTAGAAGGTATAGCAATGTCGCCCTTGTTTATAAGGCCGTCAATCGTTGCGATGATATCTTCGTTGCTGCATGCAAATATGATCTGAGAGAGGTGCTCCTCGGACAGAGTCCCCACAAAATCTGCCGGTGGCTTCGAGTATTCTTGTTTATTAAAGTGAAACTTTATTAGATCCCATATTGATGCTTTGCATGTCTCTTTGCTAAGCAAGCCCAGAAGGATCAGTGACTTTTCGTCTCGGCTAAATTGTTCCTGTAAGAAGATAAATATGTCACCATATCTGTCATCTACAAAATCGTCTGCCATAAGAGCTGTTACCGTTCCCCAGTGGGACGGAGGGCCCATAGTATTCTCGGCGTGAGACTCGATCAGGCTGACAGCTCGTCGCAGCGGCACACTATAATCAGACAAAGCAACTTCATGAAGATGATTACATCCGATATTATCACAATGCCACAACGGGATTTTTCGGCTTCCCCGAACTCGTCGAGCTTCTTGTGACTGTAATATCCCTAATGGGCCTGTGATATTATAACCATATTGATAAACTCCTTGCTCCGTATCGCGCAACAATAGAGCGGTGCTTTCCGCAGATAAGTGATCAGCGCGCGGAAGATTGAAATCTCTATTATACTTATCGTATAAACGCCTCCCAAATCGGCTAGCGATTTTTATACGTCCAGATGCCAAGTGCTTTGACAAGGCGTCAGCGATTTCTGTCGCAGAGCTTTTATTGATGTCGATAAAAATCTCTAAGTGATAAAACGAAATGAAAAAGGCAAGAGTTGCTGTTTTCCCCGGAAGATTCTGGAGTTCCGGGATCTCTGCTAGAATTTTGCTAGCATGCTCCGAAAGAGTTATACTCTCGCATATCTCATCAGTGATTAACTGATCATCTGGCCACAGAATGCTAGAACATATCTGGCTGAGGTGGCTGAGTTCCAGCAGATGCTCAATTTCATCGCTAGCCCATGGATCAATTTCCTCTCTGAGAGTGGTACTATTCTTCCAAACAGCTTCAATCTCTGACATGTTTTACCCCCATTTTAGTAAGTGAGATTGTCAGTCTATGTGTTTCATTGGCAAGTGAAATTTTGACCTTTTAGCCATAATTTGTCTGTTCAACAGGGGGGTAGAGATCGATGAGTATGGTTTGGTATTCGGCTCTGAGCCAAGGAAGTGTGCTGCCTGCATCGATTTGAAGTTCGGAATGCCGGAGTGGCGCGTCATGCTTGCGCTTAAGGCCTCGCCTCTCCAAGGGAGTTCGATCTGCGAACCGCCTATCGGCACACCCTGCAATCGCAGTTCGCTGCTAAGCTGTTTGCGCCGCACATCCGGGTTCTGACCGGGTCGAAATTCGAACTTTCACCGAGCCAAAGTGCTTTCGGTAGGAAGACGCCCAGTTCGGACTTCGGCACAATCTGGGTATCGCTTGGGCGACCCGGAAGATTGGGCAAATTCCGGCATCAGAAGCCTCGGGAACCCTGGGTTTCCGCCGTTCTATCGCTCGTGTTCGTAATGATGGGGTCACGTGTTCGAGTCACGTAAGCGCACCAAACTTCCACTACTGATATCTCAGGAGAAATCGCCATGGATGAGCACGACGACACCGAAGATCAGGATACGCATCACGTAAGCGCACCACTTCTCCATCCTTAGTCGTTCCGTAAGCGCACCATTCCTCACATTTTTGGAACTCAGCCCACGCTGGCGAAGCTTACCGGATCGTCTCCCGGCTGCCATGGTCGCGCGAGGAGCATGGTATTTGTAAACAACCTCGACTCCAGGTGATCGCGTAACCAGGTTTGCAGGTGGGCAAGTGGTTGTGCCGCGAACCAGTCGGGATCGGTGGCGGCGAACTGGCGGACGAAAGGCATGATCGCCATATCGGTTATTCCGCGTTTCGTGCCGCAAAGCTGGGGACTGTTCCCAAGGCGCGCGTCGATTTCGCGTAGAAAGGCGAGACCACCTCCCCGGTGCGCGGCAGCATCGCTGCCGTGGCGGTCAGGGTATTTGTAGCGATCGAGGTCGTGCTTGAAGGGGCCATCGTTAGCGGCGATCAGCGCTGCGTCGTCACGCGCGAGCCAGCCTTCGGGATCGTTGCGCTCCAAGGCCCAGCGCATGATGTCGAGGCTCTGGTCGATCACTGTACCATCGGGCAGCACCAGAACCGGCACCGTTCCCTTGGGCGAGGCTTCCAGCATTTCCGCCGGCTTGGCCGAAAGCTTCACTTCGCGCAGTTCGCAGGTCGTGCCGCTTACCAACAGCGCCAACCGCGCCCGCATCGCATAGGGGCAGCGGCGGAAGCTGTAGAGGATGGGATCAGTCGGCATCGGTATCGACGGCATTCTCCGGCCTGCGCACGGCGCCGACGTGTAGTTCGCCGCGTGCCGCCGCAAGGTTTTCCTGGCGATGACGCTCGCGATAGGATGCGCGCTGCTCGTCGCTGCGCTCATGGTGGCAGGCCGGGCAGCTCACGCCTTCCTCGTAGAGCGGCGAGGTCTGGTCTTCGGCATTCACCGGGCGGCGGCAGGCGTGGCACAGGGCATGGCTGCCTTGCACCAGACCGTGGCGGATGGTGACGCGCTGGTCGAAGACGAAGCATTCGCCCTGCCACAGGCTTTCTTCCTCGGGCACTGTCTCCAAATACTTGAGGATGCCGCCCTTGAGGTGGAAGACGTCCTCCACGCCTTCCTGCTTGAGGAACGCGGTGGACTTCTCGCAGCGGATGCCGCCGGTGCAGAACATCGCGACTTTCGGCGGCTTTCCGCCTTCGCGCTTCGCCGCCAGCAGCTTCTCGCGCTCGGTGCGGAACCACTCGGGGAAGTCGCGGAAGGTCGCGGTGTGCGGGTCGATCGCGCCTGCAAACGTGCCGACCGCCACTTCGTAGTCGTTGCGTGTGTCGATCACGATCGTATCGGGATCGGAGATCAGCGCGTTCCAATCCTGCGGCTCGACATAAGTGCCGACCACCGAGAGCGGATCGATATCGGGCTGGCCCATCGTCACGATCTCGCGCTTGAGGCGGACTTTCATGCGGTGGAACGGCATGTCCTCGGCGCCGGAGAGCTTCACATCCACGTCCGCGCAGCCCGGCAGTGCCCGGACATGGGCGAGCAGGCGCGCGATGCCTTCGTGGCTACCGGCAACCGTGCCGTTGATGCCTTCGGCCGCGAGCAGCAGGGTGCCCTTGATGCCCTCCTCCTCGCAGAGCGCCAAGAGCGGGGCGCGCAGTGCGGCGAAATCCGCGAAGCGGGTGAACTGATAGAGCGCCGCGACGCATATCGGAGCACGGCCGACGCTATCGCCGGAAGGGGTCAGGGGATCACAGCCATTCTGCATGGCGCGGCCCTTAGCGCGGAATCGCGGAAAAATGAATGCCGCGCAGGCAAGAAGAAACCCCGGCAAGCTCGGCTCACCGGGGTCTCCTGAAAATCGCCTGTGCAATCAGATCACTGGCAGGCCCCAATCACTGGCAGGCCAGACACTCGTCGTAGTCGGTGGTCTCGCCGATCTCGAACTTGGGCGCTTCGGGCGTGTTGTCCGCCTCGACGCCGCCACCGCCCGCGAAGCCAGCGCGCTGCACCGACTTCGAGCGCAGGTAGTAGAGCGACTTGATGCCCTTCTCCCAGGCCTGGAAGTGCAGCATCATCAGGTCCCACTTGTCGACGTCGGCCGGGATGAACAGGTTCAGCGACTGCGCCTGGTCGATATAGGGCGTGCGGTCGGCGGCGAATTCGAGCAGCCAGCGCTGGTCGATCTCGAAGCTGGTCTTGTAGACCGCCTTCTCGTCCGGCGTCAGGAAGTCGAGGTGCTGGACCGAGCCGCCGTGCTCCAGGATCGAATTCCACACGTTGTTGGAATCCTTGCTCTTCGAGGCGAGCAGCTTCTCCAGATAGGGGTTCTTCACCACGAAGCTGCCCGAGAGCGTCTTGTGGGTGTAGATGTTCGCCGGGATCGGCTCGATGCAGGCCGACGTACCGCCGCAGATGATCGAGATCGACGCGGTCGGCGCGATCGCCATCTTGCAGCTGAAGCGCTGCATCACGCCCATGTCGGCCGCGTCCGGGCAAGCGCCACGTTCCTGCGCGAGCATGAGCGAGGCCTCGTCCGCCTTGGCGGCGATGTGCTGGAACATCTGCATGTTCAGCGCCTTGGCCATTGCGCTCTCGAAGGCGATGCCGCGCTTCTGGAGATACGAGTGATAGCCCATGACGCCCATGCCGACCGAGCGCTCACGCGCGGCGGAATAGCGGGCGCGGGCCATCTCGTCCGGCGCACGGTCGATGTAGTCCTGCAGGACGTTGTCGAGGAAGCGCAGCACGTCTTCGACGAAGCGCTTCTCGCCCTTCCACTCTTCCCAGGTTTCCAGGTTGAGCGAGGAGAGGCAGCATACCGCGGTGCGGTCGTTGCCGAGGTGGTCGCGGCCGGTCGGCAGGGTGATTTCCGAGCAGAGGTTCGAGGTCGAGACCTTGAGGCCGAGATCGCGATGATGCTTGGGCATCGTGCGGTTCACGGTGTCGGAGAACACCAGATAAGGCTCACCGGTGGCGAGGCGGACCTCGACCAGCTTCTGGAACAGCGAGCGGGCGTGGACGGTGCCGCGCACCGAACCGTCCTTGGGGCTCTTGAGGTCGAAGTCGGTGCCGTCGCGGACGGCTTCCATGAACTCGTCGGTCAGCAGCACGCCGTGGTGCAGGTTGAGCGCCTTGCGGTTGAAGTCGCCCGAAGTCTTGCGGATCTCAAGGAACTCCTCGATCTCGGGGTGCGAGACATCGAGGTAGCAGGCCGCCGAACCGCGACGCAGCGAACCCTGCGAGATCGCGAGGGTCAGAGAATCCATCACGCGCACGAAGGGAATGATGCCGCTGGTCTTGCCGTTGAGGCCCACCGGCTCGCCGATGCCGCGCACGTTGCCCCAGTAAGTGCCGATGCCGCCGCCGCGCGACGCAAGCCAGACGTTCTCGTTCCAGGTGGAGACGATGCCTTCGAGGCTGTCGTCCACCGAGTTGAGGTAGCACGAGATGGGAAGGCCGCGCCCGGTGCCGCCGTTCGAGAGAACGGGGGTGGCAGGCATGAACCACAGCTTCGAGATGTAGTCGTAGAGACGCTGGGCGTGCTCCTGGTCGTCCGCATAGGCATCGGCCACGCGAGCGAAGAGGTCCTGGTACTTCTCGCCAGGCAGCAGGTAGCGGTCGTCGAGCGTTTCCTTGCCGAAATCGGTCAGCAGCGCGTCACGAGCATCGTCGGTGACGATGGTGAAGCGGCGCGCATTGATCGTCTTCGAATCGGGACGCGCCTTTGCTTCGGGCGCGGCGGTAACGGCCGCCAGCATGGCGTCGGCCACAAGAGCGGCCGTAGCGGTATCGGTCTTGTCCATCGCGATCGCCGGGCCCTCGCCCGCCTCCTTTTCCTTTTTCGCCGCTGCCTTCTTCACGGGTCTGGCCTTTTCGGCGACCTTTTCAGGCTTAACCGTTTCAACCGTAGGGGCCGGAGCCCGCGGCGAAGTCTCGAAACCGGGCATTTCAACCTGCCCATCATCCTGAATCATATCTGCCTGCATAGTGTCGGAGCTGTTCACGTCAGCGTCGCTTCCGTTCCTGAAATCCAATGTCGCCCCCGCTTGCTCAAAATCCGCTTAGAGCAGCTTCCGACCCGACTGCATCGGGTCAGCTGCTCTAAATTTCTGTTCTTCCGCATTTTCCGAGTCATCAGGTGCCTCCACCTGATTAGAAAATGCTCCAAAGCCACCCGTTCATCAGAACCCGTTTCCGGGTCCTGTCATCGAAGCGCCAGAAAGCGCGTTCAGCATTGCCCCAGGTCCGGCCCCATCCATTTCCGTGCCTGTCCCGATTCGTCGCTCGACGCACCGCGGACGGCTGAAAACAGATCACGAAATTCCTGACCGACCCTGGCGCGCGCTGCTCGCAAAACGCTCCGGACACCGGAAAACCGCCTTTCGGGACCCCTGACGGCCCAAGGACGAATTCTCTAGGTCTAGATGCCCCGCGATCGACGCGCCACAACCCATAGTGCCTGTTCTGGAAATTGACGCAAGGGGGCAGGCTCCATGGAAGCGCCCGGCAAGTCTTGCCTCTTTACAGGCGGAGCGGTGTCGCGACGCGCGGGAACTCCGTCATCCGGCTCTCGCGCAAGAGGCTATTTCGAGACCCCGGTGAAAAATTTTTCCACATAAAACGGCGGTGAGACGAATCCCGTTTACGACGAAACGAGTCCCCCGGTTTGCGGACATTCCTACTCTGTCGAGGCACTTGGACAGCGTTTCCTGCGTTCTCGGGAAGCGATGCCCGCCCGGGCGAATCCCGCCGCGCTTCCTGTCGAGCACGATACCCCTTTCGACGAGGCGCGATTGCAACCCGCGCCGCGCTCGCGACTTTAGGACGCGCAGCCTTCGGCCAGACTCTTCGGCCAAACCAGACTCTCCGTCAAAACAGGGACTTCGACGAGACATGATCAATATCATCAGCGCCATCATCAGCGGCCTCATCATTGGCGCCCTGGCGCGCTTCTTCTATCCCGGCGCGGTCGAGATGGGATGGATCGCGACGGTCCTGCTCGGCATCGGCGGTTCCCTGGTGGCCGGTCTCGTCACCACGCGCGGGCAGGCGGACTTCCAGCGCGCCGGGTGCCTGGCCTCGATCATCGGCGCCATCGCGCTGATCTTCATCGGCCGCCTTCTCGGCATCGGCATGTAACGGATCGCCGCGCCCTTCCCCTCGCCGGGCGCAGGCGGTAACAGGGCCGTCATGGCCGAGATCATCAACCTTCGCATGGCCCGCAAGGCCAAGGCGCGCGATGCCGACAAGCATCAGGCGGACGAGAGCCGCGCGCGCCATGGCCGCACCAGGGCCGAGCGCGCCGCCGCTGAGGCCGAAGCCGCGCGCCTCACCCGCACGGTCGAGGGCGCCAGACGCGAGCGCCCCGAAGCGGAAGGCCCCGAAGCGGAGAGCACGGACTGATGCGCACCACCTACCTCGAGGCCACCGTGCGCCTCTACCACCTCGATTCCGGCCCTGAGGGCGGCGCGGCCAGCACCCTGTTTTACGGCTCGCTATCGGAAGCGATGGATATGGCCGCCCGTCAGCCCGAAGAGGTGCAGGACGGCCTGTTCATCGCCACCGACAACGATGTGGTGGCCTACCTCGATCTCCTCGAAGGCTGGTAAGCCCCGACTTTCCCCATCAGAACCGGGCCTGGAGACCGGCGGCCAGATAGTGGTCGCCGAAGTTCCCCTTCACGTCGATCCGGGGCAGCAGCGGCATCGACACGGTGCCGTAGGCCCGCACATCGCCGCCGATCAGGCGCGCACCGATGCCGAAGCCCAGCGCGGTCGGCAGGCGGTACATCGCCTCGACCTTGCCGAAGAACTTGGTTCCCGAGTTGTCGCACTTGCCGTCCGAGACACGGTCGCCGCTGGACTTGCTGAAGCACTGCGAATCCTGGTTGAAATAGCCGGGATGGTCGCGGTGGTGGAAGAATACGCCCGCGCCCGGCGTGATGCTGAAGCCGCCGTCAGAGATCACCGGCACCCCCACCGCCAGCTCGCCGCCCCAGTCGCCTTCGGCGCGCGCCACATTGGCCTCGGCCGTCACTTGCGCAGCGGCCGGTGCAGCAGCAGCACAGAGAGCAGCAGGAACGGCAACGAGCACAAGGGCAGTCGAGGGGCGGAATTTCATGGCAGGTCCTTGATATAAGAAAGCGGATTTTGCCTTGCGAGGCCTAGGATTCCCGCAGGGTAGAGCGCAAGCCGGGCGGATTCGATCCGTCCCGGCCCAGGCTCTGTCCATCCCGCCAGCCTTGGCGCGGCGTTAACCAGACCGGTGGATCAGGCCTGAAACACGACTTTCGTGCCCGCCGAGACCATCTGCGCCAGCCGCGCCGCATCCCAGTTGGTCAGGCGCACGCAGCCGTGACTCTCGGTCTTGCCGATATTCTGCGGCTCCGGGGTGCCGTGGATGCCGTAGTGTTCCTTGGAAAGATCGAGCCAGACCACGCCGACCGGGCCGTTCGGCCCCGGCGGCAGGAGCTTGTCCTTCGCATTCTTCTTAGCATCCCAAAACAAGTCGGGGTTGAAGTGATAGTCCGGATTGCGCGCCTCGCCGACGATCTTCCAGGTGCCGAGCGGCAGCGGATCGTGCCCGCTGCCGGTGGTGACGGGGAACTGCGCGATCAGCTTGCCCGCCGCGTCGTAGGCTCTGAGGGCGCCGTCCGACTTGTCGACGACGATATGATCGGCCTTGGGCTGATCGGACCGAACGCCCAGGCTTTGCAGCGTCTTCGCCCAGCCGGTCTTGTCATCGGCAAGCTGCGCGAGCGGGGCATCGGCGATGTCCGGCACCCGGATCTCGCGCCCGGCGCCGAGCACCGTCCCCGGACCATTGAGCGCCAGCAGGACCTCCGGCGTCGTATGGAAACGCTCCGCCAGCGCCTCGGACAAAGCGCGATAGCCGAGGTGGTCGAACTTCGCCTGTCCGGCCATGTCCTTGGGCAAGTCGGGCACGAAAGGACCGCGCGCGAAAGCGGCGGGGATGACGACCCGGCGTGTGCCCGGTTCGTTGCCCAGCGCCTGCTGCGTTGCCGGATCGAGCCTCCCGCTCACCGGCAGCCCCCGCGCCTCCTGGAAACCGCGCAGCGCCAGTTCGTAGGAAGCCCCCTCCCGCCCGTCGATAACGCCGGACGAGAAGCCCAGCCTATCCAGCGCGACTTGCGCGCGCAGCACGGGATTATCGGCTTGCCCGGCATTCCCATCCTTCGAGGCAGACACGAAGGCAAAAGGATCGGCGGGTTTCGCAGCCCCCTGCCCGCCCCCGGAATTTTCACCCGAATGACAGGCGGACAGCATGAGTACGGCGGCAAGACAGAGCGGCAGGGATCGCATCAGGCGGGCATCCTTCGGTTTTTCCTTTGCCGTTCCAACGCACGAGGGCGGCGGCGGCTTCACGTCCCGCCGCGAAATCGATGCCCTCTTCGGCCCACCGGCCATTGTGCCGGACGCCCGCTTGCCATACCGGCTGGGGCGATGAGCAGGCTCGACTCCTTCTTCGCAGCGGCGCTCGACCGGATCGACCGCGCCGGACAACGCCGCACCTTGCGCCCCGCCGCACTCGAAAAGGGTGGCCGCGTCCGCCGCGACGGGCACGAACTGATCGATTTCTCCAGCAACGACTATCTCGGCCTCGCCCGCCACCCGCTGCTGATCGAGCGCGCCCGCGCCTGGACGGAAGCCCACGGCACCGGCTCCGGCGCCTCGCGGCTGGTGACGGGGACCAGCGCGGCGCATCTCGCGATCGAGGCCCGTATCGCCCGGTTCAAGCATGCCGAAGCCGCGCTGGTCTTCGCCAGCGGCTGGCAGGCCAATGCAGCGGTTATCCCCGCCCTGCTCGCCGCAGTGCCCAACTCGGCTTCCCTGGGCGCGGCGGTCTTCACCGACCGGCTGATCCATGCCTCGATGCACGCCGGCCTCGCGATCTCCGGCACCCGCCAGCACCGCTTCCGCCACAACGACCTCGATCATCTGGAAGAGCTGCTGGCGAGCAAGGGCGCCGAAGCCCCCGCCCGCCTGATCCTCACCGAAAGCGTGTTCTCGATGGACGGCGACCGCGCCGACATCGCCCGTCTGGCCGAAATCGCCGCCCGCCACGATGCCTTCCTGTTCGTGGACGAAGCCCATGCCACCGGCGTGCTCGGCCCCGGCGGCGCGGGCCTCTCGGCGGAAGTGCCCGGCGGGATCGACCTCGTCATGGGCACCTTCAGCAAGGCGCTGGGCGGTTTCGGCGCCTATGTCGCCGGGTCGCGGGTGATGATCGACTACCTCGTCAATGCGGCGAGCGGCTTCATCTTCACCACCGCCCCGCCGCCCGCCGTGCTGGGCGCCATCGACGCCGCGCTCGATCTCGTACCGGGCATGGACGCCGAGCGCACCCACCTTGCCGCGCTGGGCCAGCGGCTGCGCTCCGGCCTCGCCGCGCTCGGCATCGATCACGGTGCATCAAGCACGCAGATCGTTCCCGCCGTGATCGGCGCGGAGGTCGCCGCGCTCCACCTCTCCCGCAAGCTGGAGGAACGCGGACTGCTCGCCTCCGCGATCCGCCCGCCCACGGTACCGCCCGGCACGAGCCGCCTGCGCCTCGCCCTGCGCGCGACTCATGCGGCGAGTGATATCGATGCCCTGCTGAACGCGATCGAGGCCTGCCGGTGAAGCTGCTCTTCGCCCATGGCTGGGGCTTCGACCGCTCGTTCTGGACGCCGCTGGCCGATCTCCTGGCAGACCTGCCGCTGGAGATCGATGATCGCGGCTACTTCGGCAGCCCTGAGGTCGTCGCGATGGATGGTCCCTGCCTTGCCGTTACTCATTCCTTCGGCACCATGCGCGTGCTGATCGACCCGCCCGAGGGCCTCTTGGGCGTGCTCGCGATCAACGGTTTCGAGCGCTTCTCCGCATCCTCAGGCTATCCCGGCGTGCCGGTCCGTGTGCTCGACCGCATGTTGCGGCGCTTCGGCGAGGAGCCGCGCGCCGTGCTTGCGGAGTTCCGCCGCCAATGCGGCGCGGAGGCGGCGTTCGGCGAGATCGACGCCGCCCTGCTGCACGACGACCTTGTGCGCCTGCGCGACGAGGAGACCTCGTTGCCAGCCGTCCCCATCGTCTCGCTTCAAGGCGCGCGCGACCCGCTCCTGCCCGAAGCGATGCGCGCGCAAGTCTTCCGGAACGCCGCCGTGCGCCGGATCGAATGCGAAACCGGCGGGCACCTCCTCCCGCTCGAAGTGCCGGAATTCTGCGCCCAGGTGGTGCGCGACATGATCGAGGCACTGGCATGAACGCGCCCCGCGAGCGAGTCAGCCGCGCCTTTGCCACCGCGCTCGACTACGACGGCCATGCCCGCATCCAGCGCGAGGTCGCCCAGACGCTAGCTAACCGGATCGCCGCGCTTGATCTGCCGCCCAACCCGCGCGTGCTGGAGATCGGCTGCGGCACCGGCTTTCTCACGCATGCTCTGGCCGGGCTGGATGGCGATTGGCTCGTCACCGACCTTGCGCCCGAAATGCTGGAGCGCTGCCGCAGCCGACTGGGCGAAAGCGCCCGGCACCGCTTTGCCGTGCTCGACGGCGAATACGGCACCCCGGACGGCGGCCCGTTCGACCTGATATGCTCCAGCCTCGCCGTGCAATGGTTCGACGATACCCCAGCCGCCCTCGCCCGCATGGCGAGCTGGCTGGCGCCGGGCGGGCACCTGATGGTGACGACTCTCGGCCCCGGCAGCTTCGCGGAATGGCGCGCCGCGCATCAGGCGGAGGGGCTGCAACCCGGAACCCCCCGCTTCGCGGACATCGCCACTTTCGGTGACCTCATCCACGCGGTCGAGCACCCCGTCGAGCATCATGCCGATCCGCTGGCCTTCCTTCACGCCCTCAAGGCCATCGGCGCCCAGACCGCCGAAGCCGGACACCGCCCCCTTTCCCCCGGCCAGCTTCGCCGCGTCATGGCACGTTTCGCCCAAAGCGGATGCCCCCAAAACGGATGCAAAGTGACTTACGAAGTCGTGACCTGCCACCTACACCGAGAAACGAACGCCTCATGAGACCGCTTATCGTCACCGGAACCGATACCGAGATCGGCAAGACCGTCTTCGCCGCCGCGCTCGCGGGGGCCCTCGGCGCGCGTTACTGGAAGCCGGTCCAGGCGGGCCTCGAGGAAGACGGCGGCGACGGCGACCGCGTGGCGCGCCTCTCCGGCCTGCCCGCCGACCATATCCTGCCCGAGGCCTATCGCCTCGCCACCCCCTGCTCGCCGCACCTCGCCGCCGAGATCGACGGAGTGGAGATCGATCCCGAACGCCTCGCCCTGCCGCAAGTGGACGGCCCGCTGGTCGTCGAGGGTGCTGGCGGCGTGATGGTCCCGCTCACCCGCACCACGACGTATGCCGACCAGTTCGCGCGCTGGAACGCCCCGGTCGTGCTGGTGGCGCGCACGGTGCTCGGCACGATCAACCATTCGCTGCTCTCCATCGAGGCCCTGCGCGCACGCGGCGTCGAGGTGCTGGGCGTGGCCTTCGTCGGCGACCCGGTGGAAGACAGCGAGGCAACGATCTGCGCCATGGGCCAAGTCCGCCGCCTCGGCCGCCTGCCCCGCCTCGCCTCGCTGACGCCGGAAGCGCTGACCAAGGCCTTCGCCGAAAACTTCCGTATCGGAGATTTCACGCAATGACATCATCGGTCTGGCACCCCTTTACCCAGCACGGCCTGCAGGAACCGGTCCCCCTCGTCACCCATGCCGAGGGCGCTCTGCTCCACACGGCCGACGGCAAGGCGGTGGTGGACGCGGTGTCCTCATGGTGGGTGACGACCCACGGCCACTCCCACCCGCGCATCAAGGCGGCCATTGCCGAGCAGGCCCAGAAGCTCGACCAGATCATCTTCGCCGGATGGACCCACGAACCCGCCGAGCAAGTCGCCGCAGGCCTGCGCGCGATCATGCCGGGAAGCCTGACGCGGGTGTTCTTCTCCGATTCGGGTTCGACCAGCGTGGAAGTCGCGCTGAAGATGGCGCTCGGCTACTGGCACTGGCGCGGCGAGAACCGCCACCGCATCGTCGTGATGGAAAACTCCTACCACGGCGACACCATCGGCGCGATGTCAGTGGGCGAGCGCGGCGTATTCAACCAGCCCTACGAACCGCTGCTGTTCGACGTCGGCCGCATCCCCTTCCCCGCCGCCGGAGCCGAACAGCAGACGCTGGACGCACTCGAAGCGCTCTGCCGCCAGCCGGACACCGCCGCGCTGATCGTCGAGCCGCTGATCCTTGGCGCGGGCGGCATGCTGGTCTACTCGCCCGAGACGCTCGCGGCGATGCAGGCGATCTGCGCCCGCTACGGCGTCCTCTTCATCGCCGACGAAGTGATGACCGCCTGGGGCCGCACCGGCACCCTCCTCGCCTGCGAACAGGCAGGCGTGGTCCCGGACATCCTCTGCCTCTCCAAGGGCCTGACCGGCGGCGCCGTCCCGCTCGCCGTCACCATGGCCAGCGAAGCGATCTTCGAGGCACACTACTCCACCGACCGCGCGCGGATGTTCTTCCACTCCTCCAGCTACACCGCGAACCCCATCGCCTGCGCCGCCGCCGCCGCCAACCTGACGATCTGGCGCGAGGAACCGGTGCTGGAGCGTATCGCCGCACTGGCCGGGAAACAGGCGACGTGGATCGGGAAGCTCGGCCAGTTCTGCCACTTCGACAATCCCCGCACGATCGGCACCATCGCCGCGCTCGATCTCAGGACTTCGGGCACCAGCGGCTACATGAGCGACCTCGCGCCGTGCCTCATGGCGTTCTTCCGCGAGCGGGACGTGCTGCTGCGGCCGCTGGGGAACACCGTCTATGTGATGCCGCCCTACTGCATTTCCGACGACCAGCTTGGGCAGGTTTGGGAGGCTATCGGGGAAGCGGTGATTTCGTTTTAAGAACAAGGGTGAAGAGCAGGGGCCATCGCCCCTGCACCCCGTTACTGTCGAGGTCAGGTGCGACCTATACGCTATGCGCCCATGGCGGCGTCGGGAGACTTATTGGCTGCGCCGCAGGGAGTGCACTACGGATAGGCTGGGCGCGAGGTAGACATTCCGAGGGTCTGGGGGATCATCCCCCAGGACTTCTCCCTTTATTCGACTTCAAAATGATCCGGCGAAAGCCCGGCCAACCGCCGCCGCTGCATCTCCGTAAACGCCGCCTCCACCCGCCGCGTATAGTCGGCGGTACGAAACAGCGGCGAAGTCAGCCGATTGACGGCGAGACGTTCGCGAAGATCGCGCAGCCTGCGCGGATCATGGATCAGATCAAGTGCCGTCGCTTCGTAGGCGGCCTTGTCGGGCACCGCCAGTTCCGGCAGTCCGACCGCGTGGACGAGGCTTCCCGCCACCCGCGCGGCAAACTGGCGCCCCGGCATCGTCAGCACCGGCAGTCCGGCCCAGAGCGCGTCGCTGGCGGTCGTATGGGCATTCACGGCGAAAGTATCGAGGAACAGGTCCGCCAGCATAAGGCGCCCGAGGTGCTCGCCGTGTGGAACACCGGGGGAGAACACCAGCCGCGCCGGATCGACGCCGCGCGCCGCCGCTTCGCGCCGCAGGTTTTCCTCCGCCCATTGGTTCGAGCGCAGAAGCCAGAGTGTGCTGCCTTCCACTTGGGCCAGCAGTCGCATCCAGATATCGAATGCCTCGGGGTCGATCTTGTAGGTGTGGTTGAAGCAGCAGAACACGAAGCCGCGTTCGGGCAGGCCCCAGCCATTGCGACCGCACGTGTCGGGTATGAGCGCGCGCTGGTCGTCGTTGGCTTGGTAGGAATGGGGTAGTCGGACGATCTTTTCGGTGAACCAGCGCTCGTTGCCCGGCGGCAGGGCTACGGCATCGGCGATGAAGTAGTCCATGCAGGCGTGGCCGACGGTGCCGGGGTAGCCCATGTAGCTCACCTGCACGGGCGCGAGTCTCTGGCCGAACATCGCGGTGCGGGTGCCGCGCGTGTAGCCTTTAAGATCGACGGCAATGTCGAGACCGTCCGCTCTGGCCTGGGTGACGGCTTCGACGTCGGTCAGATGGCCGATCTCGGTGAAGGCGTCGGCATGGCTGCGCAGCACCCTTCGCGAGGCATCGCCGTCGCAGCGCGGGCCGTAGCTGTAGAAGTGGATATCGAAGCGGCTGCGGTCGTGTTCGCGGAACAGGCCGCTCATCAGGTACATCGTCGCGTGATCGTGAAAGTCGGCCGAGAAGTAGCCGATTCGGATGCGTCCGTCGGTGGATGGCGCAGGGTTAGGCGGGATTTGTGGCGGCGGACCGAACTTCATCGCCGCGCAGGCCAGCGAGCGGCGATACTGGTGCGCCGGATCGTCCACGAAGGGCAGCGCCGCGAAGGGCTGGACGGCGGCGGCAGTGGGTCCCTCTGTTCGTGCGAACTCGGCGCGGTGGCTCCAGTCGCAGATATGCGCTTCCTCGAACAGCGCCTGCAGCAATGCCGAGCGGTCCTCCGGATCGAGCGCATGGGCCTTGCGGAAGGCGGCTATAGCCTCGGGAAGTTCACCCTTGAGCACGAGCGCCTTGCCGCGATTGACGATGGCCTGGGTATTGCCCGGATCGGCCTCCAGCGCCTGACCATAGGCGGCCAGCGCGTCATCCAGCCGGTCCAGCAGCAGGAGTTCGCCGCCCAGATTGTTCCAGGCGAGCGCATGTTCCGGCTTCAGGGCCAGGGCACGGCGATAGGCCGCAACCGCCTCCAGCCGCGCGCCGCGCTTGGCCAGCAGGTTGCCGAGGTTGTAATGCGCCTCGGTATAGCCGGGATCGAGGGTGACGGTCTGCACGAAGCCCTCTTCTGCCTCGGCATGGCGATCCTGAAGATCGAGCAGGTTGGCGAGATTGAACCGCGCGTCGGCATAGCCGGGATGGCGGGCGATCACCTCGCGATAGATGGCCTCGGCTTCGGCGAAGCGATTCTGGCGGCGCAGCGTGATGGCCAGATTGTTGCGGCAGGCCGCTGCGCCGAGATCGATCTCGACGGCCCGGCGGAAGGCGGCCTCGGCGGCGGGAAGCGAACCCAGCGCGAGGAAGGCGGCGCCTTGCAGGTTGTGGACGGTGAAGCTCTGCGGGAACTCGGCGGCCAGTTTCTCGCCCTCGCGGGCGGCCTCGGCCATGCGGCCTGCGCGGTAGGCAGCAATCATCGCCTCCAACTGCGTCGGGGTGGGATCAGCCTGCGCGCCGTCGAGCGTGTCCAGCGCCGCCCGCGCCCGAAGGTTGCGGGGAAAGCGACTCAGAGCCTCATGATAGAGCGCCCGCGCCGCAGCAGTCTCGCCGCGCCTGGCTGCGCCCCTCGCCTTGATCAGCAGCGCTTCCAACCCGCTCACATTCCCTCCACGGCATATCGGGGCCGGAGTAGGCGAACGAGGTTCACGCCGTATCTACGCGCGAATCAGGATCTCCGCTTAGTGCGGATTTTAGGCTGTGAAGATGTCTGGATTTCCACGAAAGGAAACTGGAGCGGGCGAAGGGATTCGAACCCTCGACCCCAACCTTGGCAAGGTTGTGCTCTACCCCTGAGCTACGCCCGCTCGGCGTTTCGGAAATCTTCCGGCTAACCGGAAAATCCCTGTATGAACTGGAGCGGGCGAAGGGATTCGAACCCTCGACCCCAACCTTGGCAAGGTTGTGCTCTACCCCTGAGCTACGCCCGCTCTGACGTTCTAGACCTGCTGGAGTAACCGGCAGGTCCGGGGTGGAGGCGCGCCACTAGCAGTGACCTTTGGGGGCTGCAAGAGGAAAATCGAAAGAATTTTCAAAATCCCGTAATATCGCGATTTTCCGGGTGAGCGGCCCCACGTGGGCCTTACCGTCTCTCTCGGCAGAACCGGACGTGAAACGACAACCACCCTTCACAAATCCGTCCCGAAAGCCGATCTAGGGTGCCATTCGTTTTTACAGGAGCACGTATCTTGGCCAGCATGGGTCTCAACCTCGACGAACAGAAGGCGGTCGACCGGTTCCGCAAGACGGTGGCCGAACCGTCGATGACGCAGCTGGTGATCCTCGATTTCTGGGCCGAATGGTGCGGCCCCTGCAAGGCGCTGACGCCGGTGCTGGAAAAGGTCGCCGCGGACTATGCCGACAAGGGCGTGGTCCTTGCCAAGGTCAATGTCGATGAAGAGCAGTTCATCGCCTCGCAGTTCCAGGTCCGCTCGATCCCGACGGTCTATGCGATCTTCCAGGGCCAGCCGGTGGCGGACCTGACCAGCGCCCGCACCGAATCGCAGCTGAAGCAGACGCTGGACCAGTTGCTGTCGCAGCTTCCGGTGCAGCCGGGCGGCGCCGAGCCGCAGCAGGACCTCGCCCCGCTGATCGCCATGGGCGAGGAAGCCCTGTCCGAAGGCGACGGCGAGCGCGCCGCGTCGATCTTCATGCAGATCCTCGAACTGGCGCCGGAAAACGCCGAAGTCATTGCCGGCTTCGTGCGCGCGCTGGTGCTGGCCGGACGCATCGAGGAAGCCGAGCAGGTACTCGACAGCCTCGAACCGGCGCTTGCCGCCGATCCGCTGGTCGAGCGCGCCCGTTCGGCGCTGACGCTCGCCAAGGACAAGCCCGAGGACAGCGAACTCGCCGCCCTGCGCGCCGCCGCTGCCGAGCGCCCCGCCGACCTGGAAGCCCAGCTCGCTTTCGCCAATGCCGCTTTCGCCGCCGGTGAGCGCGATGCCGCCGCCGACACACTGCTGCGCATGGTCGCGGCCGACCGCGAATGGAACGAAGGCGCCGCGCGCGCCAAGCTGCTCCAGATCTTCGAGGCGACCGGCCTGGAGGATCCGTGGGTCTCGGCGACCCGCCGCAAGCTCTCCACCGTCCTGTTCGGCTGACGTGACGCGAATCACCATCTTCCCGCTGCCGGGCGCGGTGCTCTATCCGGGGCTGCAATTGCCGCTCCATATCTTCGAGCCCCGCTATCGGGCGATGGTGAGCGACGCCCTCGCCCGCGACCGGCGCATCGGCATGATCCAGCCGCAGCGTCCGGTCGAGGGCGCCCCGCTGTTCACGATCGGCTGTCTCGGCCGGATCGGGGATGTCGAGGCGCTGGAGGACGGGCGGTTCAATATCGTGCTGACCGGCGAATCGCGCTTTCGCATAACCCGCGAACTCGACGTGACGACGCCGTTCCGACAGGTCGAGGCGGAACTCCTGCCCGAGCGCGAGGATGAAGTGCTCGCCCCGATCGAGCGCGCCAGCTTCGAGCGCGAGGCGAAGCGATTCGCCGATGCCCAGGGCTACGCGGTGGACTGGGACCAGGTCGGTCGGCTCGACGACATGGCGCTGATCAACGGTGTCTCGCAGATCGCGCCGTTCGACGCCGCCGCCAAGCAGGCCCTGCTCGAAGCCGAGACCCTGCCCGCGCGCTGCGAACTGCTGGTGCAGTTGATGCAGTTCTTCGGTCGCCATTCGGATGACGATGACGACGGCGTGACCCTGCAATGAGATGATCGAGAACTCTTCGTCATCCTGAACTTGTTTCAGGATCCATTTCTGACCATCGACGGCGGGTCGATCGGCACGATGGATCCTGAAACAAGTTCAGGATGACGGGGTAAAATCGGGACGACTCTGCTTAACCGCGAGCCTCAGCGCTTGCCGTTACCCGGCAGCCTCGCCTGACTCTCCAGCACCCGCTCGCGCATGTAGAGTTCCTGGGCTTCTCGCGGCGACAGGCCGTCGCTGCCGTAACGCTTCGCCAGCGAATCGATCTGCTGCCGTTCCTTGCGCAGCCTCTTGGAATCCTGCTTCGAAAGACGACCGGACTCGCGGCCTTCGCGGATCGCTCTGTCGACGTTGCGAAGGTCGAGGCGATAACGCTCTGCCTCGGCTTTTTGCTGGATGTCACGATAGGGCGGGCTGCTGGGCCGCGGCGCGGGAGGCCCCACGATATGCCCCTCCGCCCCGGCTGCGACCAGCAGCAATATCCCGGCGGAACAGACAGACAGCAAGCGGAGCATCGCACCCTCCTTTGCGGCAGAGAAGGGTGAGACTGGCTCAAACCGCTGAACCGGCGATGAATTCCGCCGCTATTGCAGCAGGACCGTCTTCACCCCGTCGATCACATATTGCGCGGCGAGCGCCGCCAGCAGCACGCCGAGAAGGCGGGTGATCACGGCCTCCACCTTGTCGCCCAGCACCCGCATCAGCGGCCCGGCAGCGGCAAGCGCGGCGAAGCTCAGCGCCATCACGGCAATCATCGCCGCCAGCACCGCGAGCGTCTGCTCCATCCCGTGCGCGCGCGAGGTCAGCAGCATGATCGTCGCGATAGAGCCTGGCCCCGCCAGCATCGGCATGGCCATCGGGAACACCGAGACGTCGTCCACTTCGGGCGTCTCGGCATGGTGGGCGATGATCTTCTCGGCCCGTTCCTCGCGGCGCTGGGTGCGCTTTTCGAAGACCATGTCGATGGCGATCATGAACAGCATGATGCCGCCCGCGATGCGGAAGGCGTTGAGTTCGATATGGAGCGCGCCCAGCAGCCGCGCGCCAAACAGCGCGAAGACCACGAGGATGGCGGTCGCGATCATGCAGGCACGCGCGGCCATGGAAATCGCCTGCGAGCGGCTCGCGTCGGCGGACAGCCCGGCATAGATCGGGGCGCAGCCCGGCGGATCGATCACCACGAACAGCGTGACGAAGGCGCTGAGGAAGATTTCATACATGCGAGTTTTTGCCCCTTGGCCCCGTTATTGCGCCTTGGGCGCGGCTACGTCGCTGCGCAGCACTTCGGTCATCGTCCCGTTCTTCAGCAGTGAGACCGACAGCGAACGCGAATGGTCCGCATTGACGTGATAGCTCCAGCGCAAGGTGCCGTCCTTCGAACGCCCCTTGCCGTCCATGCCCGGCGCCGCATCCGGCACTTTGCCCTCGACGATCAGCGCATCCGGATCTGGTCTGTCACCGGGGCGGGCGCAGTCGGCGACCGAGGCCGAGAGCATGTCCGAATTCGGCAGCGCCTGCGCAAGGCTGTCGCCCTGGTCGAGCACCCAGCGATAGTCGCCCTTCTTGCGCTTCTGCCAGATCGTCGTGAAATAGCCGACCGAACCGTCCGGCTGCTGCCAGCCGCCCTTGGTGACGCCCATGGTGCCGTCACAGCTCATCCAGACCTGCGAGGCCTGCCACTGCACAGGCGCCGCCGGTTCCTTGCGCCCGCTGAGCCAGGTCTTGGCACGCACCGGCTCGGGCACGAACATGACCGCTTCATCGTCGGCGAATTCGTCGAAGGCCTTCCACTGCCCCTTCTCGCGCGCCGCCCGCGCAAAGGCGATTTCGGCGGCGACGAGCGCGCTGGGATTGGCGGTGCCCACGCCGGGCGAATAGTCCGGCCTGCGCCGGGCGTCGGCCGGGGCGGCGGCGATCGCCATCATGACGACCCCGCCCGCCGCAGCCGTCAGGACCCGGCGCAGCGCCCGGTTCAAAGCGCGCTCTCGTCCAGCGAGAGACCGACGTTGCGGTGCGCCGCGACCACGGTGTTGCGCAGCAGGACGGCAATGGTCATCGGCCCGACCCCGCCGGGAACCGGCGTGATCGCGCCCGCCACTGCGGCAGCCGAGGCGAAATCGACATCGCCCACCAGCCTGGTCTTGCCTTCCTCGGCAGCGGGAACGCGGTTGATGCCCACGTCGATCACAGTCGCGCCGGGCTTGAGCCAGTCGCCCTTGACCATCTCCGGACGACCGACGGCGGCCACCACGATGTCGGCGCGGCGCACGACTTCGGCGAGGTCCTTGGTGCGGCTATGCGCGACGGTGACGGTGCAGCTTTCGGCGATCAGCAACTGCGCCATCGGCTTGCCGACGATGTTCGAACGACCGATCACCACCGCATCGAGGCCCGAAAGCGAACCCAGCCGGTCCTTGAGCAGCATCACGCAGCCCAGCGGCGTGCAGGGCACGAAGCCCGGCAACCCGGTGGCGAGACGCCCGACATTGACGACGTGGAAGCCGTCCACGTCCTTGTCGGGGTTGATCGTGGCGATGACCTTCTGCTCGTTCATGTGCGCAGGCAGCGGCAGCTGGACGAGAATGCCGTCCACCGCCGGATCGGCGTTGAGCTGCTCGACAACGGCCAGCAGGTCCGCTTCCGAGGTATCCGCGGGCAGCTTGTGCTCGAAGCTCTCCATGCCCGCGGCCACGGTCTGCTTGCCCTTGTTGCGGACATAGACCTGGCTGGCCGGGTCCTCGCCCACGAGCACGACCGCGAGGCCCGCCTTGCGACCGGCCTTCGCCTCGAAATCGGCAGCGACGGTGGCGATGCGGGTGCGCAGGCCCTCGGCGAAGGCCTTTCCATCGATGATGTTCGCTGCGGTCATGTCAGGCATAGGCCATCGGCTGGAGGATCATGATGATCACGTTGAGGCTGATGATCAGCACCATCGGCGAGAAGTCGATCCCGCCGGTATTGGGCATGATCCGCCGGATCGGCCCGAGGATCGGATCGAGCAGCGCATTGAGCGCGCGCCAGATCGCCTCGACGAAGCGGTTGTGCAGGTTCACCACGTTGAAGGAGATCAGCAGGCTGAGCACGAACTGGACGAGCACGAGCGTGGTCAGGATCTGCACGAGGTAGATAAGGGCGTTGATCACACCGCCGAGCATGGGCGTGGGGCCTTTCTGAGGAATGAAGCCTGCGCCTGATAGCCGAGGCAAGGTGGGTCGAGCAAGCGCGGGAACGGGTTCGAACGGTTCCGGCAACGCTCGGTTACAGAGCCGCCGGGGGAAAGGGCCGGTGCCGCAACGAAAATGCCCTGAAGGGCATTTTCCAAACCATCAACGCGTGACGGTGGACATCCGTTCGATACGCCAGTTGAGCTGCTGCTCGCTGGCACCGGGTACGTCGTTGACGCGGCGCAGGACGATGCTGCCCCGGCGCGAGGCGCGGCCATCGGCAAAGTCGAGCACGACCGGCGCCTCGTAGTAGATCGAACCCGCCGCCGTGCTGGTATCGCCCCGGCCCAGCGCGATCCGGGGACCGGCGTCGCCGCCGAATTCCTCGGCCAGGCGGTTCGGCGTCATCTGCGCATCGAGGGTCCAGGCCTTGGCCGCATCGTCCCAATCGCCGATACGCAGGGCATTGATGTAGTAGCGCAGGACCCGCTCGGGATCGCGGCGCTCACCCAAGGCGGTCTGGTCGAGCTGGGCTGCGAGGCCGCTCTGGGCGGCTTCGGATGCGTCTCCGCTGGGTTCCTCCGAGGCGGCGATCGCCTCGCTCGCCGCCATCGTCGCATCGCTGCTGGGCTCGGCTATCGGTTCCTGGTTGCACGCGGCGAGCAGGAGAGCGAGGGCCGAAACGGCGCTGGCGATGACGACGGTATTACGCATGGGGCTTGAAACGCCTTTCAGCCGGATAGTTCCTCTTGCAGATCGGTTCAGCCCGCCCGGATCAGCGTGCCGGCACCTTCCTGCGTGAATATTTCCAGCAACATGGCATGGGAAACCCGCCCGTCAAGCACGACGGCGGCTTCGCAGCCCGCCTCGACCGCATGGATGCAGGTTTCGAGCTTGGGGATCATGCCGCCCGTGATCGTGCCGTCCTGCTGGAGCTTGACGATGTCGGACGGCGTCAGGTCGGTCAGCAGTTCGCCCTGCTTGTCGAGCACGCCGCGCACGTCGGTGAGCAGGAACAGGCGCGAGGCACCCAGCGCCGCCGCAACTGCACCGGCCATCGTGTCGGCATTGATATTGTAGGTCTGGCCGTCCGCGCCCGGCGCGATCGGGGCGATGACCGGGATCATGCCCGCTGCCGAGATCGTCTCGATCACGCCGATGTCGATCTTCGCAGGCTCGCCCACGAAGCCGAGATCGACCACGCGCTCGATATTGCTGTCCGGGTCCTTGGCGGTGCGCTGCACCTTGCTCGCGGTGACGAGGCCGCCGTCCTTGCCGGAAATCCCCATGGCCTTGCCACCGGCTTCGGCGATCCAGCCGACGATTTCCTTGTTGATGACGCCCGAAAGCACCATTTCGGCGACTTTGGCGGTTTCCTTGTCGGTCACGCGCAGGCCATCGATGAAGCGCGATTCGACGCCCATGGTCTTGAGCATGGCACCGATCTGCGGGCCGCCGCCGTGGACGACCACGGGGTTGATGCCCACGGCCTTGAGCAGAACCACGTCCTCGGCGAAATCGCGCGCCAGTTCGGGATCGCCCATGGCATGACCGCCGTACTTCACGACGAACGTGCGACCGGCATAACGCTGCAAGTAGGGCAGCGCATCGACGAGCGTCTCGGCTTTCGAGAGCATGGCGGGATCGTGCGGAATCGGCATGGGGCGCTATTAGACCCCTCGGTCAGGATTTAAACCCCAATTCCGGGGAAAAACGACCGATTGTTTCGCTGCCTGATCCCACAGGCTGATCCCGCGAGCCGATCACTCTCCGTCCAGCTTGCGCCCCAGCTTCACGAAGAGCCAGATGAACGGCGGCACCATGATCGTCGAGAGCACCAGCTTGGCGATGATCTGTCCGCCCATGATGTCCCAGATCGGCAGCACGCCCGCGAAGGAGATCGTGATGAAGATCAGCGTGTCCACCACTTGCGACAGCAGGCTGGCAACCCAGGCGCGCAGCATCAGCATCCGGCCCTCACGCCCTGCGGAAAGCCGCGCGAACACCGTGACGTTGAGGGTCTGCGACACGCCGTAGGACACGAGGCCCGCGAACTGCATGCGCGCGCCCTGGCCGAGGAGACGGGCATAGGCGTCCTGATCGTCCCAGAACGGGGCAGGCGGGACGACGTGGATCACCAGCGTCAGCAGGCACATCGAGACGATCAGCGGGATGAACCCGAAGCGCACCAGCCGGTTGGCGACCGTCGTGCCGTGCAGTTCCGCCACCGCGCTGGACAGCACCACGAGCAGCAGAAACGCGAAGATTCCCGATTCGACCGCGAGGTCTCCCAGCACCGGCCACTGGCCGAGCGAGGCGATCTTGATGCCCAGCACGCCCGCCAGAACGACCAGCCCGCCATAGAGCGTGGAGAACACGAACATGGAGCGGGGAATGGTGATGGCGCGGGATTGCGCGCTTGCAGGGGCTTGCGGTTCCATGACGATGCTCTAACGGGCGCGGAACAATTGCACTAGCCGTCATGGATGCGCCCCTCTAGGTTTGCGCACAGATTCAGCACGTATTTTCGGAGAAATGGGCACGATGCACGTCGCCTACAGCCTGCTCGGCATCGTTCTCATCATGGCCGTCGCCTTTCTTCTTTCCTCCAACCGCCGGGCGATCCGCCTGCGGGTGGTGGGTGCCGCATTCGCCTTGCAGGCCGGTCTGGCCGCGCTCGTGCTCTACGTTCCCCTCGGCAAGGACCTGCTCGGCGGCGCGGCTTCGGGCGTGGAAAGCCTGCTCGGTTATGCCCATGCCGGGGTGAACTTCCTGTTCGGCCCGCTGGCCAGCCCGGAGATCGGCGGTCGCAGCTTCGCGATCTCGGCCTTGCCGGTGATCATCTTCTTCGCCTCGCTGATCTCCATCCTCTACTATCTGAAGATCATGCCGCTGGTGGTCCGCTGGATCGGCGGCGGGCTGGAGAAGATCACCGGGATCAGCAAGGTCGAGAGCCTCTGCGCCGCCTCGAACATCTTCGTCGGCCAGAGCGAGGCCCCCTTGGTGATCCGCCCCTACCTTGCCGGTCTCAATCCTTCGCAGCTGTTCTGCGTGATGAGCGTGGGCCTGGCGGGCGTGGCGGGCACGATCTTGGCCGCCTATGCCTCGATGGGCATCCGCATCGACTACCTCGTGGCCGCCGCCTTCATGTCGGCACCGGGCGGCATCTTCATGGCGAAGATGATCATGCCCGATCCGCGTCCGGTTGCCGGTGACGAACTGGACGTCCACGAAGGCACCCTGCCCCCGGCCGGTGCCGCCGCTGCCGCGCTCAACCGCGCCGACGTGACCCACCTGCCCGGCGTCCACATCGACGAACCCGAATCCGTCGAGCACGAAGAGGAAAAGCCCGCCAACATCATCATGGCCGCCTCGCAGGGCGCCCAGACCGGCGTGAAGCTGGCGGTCGCGGTCGGCGCGATGGTGCTTGCCTTCGTGGCGCTGATCGCCCTCGCCAACGGCCTCGTCGGCTGGATCGGCAGCCTGTTCGGATTTGCCGACGTGACCTTCCAGGGCCTGCTCGGCTATATCTTCGCCCCGGTCTTCTACCTGCTCGCCACGCCCGACTGGCACGAAGCGATGCAGGCAGGCAGCCTGTTCGGCAGCAAGATCGTGCTCAACGAATTCGTCGCCTTCATCGACCTTGGCCAGATGACCGCGCTGTCGCCGCGCACCGTTGCCGTCGTCACATTTGCCCTCTGCGGCTTTGCCAACTTCTCGTCGATTGCGATCCAGATGGCGGTCACCGGCAGCCTCGCGCCGAACCAGCGCCCGATCATCGCCCGCCTCGGCGTCCGCGCGCTCTGCGCGGGCAGCCTGTCAAACCTGATGAGCGCCGCGCTGGCTGGCCTGTTCCTCGGCCTCGCCTGAGGAAGCTGGCTTGGGTGCGCTCGTCGCATCCGTGACGAGCTTGCGGCACCGGCCCACACCCCCACCCGACCTCCCATCAGGATACACTCGTGGGAGGTCGGGTGGGGGTGTGGGCCGGTGCCGCTTCCGGGCGTGAGCCCGGATAAAAATTGCCTCCTGCCCCGCGCGGCCTATATCGGGTGGCATGACCATGACCGATCCGCGCTCGCTCCTCTACCGCCAGCTCTCGCCCGAGGACGCCCAGGCGCTCGCCGCCGAGACCTTGCGCAATTGCGAGGACGGCGAACTCTACATGCAGTTCATGGCCACCGAGGCCTTCGGCTTCGATGACGGCCGCCTGAAAACCGCCGACTATTCGCGCGATGCCGGTTTCGGCCTGCGCGGCGTCACCGGCGAGATGACCGGCTTCGCCCACGCCAACGAGATTTCCCCCGCCGCCATCCGCCGCGCGGGCGAGACCCTGCAACTGCTCGATCCCGCAGGCGCGGTCCGCGCCCCGGCGCCGCAGAAGAGCAACCGCCACCTCTACACCCACGTCTCCCCGCTCGACCTCGTGCCCTTCGAGGAAAAGGTGAAGCTGCTGGAGACGATCGACGCTGCCGCCCGCGCCCGCGATCCGCGCGTCTCGCAAGTCAGCGCCAGCCTGACCGGCCAGTGGTCGGTCATCGAGATCGTGCGACCGGACGGCTTCATCGCCACCGATGTGCGCCCGCTGGTGCGCCTGAGCGTCTCGATCGTCGCCGAAAGCAACGGCCGCCGCGAGACCGGCTCGTTCGGCATGGGCGGCCGCCACCTCTACGATTCGCTGTTCTACCCGGCCAACTGGAACCGCGCGATCGACACCGCCCTGAACCAGGCGCTCGTCAATCTCGAAAGCGTGGACGCGCCCGCAGGCGAGATGACCGTGCTGCTCGCCCCCGGCTGGCCCGGCGTGATCCTGCACGAAGCCGTCGGCCACGGCCTTGAGGGCGACTTCAACCGCAAGGGCACCTCCGCCTTCTCGGGCCGCATCGGCGAGCGCGTCGCCGCGCCCGGCGTCACCATCGTCGACGACGGCTCTATAGCTGACCGCCGCGGCTCGCTCTCGATCGACGACGAAGGCACGCCGACGCAGGAAACCGTGCTGATCGAGGACGGCATCCTCAAGGGCTACATGCAGGACCGCATGAACGCGCGACTGATGGGCGTGCAATCAACCGGCAACGGCCGCCGCGAGAACTACGCCCACGCCCCGCAGGTCCGCATGACCAATACCTTCATGAAAGCGGGCAACGACGATCCGGCGGAACTGCTCTCGCGCATGAAGAACGGCATCTTCGTGAAGTCGATGGGCGGCGGCCAGGTCGACATCGTCTCGGGCAAGTTCGTGTTCTCGTGCAACGAGGCCTACAAGGTGGAGAACGGCAAGCTCGGCGCCCCGATCAAGGGCGCGACGCTGATCGGCGACGGCCCCTCGGTGCTGACCCGCGTGACCGGCATCGGCAACGACCTCGAACTCGATCGCGGCGTCGGAGTCTGCGGCAAGGGCGGCCAGAGCGTGCCCGCAGGGGTCGGCCAACCGACCCTGCTGATCGAAGGCATCACCGTCGGCGGCACGGCTTAACTTTGTCAGATGAGCTCGTCACATCCGTGACGAGCTTGCGGCACCGGCCCACGCCCCCACCCGACCTCCCATCCAGGATACACTGTTGTGGGAGGTCGGGTGGGGGCGTGGGCCGG
>JAGHZR010000020.1 GCA_017745295.1 Novosphingobium sp.
AGGATGCCCGGCCTTCGTGCCGGGCTTTCTTTTAGGTGATCACGGCCGATCCTTCTTCAAATCACAGCATTGCGGATGGCCGCGCCGAAAGGCAGCAACCGGTTCGCCAATTTCGCAGGATTTGGCACGCCGCGAAAGCCACTACAGTTCGTGCTTTCGAGTAGGAATTCGAAAAATCGTTCGTGCTTTCGAGTAGAAATTACCCTTGAATTCGTGCTTTCGAATAGAAATTCGGACGCCAAATTCGTGCTTTCGAGTAGAAATTGCGCTTCTGCGAATCAGCGACTGAGCGACCTCCCGATTTCCGGATGTCGGGGCGCGACGAAGTATGCGCTGGAACCAGCTAGATATCTACTGGATACGAAATAGTATCTTTTTGGTATCTTATTCGAGGGGCTTTTCTGCCACCTGCGCTTTCTGCGCGAAGGCCGTGCCGCTACGAAAATGCCAAGAGCATTCTCCAACCGCATGCCCGGTCGATTTAGCTAACGCCCGTCAAGTCAGACAAGCCGTCTTATAAAAACGTCAACATACGCGCATTATACATTCGTTAACCCGCCGGAAACGAAATTCACGTCGAGCCAAATTTAGGTTGATTTTATTCTAAAAGAATTTAGCCGCGATTGCGAGTTCTGCGGATTTTGAATTCTAAATCGCAAACTTCAACGAGAAAAGTCCGCTGAAAATGCGGGTCGCTATGTGCCGGTTCCTTTTTGGATATGGTGACAGTCGATAGAAAGGCGGGGCTTGCCTTTCGTCGCTTAGGTGTTCGTTTTTGAGGGGGGAATTTATGACATTTGTTGAAAATTACGGCTCAGCGATCCGGATTGCTCGCGGATTGCCCAAGGCACGGCTGTTTTCCGGCGCGGGCATTGCAGCACTCGCTCTGGTGATGGTCACGCCGGCAATGGCCCAGACGGCAACCTGGCAAGGAACGGTCGATGATGACTGGAGCAACGATGCCAACTGGTCGGGCGGCCTCGCTCCGACCAGTTCGAGCGGCGTTGTGTTCGTCACGCCTTCCGCTTCGACGCCTCAGCCTGTCCTCGACGGTGTATCGGGCGACGCCTCGACCCTCTATCTCGGCTCCTTGGACGGCGCATCGCTGACCATCCGAAATGGCGGCGTGCTGAATGTCGGCAGTGCCGTCATCTCTAACCGTACCAACGATGTTGCCGCGGTGGGCGTCGCGCAGGAAAGCGGCTCCGTCACGGTGACCGGCGGCGGATCGCTGCTGGACTCAGATTTCCTGACGATCGGCTTCTATGGCACCGGCGCATTGACAGTCGCCGAGGGCGGACAGGTGGTGTCGACCGGCAGCCAGAGTGTCGGGCTCCATGCCGGTAGCAAGGGCACACTCACCATGTCCGGGCAGGGCACCCAGCTGCAAGGCACGTCCCTGTATTTCGGGGCCAATGGCGAAGGCGAGCTCAATCTTTCCGGCGGTGCGAAGATACAGACCCAGACCGGCGCTTTTGGCGTGAATGCCGGTTCGAAGGGCACAGGCACCGTCGACGGCGCCGAAACCAGCTGGGTCATGTCGACCTCCAGCCTGACCCTGGGCGGAGCTGGCGAAGGCGAGCTTACCGTCACCGGCGGCGCGCTTGTTTCGACGGGGACCCGCATCACGATCGGTAGCAGCATCACCGGAGAAGGGACGCTGACCGTATCGGGCGCAGGCAGCCGCGTCACATCCGCGACGGATATCATCGTCGGCAGCAGTGGATCGGGCCATGTCAGCGTCTCCAACGGAGGCCAGTTCAGCGGCAACACGATTTCCATCGGTTTGGGAACGGACGGCGTCGGGACGCTTGTCCTCGATGGCGCCGAAACGCTGGTCAAGGGCAACGGCTATGTGATGCTCGGCACCTCGGGCCACGGTGAAGCCACGGTCTCGAACGGGGCTACCCTGAAGGCAGACGGCGTTCTGGGTGTCTCGCTGGGTTACTATGCAGGCTCTTCCGGGGTGCTGAACATCGGCGCGGCCACTGGAGATGCCGCAGTGGCCGCCGGCAACATCGACGCGGCCTATGGCATCCAGCTCCGCATGGCATCGAGCCGGTTGGTCCTCAATCACACCAACACCGACTATGAGCTGGGCGCGAAGCTGCTGGGCATCGGCGCGGTGGATGTGCTGGCGGGTACGACGATCTTTTCCGGCGACAACAGCGGCTTTTCGGGCAGCCTGACGGTCGACGGCGGCAAGGCGGTTCTGGCGAGCGCAATGAATGCGGCCAGCACGGCCATCAACGCCGGCGGCACCTTGCAGATCGGCAACGGCGGCGCGAGCGGTTCGCTGAACAGCGACATCGTGAACAATGGCGCGCTGGTCTTCGATCGCGCCGATGCCCTCGTGCACAATCGGGTCATCTCCGGTTCCGGTAGCCTGACCGTGGCGGGCGGGCAGATCACGCTGAGCGGGATGAATACCTACACCGGTGCAACCACGATCGATGCCGGGGCCACGCTGGCCCTGACCGGGCAGGGCCGGATCAACCAGTCGAGCAATGTGACCGTTAACGGCACATTCGACGTGACCGGCGCCGCCAGCGCGCAGATCAAGGATCTGGGCGGCAGCGGCACCGTGATCCTCGGCAATGCCGGACTGATGGTGAACAACGCCTCGCAGGCTTTTTCCGGGCAGTTCACCGGCACCGGCGGCCTGACGGTCATGGGCGGCACGCTGACCCTGACCGGTACAGCCGATATCGCCTCGATCGCCATCGGCAATGGCGCCGCCGTCGTGATCGGCGCGGGCGGCTCCACCGGTTCGACCAATGCCAGCGTCACCAACTACGGCACGCTGGCCTTCAACCGCGCGGATGACGTCAGCTATGCCGGGGCGATCACCGGGCCGGGCACGACCGTCAAGACCGGCGCCAACACGGTGGCCTTCACCGGCTCGATGAGCGGCGGGTTGCTCGATGTGCAGCAGGGCTCGGCGTTGTTTACCGGCGCAATCAACAGCGATGCGCGGATCGGCGCGGACGGCACGCTGGTCTTCGCCAATAGCGGCACGACCACCAACCGCGGCAAGCTGAGCGGCACCGGGTCCGTCGTAAAGACCGGCAGCGGCACGATCACCCTTTCCGGCGACAGCAGCGCCTTTGCCGGTACGGCAAACATCACGGGAGGCACGCTGCTTCTGACCGGCAAGCTCGGCGGCGATGTCGTCATCGATGCCGGCGGCACGCTGCAAGTGGGCAACGGCGTGCGGGACGGCGACCTTCTGGCCGACACCGTGAACGACGGCACGCTGATCTTCCAGCAGACCGGCGACTATGACTATGCCGGTGCGCTCTCGGGCAATGGCGGGCTCGTCAAGCGGGGTGACGGCCTCCTGACGCTGTCCGGCGATTATCGCTATACCGGCTCCACCGTGGTGGAAGGCGGATTGGTTCGCCTTACTGCGGAGCTCGACAGCGGGACCGACCTCGTCTTGAACGGCGGCACCTTCGACCTTGGCGGCCGGGACCAGCAAGTCGCCGGGCTGAGCGGCACGAGCGGCACACTGGCGCTGGGCGCCGGCGCGCTGACCGTGGTGCAGGGCGAGAATAGCAGCTTCGGCGGCAATCTCACCGGCACGGGCAGCTTCATCAAGGCAGGCGAGGGCACACTGAACCTCACGGGCACCAACAGCTTCTCGGGCCGGGTGGACGTGAACGACGGGCGTCTGGCTATCAACGGCACCTTGCCGGGCAGCGTCTTCGTCAACGACGGCGGTACGCTGGGCGGCAACGGTACGACCGGCACCATGGTCGTCCGCAACGGCGGCACGCTGGCCCCCGGCAATTCGATCGGCACGCTCAACGTGAACGGCAACGTCCGCTTCGAGGCCGGGTCGGTCTATGAAGTGGAGGTCAATGCGGCAGGCGAAAGCGACAGGCTCGTCGCCAGCGGCACGGCCACCATCGATGGCGGGACGGTGTCGGTTCTGGCCGCGGCGGGCAACTACCGCTGGACCAGCGACTATGTGATCCTGAGCGCAGCCGGCGGCGTGACCGGCACGTTCGACGACACCGACGTCGATCTGCCCTTCCTGACCCCCTCCTTGCGCTACGACGCCAATGACGTGGTGCTGACACTGGTGCGCAACGACCGCAGCTTTGCAAGCACGGCAGGAACGCCCAACCAGCGGGCCGTCGCTCTCGCGCTCGATAGCGGCAACCGGAACAACGGTCTCTATCGTGCCGTGGCCGGGCAGACCGCTACCTCGGGTGCGGTGCAGGCGTTCGATGCCCTTTCCGGCGAACTCTGGGCCACCACGGGCACGATGATGGTGGACCGCACCCGCCGCCTCGGCGAGACGGTGCTGGGCCGACTGGAGCAGGCCGATACGACCAGCCATGCCCTTGCACGGGTCGGCAGCGCGTCCACGCAGACGCAGGGCGGGCTGACCGGCATCTGGGGCCAGGCCATCGGCTCATGGAACAGCGCCCGGAGCAACGGCAATGCGGCGCGCGCTTCGCAGAGCAGCTTCGGGTTCATCACCGGCGTCGATCACCTGCTGGGCGACTGGCGCATCGGCGTGGCCTTCAGCCATGGCAAGGACGACGTGCGCGTGAACGGCCGCGCGTCCGAGGCGAGCGTCACCGGCAACAGCGCCGTGGCTTATGTCGGCGGCGGTTGGGGCGCTTTCCGCACCCGGATCGGGGCGTCCTACACCTGGCTGGACGTCGAAGGCACGCGCCACGTCGTGTTCCCAGGCGTCGCGGAAGATGTCTCCGGCAGCTATGACGGCAAGGCCGCCGCGGCATTCGGCGAGATCAGCTATGGCCTGTCGCTGGGCGCCGCTCTGGTCGAGCCTTTCGCAGGTGTGAACCACGTCCATCTCAAGACTGACAGGTTCGCCGAAAGCGGCGGCGCGCTGACCGGCCTGGACGTCGCCAGGACGACGCGCGACGTGACCTACACCACCCTGGGTCTGCGTCTCGGTGCCGTGCTGCCGGTTTCGGAGCAGGCGGCGATCACGCCGCGCGTTTCGGCTGCCTGGCTGCATGGGTTCGGCGACGTAGGGGCGAGGGGGCTCCACCGCCTTCCCACAGGCGATGCCTTCACCATCGAAGGCCTGCCGGTCGTGCGCAATGCACTCCGGCTTGAGGCGGGCGCGCAGGCGAATATCCTCCCCGGCGGATCGCTCGGCATCTCCTATGTCGGCAACCTCTCCGACCAGTGGCGCGACCACGGCCTGAAGCTGGGCTTCTCCTACAGCTTCTGAACCGACTGAGCGGGGAGGAGTCACAGACCCGTGGCTCCTCCCTCGCCAAGCCTGCCTCAAGTTACCAACGGCGCTACCCAGTAGCTACCGGATATCATTTGGTATCCTTTAGATATCATCATGATCAATTCTGGTTGGACCTGGCTCAAGGCGTCATCGCTCACGCATCGCCGCTGCCCTCGTGACGCCGCGAAAGGAAAGTACTGACACCGGCATCGGGATGTCCCCGCTGGCCTGTGCTCGTACCACGGTCTGAGCTGCCGTACGCGGGATGACACCGTCATCCGTTTCCTCAATGAATGGCGTACCTCCGCCGGTCGTACCCAGGCGCTTCCAAATGATTTCGGGTTCGGTGGAATCTGGGGCGCAACGTCCCTCGGGTGCCCGACAGGGCACCGCCAAATAAAAACTGTCTGACCGCCGCCGCTCGGCGCAGCTATGAAAAAGGCGCCGCGACCTTTCGGGTCGCGGCGCCTGAAGTATTCAGCGCGTCTTGCGCAGACGTTTAGAAGCGCAGGGTCACGCTGGTGCGTGCTCCGTAGCTGGAGGCGTTGCCGACATCGCCCTCGACCGTCCACGACAGGCCCGGGGTGAGGTTCACGCGGCTTCCCAGGCCGATGCGGGCGCGGGTGCCGGTGAAGCCCGGATTGCGGACGGTGAAGGCCGCATCTTCCGAGACGACGCTGGCGGTCACGTCCAGCATCCCGTTCGAGAAGTCCTGGTCCAGGCTCGCCTTCAAGAAGCCCTGCCAGTTCGGCTGCAGCATGTAGCCACCCGTCAGGCGCGCACGCAGCATCGTGTTGTTGTCGCGCTGGGCCGAGACCGAGAGGGCGTCGAGCGCCGACACGCCGGTTTCATCGAAAGCATGGACCTTGGACGAGACCCGCAGCACTTCCGCCGTGGCGTCGAGGCTGGCCCGCTTGCCCTGGGTGAAGTACTCGATGCCGCCGCCGAACACGGTGCTCTTGCCGCTCACGTCGCCGAACGAGGCAGTGCCGGCGTTGGTCTCGCGCTTGCCGTCGAAGCCGTAGTCACCATAGGTGAAGCGGGCCATCAGGCGCAGCGAGCCGTCGAGCGCGACCGGAGCCGAAGCGCCGATGGAGAACTGGTCTCCCTTGGCATCGCTGCTCAGGTACTGCGAATGGATCTTGCCGTCGGTGTGGGCATAGGCTGCCTGCACCTTGGCGATACCGAACTCCGCTGCGACGCCGAGGTTGAAGCGGCGGTCGGTCGACTTGAAGCGGGCATAGCCTTCTTCGTTGCGGCTCTTGCTGCTGTCGTAGGCGATCGAGCCGGTGACGTAGAACGCCTTGTCGGCCAGCTGGTCGTACCCGCCGAGGTCGGCGAGGTTGTTCAGCATCGACAGCCTCTGGTGCTCGACGAGACCGGTGTAAGCTTCCGGCGAGGCCTTGTCGAACGTGCTCGCGAGGGTCTGGGCATTACCGCCCGCCAGCGCGCTGGTCACATATTCGAGCAGGCGTCCGCCACGGAACTGGTCCACGCCGCCGCTACGCGCCACGCGCAGCTGCTGGAGCATCGCCTTCTGGTTGGCCGTCTTGGCCGCCGCAGCCACGAAGCTGTCGCCGGTGTAGTTGCCCAGGCCCACGACCGTGCCGGTCGAGAGGTTGAAGGCCACGGCCTTGCCGAAGTTGCTCGTCGCCGTGCCGAACTGGCCGGAGACCGCACCCGGCGCCACGTTGAAGATCTGCACCTTCTGGCCCAACGCCAGCTCGAAATCGTTCGAGTTGGAGATGGCGAGGGTCGATCCGGCCTTGAGCGTCAGCTTGCCCGAGACATTGACGAGGTCGTTGCCGCCGGTGACACCGGCGCCTGCCGTACCTTCGACCTCCATCGTCGAGACGGAGCCCGCGTCCAGCGTCAGGTCGGCGAAGCTGATCACGCCGGGCGAGTTGCCGGGGGCCAGGTTGCCGCCCGAACCCACCGTGGTCGCGCCGGTAACCGTACCGTTGCCCGAGAGCTTGCCGCCATTGGAGACGAGCAGGGTCTTGGAATTCAGCGCACCGCCACTCGTGCCGGTACCCAGGTGCAGCGAGCCGCCCTTGACGGTGGCATCCGTGGTGGTCGCCGTGCCCGCCAGGTTGAGCTGCCCGTCGACCGAGATCTGGGTGGCGTTGAGCGTGCCGCTCGACAGGACGTTCATCGTGCTGCCGGACTGGACCGAGAAGATGCCCTTGTCGGCCTCGATGGTGTTGCCCAGGTTGAACGAGCCGCTGGTGAGCTGGACGCTGCCGGTGCCGGTGACAGTGCCCTCGAAGTTGCCGCCGTTGGCAAGGTAGAGGTTGTTGCCGTTGAGGGCGAGGGTGCCGGTGCCGCTCAGATCGTTGATCGTCTGATTACCCTTGACCAGCGTCAGGCCGGCATTCTTCGCGATATCGACCTTGAGGGCCGAGCTCAGGATGCCTGCGCCGTCCACCGCGACGGTGCCGAGCGTGATGTACAGCTCGCCCGGAGCGAAGCTGCCGGCCGCGCCGGACAGGGTGAGGGTGCCCGCGCCGGTCTTGACCATGGTGGCATTGCCGCCGGTGATCGAACCGGCATAAGTCCCGTTGATGGCCTGATCGACCGTCAGGACGCTGCCGCTGGCCAGTGCGATCGTTCCGCCGGTGCCCGAAAGCGAGCCGGTGGTGAGGTTCGCGCTCGTGGTCAGGGCGCCGCCGTTCTGGACGTAGTCACCGGTGACGGTGATGTCGGCATGGGCCAGGATCGAGCCGGCATTGGTCAGCGAGCCGAAGTGGTTGACCGAACCGGCCGCCAGATCGACCATCCCCGTCGCGGCGTTGGCGAAGCCGCCCTCGACCTTCAGGGTGCCCTGGTTGGTGACGGTGCCTGCGTTGACGAGATGGCCGAGGTTGGCAACCGCACCCTGGCCCAGGGCGATCGTGCCGTTCGCGGCATTGGTGGCCACGCCCGAGACATTGAGGGTGCCCATGTTGACCGGCATGGAGCGGGCCAGGTTGGACAGTCCGGCAATGTCGATCAGACCGCTGTTGGTCAGTTCGTCAAGCGAGGCAACCGCGTGGACACGGGTAATGCCGGCGTTGATCAGCGTGGCGATCGCATCGTCGACCCCCATGGTGAAGGTGGCCGGGGCATTGACCGAGACGCCGAGGCTGTCGGCGAAAGTCGCGCCATTGCTGGTGTCGAGGCCGCCTTCGGCAACGGTCAGGCCGCCCTTGAAGGTGTTGGCACCGCTCAGGTACAGAGTGCCTTCGCCGGTCTTCACCAGCTTGCCCGCGCCGTCGAACACGCCCTGGTAGAGACTGTTGCCCGACTGATCGATCACCAGCGTGTTGACCACGGCGCCGCTGACGCCGCCGAGGCCGACGATCGCGCCGGGATTGCCCTGGAAGGCGGTGGTGGTGATGGTGCGGGTGGCAGCGGTTTCGACGCCGTCGACCATGTTGCCCAGCACGGAGAGGTAGCCGTTCTGATAGACGTTCTGCGCCGACAGATCCCCGCCCAGGTACCATAGGCCGGAGTTATGGGCCCACAAGGAAGCATCGACGTTGCCCAGCGTCATCAACTGGCCACCGGCATTGTCGAAAATGAGGGAGTTCACATCGGAACCCAGCGTCAGCTTGCCGGCGTTGTAAACCTGGACGCCGTCGACCTTGCTGGAGAACAGCGCCTCGCCATCGGCCCGGTTGATGAGGTTGGAGATCGCTGCATCGCCATAGACGATCGTGTTGCCACGGTTTTCCAGCGATGCCGCGTTCAGCTTGTCATAGGCAACCAGTTGGCCGGCCGCGCCGACATATCCGTTGGTCAGCTTCTCGGCGCCGTACAGTTCCAGGCGGCCGCCGTTGATCGTCAGGTAACCGCCGTTGGTGGCGTCCATCAGGCGTCCGGTGGTGCCGTTGAACTTCGTGCTGACGAGGCCGTTGTTGACGATGAGGCCGGTCAGGCTGTTCTGCGCGGTGAAGTAGGCGGTGCCCGCATAGCCGGTGTCGTTGACGACCAGGTCGCCGCCCGACCACTGGCCCGCAAGAACGGCATAGTCGGTGCTGACGCTCTTGTTGTCATAGACGGCGAGGCGTCCGGTCAGACCGGCCAGGTTGACCGCGTTGACCAGCTTGACCGCACCCACGCCATACTCGCTGCCGAACACCAGCGTCGAGCCGGTGTTGACGAAGCCGCCCGCGTTCCAGGTCAGGGTCTGGCCGGTGCTGCTGCTGAGCGCGCCGAAGTTCAGCGTGATCCCGGCCGCATTAGCTGCCGCGAAACCGCCGCTGCCGGCCCAGCTGAGCTGGGTGGAAAGCGAGCCGACACGGCGCACCACGTCGGTGTTGAGCAGCCAGACGCCTGCGTTCTCGGTGGTGAGCGTGCCGATGCTGCCGCCGCCGTTGAAGGTCAGGTGGCTGTTGGCATTGAGGCCGACACCGTCAGCCGCCTCCAGCGAACCGCCGCCGATGTAGGTGGTGCCGGTGTAAGTGTTCTGGCCCAGGAGCTGGACGAGGCCGCCGCCGGTGATCTGCAGGCTGGCGCCCGCACCCGATGCGTTTGAGGCGCCCGCATAGCTGGCCGAGCTGTCGTCGCCGATCGAGCCTTCGAAGCGGATCACATGGCCGGTGCCGGGCGTCAGGGTGACGCTGGAACCCTTCATCATGAACAGGTCGGTGCCCGCCGCGTTGCCGGCCGAGCCGCCGTTATTGGACGAACCCGCAAGCGAGGCGTTGTTCTGGAACAGCGCGTCGCCGGCGATGATCAGGGTGCCGCCGGTGCGCACGAAGATCGCGCCGCCGTAGCCCGAACCGCCACCGCCGCCGGTGCCGTCGCCCGAGGAGCCCACGCCGCCGCCGAAGCCGGCCGAGCCGCCCGCACCGGCATCGCCGTCCTGCGCCGCGCCCGTGGAACCGCCTGCGCCCGCCGAACCGCCGGAGCCGCCACCTGCGCCGAAGCCGCCCGCGCCGCCGTCGCCGCCGTCGCCGCCGGTGCCGCCGTCGGTGCTGGAGTAGGCACCGTTACCGCCCTTGCCGCCGTTGCCGCCCGCGCCGCCGCCGTAGAAGATACCGCCGTCGCCGCCGTCACCGCCGTTGCCGCCGTCGCCGCCCAGGCCCACGGTGCCGTTGTTGAGATCGACGATCCACTTGGCCAGCGAGGCGCTGGCAACCGCCACATTGGCCCAGTCGTCCACGACTTGCGCGGTCTTGATCACCGCGGTCGCGAAGCTCCAGTCAGCCCAGCTGGACGCGGCTTCGGCCGTGTCGTTGATCGCGGAAATGGTGGAGGAACTGACCGCCATGATGCGTTCGGTGTTGAACGGCATGCCGGACGAACCGTTGCCGCCGTTGCCGCCCTTGCCGCCGGTCGCGTTGACGCCGTCGCCAGCGCCGTAGCCGTTGGTGCCGGCGCGGCCTTCACCGTCGCTCAGCAGGGCATCGAAAGTGCTGCCGCCCTTGCCGTTGGCGCCGTTGCCGCCCACCGTTCCGGTGGCGGCGATACCGTTCATCGAGCCGCCGTTCATCAGGTTGGCGGCGTTGGCGTCGATCTTGTAAGTGATGGTCTTGGTCGCCGGGTCGATGCCGGTGATGACCGCGTTATCGGGAACGCCGCCGCCGGTCAGCAGCGCGCCGACCTTGAGGCCGTCGATCGAGGCGACCGTCATCGTCGAGCCGGTGCTGGAAATCACCTTGCCGAACGACGCAACAAAAGTGTTGTCGGCGATGGCCGCGGCGGCGGCCGAGGAAACTGCGCTGCTCAGAGTGATCTTGGTGCCGTCGATGGCGACGATCCGGGTGCCCGAAGCGATGCCTTCGCCGCTCACTTCCATACCAACCGCCAGGTCGCTGCGCGCCGAAGAGAGAGTAATGACGTCGGAACCGACAACCGCGCCCTGCGTCGCGGCGCTGAAGCTGCTCGCGGTGGACGAGATCGCGTTCGAGAAAGTGATGCTGCCGTCGCTGCCGATCGCAGTGATCGTGGTACCGGCAGGGAAACCGTCACCGGTGACGGTCATGCCCACGGCTAGCCCCGCCAGCGAGCCGACCGGCTTGATGGTGTTCGAACCCGTGACCGAGAAGCGCGCAGCTTCGAACGAAGTGACCGCGACGACCTTGAAATCGTTGACAGCCGCCGTGGTGCCGGTGCTGAGCGTCACCGAAACGGCATTGTTGCTGCTGTCGTAGGTGACGGCAGTGATGGTCGTGCCTTCGGCGATGCCGGTGCCGACGACGGCCATGCCCTTCTGCACCTGCCCTGCATTGAGGGTGCCCGAAAGCTTGAGCGTGGTGCTGCCTGCGGTGGCGCCGGTCTGGCCGTATTGCGCCTGGTCGACCGAGGCGGTGTTGATCGCCGAACCGGCCACCTTGATGCCGGAGGCGAAAGTCACGGAAGTGCCGCTGATGCTGGCGATCGTGCCCGTACCGGCGGTGTCGCCGAAGGTCACGCCCGCGCCCGCACCGATCAGGCTGTTCGCGCCCGACATCGTGGCGCCGGTGATGAACAGATCGCCATTCACGTCGGTGACGATGGTAGGCGTCACGCTCAGCGCCGTGATCGCACCGGCGTTGATCGAGATGGTCGGCAGATTGACGTTCAGGCTACCGAGCGAAACAGTCCCCACACTGCCGCCTTCGCCGCCCTTCACCGTGTTGCTCAGGAACTCGACGTTGCGCAGCGTCAGGGTCGCTCCCTGATCGACGAAGAACACCCCGCCAAGACCCGCGCCGCCACCGCTGCCTGCCCCGCCTTCGGTGTAGAAGTTCGTGAACACCGTAGTCTGGTCGTCATTGCCCACACTGCCCGAAGTGCCGGCCGAGACGATGGTGCCCGACTTGCCGGCCCCGTCATAGACGACGGTTTCGTCGGCAGCAGCCTGGGCTGCCGTTGCCAGGAACAGGCTTGTGGCAAGGGTAGACGCGCCCAGAAGCAGGCGAGGTGAGAGATTCATGAAGTGGCCCCCGTTAATTACATGTGCCTGAGAGAATCACGATCCATCGACATTCCGAGGGACTATGACCGGCCGGGGTTCGCTAGGCTTCGATAGTTACTAGTCGATTAATGAAAGTCTATATTTGACACTTATAACTTAAGTTAATGCGATTTTAGGTTAACCAGATATTTCGGGGACTTAGGGATTTCCTCGTGAGAGCCGGATCGGAAAGCAAGAGCGCTGCCTACCCTTGGATCTGATAGTGACCCATGCCTCGAAGCCATGGCAGCAGGCTATCCGATCGGGGCCATTGCCTGGGGCGCCTTCGCCACGTCGCTCCTGATGGGAAAGTAACGGCTTCTATCGGGCGGTGGCCACAGCAGTCTGTACACTTTTGGTCGCGCCCCGAGTTAGATCAGAGGCGAAGGACAACGCTCATTCGCCTCTGCCTTCGCACCGCGGCGCAAGGAAGCCAGCTAGCCGAACTGAGATCGGCATAGTGTATGTTTTGGTGAATGCATGCCTTCAGGTGCCTTTCTCGCGGTGTACCGCGAGAAAGGCATATCCAAGACGATCCAAACCCTTCCTCACGGCCGGTCATTCCGGTGCGATGGGTCGTCCTTCAAGCCGGGCAATCGCATGTCGGACGACCTTGTCCAGAGCTTCCTCCGAGAAGAAGCCTCCCGGTATCAGGCAGCGTTCCACCAGGACACGGCGGAACGCGGCAAACGTCTCCTCATCCGGGGGGGTGGGCGTGCTCCAGAAGCTGTCCAGACCACCTTGGTATGTCAGGTCTGGAATGTCGTAGACTGCATGGCCCAGAACGACCACCGGCACACCCGCTGCCAGCGCGAAAGTGCCGCTGGTGCTGTTGATGGTGACGACGCCCTGCGAGCCGCGCGTGATAGCCTCGATATCGCCCCAGGCCAGATAATCAACGCGGTCCTCCACGCCGAACAGCTCGGCCATGTCGGTCGTGATCTGGCGCCAGTCGCGCACGCCGTTATCGAGCGGGTGTTCTTTGAGCACAAGACGCGTCCCGCCCGGGGCATGGGCGGCGAACGAGCCGATCACCAGCCTGATCGCGTCGGCGATGCCCGCAAAGGGCGAATGCAGACGGATCTGCGCATCGGAATCGAGCTGCAGCGGGAACAGGAAATAGGGTTCGCCTGCAGTTTCAAGACGGGCCAGAAGCTCCGCCGCGCTGGCTTCACGCTCCTTGCGCCGCGATAGCTTGCGCCACCAGCCCATGCCTTCCACTACCGGGTGCCAGGGGCGGTGATTGCTCCAGCCCGGATAGTGCCAGCGCGTCAGGACATCGGAGAAGTTGTAGGCCAGGCCCTCGCCTGCGCGGCGGCGGAACGAAGCGGAGACCTTTTGATGGGGCGGGACCGGAGGCAGGGCAGCGGCCATCTCGCGATACCAGGCCGGATCGCGCGGCAGCGAGGAATGGCCATTGACCCCGCCCAGCTCCAGCGTCACCCAGTCCGGACGGATATAGCCTTCCTCGAAGACGTGAACCGGCACGCCTTCTTCGCGGCAGATGCGGATGGCGGGCATGTGATGGTCGCGGCAGTCGCCGAACAGGACGACATCGGTGATCCCTTTGTCCTTCAGCAATTGCGTGAAAAAGGTGGGCCACTCGCCCAGAGTGCCGCGATACTCAATGCCGTTCGGCAAGCGCCAGAATGCCCGGTCACCGCCGTTGAAGTTGACCTTGTAAACCGTGTGTCCACCCGCGATTAGCCCCTGACCGAGCCGGCGAAACAGCGGTCCCATAAGACCCTGCAACAGAAGCACGGTACGCGGGCCGCCCGACCTCACAGCGATTCCTGACGTGGCAACGGAAATATCTGGCATCCGGGAAAACTGCTCCGTAGCGACAACCAGCGATTTTCACGGCAGGCCCTGTCCAGCCATATCGCATAGCATGTCGCGCCGGGCGTTAATGCGCCCGGAGCCATGCAGCAAGCCCACCGCTTATCGCTTAAAAGCAGGACGGAGCCAAAAGCTTCCAGCCTTGGTGCAAAGGCAAGTTAACAGCGATTACCCAAAGGCCGCGTATGCTCCTGCACGGGAACTCACCGGGGCATGTCCGCTATCCCCAGCTTTATCTTTGCCAATGCCGGGTTTACCCTCCGCCAATATGCGCCGCAGGTAACGACCGTAATCCGATTTGCCGAGCCGGTCGATCGCGCCCTCCATCTGCCTCGCATCGATGAATCCCTGCCGGAAAGCGATCTCCTCCGGGCTGGCGATCTTGAAGCCCTGACGCTTTTCCAAGACGCGTACAAATTCTGCTGCATCCAACAGACTATCGGGGGTGCCGGTATCGAGCCAGGCATAGCCGCGCCCCATGATCTCCACCGATAGTTGGCCCCGCTCCAAGTAAATGCGGTTGACGTCGGTGATCTCCAGCTCGCCGCGCGGCGAAGGCTTGAGGTTGGCGGCGATATCCACCACCTGCTCGTCGTAAAAATAGAGGCCCGTCACCGCCCAATTGGATTGCGGCCTTTCCGGCTTCTCCTCGATCGACAGGGCCTTCATCGCTTGGTCGAAGGCGACGACGCCATACCGCTCGGGATCGTTGACGTGGTAGGCGAAGACGCTGGCCCCGCTGGTGCGCGACGATGCGCTTTCCAGAAGCTTGGGCAGGCCGTGACCGTGGTAGATGTTGTCTCCCAGGATCAGCGCGGAAGGCTGTCCCCCCACGAAGTCCGCGCCGATGGTGTAGGCCTGCGCCAGTCCTTCGGGGCTCGGCTGCTCGGCATATTCGAAGGACATACCCCACTGCGATCCGTCACCCAGCAGCGAACGGAAGGCAGGCAGATCGCGCGGGGTGGAGATGATCAGCACCTCGCGGATACCCGCCAGCATCAGCACGCTCTGGGAATAGTAGATCATCGGCTTGTCGTAGACCGGCATGAGCTGCTTCGAGACCGGAAGCGTCATCGGATAGAGACGGGTGCCATTGCCTCCCGCCAGGATAATGCCCTTCATCGTCATGCTCCCCAGTCAGACGAAAGTGCTTTGCAGGCGCCCGACCACGGCTTCCAACGAGGCCCGCCAATCCGGCAGTGCAACGCCATGAACGCGCTTGATGAGACTGCAGTCGAGCCGCGAGTTGGCTGGCCGGATAGCCTCGGTCGGATAGTCCGAAGTGGCAATCGACTTCACACGAGCCGAGTGTCCGCCTTGCGCCGCTGAGGTCGCGAAGATCGCTCGCGCAAAGCCAGCCCAGCTCGCTTCGCCGCTTGCGGTCATGTGAAAGACCCCACGCAGCGCTGCATCATCGCGCTTGGCGAGATTTTCAGATACTATGAGGATACCATTTGAGATATCCATTGCGCTGGTAGGGTTGCCGATCTGGTCAGCGACCACGGAGACTTCGTTGCGGTCGCCCGCGAGGCGCAGCATGGTCTTCACGAAATTGCTGCCGAAGGGACTGTAGACCCAGGCTACGCGCAGGACCGCGCTATTATCCCCATACTCGGTCAGCACGGCCTGTTCGCCCGCCAGCTTCGACGCGCCATAGGCGCCGGTGGGCGCAGTGGTATCGGTTTCGAGATAGGGCCGGGCCAGCCTGCCGTCGAAGACGTAATCGGTCGAGAGATGAACCAACGGCACGCCCAGCGCCTTCGCCGCGCGCGCGACCGCACCCGCTCCCGTACCATTGACCGCAAAGGCGAGGCTCCTCTCCTGTTCGGCCCTGTCGACAGCGGTATAGGCGGCGGCAGAGACGATCATATCGGGTGCCGCCACCTCCAGCGCATGTGCAATCGATGCGGGATCGGCAAGGTCGAGTTCCGGTCGGCCGAGCGCGATAACGTCATGCCCAGCGGCCATACCCCGTTCCCGCAGCGCGGTGACGATCTGCCCGGATTTTCCGGTGACGGCGATCTTCATGCGGCCACCCTGGCTTCCGGTGACAGGCCCAGCCTCTCGCCGTCGTAGCGCTCACGCAGCGGCCCCCACCACCAGTCGTTTTCCAGATACCAGCGCACCGTCTTTTCGATACCGGTGCCGAAGGTTTCGGCAGCGCGCCAGCCCAGCTCGTCCTCCAGCTTGGTCGCGTCGATGGCATAGCGCGCATCGTGACCGGGACGGTCGGTGACGAACTCGATCAGGTTCGCGCGCGGGGCATCGCCGGGTACCAGCTCGTCTAGCACCGCGCAGATACGGCGCACCACGTCGATATTGCGACGCTCATTACGCCCCCCCACGTTGTAGGTCTCGCCGGGACGGCCCTTCTCGGCAATGATGTCGAGCGCGCGGGCGTGATCGTCCACATAGAGCCAGTCGCGCACGTTCTCGCCCTTGCCGTAGACCGGCAGGGGTTTGCCCGCGAGCGCATTGAGAATGGTCAGCGGGATCAGCTTTTCGGGGAAGTGATAAGGCCCGTAATTGTTCGAGCAGTTCGAGACCACGATGGGCATTCCGTAAGTCCGCTCCCACGCCTTGGCGAGGTGATCGGATGCAGCCTTGGACGCCGAATAGGGCGAACTGGGATCGTAGGGCTTCGTTTCCACGAACAGGCCCTCGTCGCCCAGCGAGCCGTAGACCTCGTCGGTCGAGACGTGGAGGAAACGGAAGGCCGCCTTCGCCTCGGCATCGAGGGTGTTCCAGTAGCCACGCGCGGCTTCCAGCAAGGTGAACGTGCCGACCACGTTGGTCTGGATGAAATCGGCCGCACCGGTGATCGAGCGATCGACGTGGCTTTCGGCCGCCAGATGCATGATGCGGTCGGGGCGGAAATCCGCGATCGCCGCATCCATGGCGGCGCGGTCGCAGATGTTAGCTTTGAGGAAACGGTGCGTGTTCCGCCCCTCCACCGCCCGCAGCGATGCCTCACAGCCCGCATAAGTCAGGGCATCGATGGTAAGAACGTCGTAGCCCTTGTCGAGCACCAGATGACGCACGAGAGCCGAGCCAATGAAGCCGGCCCCGCCGGTAACGATCACGCGCCCCCCCGAAGACGTGGGGGTTACTGGCTCCAGCGAAAGTATTCCGGAAGATCGGCAAGGCACGGCTGCACACGGTCCTTGACTGAGAGGGTCTCGGGATCGGCGATATCTGGCCAGGTTACTCCGACTGCAGGGTCGTTCCAGGCCAACCCCCTGTCGCATTCGGCGCTAAAATAGCCGGTCACTTTGTAGCAGATGACCGTATCCGGCTCGATTGCGCAGAATCCGTGGGCAAAACCCGGAGGGAGCCATAGCTGTCTACCATTCCCGGGGGTCAGCGTTTCGCCCAGCCATTGTCCATAAGTAGGCGAGCCCCGGCGGATATCGACGGCAACATCGAACAGCGCACCGGCCGTGCAACGCACCAGCTTGCCCTGCACGTTGGGCTCACTCTGGAAATGAAGACCGCGCACAGTGCCAGCCTTTGCGCTGCGGGATTCATTGTCCTGCACGAAGGTCCAGTTGCCGCAGGCCCGGCTGAACAGATCGGCCCGGAAGGTTTCTGCAAAATAGCCACGTTCATCGCCAATGTGGCGAGGAGTGAGCAGCATGACCCCAGAGATGCCAAGAGGTGTAATTTCCATGCCAACGCTTTCAGGCCGCTTCATCTGCTATCGGCTTCGATATATCGCACAGCAGCGCAAGAAGGCGACACTCTGGAATGCCAGCTCCGGAAATTCGTGCTTTCGAGTAGAAATCAACCAATCCTAATTGGCATCCTTCCGCAGATCGATGGCCACGTTGACGGGCTGGCGCATGCCCTTGGGCGCCGAGGCCCCGAGATGGCGTCCGATCAGGAAAGATCGCAATCTTTCTCTCGCCTGTGTATCCTTCAATGCGTCGACGCTTAATTCCGAAATAAGGCCGTTTTTCACCGAGATACTCAGGACAAGCGACCGGCTAGAGCCAGGCGTTTCGTGATTGCCGAGAAGCATGGATCGAAGCTCGGTCGCTTCGGAATTTTCATCCTGCAGCCACCCCGAAATATCGACCGTCATTGCTTCGGCATACTGAACCCATGCGGCAGGGGCAGCGGCGGCCGCGATGGGATCCGCGCCTGCCGCTCCCGCCGCCGACAGCCCGATCACAGGCGCGGCCCAGCGCATGCCCCTGGCGAAGAGACCTTTCATAGAACCTTCCCTCTTTAAGCAGCGACGCGGCTGACGAAAGCCGCGTCGCCCACCTCCCAATTCAGCAGGTCAGCGCACTGCCGGCTGCTGCACGGGAAGACGTTCGCGTTCGAAAGTGATCGTTGTGATCTTCGCGTCGAGACCGCGCACCACGTCAGCGGTGAGGTCGTTGGCGAAGTTGCCGCCCAGCACGGTGCCGCGATCGAGCACGAGACCGCACTTCTTCTGAGCATAGACCTGGGCGATGATCGGCTGCGTCTCGGTGGCGATCTGCTCCAGCGCCTTGCTGCGCGTCGCCTCGATCTCGCGGCTGTTGTGGTCCGCCTTCAGTTGAAGCGTCTGCCAGCGGGCTGTCAGGGCTTCGCGGCGGCTCTTGGTCTGGGCATTGTCAGGCTGGCCTTGCAGGGCTTTGGCTTCGGCTTCCAAGGGGGTGCGTTCGGTATCGATTTCCGCCTGCGCAGTCCGGGCCAGTTCCTGCAGACGCGCGGTTGCCGCCTTGCCGACCGCTGCATTGGCGAACACCGCCTCGCGAGAAAGCAGGCAAACGCCCGGCACCACCGGACCGCCCAATGGCTGCGCCGTAGAAGCAGCCGCCTGCGCCGTGGTGCCGATAGACATAAGGCTCAACCCAAGGCCGGTCACAAGGCAGGTAGAAACGATAGAGAATTTCATTTTATCAAGCTTTCTCAATAGCAAATTCATCGCTGGGAGTCCCCATCGCACCGTGCTGAGACAGCTGTGCGACAGTCTGCCGCGCGGCGCGGCGCACGAGCAGGGCCTGGAAACGCTGGAGCGAGGCGAGATGGAAATGCACGAGGGCCAGCCAGCCCTTGCGGTGCCATTCCAGCACGACAGCATCTCCCAGTTTCGCGAACTTGTCGGCGTCGACGATCTGGAAACCCTCCACCCCGCGGCGGGCACCGTCGGGAAGCACCACATCGGCGCGTTGGTCGATCAGCAGATCCTGTTCGCGCAAGGCATCGGTGAAAGCGCGGGTCATGGCGGCATCCGCCTGGAAAGCATCACAGAAGTTCAGCGCCTGACGGGTGAACGCGCTGGGCTCGCCGTTCTCGAACAGGGGCATGCCTTCCTGGCCTTCCTGTTGGAGGCGCGAGGATGCAGTGTCGATCGCGAGGGCGAAACCCTCGGGATTGACGGTGGCGATGAAGCCGAAGGGATAACGGCGGACATAGGCGGGCACATAGGCATCCTCGGCCCAGCGGCCTTCGTCCACGAACAGGTTGGCCTGTTCGATGCCGGTGACGACGATGGGCTGAGCGTCGCCATTGGCGAACACGACCGGGTAGCTGGAAACAGCCGCCGCGATCTCGCTGGCGACGATGGGCACGAAGGCCGTTTCCGCCGCGAAGGCCGCGTCGCCGTCACGCAATCTCCATGCGCCATGCGCCGCGAGGGAAAGCAGTTCGGGAGCCTTGTAGAAAAGCGGCAGGGGAACTTCTGTCGTCATGATATGGGTCCTGAAGAGAAAAAGCGTTGCAAGATCAGGGCTGCGTGCCGAAGCCGAGCAGCCTGACGCTGACGATGACGGGAATGTCCGAAGGCTTGGGCCGAACGCGCTCCGCCATCCTTGCCACTTCGGCGACCACCGCACTGGTGGCGCTGGATGCCGTCGTAAGCGCGCTGGTGTTGACGACCGGCGGTAGCGGAATACCGCGCGCCTCGCCCTGCACCTGGATGTTCGCTGCGTTGAGCACCTGGAGCGCGGCAAGGTTCACGTCTCCCGAGACGCGGATGCCGGCCTCGCCCGCATCGATCGTGCCGAGCGGCGCGATGAGATCGATGTCCCCTGCCGGAATTTCCGGGATCGGATTGAGCGTGGCGATCCCCGCACCGGTGTTCTGGGTGGGCGGCGAGAGAGTGACATTGCCGTAGAGGTCATAGACCCGGCGCGGTGGCTGATAGACGGCGGTGCTCTTCGAGCCGCGACCCGCGTTGATGTCTCCCTGGACGGACCAGATGAACAAGTCGCCGCCGAACGTGGTGAATACGCGGCTCTGGCCGAGCAGGACCGAGCGGAGCGAAAAGATGTCGATATCGCCCGAACCCAGGCTGAGCACACCGGCGGTCGAAGGCGGCACCACGCTGCCCACACCGATCAGGGTCTGGCCGCCCGCCACCATCAGCTCGACGTTGCCGCCGAACAGCGTTCGCACGCCCGACCCGCCGAACATGGTAAGGTCGCCCGCATAGGAGATGGCACTGCCCGAAGCGTCGTTTTCCGGGAACAGCACCGAGATGGCGTTCCGGCCGCGCAGATAACTGGCAAAACGCGGGCTTTCCGGATCGTTGTATTCGCGGCCGCCGGCCTTCAATTCGTCGTAGTAGGCAAGGCGCACGAAGATGCCCCTCTCCACCGGAGACAGCGTGTTGAAGTATTCCAGCGCCGCCCGGGGGTTTTCCGCCTTGAACCCGTAGCGATCGCTCAGCCAGGCGGTGAGTTCGGCCTGGTAGGTGTGGACGACCTTGCCCCGATTGTTCTCATGGACCAGCGGATAGGCCGGATCGGCCAGGTTCGCGGGATCGAGGTACAACCTGGTGAAGTCATCGTAATGGGGGCCGCCGGCACCGACACCCGTCAGCACGCTGATACCCGCACCGCCGTTACGCGTCGCCGGGGTGAGGTTGAATAGCGGTCCGAGGCTGGTGAGACGGCCGCTGTCGCCCTGGTAGATGTTCCGCCCCGCCTCGACGATGAGGTTGCCCGGCCCGGCCACGGACATGTTGCCGTAAAGGATGTCGCGGCCCGCCGAGATCAGCGTAATGTCGCGCGGGTCGTTATGGATGACCAGCCCCGCCGTGCGGAAGGCTCCGCCGAACAGTTGCATCGTCCCCCGGCAATCGACCGGTCCGGTGAGACCGCAGCCGATGGCCGGAATGGTCCCGAAGTTGATGATGTCGCGGCCCGCCCGGATCGTCGCCGAACCGGAACCGATATAGCGCGGGGTGATACCGTCCCAGGTCATCATGCCGTAGGAAAGGCGATAGATGTCGCCCTCCACCGCATAGAACAGCGCGGGGTCCTTGCGCCCCGTCAACAGGGTGCCCGTGGCCGTGTCGGGCTGGAAGGCCATGTTACTGCCGATGCTGCCCAGCGCGGCGTTGCCTTCGAAGATCGGGTTCACGACCGTTGCGCCGGTGCTGGTACGCTGCAGCTGTCCCGCCCAGACCGGACGGAATGGATTGGGCAGCAGATCCGCGCTGTTCGACATGCCCGACAAGGCGATCGGCATCGTCGCCGGGATCTGGCCGACGCCGTCCTGGTTGATGTCTGCCCCGCCCTCGATCGACCCCATGGCCAGCATCTCGACCTGCCCGTGCGGAGAAGGCAGCAGTTCCACGGCGGCGATACCTGTCGTGCAGTCGTTGCCGCATGTGCCGCCGCTCCAGACGATATCGCCGCTTGCGGCCGTTGCCGTCAGGATCGGCGGATACCAGTAGCGCGCGTCGCGCCGTGCCGCATTGCCGCTGCCGGCCAGCAGGACCGGCGTTACCGTACCGCCAGCGGAGTAAAGGTGGATCGCGGTATCATCGCGCCACAAGGTAAAGCTGCTGACCATCGCCACGCCGTCCGGCCTGACGAAGTTGCCGCCGGCGTCGATGTAGCCCATCGAGGCACCGGCACCCGCCAGTTGCGTAACCGAGCCCGGATCCCCGACCCCGGCAAGGACCAGTGCGCCGCGCGCATTGAGGGTCGAAGTGCTGTCACCCGGCACCAGCGTGATCCGGTTTATCGCACCGGCCGTCACGTCGATGGCGCCGCGCAGGTTGATGAGGTTACCGGCCATTTCCGGGTTGCCGTTGACCGTAGTCACGCTCGGCGAAAAGCCGGGGTTCAGCGTGCCACCGATGCGGATGGTCATGTCGCCGCCGCCGGTCTGGACCAGCTTGCCACCCGATACGAAGCCGCCGGGGCGATCCACCGAGGTCACGCGGCCTGTACCAGCTACCGCGAAGTTGAGCGCGGTGCTGCTGAGCACACGGCGATTGCTGTCGCTGTATGTATCGCCCTGCAGATACTCGTAGTCGCTCATGACACCGGCATCGCCGCCCGCCGAAACGGTAAGGTTGCCGCCGCCCAGCGTGCCGATACCGGTGAAACCGACCAGCATCGGCGCATTCTGGCCCGTGAACTGGTTGAGGCTTGCCGGAGCATTGGGGACATAGCCACCGAAGTGGATCCACCAGGCCGTGGGCGTATCCTGGCCCAGAGCGGCCTCTCCCTCGGTCACCCCATAGCCGCCCTGGCGCCACAGCCAGTTCGCCACGTCACTGCTGCCGGGCCGCAGATAGCCGACGTTTCGGCCGGTCTGGAAAGCCGTCATGTTGCCCTGGACCGACAGCATGAGATCGCCGCCATGCTCCGGGTACCAGGCGCGATAGTCGCGGATGGCATCGGCATAGCCGTCGAAGTTGGCGCCGATCCACGGATTGGCGCGGTTGCCTGCGCCCGACAATGTCGCGCGCGGCTGATCGTAGACATTGTATCCGTCCGGCGTGGTCCCACCGATCGTGTCGGAGGGCGTACCGGCGGTGTAGACGCCGAAGAGCGAATACTGGGCGTAGGAACCGCCCGCCAGCAAATCCAGCGAACCCGTGCCGGTGCGCACCACGCTGAAGACCTGCAGGGCCTGCATGTTCTTCAGCCATGCACCGTCGAAGCCGTCCGCCGAGGTTACCTGCGGATTGATGAAGTGGCGGTCGGAAAGGCTGAGGTCGCCCGTCTGCCTCGCCTGGGCCAGTTCGCTTGCGGCACGCAGCGCGCGGCCGTCTGCCGATCCGATATCGGCGCCGGCCACGAAGCGCATGGACCAGGATTCCGAGCCTTGCGGCAGCATGCCGGCGGTGGCCCAGATACGTCCCTGGGTGCCGTCGGCCTGAACCGGACGCATCGGGTCCGCCTTGGGAAGCTCGATCGGCACAATCTTCACGCCTGCCGGCAGGACCGTTCCTGTCGGCAACGTGATATTCTCCGCGAAGAACATCTCGTTGGTACGGAAGATGTTCATTGGCGTGCCGACCGGCAAGGTCATGGCCCGTATGGTCGCAACCGTGCCCGGCACCACTGTACCGGCACCAAGCCACGAGTCCGCCGGCAGGCGCGCCGTCACCGCCTGGCCGGCCGCGTAGATCGGTGCGGCGCCGCTTTCGAATTCAGCCTTGCTGGCCCAGATCGGTGCCTGGGCGGTCCATCCGGTCGCGGTTATGGCAACGGCATTGGCGAAGGCGAAGGGGATAGCCACGCCGCCTCTGATCTGCGTGCTGTTGCGGACGGGAACCGGGAACGTGAGGACGAAATCGGAGCTAGGCCCGGCGGGAACGCTGCTGCCGGAAGCCCCGGCCGCCGTACCTACGACCTGGTAGTTGTAGGTCAGCGTCACCGGCGAAGTCAGCACGCCGGAAATGATGTTCTGCGCGATGGTGATGTCGCGCGGCAGGATCGCGCCGGCGCCGAGCTGGAGCGCGGTGGACAGGGTAAAGGCCGCAGGAACCGGCACCCCTTCCGGCCAGGTCATTGCACCGAGACTGACAGTGCCCGGCATGACCGAACCAGCGCCCAGCTTCGTTCCGACCGGCAGCGTAGTGCCAGTGGCCATGATCGTGCCGCGTGCGATCACCGAGCCGTCCGGCAGATGAATGTCGGCACGCGCGACCCAGTCGGTGCCGAGCGTAAAGGCGGCCGACAACTGCGTCTCCGCCCCCATCGGCACGTTCGCAATGACCTGGAAGCCCTGAACCGGAACCGCATAACCCAGCGTCACGCCGTTGGGGAAAGACGTCCCCGCACCCAGCGTCGCCGCGCTTGGCAGGCGGTATTCCTGGATCCAGGCATCGACGACGCCCTGCTTTCCGGGATAGAGCACCCAACCGTTGTCGTCCGGGGTCCGGGCGGGAACGCCGAAGCCATCGGTGATCGAACCGTTGATATCGAGATCGTTGGAGGCGCGGACCAGCAGCACGCCCGCCTCGCCCGAGCCATAGCCACCGCCCGTGGGATCGGCATAGTTGGCCGCACGCTGCGTCGCCGGGTTCAGGCTGGCATAACGATATCCGGCCAGATTGAGGTCGCCCGAGATGCGTAGGTCGCCGCCCGGAGCGCTGGCCAGTTCCACGCCTGGACGGAAGTGGAAGGCCGAACCATAGGCCCGCAGCCCCGCCATCCTGCCCAGCAGCGCACTGTTGGAAATGGCGGCGTTGATGAAGGCATCGCTGTCGCCGTGGATACCGTCCATCAGCGCCTGGTCGATGACACCGTTACCCGGAACATAGGTCCGGAACGCATTGACGGACAGACTGTCCATGCCCCGAATGTTGAGCGTGTTCGCCGCTGAGACAGCGACATCGTTTCCGCCGAGGCGCGGCGCGTTGAGATCGATCCGCCCGCGCGCCACGCCGTCCGCCGATGTCAGGTCGATCGTTGCGCCTTGCAGCAGGGCCAGCGTGCCGGCCTTGCTGGTCAGTTCCATGGTGGGACGGTTCGCGGCCTCGACCACGGCGCCGTAGCTGTCCACCTGAAGCTGCGTTCCCCGCGCGTCGAGAACCGCGCTGCCCGCCAGCGTGAGGTCGCCCTGCGCGGCCAGACGGATCGTGCCGGGCTTCGCGCCGCTCGCATCGATACGCCCGTTGACGGTCAGGTTCCCGCCGTCCGCCGTGATGCTGACGTTACGCGCCTTCACTTCGTCACCGATGACCAGATCGCCGGTCTTGACGATGAAGTTGCGCGATTCGGTGACGTCGGCTTCGGTCAGGCGCCGGTTCAGGCCCGAGAAGTCGGCCAACTGCCCGGCGCGAATGTCGATGCCGCCGTTGCGCAAGGCCGGGTTCGCCGGGTTTGCGCCGTTGCGGGCTTCGCCTTCGATGGCGCCATTCAGCGCGACCGTTCCATTCAGCGCCGTAACCTTGAGAAGGCCCGCATGGTTGTAGTCGGCGCTGAGGTCGATCACCGCCGCCTTCGCCATCGTCACGCCGCCGTGCGCCGCCTCCAGCTCCACGTCGCCGCCCCAGCTGTAGCGGGTCTCGTCGAAGAATGCGGTCGCCTTGCCGGCCATGTCGATGCGGGCGCTGTCGCCCAGCGTGACATCGCCCAGCGTCGCTAGCAGCCTGAGCTTGCCGCTCGGCAGCGCGATCAGCGTATTCGCATTGACCGAAGTGCCGGTGATCGAGACATCCGCGCCCATCGGCGCATCGACGCGCTTCGTAGCCGGGGTCCAGCCCTGCGGGGCGGCGATGGTCACAGCGCCGCCGGCGACGTAACCGACCTTGGAACCGGCAGCACCGGTCAGCAGCGGCGTCGTGAAGTTGAGGTTCCCGCCCGTGCCGGGCTTACCCTGTTCTGCCTGCGACTGATAGAACGAGAGGACCGCGTTGCTGTTGCTCTCGATGCGGTTCGATGCGGTCAGGTTGACCGTCCCGAAGCCCAGCGCAAGACGATCCAGCTGAAGATCGGACTTGGTTTCGACATCGTCCTGATAGCCCAGGACGATGCGATCGGCGATCAGGTTGAGCGTTCCCGATCCGGTACCCGGCCCATTGGCGATGACGCCGCCTGGCAGGCCCACAGTGGGCGTCGAGGAGAAGCCGGTGCCTTTCTGGCCGAGAATGCCGTTCCACACCAGCGTCGCCGCACTGACGGTGGCGCTGTCGCCGGCATCTCCGTGCCCGTAAAGAGCCGGTGTGTTGAGCACCAGTTGCAGGCGCGAATCCCGGTTCGTCGCGCGGGTATCCAGATTGACGCTGCCGTAGAAGTTGACGGATTCGCTGGCCGACAGGATCAGCCGCTCCATCGCCGGCGCATTACCTGCCCCGCCGCCCTTGATGAGCCGTTCCAGCACGCCCTGGTTCAGCGCGATACCACCCGGCAATATGCCCTGTTGAGCGGCAAGCCCCAATGCCTCGCTCGTGCCGATGTTGACCGAACCCGTCGCGAACGACAGGTAGCGCGCGCCATAGTCGGTCGTTTCGCCCAGCTTGACCGGACCGCGAGTGGCGAAGGCGATCGTGCCGTCGGAGTAAAGCCCCGCACCGTTTGCGACGACGATCTCACCGGTCATCCCCCCTTGCGTCGGTGTGGCGAACTCGACCAGTCCGTTGGAAACCGCCAGGATCGAAGCGCGGCCGTTCGCGATGGTGAAGCCGCTCGACGAATCGAAGCCCGGCTTGCCCTTGCCCACCGAGGTCAGGATCGCCCCCGCTTCCACGGTCAGGTCCGAATTGCCGTCCGATACCATGAGGATCTGGGGCGCGCTCAGCACGGCGCCGCTGCGCACCGAGATCCCGTCAAAGCCGTTGTAGCTGAGAGTGCGCCCGTCGCCGCCGCCGGGCTGGATCGTCAGCGTTGCGATGACCGGATTGGTTCCAAAGACCGAACGCAGGATCGAGCCGCCCAGGACCATGGTCGTGGCCCCGACCGCATTGAGATCCGCCGCATAGAGCCAGGCGTTGCCCTCGGTCGGCTTGCCGCCCGCCCCCAGGATGTCGAGGCCGTAGGTTCCCCCGCTGCCGTAGTTGCCCGGCAGGATCGACAGTGAGCCGCCGAGACCACCTTCGGCCGCGGCGAACTTGCCCGTGCCCTTGAAGGTGAAGATCGACTCGGTGCCGCCGTTCACCGGATTGGCGAGCGCCAGCACGAACTGCTTGCCGTCGCGCGGCAACAGCGGCAGCGGGCGGCCGAACAGCTCTGTCGAGGGCATGTTGATGAGGAATTTTTCGAAGGTCGTCTCGTTGTACGCCGAATGGGTCCGCACCACGTCCGCCGAAGACAGGATGACGTTGACCGGCATCGGCGAGGTCGATCCGGTGTTGGCAATGGCGGTATGGGCGCCCAGTGCATAGGAACCGTCCGCCATCGGCGTCAGGCCGCGGCCCGCCGCTCCAAGCGTCGCCGTCTTGCCGATCTCGACGCGGAAAGCGCCCTTCATCAGGGCATATTCGGCCGGAAGCAGGGTATAAGTGCCCGCCTTCAGGCCCGGCACGCCTTCGGGAATGACGATCTGCTGGCCCGAAACGGGCTGGGCATGGCCGTCGATCGCGACCGGCGCGGCCGAATTCCCGTAGCTTGGCACGATCGCGTAGACTTTGGCGTCCGGATCGCTGAAGTTCGCATAGGCCGGGTTGACGTTGGCCAGTGCCGTTTTCAGCACGTCCACCGAACCGCCGCGGCCGGACGTGAAGGCAGCGCCCGAGACCGTGCCGCCGCCGCTGAGGTCGAGCACCGCCCCCGCCTTCGCATCGAGCGAACCGATCACCGTCACGCCCTGATAGAGCGCGGTCGTATCGATCGCCGTGCCGTTGCGCAGCCAGGTGATGCCATCTGCGGTACCGCCGTAGGGAATGACGAGGCCATCGCCGGATACCGAGGTCAGGCTGCCCGGAAGCAGGTTCACCTTGCTGGTCGTACGCTGGTACTTCTGGTTCCAGTAAGTCTCGCCTGCCGGCAGTTCGTCAGGCCCCGGATAGTACCCGTCGCCGCCGACGCCGAGCCGGATCATCCCCAGGGGCGCGCGCAGCACGCCGCCCTGGTTGATCACGTCCGCCCCGACCGTGAGCGTTCCATAAGCCGAAAGCGGGGCCGCAGGCGTAACCCCGTCGAGCTTGTGGAAGTTGATCGTCGATCCCTCGAGCAGCGCCGAATAGAGGCTCGTATTGCCCGGCAGGCGGTAGGTGTAGACGCCGGCATAGATGGCCGCCTGTGCGCCGGAAGTGGGATAGATCTGCGCGGCGGTAAGCGAGATGTTGCTCATCGAGCGGACGGTGCCGCCGGTCAGCCGGATATCGCTGCGGCTGACGATGCTGACATCGCCGGGAGCGGCATATTCATATTCGAGTTGTTCGTCGCCGATCAGGCCGATCGACCCGTTCACGCCGAACGAGATGCCCGCCATATCGACGAGACCGCCGGTGATGGTGATGCTGCCATTGCCGACCTGGGGCCGGGTCTGCAGCGCGAGAGTGCCCTTGTTCTGCTGGACGATATCGTTGCCCCACATGTATCCGCCGCTGGCGAAATTCACGTAGGCGGCGGAGAGGGCGACCTTGCCGTCGAGCTGAAGGTTCGCGACCGTGCCCGCCAGCGTCAGGTTGCGGCCAAGATCGACCGACACATCGCCGTCGAACAGCACCACGTCGTCGCTGCGCAGGGACAGGCTGTCGAACCCGCCCGCATTCAACCGGTCCATGCCGACATGGGCCTTGCCGACGAGATCGGCGACACCTTCGTTGCTGGCGGTCGATTCCGCGATCGTCTGGCCCGGCGTCCAGCATCCGGTGATGCAGTCTCCGAACGAGAGCGAGCCCGGCAGCACGGTCTCATATTTCTGGCCGACCACGATGCTGCGCAGGCGCCGCATGTAGTTGGGGATCGCCTTGCCCGAGCTTACGCCCGGATCGGCATAGACCGGGGTGCTGAGCGTGACCGAGAGTTCTCCGCCCAGCGCGCCCTTGCCGCCGGCATGGGCCCGCAGATCGCCGTCGAGGAAGACGCCGTATTGGGAATCGAAGGCGATCTTGCCGCCATCCGTCGCGATCAGCTGGCTCTTCCGCCCGGCCGAGGCGCTGCCCGTCATTGCCGAGGTCAGGTAATCCACTTCCGCGCTCGCGCCCGAAGCATCGAGCAGCGCGCCCGGGCGCACAACGACATAGGCCGAGGTCAGGTTGCGCGCTTCGGTCAGCGTGCGCACCGTGACGTTCTGGCCACCGGCGTGGATGCTGCCCCCCTTCGAGACGTGGGCATAGCGCAGGCCGCGCTGATCGGTCGCCACATGGGCGCGTCCGGAAACGTCGATCACCGCGCCATCGTCGATATAGAGCGCGCGGCTCGCATCGTAGCGGACGGGGGTGGAGCCCGGAGTGTCGCGGTCCATGCTCTCGGGCATGCCGGCGTTGAGGTTTACGGTGCCGCCGCGCGCCTCGATGCGGCCTTGCAGCAACATGCTCTCGGCGGCAGTCAGCGTGATCGATTGCCCGTCATCCACCCGCAACTGTGCATCGGCTCCGAGGTAGATGTTGCCATAGGGCAAGGCGCCAGTGATGCGCACACCGTAATTGTTGACGTAGACCTGGTCTCCCGTGCCCATGGCGATCAGATCGAGGCTGGCGCCCTGGCGCTGGATGAAGCGACCGTTGGCGGCATCTTCCTGGAACATCTCGGGCGTCAGCAGGGTCATCGCCTGATCCGGCGAAGCGCCGCTGGCGACGCCGTGGCTGGCCGCGGAGAACTCGCGCACCGGCGCCACCACGTCGATCTTCGTGTCGCCGCGAACATGGATGTCGCCGCCCGCACGGATGGTGTACTTGCTGAAGCCCTTCTGGAAGAAATCCGCCTCGAGGTGCAGCGGCTCGCCGACCTTGATGTCCTGCCCGAAAGTCCACCCCTTCTTGAGCGACATGCCCTTGTTCAGCGCCAGGGCTTCCTCAAGAACGGAACCTGCCTTGATGGTGCGATTGACCGGCGCGCTCAGCGTCAGTTCGGGGCCGAAGAGTTCGACCGTCCATTCCGGCACGATCGTACCCGGCCCCGGCGACCAGTAGGCGAACTCGAGATACGTCCCCGCCGGAACGGTATCTCCGGGGAAATACATGGTCTCGTAGCCCGTGCCGTAAATCTCGCCGACGAAATCCACCGGCACGACGTAATCCGCCGTCAGTGTCTTGCCGCCGAATTCGAAGAATTCGTAGTTGCCGAGAACATCGCCGACGACAGCCTTCGTCACCTGATAGGCATAGTCGAACGGCAACACGCTGCCGGCCGGAAGCACGGTGTTCTCGCTCAGCTGCAAGTCCGCAGGCAAGGGCTGGCCCGCGACGATGACGTTGCCTTCGAACAACTTCTCGCCAATGGTGATCGCGCGGCCGCCATTGTTGAGGATAAGGGAGCCGCCCTTGCCCTCGCCCGAGCCGTAGGAGCGCACTTCACCGCCCAGCACCAGTTCGTTCACTGTCTCGCGCGGGAGGTTGCCGGTCGAGAGCAGGACGTTGCCGCCGTTGGCCCCCAGCGTTTCGCCCAGTTCGAGGATCGCGCCGCCTGCCGAGGCGTCGATCAGGCTGCCATCGCCCATGCGCAGCGAACCCTGGCGGCTGCCGATCAGCACGTCGCCGCCGTCGAGATAGGCCAAGTCGCGGCGATCGCCTCCGGTCTTGAGGTTGACCCACAGACCGGTGGTGTCGAGCTTGACCCCGTCCGCGACCTTCACGCTGGTCGGGACTGCCTCGCAGGCATAGGGACAGGTCACGATCACGCCCTCGACCGAGATCAGACCGCTGTGCGCGGTGATGCTGCTGCCGACCGTGACGTTCTCGCCGCGCAGCATGACCTTGCCGCCGTTGGCGACGGCCAGGTCGGATTTCACGCTCACGCTGGCGCCGCTGACGCGCAATTCGCCCAGCTTCGCCTGGTTGATGCTGTCGGCCGAGAGTTGCACCGCCCCGATCATGTCCGGGACGAGCTTCGTGGCGGACGTCATGCCGCCAGTCACGTCCGTTCCCGCGCTGACCGTCACATCCGTCGGGAATGGCAGATTGACGGTATTCGCCGCGGGCTGAACATGCAGCTGGTTGCCGACGTAGAGGCTCCCCGCCAGCGGCGTAACCGTCTGCGGCAGCTTGTAGCCGTCGAGCCGCTTGACGACGGTGCCGGAAATCACCCCCGTTTCGGAAACGGTGGGCGCCGGATCGGGCCGGGTCTGGGTCTGGCGCTCGCCGACGATGACGTCGGCAAGAACGGTTCCTTCCATGACCACGGTGGGCACCGAAAGGGAGAGCACGCCGGCATCGCGCCCGACGGTATAGCCTTCCTCCCAGCGCGTGCTCAACGTGCGCGCGAAGGGATTCACGAATGTCTCGTTGTACCTGTCACCCCAGCGGCCGTGCTGCCGCATGAACGAAGCACCGACGGAGACCAGTTTGACATCCGCCGGGGCCTGCCCCGCTGCGTAGAGCTTGCCGTCCGAGCCCATGAACAGGGTCGAGCGGACATAGCCGGCATTGTAGCTGAGCGAACCGCCCGAAATATCGAGAATGGCACCCTTCTGGATGACGAGTTGCCCCGCGTCCGGCGGGATGGTGCTGGTGTTGCCGTTACCGCTGGTGAACGTGATGCTGCCGGCATTGGCCACCCATTCGCCGATCCCGTGAGCGGTATTGCCAAGGTGACCGCCGATTTCGAGCAGCCCGCCGGGCGTGTAGTAGCGGTCCCCGTCATGGCCGCCCGTGCCGCTGGGCAGCAGAACCAGATCGCGCACGTCGATCCAGATATCGTTGGTCTTGAGGTCGGCGACTTCGCGGTTCGGCGCGGAATCGCGCATTTCGAAAGGCTGGATGTTCACCTTGATGGTGTTCGATTCCATGTCCATCGCGACATCGCGAACGCCCGACACGTCGAGGGTCGCCCCGTCGCCCACGAACGTCCTGCCCCTCGCCATGACCGCGATCTGGCCGCCTTGCGCAATCGTGTTCGACCCGCTCTCGAACGTGGCGCTGCCGCCCGTCATGATCTCGATACGGCCAAGATCGAGGCGATCGGGCTGCATGAAGCGCAGATTGCCTTCGCCCTGGTTGTTGAGGCTGGTCGAGATGCTTGGCGTCGGCGGCGTGATCAAGGCATCGCGCTGGGCGTTGGTCGCCGTCTCCTTGCTGTCCAGTTCGGGCAGGATCATCGTCAGGCTGCCGTCGGTCAGGGTGACGCTGGTAGCCGTCGCGGCGTTGGTCACGCGCGTGAGCAGGTGGATCGTGCCGCGGGTATGGACGCTGCTGGTCGCCAGCGCGACGCCGTCTTGGGTCACGTGTTCGCCCGCAAGCGTGATGTCGCCCTGCCGCGCCTGGATCAGGCCGCTGTTGACGACATCCCCGCTGGTGCTGCCTGCCGTGATGTTGACCGCGATCTCGTTGCCGCGCGTGGTCGAAATCTGGTTGGCGTCGGTGCCGTAGCCGGGACGGATGGTGAAGCTGTCGCCTGCGGCCAGCAAGGTCTGCCCGCGATCGGTGACGATCGTGCCGGCGTTCTCGACCCGCTTGCCCAGCAGCATCACGAAACCGCCGCCTTCCACCACCGTTTTCGGTGCCGTCGTGGTGATGCGTGCCCCCGCCTCGACCGTGACGTCACCGCCCGCATTGACGAAACCGTCGACGAACTTGGGCGGCAGCCAGGGAGTGAGCGGATCCGCCTGGCTCACGCTGTTGATGCCGTACTGGCTGAAATGTTCGTTGCTGATCGTGGTGGTCGCCGCGACGAGGTTGCGCACGTTGACCTGGCTGGCACCGCCGAAGATCACGCCGTTGCGATTGAGGACATAGACCGAACCATCCGCCTTGATGGTGCCGAGAATCTTCGAGGGATCGGCGTGGACGTCGGTGACGCGGTTCAGCGTGATCCAGTTGCTGTTGCCATGATGATCGAACGTCAGGTCGGTCTCGCGCCCGACGTTGAAGCTGTCCCAGGTCAGGATCGCCTTGTCACGGTTCTGGTCGACCGTCACCTTGGTCCGGCCGTCCTGTCCCTGCGACTGCGTCGGACCGCTCGCACCGACCCACAGGCTGGGATCTATCGAGATGTCGGCCGCCTGTTGAAGACCGCCCTGCCCAAGGCCGTTCGGAACGGCCGACTGCGCGGCCAGCGCGGCAGCCCGCGCGGCCTGCTGCGCCGCGTCCATCTGGGTGCGGATGCGCGCCGCGTTCTGGAGCGAGGCGCGAACCCGCGCCGCCGTCTCGACCGCGGCCGCATTGCGCGATCCGACATTCTGCGCGGCCTGCGCGGCCTGGGCCGCGGCATTGGACGCGGCACGTCCCGCGCCCAGGTTCTGCGATAGCGCCGGAGCACCAAGGAGCAGGCTGCCCAGCGAGGCGCCGAGGAAAAGATGGCTGCGATATGAGCGGCGGCTGCGGATCATCGAACGAACTCCAGGATGCACATCGGCCGCAAGGCTGCGGCATCGGGAAGGAAGGGACTGACCGGGGCCGCGAGGCGCTCCATCCGGTCGGAACGGGGTTTGCGAGCCGTCATCGCGGCCGCAGAGGATTGACGGGTGTCACGGCCGGACGGGACGGATAGACCGAAGTCCCGAGATTGCCGCCCATGCGCAGCCGGGTACCCGAAAGGCTCGAAACGCCGACCTGCACGTCGGGCGAGCCCGCCTGCGGCACCGCCACGCCCTGTGCGGCACCGGCCTTGATCCGGGCGATGCGTGCCGCCTCTTCAAGCTGGCGCGCCGCACAGTCGAGATGTCCGGCACGCTGGCCGCCGATATCGACCGCTACGCAGGGAACAGGCGGATGCCGGGCAGCAATACGCTGCTGGGGTTCCTTTGCGATGGCTTCGGTTCCCAGCAGCGCGGCCACGGCCAGGAAAAGAGGCCGCCCACCCGAGAGGAAGGCGGACGGCCCCTTCCGGCGCGACCCGCCGGACCTGACCGGCCATGAACGGCACGGTTTGGTCTCGGGTGTCGCCGGGGAAGTCGCCGCAACAACCGCGCGTCCCCCTGCGCCAGGCCCGATTCCGGAAACGGTGCTGCCCATGACCATCGGGGTTCAGAAGCGCGAGGTGAAGTCGACCATCAGGTGGTCGACGGAAAGCGGCGGTCCGGCGATCTCGTCTGCCGACATCCAGCGAATGCCGAACGCGGTGTTCTCCGCCACGCCGTAAGTGCCGCCTGCGAACCAGCCCTTCATGTTGGTGCCGCCAAGACCGAAGTCGGAATCGGCCAGTGCGTCCAGCATGGCATCGGATTCGATCCGGCGGTAACCAAGGTTGGCGTTCCAGTCGCCCTTGTGAATGGTCTGGTCGCCCTGCGGCAGGCCGCGACCCAGGTGTCCGACCGACAGGCGCATCTGCCACCCGTCGTCGCCGCCGGCGAACTGTCCGCCCTTGCCGTTGATGATCGGCGCGAAGTTGTTCAGCGCCAGTGGGCCGACCTTGCTGCGCGTGAAAGCAAGGTTGCGCAGGTAATCGCCCTCAAGACGCAGCGACAGGCGCTCGGTCAGACCGTAGTCGATTTCGCCGCGTGCAGAGACCACCTCGTACTTCGAGGCAAGGCCGAAGTATTGCACTTCGGGGCTCAGGCCTTGCGGTACGGAGGGATTGGGCACCACATTGCGCAAGGCCATATGCGTGTTGCCGAACTGCTGGAACAGCGGGCGCATCGCATCGGTGCTGCAGACGTCCTGGTTGAAGGCACAAGGCGCGGAAACCTCGCCCTGAACGTTCTCGAAGCGGAAATAGCCACCGGCCAGGCGCGTGCGCAGGGCCGAAGTCGGGCGCACGTCGATGCCGAACTGGCCCGCTGCCAGATAACGATCGCGAGAGCGGAAGCTTCCCACGTCACGCGAACCGAAGTTCAAGCTGGTGTTGAACAGCGGGAAGAAGCCCGCGGTTCCGAACACACCGAAACGCTCGTTCAGCTTGACTTTCGCCGAGGCGGAAATGCCATCGAAGTTGAGATCTTCATCGAAGATCAGAGTGCTTGACCAGAACGGATTGGCAAAGCGGCCAAGCTCCACGCCAAAGCCCTTCATCGGCGTCAGGTGGATGGCCGCGCGGTCCAGCCAGAGCTGGTACTTGCCGAACTCGCCGACCTGGCCGAGCGTCTGGTTGGTCGATACCGGCGAGCGGTCGTTGCCGGTGGCGACGCGCACTTCAGCCGTTACCCAATCGTCGATCCGCGCATTGACGCCGAGACGGGCGCGCAGGCGCATCGCCACGCGGTCGTTACGCGTGTTGAGATAAGGAAGATTGACGAAGCCGGGCGATGCCGGGTTGACGTCGATGCCGCCGCCTTCGTTGATGGCGCCCCAGTTCACGAAGTCCGCGTAGTTGTTGCGATCGAACATCATCGCGTCGAGACGCGCGCGGATGTCGCCGGAGATCGTGATGCGCTTGGTCCATTCCGGCACTTCGCCCGGTTTTGCCCAACCTTCGGCCTGTGCCTGCTGGCCCAGTTCGTTGCGCAGCTCCTGCTTGAGCTGCTCGCGCACCACCTGCGGGACATAAGGAATGGTCTGGACGCCGTCGGCCGAGACGCCGCCCGCCGGGACCGGCCGGACGGCGGCTGCCGGCGGCGCGACGCCGGCTTCGGCGATCATCGCATCGGCTTCTTCCCGAGTGACCAGGCCCTTGCGGACCATGATCTCGAGAAGCTTGTTGGAATCGACCTGCTGTGCGGCCGCAGGCGAGGCCGCGACGGCGGCGCCGGCAACGCACGCCAGTAGCAGCGGCTTCATGCGGCGACGAACTTGGAGACGGAACATGGAATCAAATCCCCCTGGGATGAAAAGCGTGCATGAGCGAACGGGCGTTTGCGGGAAGGCGTGGATCAGCCGCCCCTGAGTTCGACCCGCGTCACCGGCATTCCGGCGGGCGGTCGCTGTGAACATTGCAGGCCGGTCAGCACCTGCCGGATACGGGCCTGGCGCTTGAGGTCGCCGTCCCCGACGCTGACGTCGGAAATGCGGCCTTCGGAATCGAAGCTGACCGCAAGCCGTACTGCATAGCGACCGCGCGAGAGCTCCTTGTCGGATTGCGCGGCCTGCCGGATGCACTGCTGTGCGATCTGGGCGTAGGCCGCGAAAGCATTACCGCCCCCGCCCCCCGGCCGGCCGCCGATCCGGGTTCCGCCGCCGTTACCGGCAGCGAGACCGTAATTGCTGGGGCCAGCGCCCTCGCGAGCGGTCAGCGCATTCTCGCCCGGCGTCGAGGGTTCCGAGGATTGCTTGGCCGGTTCGGGCGGCGGCGTATCCTGCGGTTGCTCGACCGGCATGTTCGTGGGCTCAGGCGGCTTCTCGACCGGCTTGGGCTCAGGCGGCGGTGGAGGCGGAGGGGGCGGCGGCAGAACCACCTGCACCGTCCGCGTGTCGTTGGGGCGCAACCGTGTCGTAGGGTCGGCGAAGAACCCCAGCGCCACGAGCAGCGCGAAGCCTCCACCCACGACGGCCACGCCGATCAGCAACTTCTGCCGCGTCGGATGGCCACTGGGCGGCAGCCGGTCCAGGACGCCGCCGCCGAAGCCCTTTCCCGGCGGCGGGAGCGCGGAAACCGTCATTGCGCACCTGCCGGTGCCGCAGCGGGCGGGCGCGTTGCCGCCATGCCGAGGCTTGGCACGCCGACCCGGCTGCACAAGTCGAGAACCTGCATCACCTTGTCGTACTGCACCGCCCGATCGCCGCGCAGGATCACCGCAAGGTCCGGCGTGGAGGCGATGCTGGTGCGAAGCTCGTTCTCCAGCTCGCTCATCGACACGGGCACCGCGTCGATGGAGACGGTGCCGTCGTCCGACACGGCGATGACCCTGCTCTTGGGCTCGTTCATCGTCTTGGCAGCCGAAGCGCTTGGCAGATCCACCTTGATTCCCTGAACCGCGGCAGTGGTGAGCAGGATGAAGATGATGAGGAGCACCAGCATCACGTCGATCATCGGCGTGACGTTGATCTCGTTGTACGGCTTGTCCTCGTCGCCGATCTGAATGGCCATGACCTCAGCTCCTTCTCTCTGGGGCTCAGGCCGCCTGCACGGCAGGAATGTCCTGCCACGTTTCGGCGATGCGCTTCTCGAGTTCGTCGGCGAAGATCTGGCCGTTCGCGGTAATCTTCTTCGAGCGCACCAGGAGCGCGTTGTAGGCAAACATCGAGGGGATCGCGACGACCAGACCGGCAACCGTCGCCAGGAGCGCCGCGGCAATGCCGGGAGCGATCGCATTGATGTTGACCTCGCCCGCGGCGGCAACGGCAGCGAACGTGATCATGACGCCCAGCACCGTACCGGCCAGTCCGATGAACGGCCCGCCCGAGATCGAGTTGGTCAGCAGGCCCATCCGCTCCGACAGGCGCTGGTTCTCGCGCACCTGTTCGGCATCGAGCGCCGAGCGGATTGCCGCGATCGATTGCGCGCGGATCGCGAAGCGGCTGCCGGTGGCGCGTCCTTCCTTGAGGCGTTCGCCCAGTTCGCGGCGGCCCAGCTGGTAAAGGTGCCCCAGTGTCGAATGCGCGGCTTCCGCCCCCGGATCGAAGGCCGGTAGGCCGTCATGGTCGCCCGAGCGCTTCGCCTGAGCCCGGTAGGCGTCGAGAAAGCTGTCGTTCGCCTTCTCGATCCGCGAGAACAGCAGGTGCTTCGATATCATGGTCCAGATCGCCAGCACGAACATCAGGCCCAGGATCGCGATCACGATCCAGGCGTCCAGCGTCAGCGCGCCGAACAGGATGCCGAGGTAGCCATGTCCGCCACCCGTCTCGACCTGCTCGGCCGTGTCGAACGTGAGCAGCCGCGCGCCCTGTCCTTCGGAAGCCGCCGCCAGCTGGAATGCCGCTTGCGGCAACGCCGCGCCGGCAACACGCAGTTCGTCGATCTCGCCTGAAAGGCCTTGGCCGATCACCGCATTGCCGGTCACCGCGCCGAGAGCGCCCTCCAGTTCGGCGACGGACTGGCCGCCGATGTAGAGCACCGACTTTTTACCGTCGTTGGAAAGCGCCACATGAGCCCAGCTTCCGGCCGGCAACGCGGCGCCCTGCGAGCGCTTGCCGGCCTGCTCGATGAACAACTGCCCGCCCTCGAGGATCAGGCTGGCACTGCCTGGCAACGCCAGCAACGTGCCGTCCGAGGCAGGCTTCACCCAGAAGCTGACCGAAAGCGGCCCCGCCGCGAAAGCGGAAGCCGGCAGCGTGACAGGCGCGGCGCCGTCGAGAACGAGGCTGTTGGCGATCAGGCCGTTCGCATTGCGCCTCTCGCCGCCCTGCGCATTGGCGCCGTTGGCCGTGACGTCCTTGGGCGCGCCCTGTTCGTTGAAGTGATAGACCAGACGATAATCCGGCTCGATGCTGCCCGCGGCGTCCTGGCCGGGCTTGGCATCCTTGTTGCCGTAATAGGCGAAGATCGCCGCAGGCTGACCGGGCTGAAGGCCCTGCACATCGACCCATACGAGCGCCTGCTGGCCTTTCACGTCCCACTTTTCGACATGGAACTTGAGCGGCGTGCGGTCGTCTCCGGCAACGAACCGCAAGTCCGAACCATCAGGCTTAACGTCCGCGAAATTGAAGTTCCCCTGGTGCAGCCGTACGAGAACCGGCGCGCGGGCGACTTCGCCGGTGACACCGGCGGCCTGCGCATTAAGGTTGATCTTGGTACGGAAGGCGTAGTCGGTTTCCCACCAGGCGTAGGCCGGCATGGCGGTGGTCAGCGCGGCAGCGGCGACAAGGCCCCCGACCACACCCTTCGTCAGGCGTGCGTTAAGAGACATCAGAATTCCCCCCAGATGCGGAAGCGTGTGAAAATGTCGCCGGACTTGCTTTCCGGCCCCGAAACGAGCGGCGTGCCCAGGTCGACAGCGCCGTTGAGATATTTCAGAAGCTTGAGGCGGACACCGCCGCCGACGCTCATGAGCCTGAAACGGCGAGCCTGTCCGTCGAGCGGGTGATGAATGCCGCCACCACCGGCATCCCAGAAACCGTGGAAGCGCATTTCATTCTGCGACGACAGCGACAGCAGGCGCGCCAGGTCGGGCGATCGGAGTTCGATCTGCGAGGAGAAACCGTAATCGGCGAGGCTTTCGGTCTCGTAGTAGCCGCGCACGCTGTTCATGCCGCCGAGCGAGAAGCCTTCGTTGGCGATCAGCGGGGAAGGCGACCACTGTGCACCCAGGCGGGCGTTGACCTGGATGTCCGATTCCAGCGTGAGCGTCGTTTCCGCCTCGCCCTTGAGGATGAAGAAATTGGGCTGCGCCTTGTAGCGCTTGCAATCGAAGTGGTTGACGTCCTTGACGCAACCGTCGCGGGAGAAGCCGCCCGCCGTGCCGATGCCGCGCGTGCCGAAGATGCCGGACGCGGTCAGGCTGGAAACCTGCCGCTCGCCGGTCCAGTCGCCGCGCCATGACAGGGTGATCGGCAGGTACTGGACCGGAACCGAAGTACGGTCGGGGCCGAGCGTCAGGTTTTCGGTGAAGTCCTTCCAGTCGGCGCCGAACGTCAGCGCGTGGTAGAACCCTTCGCCGGTGCCCAGCGACTGGATCAGGCGGGCGCCGAAGATGTTGCCCTTGCCGACCACGCTGGTGCCGCCGACGACGGCTATGTCGCTGTCCGAATGGACGCCGTAGAGCATGAGCTGGGTGCCCTGCCCAAGCCGCATCAGGTAGTTTCCGGAGAAGACCGTGCCGTCGTCCCGCCGGCGCGGGGCCGTCTGGGCGGTAAGCGACAGGCTGTCGCCGCGTCCCCACATGTCATCGTAGCGAAGGGTTGCCGAGGCGCGCAGGTCGGAAGTCGCCGCCGAACTGAAATTGTTCAGCTCAGCCGAGGCATGCCAGGGCGAGCTTTCCTCGACCTTGAGCACAACGTCGAGCGTTCCCGGCGCAACGCCCGCCTTCAGCTCCGGCGTCACCCGGCGGCTTGCCTTTTGGTTCATCGCGATCACGTCGCGCTGGAACGCCGCGATGTTGGGGGTGATGCCGGGAGTCAGCGAGGCGGCCTGCGCCTTGACCTGCTCCGCGTGGCGCGTGTCGCCTTCTACCGCCAGTTGGCCGATCGCCTGGGGCTGGACTTCCAGCATCAGTATCCCGCCATCCACCGATTGCTCGGGTACGATGACCGATACGGCAACGTATCCCGCGTCTTCGAATGCCTTTTGCAGGGCCGCGCGGGCCGATTCAACGTCTGCCTCGCTGCGATCCGGCCCCATGAAGGGATAGACCGCGCGTTCGACCGCATCGGACGCAAGCACCGTGTTTCCGCGTACCTGAAAGGCCCGGATGTCGAACCGCGCTGCAGGCGATGCCATCGCCGCCTCTGCAGCGGTGTCCCCCGTCTGGGCCCAGACCACGCCCGGGACGCCCATGACCAATGCTGCGGCCATCGCCCCGATCGACGAGGCGCGCCAGCCTATTCCTCGGATCTTCAAAACAACCCCCCAACCGTGAAACCCCTTCACGACGATCGCGAAGGGGCAGGCAAATGCCGCCGTCATCCTTGGAGCCGGGCTGTGACTGAATTGCTGCAATGCCGCGCCCCGCTGTCGAGAGCGCCCCTAGAAGCGAGCCTTTCCAGGCTCAATAATTAATCCGCCATATCGGACTTTATTATGCATAATCTTCGCCAATCATCATCATTTATGAAGGATTTGTTTCATATAGTTCAGGACTAAACAAATGAATCAACAATATCCCACACTCCACATGGAGTGCAGGATCTATATTTTGTTGACCGATCTTCAATCTATATTACATAAATTGGAAATGCCTTGCGTCGCCCATACGAAATACCCGTGTTCGCGTCTGCGTAGGCGTTTCGTCGAACAATTTTTGATAGGCCCTGGTAAAGCTCGTGGCGGAAGGGAAGCCCACGCTTTCGGCGATTTCGGCGATCGAGCGACACTCTCCGTCGCACTGAAGCCGCGCCTGCGCACGGTGCAACCGAACCGCTTGGGAATATCGGGCAACCGTCATTCCCAGAATGGCCTTGAAACCTCGCTGCAGCGTAATTCCCGTGACGCCCGCCTTTCCGGCAAGTTCCTCCTGGGAAATGAAGGCATCGGCGCTCTGGTCCAGCAATGTCCGCGCCAAGGTGATCGAACGCGAGGACGGGAAGGCAAGTTCGGCGCCATGCTGCGCGGCCAATGCTGCGATCACCGCCTCAAGGAGATCCCGGCCTGTTTCCCTGTCGTCGCCGCAAATGGCGAGCGCGCGAAGGTCCCGGTGCAAACCGCTCGTACGGCCGAGGTCCACGGGCAACATGCCGCGTGCGATACGACGCGCTCCACCATATCGGGCACTGGCGCAAATCTGTACGGGCCTGTGCGGCAGTCGCAGGATCATCACGCGCGAAACATCGCGCCCCTCGATCCGGCAAGGGCCTCGTCCGACCATCACGGCCCGGAGCGGCGTCAAGCTTTCGTTCGCCCCTTCTGCATGGACGGCAGCTTCGCCCTCGACTGCAAACAGCAGCGTGAAACTGTTTTCACAGCCTTCGACCTCGATGACACCGCTGCCGACATCGAGCCGCGTCACCTGCAAGGCAACTCTTGCGGGAAGCTCGAGAACGAGCGGGACCATCTGGTCATTGGCATGTTCGCCATGGGCGACGGGAGCCACCCCACGCCCGCCCGAAACCAAGTCGCGGTCGGCCGGTCTTTCTGCGTTAGCCCGAAGATTCATGGACATAATGACTGCCTCCATGAACCAGACAGTCGCATGCGTCAGATCGCGAACAGATTTTTCGCACTTGCCGCTTCGCCGCACCCGCCGCGGTCCCTTGTCACGGCAGCGACATGCAATTGCACCCGCCTGTCACAAATCATCGCTAATGGGCCGGTTCCATGAATCTGCTAGATCCATGGGCGTGAAACCATGAAGTCCAATCCACTGGAAAGGGGTGCCTCGCTGCTCCTGACGACGGCGCTTCATGCCGCCGCAGGGCTTGGACTCTTGCTGCTGCTCTCTCCTGGCGGCGCGCGCCATGGCGATGCGGGACAGGACAAGAACGGCGTGCTCGTGATCAAACTCATTTCCCTGGAGCAGGGCTCCACCGCCAACAGCGCGCCGCTATCCGTCCCCCGGGACACACTTGCCGAACCTCAGCCGAAGAAAGCCCTCGCACAAAGGAACAGTCCGCGGGCCGTCGGGACATCCCATGCGACAAGCGGCGAAAGAGCTGCGAGCCTCGGCACCGCGTCGCCTGCGCTGCATGTCGGCAGCGCCTCCTCGTCCCTCGCCGGAACCAACGCGCTGAGCTACCGCGACCTCCTGCTCGCCCACATCGCCCGCTTCCGCCAGTATCCGGAGGAAGCGCACCGCGACCGGCTGCAAGGCTCGGTCGAGGTCGGCTTCACTCTCAACCGCGACGGCTCGATCAGCGGGGCGTGGGTCATATCCAGTTCCGGGCGCCAGATCTTCGACCGCGAAGCGCTGGCCGCCATTCACCGCGCGGTGCCCATGCCGGGCATACCTGCCGATCTTCCTTCCTCGCTCGACGTCAGCCTGCCGATCGATTTCGAGATTGAGTGACGGGACATGGCGGAGGCGACGATACTTGCGCGATGCGGAATCGCCGCCGGCCGGGCCGGAACCATACTCGCCGTCTTTGCGCTCGCCGTTCCCACCGCCGCCGCGTCGCCAGGCCAGACGGACGAGCGTGCATACGATATCGCTGCCCAGGACCTCGAGACGGCCCTGCTCGCCTTCAGCCGCGTGAGCGGAATAGACATCGTCTATGATCGCGCCATCCTGAAGGGCGAACGATCGGAACCGCTCAGGGGCCGGTTCGCCCCCCCGATCGCAGTCGCCACGCTTCTGCGCCACAGCACTCTGACCCACCGCTTCACAAGCGCCACTGCCGTCCTGATCCTGCGCGGCGGAACGCAGGGCCAGGATGGCACCCCCGTGACCCCGCCTCCGCCGACGGGCCATGCACAACTCGCCCTGAACCGGCTCAAAGTCACGACCGGTCGGATGATCGGCCAGCCTGCGACCGATTACCGGCCTTTCGGTCATGTTGTGCAGAGCACCATCATGCGCCGCCTGCAGGACAATTCCGGCACCCAATCGAAGCGCTTCAAGGCCCGACTGGCCATAAGCATCGATGCACAGGGCGTGATCCATCCGCTCAGACTGGAGAGCGGTTCAGGCGATACCGCTCTCGACGGCGAGGTCATGCGTGTCCTGGAAGGCATCCTCCTGCCCGAAGCACCGCCCGAGGGAATGCCTCAGCCCATCTGGTTCGACGTTGTCCAGCGATGATGAGCGAAACGACGCGTTCGCTTCTGATGCGCACCCTGCTTGCCGGCCATGCCTCGCTGCGCAGCAGGTTGGCCCGCAAGCTCGGGCCGGACCTTGCCGATGACGCGCTGCAGGAGACCTGGATCAGGCTGGAAACGCGAGGCACGCTCGCGCCGGTCCAGAACCCCGACGCCTATCTGTTCCGAGCCGCGCTCAATGCCGCGAGCAATCTCGTGAAGCGGGACGAGCGCCGTCTCTCACACCTCGAAGTCGAGGCCCTGCTGAACGTCGCCGACGATGCGCCGGGGCCATCTGCCATCGCCGAAGATCGTGCCAGCCTGGCCGTCGTCGAGCGTGCCCTCGCGGAATTGAGCGAACGGCAGCGCACGATATTCGAGGAGGCCTTCCTCGGCGACGCGACGCATCATGACCTTGCTGCGCGTTTCGGCATCAGCGTCCGCATGATCCAGAAAGAGCTGAAACACGGCGTCGATCTGTGCGCGCGGCGATTGCAACGCGAAAAAGTTGTTCGCTACGGCGGCCCCAGAGTGTCTGACAAGAAGGATGCATGATGAAGCACCGGACAAGAGCTCCAGAGACCGAGTGACCATGCAGGACATGGACGTCGATCTGCCCCCCCTGACGCATGAAGCGTTGAACTGGGTCATCCACCTGACTTCGGGTTCGGCGACCCAGGCGGACGCGCGTGCATTCGAAGCCTGGCGCGATCAGAGCCCGGAGCACGCCGAAGCCATGCACGCGGCCGCGAGCCTGCGGCGGACACTTCGCGCCATGCCGCTGGGCGCAGGTTCCGCGGTGTGGGACAACGTCGTACCCTTTGCCACTCCGGTCCGGGCAAGTGCCATCAGTCGCCGCACGATGCTGGCCGGCGGCGGCGCAATCGCCGCCTCGGCTGCCATGCTGGCCGTCAGCCCGCCTTTCGGTCTCTGGCCCTCCCTCGCCGAGTGGAATGCAGGCGAACGCACCGCCATCGGCGAACGCCGGACCCTGCATATTGCGACCGGCGTGACATTGGAAATGAACGGCCGCACCTCCGTCAGCCTCGATGCGCAGAACAACGGGGCCCGGCTGATAACTGGAGAGGCCTTCGCATCCGTCGCCTCCGATGCACGCCCCCTCCTCATCCATGCGGGCGATGAAAAGTGGACGGTGCACGATGCGCAGGCCAACATCAGCACCAGCGACCGCCAGACCTGCATAACCTGCATTAGCGGCCGCTTGACCCGCAGGGACAACTCCGTGACCCTGCGCAGCGGCGAGAGATATGTCGCGGTGGCAGGCTCGGCGCCCCACATCGTACAAGTCGATCCCGATCTAGGCAGCAACTGGCGCCGCGGGGTCCTGCTGTTCCGGCAGTCGCCGCTGGCGGATGTCGTGGAAGACATCAACCGCTACCGTGAAGGCACGATCATCATAGCGGACGCGAAGCTGGCCACCCGCCCGGTCAGCGGCATGTTCCATACCGACAAGATCGAAAACGCCCCTCGCCAGCTCCAGCAACTGCTCGGCATGAAGGTAAGCGAACTCCCCGGCAAGGTCGTGGTTTTCAGTTAAACCGGACAACCGCCGGTCACTCAAAGCGGCAACGCACAGGGCGCCAGCGATATTGGTACCATAAGATACCGTATGGATACCATAAAGGTATCTATTTTTGGGTGAATGGCCTCGGACTTGAATAGCGGTGAGCCAAGGTTCTGCGCAGGGCGGCATTTCTGGGCCCCTCCCATTGTACGCCTGGCGTAGCTGGGAGAGGGTAGGTCGTTAGGGTCGATGCAGAACTACGTCACCCCGCCTTCAGCGCAAGCCGCTGCGCACGTTCTGCGGTGGCCGCGGCAAGACCTGACATCGCGTCAGGAACGAGCCCGGGCACCGTCACCCCTTCCCCGATCACCGCCTCTACCGCGCCGCTCAGAGCCACCGCTCGGCGGCGCAGATACGGGGCGGTGAGGCCGGCGTCGGCGGCGAAGCGGGTAAAGCTCTCTGCGCCCATCTCCTCCAGCTTCGCCGCGCCGCCGAAGCGCATGGCGAGGCGCGGCGAAAGTTCCTCCCACACCCGCGTCGCGACCAGATCGTAGAGCGGGGCCAGCACCACTTCGCCGCCTCCCCGCCGCAGCAGGCTGAAATTCTTGGCATGGGCATCGGCATTACCGATGATCACGTTGAACAGCGCGGCGTCCGCCAGCTTGAGCACCTCGCGTGCCGGGCGCGTTGCCGCGCTGCGCAGGAGGGCGAATGCGTCGCGGAAGGTAGGGCCACCCTCAGCGGCATACTTGCGATTAGAGGGGACGCCCATAGCCTGGGCGAAATCTTCCTGATGTAGTCTTTGCGTCCCCCCCTGCCCTGTCGTCCGGTCGTAGCGTTCGACGAGGAGGAACGCCCTGCCCTGCACCTCGCGCCATTCGCCATGTGCCGCATCCAGACCCACGGCGCGGGCAAGCGCTAAGCAGAATGCCTCATTAGCGGCCAGATCGGGGAAACGCGAAGGCTCAGGTTTGATGAGGTGGGTCGAGGGCTCGCCAGGGCGCGGCACCGCAATCTGTCCGTTCACGAGCACCACCGGGAGCTTACCCTGCGCCCCAGCAAGGCTGAGACGTGCACCGCCCTCCCCCGCGAGCATCGGCACCCGTGGCAGGCGCTCGAGCAGCGCCGCCAGTTCAGCCTCGTCCAAGGCCTGCGCCGGGTGCTCAAGATCGGCCACAGGCGGAACCTCGCCCTCAGGAAGAAACGCCAGTGCTCCCGCAACGTCACCGCCCAACGCCTGCAGCAGCCGGAACGGGTTATCAGGCGAAACGCCTAGCGCAGCCGCAACTGCTGTGCGCTGGCCTTCCTCGGGCAACAACCCGCCGAACACCGCCTTACACACAGCATCCGGATAAGGCTCCTCGCGTTTCGGCAGCGCCTGTGAGAGCGGCGGCGCAGTGACTTCCACCAGCCACTCGGGTGCATAAACGAAGCTCATCGCACCGCCGCGGTCGATCGTGAGTTCACCCGCTACGTGACTGTTCCACCAGACGATTAAGCGGTCCTGTACTGGCAAGCTCATGCGCCTTGCCCTTCGTTCGGCCGCTTGAACTGCATCGAGCAGCCCAAAGTCGCCAGCACAGCGAGCACCTTTCCCAGCTGAACTGTTTCCTTGCCGCGCTCAAGGTCGACGATAAACCGCAGGCCCACTCCACTGGCAGCGGCAAGATCATCTTGACGAAGGCCCTGCGCTTTGCGCTCCGTGCGGATCAGTTGCCCAATTTCAGCGACGCTCTTCAAGAGTCTGCTCCATTTTCCCGAACGGGAAATTATGCAATCATTTCACACCTTGCAAGAAAATATTTCCCGATCGGGAAATTTTAGTGTGGAGAAGATATTAAGCAAAATTCATTCCCGATCGGGAAATTTATGCAGGCCAATGCTGGTCGAGCAGTTGCTTCAGAGCGGCCTCTACATCGCTGCGGTTGCCGCCTCCATTGGGCAAGAGCACGATGTTGTCCGCCAAGGCCGAGTTCCGAAAACGCCGCGCATGTCGTTTAGTTGCGCCAGCGTATAGCCAGCCCGACGTCCGTTTGCCCCACGGGGAGGGGAGCATGTGCGACAAACCCTGTCTCTTTGATCGACTGTACGGAAACCAGAAACCGGGGTTTTGCCGGCACCCGGCCGCGTCAGTGTATATCTGGGTCCGTTCTATGTGCTGCCCCCAAGAGGGCGAAGACGGAGCCAGCAAGCATGCACCTTGGCAATTCGTGCTTTCGAGTAGATATTGATCTGATGCCTGGCGCGTTTGCACGCGCCAGGCATCAACTGACGTCGTAGAAGTGAGCTTCAATGGCTCTCAGCGTCATCTTCAGGATCCCAGCGACCTCCTGCAAAATGAAACCACGCTGCGTCCCGATCGCAACTTTCTTTCCGCGCTTTTTACAGCATCGACCCGCAATGCACTTTGCTCAGGCCTCAAGCCTTCAACAGGGGAAATGGTGCCTTCTCGGTCATAGGATCGGACGGCAGCCGGCACCAAAATCTGTCTGGTGAAGCATGAAAAACCAGATTGAGAGCCTCAAATCCTGGCCCGCTGGCAAGGGGGTCCTGGGCGCCTCCTAGAGATCGCTCTCTTTAGCCATGACGATTTCGCCGAGCGTGCTGTCCCCGCGCCTCCGCGCGGCCGGGCTCTATCTCGCTGGCGCTCGACCGAGCCGCCTCACGGCGTCTCGTCCCTTCAGGTAACGATCCCTGACAGGGGGGCGGGGCCTGCGGTCCCGCCATGCGGTCATCGCGCCTGTGCGCGATGGCGCTTGATTGGCCTGCCGGCCAGGCGGGGTGGGCGTCGCTCATCCTCTAGGCCCGTCGCGGCCCGGTTCAAGGCGAGCAGGCTCGCCTCCTTCATTCCATTGCGGCCCTGCGGGTGCACCGCGCCTCGTTCGGCGGGCCTGCCGGATCGCTCCTGCCGCCCACCCCGCCGTCCGGCGGCCAATGCGCGGATAGAAAAGTGAAGGAGTGAAGGAGTGAAGGACAATGGAACTGAAGCACATCGAGCTTGCCCGTCTGTCGGTCTCCGGCCTCAACATGCGCGGCACCCGCAAAGCCTGCGACATCGCCAACATCCTGCCTTATCCGACAACATACGCCTCCACGATCTAAGGCACAGCTTCGCAAGCCACGCGATCATGATAGGCGAAAGCCTGTTCACCGTCTCACGGTTACTCGGCCACTGCCACGTACGCACATCTTGCGGACACCGCACTTCTCACTGCTGCGGAGCAGACGGGCCAACTGCTCATGAAGCAGGTCGGTCGGCGCCGCAGACCGATCACCGTGAACGATGTTCGCCTGCGGCGCCGCCACCCCTCGATCCAGCCATATCGTCTTGAATTTAGCTGGGCATTTGCCCCTGCCTGTTGCTAGGAACCAATCACCATGCGTACCAATCTTGACCATCTGCCTCCTGCGAAGCGCCGCGATCTGGAGCGGGCACTTCAAATCATCTTTGAGGAGTTTGCCGACGCCCATGGCGCACCGACCGGCGCGCGTAAAATGGGCCGCATCCTTAAGGTCATTCTTTACGGAAGCCATGCGCGCGGGGGATGGGTTGATGAACCGCATACAGCGAAGGGCTATCAGTCCGATTTCGATCTTCTCATCATAGTTAACCAACCCGAACTCACGGATTGGGTGAATTATTGGGAGAAGGCTGATGAACGCCTTTCGCGAGAACACCTCATTACGAAAGCGCTCCATACGCCTGTTCAATTCATTGTACATACGTTGCAGGAAGTGAACGACGGCCTTGCCCACGGTCGATACTTTTTCATGGATATTGCTCGCGATGGCATCGCGCTTTACGAGTCCGACCAAACGTCGCTACACGCTCCCAAGCCTAAGACGCCGCAACAAGCATACGACATGGCAAAGGAGTATTTTGACGATTGGCTACCCAGCGCTCAAGGATTTTTCCGGGGCTACCAGCACGCGATTAGCGACGGCGATCTCAAAAAAGCCGCCTTCGACCTCCATCAAGCGACTGAACGCCTATACCATTGCGTCTTGCTCGTTCTGACCTTCTACACGCCGCATGTTCACAATTTGACGTTCCTGCGAACGGTCGCCGAGAAGTTAGATCGCCGATTGGTACATGTGTGGCCGTCAGAAACTCGAGACGAGCGTAAGCTATTTGGGAAGCTGAAGGACGCTTATGTCAAAGCGCGTTATTCCAAGCACTACACTGTGACAATCGCAGAACTCACGTGGCTCGGGGCGCGTGTCGAGGAGCTTGGCAAAATCGTCCATTTGCTCGGGACCGAGCGGCTCAGCGAAATGAGATTAAAAACTCTCTCGTAACACGCATCGGAGCGGGATGTGCCCCAACGGCGTAAGCGGCTCCCCGCCCCGAAATGCGGGGGTATCGGTCTGTTCAATTTTGATCTCGGTGGCTCGCTGGAAACATAGCCATATGGAGGCGATGCTGCGGAAGAGCAGTGGATGATCTATCATAAAGCCAAGTGTTCAGCGTGAACGGTATGCGTTCGGCGAAGACCCTTCAGGTTGGCCTGAGACTTGCTGATAGCTGACCAGGCTGCCTGGGCGTCGGGCTGAAGATTGGCCTGACGGGCTTTCCAGTTCCATATGTGGAAGGCTCCCTCTTGCAAGGGCTGAACGGAAAATTTGATCGGATCGCTTGCTTCCATATGTCCGGCCTTTCGGTGCGAGAGGTGGTGAAGCTGCCGCAGGGTGCGCTGGCGGTTTACGCGTTGCAAGCCTCCTCGTGATCAAGTGTCGAGTTGGCCCCGACCTTCCTGCGGAAGGCTTTTGATGTTGAAGACGCTTGCCCATGGAGGCTGGCGGGTTGGAAATAGCGGACAGCAATTTTTCGAGATCGATACCTTCAATGCGTCGCATGGCGGCGCTCCATCGCTACCGGCATTGAGCCGGAAACGTGTATCCCCGCGATTGATCCCGGGGACACACCGGGGCTTTACCGGCGGCACGGCAGCGAACGGCCACACCTGTCTTGCCTGTCCGCTTGGACGGCCAAATCCGACGACTATGATCGGCGGATTTCTCCCATTTTTGCCGCCGGAAGTGGGCGGATGAGAGCGCATCACGTAAAGTGATGCGGAGACTCGACGCACGGCCCAAAGGCCGAAAATGTAATGCACCGTACGCACGGGTGCTGCGGCTCGAATCAGCTGCGTTTCCAGGCGCTTGCTTCGTCACACTCGGTCCGCCGATGGGTCACAGAAGGTCGGCTCTGTCGGACACTGTTCTAATGGATGCGCGCTAAGCGATTGATCTGATTTGGCACCGAAAGTCGCATGTGTCGGACGCGGCATATCTTTGAGAATTCGGCGGTTTTCTGCTATCAATGGAGGGCTTCACCATGAGCCGGCGAGCATGGACGTGCGCATGGCAAGGATTACCATCCGCCTCTCAGACGAGCCGTTCGAACGTTTGCTCGATCAGGCAGCCACTCTCGGCAGTACATCGTCGGGCTACATTCGCGGCGTGCTCGAACGCTTCGAGGGTGATGAGCATGACTGCTGGCCGAGGATATAGCGGACCCCGCCGATATCGTATTGTCGCCTTGCGTCCTGTCACCAAACCAGCCCCGGCCATTTGGGCATCTCCACCAAGGTCTTGAACGCGGAATCCGTCGAAATCAGCACCATCCCCCTCGCGATCGCCGTCGCGGCAATGATCCGGTCGAAGGGATCGCGATGGTCCCACGCCAGCGTGGCAGCAAGCAGACTGGCTTCTAATGAAACTTCCACCAGGCGCCCGCCCTGCTCCTCCGCCAGAGGAATCAATCTATCAAGGAAAGGGCCCATCTCCGGCCATTTTCCTAACCGGACTTTCTGGCCGATCTCGAACAAGCTGATTGCACTGATCGAAACCGTTTCGGCCTGTTCCATCGCCGAGATAGCTGTAGCAGACAAACGTGGATCCGCCGTCATGGACCATGCCCAGGCGTGAGTGTCGAGCAGGATATGCTTCACTCGGCTTCACCCTCCCAGAGAGCGAGATCCTCATCCGCCATAGGCTCGAAGAAATCCGGCCCCGCCCCGGTGATCTGATCCTTGAGCACACCGATCCTGAACCGACTGCGCAGGATTGGAACAATCTTGACCACGGGCTGCTTGCCCTTGGCGATTATAACCTCCTCCCCAGCGAGAACCGCTTCGATCAGCTTGGAAAGGTTGGTTTTTGCCGCATGGACTGTAACTTGCATAAATACGCCTTAGCTAAGTTAGTCATATTTAACTCGATTGGCGACTTTTGCCCAGCATTTCCTTCCCGAGGCCTCGGCCGTCGGTAGCGCCAAAGCTGCCTGGGAACACGCCGGTCACTCAACGCGGCAGGGCACAGGGCGCCCATTATATTAGTACCATGCGAAACCATATGGATACCATTGAGGTATCTATCTTGGGTGAATGGCTACAGACTTGAATAGCGGTGAGCCAGGTTCTGCTCAGAGCCGCATTTCCGTCTCAAGAGGGCGAAGACGGAGCCAGCAAGCATGCACCTTGGCAATTCGTGCTTTCGAGTAGAATTAATTCAGCTCGCCGAGGGCGATCACGTCTCGCCTTCAGAAGGAGCTGGCAAGGCGATGCGCCGGCGGATCACAACAGACGTCCTTGTCGTCTTCGGCCCCCGTTTCCCGGCGATTTCGGCCTCTTTTGCGCCCTCGATCAACTCCAGATCGTAATCCGGAATGGCATTCTCCGCCACGATCTGCCGCATCGCTACGCGGAAGTTGGAAAGCTGGTTCTGGAAACCGATCTGCATGCGGAACGTCGCGAGGTCGATTTCCAGATCTTCTCCTTCCACGCAAGTCGATCGGGCAACTTCGTAAATTCGCCGCTCGATCGGTCCAAGCTGGAAATAGGTTCCCGCATAATCCAGCACCTGCCGGTCGCGCAGAATGGCACGAAACAGCCAGTCGCATAACCGTACTTTTACCGCTTTCAGCCGCTTTTCGCCCTTCTTGCCAGTTCGTGCATATTGCAGTCTCGCTTCCGACAACCAAGAGAAGAAGCCTTCCTCTCCCTCGCCGCCAGCCTCAATATTAGTGCGGATCTGAGTTCCCTGCAGCCGCTCCAGCGCATCGGACAGGCGTGTGTAGGAACGGGCCGAATGGTTAGCTCCGGTCACACTGAACAGGTCGTGGGCGGTGAACGTAAAGTCCTGCGATACATCAACGCCCTCATCCAGCTTCGAAGCCATAAGGCTAGCAATATAAAGGACAATTTCCTTATCGTAGATCGTCGCCACACCCCGCGCGCTAGGCCGTACCTCGATCGATACCTCGGGAGTGGTATAGGCCAGCGGCTTCATCCAGGCGTTCTTGGACAGCGCGAAAAAGGGAAACGCCATGAGCGACCGCTCGCCGCGGATCTCACCGGTGAGCGGGCTGTCGAGCTGGACGAGTTCGCGCTGTAGCGCGACGCCGGGCGACGGAAGAGTCTTGGTCATTTGAATTTCATCTCACCTGCCGAACGTCTTGCAGGGTAATTTCTACTCGAAAGCACGAATTTGGCTTCCTTGCCCGGGTACGCCTCAGACATTGAGGGCATACTCCTGCACCAGCACTTTTTCCGGCACATGCCAGGCCCGCGCGATCTTGCGGATCATCGGCAGGGTAAGCGCGCGCTTGCGGCCGAGAATCTCGGTTGCCCGCGACTGACCGAGCAGGGCAGCCAGATCCGCGCGGCTACGGCCGTTCATCGCCATCTCCGCCTCGATCGCCTCAACCGGGTCCAGCGGTTTGATCGGCCAACGAGCACGCTCGTAGACCTCGACCAGAGTGACCAGCACATCGAGCAGGTCACCATCCTCGCTGCCTTGCTCCGCACCCCACAGCTTCTCGATGCGGCTGAGAGCCTCTTCGTGATCCGCGTCGGTCTTGATCGGACGTATATGCATCCGGGCATCTCCTGAGATCTTTAGAACAGGCTCACCGCCAAAGCGTCGATCCTGTCGTATTCGGCATGGGTGCCGAGAAACTTGACGAAAGCGATCGACCGCTTCCAGTCGAACGCCACCACCATGTGGAAATCGCCACCCGCCACCTCGAACCCTACGCGCTCACCATTCAGCGACTTCGCCTTCGGAAAATCGGCGACGACATCGAGCGGACTTTGCCACGCAGCCGCATCCGCAACTTCATACCAATGTCGCAGCGACGATTCTGTCCTAGAATTCCGTTCCCAGAATGCGATCAATCGGTTCCGGGCAATGATCCTCATGAAGACCGACTAGCATTTCCCATGATGGGAAACAAGCGAATTTCCCGCCATGGGAATGAAATCTCTTGAATACATGATAATGTCCTTTATCATAGATTATTGGCGTGCCATCAACTCGGCATGCTAATTTCCTCTTCGCCTGCCCTGAATATCCCGATCGTCACCGACGCGCCGCCTCATGCCCGCGAACGGTTCCTGACGTTCTTCGCCGCCGCCATCCGCAATCCGAACACGCGCCGCGCCTATGCGAAAGCCAGCGCCGACTTTCTCACCTGGTGCGCCATGCACGGAGTTCGCGATCTGGCTGCGATAACGCCGATCCATGTCGCAGGCTGGATCGAGGAACTGAGCGCGACATTGTCCGCCCCCACCGTCAAGCAGCGCCTGGCCGCAATCCGACACCTGTTCGATTGGCTGGTGACGGGACAGGTGGTACCGCACAACCCCGCCGCCTCGGTACGCGGCCCGGCACACTCCGTTCGTACCGGGCGGACCCCGGTTCTGGAAGCCGAGGAAGCGCGCGCCCTAATCGACGCGATCGACCTCACTTCTCCTACCGGCCTGCGCGACCGAGCATTGATCGGCCTGATGGTCTATACGTTCGCGAGAGTGGGGGCAGCGCTGGCGATGCGCCGCGAGGATGTCTTCGTGCAGGGCCGCCGCCTATGGGTCCGCCTGCACGAAAAGGGCGGCAAGCGGCACGCAATGCCCTGTCACCACCTGCTGGAAGAATACCTGTCAGCCTATATTGAGACCCTCGGCCCCGGCCCGGCAAAGACGCCGCTGTTCCGCACCCTCTCCCGTACGACAAGGCGCTTGGGAAATACCCCCCTCACCCAGCCCGATGCTTTCGCGATGGTACGACGAAGAGCAAAGACGGCAGGGATCGCGACCAATATCGGCAACCACACCTTCCGCGCGACGGGGATCACAACCTATCTAAAGAACGGCGGCACCTTGGAAAACGCCGCCGCGATGGCCAGCCACGCATCCACCCGCACAACCCAGATCTACGACCGCCGACGCGATGATATCACGCTGGCGGAAGTAGAACGGGTGCGGTTGTAAGGCCTTGGACCCGATCAAGCATCAACCGGACGAAATTCTTCATCCAATGCCGCACATAGCGCATGATAGACTAGCAGGTGCGCCGTTTGAATTCGGTCCGTTTCCATAAGCGGGACTACCACCGAAATATCGCTTAACGGCGCGAGCTTGCCACCGTCCCGGCCAAGCAAGCCGAAAGTCGTGGCTCCGATGGCTTTCGCAGCCTCGAAGGCGCGCACAACATTGGCGGAATTACCAGAAGTAGAGATTCCCCAGACGATGTCGCCGGGTTGTGCCAGAGCTTCAACCTGCCGGCTGAACACAGTTTCGTACGAATAGTCGTTGCTCCAGGCCGTCAAGATGGAACTGTCGGTAGACAGCGCAATTGCAGCCAGGCCGGGACGCTCGACCTTGTAACGACCGATTAGTTCCGCAGCGATATGCTGGGCATCCGCCGCCGAACCACCATTGCCCATGATGAGAAACTTGCCACCGTTACGCAGCGCCGCAGCAAGGCGCTGGGCGATGGGATCGATCCCGGCCAGGAACTGCGGGGTCAAAGCTTCCTGCAACGCAGCAAGAGTAGCCGAGACTTCATTGCCAATCGAAAATGTCACTAGTTTATCCGCCGTTTTCGTTACTGTGCCACGGTCATCGTCGTCGCAACCGGAAGTAGGGTAGAGTAGATCACGTTCACGAACTTCTGGAAGTCCGCCAGCGGTGCGTTCGACACATAGAGCACGTCTTTATCGCGTATCGGGAAACCTTGTGCGACGAAGAACGTCGCGGGATCCTTCATATTGATGCGATAGATCACGGGAACCTTGCCGTCCGGCGTAATCTTTGCGTTGGCCTGTTCCTCGGGAGCTAACGCAGAAGGATCTTCGAGCCGGAATAGGAATACACCTTTTACGTCAGCGCGTGCATCCTGGAGCCCGGCAACTCGGCCCAGTGCCTGCACCAAGGTGACGCCCGTCGCCTCAAAGGGCACTTCCTCGTTGCGGTTTGTGGCTCCCAATGCGACAAAGCTGTAGGGCTGGAAGAGCACCGTCATCACGTCGTCAGGCTGAAGAAAGATGTTCTGCTGCGGATCGCGGATAACCGCCTCGAGCGGCATCGACGCGGTCTGCACGCCACGCGTGATCCGCACCATGGTCTTGTTGACCGGCTGCTTGGCGCCTCCCGCGCTGGCCAGTACATCAAGCACACGCTCGCCCCGCGCGCTAAGTGGCACACGGGTACTACCTCCGACATCGCCGACCACGGTGACCCCTGCGGTAGCATTACGTACAAGGCGTACTATAGCCTGCGGCTGATGTGCCTTGCCGACGAGACGCGCGGTAATCTCACGCGCAATGTCCTGTGGGGCACGCCCGGCAGCTTGAACGCTGCCAACGAAGGGAATCACGATCCGCCCCTCGCTATCGACCATCTGTTCAGGCAATCCAGTGCCCCGTGAAGTCGCCCCGGAGGAAGATATCCTTGGATCGGCGGCATTAGCACCGAACAACGCTGCAGGCGGGGCCTCCCAGATTGCGATGTCGAGAACGTCGCCCTTACCTACCGCCGATCCGATCGCGTGACCTTGACCTAGGACTTCCGAGAATCGAGTCTTGCGATCGGATGCCAGCAACCGGCGAGCGACCGCGTCGGTCACCTCAATAACTTTGATGTCGTATCCGTTCCTAGCGGCAGCCGACGCATTGCCGACGCTGCGCGCTGAAGGACCGCTGGCAGGCGCGACGGCACAGGCCGAAAGTGCTCCAGCTAGGCTGGTCACAACTATCGCCCGAGAAAATAGATACTCTTTTTTCATGGTTAATCAGACAACAGCAGGAGTGGAGCTTGGATTTTCCCAGGCAGGCAGGCCAGCGCTATGGCGCAAGTGCAGGCACAGATCAAGAAACCCCTTCCGGCTGCAATACTTTTCATCGCCATCGCCCTCACAGGCTGGACGCCCGAAACGATGGCAGCTAGAAGCCAGCGACACTCACGGGGGCCGCCTCGAGACGATCTGAAGGACGTACCCCTGTCGAAGCCTGAAGGCACACCCTTCGCGCGGCAAGGCCTGTCCGGAAAACACGGCACCTAAGGCACGAAACGTAGCTGCGAATGATGAATACGATATTCAAGAAGATCATCTCTGCAGGCCCGCTGTTCTGGATAACGGTCCTGATCCCGACATCCCTGTCCATCTTGTATTTCGGAATATTCGCTTCCGACGTCTATGTATCGGAATCGCAGTTCGTGGTACGTAGTCCGGACAAGCCGTCCACATCCGGGCTCGGACTGCTGCTAAAGAGCAGTGGGTTCGCCAATGCTGGCGACGAGATTTACGCCGCGGAGAAGTACGTTTTGTCGCGCGATGCGCTTCAGGCGCTGAACACGAAACAAGCATTTGCGAATGCCTACGGAGCGTCCTCGATATCGGTGTTCGACCGCTACAATGCAACGGGTATGGCTGGCCGGTTTGAGGATCTCTATAAGTATTACGAGAAGAAGGTTGATGTCGAATACGACACCACTTCCTCGGTCCTGACATTGACCGTGCGCGGTTATACCGCGCAGGACGCGCACCGGTTCAACGAACGCCTGCTCGAAATGGCCGAGGCTACGGTCAACAAGCTAAATACCCGCGGCCGCCAGGACCTTATTCGCTTCGCGCAAACCGAGGTGGACGAAGCAAAGAAGAAATCGCAGGATGCCTCGGTAGCGCTGGCTCTCTACCGTAACCGCCAAGGCGTAGTCGATCCTGAAAAACAGGCGACCATCCAACTTCAGATGATCTCGAAACTGCAAGATGAGCTGATCGCAACTCGCACCCAGTTGCGCGAACTGCGCTCTCTCGCTCCTCAGAACCCCCAGATCGAGGCACTTGAGACTAGGGTCAAGGGAATTGCAACCGAGATCGACGAGCAGACCGGGCAGGTTGCCGGTGGCAAGCGATCGCTCTCTACACAGGCAACCGAGTACCAGCGATTGGTCCTCGAAAACATGTTCGCCGAAAAGCAGCTCGCCAGCGCCATGGTCTCGCTTGAGGACGCCCGGAATGAGGCGCGACGCAAGCAGGCCTATGTGGAACGCATCGTCGAGCCTAACACGCCCGATGACGCTCTCGAACCGCGACGTTTGCGCGGCATCTTCGCCACACTCGTGCTCGGCCTTATCGCATGGGGTATCCTGAGCATGCTGTTGGCCGGGATGCTGGAGCATAAGGACTGAAGCTCCCCGTGGCCCTCTCTCAACTCTCCACGATAGGTCGCAGCGCAAGCGTCCAGTGGCGCGTGATCCACGCGCTGCTGATGCGCGAGATCCTTACTCGCTACGGTCGGCACAACATCGGCTTCCTATGGCTCTTCGTCGAGCCAATGTTGTTCACCACTGGCGTTACTATCCTTTGGACCTTGGCGAAGTCTGTCCACGGCTCAAACTTACCGATCGTCGCCTTCGCGCTGACCGGCTATTCAGCGGTCCTGCTATGGCGCAACATGCCCTCGCGCTGCATTGGCGCGATCGAGCCCAACCTGTCGCTGATGTACCACCGTAACGTGCGAGTCATCGACATCTTCCTGGCGCGGCTAATCCTGGAAGGCGGCGGTGCCACGATCTCGTTTGTTACGCTGTCACTGTTCTATATCTCAATCGGATGGCTGGAGCCACCGGAGGATATCATGACGATCGTGGTAGGGTGGCTGTCAATCGCATGGTTCGGTGCCAGCCTCGCTATTTTCCTAGGAGCGCTGTCTGAAAAGAGCGAGCTGGTCGAAAAGATCTGGCACCCGCTATCTTACCTCACCTTCCCTCTGTCCGGGGCTGCCTTCATGGTAGACGCCCTGCCACCAGAAGCCCAGCGCTATGTACTTTACGTTCCGATGGTCAATGGTGTCGAACTGGTGCGTGAAGGATACTTTGGCGCACATATCCACGCTCATTACGACATCCCCTACCTGGTCGGCTGCTGCGCAGTACTGACCCTACTGGCGCTGGCACAAGTGGCTGTTGCGAATCGAGAGATCACGCCAGAATGATCCAGCTGGAAAACGTCCATAAGATCTACCCGACCCGCTCCGGCGATCGCGTGGTGCTGAACGACATCTCATTCAACCTGGACCGTGGCGAGAAGCTGGGCATTCTGGGTCGTAACGGCGCTGGCAAGTCCACACTCATCCGCCTCGTCAGCGGTGCCGAACGACCAACTGCGGGTGAGATCACCCGCACCATGTCGGTGTCTTGGCCGCTGGCTTTCGGCGGAGCGTTCCAGAATACCCTCACCGGGCTGGACAACGTCCGCTTCATCAGCCGCATCTATAATCAGCGCACCGACCATAACATCGACTTCGTCTATGAATTCACCGAACTAGGTGCTTACCTGCGTGAGCCGGTGCGCAATTATTCGTCAGGGATGCGGGCACGCCTAGCCTTCGCGATTTCGATGATTATCGAGTTCGACTGTTACCTGATCGACGAAATCACGGCAGTCGGCGATGCCAAGTTCTACGAGAAGTGCGAAGAGGAATTGTTCGGCAAGCGCAAGGACCGCGCCATGCTCATCATCTCACACGATCTGGAATATGTCAGAAAGCACTGCGGTCGCTTCGCCGTCCTGCACGAAGGTGACCTCCTATTTTACCCCAATTTCGACGAAGCGCACGAGGCCCATTTGCGCAACCTACATATTGGGGAAGGCTGAAAGGCTTCCGGTGCGGCAGCCCCTTTCATGACCATGCGAACATTCCTCGAACTTCTGCCTTACCGGATCGAGCAAGCTCTGAACTTGCGGAGTCTTCGGGCGATCCGTACCCGTCGATCTCGGCGGCAAACGGCCCCCGCCCTCGCTCAATCCGCCGCGCCTCCAAGGAGGCCCAGGCTCTTCATTGACATGGCCGTCATCAGTAACCACGACGCCGGAACGGGAATACAGCGCGTCGTACGAGCGCTGGCGCTGGCGCTACTCGACGAAAACCCCGTAGCATGGGACATCCGCTTCGTGTCAGCTCGTCGCAAACGGCGATATTTCGAGATCGGATGGCCTGAACCCGCCCCCGCTCATCCGGTTGGTGAGGAAATGCGCGGGCAACTTGGCGACGTCTTCGTGGGCTTGGACTACTCGCTCGATGCGGTGCGCCGCCACCGCCGCCAGCTTGCCCACTTCCGACGGAGCGGTGGCACTCTGTGGTTCCTCGTCCACGACCTTCTGCCACTGGATCGCCCAGAATGGTTCTCGCGCAACACGGTCATTCGTTACGGTGCCTGGCTCGGTGTGTTGGCCGGTCTTGCCGACGGCTTCCTTTGCAACTCCCCCCAAACCGAATCAGAATTGCGGAACGCGCTGAGCCGCGTACATGGCCTCTCGCACGGTTTCAGCACCCAAGTCTTGCCGATGGGCCACGCAATCCTCGATGCGCCTCACACCTCGCGGAATGCCCCCGTTGCGGCGCGCTTCGACACTGCCGCGCCCTTTGCGCTGATGGTCGGCACGCTAGAGCCGCGTAAGGCCCACGACGAGGTCTTGGCTGCCTTTGACGTGTTGTGGCGGCAAGGCCGAGCGGATAGGCTGGTACTGGTCGGCCGCTTGGGTTGGCAGGTAGAATTCCTGCGCGACCGCATCATCAACCACCCTGAATACACTCGGCGGCTGCTTTGGATGGACGACGTAAGCGACGCCGAGCTTTTCGCGATTTACGAAGCCTGCACAGGCGTCGTCATCGCCTCGCACGGGGAAGGCTTCGGTCTGCCACTGATCGAGGCGCTGGGCCACGGCAAGCCGGTACTCGCCCGCGATTTGCCGGTATTTCGCATCCACGAGGAGCGCGGTGTCCATTTCTTCCCCGCCACTGCTTCCTCACAGGCCTTGGCCGACGCAGCACAGGTCTGGCTCGACGCAGCGCGAGCGGGGAAAATTACGGTCTCCGCACCCACCGACGACTGGCGTGCTTCTGCCCGCATGCTGCTAACCGCTCTTGACGGGAACAATAAATAACCGTGTCCATGAGGGAATGACAACGTGCTCAATAGGACATATCAGGTTGACTTTCAAAGGGTTGTGGGGATCAAATGTTTAAGCGCCTGCTGTCGAGCTTTCGGTCTAATGGAGCGATCCGGGATACCGATCGTGATTGGACGATCATTGGTGAAACGGAGCCATATTTCGGGGTTCTAACCGCCGATCGTTTCAAGCGCGCGAACCTTGATGAGGATGGACGCGCCGAGTTCTTTCGCTCTGGCGAAGGGGACATCGGTCATTTCATTGATCGTATCCGCACACTATTCGGCCCATTCGAGCCACGCTCTGCGCTCGATTTCGGGTGCGGTGTGGGGCGGCTCACAGTGCCACTCGCCGCCTTAACCGGCGCGGCAACGGGGGTCGACATCTCTCCTGGAATGCTGGCCGAAGCGCGCAAGCATGACCATCCCGGCCTGACCTTCAGAGACACCATCCCGGAAGGTCAGTTCGACTGGGTAGTCTCGGCCATCGTGCTCCAGCACATTCCGCCAGAGCGCGGCTACGACATCCTTGAACAGCTGTTAGACCGCGTCGCCCCAGGCGGCGGCGCCACCATCCAGATCATGTTCGGTCGTACCGCCTACCATGAAAAATCAGTGGGTGCACGCCTGGTGATCGACGATGCGGCCGTACGTCCCGCCATCGGCCGAGTGCTTCCAAAGAAACTGCAACAAGGCATGATGATCATGCACGACTACGACCTGTCGCAAGTCATCGGCCTATTCTACCGCTCGGGAATGAAAACGCTAACTCTGGACCATATCGACCACGGCGGAATTGTCGGAGCGACAATTTACGCACGCAAGTAACCTTTTCATCTGGCGGCCACGATCGCCCGAAAGACATCTTAAGCGGGTTCATGCCATTGCCCGGTCGAAACCAGACAATGGCATAGATCATCCCTGAACACGCCAGGATTCTGAGCCCTGCTTGGTAAAGTGGCAGTTACTGACTTGGCCCGGATAGTGTCCAAGCGCCTCGATAACGCGCATGCGCTGTTCGGGCGGTACGAAAAACATCATGAAGCCACCGCCACCCGCGCCGGAAATCTTTCCGGCCAGCGCCCCAGCCTTCAACGCAGCGTCAAACACTTCGTCGAGCCAAGGATTGGATATGGACGAAGCGAGGTTTTTCTTGCTGGCCCAGCCCGCTCGCATCGTTTCCACCAGATCATCGAAATTGCCGCGCAGGATGGCCTCTTTCATCTGGAGTGCCTCCGCCTTGAGTGCATGCATAGCGTCAACCGTCTTGGTTACGCCCTTCGTCAGATTATTGCTTTGATCGGCGATGATCCGGGCGGATTCACGCGAGATCCCAGTGTAAAACAGTAACAGCGAGGACTCCAGTTCCCACAGGGTAGAGCTCCTGATACGCAGCGGGTTTACCACGACGCGGTCGTCAGCGTAGAATTCGATGAAATTGAACCCCCCAAAGGTCGCTGCGTATTGATCTTGGCGCCCGCCCTGAAGCCCACAGTCGATGCGCTCGATCTTGTAGGCCAGGTGAGCTGTCGCATAGTCGTCAAGCGGCAGATTGAGCAGTTCAGCAAATGCACGGATCAGTGCCACGACCACCGTCGAGGAAGACCCTAACCCCGAGCCTGTGGGCGCATCGCAAAAGCTCGTCAGATCGACCGCCAGTGGTTGCCCACCGTTAAAGGTCCGCACAATCTCGTTGTACACGGCCTTGTGCAGCTTCAATCCTCCCTCAAGCGGGATCTTATCCGTCAACCGCAGGGTCTCCGCCTGGCCCTGATCCTGGGCGCTGAAGCGCAGTAGCGGCTCGTCAAGTAGCTTGAGGCTGGCATAGGCATAACGGTCGATCGTGGCGTTCAGCACATGACCTCCATGCTGGTCGCAATAAGGGGACACATCCGTCCCGCCGCCGGCTAGCCCAAGCCGTAGCGGCGCACGCGCGCGTACGATCATGTCCCTGCTCCTGCCGCCGCTGCGCCGGTCAGGGCTACTTTGCGGTAATAAGCCTCACTCTCATCCAGCATCCGCTCGATATGGAAACGGGTCTCGTATGTGTTACGGCCGGCTGCACCGAGTTTCACGCGCAGATTGGCATCGCCTGCCAAGCGGCTGATCGCTTCGCCCAGCGATTCAGAATTGTCCTTCGCAATCAAGATTCCATCCACCTCATTGGTGACAACCTCCACCACACCACCGACGGCGATGCCGACCACAGGTTTGGAGAAAATCATCGCTTCGACAAAAATCAGCCCAAACGATTCATAGCGCGAAGGAGCGACGAAAATGTCGCAGCTCGCGTAGTGGCGCAACAGATCTTCGCGGGATACGGACCCATGGAACGTGACCCTACCGATATCCACGCCGTCGTGGACTGCCGCCTGCCTGAACCGATCTCGCAGCGTCGCCCCCTCGACGATCACTTCATCGTCACCAACGATGTCGACTACAAGATCTGGATGATGGGCCAGCAGCGACGGTAGCGCATCCAGCAACAGGTCAGCGCCCTTACGCAGTTCCAACCTGCCAACGAACAGCAACCTGACGACGCCAGGGGCGCCAGCATGCGGGAACGGCTCCACGCCCTCCGACAGATCTTTCAGCCCGCGATGAATAACTACCGCACGATCCGGCGGCAGCGTCACGTCGTAAGCGGCCTCGAGATCGGCCAGCAGAGCATGGGTATTGGATTCGATGTGCGGCGCCGTAGCGAGGATCTCGCGTTCCTTGTCTATGGTAGTTTCTACATGGCCCTGAAGATACGCTTTATCCTGCAGCCATTCCGGCTTGTGGGGCATTACAAGCTTATAGGTGGTGTGCAGACTAATGATGGTCGGTATGCCGGATTCGCGTAGCGCAACGAGCGGCTCGAGATCAAAGATCGGGCCGCACACGACTTGGAATTGCCGCCGGTCCTGAATCCTCAAAATCTCCTCATAGGCCGCCCCGCTGTAATGCAGGAGGCTGTGCGGTGCAGGCGCGTACTCTGGCGCCGCAGCCCGCGCATAGGGCTGCGTAACGATGCGGTGGACCCAAACCCCATCGATGAAGTCAACATAGGGATAATCGGTCTCACTACGGCAGATCACAGTGATCTCGTGCCCACGCGCTGCAAGATTTACGGCCATGTCGCGTGCCCACTGCCCGATGCCGCCGTTACCAACCGGAGGATAGTCCTGTGACAGGAAGCATAGCCTCAGGCGCTCCTCTCGCGGTAGCGGCAACGGGAACTTGGTGAACCGAGCATCCGCAGCCCGTTCCAGCAAGCTTGGAGAAATCCCGCGCGGAGCGGTGTATAGGAAGGCGTCGCGCATGCCATCACGCGTCCCCCGCTCTACTTCTGCGATCAGCCGTTTGACCGTGGCCATGTCCACATGGTCATCATGAAGAAGATCCGACTTCCATTTTCTTTCCTTTTCAACGAGATCGGCGAGGTAATCGACGATTTCGCTGAGAGAGTGATTCTTGCGACCATGGACGCAGCAGAAGTACGCTTTGGAGCGAAGTTGTGGATACATGGTCCGCGGCACACGAGTAGCCGTGCGTATGTGGCTAGCTTCATATTTGTGGTGAATCTCTGCCTCAGGAATAATGACCGAGCCCCACCCCCGATCATGTAGCCGAACAGTTACGTCGGTCTCGTCGAGGAAATAGGCGTATTCCTCGTCAAAGCCCCCGATCTCCAGCAACCGGTCCCGGCGCGCCGAGAAATTGGTACCAGTCAAGGCAAGAAAGTGATTTTCGCCAAGGTTCTTGGGATAAGTCTCGCAAACAGTGGAATCACCAAAACGGTCGACTACCAAGAACTTCGCCTGAAAGTCGATGCCTCGGTTGTCGCGGATGAACCCGCCGACTTGCGCGACCTCAGGATCGTGGTAGCCGGTGAGCAGCAGGTCCAGCCAGTCCGGCTCGGGTATGGCATCATCGTCGATGAATGCCACGATATCTCCGCGCGCATGAGCGATGCCGATGTTACGCGACATGGACAGATTGAGCTCAGGGCACTTAACATAGCGGAGGAAATCTCTATGACGCGCGACCACTTGCGCGCTTTGCTCATCGCGCGAGCCATCGACCACGACGACCTCAAACCACCCATACCGTAACTGCCGTAGGCTCTGCAGCGTCCGATCGAGCGATTCTGCACGATCGGCGGTGCAGATGACGATCGAGACGGTCAGCCGTTCGGCCGGGGAAGTCAGGAACTCAGGCATACTCAACATATTCCTTCGTCCTTGCCACCTTGCGTTGATTCATTTGCCATCAAACCTCGATGGTACCGTTCACGAGTTCATACCCTGACAGAAAAAGTCGTCTGGACGCGATAGCCTGCGCAGCATGTATTTCTTCATCGACGGTTGCCGATGCCCTCGATCGCTGCGGCGAGCAGGCCAATCTTGTTCTCTAGAATCTGGATCCCTCCTATAGTAGAATTATCGGTCGGCGCAGAACTCTCCTGCGCGCCCACTGAATGGTCAGCGAGGCCGATTACTCCATAGCTGGATTCCACGTGCAGCGGCGGCAAAGGATCGGCGTGTAGCCACGTTCGCCAGCGCAATAGGCTGCGTCGGCGCCGTACCAAATCATCGATCTCGTGCTGTATTCCGTCGCCAACCGCCCGTCCCTCAGGGGAATTACGCAGCGCCTGCATCAATTCCGCCCTTGGCAGCCCAGCATCCAGCCTCTCCGCGTAGTGCGTTTTGCCCTCGGGATCAGGGGCACGCCCCAACGCTCTGCGATACGCCGCATCGACGAAATCTTCATTCCCAAGATCGTCAAGGTCGTTCCCGCTCATATGAGTTCGGGCTTCGCTGGAAGAAGCTAGATTATCCAGCAGCCAGGCTCGCCTCCGGCCTTGGACAAGCTTGGCAAGATAATGCGCCTTGCCATGAGGGTCCGGTTCACGTCCAAGGATGGCACGATAAGCACCATCAACGAAATCACTATCTGGCAATGCCATTAGTCCGCCAAGCGCCGAGCCATTCCTCTGTTGGCGCCAGACCCGCAGAGGCCAGGGCCGTGAACGATCGGTCAGCGAGCGTGCAAGCAATGCGCGCGTTAGAGTATCGCGTGTGAAGAGTACATCAAACGCCGCCTTCATCTCCGCCATGTCTTCATCGAACCGCGCCAGACGCAGGTTCTGCGAGGCGATAAGATGCCTTTGCTCGGCTATATCGGATTCTCTTTCCAACAAGCGCTCCACAAGACCATCGGCATGTTCGATCGCCTCTTTCCACGATGCCCTTGATTGTTCGTGTAGTGCGGTTTGCAATGCGTGCTGCTTCGCGGTCTTGCGCAATTCCAAGTGCGCCTGAGCAAGTTCAACCTCGAGTTGAGCTATGCGCTCTTCGCGGACGAATACTTCGCCTTCCATGAACGCTTTCATGTCCTGCGAAAAAACGGAACCGCCGCTGGGGTTGATCTGGAATTCGTCAAAGACGTTAGGCGGATAGATCAGGCGCTCACGCAAATCGAAGTGATTATCGCTGAGGTAAAAGCGGTTGAGTCCATCACCGTAGACGAAGCTATAGCCCTTGGAGAGAACTATGTCTTCCCATTGATCATGTGTCGAAGTGCTTGTCTCGGGATAGGTCGCTTCAATAACAACGATCCACGGGCGCCGACTTGATGTCTGCCATGAAAGCAGCACCCGTCGCTCAAACCCCTCGACGTCTATCTTCATCCAGTGAATTTCATCACTTAGAACTTGATCTAGTACGTCATCCAGAGTGATTGACACAACGTTGGTGGCCGTGACCGGCACATGGCCGTGCTCTAAGTGAAACTCCGCAACCTCGCGATCAGCCGTCGAAAGGCCCCCACCTGGCGTCTCGTAGAAGGATCTGACGCCCGTCTCGTTCGAAACGATGGCTTGAAGCACCGTGTCTCCGGGGCGCTTCTCCCGCAACAACGCGGCCACGTCCGGCCCCGGTTCGACGTGAACCCCCCGCCAACCATGATCGTGAAAAGCCTTGCTGACAGAATCGATGTCGGGATGATGTGCCCCGACATCGACATAAGAGCCATTCGGAATGTGTCCCAGAGCACGCCACAGAATGACGTCCTCGAAATTTTGGGCGTAGGACACAATACCCATCAGGCTAGGCCCGCTCTGTTCTGACGCACGGCATAGAAAAAGCCGTTGTAGTTGTTCACAAGAGTATGAGGCGATCGGTCAAACACCATGAACCCCGCCTGCTTGAGCGGTTCGATCAGATCAGCTCCGGTCTTTCCAGGAATGGCATGATGCCACTCGACCATCACGGCACTGACTTGTTCCCACAGCCCTGCCTGCGCAATCTTCTCGAAAATGCCGTACTCGGCACCTTCGCAGTCGATCTTGATAACCAGATCGCAGCCAGGATTGGCGTCGAGCACTTCGCGCAGAACCCGCGGTGCTAGGGACATTGCCAGTTCGATCTCTTCGCCTTGGCCAGTGTCGCGAGTGGACCGAGCTCCGGAATCGCCATTGTCCTGCACGCGGATTTTCAATGGGCCATCAATCTCTCCGACACCGGCGTTGGTGGGCACGATCTTGGTTGCGAGTGAGGGGTTGAGCAAAAGATTAGCCTGCGCCCGCCCGTAAGTCGAAGGGAACGGCTCGAAGGAATAGACCTTCTTCACGATCGGGTTACGCGCGAACTGCATCGACACGAGCCCCAAATTCATGCCGATATCAATTACTACAGTCGGCCGGCTACTTTCGAAGTTGTAGACCTGCTCCAGAAAAATTTCCTCGATCAGATGAAGATCATCCGCTTCTCGAGCATGAAACCGAATTCCGTCCTTGGCGAGCAGGACATCGCTTCCCTCGACGGCGATTGAAAACCCACGCTCGTAGAGATGGCGTAAGCGCTCCTCGTGGCTTCGCAGAATGTCCGGGACACCATTCACCACCTTAGGGAATTGGATCGCTTCGGGCTCCATTCCGCGCCTTCCCACCGGACAATAGGCATCCATCTCCAGTCTGGCCTTGCCAGGAACCCAGATGCGGTATTCGACGACAGCCTTGTTCACCAGCACGAAATCAAGCGTAAACTTGTCGAGACCACGGCGGAACATGCCGGCAGTGATTTCGAGCACCGCAACGTTCTCCCTGCCGCCGTCAATCGAGACGTCGATGGCAGCGACAATCTCTTCGTCCAGGCTATCTCCCAAATCGATCGCACTAATCCGGAATTGGACGAAATATTCGCCTGCGGGAAGAGGCTGGTAAGGTCCATAAAGTGCATGGCCTTCGCGGCCAAAGTCACTCTCGATTACCGTTCTCCCACGAATGAGCCTTTGCGACCCGACATTGCCATTGATCATTCCAGCGCGACTATTCAGCATCTTGATCTCCATCCGCAGTACGATGGGCTATCGGGCAAAAGCTACCTTTCGGAAATAGCTCTCAGTAGCTTCCACCATATTTTCGATATTAAACTTCTCTTCGTACAAGGCCCGCCCCGCCTGCCCCATCGTCCTTCTGGCAACCGGATCGTCTATCAGGCGAGCGATTGCATCACTCAAGAGCACCGGATCATCACGCTCTACCAGCAGGCCGTTCACACCATGCTCGATCACGTCGACAACGCCGCCTACCGCCAGTCCGACTACTGGCTTTGCGAAAGTCATTGCCTCGGCGTAGATCAGCCCAAATGATTCATAGCGTGACGGGGCGACAAAGATGTCGCAACTCGCATAGTGCCGCAGCAATTCTTCTCTGGAGACGGCGCCGTAGAATTTCACGCGCGCTATATCGATACCCGCATCACGCCAGCGTCCCTCGTAACGATGACGCAGAGTATCACCGTCGATCACTTGGCCGTCATCGCCGACGATGTCCACTTCAAGCTGCGGATAGTCGCGCAGAAGCCCAGGGAGTGTCTCCAACAGGAGGTCCACTCCCTTGCGCAGTTCCAGTCTTCCGACAAAAAGCAGCCTCACTACGCCCGGCATCGCAGGTAAGGCTTCGAAACCGCGCGCCAGATCCTCAATGCCGTGAGGTATAACCGTGACTCTGTCCGAACTTAATGCAACACCGTATTCCATCTCCAAATCCGAAACGAGTGCGCGCGTGTTTGCCAGAATGAAAGGAGCTGTTTTCAGCAATTCCTTTTCTTTCGCGATGACCTTATCGACATGTGACTTGCGGTACCATGCGTTACCCATCCAGTCAGGTTTGTGCGGTAGAGCGAGCTTGTAAGTCGTCTGGAGACTGATGACAGTCGGGATGTCTAGGTTACGCAACGCGGCGAGGGGTTCGAGATCGAAGATCGGCCCGCACACGACTTGGAACCGACGCCGCATCTGGATACGCTCAATTTCCGCCGCGGCGGAAGCGCTGTAATTCAGCAGCGTCAGCGGCACGTCCTCACGCTCCGCCTGTGCCGGATCAGCCGAGTGAACAACGATGCGATGGACCCAAACTCCATCTACGAAGTCGATGTAGGGATAATCCGTCTCACTCCGGCAAATCACTGTGACTTCATGCCCGCGCGCAGCTAACCCGGTTGCCATCTCACGGGTCCACTGGCCGATACCGCCGCTTCCTACCGGCGGATAGTCTTGTGACAGGAAACACAAACGTAGCCGGTCCTGCGCTGGTAGCGGCAGAGCGAACCTGCGAAATTCGGATGCATCGTCGACGTGATCGGTCAAGCGGTCGGCAAGCAGACCCTGAGGCCCAAAATGGAAAAACGCGTCGCGCACGCCGTCACGCACACCCCGTTCAACTTCCTCTATCAGCCGGTCAACCGTAGCTTGGTCAGCATGGCCATACCGAAACAAGTCACCTTTCCAAGCCCGCTCCTTACGCACGAAATCGGCAAGATATTCCATGACTTCATGAAGTGTCCACTGATGCCTCCCGTGGACACAGCAGAAGTACGCCTTTGAGCGTGCGGTCGGATACATAGTGCGCGGCACGCGGGTGGCGGTGCGCATATGGCTGGCTTCGTACTTGTGGTGGATCTCCGCCTCAGGGACGATGACCGCTCCCCATCCTCGGTCATGCAGGCGTACGCTTACGTCGGTCTCGTCTAGGAAATAGGCATATTCCTCATCGAAGCCTCCGATCTCCAGCAGCCGATCACGGCGCGCCGAGAAATTGGTGCCGGTCAGGGCAAGGAAGCGATTCGGACCAAGGTTATCGGGATAGGTCTCACAATCGGTTGAATCGCCGAAGCGATCAACCACCAAGAATTTCGCCTGGAAGTCAATCCCGCGATTGTCGCGGATGAACCCGCCGACCTGCGCGACTTTAGGATCGTCATAGCCAGTGAGCAGCAGGTCCAGCCAGTCCGGCTCGGGTATGGCATCATCGTCGATGAAAGCCACGATATCTCCACGCGCATGAGCGATGCCGATGTTGCGCGCAGCCGACAGGTTAAGCCTGTCGATCGTTGTTAGGCGAACGAAATCGGCATGCCGAGCGACCACTTGCGCGGACTCGTCCGGCGATGGCCCCAGGACAACAATGACCTCGAAAAACGGATAGCGCAATTGGCGCAAGCTCTGCAGCGTTCGGTCCAGCGACGTAGCTCGGCCGGCCGTTGCAATTACGATGGATACAGATCTAGACGAAGCAGGAGGAAGTACGGCTTTGATCATATGCTATCTAAGGGTTCAGTCCGCTTATGGAGATTTACTGTTGGAGGCCTTATAGTCAGCCTCATCTCAGGCAGGGCGGCCTGCTTCGGCAATCGCAGCCACTAGTTCGTCGATGCGTGCAGCATCCCTCTTCTGCGCGGCAGCAAGACCCTCAACCGCGCTGGCCAGAAGGATGACTTGGTCCTTAAGGGCGGCATTTTCCTCACGCTGGACCTGCAACATCTGCTTGGCAAAAATATCAAATTCTGCCGGCGCGGAGCGATGCCGCGAAAGCGCTCCGCTCCGCGCCGGCAGCAACCTGCGCCACCCCAACAAGCTACCCTCGCGACGGACAAGTTCGTCCAACTCGCGGCGGAAAGCCCAGCCCACTGGGTCGTGCCGACGTGCTTCCTGCGAACTGCTGATAGTGCGCAGAACTTTTACCCTGTCGCCATGCCTGCCAATCTGCTCCAGATAATGTCGCATTCCCTCGGCATCGGCATTGCGGCCAAGCAAGCGGATATAGACAGCGTCCACAAACGTCTCTTCTGGCAATTCGAGCAACGTAGGCGGAGCGAACCGGGCCTGTGCCTCCTTTGAACGCGCCAGTGCTGCCAGGACCGACTGCTTACTTCGTCCCTGCGCAAGCTTGCGACGATATCCTTCAAGTCCCGAGTTATCGATTTCGCGTCCCAGCACGAGCCGGTAAGCTTCGTGGAGAAAATCCTCGTCGTTCAGAGCAACGAGTTCCGCAATGGTCATGCCTTTGATCCCGCAGGGTGATTGCGTCATTCAATTCGACGCTTCGACAGGGTTCCCAACAGGTCGGCACAAAGCCTCCGCAGCGAGTATCCCGTCAACGAAAACTTCGAGATCGCCATGCTCGAAGAGAAAGCCGCGCACCCCGGCCGCAGCGCCCGCAGCAAGATCCGTCTCACGGTCACCGATGATGAAGCTGTGGTCGATGTCCACCGGCCAGTGCGCCATAAGGTCCAGCAACATCCCAGGCTCGGGCTTGCGCCAAGGATGTGTCGCCCGGAACTGCTCCAAGCTAGCCTCAGGATGGAATGGGCAATATCGCTGATCGTCGATATGGGCCCCCTCTCCTGCCAGCTGCTCGGCGATATGCTGCATCAGGCCTAAATGATCGGCCTCAGTATATAAACCGCGGCCAATTCCCGCCTGGTTTGTAACTACAAAAACATAGTATCCCGCATTGTTCAGCTTCGCGACCGCTCTTGCCGCTCCTGGTATGAAGCGCAGGCGCTCACGCGATCCGACATAGTTCAGATCCTCGTTGAGAACTCCATCTCGATCAAGGAAGGCTGCCGGTCGGCGGCGGCGGGCAGGAATTTCAGTTTGCGCCCGTTCGTAAGTGTCGGGAATCCCTATGTCGATGAAATAGGCATCATCGAACGGCAAGCCGAGTAGTGCTTGCCGCGATGCAAGCACGGATAATGCGTGGATCTCCAGCGACGATTGCGGCCCCAGCAGATCCAAGATGTCCTTTGAGAAGCAATATACGCCACCGTTAATATACCCGCCTGCGGGATCTGGCTGCTTTTCCGAAAAGGCGGTGATTACGCCATCCTCGAGTGTTACCGCCCCGTAGCGTGATGCATCATCGACATGACGCAGAGCCACCGCGCCCACGACACTTTTCCCATTTCCGACAGCTTCCATTGCTGACCAGAGAGAAAGGACTGGGACGTCAAACCAAGTGTCACCGTTGATAAGCAGAAAACGATCGTCAAGCTGGTTCTGAGCGTGCCAGATCGCACCACCCGTTCCCGCACGATCGGGTTCGATCGCCACCTCGATAGTCATGCCGAAACGGTTTGCAGCCGCTGAGCTCGCGGCGAACAGTTCTATTTGTTCCGATCGGAAAGCCGCAAGCAGCAGCACCTTGCGAATGCCTTGGCGCCCTAGCTCAAAGATCAGCGTTTCCAAAAACGGCCCCTCTCCCACCTGAAGCAAGGGCTTGGGCGTTTTGGCGGTCAATGTGCCGAGGCGGGTACCAAGACCGCCGCACAGGATCGCGCACTGGATCATTGCAATACTCCGGCGCAAACGGCGCTTTTCGCGGACTTGCTCCGCATCCATCGCATTGGGTTCAAGAGTACCACACTAAGGCTTCCGGCTTTATCGATAGCAGCCCGTGCACGCCAAAAGCGCGGGAACGAACAGGATATGTGACATAGCGGCTGCCTCCCCCCCCGTCCATACAGCCAACTTTTCCGCCACCCAAAGTATACGGGATTATAGCAGATTTCGATGGATACTATCATAGTATCTTTTAGATACCTGTAGGCATCATTTTGATTTTCTGCAATCCGCATATCTAATTGACAGCGATACCATATGGATACTATTAAGGTACCTCTTCTTCCGGGAGACACCCCATGCCTACCGTTGTCTTCGTCAGTCCCAAGGGGGGCGTGGGCAAGACTACCGCCGCCCTCTTGCTCGCCTCTGAACTGGCTCGCGCAGCGCCTGTCACAGTGGTCGATGCTGATCCCAATCATCCGATCGCCGCCTGGAGCAAGGGCACTGCCCTGCCCGCAAACCTGACGATCCTCGCCAATGTGGACGAGGATAATGTGATAGACCGTATCGAAGAAGCCGCCGCTCAGACGCCTTTCGTCGTTGTCGATCTTGAAGGTACGGCGGCCAAGATCGTGCTGCTGGCTGTCAGCCAGGCCGACCTGGTGATCATCCCAATGCAAGGCTCACAACTCGACGCCGAGCAGGCAAGCCGGGCTATCCGCGTGCTCAAGCAACACGAAAAGATGACCGGGCGCGCCGTGCCTTATGGTGTCCTACTCACCCGCACGAGCCCCATTATTCGTACGCGCACGATGGGTCATATCCAAGGCGGCCTGATCGATGCCGGGGTTCCGGTCTTCGATACCCAGCTAAACGAGCGCGAGGCGTTCCGCGCGGTGTTCTCCTTCCAGCAGACGCTGGAGAATCTCGACCCACGAGAAGTGTCCAACCTCGACAAGGCTCAGGCCAATGCCGAGCAATTTACGGCTGAAGTCGTTGAAAGGCTACGTGCTGCGCGTGGAAGCGCCAATACGTCCTCAGCCACTTCTAACGTAGGAGCTGCATGATGAGCAGAGCCAACCCTTTCGGCGACCTCGATGATTTTGTGCCACAGAATACGCCAAAGCCGGTCCCTACCACCGCGATCGAGGAGATTGCCCAAGCCAGCGGCTTCCCAAGCCGCAAAGCCCAACGCCGCACTGCCGATCCCGGCGTTGCTCCGGCTGCGCCCTCGCCTGCCTCGCCGCCGCGCCGCCGACGTCGCACCACCGGACGCAATCGCCAGATCAACATCAAGGCGACCGAGGAGACGATCGCGGAACTCTACCGCATCGCCGACGAGCTTGATCTGCCCTTGGGTGCCGTGCTGGAACGAGCGCTGGAAGCGCTAGTCGCTGCAAAGGACTGAACGTCCCTCCTATTATTTAGTATCTAAAAGATACTATAGATATCTGGTTGGTACCAAATTTATCATGGATAATGTTATCCTCGATATCTCGCGCCTAATCTCGCGCGTGCGTTATTCTACGCCCTCAGGGGTGGATCGGGTCGAGATGGCTTACGCTAGGGGTTTGCTAGCCCATTACGGCGAAGTTCTGGCATTTGCGGCTGTTCATCCCACGGGACTTTATGGTCGACTCTCACGATCGGCCGCCTTGGCCTATCTCGATGAACTGGAGCGACGCTGGTCCCGCGAGGATGGCAGTCCGCGCCAACGCTCCCTTTCCTCCGTCATGCCCCAGCTTGCCGCGCTGCTGCCTTCATCAAAGGGGTGCGGGACTGGTGGGGTATATGTTCAAGCCTCTCCACATCACCTCACGAACGCGAACAAAGTTCGAAAGATTCTTGCCCTTGAAAAGGCCAAATTTCTTTGCCTGGTTCACGACCTGATCCCGATAGAGTTTCCCGAATATGCACGGCCTTCCGGAGCTGCGCTGCATCAGCGTCGTATTGAAACGGTTGCGCAGCTGGCTGATGCGGCTGTGGTCAATTCGGCAGCAACCGGTCGCTCGCTTCATCCCTGGATCGAGAGCAGCGGGCGCGAAGTTGCTATCCATGTCGCGCTACTTGGAACAGAGGATCTCGCGACCACAGCTCCTGAACCAGGAGACGGCCGCCCCTATTTCGTATGCTTGGGCACTATCGAACCGCGCAAGAACCACCTGCTGCTACTGAACCTGTGGCGCCATCTCGCCGAGACACTACCCGCTGAACAGATTCCACGGCTCGTCATCATCGGCCGACGCGGTTGGGAAAATGAGCAGATCATCGACATGCTGGAGCGCTGCCCGGCGCTGAAAGGCCATGTCGACGAAATCGGAGGCTGCTCCGATGCTCGGATGGCAGGACTGTTGCGCGGTGCACGAGCTTTGTTGATGCCCTCTTTTGCCGAAGGTTACGGTATGCCGGTAGCCGAAGCACTTTCCATAGGAACACCCGCAATATGCAGCGATCTTCCTGCTTTGCGCGAAGTGGGAGGTGATGTGCCGGAATATCTAGACCCGCTGGATGGTCCGGGCTGGAAGTCGGCAATCTTCGACCATGCTGAGCGCGGGCCACGATACATGGCCCAGATGGAACGATTACCTCGTTGGCACAATCCGACCTGGGAAGAACATATCGCCATCGTGGCGGAGGCGATCGAACAATTGCGCTGACGTCTATTCACTTCAGCGACCAGAAGGAGGGGGAGCCTCAAGCCGGATCCAGCTTCAGCAGACGTCCTGACTGCCCGTCCTCCAGAATCCAGATCGCTCCATCAGGTCCTTGCTCGACTTCCCGTATCCGAGCGCCCAATGGAATACGCCCGACTTCCGTTGCCGAAGATCCGGAGACTCGAACCCGGACCAAGCCTTGGCCAACCAGCGCAGCGAGAACGAAATCGCCTTCCCAACCTCTGAACTGGTTTGCGGTATACTGGATCATACCGCCGGGCGCGATCACAGGTGTCCAGCTGAGCAAAGGTGCTGCAAAATCAGGCCGCGTAGAATGGCGAGGCAGCGTTTCCCCGGCGTCAGAGCCTTCCGAGACCAGACGCCATCCATAGTTGGCACCGCGGGCGATGAGGTTGAATTCGTCCCCGCCATCCGGCCCCATCTCGCTTTCAAACAAGCGGCCATCGGCCGCGAAAACAAGGCCGTAGGGGTTGCGATGCCCTGAAGACCAGATTTCCGACCTGGTGCCGGTTTGGCCCGCATAGGGATTATCTGTGGGAATGGATCCATCTCGATTGATGCGTACGATCTTTCCCAGTGTTCCCGCCAGATCCTGCGCCGGTGCCCCTTGATGGCGTTCGCCTGCCGTGACGAACAGCGTCTTGTCAGGCGCAAACGCCATACGGCCACCGAAATGGCGATTGTCATTGGCGATCTTGGGGCTTTGCCGCCAGATGACAGTCACCCCCGACAAGGATTGTCGGTCGCCGGACAGCGTGCCTTTTGCAACGGCAAGCCCCGAACCATCTGGCGCATTTTCTGAGAACGAAAGATAAATCACGTTGTTGGAGGTAAAATCCGGATCGAGAGCAACGTCCAGCAGGCCGCCCTGGCCATCGAAAGCAACCTGGGGCACGCCCGCGACCGATAGCAATGTGCCGTTGGTGGAAACCAGGCGAAGCGCACCAGATCGCTCCGTCACCAACATTCTGCCATCGGGCAGGAATATCATAGCCCAGGGGTAAGCCAGCATGGCGACCTGGGTGCTTCGAACGGCAGCGGTGTCTGTAAGTGAAGGCGTGGATGAAGGTGTCGGTGTCGGGGTTGGAGAGGCTGTTGGGGCAGGGCTGGGAGAGGAATTACCAGCGTCATCCTCACCGCATCCTGCTAATGCAAGCGTGAAAGCTATTACAAAGCACGAAGAATATCGCATGGAACCGCCCCGTTCTTACTTTGACGTCCAACAAAGTTGGACAGGCTTTGTTCCCAATTGCAAGCTATTGATTTTCTGCTTCGGGCAATGAAGTTTGAGCGGGCATGGTTTTTAACATTTCTAACCGCATCTGAAAGATCCCATCTAGATATCTTCCGATATCGGTCGAGTATCTGTTCGCTGGCAGGGTAGGTACCTGAATGATATCTACACCGTATCTATCAGATACCATTTACCCGAAGAAAGCACCGTGCCCGCTCTATGGGAAATTTTTCGCCTAGCCTTGTCATGCATATCGTTTCTTCATGCTTTGGCTTGATTGCCCTGCAATTCAGCCACGGCTTCGTCACTGCAATTACATAGTTCTGTCAGTTGGATAACACCGAGGTCCTAACCAATCTCGCCGGTTGCCCCAAGCATCCCTTCTTTCACTGCCAGATCGGCTTGCTCCCTCTGGGAGCACTTGCGCCGCTATGCGGCGCATCCTGAGGATGCGGTTTGGATGATATTATGTGGAGGATAACGGTTCGAATCTTCTTCGCCGTCAGGCGAGGCCGTGTTGGCCGGCTAGGCCAACTCGATAATTAGTCTTAATATATGAATCCGGTAGCGGTTGAGGATCACTTTGAGACTCACGCTTATTCAGCTCTAGGTCCCGATCGAGAGCTGCTCCCAAGCGGGCGAGGGCCTTGCCTAGCGCGCCGCCGACATGAGCCTCAGCCAGCTCCCGGCACGTGAGCGTCTTGACCATATGCTCCATGTCCTCCGCCTGGCTTTGCGCATGATGTTCGATGTCGTCGGGTAGGGGGGCAGGGCGCATCCAGCGCGGTAGATAGGCTGTGACGATCTTCGGCAGGAATGCGCGATAGGCATTCGAGGTTTGTTCGTAACGCGGGCCCGGACCCTCGGCATCCTCGATCCGCTTGAAGCGGCGCTGGCGGACCAAAAAGCCGATGCTTTCCAGGATCCGCAGGCTGCGCGCCACGGTGGCCCGGCCCAAGCTGGTAGCTTCGGCCAGGCGGTCGTAGCTGGGATAGACCTTGCCCTTGTTGAGGCGCGAGAGCGTCAGGATCTCTTCGAAGACGCGGACGCTGGCTGCGGTCAGCGTGGTCAGGAGCTTTTCGACCGGGGTGAGGGTGCGGGCGCCGCTGCGCGCCTCGCTGCGCAGCTGCCGGCCGGCATCGAGGATGCGGCGCGCGGCGCGCAGCAGGCGATCGGTCTCACCCTTGCCTGGCGACACGAAAAACGCATGCTCGAACGTCCCGGCTTCCACGCTGTCGCGCAGCACCGGCGCACCGGTACGGTGTTGTCGGCCGGATCGCGTCTTACGGGCGCCTTTCGCGCGGCCGAGCGCAGTGGCCAGCGCTGCTTCCAAAGCCATATTCAGGCTATGAGTTCCCATTCGTCCCTCCGTGAGAGGGCCGTCATCCAGGCAAAAAGATACCGTGGCGCGAAGCGCGCATCCTTGAAACCGGGTTCGAGATGGGGTAGGAACGATCCAATACTTTGGTTGTTCTGGAAAAACGTTTGGCGACGTTTGTTCCAACCTCATTAGGATGCCCGGCCTTCGTGCCGGGCTTTCTTTTAGGTGATCACGGCCGATCCTTCTTCAAATCACAGCATTGCGGATGGCCGCGCCGAAAGGCAGCAACCGGTTCGCCAATTTCGCAGG
>JAGHZR010000021.1 GCA_017745295.1 Novosphingobium sp.
ACCGGGCTTTCCATCTCGACCGTCGCCTTGTCGGTCATCATGTCGGCAAGGCGACCGTCTTCGTCGACCGTGTCCCCGATCTTGACGTGCCAGGCGACGATCTCGGCCTCGGCAATACCTTCGCCGATGTCCGGCAGGCGGAATGTGAAACGACCCATCGGATCAATCCTTCATGAGCCGATCGACCGCCTCGCCGATGCGGACGGGACCGGGAAAATAGGCCCACTCGAGGCTGTGCGGATAAGGCGTGTCGAAACCGGTCACGCGCTCCACCGGCGCTTCGAGATGATAGAAGCAGCGCTCCTGGACGAGCGTGACGAGTTCGGCGCCGAAGCCGGAGGTGCGGGTGGCCTCGTGTATCACTAGGCATTTCCCGGTCTTCTCCACCGATTTTTCCACAGTGTCGATGTCGAGCGGGACAAGGCTGCGCAGGTCGATGATCTCGGCATCGACGCCCTTCTCGGCCAGCACCGCCTCGGCGACATGGACCATCGTGCCATACGTCACGACCGTCAGCGCCGCGCCTTCACGCACCACGCGGGCCTTGCCGAGCGGGATCTTGTAATAGCCTTCGGGCACCTGGCTGCCCGGCAGCCCCTTCCACGGCCGTGAAGGGCGGTCGTAATAGCCGTCAAACGGGCCGTTGTAGATGCGCTTGGGCTCGAAGAAGATGACCGGATCGTTGTCCTCGATCGCCGCGATCAGCAGGCCCTTGGCGTCGTGCGGCGTCGCCGGGATCACCGTCTTTAGACCGGCGACATGGGTGAACAGCGCCTCCGGGCTCTGGCTGTGGGTCTGCCCGCCGAAGATGCCGCCGCCAAACGGCGAACGCACCGTGATCGGCGCCACGAACTCCCCGGCCGAGCGGTAACGCAGACGCGCCGCTTCCGACACGAGCTGGTCGAGGCCGGGATAGATATAGTCCGCGAACTGGATTTCCGGCACCGGGCGCAGGCCATAGGCGGCCATGCCCACCGCAGCGCCGATGATGCCGCATTCGTTGATCGGCGTGTCGAACACGCGGTTCTTGCCGAACTTCTTCTGCAGGCCTGCCGTCGCGCGGAACACGCCGCCGAAGTAGCCGACATCCTCGCCCATGATGACCACGTCGGGATCGCGCGCCATCATGATGTCGAGCGCGTCGTTGATCGCCTCGATCATGTTCATCGAGCGACTCGGCGCGTCGTGGAGGCTGACGGGGTTTTCCTCGATCATGGTCCTCACTCCTTCCACTCCGGCCATTTGGTCTGTCGCTCGCGGATCGCCTGATCGGCCTGTTCCTGGAGGTGCCAGGGCAGTTCCTCGAACACGTCCTCGAACATCGTGTGGAACGGATGGTGGAGGCCGTGGCCGAGGATGCCGTTCTTCTCGGCTTCCTTGGTGGCCGCCTTGACCTGCTCGGCGAGATCGCGGTCCATCGCCGCATGCTGCTCCTCGGACCATTCGCCGAGCGCGATCAGGTGCTTCTTGAGGCGCATGATCGGATCGCCCAGCGGCCAGTCCTCGGCCTCGCGCGCGGAGCGATAGGCGCTGGGATCGTCCGAGGTGGAGTGACCCTCCGCGCGGTAGGTGAAGTGCTCGATCAGGGTCGGGCCCTTGCCCGCGCGGGCACGGTTGGCGGCCCATTCCATCGCCGCGTAGACCGCGAGGATATCGTTACCGTCCACCCTCAGCCCGGCGATTCCGTAGCCTGCCGCGCGCGCCGCGAAAGTCGTCCGCTCCGCCCCGGCAAAGCCCGAGAAGCTAGAGATCGCCCACTGGTTGTTGACCACATTGAGCACGACCGGCGCGTTATAGACCGCCGCAAAGGTCATCGCCGCGTGGAAATCGCCCTCGGCGCTGGAGCCTTCGCCCACGAAGCTGGTGGCAATGCGGGTATCGCCCTTGATCGCGCTCGCCATGGCCCAGCCCACCGCCTGCGGGAACTGGGTGGCAAGGTTGCCCGAGATCGAGAAGAAGCCGTAGTCCTTGGCCGAATACATGATCGGCAACTGGCGGCCCTTCAGGGGATCGGCGCGGTTCGAGTAAATCTGGTTGACCATCTCCACCAGCGGATAGCCGCGGGCGATCAGCACGCCCTGCTGGCGATAGCTGGGGAACACCATGTCGTCCGCCGCGAGCGCGTGGGCGCAGGCGATCGAGATCGCCTCCTCGCCGGTGCACTTCATGTAGAAGCTGGTCTTGCCCTGCCGCTGGCCGCGATACATGCGGTCATCGAAGGCGCGGGTCAGCGCCATCGTCGAAAGCATCCGGCGCAGGGTTTCCGGGTCGAGGCCGGGGTTCCATGGCCCCACGGCCTGGTCGTCGTCGCCGAGGACACGGACCATATCCAACGTCAAAGGCCAGGTTTCCTGGGCCTCGCAGGCCTCGTCCGGCCGGGCCAGAAGGCCCGGTTCGGGGATTTCCAGGTGGGTATAATCGACTGTGTCTCCGGGCCGATACCTCGGCTCGGGAACATAGAGATCGAGCGGCGGCAGATTGCCGCGTAACTTGCCTGTGCGAACCGGGCCTTCGGCCATTCTGGTTATCCTCTCCCGACTTTCCGGGCCGCGAAAACCTGATCTGCGCCAGGAAAAAGGGACGAACCCAGCGCGTTTCAAAATTCCACGGTCAGGTCATAATATTTCAACCTCCGGTAATGTCAATCCATCGAGAAAGTCTTCGCAACCGGCGCTAGACGGCCACCGGAGCAGCGATATGCGCCTGCGGGGCGTAGCCCGAGACCACGAAATCCTCGATCCGGTAATCGAAGATCGAATCAGGCTGGCGGGCGAATTCGAATCGCGCTTCTCCCTCGGGATTTCGGGAAAGCTGCTCTTCGACCAGCGCCGCGTGATTGAGATAGAGATGGACATCACCGCCCATCCAAACGGCCTCGCCCGGCTCAAGGTTGCATTGCTGGGCGAACATCCGCGTCAGCAGCGCCAGCGACCACATGTTGAAGGCGAAGCCGAGTCCAAGGTCGCAGCTGCGCTGATAGAGCGCGCAGGAGAGGCGGCCATTGGCGACATGGAACTGGTAGCTCTTGTGACACGGCGGCAGCGCCATCGAATCGAGTTCGGCAACGTTCCAGCCCTCGATGATATGGCGGCGGCTGCCGGGGTTGTTTTTCAGGCTCTCGATCACTTGCGCAACCTGGTTCACCCCGGCCTCGCGCTTGCGGTAGAGTCCGTCGCCCGCCTCCTCGTAGACCGGCCAGTCCACCCATTGCTTGCCGTACACCGGGCCGAGATCGCCCCACTGCGCGGCAAAACCGGCATCCTCGACGATCCGCCGCGAGAATTCCGCGCGCTCGATCGCCTCGCCGGTCTCACGGCGATAGCGGTCCAGCGGCCAGTCGGTCCAGATTTCCACGCCTTGGGCACAGAGCGAACGGATGTTGGTGTCCCCGGTCAGGAACCAGAGCAGTTCGCGGGTCGCCGTCTTCCAGTAGACGCGCTTGGTGGTGAGCAGCGGCATCGCGCCGGTCGACAGGTCGAAGCGGATCGTTGCCCCGAACAGCGAGCGCGTGCCGATGCCAGTGCGGTCCACCCGTTCGTCACCCTCTTCCCAGATGCGGCGCATGAGATCGAGGTATTGCCACTCCCAGTGACGAGTGGTGGCCGGAGCGGTGGAATCGGCGATGAGGGTTTCGGTCATGCCCGGAACTTAGACGATGGCGTCCGCGAAGCAAACGCACCGGAAGTGCACCGGACTGCCAATCTTGGCAGGAGGAAAGGCCACATGATCCAGACAGCAAAAAACCCAGCGTTTCCACTGGGTTTCTATGCCTCACCCGAAGGTGAAAATGGTCGGGGAAAGAGGATTCGAACCTCCGGCCCCTGCCTCCCGAAGACAGTGCTCTACCAGGCTGAGCTATTCCCCGACCGGGTGGGCGTTCCGAAGACCGCCCTGGGCAGGAGCGCGCCTATATAGGGCGACTCCGGGGGTGGCAAGGGGCCAATCTCATTTTTGTTCGCGCCGCCCGGTTGAAGGCCGGTAAAACGATCTTCAGAGCACCGGAAAACCTAGAAATTCCAGCAAAAACAGAAATTTCCACAGGCCGGATTTTCTTCGATCGAAGCCTGCGAAGCACCGGTGTGCCCATCGAATCGTCCACGCACGAGGCTGGAAAATGTCGAATCGCCGGATTTTTTCCGGCTGCCCTACCCCTTTCGGCCAGCCCGGTTGTCACCTCGCAGGCCCTCGGGCAGAACATCGGCGAGGGATGCATGGTCGCGGGGAATGACGATGCGACATCTGCCTTTTCGACACTTGTCCACTTACTGCGCCACGGTATGGCTGGCCCTGCCCGGCGTGGCCGTAGCATCCGCTCCGGCCACGCTCATCCCGATCACCCTCGCGCCGGGGATCAACGCCCTGCCCGACATCGCGGGAACCGGCGAGGACGGATCGGTTGCGCAACTCTGGCGCCAGAACAACAAGGTGCGCGGCCAGCACGTCTTCCTGGTGAAAGTTGGCGATGTCACCGCCCTGCTGGAAGGACGCGGGCAAATCATCGATGCGCCGGACGTCGGCGACGACATGATCCGCTCGGTCCGCTTCGCCCGCGGCGATTATCGCGGCAAGGCGACACTCTATATGCTGATAGCCAGTCGGGACATCGGCACGTCGCCCTATGACGCCGCGCCCACGCATATCCAGTCCTTCGCCCTCGTGAAGGAGCAGGAGGGCTTCGGCTTCACCCCCGTGCGTGCCTTCGTCGCCAAGGACAAATACTGCCACGCCGACGCCGCCCTGCTGGCAGAACTGAACTTCCCGCTTTCGCCGACTTATGCCGGACGGGCGACGCCAACCGGCTGTCAGATAGCAGAATAGATCTGCAAGAAAGTTGGAAACTCGCAGGATCCAACCCTTCTTGCTTACTAATGCAAGGTGCTCAAGTCAGCCCAAGTGCTTCATCACTTTTCCGTGCCACCAAGACCGACGTGCCGCTGTTAGTTGTTCTATGGTTCGAAGGACGAGTGGCTGGATCGCGGCCACGAAACCGAGAAGCTGGGATCGATTGATTTCAAGAACCCGATCGGTAACGCTGTATCCCCGCAATATATCCAGTTCTTTCGTAAGCATCGCATCATGGCCGTCGATTCCCGCCTCGATCTGGCCAAGCTGACGCCAAAGATGGATATCCTTAACTTTGGCTTCTCGACGCGTGAAATTCAGCAATTCCCTCGCGGACTGAAGCCGCTCCATCGCCTCGATAACCGGAAGTTTCTTGACGGAAACTTCCCAGTTTATCTGTGGCTCCTTCTTGAGTTCCTCAAAACTGGAATCCAATTCGCGAAGTGCGTCTTCGATCATCTTAAGGTCGCTGCGAACAGCCGATTGCCGCTTCCAGCTCTCAACGTAAACTGCACCGCCTACGGCGAGGATAACCCCCGCAAGATTACCGGCAGCAGCCAGCCAATCTCCCGATCCAATCCCGTCCGACACTCTCATCTCCACTCGGCATCTGCGCATGATTCCAACTGGCGATATTATAGATAGCGTCGACGTCAAAAGCGGCGAATTAGACGTATTTTTATTATAAATCATATGATTGGCGGAATCTCCCGCCCCATCACCCTCCGCGCAGAAGCTGTACGCCCCAATCGCGCTCGAACAGATAGAGCAGCAGGCGCGCCGCTTCCCCGCGTGGCCCGGCGAGGCCGCCGTCGCGCTCGATCAGCAGGCGGGCGTCGTCGTGGGCGAGCGGCAGCAGCTTGGTGATCTGCTCCAGGCTGGCAATGCGGAACGGCGTATCGCCCGACTGCCGCGTGCCCAGCAGCTCACCACCGCCGCGCAGTTGCAGATCCTCTTCGGCCAGCCGGAAACCGTCCTGCGTCTCGCGCATCAGGGCAAGGCGCTGACGAGCTGTTTCGCTGAGCTGCTGGCCGCGCAGCAGCAGACAGGTCGATTTCTCGCTGCCGCGCCCGACCCGCCCGCGCAGCTGGTGAAGCTGGGCAAGGCCGAAGCGCTCGGCCTGCTCGATCACCATCAGCGTCGCATTCGGCACATCGACGCCTACTTCGATCACCGTCGTCGCCACCAGCACCGCAGCCTCGCCACTTGAAAAGCGCTCCATGCCGGCGTCCTTGGCCTCTGGCTTCAATTGGCCATGGACGAGCACGACCCGGTCGCCGAAGCGATCCTTAAGCGTCGCATAGCGGGCCTCGGCCGCGGCGAGGTCGTCGTTTTCGCTCTCGCTGACCATCGGGCAGACCCAATAGGCCTGCTGCCCCGTCTCGATATGGCGGGCGATACCTTCGACGACGTCGGCCATGCGCTCCACCGAAACCACGCGGGTGTCGATAGCCTGGCGCCCGGGCGGCAGTTCGTCGAGCTTGGAGACTTCCATCTCGCCGTACTGCGCCAAAGTCAGCGTGCGCGGGATCGGCGTGGCGGTCATGGCCAGCGTATGCGGCGTGCGGCGCCCCTTGCGCGCCAACATAAGCCGCTGGCCGACACCGAAGCGGTGCTGCTCGTCGATCACCACCAGCGCGAGGTTGCGGTAGGACACGGTGTCCTGGAAGATCGCATGGGTGCCGACGACGATATCGATGGTGCCGCCGACCAGCCCCATCAGGATCGCCTCGCGCGCCTTGCCCTTGTCGCGCCCGGTCAGCAGCGCGATCTCGACGCCGGTACCCTGAAGCATCCGGGCGAGCGTGTCGTAATGCTGGCGGGCGAGGATTTCGGTCGGCGCCAGCAGCGCCGCCTGCGCGCCTGCCTCCACCGCGATCAGCATCGCGTTGAGCGCCACCACCGTCTTGCCCGCGCCGACATCGCCCTGAAGCAGACGCAGCATAGGCGCGTTCTGCGCCACGTCGCCCTCGATCTCGTCTATGGAGCGCTTCTGCGCGCCGGTCAGCGCGAAGGGCAGCTTGAGCTTGGCGCGCAGCGCGCCGTCGCCTTTCAGCGGTGTGCCGGACTGTTTGCGATTGCTCTCCCGTACCAGCATCAACGCCAGCGCATTGGCGAGCAGTTCGTCATAGGCCAGCCGGTCGCGCGCCTGGGCATGGACGCCGCGATGGACCTCGCGCACGGCCTCGTGCCAGACCGGCCATTTCATCTTGTCGTAAAGGCCGTGCTCGATCCATTCGGGAAGTTCCGGCAGAGCCTTGAGCGCCTGCTGGACGAGACCGGCGATGCGGCCCTGCGTCAGCCCTTCGGACAGCGGATAGACCGCCTCGCAAAGCTGCCCCACCGGCGCGGCGCTGGTTTCCGAGACGTGTTCGGGATGCACCATCTGGAGCATCTGGCCGTACTGGTCGAGCCGCCCCGCCACCCAGCGCGTCTCGCCCACCGGAAGCTGCTTCTTCGCGGTGTAGGAGGCGCGGCCGAAATAGGTGATCGTGCAAATATTGCCGGTCTCGTCCTCGGCGATCACCCGGAACGGCCCGCGCCCCGACGGCGAGCGATGCTCGCGCACGATGAGACGGACGATCACGTTCTCGCCCACGCTGGCATCGTCGAGATTGAGCACCGCGCGCCGCTCCACGAAGCGGTCGGGCAGATGATAGAGCAAGTCGCGGATGCGGGTCAGCCCGAGTTTTTCCAAGGGACGCTTGAGCTTGGGGCCAACGCCGTCAAGGGAATCGGTCTCGGTGAACAGGCAATTCAGAGCTTCGGGCCGCATGGCCGCCTCTTAGCGCGACTGATGCTCATTTCACCAGACTTGCCGGGAACGGATTTGCGGACAGCCACGTTGGCCTGAGTGAACCCCACCCCAGCATTAGGAGAAATAGATGCTTCTTCCGCACGGAACCGTGTTCGCGATCGTCGACGGTGAAAACTTCGAACTCTATCGCAACGCGGGACGCGAAGCCGCACCACGGCTCACTTCGCTGGACGCGCCCGACCTGGAGGCGACCAACTTCAGCGCCGGTTTCCGCCGCCGCGATGCCCCTTCCCGCCATCAGGCCCGCACCGGCGACGGCAGCAACGATGCGCTGGACGAAAGCGCCCATGCTGCTGCGGTTGCAGGCTGGCTCAACCAGCAGGTGCTGGACCGCGAGATCGATCAGCTGGTGATCGTCGCCGATCCGCGCTCATTGGGAGAGATGCGGCGGCATTATCACAAGGAACTGAAAAGCGCGCTGCTGACCGAAGTGCCCAAGACGATGACCGGCCGTCCGAGCGAGGAGATCATCAAGGTGTTCCAGAGGTAAGTTCCGGCGGGACCGATACCTCTCCGTCGCCCCCGCGAAGGCGGGGGTGACGAGGTCGGCGTTCCGCCCGCCTCCCCTTCCCCCCTGATCCAGCCCCAAAACATCCCGAAACTTGCCCCGGCCCGCCCGGCGCGGTAACGGCGCGGTATGACCGAACTCCTTCCCCGGCTCGCCCGCCTCAAGTTCCGCGCCTGGCATCGCGGCACGCGCGAGGCCGACTACATGATCGGCTGCTTCTTCGACAAATTCCACGCCGAATGGTCCGAAGCCGAGATCGACCTCTTCGAAACGATGATCGAGGAAGAAGATGTCGACATCATGGCCTGGGCACTCGGCACCCAGAGCATTCCCGAGCCATATCGCGGCCCCTTGATGGACCGCATGATGAAGCTCGATTACGTCGATATCCCGCGCTGATGCTTCGGCAAGCTCAGCATGAGCGGAGGATTACCAATTTCCCAAACCCGCTCAGCCTGAGCTTGTCGAAGGCCCTGCACGACGCGCATGACTGATTTCCAACGCATTCTCTCGGCTACCTCGCCGCTTACCCTCGCCTCGGTAACGCGCGGAGCGCAGCCGCTGGTCATGGCGGACCTTGCCCGCGCCGTGGCAAGCAAGAGTTCTGGAGGCCGGGCGGTGTTCATCGCCGACAACGAAAGCGCGATGCGCGCCGTTGCCGAGGCCGCGCAGTTCTTCGCGCCGGAACTGGATATCGTCGAATTCCCGGCGTGGGACTGTCTGCCCTACGACCGAGCCAGCCCTGCCCTTTCGGTCAGCGCCCGCCGTCTGGCCGCGCTGCACCGGCTCCAGCTCAAGCGCACCGGCCCGCAGCTTCTCGTCACCACCGCCAATGCCGTGCTCCAGCGCGTGCTGACGCCGTTCCGCATTCGCGAATCGGTGCGCCTGCTCAAGCCGGGCACGGAAATCGGCCATGAAAGCCTGATCGCGCTGCTGCGCCGTCAGGGCTACCAGCGCAGTGACACCGCCATCGACGCGGGCGAGTTCGCGGTGCGCGGCTCGATCTTCGATATCGTGCCCTCCGGTCTCGAAGGCGGCCTGCGCCTCGATTTCTTCGGAGACGAGCTGGAAACGCTGCGCCTGTTCGATACCGGCACCCAGCGCTCCACCGGCACCGTCCCCGATCACCTGCTGCTCCCCGCGAGCGAAGCGCTGGTGGACGAGGACAGCGTCAAGCGCTTCCGCAGCAGATACCGGGAGATGTTCGGCGCCAATGCCACGGCGGACCCGCTCTATCAGGCCGTCAGCGACGGCCGCCGCCTTGCGGGCATGGAACACTGGCTGCCGCTGTTCGAAGACCGTCTGGTCACGCTGTTCGATCACCTTTCGGACGACGACCTGCTGGTGATCGACAGCCCCGCGCTCGGCGCCGCCGACGAGCGCTTCACCGACATTGCGGACTATCACAAGGCCCGCCTCGAAACCTCCGGCCAGAAGGCGGGATCGTATCGCCCGCTGGTGACCAATGCGCTCTATCTTTCGCGCGACGAATTCGAGGAGGCCGTCGCCGCCTTCCCGGTCCACCGCGCCGATCCTTTCGCGCAGCCGGAAAGCACCAAGGTCATCGATTTCGGCTTCGGTAATGCCCGCGACTTCACGCCCGAGCGTGCGCGCGGCGACAATGCCTATGAGGCCGCCGCCAAGCACCTCCACGCCGTCGCCAAGACCGGCCGCAAGGCGATTCTCGCCGCCTATTCCACCGGCAGCCGCGCCCGCCTCGTCTCGATCCTCGGTGAAGCGCAAGGCCCGGAACCCAAGCTGGCCGAAACCTGGCAGGAAGCGCTCGGCCTTGCCGTTCAGGGCCGCTCCGCCGCGCTGGTGCTGCCGCTGGAGACCGGCTTCTCCAACGATTCGGTCGAAGTCGTCACCGAACAGGACATTCTCGGCGACCGCCTTGTCCGCCGGAAGAAAAAGAAGAAGGATTCGGACGCCTTCCTCGCCGAACTGGCGGCGCTGACGCCCGGCGACCTGATCGTCCACATGGACCACGGCATCGGTCGTTACGAAGGTCTGCAATCGATCCCGGTCGGCAAGTCGCCCCACGACTGCGTGATGCTGACCTACTCTGGCGGCGACAAGCTCTATATCCCGGTCGAAAACCTCGACGTCCTTTCTCGCTACGGCAGCGAGGCGGAAGGCGTCGCGCTGGACAAGCTGGGCGGCGAAGCATGGCAGAAGCGCCGCGCCAAACTGAAGGAACGCATCCGCGAGATCGCGGGCGAACTGATGAAGACGGCCGCCGCGCGCGCCCTGCGCGTTGCCCCGGCGCTGCTGCCCGAAAAGTCGAGCTACGACCAGTTCGTGGACCGTTTCCCCTGGCAGGAAACCGAGGATCAGGAACACGCCATCGACGACGTGCTCGGCGATCTGGCCGAGGGCAAGCCGATGGACCGCCTGGTCTGCGGCGATGTCGGCTTCGGCAAGACCGAAGTGGCCCTGCGCGCCGCTTTCGTCGCCGCCATGGCGGGCCAGCAGGTTGCCGTGGTCGCGCCGACCACCCTGCTCGCGCGCCAGCACTATTCGAGCTTCGCCGACCGCTTCAACGGCTTCCCGCTGGAAGTGGGCCGCCTTTCGCGCCTCGTGCCCGAGAAGGAAGCCAAGGCCACGCGCGAGGGCCTGACCGCCGGCACCATGGACGTGGTCTGCGGCACCCATGCGATCCTCTCGAAGACTGTCAACTTCAAGCGCCTCGGCCTCGTCATCGTCGACGAGGAACAGCGCTTCGGCGTCAATCACAAGGAGCGCCTGAAGCAGCTGCGCACCGACGTCCACGTGTTGACGCTCACCGCCACGCCGATCCCGCGCACGCTGCAGATGGCGATGTCGGGCCTGCGCGAACTCTCGACCATCCAGACTCCGCCGGTCGATCGCCTTGCCGTGCGTACTTACGTGATGGAATGGGACGAGATGGTGATGCGCGAGGCCCTGCTGCGCGAACACCATCGCGGCGGCCAGAGCTTCATCGTCGTGCCGCGCATCTCGGACATGGCCGAAGTCGAGGAATGGCTGGCCAAGAGCGTGCCCGAAGTGAAGGTCATCTCCGCCCACGGCCAGATGAGCGCGGGCGAAGTGGAAGAGCGCATGAGCGCCTTCTACGAGGGCAAGTACGAAGTCCTGCTGTCGACCACCATCGTCGAGAGCGGCATCGATATTCCGCGCGCCAACACGATCATCATCCATCGTGCCGACCGCTTCGGCCTCGCCCAACTCTACCAGCTGCGCGGGCGCGTGGGCCGATCGAAGCTCCGCGCCTATGCCTATCTGACGACGCCTGCGGGCCGCGCGCTGTCGGAAGTGGCCGAAAAACGCCTGAAGGTCCTGAGCGACCTCGATTCGCTGGGTGCAGGCTTCCAGCTTGCCAGCCACGACCTCGACATTCGCGGGGCCGGTAACCTGCTCGGCGACGAACAATCGGGCCATATCCGCGAGGTCGGCTTCGAACTCTATCAGTCGATGCTGGAAGACGCGATCCTAGAAGCCCGTGCAGGCGGCGTCGGGCTGGAGAAGGATACTTCGGGCCTGTCTCCGCAGATCACGGTGGAAGCGCCGATCATGATCCCGGAGGACTACGTTCCCGATCTGGCCGTGCGCATGGCGCTCTATCGCCGCCTCAACGATGCCGACAGCAAGGACGAAATCGAATCGCTCTCGGCCGAGATGATCGACCGCTTCGGGCCGCTGCCATCCGCCACCTCGAACCTCGTCCAGCTTATCCAGATCAAGCGGCAGGCGATCGAGGCGCATATCGCCAAGATAGACGTGGGGCCGCGCGGAACGCTGGTCAGCTTCCACAACGACAGCTTCCCCAACCCGCTGGGCCTGATCGCCTATGCCGAGCGGCTTCAGGGCGCGGTCAAGCTGCGGCCGGACAACAAGCTGGTGCTGCAACGCGCCTGGGGCGATCCCAAGAGCCGCCTGAACGGCCTGCTGCAATTGACGAAGGGTCTCGCAGCGGTAGCGCGAAAAGGCTGACGCAGTACAAAGCTCAACGTCATCCTGAACTTGTTTCAGGATCCATTTCTGACCATCAGCGGCCACTTAATCGGCAAGATGGATCCTGAAACAAGTTCAGGATGATGGGGGCTACGGGCAAGGCCCCTTCCCTACATCAACGGCACCCTGATCCGCGCAATCAGCCCGCCACAGGGTGACGTCGCGAAGGAAAGCTGCCCGCCGAACCGCATCATCAGCCGGTGCGCCGTCGGGATGCCGAGGCCGAAGCCCGGCGTGTCCCGCGTGCGCGCCTCGTCGAGGCGGAAGAACGGCGTCAGCACGTCCTCGAAATGGCTCGGCGGAATACCCGGGCCGGTATCCTCGACGTCGATGAACCAGTCCGCCCCTTCATGGCGCACGGCGACGTCCGCGCGCCCGCCGAAGCGGATGGCGTTCTCGACCAGCGCGCCGGTCGCCAGGGCCAGCGGTTCGGGGAAACTCTCGACCACGGCCTTGCCCGCCCCCGTCAGCCGCGCCCGGTCCTCGTAAGGCGCAATGACGCCCGCCACGAGTTCACCGAGATCGACCTTCTCCGCATCCGAGGACAGGTGCTGGGCGCGCAAATAGCCTTGCAGGGAAGCGAGCAGCCCCTCCATCTCGTCGATACTGGCCTGCATGATCTCGGAGATTTCGGGGTCCTCGATCAGGTCAGCGGCAATCTGCTGGCGCGACAGCGGCGTGCGGAAGTCGTGGCTGATCGCCTCGAACGATCTCGCCTGATCCTCCAGCAGCCGTGCAATGCGCTCCTGCATGACGTTCATCGAATGGGCGAGGTTGCGCAGGTCCTCCGGCCCGCTCTCGCGGATCTCGACGCGCTGGCCGTGGCCTATGGTATCGGCTGCCTGGGTGAGGCGGCGCAGAGGATTCGTGAGCAGGCGCAGCAGGATCAGCCCGATGGCGATGCAGGCGAGCGCGGTGCAGAGCATGAGCACGCTGGCCCGCAAGGCGATCGGCCACATCGAAGTGATGTCGCGCGAGCGGAAATTCAGCCACTTGCCATCGGCAAGGCGCACCGATCCCACGAGATCGCTCTTGCCGCCGGTGGTATCGGCAGTGGCGAGATGAAGCGGACGAGAGGCGAGACCCGGCTCCCATTCGATCACCTGCCCGGCGATTCGGCGCAGCGATTCGGAATCGGCCATGCCCCGCACCGCCGGTTCTAGCGAAAATTCCGCCTTGAGATGACCCGTCGTCATGATCGGCGCGGCGAGATTCGGCTGAAGCGTGTGAATACGGTCGCTGACGACGATCAGTTCGGCGATTCGCCGCGCGTGGTCGGCGCGAATCGTCTGCCGGTCGATGGACTGGTAGAACAGGAGACTGCCGATGAGCTGCGCCACGCAAAGCGCGAGGAAAACGACCGCAGCCAGGACTGCCAGACGCGGAATACTGATTCGGGTCACATTTCCTCTCACGGGATGCCCGATTGTTCTGCGTGATATGCCGGGGCGTCCTGCAAAAGCGCTCTCACCGGATGAGGCGTTCGTCAATGCGCTGCTTGCTTGGGAAACATTTTGACACTTGCGGAGGTATCCGCAACACTCGCGCCTTGCGCTGAGCGACTTTCCCGCTTCCGTTTTCCGGAAGGAAGAAAGTGGCTCCCCGAGTAGGATTCGAACCTACGGCCATTCGATTAACAGTCGAATGCTCTACCGCTGAGCTATCGGGGAGCAGCCTGTCAGTGTTTCCACCGCCGGGCAGGAGTGCGCATATAAAAGGGGTCCTCAGGGTTGGCAAGCACTCTGTCATGAAAATGATGCAAAAACTTTTCCACAGGTTGAGGTCGCTACTCCGGCCCCTTCCTCAAACCTGGAACTGCTCGGCGAAGATGCGTTCCTCCAGAGTGAAGCCCGGATCGAACAGCAGGGTCAGTTCCTTCTCGGCATTGGCGACGATGCGCACGGTCTTCACGTCGCGCACTTCCTTCTGGTCGGCCACGGCGGCGACCGGGCGCTTGCCCGGCTCGCGGATGCGGAATTCGACTTCGGCGCTCTCGGGAAGGATCGCCCCCTTCCAGCGGCGCGGGCGGAACGGGCTGAGCGGGGTCAGCGCCAGCATCCGCGATCCGAGCGGCAAGATCGGACCGTTCGCCGAAAGGTTGTAAGCCGTGGAGCCGACAGGAGTAGCCACGAGCACGCCGTCGCCCACCAGTTCCTCCATCCGCACCTTGCCGTTGATCGTCACTTCCAGCTTGGCGGTCTGGCGCGTCTCGCGCAGCAACGAGACTTCGTTGATCGCATAATAGACGAAGCTGCGCCCATCATGGCTGGTCGCATGCATCTGGAGCGGGCGCACCGGCACCGGATGCGCCTCGGCAATCCGCTCGGCGATGGGAACGCCGTCGTGCGGGCCGTTCATCAGGAAGCCCACGGTGCCGAGGTTCATGCCGTAGACCGGCTTTATCATGTCCCGGTCCAGCATTTCATGCAGGATGTGCAGCAGGAAGCCGTCCCCGCCGACGACGACGAGCACATCGGCCTCGGCGGGATCGACCCAGCGATGGGCCTTGCGCAGCTCCGCCGCGCCGCACTGCGCCTTGGCGCTGTCGGAGACGATCAGGCCCAGCTTGGGTTCGTCAGTCATTGCAATTCCCGATGCTAGGAGGTGCGAACGCCCGACCGGCGTTCCTCTGGGAACAATTCATGAGATCCCGTCTCATTTTGAAGCCCTTTTCATGCCGCGGACCTTTCGAATTTTGCATCGTTTGGCAAGGCCTTTGGCTATAGCAAAGGCGATGGGCGAACGACGCAAAGGTTTACCGCGGGAACATGCCCGCGGGCTGGAAGACAGACTGACCGGAATTCCCGGGCTCAACGCCGTGCGCGAACGCATCGCCGGATGGCGCAGCGATGCCGAGAGCGCCCCGCAGCATGCCCATGTCCACGCCATGCTGGTCTCGCTGCGGCGGCTCGACACGATCAACATGGCCTACGGCGCGGAAGCCGGCGACGGCGCGCTGGAGGAAGTGGCAAGCCGCATCGCCCATTTCGCGGGCGAGGAACTGGACGGCCCCTGGCTGGTGGCGCGCGCGGGCGGCGGCTCCTTCGTGCTGGTCGCCAACGAGGCATGCAGCCGCGAACGCTGGCACCTCGTGGCCGACCAGCTGGCCGACTTCATCTCCCGCCCGATCGCCCTGCCCACCGGGGTTTTGCGCCTGTCCCCCCGCATCGCCCTGATTCGCGCGCTCACCGGCGAGAGCGTCGATTCGATGCTCGACCGGCTCGGCCATGCCCTGGTCGATCTGCAGGACCAGTCCGCCACGCGCCTGGGCTGGGCGGACGGCGAAGTCACGGTGCCGGGCCGCTCCGCCGCGCAGCTCGAAGCCGACCTGCTCGGCGCCATCGACCGCGACGAGATCGAGATCCTGTTCCAGCCGCAGTTCAGCCTCACCGACGATTCGCTGACCGGCGCCGAGGCTCTCGCCCGCTGGAACCACCCGGTGCTCGGCCGCATCGGCGCGGGCGCCCTTTTCGCGATTGCCGAGCGCGCCGACCATATCGGCCCGCTTTCCCGCCATATCGCCGCCAAGGCCATGGCGGTGGCAGGCCAGTGGCCCGGCGACTTGCGGCTCTCGATCAACGTCACTCCGGCCGATCTCGCTTTCGGCACTTACGTGCGCCAGATGCTCGACCTCGTGCGCGAGAGCGGTTTTCCGCCGCGCCGGTTGACGCTGGAGATCACCGAGCAGTCGCTCATCAGTGACATCAGCCAGACTGCGCAGATGATGGCGGAATTCTCCTCGCAGGGCATCCGCATCGCGCTCGACGACTTCGGCGCGGGGTTCTGCAACTTCCGTTACCTCAAGGTCCTGCCGATCCACTACCTGAAGCTGGACCGGACGATGATCGAGGGCGTCGCCACCGACCGCCGCGACGTGGCGGTGCTGCGCGCGATCGTCGCGATGGCGCGGGCGCTGGATCTCGAGGTCATCGCCGAGGGGATCGAGGAAGAAGCCCAGCGCAAAGTCGCCGCGCGCGAGGGCTGCGCCTATTATCAGGGCTTCCTGAGGGCGCAGCCGATGTCGGCGGCGATGTTCGCCAAGCTGGCGCGGGTCGGCGGCGAGAAGCCTGCGGGCTGAGAGAAAAGCCCCCTTTTTCCGTCATTGCGAGCGTAGCGAAGCAATCCAGAGCGGCGTGAGATCGACTCTGGATTGCTTCGCTACGCTCGCAATGACGAAATGTCTTGTGCCGACCTCACCAGACCGACCATGCCGGGCAGCAAAACGCGCGCTTCCGGCTTTCCGAAAGCGCGCGCATGTTTGCCATCGACCCCGAGCGAAGCCGGGCCCGATGGCCTGCCCGATACCCCGTTACGCCAGAGCGCCGTGGCAGTGCTTGTACTTCTGCCCCGAACCGCAAGGGCACGGCGCATTGCGGCTGATCGGCAGGTCCGCATAGGGATTCTGGCCCGAGGCGCCCGCGCCGACGGCAGCCTGCGGGCTGCCCGCCAGCGTGCCGAACAGTTCCGGCATGAAGGACGAACCGTCGCCGTCGTTGGAATTGTCGAGGCCGGTCAGCGGATCGATGTGGCCGGTCAGGAAGTCCGGCAGTTCGGGCAGGCCGACCGGCTCGGGCATGCGCAGCTCGCTGACCGAGAGGATGCGCGTCACGTCTTCGCGAATCTGGTCGAGCAGGCGCTCGAACAGGCTGAAGGCCTCGGTCTTGTACTCGTTGATCGGGGTCTTCTGGGCATAGGCGCGCAGGAACACCACCTGACGCAGCGCGTCGAGAGTGGAGAGGTGCTCCTTCCAGTAATGGTCGAGACGGTCGAGCAGGATCGACTTCTCGACCTGGCGCCAGATCGCCGGATCGTCCTGCGCCATCTTCGCGTTCATGTGCTCGGTGGCCATGGCGGCGATGCGTTCCTCGACGAGTTCGGGATCGACCCCGTTCTCCTCGATCCAGTCCTCCAGCGGCACGTCGAGGGCGAGGATGTCCAGCGCCTTGGCCTTGAGGCCCTCGATATCCCAGTGCTCGGGGTAGGAGCCGGCCGGGCAGGCATCGGCGACGAGCGCGTTGACGGTATCGTTGCGCATGTCGACGACGACTTCGTCGACCGTCTCGGAATCCATGATGTCGGCGCGCTGCTCGTAGATGACCTTGCGCTGGTCGTTCATCACGTCATCGTATTCGACGACCTGCTTGCGCACTTCGTAGTTGCGCGCCTCGACCTTCTTCTGCGCGGTCTCGATGGCCTTCGACAGCCACTTCGAACCGATCGCCTCGCCGTCGGCGAGGTTGCTGTTCATCATCTTGGCGAAGAGCGTGTCCGGGCCGAAGATGCGCAGGAGGTCGTCCTCCAGGCAGAGGTAGAACTTCGAAAGGCCGGGGTCGCCCTGACGGCCCGAACGGCCGCGCAGCTGGTTGTCGATACGGCGGCTTTCGTGGCGCTCGGTGCCGATCACGCAGAGGCCGCCGGCTTCGAGCACGAGGCGCTTCTGCTCGGCGACTTCCGCCTTGATGCGGGCGATCGCCTCGTCACGCTCCGGCCCCTCGGGCAGCTCGCTCAGCTCGTCCTCGACGCGGAACTCGACGTTGCCGCCGAGCTGGATGTCGGTGCCGCGACCGGCCATGTTGGTGGCGATCGTCACCGCGCCCAGCGAACCGGCCTGCGCGACGATGTGCGCTTCCATCTCGTGGAAACGCGCGTTCAGCACCGAGTGCTTGACGCCTTCCTTGTTGAGGAAGTCCGAGAGCAGTTCCGATTTCTCGATCGACACCGTGCCGACCAGCACCGGCTGGCCGATCTCGTGCTTCGAGCGGATCAGCTTGGCGATGGCGCCGAACTTGTCGTGGGTGTTCTTGTAGAACTCGTCTTCCTCGTCGATGCGCTGGATCGGCACATTGGTCGGGATGGTGACGACGTTCATCTTGTAGATGTCGTAGAATTCCGGCGCCTCGGTGGCGGCGGTGCCGGTCATGCCCGAAAGCTTCGGGTACATGCGGAAGTAGTTCTGGAAGGTGATCGAGGCGAGCGTCTGGTTCTCCGGCTCGATCTTCACGCCTTCCTTGGCCTCGACCGCCTGGTGCAGACCGTTCGACCAGCGGCGACCGTCCATCATGCGGCCGGTGAACTCGTCGATGATGACGACCTTGCCGTCCTTGACGATGTAGTCGATGTCGCGCTTGAACATGACCACACCCTTGAGGCTCTGGTCGAGGTGGTGGACCACCTGGGTGTTCTCGACGTCGTAGAGGTTCGAGCCGACCAGCAGACCGGCGGCTTCGAGCATGCGCTCGGCCTTTTCGACACCGTCCTCGGTGAGGCTGATGTTCTTGGTCTTCTCGTCCATCTCGTAGTCTTCGGGGACGAACTGCTTAACGACCGCGTCGACCTGCATGTAGAGTTCGGACTTGTCGTCGGTCGGACCCGAGATGATGAGCGGGGTGCGTGCCTCGTCGATCAGGATCGAGTCGACTTCGTCGACGATCGCGAAGTTGAAGGGGCGCTGCACCATCTGGCTGCGCTCGTGCTTCATGTTGTCGCGCAGGTAGTCGAAGCCGAATTCGTTGTTGGTGCCGTAGGTGATGTCGGCGCCATAGGCCTCGCGGCGTTCCCATTCGTTGAGATTGGGAACGATCACGCCGATGGTGAGGCCGAGGAAGTTGTGCAGCTTGCCCATCTGCTCGGCGTCGCGGCGGGCGAGGTAGTCGTTGACGGTGACGACATGGACGCCTTTGCCCTCGATGGCGTTGAGGTAGGTGGCAGTGGTCGCCACCAGCGTCTTGCCCTCACCCGTGCGCATTTCCGCGATTTCGCCGCGGTGAAGCACCATGCCGCCGATCAGCTGAACGTCGAAGTGGCGCATGCCGAACACGCGCTTCGAGGCTTCGCGCACGGTGGCGAAAGCTTCCGGCAGGATCTGGTCGAGCGTGCTGCCATTGGCCAGCAGTTCGCGGAACTTGGGCGTCTGGGCGGCGAGTTCCTCGTCGCTCATGGCTTCGAGAACCGGCTCGAAGGCGGCGATCTGGGCGACGATCTTGTCGAGCGACTTGACGTAGCGTTCGTTGGACGAACCGAAAATGGACTTGGCGATGGCGCCGAACATGGCGGAAATCCCTGTTTTTCGTGAATGCGTATGTCGGAAATGCGCGCCTGCGATACGCGCAGGCACGGGAAATGTTTCGCGAAAGAGCGAATCGTCGGCGCGCTTATTCGCGCGCGCGGTCTATTCCGGTGAGAACAGCGGGTATCGCCAGCGAATCCGGCGTTTCCACGAGCGACGGCGCCTGCCGCCGGACGGAGCGGAACCCCGGCTCGGGCAATTGCGCCAGCGCTACCGGCGCGCGCGGCGCCTTGGCGGCGACGGCGGCCTCGTTCAGCACCACCTGCAGGCTGGCCACCTGCGATGCACGCGCGTCGGCAGGGCCGATCTGCGCGGCAAGACCCGTGAGAAGGGCCAGCAGGGTGAGTAGCAGGCGGTTGGCCATGGCGGATCAGATAGGGGGCGGCGGATGAATAGTCCACAACCCATCTAGATCACCTGGCCAATAGATCGCCGGAGATCACGGCGCACAGGCACCACGCGGACGCTTGACCTGCCGCACCCACGCGCTACCCACCCGCCATGGCCTATCCCACCTCCCCGCTCGCCTCGCCCTTCCCCGCCATGCCGCCGATCGCCGGCGTCACCCCGCACGTCGTACGCGCCGGGTACAAGGACTGGGGCCGATGCGACCTGACGTATGTGGAGCTGGACGAAGGCACCGCCGTCGCGGGCGTGTTTACGAAGAACCTGTGCTGCTCCAGCGAGGTGGAACTGGGCCGTGACAACGTGAAGCAGGGCCATGCCCGTGCGCTCGTCGTCAACGCAGGGAATTCCAACGCCTTCACCGGCTACCGGGGCCGCGAAGCCGTCGAGCAGATCATGGACCAGGTCGCCGCCCATATCGGCTGCCCGCGCGAACAGGTCTTCGTCTCCTCGACCGGCGTGATCGGCGTGCCGCTGCCCAAGGACAAAGCTCGCGAAGGCGTGGAGAAGGCCCTCACCGCCGAGCCCTGCTCGTGGGAAGACGTCGCCAACACCATCGCCACCACCGACACTTTCGCCAAGGGCGCGACGGCCACGGCGATGATCGGCGACACCAAAGTCACGCTCGCCGCCGTCATCAAGGGATCGGGCATGATCGCGCCAGACATGGCGACGATGCTCGGCTACGTGTTCACCGATGCCGCCGTGGAGCCTGCCTTCCTGCAGGAGTGCCTCTCCGCCGCGAACTTCCGCACCTTCTCGTGCATCACCGTCGATTCGGACACCTCGACCAGCGACACCGTGCTGGCCTTCGCCACCGGCAAGGCCGGTAACGCGCCGCTTTCCTCGATCGCCTCGCCCGGCGCCCATGCCTTTGCCGCCGCGATCCATGACGTCTGCCGCCAGCTTGCCCACCTCGTCGTGCGCGACGGCGAAGGCGCGCAGAAGTTCATCGAAGTCGCCGTCTCCGGCGCGGTCTCGGACGAGAGCGCCCGCAAGGTCGGCATGGCCATCGCCAACTCGCCGCTGGTGAAGACCGCCATCGCGGGTGAGGACGCCAACTGGGGCCGCGTCGTCATGGCCGTGGGCAAGGCGGGCGAACCCGCCGACCGTGACAAGCTCTCGATCGGCTTCGGCGGCACTTGGGCCGCGCGCGAGGGCCTGCCGCTCGCCGACTACGACGAGGCCCCCGTCGCCGCCCACCTCAAGGGGCAGGACGTCCGCATCGAAGTCGACCTTGGCCTCGGCGAAGGCGCCGCCACCGTGTGGACCTGCGATCTGACCCACGGCTACATCTCGATCAACGCCGACTACAGGAGCTGACGGTGGCCGGTCCACAGTTCACCATCTGGGGTCGCCTCAACTCCCACAACGTCAAGAAAGTCGCCTGGTTCGCCGAAGAACTGGGCCTGAACTACGTCCGCCACGATATCGGCGGGAAGTTCGGCTATACCGAGGAATACCTAGCCAAGAACCCGAACCGGCTGGTGCCGATGATCGAGGACGGCAAGCTCGTCCTCTGGGAATCGAACGCGATCCTGCGCTACATGGCGGCCGAGTACGGCGGCGAGCGCTGGTTCCAGCGCGATCCCATCGACCGCGCACTGGCCGACCGCTGGATGGACTGGCAGATCACTTATGCCGATGCCCAGCGCCTGCCCTTCCTCTCAATGGCCCGCACCCCGCGCGAGCAAAGGGACATGCCCGCCATCGAGCGCGACGTGAAGGCCTGCGCCGCGCACCTCGCCGTGCTGGAGCGCTACCTTTCCGAGAGGCCGTGGCTCTCGGGCGGGCAATTCGGCATCGGCGATATCCCCATGGGCGTCTATGCCTACACTTGGTTCTCGCTGCCCTTCGACAAGCCGGAATTCCCCGCCGTGGCCGAATGGTACGCCCGCATCCGTGAGCGCAAGGGCTATGCCCAGCAGGTCATGATCCCGCTCACCTAACTCGATTCGAAAGCCTCCCGCATGATCACCCCTTCGCTCAACGCCGCAGTCGAAACGATCATGCGCGAGGTCTCCCGCGATGTGATCCGGCCGCACTACCAGTCGCTGTCGAGCGAACAGATCGTCAGCAAGGCGGTGAACGACGTCGTCACCGTGGCCGACCGCGAGAGCGAGGCGATCCTCACCGAACGCCTCACCGCCCTGCTCCCCGAGGCCGCCGTCGTCGGCGAGGAAGCCACTTTCGTCGACGAGAACGAGCTGCTGAAGCTCAAGGACCAGCTCTGCTGGATCGTCGACCCGCTCGACGGCACCAACAACTTCGCCTCCGGCAAGCCCCCCTTCGGCATGCTGATCGCGCTGGCCGACAAGGGCGAGACGCTGGGCGGCTGGATTCTCGACTGCCTGACCGGCCGCTTCTGCCGCGCCGCACTGAACGGCGGCGCCTGGGTGAACGACGAACGCCTCACCGCCCGCGCCACCGGAGAAACCCCGCCCGTCGCCGCGATCTCGCTGATCTTCACCGAGGAAGCCCGCCGCGAACGCCTGCGCAGCGAAGTCGCCCCGCATTACCGCATGGTCGACATCCCCCGATGCGCCGCCGAGCAATACCCCCGCCTCGCGCTCGGCCAGAACGACGTGGCGGTGTTCGAGCGCACCCTGCCCTGGGACCACGCGGCAGGCGCCCTCTTCCTCAACGAAGCAGGCGGCAAGTGCGCCCGCCCCGACGGCAGCGCCTACCGGGTCGACGAAATCGGCCGCAAGGGCCTGATCGGCGCTGCCTCGCCCGCCCTGTTCGACGACCTCGCCGCGCGCCTCTCGGCGCTGGAGGACTGAGGTTTTCCGCATAAGGTTACACTCAGGTTGACACAGTTGACACGGTCCTGAGCGGAAAAAACCGTCACCTTGCGCCTTCCCGCGACAAGCGGTGGTTTCGCGGAAAAGTTTGGAAAGATGGCGCACCCGGCGATGATGACAGACCGGCGCGATGTAGGAAAACGCGCGAGCCCCGCTTGCCTCCGGCGCGCATAACAGCTTGATCTCCCGCGCCTCCCGGTGCCAAGTGACGCCATGCAAGCCCATACCCGCGCCCTTGTCGCCGCAGCCGCCTTCGCCTTCGTCACCGGCAAGAAGGTGGCCGGTCTCTACGACCACTCCGCAGGAAAGGACCGGCGCATGGCCGCCGAGGCCCGCGGAACCGCCTTGCAGGGCTTCGACGGCGAACGCGGCGTGAAGTTCGGCGGCAATCTCCCGGAAATCCTCGATGCAGGCGATGCCAGCCACATCTCCTTCGAAATCGACGGGACGAGCGTGAAAGGCTACGACCGCGCCTCCGCGACTTTCTACGAGGCCCGCGTCGGCGAAGGCCTGGTGCAGGTCTTCGATCACGGCGAGGCCGCCTGGTTCGCCTACGACATCCAGGATGCCGAGGCCGCCCAGAGCTATCACCGCAGCGCTGAAACCGGCCTCTAACCCGCCGGTTTCACGTCAGATCCCGCAGATCAGCTGGCTTTTCCCGCGCATCTGCTTGTCTTCCTGCGTCGCCGAAATCGACGAGCTTACCGGGGTATCGTCGGAAACGAGGAAGCTGCCGTCCTTGTCGAAGCGGAAGCCCAGCTTGCGGAACACCGCCTCCACGCGAGCGGGCGAATCGACGAAGGCCACCCCGTGCCATTCGTAGCCGCTCACCACGTAGCTCACCTTGAGACCCCGGAACGTCTTGTTGACCGGATAGATATATTCCTCGGCGGACTCGTCATCCGTCGTCGGCCAAAGCTTCGAGGCTTTCTCGAAGTAAGGAGCCAACTCCGCCCCGAATTCGCAGCTGCTCGGCTCGAATTCGATCAGCCCGTTCGCCGCCGCCCACTTGGCGGATGACGGCTGGGTCGGGCAGGCGTCCTTCGCCGCATAGCCGACGCCCCCTCCCGGCAGCGCCAGTTCGACCGCGCCCTTCGCGGTAATGCCGACGATCCGCACCGGCGACCCTGCCGGGACTTCCCCCTTCTCCTTCGACCCCGCCGCTTCGGTCTCGCGGATCGCGCAAGGCGCGGTGGTCACGCGGTCGCTACCGTCGATCTCGGCGAGGCGCGGCAGCGCGGCCGACGACAGATTGACGAGGTTCACATAGGCCCCACCCTCGTCGAGCTTCAGCCAGCGGCCGCCCTGCGTGCCGTCGACGAGCACCCCGCGCACCGCCTGCCCCCGCTCGATCCGGCCGACGACCTGCGATCCGTCCTCGCTCGGCGCATCGCGCAGATCGCTCTCCACCGCGACATGATAGTCGAGCGATTTCGGCGCGTCCGCCGCCGCCGTTTCATCGGCAACCGGGGCTTCGGTGGCAACGGACGGCCCCGTCGTCTCCCGCCCCAGCCAGAGCCCGCCGACAATGGCCAGCGCCAGCACTCCGACACCCGCGATCAGCGGCACCCGGTTGCGCGCCGCAAACGAAGCGCGCGGCGCCGCCGGATCTTGCGCCGGAGGCATCGGCGGCGCGGGCGGCGTCTCCTGCGGAACCTCCGCCGTCACGGCCTCACCGCAAGTCTGGCAGAAACGCGCGCCCTCTCCGAGAGCCGCGCCGCAATGCTGGCAATAGTTACGCATGCCTCCGGGATAATTCGAAACAAATCCCGCCCGCAAGTGACTGTTTCTGTTACCCCGTCACCGCAACGAAAAACCCCTCCCGCCTCGCGGCGGAAGGGGTTTTTCATTTCCAGCCCGAAAGCGGAAAAAGCGAAGCGTCAGAGTTCGCCTTCGATCCAGCCCTTCAGCGCGCTCTTGGGCGCGGCGCCGAGCTTCTGGGCGACCGGCTTGCCGTCCTTGAACAGCACCATCAGCGGGATCGACTTCACGCCGATCTCGGCGGGAATGCCGGTGTTGGCCATGATGTCCATCTTGGCGATGGTGACCTGGTCGGACAGCTCTTCGCTGATCTCTTCCAGAGCCGGGCCGATCATCTTGCAGGGGCCGCACCAGTCGGCCCAGAAATCGACGAGCACCGGCTTGTCGGACTTCAGAACGTCCGCTTCGAAGCTGGCGTCGGTAACAGCGATAGTCGCCATGAATTGAAACTCCTCGGGTATCTCGGTTGAACGCAATCTAGGGACGAATTGCCGGGAGGCAACGCCTGCCCCGGCATAGGTTTACTGGGCCGGGGAAAAGTCCGGCTTGTGAGCGGCCAGAACTTCGGCGGGAACTTCGATCAGATGGGGCACCGTGGTGTAAAGCAGCGCCACTTCCACCGCGCGGCCCGGAAAGGCCACTTCCAGCGCGGCGGCATAGGCGCCCATCTGGCGCAGCACGCCCTTGGGCACCTGCTCCAGGCGCTCGGGCGGACGACGCGCGGTCTTGTAATCGACCAGGCGCACGCGCTCCGGCTCCACCACCAGACGGTCGATAGTGCCCGCCACCACCTGCCCGCCGACGACCGCCGCCACCGGCACTTCGGCGAGGCTGTCCGGACCGAACAGTTCCGCCCATGCGGGATTGCCGAGCACGTCCATCGCGCTTGCCAGCATGGCCTCGCGGGCGTCCTCCGGCAGGTCGGCGGCATTGCGGGCGAGCCACTGCCAGCCCGCTTCCTCGCGGAGGTCCGCCGCGACTTGCGGCAGGCGTTCGAGCAGCTTGTGGACGAGCGTACCACGCCGCAGGGCATCGCGCCCGGCGCCCGGCGGGAACGGCGGATCGGGGGCGTGGTCCTCACCCAGCGCCGAGGGCGCCAGCGGGCGCGGCGGGCGCGGTTCGGCAGGCGGCGCGCGCTCCAGCCAGCGCGGCAGCGGCTCACGGAACGGCAGTTCGACCGAGCGCACTTCGGCAGGCAGCGGCGCGGGCACCGGGCCGTTCTCGCAGCGCGTGCCCCAGATCGCGTCCTCGACATCCGCCTCGGCCGGGAACAGCGCGCGCAGGCTGGCGTACCAGCTCTTTTCCACCGGACCGTCCTTGTCCCGCCGCCCGAGCGCGCCGCCGACGAACAGCGCTTCCTCGGCGCGGGTCATGGCGACGTAGAGCAGACGCCAGTGCTCCTGCTCGTCGCCCTCGCGGTTGGCGGCAATCTGCGCGGCGATGCGGCCGACTTTCTCGTCCTTGGAGAGTGGCGGCAGCGGCACCTTGCGACGTTCCTCGCGCGGGTCGGCGAGATCGAAGCCCCGGTCGCGCGCGGCTTCCGGATTGCCGGTGGCATCGGCAAGGATGACGATCGGCGCCTGAAGGCCCTTCGAGCCGTGGACCGTCATCACCCGGACGAGGCCCGATGCAGCATCCGCCTCGCGCTTCAGCTCGCCGTCGCCCGCGTCGAACCAGGCGAGGAAGCCCGCGAGGCTCGGCGTATCGGTGGCGACATAGGCCTGCGCGGCGTTGACCAGTTCGTCGATCGGGTCGTTCGCCTCGCTGCCGAGCCGCGCCACCAGCTTGCGCCGCCCCTGCCACGGGCCGACCAGCAGCCAGTGCAGCATGTCCTGCGGCGGGGTGAAGTCCGCGCGCCCGAGCAGGTCGATGAGCTGCGCCAGCGCCGCGCCGGTCTCCGGGCCGGACTGGGTGCGCAGATGCTCCCAGAGGCGCCGATTCCTGTCGCGGTAGCCGAAGCGCAGCAATTGCTCCTGGCTCCACCCCACCAGCGGCGAGACCAGCAGCGCGGCGAGGTTGAGATCGTCGAGCGGCTGCACTGCAAAGCGCAGTGCCGCGATCAGGTCCTTCACCGCCAGCGGCGCGCCGAGCCGCAGGCGGTCGACGCCCGCCACCGGCACGCCCGCCGCGTGAAGCCGCGCGACGATCAGCCCGGCGAGTTCCTTGCGCTGGCGCACCAGCACCATGATGTCACCCGCGCCCGCGCGGCGCTGCCTACCCTTGCTGAGCGTGAAGCCCGGCCCCGAGGGATCGAGCCATTCGCGCACCTGCTGCGCAATACGCTCGGCCATCTGGCGGTCGGGGCGGGAGAGCCAGTTGGGCTGCTGCCCGTCATTGTCGTCGCCCTCTTCGAGCGGCTCGTCGTCGTCCTCGCCGATCTGGTCGGAGACCGGCTTCCACAAGGCGACATAGCCGGGGCGTTCCTGCCCGACATGGCGCTCGGCAGGCCGGTCGAGACCGAAGCGGGCATGGCCAATCCCGGCGATGGCCTCGTCCAAGAAATCGAGCACCGGCTGCGCGGTGCGGAAGCTGCGGTCCAGACCGAGTTCGACCAGCGGCCGCGCGGCCAGTTCGCTGCGCAGCATTTCGGCGTTCTCGGCGGCGTCCTGCATCCGCGCGCGCACGCGGTCGGCGGCGCGGCGGAAGTTCTCGGGGCTGGTGCCCTGGAAGCGGAAGATCGCCTGCTTGTAGTCGCCCACCACGAAGAGCGTGCGCATCAGATCGCTGCGCTGGCCCCCTCTTTGACCCTCGCCGGACCAGAACTCCTCGGCCATGGCGAAGACTATGTCCCACTGCGCGGCGTTGGTGTCCTGCGCCTCGTCGACGAGGATGTGGTCGAAGCGGCGGTCGAGCTTGTAGCGGATCCAGTCGGCGGAGGCCTGACCGCGCAGCAGGTCGGCGGCGCGGCGGATCTGGTCGTCGAAGTCGATCAGCCCCTCGCGCTGCTTCGCCTCGTCCCAGGCAAGCGCGAAGGCGCGGCCGAGGCGCAAGGCGGGCACCAGCCTGTTCGCGAGGCCCAGCAGCGCCTTGGTCTCGCGGATTCGCGCAAGGCTCTCGCCGACGCGCAGCGCATAGCCTTCGTAGTCAGGATCGCGCTTGGAGAGATGGTTGAGGCTGCGGACGCTGTCGTCCTTGGTGAAGAGCGCGGCGTGAAGATCGTCGATCCCCTCGGCGCGCTTCGCCGCACTCCAGGTCAGCCACGGCACCAACACGTCGGTGGCCTTGTGCGCGGTGGCAGTGTTCCAATCGGCCAGCACTTCGCAGCATTTGCGCAGCGAGCGCACGTCGAAGGCCTCGTCGCCGCACATTTCCGCGAACAGGCTCTCGTCCGCCTCGGCGGGGAGGCCGAGCAGGCGCAGCACATGGCTGCGGATATCGCCCGCCTGCCAAGAGCCGGGGCCGAACCAGGCCTCCCGCGCCCCGGCGCAGCGCAACAGGAAATCGACGACCGAATCCGGCCCATGCCGCAAGGAAAGCTGAGCGATGGCGCCGAGCAGTTGCGGGCCGTCGAAAGCATCGGTTTCCGCCGCGACGAGCAGGTCCGCGAGCACCTGCCGCGCCAGCAGCGCGCGCTCACGGTCCTCCATCGGCCGGGTGCCGGGAACGAGTTGCGCTTCGAGCGGGAACGTCGCCAGCAGCCACTGCGAGAAGGCGTGGATCGTGTCGATCCTGAGGCCCCCGCCCGGACTGTCGAGCACGGCGGCGAACAGCGTGCGGGCGCGGTCCATCGTCGCGGGATCTGTCGGCGCACCGATGGCGTCGAGGCGCAGGAACAGCTGCGTCTCTTCCAGCCGCACCCATTCGGCCAGCGTTCCGTTGATGCGCGCGGCCATTTCCGTCGCGCCGGCCTTGGTGAAAGTAAGGCACAATACCTGCGAAGGCTCGACGCCCTCCTGCAGCAAAAGACGCAGCACGCGCGAGGAGAGCACCTGCGTCTTGCCGGTTCCCGCCGAGGCCGAGAGCCACACGGTATCGCGCGGGTTCACCGCCAGCATCTGATTCCCGTGCAGCGGATGGACGGCAGCGGGAGCGCTCATGCCGCGTCCTCCCCGCCCGCTCGTTCCTTACCACCAAGCGAGGTGATCCATTCGTCGAGGCGCATCAGCTGGTCGTAGTCCGCATAAGAACCGAGTTCGGGATTGAGCCGCGCGGTGAACGGCTCGCTGCCGAGAATCCAGCGGTCGAGCGCGTCGTTCAGATAGCGCTCGGTTTCGGGCAGGAAGTCGTCCGGCTCGATCCCGGAGCGGCGCTTGCCGACCTTGAGCGGCGTCGTCGCATAGCCGATGCGGTTCTTGTCCTTGGCCATCGACCAATATTCGAATTCGCTGGCCTCGCCCGCGATCTCGCGGTCCTGCATGTCCTTGAAACCGCCCGCCTGCGCGATCAGCGCGATCAGGCCGAGTTGCAGCGCGAAGCCTTCCTCCACGCGGCGCGGGGTCGGCGGCGAACCGGTCTTGTAGTCGACCACTGCCAGCGAACCGTCGGGCAGGCGGTCGATGCGGTCGGCGCGGCCATGGATGCGGATGTCGCGGTAGCGCATGTCGCCCCAGGCCTCGCTGGCGACGACCTTGCGGCCCGCCGTCTTGTGCGCCAGCACGAGGTCGCGGAACGTATCCAGCGCAGCGGAGAGGCGCGGCCACCAGAGCGCGCGCATCAGCGGGTGGGCGTTCTTCTCGGTCAGCACCGCCTGCGCGATCGCGTGAAGGCCGTCCACCGGCTCGCCCGCCTTGTGCCAGTCCTCCAGGATCTTGTGCGCGACTTCGCCCTTCCACGCGGCGCTCGGCTCGGCATCGAGCGCATCGAGCTTGCGCAGGCGCAGCACGGCATTGGCGTAGAATTCGTAAGGATCGCCGCGCAGCCGGTCCAACCCGGTCACCGCCAGATCGACCCGGCGTTGTTCCGCCGAAGGCATCGGCTGCGGACGCGGATGCGGCGCGACTTGCGGTGCGTCGTCGAGCATTCGCGCCAGACGCAGCGCCTCGCTCTCGATATGGCGCTTCACTTCATCGCCGAGCAGCGCCTTGATGCGCAGCACGAAGCGCGAAGGGATCACCGGCCCGCCCGCATCGCGCAAGGCCCAGCTCAGCACGACTTCCGGCGCACCCAATGCTGCGGCAAGGTCATGGGCGGCCAGGCCGATGCGGAAGTCCGCTCCCGGCACGCCGAGCGCGCGCAGCACGGCAGGCGGCAGCAGCGCGTCCTGCGAAGGCGAAGCAGGCCAGACGCCCTCGACGAGACCGCCGCAGATGACGAGATCGGCGCGGCTCATCCGCGCTTCGAGCAAGCCGTAGATCGAGACGCGCGGATGGCCGCCCCATGGCGGGCGCACGGAGACGCGGTCCATCGCATCGCGCAGCATGGCGTGAAGCTCGCGCGGGTCGAACAGCGTGCCCGCCGAGCCTGCCGCCGCGCGCAGTTCCTCGACCATCATGCTGAGGCTGCGGCCATCGGCCTGCGCCCAGATCGCCTCGTCGCAAAGCGCTTCGGCGGCATCGACCAAAGTGCCGAGCATCGCTTCCAGCGGCTGGCCTTCCTGAAGCGCGAAGAGCGGCGCCAGCACCGCCTCGACTTCGCCCCACCACTCGCCCAGCTTTGCCTGCTGCGCAAGATCGGCGAGCGCCGCCAGCCCCGCGCCGGGACGCGGCCCGCGCAAGGCGAGGTCGAGCTTGCGCGCCGATTCCAGCCAGCTGGCCCGCCCCTCTCCGCCGCCTGCCAGCGGGTGGACCAGCAGCGCGATCAGCGGCACCGGCGCGGCCTGCTCGGCCAGCACTTCGGCCAGCAGCAGCAGGAGCCGCCCCGCCGCCGTCTGCGCCAAAGGGCGGCCTGCCGTGTCGTCCGCCTCGATCCCCCAGCGCGTCAGATGCGCGACCACGCGGCCCGCCAGTCCGCGATCCGGGGTGATGAGCGCGACGCGGCGCTCGGGCACTTCCAGCGCCTCGCGGATCAGCACGGCGATGGCCTGCGCTTCCTGCTCCGGGTGCGTGCTTTCCATCAGCCGCACGCCGGAAAGGCGGCGCTTCTCGGCAGGCAGGCCGACCCATGCCGCCGAAGCGCGCGGCGGCAGGAACAAGTTGGAGATCACCGTGCTGCGCTCGGCGGGCGAGGCGCCGTAGCCGGAGCGATGCCACGCAGAGACTTCCTCGCGGGCGATGCCCATGCGGTTGAGCAGCAGCTTGAGATGGTATTGCGGATGCGTCACCGCATCGCCCCGCCCGAACGGCGGTTCCTCGGGATTCTCGGGCTTTCCGGCAATCCCGAGTTCGTCCCAGACTTCGCCGGGCAGCGCCAGATCGAAGTCCGGCAGGACCACCGAGCCGCCCGGCAATTCGCTGACCACGCGCAGCAATTTCGCCAGCGCGGGCGAGGCGCTGGTCACGCCCGCCGCGACCACGGGATAGTGCGGCGGCACCGCGCGCCATTCCTCGGCGGCATGTTCGAACAGGCGGTTGCGGCGCTCCGGTGCGTCGATCTCGCCGCGTTCGGTGAGTTCCGCGATCCAGTATTGCTGCACCTTGAGGAAGGTGCGGGTATTGTCGGTCCAGTGCCCGGCAAGGTCGCCGACGATGCCGATCACCCGCTCGCTCATCAGGTCTAGCGGGGCAATGCCTTCGACCAGCAGGCGGTCCATCGTGCGGCCCAGCTCCCAGGCGCGGCGCAACAGGGCCGCGCCCTTCCCGGCCTCGGCGCCTTCGACTTCGCGCAAGTAATGGGCGAGCCGCAGCCAGCGCCGGGTCGCATCGGCGGCGGGCGGAATATCCGCAGCGCCGAGCGGATCGAGCAGCGGCCCGAGCGTCTCGTCAAGATCGAGATCGCCGACTACCGCCATGCGCGGCAGCAGCATGCCGGGCCGGTCGGTCGTGCCCGAATGGCGCACGAAAGCCTCGGTGACGGTGCGGACCGCACGGCGGCTCGGCAGCAGCAGGGTCAGCCGGGCGAGGCCGAGTTCGCCTTCGGAATAACGCGGCACCAGCCCCGCCACGAGGGCGTCGGCGAAACCACGGTGCGCAGCAATCGAGTAAACCTTCGGCCCGCCTTTTTCAGGCACGGGTCAGCCATTCCTCGGTCGGTTTGATGGCGCCCGGTTCGCCCACTTCGAACCACAGGCCGGTATGCGAGACACCGTAAAGGCGGCCCTCCTCGATCGCGCGGTTCCACAGAACGTTGGTCGAGAACGGGCCTTCCGGAGCGTCACGCAGCAAGCGCTTCGACACGATCTGGATGCCCATGTAGATGAACGGCGCAACATAGCCCGGCTTGCGGCGCGTGATGCGGCCCAAAGCATCGAGGTGGAAGTCGCCTGCACCTTCATGATGCATCGCCCGCGTATGCGGCACGACCAGCAGCAGCGCGTCCATCCGCTCCTCGTCCCAGGCCTGGGAGAGTTCGTGGAAGACGTCCACCGGCCCGTCGAGCCAGATATTGTCGCTGTTGAGGCAGAAGAAGGTCTCGGGCAGCAGCGGTGCCGCCTTGACCATGCCGCCGCCGGTTTCAAGCAACTGGGCGCGCTCGTCGGACACGGTGACCTGCGGCCCCTTGCGGCGTGCCTTGAAGTGGCCTTCCAGCGCATCGGCCAGATAGTGGACATTGACCACCGCCTTCGCGACCCCGGCCGCGTCGAGCTTGTCGAGCGCGTGGTCGATCAGCGACTTGCCCGCCACCCGCACCAGCGGCTTGGGCTGGGTCGCGGTGAGCGGACGCATGCGCTTGCCGAGACCGGCGGAGAGCACCATGGCCGTGTCGCTGGCCAGCTTGTTCCCGCTCATGCAGCGTAGCTCCCGCCGTTCGCATCGCGCAGATGGGCGGGAATGTTGGCATCGAACCAGCGCGCCACCGGCTCCAGCGCGGGGTGGGCGAGATCGCGCTCCAGCATGGCCCAGACGCGCGGGATCAGGTCGAGGTAGCGCGGCTTGCCGTCGCGCCGCCAGAGGCGCACGAAAATGCCGATGATCTTGGTGTTCCGCTGCGCGCCGAGGCGGGCATAGTCGGCCAGGAACGTCTCGGGATCGGCGCCGGTGGCCTGGAGGTAATGGTCGAACATCTCCGCTTCCAGCTCGGGCGAGACGTCGCGGCGGGCGTCCTGGAGCAGCGAGACGAGATCGTAGGCCGGGTGGCCGATCAGCGCGTCCTGGAAATCGAGCAGGCCCTGCTTTTCCAGCGCGCCGAGCAGCATGATGTTCTCGGCATGATAGTCGCGCAGCACGGTCACGCCGGGGCGCTGGCGCGGGAGCAGGCCGCTCAGCACGGTTTCCCAGGCAGTGACGAAACCGGCGGTGTCCACGCGCAGGTTCTGCGCGGCGCAGTACCAGTCGACGAAGAGGCGCACCTCGCGCTGGTACTCGCTCATCGAATAGTCGAGGAAAGGCCCCGGCGGCAGTTCGCGCAGCTGCGCCAGAACGTCCACCGCGCCCTTGTAGACCGCCACTTCGTCGTCCGGCCACTGGTCGAGATAGTCGCGCATGCGGGCATGGCCGAAGTCCTCGATCAGCACGAGGCCCCGCTCCGCCCAGTCCGACAGGATCCGCGGCGCCCGCAGCCCGTTGGCATCGAGCCAGCGCGCGGCGCGCAGGAACGGCGTCGGGTCCTCGTTCGGCGGCGGCGCGTCCATCAGCATCGCCGTTTCGCCGTCCGCGCGGGTCACGCGGAAGTAGCGACGGAACGAGGCGTCGCCTGCAAGCGGTTCGACATGGGCACCCGCCCAGCCGGCCTGGGCAAGGAAGGGTTCGAGATCGGCGGGAAGATTCGTGCTCATTTCGGTTCCCGCCCTAGAGCATTTTCAAGTCAGGTGGAAACACCTGACGACCGGGAAAATGCGACCAACAAACAACAGGGATCACCGTTCTGATGAAATCAGAACGAAACGCGATCCCGCCAATCGGTGCCCGGCTCGACAATGGCGATCCGCCCCTCATCCGCAACTTCCAGCGTAATTGAAAGGCAGCCCGGCTCATGCGCGAAGCCGCCGGCATGGTCGGGCCACTCGGCGAGCAGCGCGGCGCCATAGCGATAGTCGTCGAGACCGATCTCGTCGGCCTCCGATGGGTCCTTGAGGCGGTAGAAGTCGGCATGGACCAGCGGCAGGCGCACGCCGGGCGCGCCGGACAGTGGCGGATCGTAGACTTCGACGATCGCGAAGCTGGGCGACGGCACTTCGCCCTCGTGCCCCAGCCCGGCGATGATCGCGCGGGCGAGCGTGGTCTTGCCCGCGCCGAGGCCGCCGGTCAGGGCCACCACGTCGTCGGGGCGCAATCGGTCGGCGATGGCGCGGCCGAAGCGCTCCATCGCGGCGAGATCGGGCAATGCAATCTTCACGGAAGCTCCACCAGAGCGCTGGTGCCCTTGCCGGGCTCGGAAACGAGGCGCAGCGCGCCGCCATGGGCCTCGACAAGCTGGCGCGCGAGCGGCAGCCCGAGGCCCTGGCTGCGCTCCACCGACTTGCCGTCGGCGCTGGCCTTCATGCCGTCCAGCGCGAGGGCGACGCTGCGGCTGTCCATCCCCGCGCCCTGATCCTGCACGAGAATCTGGAGCCATTCCCCCTCGCCCGACGTACGGCGGCCAAGCTGCACGAGGATGTGCTGCCCCCGCGGTGAGGCGGCAATGGCATTGTCGACGAGATGGCCGAGCGCGCGCGCCAGCCGCTTGCGGTCGCCGGAGATCGGGCGCAGCAGCCCGCTGGCCTGAAGATCGAGCACGAGGCCCGCCTTCTGCAATCGCGCGGCGCGTTCCTCGACCACCGAACGCACGAAGGGCATCGGGTCGATCTCTTCCTTCTTGAGCGGCAGCAGCCCCGCCTCGCTCTGCGAGAGGTCCAGCAGACTGTCGATATGATCGCCAAGCTGCTCCACCGAGGTCAGGATCGCGCCGACATAGTCGTGCCCGCTCTCGGAAAGGTCGCCGCCGACGCCCGCTTCCAGCAGTTCCGCGAAGCCGCCGATCGAGGTCAGCGGCGTGCGCAGCTCGTAGCTCATCTTGGCGAGGAAGCGCGTCTTGATCGTGTCCGCCTCGATCAGCGCGGCATTGCTTTCGCGCAGCGCCGCCTCGGCCTTCTGCGAATCGGTGATGTCGAGCACTGCCAGCAGCCCGTTGCCGTCCGGCAGCGGCACGCCTGCGAATTCCAGCATGCGGCCATCGGCCAGCGCGATGCGGCCGCCCTTCTGCGCGCGGTCGAGCGTGGCGGTGCGCACCACCCCGCCGACCATCTCCGCCTCGACCGGGCGCTTGAGGCGCGGCGCGATCTTCTTGAGCAGGTCCTGCATGTGCGGATGGGTGTCGAGAAAGTCGCTGTCGAGCCCCCAGTCGGCGGCGAAGCGGCGGTTCCAGATCTGCAACCGCCCGTCCGGCGCGAAAACCGCAATCGATTCGAACAGGCTGTCGAACGTCGCCGTCCGCGTGCGCAGCAGGGTGTCGCGCACGGCGGAGAGGCGCAGCTGCTCGGTGCGATCCTCGGCGATCAGCATCAGGCCGCCGTCCGGCACCGGCTGGGCGACGATGCGGAGGTGCGTGCCGTCCGCCAAGGTCCAGGCTTCCTCGCTGGCCTCGCCGCTGGCGAACCAAGCCGCCTTCTCGCGGCGCCAGGCCGGAAAGTCGCGCGCCTCGGGCACGCGCCCGGCATCGCGCGCGGCATCGAGCAGACGCTCGAAAGCAGGCAGGTCCTGCATGGCGGCGGTCGAGAACTTGAACAGGCGCTGGAACGGCTGGTTGGCGAAGGTCAGGCGCTTCTTGGCATCGAACTGGGCGACGCCTGCCGAAAGCTGGTCGAGCAGCCCGCGCTGCGCCTCGCGGAACGCGCGGAACGAGCGCGACATTTCCTCAAGGTCCTCGATATCGACGGCATAGCCCGCCACCCCGTCCTCGCCGAGCGGCAGGTCGCTGACGCGCATGGCGCGGCGCTGGCCGTTGATCGTGGTCGAGACGATGCGCTGGATCGGCGCGCCCTTGTCGGCGGCGGCGCGCGCCACCTGGGCAGGCGTGAGGCCGTCCGCGCTCTCGATCAGTTCGGTGCCGCTGGCGACCACGGCCTGCGCGCTGTCCCCGCCCACGGCCGCGACATAGGCCGAGTTCACCAGTTGCAGCTCGCCGTCCGGGCGGCGGAACCACATGGGCATCGGTGCCGCTTCAATCAGCGAGACGAGCGCGGTGAAGTCCCCCCTCGCCCGCGAGGCTTCGTCGCGCAGGCGGGTGAGTTCGGTCTCGCTGTCGGAAAAGTCGAAGACCCAGACGAGCGCGGCGCCGCCGGGCGAGATCTGCGGATCGGCCAGATGCCCACGCAGCGCCAGCGAGCGGGTCGAGCCGCGCGGCGTCAGCACCATGCGGAACGGCGCGGCGGTCTTCTGGGTGCGGCGCACCGCCTCGGTCAGCTCTTCCAGCTTTGCGGTGGGCAGACCGCGTTCGCCGCCATCGAGTTCGGAAAGGAACTGCGGCACCCCGTCCAACCCCAGCCACTGCGCTAGGCGCGGACTGGCCTCGATTCGCCCGTCCGAGCGGACGAGCAGCGGCAAGGCGGGCGATTCCTCGACCATGCGGCCCAGCCTGCGGGCGGAGCGAAGCTGGCCTTCCGCGCGCTTCTGCCGACTGCGCGCGGTAAGCACGGCCCAGGCCGCCGCCAGCATCCAGGCAGCGAGCAGCAGGCCGATCAGGAGGGGTACGAGGCGATCCTGGTCCATTCACCCACGGCTATGAGGTGCGGAAGCCCTAAACACAATGGGGAGAGCGCCACGATTGCAGCACTCTCCCCATCGTTAGCCAATCAGTGCCTTACCGATCAGTAGCGGTAGTGGTCCGGCTTGAACGGACCGGCTTCCGGCACGCCGATGTAGTCGGCCTGCTTCTTCGAGAGCTTGGTGAGCTTCACGCCCAGCTTTTCGAGGTGCAGCGCGGCGACCTTCTCGTCGAGGTGCTTGGGCAGCACGTAGACTTCGTTCTTGTAGTCGTCGTTCTTGGTGAACAGTTCGATCTGTGCGAGCGTCTGGTTGGTGAAGCTGGAGGACATCACGAAGCTGGGGTGGCCGGTGGCGCAGCCCAGGTTCACCAGACGGCCCTTGGCGAGGATGATGATCTGCTTGCCGTCCGGGAAAGTGACGAGGTCGGTGCCCGGCTTCACTTCCTTCCAGTCGTAGTTGTCGAGCGCCGAAATCTGGATTTCGGAGTCGAAGTGACCGATGTTGCAGACGATTGCCTTGTCCTTCATCGCGGCCATGTGCTCGCCGGTGATGACGGAGTCGTTGCCGGTCGCGGTGACGAAGATGTCGCAGCGGGTCACGGCTTCTTCCATGGTGACGACTTCATAGCCTTCCATGGCGGCCTGCAGGGCGCAGATCGGGTCGATCTCGGTGACCATCACGCGGGCGCCGCCGTTGCGCAGCGAAGCGGCCGAGCCCTTGCCGACGTCGCCGAAACCGGCAACGCAGGCGACCTTGCCGGCCAGCATCACGTCGGTGGCGCGGCGGATCGCGTCGACCAGCGATTCCTTGCAACCGTAGAGGTTGTCGAACTTCGACTTGGTGACCGAATCGTTCACGTTGATCGCGGGGAACGGCAGCTTGCCGTCCTTGGCGAGGTGGTACAGGCGGTGGACGCCGGTGGTGGTTTCTTCCGAAACGCCCTTGATCGCCTTGACCGAGGCGGTCAGGTAGCCCGGCTTGGCCTTGAGGAAGGCGTTGAGCGCGCGGACGAACTCGATTTCCTCGGCGTTCGAGGGTTCGAACAGCGCTTCGCCCGCTTCGACGCGGGCGCCCCAGAGCGCGAACATCGTGGCGTCGCCGCCGTCGTCGAGGATCAGGTTGGCGGTAAGGTCGGGGTTCTCTTCGGTCGACCAGTCGAAGATCTTGCCGACGTAGTCCCAGTAGTCGGCCAGCGATTCACCCTTGATCGCGTAGACCGGGATACCGGCTGCGGCGATGGCGGCAGCGGCGTGGTCCTGGGTCGAGAAGATGTTGCAGGTGGCCCAGCGCACGTCGGCGCCAAGCGCGACCAGCGTCTCGATCAGAACGGCAGTCTGGATCGTCATGTGCAGCGAGCCGGTGATGCGCGCGCCCTTGAGCGGCTGCGACGCGCCGAATTCCTCGCGCAGCGCCATCAGGCCCGGCATTTCGGTTTCGGCGATGGCGATCTCGGTACGGCCGAAATCGGCGAGCGAAATATCGGTAATGGCGTAGTCGTGGGCGATCTGGGCAGTGGCCACGGGAAGCTCCTGGTACGTTGGATGGTGCATGGGAACACCGGACGTAAGCCCGGCGTCCCCGAATGCATCGTCCCTACTCCGTCAGCTTTCGCGACGCAAATATAAAGATATCTTTATATGCTTCGCGAAAGTTGCGGCGGAGCATGCAAATTCACCTCAAATCGAAGCGATCCGCGTTCATCACCTTGCACCAGGCGGTCACGAAGTCCCTGAGGAATCGCGGCCCGGCGTCCGACTCCGCATAGACCTCGCTGAGCGCGCGGAGCTGCGAGTTCGAGCCGAACACGAGGTCGGTCCGTGTCGCCGTCCACCTGGGCTGGTTGCTGGCGCGGTCGGTGCCGGTGAACGTCTCGTCCGCCTCGTCGTCCACCTGCTTCCACGCCGTGCCCATGTCGAGCAGGTTGACGAAGAAATCGTTGGTGAGCTGCCCCGGCCGGTCGGTGAGCACACCGTCCGTCCTGCCGCCGTGATTGGCGCCGAGCACACGCAGCCCGCCGACCAGCGCCGTCATTTCCGCCGCCCCCAGGCCGAGCAATTGCGCGCGGTCGATCAGCAGTTCCTCGGTCGGCACCGTGAACGCCACCTGGAGGTAGTTGCGGAAACCGTCCACCCGCGGTTCGAGCACCGCGAAGCCGTCCACATCGGTCTGCTCCTGCGCGGCATCGGTGCGACCGGGCACGAACGCGACGTCGAGCGGGGTTCCCGCATCGGCCGCCGCCTTCTCGATCCCCACGCCGCCGCCGAGCACCACGAGGTCCGCGATCGAGACCTTGCGGCCCGAAGCGCCGCCGTCGAACCCGGCCTTGATCCTCTCATAGACGCCGAGGACTTTCGCCAGCTTCTCCGGCTCGTTCACCTCCCAGTCCTTCTGCGGGGCGAGACGGATGCGCCCGCCATTGGCGCCGCCGCGATGGTCCGAACCGCGATAGGTCGAGGCCGAGGCCCAGGCGGTCGAGACCAGTTCCGCGACCGTGAGGCCCGAGGCGAGAATGTCCCGCTTGAGCGCCGCCACGTCCTCGCCGGTAATGACGGGGCCCTCCGCCGCCGGGATCGGGTCCTGCCAGAGCAGGTCCTCCGCCGGAACTTCCGGGCCGAGGTAACGCGCCTTCGGCCCCATGTCGCGATGGCAGAGCTTGAACCAGGCCCGCGCGAAGGCATCGCCGAAATAGGCGGGATCAGCGCGGAACTTCTCCAGGATCCGGCGATATTCGGGATCGACCTTGAAGGCCATGTCGGCGGTGGTCATCATCGTCGGCAGGCGCCGTTCGGGGCTGTGGGCGCCGGGCGCGAGGTCTTCCGGCTTCTGGTTCACCGGCTGCCACTGCTGCGCCCCTGCCGGACTGCGAACCAGCTCGTATTCGTAGTCGAGCAGCATGTGCAGGTAGCTCATGTCCCACTTGGTCGGCGTCGGCGTCCAGGCGCCTTCGAGGCCCGAGGTGATCGTGTGATCGCCGAAGCCGCTTTCATGGCCGCTCTGCCAGCCGAGGCCCTGCTGGGCGATATCCGCGCCTTCCGGCTCGGCGCCGATCTTGGCGGCATCTCCCGCGCCGTGGCACTTGCCGAACGTATGGCCGCCCGCCGTGAGCGCGGCGGTTTCCTCGTCGTTCATGCCCATGCGCGCGAACGTTTCGCGGATATCGCGGGCCGAGCCGATGGGGTCGGGCTCGCCGCCGGGGCCTTCGGGATTGACGTAGATGAGGCCCATCTGGATCGCCGCCAGCGGGTTTTCGAGCGCCATCTCCCGCTCCGGCTGGATGCGGGTTTCGGCGCCCTGCCCCACCCATTGCTCCTCGGTGCCCCAGTAGACGTCCTTCTCCGGTTCGAAGATGTCCTCGCGCCCGCCGCCGAAGCCGAAAGTCGGCCCGCCCATGGATTCGATGGCGACATTGCCGGTGAGGATCAGCAGGTCGGCCCAGGAGAGCTTGGCCCCGTACTTCTGCTTGATCGGCCAGAGCAGGCGGCGCGCCTTGTCGAGATTGGCATTGTCCGGCCAGGAATTGAGCGGGGCGAAGCGCTGGTTGCCCGAGGACGCGCCGCCGCGCCCGTCGCCGGTGCGGTAGGTGCCGGCGCTGTGCCAGGCCATGCGGATGAAGAACGGCCCGTAATGGCCGTAGTCGGCCGGCCACCAGGGCTGGCTCTGGGTCATCAGCGCGGTGAGATCGGCCTTTACCGCCGCATAGTCGAGCGACCGGAAGGCCTGCGCATAATCGAAGCCCTCGCCGAGCGGGCTGGCGCCGCTCTGGGGCAGGATGTCGAGGGAAAGCTGGTTGGGCCACCAGTCGCGATTGGTGCGGCCCAGGAGCGATCGTATCGGCGTTCCGTGCATCGGGCAGCCACCCATGTTCCCGCTAGAGGTCTTCGCGTCCATGTCGTTCTCCTTCCGGTCGGTACTGGTTGCCCACCCTGTTTCCGGGTGGTTCTGAAAAGTCCGGTCATCGTCTCCAACGGCGCGCAGCTTGCCAGATATGGCGCGCCGATCAAAGCGCGGGCGCGCGTTGCCGTCATGCGAAATTCCGATCATGGACCGGGGCGAAACTGATGAGAGAAACGGTTCCGAGGCGCGGTTTTTCCGCCTCCTGTCGCGCTCGGTGGTGGTTGACAGGAGGCGGAAGTTGGCACGACAGGCAAGGCCCGTCGTTGCACCTCCGGGGCGGAGCCGTGCCCCGCCGAATGGCTGGAGCGTTACGCTCCGTTCACGCCTGCTATCTCCCGGAATTATTACGGGCGCAAGACAAATATTCCCGTACCACCTTTGGCTATAGAATCGCCCGTTTCTTGAATTAACCAAGATATGCGCAACAATGAACATTGCAGCATGGTAAACGATCACTGCAATACGGCTGACATCGCGCGAACAGTTCTAGGCCGGGCCGCCGTTCAGCCCAGCCCTCGAAGCCCCCACCGGACGAGCAGCACCAGCGCCCCGCCCGCCAGCGCATAGGCAAGGCAGACCGGCGCGGTGCGGGCCAGCGCCCTGCCCTCGCGCCCGACCAGTCCGACCGTGGCCGAACCGGCGACGATATTGTGCGGCGCCATGATATTGCCGATGGCCGAGCCGAGGCTCTGCCCGGCGAGCGCCAGCCAGTGCGGCAATGTCACCGCATCGGCGGCGGCGACCTGGAAATTCGCGAAGATGATGTTCGAGGCCGTGCCCGAGCCGGTCACGAACGAGCCCAGCGCCCCGACCAGCGGCACCGCCAGCGGCCAAGCCTGCCCGAACAGGCCGGTCGCCCCCACCGCCAGCGCGTCGATCAGGCCGCCGTGCACCATGAAGCGCGCCAGGGTCAGCACCGAGACGAGCGCAATGGCCACTTGCGGCAACCGCCTTGCCGCCGCCACCATCGCAGCGGCGACGAGCCTCGGCCGCGAACGGTTGGCCATGGCGGTCAGCAGGAAGGCCAGCAACAGCATCGTGCCGGGGTGGTAGAGCGGCAGCATCTGGTCGCCGAAGGCATGGCGATAGCTCCAGGCGATGGGATGCTCGCGCAGCAGGGCGCGCAGCGGCTCGATCAGGCGGCTGGCGAGGATCAGCAGCACGAGCACCATGTAGGGCAGCCCGGCCCGCACCAGTTCCCGCGTCGAAGGTGCGTCCTCGCCCCCGGCGGGCGGCGCACCGCGCCGCAGCCAGACGATGAACAGCGCCCCGCCCAGCAGCGCGCCGCCGAGTGTCGGCAGTTCCGGCCCGGCCAGCCCCGCGATCAGCGCCGCGCAGGGGAAGAAGCAGGCCGCCGCCATGATCGCCACCTGCCACGCTGCCGTGCCGTCGCGCCGCATCCGGGCGCTGCCCAGCTTCACGACGATCAGCGCGAGGGTCCAGCCGAGGCAGGCATGGAGCAGCAGGATTGCCAGCGAGAGCCGCCGCTCGTCGACCGGCGCCGCCTCCAGCAGCGGCACCATCGGCGCGCCGACCGCGCCGAACGAGACGCCCACGACATGGCCCATGAGCGCCACCAGCAGCGCCCGCTCCGGCGCCACGCCCAGCGCGACCAGCATCGGCCCGACGATCGCCACCGGCGTCCCGAAGCCCGAGGCGCCCTCCAGGAACATCGCGAAGAAATAGCCGACCAGCAGCGCCGTCGCTGCCGGGTCCGAGGAAATCGACGAGAGCCACTCGCCGATCACCCGCGTCCCGCCGGTCCGCACCTGATATTCGTGGATCGAGAGCGCCGGGAACACGATCCACAGGATCGTCGCCGCCGTGAACCCCGCCTCCAGTACCGGCCCGGCCAGATCGGCAGGCGCGTCGCCGAACTGGAATGCCGCCACCGCGACGATCGCAGCGACCACCGCCGCCACCGTCCCCGCTGCTGCGGCCGACCAGCGCAGCCCCGTCATCAGCAGGACCAGCGCCGCGATCGGCACGAGCGCCAGAAGCGGAGCGGGCATCCTGCGCCCTAGGCCTTGCGCTCCGTGGGTACGGGATGGAGCGGCGCGCCGTCGCGCTCGAAAGCGCTGATGTTGTCGATGGTGGTCCCGGCGATGGCGGTCATCGCCTCGCGGGTGAAGAAGCCCTGATGGCCGGTGATGAGCACGTTCGGGAACGTCATCAGCCGCACGAAGACATCGTCGCGGATCACCTGATCGGACAGGTTCTCGAAGAACAGGTCTTCCTCTTCCTCGTAGACGTCCAGCCCGACATAGCCGACTTTGCCGTTCTTCAGCCCGGCGATCACCGCGCGCGCATCCATCACCGCGCCGCGGCTGGTGTTGATGAGCATGACACCGGGCTTCATCTTCGCGATGGCCTCGCGGCCGATCAGGTGATGGGTCTCGGGGGTGAGCGGGCAGTGCAGGCTGATCACGTCGCAGCGGGCGAGCAGTTCGTCTATGCCCACATAGCGTCCGCCGAGCGCGGTCAGTTCCGCGCTCTCGAACGGATCGCTCGCCACCACCTCGCAGCCGAAGCCCTTGAGGATGCGCGCGACATTGATACCGATCTTGCCGGTGCCGATCACGCCTGCAACCTTGCCCTTGAGGTCGAAGCCGAGCAGGCCCTCCAGCGCGAAGTTGCCCTCGCGCACGCGGGCATAGGCCTTGTGGATCTTGCGGTTGAGCGAGAGGATCAGCGCGATGGCATGCTCGGCAATGGCGTCGGGCGAATAGGCCGGAACGCGGCCGATTTGAAAGCCCAACTCGCGCGCAGCGGCAAGGTCCACATTGTTGAACCCGGCGCTGCGCAGCGCGATCAGGCGAGTGCCGTTCGCGGCGAGGATCTCCAGTTCCGCGCGCCCGAGCTGGTCGTTCACGAAAGCGCAGACGCCCTCGTGCCCCGCCGCGAGATGGGCGGTATGGGCATTGAGCCGAGGCTCCAGATAGAACAGCGCATGCCCGGCGGCGGACTGTTCGTTGGCGTGATCGAGGAATTCACGGTCGTAAGGACGCGTGCTGAAGACCGCAACTTTCAAGGAAGTTCTCCCGTGCTCAGGACATTTTCCGAAGTATCATCGCAGGAAGGTCGCTCGGTTTCATGGGAGCGGTTTCACCGCATCTATCACCGTCAGGTGCTCCAGCGGCCCCTCGCCCACGCGCGAGTTGGTGACGAGGATGGTCGTGCCGGGGGTCAACACTGCCCTGACCTTCTCATAGAACGGGCGCGGCAGGCGCAGGCGGTTGATCACCGCCTCGTCCACTTCGCGCCCCTCATCCTCGGCGTGGCCGGGCAGGCCGATATAGATCCAGCGCGGCTTGCCTTCGCGCAGGGCCATGGTGATGACATGGGAGCCGGGATCGTCGTCGTTCACTTCGGCCACGCTGCGGCCGATCTCCACCCCGCCGCGCAGCACCACGACGCGCTGGTCGAGCTTGGAGACGATGATCGACAGCGGCCCGCTGGGCGCGAGCTGCGGGCGCCAGCGATATTGCTCGCCGCCCGCCAGCGGGGTGCGGTCCACCGGCTTGCCCTTCCCGTCGAACGGCGCCAGCAGGCTGTTGTCGCTGGTGCGGACATGGCTTTCCGCATCGCCCGCCACCACCACCGTCACGCCCAGTTTGGTGATCGCGAAAAGTTCCTTCGCGAAGCCGTAAGGCAGGTGAACGCAGCCGTGGCTCTCCGGATAGCCGGGCAGTCCGCCCGCGTGGAGCGCCACGCCGTCCCAGGTCAGGCGCTGCTGATAGGGCATCGGCGCGTTGTTGTAGGTGCTCGACCGGTGCTTGGCGTCCTTCTGGAGGATCGTGAACACGCCGGTCGGGGTGGCATGGCCGGACTTGCCGCTCGACACCGTGGTCGCGGCGATGCGTACGCCGTTGCGATAGACGATGCCGATCTGGCGCGAGAGATCGACGTAGATCACCACCGGCCCGCTCGGCGAGACGCCCGGCGCCCAGACCCATTCGCCGGGCTTCAAATGCTCTATCCGCCGCGCGAATTCCGGCGGCGAGCTGGCCTTCGCCCCTTGCGCCGAGGCCAGTGGCGGCCAGAGCGCAAGCAGCCCGACTGACGACGCCAGCAGCGCCGCCCGGTTCAATCCCCGCATTGCATTCCCTGTACTGTGACTCAGCGCACACGCCCGCGCTGGATGAGATTGACGATGCCCAGCAGCACGACCGCGCCGATGAAGGCCACGACCAGGCCGACGATCGAGAACTCCTTGACCGATCCGGCAATGCCGAACTGGTTCGCGATCAGATTGCCGATTACCGAACCGACGCAGCCGACGACAATGTTCCACAGGATGCCCATCGAGGCATCGCGGTTCATCACCAGACTGGCCAGCCAACCGGCAATGCCGCCCACGATCAGTGCAATAATCCAGCCCATGACGTTCTCCCGATGAAAGTCCCGCGAAGAGGACGGAGATTTGGTCTTTACCTGAACAATTCTGCGGGGAAGCTGCGCCTGTCTTGCAGGAAGGTCAACCGATACATCCGTATTTCTACGATTTCATACGGACATCGTAGCAAACTACCCCCCGACGCTGTTGTAGCCGCTGTCGACGTAGATCGTCTGCCCGGTGACGAAGCGCGATTTCGGCCCCAGCAGGAAGGCGCCCATGTGGCCGATCTGCTCGATGGTCACGAGCTGGTGGAGCGGCGCCTTGTCCGCCGCCAGCCGCATCAGTTCGTCGAGGTGCGAGAGGCCCGAGGCGGCGCGGGTGCGGACCGGACCGGTCGAGAGCGCATTGACGCGAATGGCGCTCGGCCCGAGTTCGTCGGCGAGATAGCGCACGCTGGCCTCCAGCGCCGCCTTGACCGGCCCCATCAGCCCATACCCGGGCACGACTTTCTCCGAACCGTAGAAACTCATCGTCAGGATCGACCCGCCGCCCGCCATCAGCGGCTCCGCGAAACGCGCGAGGCGGATCAGCGAATGGCAGGAGACGTCCATCGCCTTGGTGAAGCCTTCCACCGAACTGTCCACCACCCGGCCCTGCAAGTCCTGCTTGGGCGCGAAGGCCACCGAATGGAGCAGGAAGTCGAGGCTGCCCCAGCGCGCGGCGATCTCGGCGAAGAGCGCTTCCATCTGCTCGGGTGCGGTCACGTCCAGCGGCTGGAAGATCGCCGCGCCGAGCGCCTCTGCCAGCGACTCGACATGGGGCCGCGCCCTCTCGCTCTGATAGGTGATCGCCAGTTCCGCGCCTTCCGCGCGCAGGGCCTCGGCGCAGCCGAAGGCGAGCGACTGGTCGTTCGCCATGCCCACTATCAAGCCGCGCATGGAATTCTCCCTATTCGTGCCGAAGGGCGTCGATCGGATTGAGGCTCGCCGCACGGCGCGCCGGGAAGTAGCCGAAGATCACGCCGATCGCCGCCGAGACCGCAAAGGCGCCGAGGTTGACCACCGGGTCGAAGATCCACGGCAGGTCCATCAACGGCGTCGCCACCCCGACCACCAGTTGCGCCAGCAGGAGGCCAATCAGCCCGCCGAGGCAGGACAGCACCACCGCCTCGACCAGGAACTGCATCAGCACTTCGTTGGCGACGGCACCGATGGCGAGGCGGATGCCGATCTCCCGCGTGCGCTCCGTCACCGAGACCAGCATGATGTTCATGATGCCGATCCCACCGACGACGAGGCTGATCGCGGCCACGGCGGCGACGATCCGGGTCAGCATCGTCGTCGTCTGGGTCAGGGTGTCGGAAATCTGCTTGGTGTCGAAGATGTTGAAATCGTCGTCCTTGCCCTCGGTGATATGCCGCCGCTCGCGCAGCAATCGGGTGAGGCTCTGCTGGACCTGCTCGCTCGAATAGTCGCCGTTCACGCCCACCAGGATCGTGCGGATCGAGGTCGAGCCGAGGAAGCGGCGCTGCACCGTCTTGAGCGGCATGATGACGATATCGTCCTGATCGCCGCCGAAGCCCGCCTGCCCCTTGGTGGTGAGCAGGCCGATCACGTCGCAACTGACATCGCCGATGCGGAAGCGCTTGCCGATCGGGTCGACGCCGCGGAACAGGTTGCTGCTGACGGTGGAGCCGATGATGCAGACCGACTTGCCTGCCGCCTCTTCCTCGGGATTGAACAGGCGGCCCGACTGGAGCGGCCAGGGCTGGATCTTGAAATAGGCGGAGGTGGTGCCGTTTATCGTCGTCGACCAATTGGCGCCTTCGTAGATCGCCCGCCCGCTGTAGGAGACTTGCGGCGCAACCGCAGTGACGCCGCCCACCTGCTGGCCGATCGCGACGATATCGGCGGGATCGAAGTCCTTGGGTGCCGGTCCGCCGCCGCCGCGACCGAAGCCCTGTCCGGGGCGGACCTGAAGGATATTGGTGCCGAGCGCGGCGATCTGCTGCGTCACCGCCGCCGTCGTCGCCTTGCCCAGCGTCACCATCGATACCACCGCGCCGACGCCGATGACGATGCCCAGCATTGTCAGCAGCGAGCGCAGGACATGGCGCCGGATCGAGCGCAGCGCGAGGAGGAACACCGTACCCAGCATCAGCCGGTCACTCCGGCATGGGTGCCGTTGCCCTGATCGATGCGGTCGATCAGCCCGTCCTTGAAGTGGACGATCCGCCGCGCATATTCGGCCATGTCCGGCTCGTGCGTGACCATCAGCACGGTGATCCCGGAATCGCGGTTGAGCGCGGCGAGGAACTCCATGATCTCCACCGAGCGCTGGCTGTCGAGGTTGCCGGTCGGCTCGTCGGCCAGTAGGACCTCGGGCTGGGTGACGATGGCGCGGGCGATCGCCACGCGCTGCTGCTGGCCGCCGGAAAGCTCGCCCGGCGTGTGCCCGGCCCAGTCGGCAAGGCCCACCTTGTCGAGCGCCGCCATCGCTTCCTTGCGGCGGTCCTGCTTGGCATCGCCCCGGTAGAGCAGCGGCAGCTCGACGTTCTCCAGCGCGGACGTGCGCGCCAGCAGATTGAAGCCCTGGAACACGAAGCCGAGGTACTTGCGCCGCAGCAGGGCGCGCTGGTCGCGGTCGAGGTTCTCGACGTGATGGCCATGGAACAGGAACTGCCCGGAAGTCGATACATCGAGGCAGCCGAGTATGTTCATCATCGTCGACTTGCCCGAACCCGACGGACCCATCACCGCCACGAAATCGCCCGCCACGATATCGAGATCGACGCCTTTCAGCGCGCGGAAAGCGGTCTCGCCGCTGCCGAAGACCTTGGTGATCCCGCGCAGCGAGATGATGGGCGATTGGGCGAGATCGGGGCCGCTCATGCCGGTCGCCTCAGCTTCCCGAACCGGCAAGCTGGCCGGTCACGACCTGCATTCCGGGCTTGAGATCGCCCGAGACCACTTCGGTCTGCTGGCCATTGGTGCTGCCGGTGACAATCTCGATCGGCTGCGGCGTGCCATCGGCGCCGAGCACGTAGATGGTCTGGCGGGTGCCGCGATCGAGCGTCGCGCTCTTGGCGGCGCGCTGGCCGCGGCGGGGCGGACGGAAGCCGATCGCATCGGTCACGCCGCCGCCCTTCTTCTTCGCGCTCGTCTGCGGGGTGAAGGACAGCGTGGCATTGGGGATCAGCAGCACGTTCTGCTTGTCCGAGGTGACGATATCGGCGGTGGCGGTCATGCCGGGCCGCAGCTTCAGGTCCGCATTCGCGACCGAAAGATCGGCCGCATAGGACACCACCTGCCCGGTCGTGCTGGTCGTGCTGGCCGAGGAACTGGACGAACTGGCCGAAGAGGCGGTGAGGTTGGAGGCGATCTCGACGCGGGTGATCTTCGCCGGGAAGGTCTGTCCGGGGAAGGCATCCACGGTGAACTTCGCGCTCTGGCCTTCCTTGACGGTGCCGACGTCGGCCTCGTCGATGGCCACTTCCAGCTTCATCTTGCTGAGGTCCTCGGCAATCACGAAGAGCGTCGGCGTGTTGAACGAGGAGGCCACGGTCTGGCCGGGATCGACCTGCCGCGCCAGCACCACGCCCGAAACCGGCGAGATGATCCGCGCCCGCGCCCGCTGCGTCTGGTTCTGCGCCAGCGAGGCTTCGGCGGCGAGCACATTGGCCTGCGATGTCTTGAGCGCGGCGGCGGCACGCTGCATGTCGGCGCGGCCCGCCTGAAGTTCGGTCTTCGACGGCACCTTGCCGCCCGACAGCCGCGCGACTTCCTCCAGCCGGGCGAGCTGCGCCTGCGATTCCGCCAGCGTCGCCCGCGCCTGCTCCACTTGCGCGCGGTTGGCGGCAAGCTGGGCCTGTCCCTGCCGGATCTGGTCCTCGATCTGCTCGGGATCGATCTCGGCGAGCACCTGCCCCTTCTCCACCCGGTCGTTCACGTCGACGAGGACCTTCACCACCAGACCGGAAAGCTGCGAGCCGACCGTCACCTGGGTGGTCGGCGCCAGCTTGCCGGTGGCCGAAACGCTGGTGACGAGCTGGCCGCGCTCCGCCTTGGTCGTTGCATAGCCCTGCTTTTCGGCACCGCCGAAGCAGCGCACCAGCAGCAGCGAGAGCAGCACCAGTACCGCAAGGCCGGTCCAGAACACCCATTTGCGCTGCCAGATCGGCCGCTTGTCCGCGCCCAGGAATTCGTCAAGTTTCGCGTCGGCCATCTCAGTTATTTCCCCGGGGCTCGGTTGCCAGCACCGTATAGTCGGAAGACGGGTCCCAGCCGCCGCCGAGCGCGTCGTAGAGCGCGATCAGCGCGGTGGCGCGGTCGGAGCGCGCCTGCACCAGTCCGTTGCGCGCCGAGATCAGCGCGGATTCCTGCGTGTTGAGTGTGGTGAAGTCGGTCAGGCCCGAGCGGTACTGCGCCCGCGCCAGCAGCGCCGAATTGTTCGAGGCGTCGAGGGCGATGGCGAACTGCCGCTCCCGCTCCTCGGCCGATTGCAGGGCGACGACGGCGTTCTCCACATCCTCCAGCGCCGTCAGCACCGAGGACTTGTAGGCCGCGAAGGCGCCATCCGCCGCCGCGCGGCTGGAGCGGACTTGCGCATTGAGTCGCCCGGCGTTGAAGATCGCCTGGCTGATTCCGCCGAACAGGCCGCCGGTGATCGTGTCCAGCAGCCCCCCGAAGTTGCCCGCATTGGTGTCGAGGCTGCCGCTGATGTTGAACTGCGGCAGAAGCTGTGCCTTGGCCACGCCGATCTGCGCGGTGGTGGCGGCAAGCTGGCGCTCCGCCGCGCGCACGTCCGGCCGCTGGCGCAGGACATTGGCGGGAATGCCGGAACCGACCTGCTCCGGCCCCTTGGGGATCGGTGCCGCCGTGGCCATCACCGGCTTGACCGCGCCCGGCGCCTGCCCGGTGAGCACCGCGATGCGCGAGACAGCGGCGTTGTACTGCTGCTCGATCTGCGGAATGCCCGCGGCGGTCTGCGCCCGGCTCGCCCGCGCCTGCTCCTCGTCCACCGAAGAGACGAGGCCCGCCAAGACCCGCCATCCGGCGATCTGGAGGTTGTCGTCCTGAATGGCGAGGCTGGCTCGCGCATTGGCGAGCTGCGCCTGATAGGCCCGCGCCAGCATGTAGTTGCGCGCGACTTCGCTCTCCACGGTGAGCAGGGTCGTCGCATAGTCGAAGCCCGAAGCCTCGAACTGCGCGCGGCTCGCTTCCACGGCGCGGCGATTGCCGCCGAACAGGTCGAGCTGGTAGCTGGCGTCGAGGCCGAGCGAAAAGCTGGTGCGCCCGCCCCCGCCGGTGGTGATGACGGTGCCGTCGGGCTGCGTCAGCGTCGCTCCGCCGCCGCGCAGCGGTTCGGTGCGGTTGACGCTGCCCGAGCCGCTGACCGAAGGAAACAGCGCCGCCCGGCTGATGATGAGCGATTCCCGCGCCTGTCGCAGCCGCGCGAGGGCCTGTTCCAGATCGAGATTGGCGGCGGCGGCCTGCTCGACAAGGCCGGTCAGCACCGGATCATCGAAATTGCGCCACCAACGCGTCAGGTCCTCGGCCTGCGGCGGCGCCGTGACCGACCACTGGTCCGGCACGCCCAGTTCGGGCGCGCTCCGGGCCTTGTAATCGGGACCGACCGCGCAGCCTGCCAGCAGGCCTGCCGCGAGCGGAACGAAAAGAAGACGATCGAATCCGGCTCGCAAGATCATCGGGCTCCAGGTGATCCCTCGACGAAGTGCGAAGATGATCTGGTTTGAGAACAAAGGTCAATAAAAAGCTGCGCCGATACAAAGTCTTGTCGGATCCTGATGTTCCCGCTGATTTTTCGAGGAATCCGCATGACAGTCATGATATGCGCGCATCGATGCACCGCGAACATCTCGCCGACCTGACCGCCTTCATCGCCGTTGCCGACGAGGGCAGCTTCACCCGCGCCGCCGCCAAGCTGGGTTCCTCGCAATCGGCGCTCAGTCATACGATCCGGCGTCTGGAATCGCGGCTCGGGGTGCGGCTGCTCTCGCGCACCACCCGCGCGGTCTCGCCCACCGAGGCGGGCGAGCGCCTGCTCGCCACCCTGCGCCCGGCGATGGACGAGATCGCCATGGGCCTCGCCACCGTCAGCGAGCTGCGCGACAAGCCGGCGGGCACCGTGCGCCTGACCGCCTCGGAGCACGCCGCCCATTCCGTGATCTGGCCAGTGCTTCGCGACTTCCTGCCGCTCTATCCCGAGATCAACGTCGAGCTGAACATCGATCCCGGCTTCGTGGACATCGTCGCCGAGCGCTTCGACGCGGGCGTTCGCCTCGGCGAATCGATCGCGCGGGACATGATCGCCGTGCGCATCGGCCCGCACGCCCGGCTCGTGCCGGTGGCCGCGCCGGACTACATCGCGCGGCGCGGCATTCCCGAGACCCCGCACGACCTTGCCGCGCACCGGTGCATCAACTTGCGCTTCCGCACGCGGGGCAGCATCTTCGCCTGGGAGTTCGAGAAAGACGGCCGCGAACTCAACGTCCGCGTCGACGGCCAGCTGACTTTCGACAGCATGGCGATGATCCTGCAAGCCGCGCTGGACGGCGCCGGGATCGCCATGATGATGGACACTTACGCCAAGCCGCACATCGACGCCGGACGCCTGGTGCCCCTGCTCGACGACTGGTGCCAGCCGTTCTCGGGCTACCACCTCTACTACCCCAGCCGCCGCCAGCCCTCCGCCGCCTTCCGCCTGCTGGTGGACGCCTTGCGCTATCGCGGCGAGTAGCGCCTTGTCGCCTACCGGAGAAGCTGCGCGGGGCTTGTCAGCGAACCGTTGTTAGCGCTACCTGACCCTGAAAAGAACGTCCCATGGGAGTGGACCGGAAGCGATGATCGATCTCAAGGCACACGGCTATCGGCTGGAACTGGCCCCTGAACGCGGCGGCTCCGTGCTGCGGCTGGACTGGCGCGGCGAGGCGCTGATGCGGCCGGTCTGCGGGGAGACGATCTTCGATGTCGCCAGCTTCCCGCTGGTGCCCTTCTCCAACCGCATCGCGCGCGGGCGCTTCAATACCGGCGCGCGCAAGGGCACGATCGCCCCGAACTTTCCCGGCTCCGACCACCCCCACCCGCTCCACGGCTTCGGCTGGCTTTCGGCGTGGGACGTGGTGGAGCAGAGCGAAACCCAGGCCGTTCTCGAACACGCCTACCCCGGCGGCGAATGGCCCTGGCCCTACCGCGCGCGGCAGACCTTCGAACTCGGGGAGGACGGCGTGAAAACGGCGCTTTCGATCACCAATCTCGGTGAGGCGCCTATGCCCGCCGGGCTGGGCTTCCACCCCTATTTCCCGCGCGATGCGACGACCCTCTATCGCGGGCTGCACCACGGCGAGTGGTACAACACTCCCGACTGCCTGCCGAGTTCGCTCGACGAACACGAAGAGGCCATCGACTGGTGGCAGGGCGCGCCGGTCGGCAGCCGCGCGGTCGACACCGCCTATACCGGACGCGAGGGTGCGCTCGAAATCGACTGGCCCGCGCGCGGCCTCGGCCTGACGATCGCGCCTTCGCGGGAACTGACGACCACCGTGGTCTTCACGCCCGAGGGACAGGACTATTTCTGCGTCGAGCCGGTCAGCCACGCCACCGATGCGATCAACCGCGCGCCGGAAACGATGCTCTGGCTGGAACCCGGCGAGACCGCCGAAGTGAGCATGACGATCGCGGGGCGCCTGCTGAGCTGAAATCAGCCTTCGCGGCGGGCGCCCGGTCCGAAGTGCGCGGTCAGTTCGTAGGCCCCGGCGACGAAAAGCTGGCGGACATACGTGATCGGCTCCGAGCCGCGCCAGGTCTTGCGCGCCACGCAGAGGCATGGCTCGCCCGGCTCCACCGCCAGCGCACGCGCCTCGACGGCGCTGGCGCCGGCCGCGGTGATATGGGCGTCGGCCTCGGTCCAGGGGACGTGTTCCAGCAGCCAGGTGCCGGGCGAGGAACCGGTGAAGTCCGCCGCCGATATCTCCGGCACGGCGGCGACGTTCACGAAGCGGTGTTCCCACGCAAAGGGGGTGCCGTCGGCGAAATGCACGCCTTCCAGTTCGAGCAGCGGCACCGCGCGGTCCACTTTCCACTCCAACCGTGCCTGCCCGCCGGTCAGTTCACGCCGCAGGCCGAGATCGAAGCGATAGGCCTGTCCGCGCTCGGCCACTTGCGCGCCGATATCGGGAATATCCATGGCCATCGCGTGGACGCGCGGCCGGGCGACGAACGTGCCCGCCTTCTTGCGCCGGTCCACCAGACCCGCGGTGGCGAGCGCGGTCAGCGCCTTGTTCACCGTCATGCGCGCGCAGTCGTAATCCGCCATCAGCACCTGCTCGGTCGGCAGGCGCGCGCCGGGAGCCAACGCGCCGGAAAGGATGCGCGTCTCGAAATCCTGACGGATGCGTTCGTGGAGCGGTAAGTTCACCCGATCAGCCTGCCCAACTTGTCCCTGTAGCGCCGGACGACCGCGTCCCGCCCAAGGTGACGGCCCCCGCTTACCACTTGCGCGCCGAAGCGCCAGACGCAATCCACCGCGCCGCGCCCGACCGCGAAGACCAGCCCGTCGAGCAGGCGGTCGCTGCCGCGCATCGCCAGCGAGGGATGGCTTGTATCCAGCGAGACGGCATCGAACGGCAAGCCGATGGAAAGCCCGCCCTTTACCCCGAGCGCCTGCGCGCCGCCCTGCACCGCCTGACGCCAGAGCGTCTCCCCGGTGGGGCGGATCTCACGGCTCGCGACAATATTGCGTCCGCGATGCTGGAGCCGCTGGCCATACTCGAACAGCCGCAGTTCCTCGGCGGCATCGATCAGCACGTTCGAGTCGCTGCCCACGCCCCAGCGCCCGCCCGCGTCCAGATAGGCTCGCGCCGGAAACAGCCCGTCGCCGAGATTGGCCTCGGTGATCGGGCAAAGCCCCGAGACCGCGCCGCTGCGGGCGAGCCGCCGGGTCTCCTCCTCGGTCATGTGCGTCGCGTGGACGAGGCACCAGCGCGGGTCCACCGCCGCATGGTCGAGCAGCCATTCCACCGGCCGTTGCCCGCTCCAGGCGAGACAGTCCGCCACCTCGCGGACCTGCTCGGCAATGTGGATGTGGATCGGCCCGGCCCCCGCCATCGCCTCCAGCGCCGCCAGTTGCGGGGGCGAGACGGCCCGCAGGCTATGCGGCGCAAGGCCGACCACCGCATCGTCCAGCCCGGACACCGCCTGCCGCGCCCCATCCAGCAGCCGCGCGAAACCGTCGAGGTCATGGAGGAAACGTCGCTGGCCTGTGCTCGGCGGCTGCGCGCCGAAGCCGGAATGGGCGTAGAACACCGGCAGCAACGTCAGGCCCAACCCGACCTCTCCCGCCGCGCGCGCAATCGCCGCGCTCATCTCGGCGGGGTCGGCATAGGCCCGGCCTTCGGGATCGTGGTGGAGATAATGAAATTCGCCGACGCGGGTGAAACCGCTCTCCAGCATCTCCAGATAGGCCATGGCGGCCAGTGCATGGAGGTCGTCCGGCATCATCCTGTCGAGGAAACGGTACATGACCTCGCGCCAGGTCCAGAAGCTGTCGTCCGTATCGCCGCGCTGCTCGGCCAGCCCCGCCATGCCGCGCTGGAAGGCATGGCTATGGAGATTGCCGAGGCCCGGGATCACGCAGGCATGGCGCTCGTCGCCCGCCTGCACCGCCGCGCCGCTCTCGATGGCGGAAATCCGCCCTTCCCGGACTATGAACCGCACGTCGGCAGCCCAACCTTGGTCCAGCAGCGCGCTCTGCGCAAAGATCGAGCGGGCGGGGTTTTCGGCCATGGCGGGAAGCTCCTTCGCTATTTTGTCTATACATTAAATGAGGCCGATGCAATAACCGGGGCAACAGGAGGATCGACTCGTCATGCGCTGCGACAGGCTCTGGAGAAATGCCCGGCTGGCCACGATGACGGGCGACTCGATGGGCGTAACGGAAAAGGGCGTGATTGCGTCGCAGGGCGGCCTGATCTTGTACGCCGGTCCGGAGACGGAAGCGCGCCCCTTCGACGCCGCCGAAACGATCGACTGCGCAGGCCGCTGGATCACGCCGGGCCTGATCGACTGCCACACCCACCTCGTCTTCGGCGGCGATCGCTCGCGCGAGTTCGAACTGCGGCTGGAGGGCGCCTCCTACGAGGAAATCGCCCGTGCCGGAGGCGGCATAGTCTCGACCATGAAGGCCACGCGCGCCGCCAGCGAGGACGATCTGGTCGCCTCCGCCCTGCCCCGGCTCGATGCACTGATCGCCGAGGGCGTTACCACCGTCGAAGTGAAGTCGGGCTACGGCCTCGACCTCGCCAGCGAACTCAAGATGCTGCGCGCCGCGCGGCGGCTGGGCGAAGTGCACCCGGTGCGGATCGTCACCACTTTCCTCGGCGCCCATGCACTGCCTCCGGAGTTCGCAGGCGATGCGGAGGGCTACATCGACCACATCTGCGAGGTCATGCTCCCCGCCGTGGCCGAGGCCGAGCTTGCCGACGCGGTGGATGCCTTCTGCGAGGGCATCGGCTTCTCGCCCGCCCAGACCGAGCGCCTGTTCCGCGCCGCCGAGGCCCACGGACTGCCGGTAAAGCTCCACGCCGAGCAACTTTCCAACCTCCACGGCGGCGGCCTCGCCGCGCGTCATAACGCCCTCTCGGCGGACCATCTGGAGCACCTCGACAGCGCAGGCATTGCCGCCATGGCCGCCTCCGGTACCGTCGCCACGCTGCTGCCGGGCGCCTACTACTTCTGCCGCGAGACCGTGCTGCCGCCGGTCGACGCACTGCGCGAGGCGCGCGTGCCGATCGCGCTCGCGACCGACTGTAACCCCGGCACCTCGCCGCTCACCTCGCTGCTGCTGGCGATGAACATGGGCGCGACGCTGTTCCGCCTCACCGTGCCCGAATGCCTCGCCGCCGTGACGCGCAATGCCGCGCAGGCGCTGGGGCTTTCCCACCGGCTCGGCACGCTCGCCCCCGGCAAGGCCTGCGACCTTGCGATCTGGGACATCGAGCGCCCGGCCGACCTCGTTTACCGCATGGGCTTCAATCCGCTCCATGCGCGCATCTGGAGTGGACAATGAACGACATCCTTCTCACGCCCGGAGACGTGAGCCTCGCCGCATGGCGCGCGGTCTATCGCGGCGCGGGCGTGAAGCTCGACCCGGCCAGCGCCCCGCGCGTGGCGACAAGCGCCGCCGCCGTTGCCCGCATCCTGGCAAAGGGCGAACCGGTCTACGGCATCAACACCGGCTTCGGTAAGCTCGCCAGCGTGCGCATCGGCGACGAGGACCTCGCCACGCTCCAGCGCAACATCGTGCTCAGCCACGCCGCGGGCACGGGCGAGTCTTCGCCGGTGCCGGTGATCCGCCTGATGATGGCGCTGAAGCTCGCCAGCCTCGCGCAAGGCGCCTCGGGCGTGCGCCCCGAGACCGTCGCCCTGCTCGAAGCGATGCTGGCCAAGGGATTGACCCCGGTGGTGCCCTCGCAAGGTTCGGTCGGCGCCAGCGGCGACCTCGCCCCGCTTTCGCACATGGCCGCGACGATGATCGGCGTGGGCGAGGTCGTGCTCGCAGGCGAGCGCCTGCCCGCCGCCGAGGCCCTTGCCCGCGCCGGTCTCGCGCCGCTCGAACTCGGGCCGAAGGAAGGCCTCGCGCTGCTCAACGGCACCCAGTTCTCCACCGCCAATGCGCTGGCCGGGCTGTTCGAGGCGGAACTGCTGTTCCGCTCCGCCCTCGTCACCGGTGCGCTTTCCACCGAGGCGGCCAAAGGCTCCGACACACCGTTCGACCCGCGCATCCACGCGCTGCGCCGCCATCGCGGCCAGATCGAGGTGGCCGATGCCCTGCGCGGGTTGATGGCCGGCAGCGCCATCCGCGCCAGCCATGTCGAGAACGACGCCCGCGTGCAGGACCCCTATTGCCTGCGCTGTCAGCCGCAAGTCATGGGCGCCGCGCTCGACGTGCTGCGCCAGGCGGCAACGACGCTGGAGATCGAGGCCAACGGCGTTTCCGACAATCCGCTGATCTTCCCGGAAGCCGACGAAGCCCTCTCGGGCGGCAACTTCCATGCCGAGCCGGTCGCCTTCGCCGCCGACATGATCGCGCTGGCCGTCTGCGAAATCGGCTCGATCTCCGAACGCCGTATCGCCATGCTGGTCGACCCGGCGCTGTCCGGCCTGCCTGCCTTCCTGACACCGCGCCCCGGCCTCAATTCGGGCTTCATGATCCCGCAAGTGACCGCCGCCGCGCTGGTCTCCGAGAACAAGCAGAAGGCCTATCCGGCTTCTGTCGATTCGATCCCGACTTCGGCCAATCAGGAAGACCACGTTTCGATGGCCGCCCACGGCGCCCGCCGCCTGCTCTCGATGGTGGAGAACGCGACGGCGGTGATCGGCATCGAACTCCTCGCCGCCGCGCAGGGGATCGAATTCCACGCACCGCTCGCCTCCAGTACCTGGCTCGAAGCCGCACGCGGGGTGCTGCGCAGCGAGGTCCCCGCACTGGACGACGACCGCCATTTCCACCCGGACATGGAAGCCGCGAACCTGTTGATCCGCTCCGGCGCACTGGCGGATACGGCGGCGGACCTGCTCCCGGCGATTTCGTGATGAACCACGCTCCCGCCCCAATCTTCGTCATTGCGAGGAGGCGAAGCCGACGCGGCAATCCAGAGCGGCTCTGCGCGACTCTGGATTGCTTCGCTACACTCGCAATGACGAGGAAGGGGTTGGGAACAAGGATCGGCGGAGAGCAACGCGCATGAACTCTCCTTTCGTCCTCCATCGCGAGGAGGCACCGCTCATCGTCGCCTTTCCGCATGTCGGCACCGATCTGGCCGATGTCGCCCCTGCTTTCCGCTCGGAATGGCTGGCCCGGCGCGATGCGGACTGGTGGGTGGACGATCTCTACGCCTTCGCCCGCGAGCTTGGCGCGACGACGCTTGCGGCGCGCGTTTCGCGCAGCGTGATCGACCTCAACCGTGATCCCTCGGGCGCCTCGCTCTATCCGGGGCAGGCGACGACGGAACTCTGCCCGACAACGACGTTCGACGGCGAGCCGCTCTACAAGACCAAAGACCCTGACGAAGCCGAGATCGCCCGCCGCCGCACGCTCTGGTTCGATCCGTACCACGCCGCGCTCCGCTCCGAGATCGAGCGACTGCGCACGCTCCACGGCAAAGTCGTAGTCTATGACGCGCACTCGATCCGCAGCCATGTGCCGCGCCTGTTCGACGGCGAATTGCCGCAGTTCAACATCGGCACCAACCTTGGCCAGACCTGCGATCCGGCGCTTTCCGCCGCCGTGGTCGAAGCCTGCAAGGCGAGCGGACTCAGCCACGTTCTCGATGGCCGCTTCCGTGGCGGTTGGACCACGCGGCACTACGGAGAGCCCACAAGCGGCGTCCACGCGATCCAGATGGAACTCGCCATTCGCGGCTACATGGATGAGCCCGAAGTGCCGAGCGAGGCCAACTGGCCCCTGCCCTATTCGGCGGCGCGTGCCGCCGCCCTCACCCCGATCCTGCAAGACGTGCTGAAGGCCGCAATCGCCTTCGCGCAATCCTGACCTGAGGAAACACAATGACCCGCCTCGACAACAGCCGCGTCATCAAGCCTGCGACCGGCACCGAACTTTCCGCGAAATCGTGGCTCACCGAAGCGCCGCTGCGCATGCTGATGAACAACCTCCACCCCGACGTGGCCGAACGGCCCGAGGAACTGGTGGTCTACGGCGGCATCGGCCGCGCCGCGCGCGACTGGGAAAGCTATGACAAGATCGTCGAGACCCTGCGCCGCCTTGGTGACGACGAAACGCTGCTGGTCCAGTCCGGCAAGCCGGTCGGCGTGTTCCGCACCCACGCCGATGCGCCCCGCGTGCTGATCGCCAATTCCAACCTCGTGCCGGAATGGGCGAACTGGGAACACTTCAACGAACTCGATAAGCGCGGCCTTGCCATGTACGGCCAGATGACCGCCGGTTCGTGGATCTACATCGGCACGCAGGGCATCGTTCAGGGCACTTACGAGACGTTCGTCGAGATGGGCCGCCAGCACTACAACGGCGACCTTTCGGGCAAGTGGCTGCTGACGGCGGGTCTTGGCGGCATGGGCGGCGCCCAGCCGCTGGCCGCCGTGATGGCGGGCGCTTCGTGCCTTGCCATCGAATGCCAGCCCAGCCGCATCGAAATGCGCCTGCGCACCGGCTATCTGGACGTCGCCGCCTCGACCATCGAGGAAGCCATGGCGATCATCGACAAGGCCAATGCCGATAAGAAGCCCGTCTCCGTCGGTCTGCTCGGCAACGCGGCGGAACTGCTGCCCGAAATGTTCGCGCGCGGCATTCGCCCCGACTTGCTGACCGACCAGACCTCCGCCCACGATCCCGTCAACGGCTACCTCCCTGCCGGCTGGACCGTCGCCGAATGGATCGAGCGCCGCGAGCGTGAACCCGAAGCCGTCGCCAAGGCGGCCAAAGCCTCCATGGCGGTCCACGTTCAGGCCATGCTGGACTTCCAGGCGGCGGGCGTGCCCACCACCGATTACGGCAACAACATCCGCCAGATGGCCAAGAACGAAGGCGTCGAGAACGCCTTCGACTTCCCCGGCTTCGTTCCCGCCTATATCCGCCCGCTGTTCTGCCGGGGCGTGGGTCCGTTCCGCTGGGCCGCGCTTTCGGGCGATCCCGAGGATATCTACAAGACCGACGCCAAGGTGAAGGAACTGCTGCCCGACCACGCGCACCTCCACAACTGGCTGGACATGGCGCGGGAGAAGATCCAGTTCCAGGGCCTGCCCGCCCGCATCTGCTGGGTCGGTCTGGGCGACCGCCACCGGCTCGGCCTCGCTTTCAACGAGATGGTGGCCAAGGGCGAACTCAAGGCCCCGGTCGTGATCGGCCGCGACCACCTCGACAGCGGCTCCGTCGCCTCGCCCAACCGCGAGACCGAGGCCATGCGCGACGGTTCGGACGCGGTTTCGGACTGGCCGCTGCTCAACGCCCTGCTCAACACCGCCTCCGGCGCGACATGGGTTTCGCTGCACCACGGCGGCGGCGTCGGCATGGGCTATTCGCAGCATTCGGGCATGGTGATCGTCGCCGACGGCACCGAAGCGGCGGCCAAGCGCCTGGAGCGCGTGCTGTGGAACGATCCGGCGACGGGCGTGATGCGTCACGCCGATGCCAGGTACGAGATCGCGCTGAATTGCGCGCGGGAGAAGGGTCTGGATTTGCCGGGTATTCTCTGAGTATCCGATGGGAAAAGGTGCTGGCCTGCTCACGCCGACCCGGCGCCCTCCCACTCCGTCATCCTGAACTTGTTTCAGGATCCATTTCTAACCATCAATGGCGGTCTGTTCGGCATGATGGATCCTGAAACAAGTTCAGGATGACGTGACGTATGGTTCAGAGGGCGCGCGCGGGAAACGAGGCCTCACCCCGGCCCGAACCGACTCGCCAGATCGACAGTGCTCTCCTTGCCCAGCCGCTCGATCGAGGTTTCGCACCAGCGCCGCGCCGCCGCCTCGCCCGCATCGCGCAGGGTCAGCAGGAGATGCCGCACCGGCAGCAGCTTGCTCTGCGCGGGCATGGCCGCAAGCGTTTCCTCGTCATGGATTTCATGGAAGCGCAGCCGTTCCACTTGCGCGATCAGGCCATCCTTCGCGCGGGTGCGTCCGATCGAGGATTGCAGCAGGAATAACCCCTGCAATTCCTTGCGCATCGACTGGTTGAAGCCGATCTCGGTAATCCGGTCAACGATCCCGGCGGCATTGCGCGGCGTCTGGTCGCGCAGTTGCGGATTGACGGTAATCAGCAGCAGATCGTCGTTCGCGCTTTCCAGCACCAGCGGCACAAGCGGTGGATTGGCGCTGTAACCACCGTCCCAGTAGTCCTTGCCGTCGATCGTCACCGGCGGAAAATAGAGTGGCAGGCAGGCCGAGGCGAGCAAGGCCTCGGTCGTCAGGTCCTGCTTGTGGAAGATACGCGCGGTGCCGCTTTGCGCATTGGTGGCCGAGATGAACAGCGGCGGCGCCCCGGCGCTGGCGATCGCTGTGAAATCGACGTGCTCCTCGATGACCTTGCGCAGGATTTCCTGCAACTCCCGCCCCATTTCCGGCGAGCCATGGGCGGTGCCGAGATCGCCGAACATCGTGTTCCACCACGAGGACATCGCCCGCGTGGTCTCGGGAAATGCCTCGATCATCGGGATCAGCGGCCCCGCCTCGCGGCCCGAGCGATTGAGTTCCTTCCAGAACGAACGCAGCCGCTCCCGCGCGCCTTCCGCGCCGCCGCAGACGAGGCCCGAGACCAGCACCGCCGCGTTCATCGCCCCGGCACTCGCCCCGCTCACCGCCCCTACCGCAAGGCGCGGTTCCTGGAGCAGTCCGTCGAGCACGCCCCAGGTGAAGGCGCCATGCGCGCCTCCGCCCTGAAGCGCGAGATCGAGACTATGCGGCTTGTCGGTGCGGGCCATTCGCGTGCTCACTCATGCTGCATTGCAACATGGCAATTCATAGCATTCGCAAATGTTCCTTACCAGCGCAGAACCGCTCAATGCGCGGCCCCGTTCAACGCTGCGAGAGTCTCTGCATAGCGCCCTTCCGCTTCGGCATTACGCAGGAAGCCGAGACGCTCGACGCCGATCAGCTCCGGCGTGGGCACTTGCGCAAACAGACCCATCACTTCGTCGATGAAGGCGTCCAGCGGCATATAGCCCTCGCGAGTCGACTGGCCGGGCGTCAGTTCGGTCTGCACCGCGGGCGGCGCCAGTTCGATCACCTCGACCACGCCCTTGAGCGCGAAGCGCAGCGAATCGCTCCACGAATGGATCGCCGCCTTGGTCGCCGAATAGACCGCCGCACCGACCAAGGGCACGAAGGCGAGGCCGGAGCTGACATTGACGATCGCCGCATCGGCCTGCTCCCGCAAGTGGCCGATCAGCGCATCGGTCATGCGGATGGGGCCGAGCAGGTTCGTCACCACGCAGGCCTCGGCGCGGGACAGGTCGCGCGACACCGAAGCGTCCTCCAGCGGCATGACCCCGGCATTGTTGACCAACACGTTGAGCGCGGGGAAGCGCGTGAGGATATCCGCCGCGAAAGCCGCGATCGCCGCCGGATCGGCCACGTCGAGTGCGAAGGCATGGATATTCTCGCGGCCTCTCGCGGTTTCCGCCAGGCTGGCGAGCGTGCGTCCGGTGACGATCACGGCATTGCCGGCATCGTGCCAGCGCTGCGCCAGTTCACGCCCGATGCCGGTGCCACCGCCAGTGAGAAGTATGGTGTTGCCGCTGGTCTTCATGGGACTCGCTCCTGTGAGAAGAGATTGCGAGGACGGATGTAAACCGATACTCTCTTTTGGAAAGTAGGCACCCAAAAGTGCTGTAGTTACCCGAGAGTAAGAAATGGAAAATCCGGCGATCACCCGTTACTCGAACGTGCCCGGCGTCGATGCGCTCGTCAACGAGCTGATCGGCCGCGTCGCCGACAAGTGGACGCTGCTGGTGCTGGAGGCGCTCGAAGAGCACGGCGAGAGTCGCTTCAGCGCCCTTGCCCGCGCCGTGCCGGGGATCAGCCAGAAGATGCTGACGCAGACCTTGCGCCAGATGGAGCGCGATGGCTTTGTCCACCGCACCGTTCATCCGGTGATCCCGCCCCATGTCGACTATCGCCTCACTCCGCTGGGGCACAGCCTGGGGGAGGCGTTCTGCAGCGTCTGGCTCTGGGCCGAGGCTCATCTCGAAACCGTCGCCGCCGCCCGCGCGGATTTCGACAACCGCGACTGAATTTTTGCGCCGGGCGGTGGAAAGCCCAGGCGCAGGCATCTTTTCCGCCGCCCCCGTTATCGCTAGTCAGGGCGCCGGACGGTGGGCATCCTCGCACGCCGTATACGGGGCTTACCTCTTTGCTGCGCATCCTTGCCAAGACCGTCTTCTGGTTCGTCGCGATCAGCGTGGGGCTGACCGTGCTCTACCGCTTCGTACCGCCGCCGGTAACGGTGACGATGCTGGTGGACGGGAACGGTATCACCAAGGACTGGCAGCCCCTGAGCCGGATCGACCGCAACATGGTCGCCGCCGCCATCGCCGCCGAGGACGGCAAGTTCTGCACCCACAACGGCTTCGACACCACCGCGATCGAAAAGGCCTTCGAGCGCAATGCCGCGGGCGGCCGCCTGCGCGGCGGTTCGACGATCAGCCAGCAGACCGCCAAGAACGTCTTCCTCTGGCAGGGCGACGGCTGGACCCGCTATCTGCGCAAGGGCCTGGAAGTCTGGTTCACGTTCCTGATCGAGAACCTGTGGGACAAGCGGCGGATCATGGAGATCTACCTCAACGTCGCGGAGACCGGCATCGGCACGTATGGCGTGGAAGCGGGGGCACAGCGCTACTGGGGCCAGTCGGCCTCGAACCTGACGACGATCGAGGCGGGCCGCATGGCCGCCGCCCTGCCCAGCCCCAAGACCCGCAGCGTGAAGAGCCCCTCTGGCTTCACCCGCCGCTACGGCAACACGATTGCCGCCCGGATCGGCACCGTGAAGACCCAGGGCCTCGATTCCTGCGTCTACGACTGACGCTTTAGCGAAGGCTTCTTCGCGAGATTGAGCGCAATCGCCGCGCGGATCAGCGCGGTCAGCGCAGCTTCGTCCACTTCGTCACCCTCATGGAAATCGATGGCACGGCGCTGGTTGCCGTCGAGGCTGGCGTTGAACAGCCCGGCCGGATCGTCCAGCGCCGCCCCTTTGGCGAAAGTCATCTTGACCGCCGCCTTGTAGGTTTCGCCGGTGCAGATCATGCCGCCGCGATACCAGACCGGCACCCCGCGCCACTTCCAGTCCTCGGTAATCTCCGCATCGGCAGCGAGGATCACCTTGCGCAGCCGCGCCAGCATCTCCCCCCGCCAGTCGCCGAGTTCCGCGATTCGGGCATCGACGCGCTGCGACGGCGTGGGTTCGATAGGCACCTGGCTCATGATCCGCTCTCCCATTTCACGAGCGAGCATCGCACGGCGAACGGGCAAAGAAAAAGGGAGGAAGCTTTCGCTTCCTCCCTTTTCTGTTCCCGAAATCGGAAGCGATCTTAGAAGCCGAAGCTGATCGAGCCGATGAACGTGCGCGGGGTGCCGATGAAGGCAGTCGGCACGTTGCTGTTCGAAGTGCCTGCACCGTCGAAGCCGCCGACATAGAGCTTGTCGAACAGGTTGACGACGTTGAGCTGCAGGAAGGTCCTGTCGCTGAGGCCGATGAAGTCCAGCTTCACCTTCGCGTCGAGGTCGACGAGGGTGTAGGCCGGGGTCTTCTTGCCGTAGACCTGCGTACCGCTGACCACGATCGGCAGGTTCTGGTCGTTCACGTAACGCGGACCGGTACGCTTGACCTGCACACCCAGCTCGATGGGACCAACGTGACCTTGGGCGCGGGTGCCCAGGGTGTAGACCGGTGCACCGGCTTCACGCTTGCCCTTGGTAAGAGCGTAAATCGGATCGCCATTGGGACGCACGCCGGTTTCCACGTCTTCCTTGATCTTCGACTTCAGGTACGAACCAAAGACGTAGAGCGAGAACTCGGGGATCGGCTGCACGGCCACGCTGCCGTCGATGCCGTACTTGTCCACGCGGCCGAGGTTACGGTAGATCGTGACGTCGAGGTCACGGTCGTAAGCCGAAGCCAGACGGTTCGTGTAACGGGTGTACCAGCCGGTAACCGACGCCTGGACGATGCCCGAGGTGTAGCGGACGCCAAGGTCGAAGTTGTCGGTGGTTTCCGGCTTCGGGTTGGCACCGGCCTCGTCACGCGCATACCAGAACGACTGATAGAGGTTGTCCGTGCCGGGGACCTGCAGACCCTTCGAGTAGTTGAAGAACAGGCTGGCGTTCTCGGTCACATCGAAGACCACACCCGCGGTCGGCAGCACCTTGTTGTAGTTCAGGATGCGCTGCTGCGGCAGCTTGTAGCTGGGGTTGGCATTCGCATAGACGGCCTGGTCCACGGTGTTCGTGGTGAAGCAATCGACGAAGCCAGATGCGCTGGTGGCGAGGCAGTAGTTCGTCAGGTTACGCTTGAAGAACGGAGCGCGGATACCGAGGTTCAGGTGAACGCGGTCGTTCATGTAATCACCCGAGTATTCACCCGAGACCTGGTGCAGGATCGCGTAGGACAGACGGTCGCGCTTCTGCAGGATGTTGCCTGCGGCATCGGCCAGGGCGCTGTTCGAGAACACGTCCGAAGCGAAGCCGTTCGGCTTGAGCAGGCTGGTTTCGCCGGTCTGGCGATGACGGCCGCGGTCGTACGAATAGGCGACGCGGACGCGGTTGTAGTCGTTGATGTCATAGCGCAGCGACGCGATGACGCCGATACGCCAGGTTTCGGTGTTGCTCGGAGCGGCGATGCGGACCGTGTCGAGTGTATCGCCGTCGCCATTCAGGTCGACACCGCCGAAGTAGGGCTTGCCGCCGATGTAGCCGGAGACCTGCTGGGCAGCCGTGATGGCACCACGGGTGGCGTTGGCGCTCTGGGTGTAGAAGCCTTCACGCGCATCGACAGTGCCGCCGCCGTTGGCCTTGGTATACTGGATGCTCGGATCGACGTTCAGCGTCAGCTTGTCGCTGAGGGTGAAGCGCGAGTTGATGCGGAGGTTACCCGTGTTCGACGGGTTGAAGCGGTAGTCGTATGCCGAACCGCAGCTCTTGCTGCCGTCTATGTCGGCAACACCGTTTGTGCCTTGCTTGATCTGGCATTCGGGCGTCTTGTAGAAACGCTCCTTCTTGGTCATCGGGAAGCGGTTGAAGTCCGAATCCGTACCGACCGTGCGCGAAGGATCAAGGCGCAGCGGCGTCGAGGCCGCGAAGTTGTTGCGGTTGCGGTTCCAGTGACCGGCCACCGAGATGAAGTCGCCGTTGTCGCCGATCGGCTGATAGATCTTGCCGTTGAACTGGGTCTTGTCGATCTTGCCGATGCCGCCGTAGACCGAGTTGTTGACGGCCTTCGAAGCCGAGAAGAACGCCTTGGTGCCGATCGAGGTGAACTCGCCCGTGTCGATCTCGCCGAACATGCGGAAGAAGCTGAAGTCACCCGCCGAACCCAGCATGCGGACGCCGAAGTCGTCGTGGGGGTTGCGGGTACGGATGTTGACGGTCGAACCCGAAGCGGCAGCGGTCGGCGAGTCGACGTCGGTGGTGCCGAGGTTGACGTTGACCTGCTCGATGATTTCCGGGTCGATCTGCTGGTTCGAATAGAGCGCGTAACCGCCGGTGTCGTTCAGCGGGATACCGTCGACGGTCTGCGAAATGCGCGAATCGTCGAAGCCGCGGATGGTCAGCGTACCGCCCGACGAACCGAAGGCGTCGTTGTTCTGGAAGCTGACACCCGGCATCAGGTTGATGGTGTCGTTGATCGTCTGACCCGGAACCTGGGTCTGGATGATGTCCTGCGTCAGGACCTGCTTGGCCTTCGAGGTGTTCGGCAGCTTGATGCCGGCAACGCCGCTCTGCGTCTGGCCGGTAACGACGATCGTGCCTTCTTCGAAGTCGACTGCACCGGTCGACTGCGCGAATGCCGGAACGGCCAGGAACGCAGCGCCGACGGCGAGCGAGCTGGTCGCGGTGGAGAGAATGGTCTGAAACTTCATCTTAGCCCCCTGGAAACCTTCAGAGTGGTTGGAACCGAATGCGGAAATAGGTTGCCCCGCCGCAGGTTTGCTGCGGCTGCTAAGAGCAGCGCAATATGACAATCCTCTGACACACGGGATTCATTTTCGATCTTCATCGCGCAATTTTCTGACCCAAATTTCCGCCCACCACGACGTTTGGTCATTTTTTCTGAGATTTCCGCCGTTTAAGCGCCAATATGACAATATCGGGTGAGGCATAAATGTCACGCGCCGCGACTTCCGGGTCGCAGCCAGGGAGGCACGAGAAGGATGTGATGTTACGTCATAGCTTGCTGTTAAGGTCCGGCGCATGCGATGAATTTGCCATGGGCGTCGCACACCAGCATCATCACGACCACTCCGATCACGGACATGGCAAGGGTCATTCTCACGGGCACGGGCATGGCCACTCCCATGGCCATCATCACCATGGTCCGCCCCCTTCCGGGGATGTCGGCAAGGCCTTCGCAATTGCGGTAGGACTGAATGTCGTCTTCGTCGTCGCCGAAGCCGCCGCCGGGTTCTTCAGCGGCTCGATGGCGCTGCTCGCCGACGCGGGGCACAATCTCTCGGACGTTCTTTCGCTGTTGCTCGCCTGGGCCGCACGCGTGCTCGCCGCGCGGCCGCCCTCGGAGCGCTTCACTTACGGCCTGAAGAGTTCCTCCATTCTCGCAGCAATAGCCAATGCCGCATTGCTCTGGGTCGCCATCGGCGCGATCCTCGTCGAGACGGTCCGCCGTTTCGCGGAGCCAGCGCCGGTCATGGGCACGACGATGATCGCCGTCGCCGCGCTCGGCATCGCGGTGAACGCGCTGTCGGCCCTGCTCTTCGCCAAAGGCAGCAAGTCCGACCTCAACTTGCGCGCCGCATTCGTCCACCTGATGGCGGACGCAGCGGTCTCGGCGGGCGTGGTGATCGCCGGTATCGTCATTCTGTTCACCGGCTGGCAGATCGTCGACCCGATCGCTTCGCTGGTCATCACTGCCGTCATCGCCTGGTCGAGTTGGGGGCTGCTGCGCGAGTCGCTGACGATGGGGATGATGGCGGTGCCGGAGAGCATCGACATCGCCGCCGTGCGCGCCTTCCTCGAAGGCCGCCCCGGCGTCACCCGCGTCCACGACCTCCACGTCTGGCCGATGAGCACGACCGAGACGGCGCTGACCGTGCACCTCGTCATGCCCGGCACCGATCGCGGCGACGGCTTCCTGCACGAACTGGCCCACGATCTGGAGCATCGGTTCGGCATCGGCCATCCCACCGTCCAGATCGAAACCGACACCGAGTCGCCCTGTGCGCTCGAGAGCGAAGCGGTCGTCTAGATCGCCAATCCGGAGCGGCACGGAATCGCTCTGGATTGCTTCGCTACGCTTGCCATGACGCGGCAAAATGAAAAGGCCCGCCCGGACGAACCGGACGGGCCTTTTTCATGATCCGACCCCGAAAGGCCGGAATTCGGATGCCTCAGGCGGCAGCTTCCGCCTTGTCGCCCTTGAGGACGCGGACGGGTTCCTTGCGGCCTTCAACCACTTCCTTGTCGACCACGACTTCGGCGATATCGCCTTCGGTCGGCAGGTCGAACATGGTGTCGAGCAGCAGGCCTTCCACGATCGAGCGCAGGCCGCGCGCGCCGGTCTTGCGGTCGATGGCCTTCTGGGCGATCGCCTCAAGCGCTTCGTCCGTGAAGGTCAGTTCGACGTCTTCGAGGTCGAACAGCTTCGCGTACTGCTTGATCAGCGCGTTCTTCGGCTCGCGCAGGATCTTGACCAGCGCCTCGATGTCGAGGTCGTTGAGGGTCGCGATCACCGGCAGACGGCCGACGAATTCGGGGATCAGGCCGAACTTGAGCAGATCTTCCGGCTCCGCCTTCTGGAGCAGTTCGCCCACGCGGCGCTTGTCCGGATCGGCGACATGCGCGCCGAAGCCGATCGAGCGCTTCTGGAGGCGGTCGGCAATGATCTTTTCAAGGCCCGCAAAGGCGCCGCCGCAGATGAACAGGATGTTGGTCGTGTCCACCTGCAGGAATTCCTGCTGCGGGTGCTTGCGGCCGCCCTGCGGCGGGACCGAGGCGGTGGTGCCTTCCATCAGCTTCAGCAGCGCCTGCTGCACGCCCTCGCCCGAAACGTCGCGCGTAATCGACGGATTCTCGGCCTTGCGGCTGATCTTGTCGATCTCGTCGATGTAGACGATGCCGTGCTGCGCCTTCTCGACGTTGTAGTCGGAAGCCTGGAGCAGCTTGAGGATGATGTTCTCCACGTCCTCGCCCACGTAACCGGCTTCGGTCAGCGTGGTGGCGTCGGCCATGGTGAAGGGCACGTCGAAGGTCTTGGCGAGCGTCTGCGCGAGCAGCGTCTTGCCCGAACCCGTGGGACCGACGAGCAGGATGTTCGACTTGGACAGTTCCACGTCGCCCTGCTTGCCGCTGTGCTTCAGCCGCTTGTAGTGGTTGTGGACAGCCACCGACAGCACGCGCTTGGCGCGTTCCTGCCCGATCACGTAGTCGTTAAGCGTCTCGCAGATTTCGCGGGGAGACGGCACGCCGCCGTCCTTCTTGCCCGCGATCCCGGCCTTGGTCTCTTCGCGAATGATGTCGTTGCAAAGCTCGACGCATTCGTCGCAGATGAAGACCGTGGGTCCCGCGATCAGCTTGCGCACTTCGTGCTGCGACTTGCCGCAGAAGCTGCAGTAAAGGGTGCTTTTCGCGTCAGATCCGCTCAATTTCGTCATTTTCCGTCTTTAGGCCATTTCCTGGCGACTCATCAAGTCTACCTTGGAGGAGGCCGGTTTTGCAATCCTGAGACCGATATGGGTATCCCCATAACCGTTGCAAAGGTCATAACCCCTGCAAGGATTGAGGCCGGAACTCCGTAAAATTCCGGCCTTGCGGTCGTGCTCAGGCTTCGGTGGGCTTGTCGCCGTCGGGGCGGGTCTCGAAGACCTTGTCGACGAGGCCGAACGCCAGCGCTTCCTCGGCTTCGAGGAAGGTGTCGCGGTCCATCGCCTTCTCGATCTCGTCGAGCGACTTGCCGGTGTACTTCACGTATAGGTCGTTGAGACGCTTGCGCATCCGCAGGATCTCGCGCGCCTGGATCTCGATGTCCGAGGCCATGCCCTGGGCGCCGCCCGAGGGCTGGTGGACCATGATGCGGGCGTTCGGAAGGGCGATGCGCATGCCCGGCTCACCGGCGGCGAGCAGGAAGCTGCCCATCGAGGCGGCCTGGCCGATGCACACGGTCGAGACGCGCGGCTTGATGTACTGCATGGTGTCGTGGATGGCCATGCCGGCCGTCACCACGCCGCCCGGCGAGTTGATGTACATCGAGATGTCCTTCGAGGGATTTTCCGACTCGAGGAACAGGAGCTGCGCGACGATCAGCGAGGCCATGTGATCCTCGACCTGGCCGGTCACGAAGACGATGCGCTCGCGCAGGAGGCGCGAATAGATGTCGAAGCTGCGCTCACCGCGGCTGGTCTGCTCGACGACCATCGGCACCAGCGCGCCGGTCACGGGATCGGTAGTGAACTTTCCTTGGGCGCCCGAAGCGCCAAACAGGTCGAGCATGGGAGTCCTCTTCTGGTTTGGACCGCCTATGTCGCGTGCCCGTGGCCGATGTTCAAGGGCTTTAACGATCTAACGCGGATGGACTTGGGATAACCTCGCTCCATCGTCGATACGAAAACGGCCCGGCGCATCTGCACCGGGCCGTTTCGCGACGATCTGTCAGCTGAAGGAGATCAGTCCTTCTTGGCGGCAGCCTTCTTGGCCGGAGCCTTCTTGGCGGGCTTGGCTTCCGCCTCGCCTTCCGCAGCGGCTTCGTCCTTCTTGGCAGCGGCCTTCTTGGCGGGCGCCTTCTTCGGCTTTTCCTCGGCGGCAGCTTCCTCAGCCGGAGCCTCGGCTTCGTCCTTCTTGGCGGCGGCCTTCTTCGCCGGAGCCTTCTTCGCAGGCTTCTTGGCTTCGACCTTCTCGCCGTCGGTGTCGGCTTCGATGGCGGCCTGCAACTCGTCGCGGGTCACTTCACGCTCGGTGACTTCGGCCTTCTCGATCAGGAAATCGACGACCTTGTCCTCGTAGAGCGGCGCGCGCAGCTGGGCAGCCATCATCGGATCCTGCTGGACATATTCGAAGAAGCGCTGGCGGTCTTCCGGACGGTACTGCTGAGCGGCCTGCGAGACCAGCATCTGCATTTCCTGCGCGGTGACTTCGACGCCGTTCGACTGGCCGATTTCCGACAGCAGCAGGCCCAGACGCACGCGGCGCTCGGCGATCTTGCGGTAGTCGTCCTTCTCAGCTTCGATCTCGGCGAGAGCGGCGGCCGGGTCTTCCTCGTGGCTGGCTTCGTGGGTCAGCTGCTGCCAGATCTGCGCGAATTCGGCTTCCACCATGGTCGGCGGCACGTCGAAGTCATGGCCGGCGGCAAGCTGGTCGAGCAGCTGGCGCTTCATGGCGGTGCGGGTCAGGCCGGCAGTTTCCTGCTCCAGCTGGCCCTTCAGGAGACCCTGAAGCTGCTCAAGGCTCTCAAGGCCGAGTTCCTTGGCGAAGTCGTCGTCGATCTGCGATTCGGCAGGCGCCTTCACTTCGTGGGCGACGATGTCGAAGGTGGTTTCCTTGCCGGCGAGGTTCGCGGCCTGGTAATCTTCGGGGAAAGTCACGGAGATGACGCGCTCGTCACCGGCCTTGATGCCGACGAGCTGCTCTTCGAAACCGGGGATGAAGCGGTTCGAACCGATCACCAGCGGGGCCTTCTCGGCCTTGCCGCCGTCGAACTCGACGCCGTCGAGCTTGCCGGTGAAGTCGATGATGACCTGGTCGCCGTCGGCGGCGGCGCCGTCCTTGGCTTCGAAGCGCTGCTGCTGCGAAGCGATGCGCTCCACGGCTTCGGTCACGGCGTCTTCGGCCACGGGCACGACCAGCTTTTCGAGCTTGAGACCATCAAGCGAGGGCGCGGCGATCGTCGGCAGCACTTCGAGGCTGACGGTCAGTTCGGCATCCTTGCCCTGCTCGTAACCTTCGCCGAGGGCGACGTCGGGGTTCATCGCGGGGCGCAGGGCGTGGTCGGCGACCAGCTTGTCCATGGCTTCGCGGATCGTGGCGTTCAGCGCGTCCTGGTGGATCGCTTCGCCGTGCATCTTCTTGACGAGGTTGGCCGGAACCTTGCCGGCGCGGAAGCCGGGCATCTTCACCTGCGGGGCGATCTTCTTGATCTCGCCTTCGACGCGGGCCGTGATGGTCGTGGCGGGGATGGTCACCGTGTAGGCGCGCTTCAGGCCTTCGTTGGTGGTTTCGACGATCTGCATTTCAAATGCCTTCCTGTGCAATTCAACGGGCCTTACGGGGCCAATTCTCGCGACCTCATCTCCCCCAGGGCGGCGTAATGGTGCGGGCGAAGGGACTCGAACCCCCACATCTTTCGATACTGGTACCTAAAACCAGCGCGTCTACCATTCCGCCACGCCCGCAAAGATCGAAGCCTGAAACTCAAGGGACGTGCCCTTATAAGGCCACGCGGAAAAGGGCAAGCGCCGCGAGTCGCGCGTGTGCAAGTCGCGGGCACTTCCTCTTTCCGCTCCCGGCAACTTGTCCTGTGCTTTCGGGTTTATACCCAGACCCCCACCGCAAACACGAGAGAGGCGATCATGGCCACCCAGCCTGCCGACAATCCGGGCGACACCCCGCCCGAGACCCCGATCCTTCCCACCGATCCCGACCAGCCGACCGCGCCGACGGAAATTCCCGAAACCGGCCCCGACTTCGACCGGCCCGAGACCGGACCGGTCGAAATGCCGCCTCCGGACTGAGTTCAGGCTTACTGAGTTTCGGCAGGGCTAGTCCCTGCCGAAGAAGCGCGCGAGGCTTTCCAGCATCGAAAGCTCGCGCGCGTTAACGGCATTTGCACGCCCCGGCACGACCGGGCATTCGAGGCAGTAGGCCTGCGCCCCGCGCGTCGTGAACATCGCCCCGGCCTGTTCGGCCAGTCGCGCGAACTGCTGCTGACGGCGCACCGCCACGAAGCTGGAGAAGTCGAAGGCTGAAGCGGATTTGCGGGCGGATTCGCTCGCCGAATCCGAGGTCAGTCCGCCGAGGAACTTCGAGAACGAATCCTCTTCCTCCTTCAGATAGACCGCCTGCCACTTGCCGTTGCCGACGCCGCCGAGGCGGGCCGCTTCGGCCAGCGCCGCCTCGAGATCGCCGATCTTGTCCACCAGCCCGATTCGCTGCGCTTCCTGCCCCGGCCAGACCCGGCCCTGCGCGATCGAATCAAGCTTCTCCGGCGTCATCTTGCGCGCGGCGGCGGAGAGGCCGACGAACTTGCGGTAGGTGTTCTCGATCGAGGCCTGAAGCATGCCCTCCACTTCCGGGGTGAAGCCGCCGAGAATGTCGGGCTGGCCGGAAAGCGCCGTCGTCTTCACGCCGTCGCTGGTGACGCCGTAGTCGCCCAGGGTCTTCTCGAAGCTGGGGATCACCGCGAAGACGCCGATCGAGCCGGTGATCGTCTCGGGCTGCGCGAAGACCTGCTGGCCCGGCGTCGAGACCCAGTAGCCGCCGCTCGCCGCGACATTGCCCATCGAGACCACGATCGGGATCTTGCGATCCTTGTAGCGCACGATGGCGCGGCGGATGCGCTCCGCCGCCATGGCGGAGCCGCCCGGCGAATCGACCCGCACGACCAGCGCCTTGAAGCCCTGGTCGATATTCTCGTCCAGCAGCTCGGCGATGCGGTCGCCGCCCGCCTTGCCGGGACCGGCGTCGCCGTCGACGATCTCGCCCGCCACGGTGACGACGCCGATCTTCGCGCCCTCGGCCTTCTCCGGATTTGCGGCGAGCCAGGCGGCAAGGCGATTGGCCTTGTACGGCAGGTCGCTCGTGCCCTTGGCTGCCTCGTTCTTGCCCGCGATTGCGGCGATGCGGTTCTGGAATTCGGTGCGATCGCCGATACGGTCGACGAGACCGGCGGCCTTGGCGCCTTCGGCGAAGTCGCCGTCCGCAGCCTGCGACCAGGCGACAGGATCGCCGGTCATCCGGTCGAGCCCGGCCTTGGGCCGCGCCCGGGCGATATCGGCCTTGTAGCCGCTCCACAGCGCGCCGTAGATGTCCTCATAGGCCTCGCGCGCGGCCGGGGACATGTCATTGCGCAGATATGGCTCGACAAAGCTCTTGTAAGTGCCCGCGCGGTAGACGTGGGCATTGACCTTGAAACGGTCGAGCAGACCCTTGAAATAGACCTGGTTGCCGCCCGGCCCGGCCACGAAGGCCCCGCCCATCGGATCGACCCAGACCTCGCTGGCATGGGAGGCGAGCTGCACGCCGTCGTCGGCATAGGCATTGGCGAAAGTCAGCACCGGCTTGCCCGCCTTGCGCACCGCGTCGAGCGCCTTGCCGATCTCCTCGATGTGGACCATGCCGCCGCCGAGGAAGCGCGACATGTCAAGCACGACGACCTTGATCCGCGCATCCGTCGCCGCCAGCCGCAGCGCCCGCTCGATATCGCGTGCCTGATACTCGCTGGCGGGCGATTCCGTGCTCATCAAAAGCTTGAGCGGATCGACCTTGCTCTTCTCCTCGACGATGCTGCCGTCGAGATCGAGCAGCAACGCGCCGTCCACGATCTTGCCCGGCGCGGGCCGCGAGGACAGCGCGGCATAGAGCAGCGCAAAGAACAACAGCAGGAAAATCAGGGCCAGGGCGTCTTTCACGCCCACCAGCAGGTTCCAGATCTTGCGCGCGAACGTCATGAATTCACCAGCCTTTCGATGCCTAGCCATAACGGGCGAAAAGCCCCGCGGCCAGAGCAAGCAGGTCATGGCCGAAACGATAGACCCCACCCGTGTGAAGGGTGTGCTCAACCCTCCGCAAAGGTATCCCGAGCAAAACCGCAGGACGGAGATGGTTCCTCACGCAACAAACCACTTGAGCCGACTCCGCCCCGTGCCTAAGGCCTTTTCTTCGATGACAGCTCCAGAATTCATATATCCGGAAGGCTCCGCAGCCTTCCCGCACCGCAGCCTCGTGGGCATCGGCGGCCTGGCCCCGCACGAGATCATGTTCCTCCTCGACGAGGCCCAGCAATGGGTGGAGCTGAACCGCGGCACGCAGAAACGCCGCGACCTTCTCTCCGGCCTGACGATTATCAACGCCTTCTTCGAGAATTCGACGCGCACGCTGCTGAGCTTCGAGATCGCCGGCAAGCGCCTCGGCGCCGACGTGGTCAACATGGCCGTCGCCAATTCCAGTGTGAAAAAGGGCGAGACCCTGATCGACACGGCATGGACGCTCAACGCCATGCGCGCCGATGCCATCGTCATCCGCCATGCCAGTTCGGGCGCGGTGCACCTGATCTCGAACCTCGTCGACTGCCCGGTGCTCAACGCCGGTGACGGCCAGCACGAGCACCCGACCCAGGCCCTGCTCGACGCCCTGACCATCCGCCAGAACAAGCGCGCCTTCAACGGCCTGCGCGTCACCATCTGCGGCGACATCCTGCACAGCCGCGTTGCCCGCTCGAACATCCTCTCGCTCAACTCGCTGGGCGCCGAAGTGCGCGTCTGCGCGCCGCCCGCGCTGCTGCCCGCCGATATCGAGCGGATGAACGTGCAGGTCTTCCACGACTTCGACGCGGCGCTGAAGGGCGCCGACGTGGTGATGATGCTGCGCCTCCAGCTCGAACGCATGGAAGGCCAGTTCATCCCCTCCCCGCGCGAATATCGCCACCTCTACGGCCTCTCGCTGGAGCGCCTCGCCAAGGCGGAAAGCAATGCCCTCGTCATGCACCCCGGCCCGATGAACCGCGGCATCGAGATCGACAGCAATGTCGCCGACCTCGTCGGTCGCTCGCAGATCACCACGCAGGTCGAAATGGGCGTCGCCATGCGCATGGCCTGCCTCGAAGTGCTGACCCGAAGAGCGCGCGGTGTGGAGGGTTGGGCATGAGCAACAACGCTCCCCTCACCCTGACCGGCGGCAAGCTGGTCCTCCCCGACGGCACCATCGTCCCCGGCGCGCTGCGCAGCGAAGGCGGCTTCATCACCGCCCTCGGCGCGGACGTCGCGCCCCTGCCCGGCGACGAGATCCACGACGCGCGCGGCAAACTGATCGCCCCCGGTCTCGTCGATATCGGCGTCTTCGCCATCGACAAACCCGCCCTCCACTTCGGCGGCATTACCCGCGCCGCGCTGATGCCCGACCAGAACCCGCCGCTCGACGTGCCCGCGCGCGTCCGTTTCGCGGCCCAGTCGGGCAAGCCGGACCTCTGGGTCCACCCGCTCGCCGCCGCCACCCAGAACCTCGAAGGCAAGGCCCTCGCCGAAATCGCCCTGATGCGCGACGCGGGGGCGAAGGCCGTCACCACCGGACGCCAGTGGATCGGCGATTCGGGCACGATGCTGCGCCTGCTCCAGTACACCGGCATGCTCGGCATGGTCGTGCTCACCCACCCCGAGGACGCCGGGATCACGGGCAAGGCCGTTGCCACCTCGGGCGAGATGGCCACCCGCCTCGGCCTGCCCTCCGCGCCTGCCGAAGCCGAAGCCCTCGCCATCGCGCGCGATATCGCCCTCGCCGAACTGGCAGGCGCAGCCATCCACTTCCGCAAGGTCACGACCGCCAAGGGCCTGGACCTCGTACGCCGCGCCAAGGATCGCGGACTGAAAGTCACGGCAGGCGTCACGCCCGCCTACTTCATGCTCTCGGACCTCGCCCTCGCCGGATTCCGCACTTTCGCCCACCTCTCCCCGCCGCTGCGCTCCGAAGACGACCGCAAGGCCGTGATCGCCGCCGTGGGTGACGGCACGATCGACGTCATCGCCTCCGGCCACGACCCGCGCGGCCCGGAGGACAAACGCCTACCCTTCGCGGACTCCGCACCGGGCATGGCAGGCGCGGAAACGCTGCTGCCGCTGACGATGAACCTCGTGCGCGACGACGTGATCTCGCTCTCGCGCGCCTTCGAACTGCTCGCCACGAACCCAGCGAAGCTGCTCGGCGTCAATGCCGGCAAGCTCGAAGTCGGGGCCGAGGCGGATATCGCGGTGATCGATGCCGATCGCCCGTGGATCGTCGATTCGGACAAGATGGCGGCTGCGGCCGGGAATACGCCGTTCGACAAGCAGCCCGTGCAGGGCCGCGTGCTGGCGCTGTTCAAGGGCGGCGTGGCGGTCAAAGCTAAGTAAGCGAAGGGATAAAGCAGGGGAGCATAGCCCCCCTGCACCCCCAATAATGTCTAGGTCACGCGGACCAACTCCGTTGCGCGCTCATGGCTGCGTCGGGAGACATAATGGCTGCGCCGCGGGGAGCGCACGACGGATAGGTCGCGCACAACGTCGCCAATTCCGAGGGTCTGGGGGATCATCCCCCAGGACTTTCACTTTTTTAACTTCCCTGAAACCAAAAAAGACGGCCCCTGTCCGAAGACAGGAGCCGTTTAGTTCACATGGAACTCAGATGCGAGGCAACGACCTCGCGGAAACTTCAAAGCTCGGCGCGGCGGGTCTGGCTCATCCGGACACTGCCGGGCAGAGGCCGCTGCTGCGCGTAGGCAAGGCAGGCATTGCCCCCTGCCCTCACGCTGGAGCAAACCGACTGCGCCGTGCGCTGGTCGAACCCGCCCGCCGCGACGCGGTAGTAGGTCAGGCCGTTCACTTTCGCCTCGGTGATGCGTAGATCATGCCCTTTTAGCGCAGGATTGCGCGACTGGAAAATACCCCAGGCCTTTTTCGCACCGTCCATGGTCCGGAACGAGCCGAGCTGGACGAGGTGCGTGCCCGAAACCACAGCCTTGGCAGGCACCGGCAGAGCGCGCGCGGCAACGGCAATCTTCGGCGCAATGGGCTTCGGCAACGGACGCGCGGCCGCCATGCGCGCAGGGGCGGGAGGCGGCGGCGCGGGTGCTTCGTCCTGCTGCTGATAGGCGCCCCAGAAGCTTTCGCCACTCTGCACAGGTGGCAATTCGGCCTCAGGCGCAGGCGTGGCCGCAGGAATTTCGGCCTTGGCGAACTGCGGCGCGGCGGCAGGAGCGTTCAGCGCCAGCATCACCGGCTGTCCGGGATCGGAGCGCAGCGGCGCGCCGATCAGTCCGGCGATTCGGGCGCGCGACTGGTCGGGGCGGGCTGCTTTCGCCCACTCGCCGAGGCGCGCGTCGAGCTGGTCGGCGGGAACGTCCTGCGAGGCGATCAGCCGCGCCTCGCGCCAGCGTCCGTCGAGGGCATAGGCATAGGCAAGGTTCTGGCGCGCCTTGGGCGTATTCTCGCCGCCGCGCACCACGTCGGTCAGCACGTCCACGCCCACGGCGGGCTGTCCGGCAAGGGCTACGGCGAGGCCGTAGTCGCTGGCGGAGATGCCGTTGCGGAAGCGCTGGAGCACGGCCATGGCCTCCGCTCCGCGACCGGCACCGATATAGGCAAGCGCAGTGCCGAGGCCGGTGCGCGGGCTTTGATCGCCCAGCGCAATGGCATCCTCGAACGTCGTTGCCGCCGAATCGAAGCGCCCGGCGGCGAGATAGCTCTGGGCCAGCGCGGCACGGGCCGAGGCATCGCGCGGCGAGCGGGCGACGCGCTGTTCGGCGCGGGCGAGGTCCTTATCGGCAGGCTCGCCGGGTGCCGCCGACGAACCGGCGCGGGCGAAGGGTGCCTGTCCAGCGCAGCTCACCAGCAGCACGGCGCCCATGGCGGTGCAGATCGCGAGGCCTGCATGGCGCAGACGAAGATTGGCCTTCACGCTCATGCTCCGGCGACGCCTCCGGTAATCCGGCGTCCGAAGCCGCCGACCGGGCGCGGTGCGCCGGGCATGACGGGCTGGCCGGTGAGACCCGGCGCCGAGAACACGGTGCGGCGGAAATTGCGTTCGAGCCGGTCGGAAACGTAGTTCCACAGCGCGGTCACTTCCTGCGCGGAACGGCCGTTCGGGTCCACTTCCATGACGGTGCGGCCATCGATCATCGAGGCGGCGAAGTCGGTGCGCTGGTGCAGCGTGACCGGCGCGACAGTGCCGTGCTGCGAGAGCGCGACGGCGGCTTCGGCGGTGATGCGGGCCTTGGGCGTCGCGGCGTTGACCACGAAGATCAGCGGCTTGCCCGCGCGCTCGCAGAGGTCGACGGTGGCGCCGACGGCGCGCAGGTCATGCGGGCTGGGACGGGTCGGCACGACGATCAGTTCGGCGACCGAGATCACGCTCTGGATCGCCATGGTGATGGCGGGCGGGGTGTCGATGACGGCCAGCTTGAAGCCCTGCTGGCGCAGCGCCTGCAAATCGTTGGCGAGACGGGCCACAGTGGTCTGCGCGAAGGCGGGATATTCGGCCTCGCGCTCGTTCCACCAATCGGCCAGCGAGCCTTGCGGATCGATGTCGATCAGCACGACCGGCCCGGCACCGGCGCGCTGCGCCTGCACGGCGAGGTGACCGGAGAGCGTGGTCTTGCCCGAACCACCTTTCTGCGATGCCAATGCCAGTACGCGCAAAGCCGTTACCCCCTGAGCGCCGCAGAAAAATCGGCGCCTCACAAGAAGCTGGATCGCAGATCGTTCCTAATTTAGGGTTAATCCCCCAATGTCGTTTACCCGCCGTTTCCAGCAGGATCGGCCACTCTTTATGGCGTCGGAATTAACGTGATTTTCGCTCTTCCCCGGCCATTCTGCGGTGTACCAGAGCAATCCGGCAGGAACTTTCGCTTCCATGGCCGGACCCGAACCAGGAATTAGAGGCCGGCCGACGTGCGGAAAAATCGACGCTCCCTTTCGCTGGGTCTCGCGCCCCTCGCCTTCGCCGTCAGCCTTGCCGCCGCGCCCGCGTTCGCAGACGTGAAAGCCGGGGTCGATGCCTGGACCGCAGGCAATTACGCCGCCGCCGTGCAGCAGTGGAGGCCGCTGGCCGACAAGGGCGATGCCGATGCCCAGTTCAACCTCGCCCAGGCCTACAAGCTGGGACGCGGGGTGCCGGTCGATCTCGGCAAGGCGGAGGCGCTTTACGGCAAGGCCGCCGCGCAGGGCCATGTCCAGGCTTCGGACACCTACGGCCTGATCCTGTTCCAGCGCGGCGAGCGAGCGCAGGCCATGCCCTATATCCGCAGTTCCGCCGCGCGCGGCGATGCGCGGGCCGAGTACATTCTCGGGCTGGCGCATTTCAACGGCGATGTGGTGGAGAAGGACTGGGTGCGCGCCTATGCCCTCGTCAGCATGGCCCAGCGCGCGGGTCTGCTGCAGGCCACCGGCGCGCTCGCGCAGATGGACGAGCATATTCCGCTGACAGACCGACAGAAGAGCGTCGCCCTCGCGGCCCAGCTCACCGCGCAGGCCGACGCGACTCGCGTGAGCGAGGCGACCGAGGCGGAACTCGGCAGCGTTCCCCGCGCCGTGGCGGCACCGCGAGTCGCCGCCGCCCCCGAAAGCCCGGCCCGAGCAGGCGCAGATTACACCCTGCCCGTGATGTCCCGCCCGGCGCCCCGGGCAAAAGCTCCGCCGAAAGTCGCCGTCACCCAACCCGCGCCGAAACCGGCACCCAAAGCCCCACCCCGCCTTGCTCCCATAGCGGCGAGCGGCGGTGCGTGGAGGCTCCAGCTCGGCGCGTTCGGTGTCCCCGGCAATGCCGAAAGGCTCTGGACCTCGCTGGCGAAACGCCCGGAAATGACCGGCGCCAAGCGCCAGCTCGTCCCCGCCGGAAAGCTCACCAAGCTCTATGCCGCCGGATTCGCCAGCAAGGCGCAGGCGGACAAGGCCTGCGGCGCGCTCAAGGCCTTGGGCCACGAATGCATCGTCACGTCGTAGTTTTCAAAGGCGTGTGCCGGTCGTCGTGGACGAGGCACGCCTGATCGCCTACTCTCCCGCGCAGGGAGACCGGGAATGCTGGAAGCGATCACGGGCGAAAACGCCCGGACAGCACCACGTGCGTCGATGTCATGGCGGCCACCCGATTCGGGAGGACGACTGGCGACGCTCGATCTGATCCGCGGCGTGGCCGTGCTGGGGATCCTTGCCATCAACATATCCGGGTTCGCCGGCCCCAGCCTGAGCGCACTGACGCCGGACTTTCCCACCCCTGCCACTCTGCCCGACGAGGCCGCCTGGGCTTTCGGATTCCTGTTCTTCGAAGGCAAGATGCGGGCGCTTTTCGCCATGCTGTTCGGCGCGGGCATAGCGCTCCAGTGCACGCGCATGGACGCCGCCGGGCAGGATGGAGATCTGGTGCAATTCCGCCGTCTCTGCTGGCTTATGGTGTTCGGCACGCTCCACTACCTGCTGCTGTGGTGGGGCGACATCCTGTTCGTCTATGCCTGCTGCGGGATTGCCGTGCTGTTCCTGCGGCGCCTGCCCTGTGCGGTGCTGCTGGGCGTGGCTGCCGGGATCATCGTCACCGCGACGGTCGTGGACTTGTGGTCGATGCTGCCCCTCGCCAGCGCCGAAGAGGCGGTCCGCCTCGGCACCGCGAGCGCGGCGCAGCATGGGGAAGTGCTGGCCCGGCTCGACCTCTACCACGCCAATACGGCGGGGCAGATGCGGCTCTATCACGCGGGTTTCCTTGATATCGCACTCTCCAAGCTGCGCGGCGATCCGTTCTGGCTCCTCACCATGACCGCCCATGCCTGGAGCGAAATCCTGCCGCTGATGCTGCTGGGCGTCGTGCTGCTGAGGAGCGGATTCTTCGCCGGAGACTGGCCCGCGCACGGAATGAAGCGCCTGCGAATCGGCGCGACCGCCATCGGGCTTTGCTTCACCGTGCTGGTGCTCGCCTGGGCCTGGCCGCGCCATTTCCCGCCCATCGCCATGGCCATGCTGCTCGGCGAAGCGCTCTGGCCCGCGCATCTGCTCATGGCATTGGGCTATGCCTCCGTGCTCGTATGGGCGACGCCGCGCCTGATCGGGACCCGGCTCGGCCTGCGAATTCTTGCGACGGGGCGGGTGGCCTTCACCAACTATATCGGCACCAGCCTGCTCATGTGCGGCCTGTTCTACGGGTGGGGCCTGAACCTGTTCGGCAAGGTGGGTCCGGCGGGGCAATGGGCCTTCGTCCTGCTCGGCTGGATCATGATGCTGACCTGGAGTGCGGCCTGGCTGAGTCGCTATCGGCGAGGCCCGCTGGAGCTGCTTTGGCGCTGCCTCACCTTGCAAAAACGCCTGAAAAACCGCCGTTCGGCAGTGGTTTGAGAGAAAAATCAACTCCGCTATTGCGATCCATTTGCATTTGCATATGATGGTCCTCAAGAGGATCGCACCATGTACGTTTGTATCTGCAATGCCATTCGTGAGACCGACCTGCGCACCGTCGCCCGCTGCTGCCGCGGCGATGCGACAGCGCTCTACGGCGCTCTCGGACATGCACCGCAGTGCGGACAGTGCCTGGACGATGCCGAAGATATTATCGCCGAGGAATCGGCAAGCGCCAACGCGCCGCTGAGCGCAGCAGCCTGACCCTGCGACAAGGCGGGTTACACCTGGCTTCGGCCGGGTGTTTTCGCGCGCCCGCTTGCCTTGAAGCTCCGGAAGGGCCATAAACCCGCCCGAACAGATTCAGGAGTATTCCCATGAAGGGCGACCAGCAGGTCATCGATTTTCTCAACAAGGCGCTCTTCAACGAGCTGACCGCGATCAACCAGTACTGGCTGCACTACCGCATGCTGGACAACTGGGGCATCAAGAAGCTCGCCGAATACGAGCGCCACGAATCGATCGACGAAATGAAGCACGCCGACGTGCTGGCCGACCGCATTCTCTACCTCGACGGCCTCCCCAACTTCCAGGCCCTCGGCAAGCTGCGCATCGGCGAAAGCGTCGAGGAAATCCTGAAGGCCGACCTCGCGCTCGAACACGACGCGATTCCGCTGCTCAAGGACGCCATCGCCCACTGCGAGACCGTGCGTGACTTCGTCAGCCGCGAAATCTTCGCCCGCATCCTCGAAAGCGAGGAAGAGCACGTCGACTTCCTCGAAAAGCAATTCGACATGATCGCCCGCATGGGCATCCAGAACTACTGCCAGCTCCAGAGCAAGCCGGCGGGCGAGGGAGAGTAAGTCCGGACGGCGCGCAGAAAGGCATCCTCTGGCATGGACTTTCTCGCGCGCCTCGGCCTTTCGATACCCCTGATACAGGCGCCGATGGCGGGCACCTCGACGCCCGCCCTCGCCGCCGAAGTCTGCAATGCCGGAGCGCTCGGCTCGCTCGCGCTCGGCGCCATCGGTCCCGGCGAAGCCCGGCGTCAGATCGCCGAACTGCGCAGCCTCACTGCCCGGCCCTTCAATCTCAACCTCTTCGTGCACGCAGCGCCGCGCCTCGATCCCGAGAGCGAAGCGGCATGGCTGAAAGCGCTCGCCCCGGTCTTCGCCGAGTATGACGCCCAGCCCCCCGCCGCGCTGGAGACGATCTATCAGAGCTTCGCCGATAACACGGCCATGCTCGATGTGGTGCTCGAAGCGAAACCCGCCGTCGCCAGCTTTCACTTCGGCCTGCCGGGCGCGGAAACAATCGCAGCACTCAAGCAAGCGGGTTGCCTGCTCCTCGGCAGCGTCACCAGTCTCGCCGAAGCGGAGCTTTCGCTGGCGGCGGGCATCGACGTCGTCGTCGCGCAGGGCTGGGAAGCAGGCGGCCATCGCGGCATGTTCGATCCCGATGCCCGGGACGACCGGCTCGGCACTTTCGCGCTCACCCGCCTGCTGACCCGCTGGGGCAAGCTGCCCGTGATTGCAGCAGGCGGCATCATGGACGGCGCCGGTATCCGCGCGGCGCTCGATCTCGGTGCGGTCGCGGCGCAGCTCGGCACCGCCTTCGTCGCCTGTCCCGAAACCCATGCCGACGCCGGTTATCGCGCCCTGCTAGCCTCCGACGCGGCGCAGCACACGGTAATGACCCGCGCCATTTCCGGACGCCCGGCGCGCTGTCTGGCCAATCGTTTCACGCAGCTCGGGGAACGGCCGGACCTGCCGCCCGTCCCCGCCTATCCGCGCACCTACCACGCCGGAAAGGCGCTCAATGCCGCCGCCAAGGCGCGGGGCGAGGCGCTCCATGGCGCGCAATGGGCGGGACAGGGCGCGCCGCTGTCCCGCGCGATGCCGGCGGCGGAGCTGGTCGCCCTGCTCGCCGCCGAACTTTCGCTTACTTAGCGTCCGCTGCCGGAGCCACCTTGTCGGTCCGGTACTTGTCGAACCAGGCCAGGATCGCCGAAGCCTTTGCCGCCGACTGCGAGGGCCGCGCGGCAATGCCGCCGTGGCTGGCCCCCGGCACTTTGACCAGCGCCGTCGGCACGCCGCGAATCTGAAGCGCCGCATAATACTGCTCGGCCTCGCTGACCGGGGTGCGGAAGTCGTCCGATCCTACCACCACCATCGTCGGCGTCTTGACGTTGCCGACGAGGCTCAGCGGCGAGCGGCGCCAGTATTCCATGGGGTCTTCCCAGGGCTTCTTGTCGAACCAGTAGCGCGAGGTGAACGGCGTGGCGTCCATCGTCAGCGCCTCGCTGATCCAGTTGATCACCGGCTTCTGCGTGACTGCCGCCTTGAAGCGGTCGTTCTTGCCGACGATCCACGCCGTCAGCACGCCGCCGCCCGAACCGCCGGTGACGAAGAGGTTGTTCGGGTCGGCCACCCCGTCGGCAATCGCGGCATCGACCGAGGCCATCAGGTCGTCATAGTCGGTGCCGGGATAGGCGCGGTCGATGAGGTTGGCGAATTCCTCGCCGTAAGACGTGCTGCCGCGCGGGTTCGTATAGAGCACCGCATAACCATGCGCCGCGTAGAGCTGGTAGTCGGTGGCGAAGCCCGGCGCATAGGCAGTGTTCGGCCCGCCGTGGATTTCGAGGATCAGCGGCGCCTTCTGGCCCGGCGCAAGGCCCGGCGGCGTCACCAGCCAGGCATCGATCGAACGGCCGTCCGGTGCCGTCACTGCCAGCTTGCGCACTGGCGCCAGAGCCTTGGCGTCGAGCCATGTGCCATTGAGGTCGGTCAGCTTGCGGCCAGCCCCACCATTACTCACCCAAAGGTCGGCGGGACGCTGGGTGGTGCCCGAAGTATAGGCCACCCGCCCGTTCTTCGAGACGCTGAAAGCGCCGCCGGTGTAGGGCCGATCGAAGTGGTCGCCGGGGCTGAGACCTTCGACCATGTTCTTGCGCGAACCGTCGAGGCCGACGCGGGCCACGTAAGTCTTCGCATGGTCGTCGTATTGCACCATGATCGCCGCATTGCCCGCCCAGTCGAGCGCGTCGATCGAATGGTCGAAGCCCTTGGTGAGCAGCCGCGAACCCGAACCGTCGCTGTTCATCACGTAGAGGTCGGAATTCTCGTAGGAACGGTTCACGTCGTCATAGCCGAGATAGGCGATGTGCTTGCCGTCCGGCGAGACTTTCGCGCCGGAATCCGGGCCATTGCGAGAGGTCAGCGCCGTCACCGCACCGCTGGCGAGATCGAGCGCATAGACTTCGGAATTGTTGATGTCGTGCTGCCAGTTGTCGTGACGATTGGCGTTGAAGACCAAGCGCTTGCCGTCCGGGGTCCACGAGAGCGGGCCGCCATCGTCGAAGTCGCCGAAGGTCAGCTGACGCGGCGCGCCGCCGTCGGCCGAGACCACGAAGATGTGGTCGTAGCCCGGCTGCGCATAGCCGCCGCCGTCGAAGCGGTAGGTCACGCGGTCGATCACCTGGAGCGGCTCGGCCCACTGCGCGCCCTCGGGGCGATTGGACGGTTGCGAGCCCATCTTGAGGCCCTCGCCCGGCACCCGCATGGTATAGGCGATCCGCGTGCCGTCGGGCGACCACGCGAGGCTGCCCGGACTGTCGGGAAGGCCCGTCACCTTGACCTTGGCGCCACCGTCCAGCCAGAGCACATAGAGCTGCGGCGCACCGCTGCCGTCGCTCGACACGAAGGCCAGTCGTTTGCCGTCCGGCGACCAGCGCGGCGAGACGTGTGCCCCAGCGCCAGTGACGAGCGGGCGCTGAACGCCGCTGGCCGTATCGACCAGCCAGATCGACGGCACGACCTTGTCGGTCATCACATCGGCGGCGGCGCGGACATAGGCGATGCGGCTGCCGTCCGGCGAGATCTGCGGGTCGGTGGCGCCGGCCAGCTTGAACAGGTCGTCGGGGGTGAAGCCGCGTTCCGGTCCCTTGGTTGCAGGCGCCGCATCGGCCGCCAGCGCGGGAGAGAGCGGAACGACGGCGCAGGACAGCGCGAGAACGGCCAGACGGAAAGCCGGGCGCGAGGCCGGGCGCGGGGCCAGGTTACTGGGCAAAATGGAAAACTCCTGCTCGAAAGGCGGATGGTCCTGTCTCGCCCAGACTTCCTGAAAAATCCAGACTTCGTGAAAAATCCCGTCACCTCGGCCAGCGGCCTTGTCCAAGGCGAAATCATGCTAAGACGCTAGGCATGGAGCAACCCGAACGCCCCCCCTACACCATCGAGGACTACGGTTTCGGTGTCCTCGTCATTCTCGTCACCGCCGCCTTCGCCTGGCTGCTGCTGCCCTATTTCGGCGCGGTGCTCTGGGGCGTGGTCGCCGCGATCCTGTTCCAGCCGCTGACCGCGAAGCTCGCGACTGCCCTCGGCGGGCGCAAGAGTCTTGCGGCGGGCCTCATGCTGCTGGCGCTGCTGGCGCTGTTCATCATCCCGACGATCCTGCTCGGCGTCAGCCTCGTGCAGGAGGTCTCGAACATCTACGATCAGGTGCGCGGCGGCCAGATCGACATTCCCCGCATGCTCGAACAAGTTCGCGCCGCCGTGCCGGAATCGCTGGAGCGTCTGGTCGACCGCTACGGCCTCGCCGATTTCGAGAACCTGCGGCGCCAGTTCGGCGCGGGCATCGCCAATGGTCTCCAGGGCCTCGCCGCGCGGCTGCTCTCGGTCGGCCAGGGCGCGCTGAGCTTCCTCGCGGCGCTGGGCGTGATGCTCTACCTCACCTTCTTCCTGCTGCGCGACGGCGACCGCTACGGCACGCTGATCCGCGACGCCATGCCGCTGCGCCCGCATCTGCGCGACCGGCTCGTCGCCAATTTCGTGGTGGTCGTGCGGGCGACGATGAAGGGCACGGTGGTCGTCGCCGTCGCGCAGGGGCTGGTCGGCGGCACGATCTTCTCGCTGCTGGGCATCCAGGGCTCGCTGCTCTGGGGGGTGATGATGGGGTTCTTCTCGCTACTGCCCGCGGTCGGCACCGGCCTCGTCTGGGTGCCGATGGCGGCCTACCTGCTGGCGACCGGCCACATGTGGCAGGGCGGGGTGCTGGCCTTCTGCGGGCTGTTCGTGATCGGCATGATCGACAACATCCTGCGCCCGATCCTGGTCGGCCGCGACACCCGCATGCCCGACTTCGTGGTGCTGATCGCGACCTTGGCGGGCCTGCAGATCTTCGGCCTCAACGGTTTCATCGTCGGCCCGGTGATCGCCGCGCTGTTCATCGCCGTCTGGACGCTGATGCGCGAGATCAAGAACAGCGACGGCATGCTGGAACCCGACGCCATCGAAGTGGCCGAGGAACGCGCCGAAGCGCCGCTATCGGATGCGGAAACCGCGGCGCATCCGTCCTGACACGAAAAAGGCCGCCGGAGATCATCTCCGGCGGCCTTTTGCTTACTTGGCGAAGGGGTTCTTCGGCATCCGCAAGTTGAGCCGGATCGGCACGGCCTCGAAGCCCAGTTCGCGGCGCATCCCGTTGATCAGGTAGCGGCGATAGCTTTCCGGCAGCAGGTCCAGACGCGTACCGAACAGCACGAAGCCCGGCGGGCGGGTCTTGGCCTGGGTGATGTAGCGCAGCTTGATGCGCTTGCCGCCCGGTGCCGGGGGCGGATTGGCCGAGAGCGCATCGTCGAACCAGCGGTTGAGCGCAGCGGTCGGCACGCGCTTGCTCCAGGCTTCACGGATCGAGAAGCCGGTGGCGATCAGGTCGTCGATACCCTTGCCGGTCCGCGCCGAAACCGCCAGCAGCGGCACGCCGCGCACCTGCGCCAGACCTTCGTCGAGCGCGCCGCGAATGCCGTTGAACAGGCCGGACGGGCCTTCCGCCACGTCCCACTTGTTGATCGCGATGATCAGCGCGCGGCCTTCTTCCAGCACCTTGGAGGCGATGGTGAGGTCCTGATGCTCCAGCCTGCGCGTGGCATCGAGCAGCAGCACGACCACTTCGGCGAAGTCGATCGCATGGCGCGCGTCGGCCACGGCCATGCGCTCCAGCTTCTCGGTCACGTTCGCGCGCTTGCGCATGCCCGCGGTGTCGATCAGGCTGACCTGGCGGACTTCCTGCGTCTTGGGATCGGTCCATTCCCAGTCGACCGTGATCGAATCGCGGGTAATGCCCGCTTCCGGTCCGGTGAGCAGACGGTCCTCGCCGAGGATACGGTTGATGAGGGTGGACTTGCCCGCATTCGGACGACCGACGACCGCCAGCTTGAGCGGACGGCGCAGCAGCGCTTCCTCGTCCTCTTCCTCGGGGAACTCCGGCTCTTCGGGCTGGAGCGGTTCGAGGTGCGGCAGCAGCGATTCGAACAGGTCGGCAATGCCGACGCCGTGCTCGGCGGAGAAGGTGATCGGATCGCCGAGGCCCAGCGAGTAGGCCTCCAGCACACCGCCCTCGCCCGCACGGCCTTCGGCCTTGTTGGCCAGCACGATCACCGGCACCGTCGAGGCGCGCAGCCACTGCCCGATTTCCTCGTCCAGCGGGGTCAGACCGGCGCGCGCATCGACCACGAAGAGCGCCACATCGGCGGTTTCCAGCGCCGCTTCGGTCTGCTTGCGCATGCGGCCGGGCAGCGTCTGGTCCTCGTCGTCTTCCCAACCTGCAGTATCGACGATCTGGAATTTCAGGCCGAGCAGCTCGGCGTCGCCGAAGCGGCGGTCACGCGTGACCCCCGGCTGATCGTCGACGAGCGCGAGCTTCTTGCCGACGAGCCGGTTGAACAGCGTGGACTTGCCGACGTTCGGTCGGCCGATGATGATGACCTGGGGTAACATGCTATAACTCGATAAGGGATTCCGGCCCCTAGACGAATTCCGCGCAAATGGGAACTTTCGCATTTCTGCCATGCCGCGGGAACAAATTCCTACTTCGCGATTAACCACCCCCTGAAGGATTCTCACAAGCAGACAGGGCCGAATTGAGGGGCATGAAGGGTTACCGGATCGCAATCATGCTGGGACTGGCCGGGGCGACTGTCGCGCCTGCCAGCGCCCGCTCCGCCATCGACGATGCACTTGCCGGCATGGACGATGACCGTCCTATCGCCGCGAAAAGCCCCGACTATCTCGAATGCGTGCCCTATGCCCGGCAGCTTTCGGGCATCCAGATCTTCGGCGATGCGCATACCTGGTGGAAGCAGGCCTCGGGTCGCTACGCCACCGGCCATGCGCCGCGCGTCGGTGCGGTCATGGCGATGGAGCCTTACGCGAATTCGCAGCTCGGCCATGTCGCCACGGTGAGCAAAGTGGTCGATTCGCGCACGATCCTGGTCAGCCATGCCAACTGGTCGCCGATCGAGGGTCAGCGCGGGCGGATCGAGAAGAACGTCACCGTGCTCGACGTCTCCCCCGACAACGACTGGAGCGAAGTGCGCGTCTGGTATCAGCCGATCCACAACCTTGGCACCACGCACTGGCCGGTCTCGGGCTTCATCTACAACGACAGGCCCGGCAAGACAGCAACGGCATCCAAGAAAAAGGGCCGCCGAAGCGACCCTATCGGCGACATCATCGCCGGCGCTTACTGAGCAATCGCCGCAGCTTACTGAACAGTCGCCAACCCCGTCACCCTGAACTTGTTTCAGGGTCCATTTCGCCGCTCAGACCTCCGGTCGAGGTTCACAGATGGCCCCTGAAACAAGTTCAGGGTGACGACGTGGCTAAAGGCAGATCTCGCGTCATTGGTCCAAGAACAGGCCCAATGACGCCGAGACCATCAGATCTTCGCGACGGGCGCGTCCTCGCCGAGGTCTTCGTACCAGGCCTCGACCGGCCCCTGGAGCTTGACGGTCAGCGGATTGCCCTTGCGGTCCAGCGTCTTGCCGGCCTGAACGCGCACCCAGCCTTCGGAAATGCAATATTCCTCGACATTGGTGCGCACGGTGCCCTTGAAGCGGATGCCCACGCCGCGCTTCAGCTTGTCCTCGTCGAAGAACGGGCTGCTGGGGTTGATGGCGAGGTGGTCGGGCGGCACGTCGGCGCCGGTCTTGGTCTCTTCGGTCATGCCCTCGCGATTTAATTGCAGATGGGCGCTTGTCAATTCGATCCGACTCATCTAGAGGCGCGCTTCCCCGACGGACACGGTCCACTCGGCGGGCGCGTAGCTCAGTGGTAGAGCACACCCTTCACACGGGTGGGGTCGCAGGTTCAATCCCTGCCGCGCCCACCATCTCCCCTCCGCGAGATGGTTCAAGTCTTCGGACATTTTCCCCAAGATCGCCGTTTCCCGCAGGCCCGACTGTAGCCTCGAATCTTGCGCCTTCCGGCCTGAGACGGCATAGCGCGCGCCATGCACGATATCCGCCTTATCCGCGAGAATCCCGAAGGATTCGACGCCGGCCTCGCCCGCCGTGGGGTTGCCCCCGTGGCCGCCGACATCCTCGCCCTCGACGAGCAGCGCCGCTCGGTCGCTACGCGCATGCAGGAAGGGCAGAATCGCCGCAACGAAGCCTCCAAGGCGATCGGCAAGGCCATGGGCCAGGGCGACACCGCCACCGCCGAAGCGCTCAAGGCCGAAGTCGCCCAACTCAAGGACACCCTCCCCGCGCTCGAAGCCGAGGAGAAGGAGCTTTCCGCGCAGCTTCAAGATAAGCTTGCAGGCCTGCCCAATATCCCGGTGGCCGAAGTGCCCGACGGTGCGGACGAGACCGAGAACGTCGAAGTCGCCAAGTGGGGCACGCCCGGCACTTTCGCCTTCGAGCCGAAGGAACATGCCGACCTCGGCCCGGCGCTCGGCCTCGATTTCGAGACCGGCGCGAAGATTTCCGGCGCGCGCTTCACGTTCCTCAAGGGCCAGATGGCGCGCCTGCACCGCGCCCTCGCGCAGTTCATGCTGGACACCCAGACCGCCACCAACGGCTACATGGAATGCATCGTGCCGCTGTTGGTCAAGGACGAGGCCGTGTTCGGCACCGGCCAGCTTCCCAAGTTTTCGGAAGACCTGTTCCGGACCACCGACGGCCGCTGGCTGATCCCCACCGCCGAAGTCTCGCTGACCAATGCCGTGCAGGACGAGATCGTCGATCTCGAAGCCCTGCCGCTGCGCATGACCGCGCTCACCCCCTGCTTCCGCTCGGAAGCGGGCGCGGCGGGCCGCGACACGCGCGGGTTCATCCGCCAGCACCAGTTCGAGAAAGTCGAACTCGTGACCGTCTGCCCGCCCGAGCAGTCGGAAGCCGAGCACGAGAAGATGGTCGCTGCCGCCGAATCGATCCTCCAGGCGCTGGAACTGCCCTATCGCAAGGTCCTGCTCTGCTCGGGCGACATGGGCGCGACCGCACGCAAGACCTTCGACCTCGAAGTCTGGCTGCCGGGTCAGGCCGCCTACCGCGAGATCAGCTCGATCTCGAACTGCGGCGATTATCAGGCCCGCCGCATGAACGCGCGCTTCAAGCCGGAAGGCTCGAAGAAGACCGAGTTCCTGCACACCCTCAACGGCTCGGGCCTCGCGGTCGGCCGCACGCTCGTCGCCGTGCTGGAGAACTACCAGCAGGAAGACGGTTCGGTGCTGGTTCCGGAAGCGCTGAAGCCGTGGATGGGCGGGATCGAGAAGCTGGAGCCCCGCTTCTGAGGGGGCTTCGACAGGCTCAGCCTGAGCGGAGTTGAGAGGGCATTCCTCCAATCCCGCTCAGTCTGATCCTTCCCTTCCGCTCATCCTGAGCTTGTCGAAGGATGAATGGGCCAATGCCCGGACAAGTTAGAGAGACATTATGCGCATCCTGCTCACCAACGACGACGGCATCAACGCCCCCGGCCTCTACGTCCTCGAAAAGATCGCCGCGCAGCTTTCCGACGACATCTGGATCTGCGCGCCGAGCGAGGAACAGTCCGGCGCGGGCCACTCGCTGACCCTCGGCCGTCCGGTGCGGATGCGCGAACACGCGCCCAAGCGCTTCTCGGTGACGGGCACGCCCACCGATTCGGTGACGCTCGGCATCAAGAAAGCCATGCCCGGACCGCCCGACCTGATCCTCTCCGGCGTCAATCGCGGCGCCAACCTCGGCGACGACGTGACTTATTCGGGCACCGTCTCCGCCGCGATGGAAGGCGCGCTGGCGGGTATCCGCTCGATCGCACTGAGCCAGGTCTATGCAGGCGAAGGCCATGGCAACAACGTCAGCTTCTCGGCTGCCGAGGAATGGGGCGCAAAGGTCCTCAGGCCCCTGCTCGACGCGCCTTTCGCCCCGCGCACGCTGGTCAATGTGAACTTCCCGCCGGTGGCCGCTGCCGATGTGAAGGGCATTCGCGTCGTCCGTCAGGGCTTCCACGACTACGCGCGCGGCTCGGTGGTCGAAGGCATGGACCCGCGCGGGTTCCCCTACTACTGGTTCGGCCTCCACGGCATCGAGCAGACCCCCGGCCACAGGACCGACCTCGAAGCCATCGCCGAGGGTTATATCTCGGTGACGCCGCTCCAGCTCGACCTCACCCACGACGCCTCGCTGGCCGAGATGGCGAGCCGCTTCGAGGCATGATGCGCAAGACTGCCCTGCTGCTGGCGGCGCTCGCGCTGCCGCTTGCTCCTGTTGTCGCCGCCACACCGAAGGACGAGGCCGTGCACGTCGTCGCGGCGGGCGAGACGCTGAACGGCATCGCCAACCGCGCGGGCGTCTCCTCTGAGGCGCTGGCCAAGGCCAACGGGCTAAAGACGCCCTATGTCGTCAGGCTCGGCCAGAAGCTGACAATCCCTCGCGCCAAGGCGGCACCGGCAAAGGCTCCCGCGAAGGCTCCGGTCAAGCAGCCCGATCCCGCCGCCCCGGCGCGAAAGGCCGCCGCCGCCGCGAACTCAACCGCCAAGGCCGCCATCGCAGCTGCCGGATCGCCGGAGCAAGAAAGCGTCCATGTCGTCCAGCCCGGCGAGACCCTCGGCAGCATCGCGCTGGCCGCCAAAGTCCCGCGCGTGCTGATCGCCGAGGCTAACGGCTTGCGGGCCCCCTACAACGTGCGCCTCGGCCAGAAGCTGCACATCCCCCGCACCCGCCGCCATACGGTGAAGGCGGGCGATACCGGCTTCTCGATCTCCTACAAATACGCCGTGCCGTGGGAGCAGATCGCCCTCGCCAACGGCCTCGACGCCGGCGCGCCGGTCAAACCGGGACAGGCCCTGCTGATCCCGACCCTGCTCGATCCGCCCGCGACGAGCGCCGCCCCCACGCCCACCACGCCGATCGACACGCCCCCTCCCCCGGCGGCCCGGTCGAAGCGCTTCGCATGGCCGGTGAACGGCCCCGTCCGCCGCGGCTTCGCGAGCGGCACGAACAACCACGACGGCATCGACATCAAGGCACCGGAAGGCACCATGGTCCGCGCCGCCGCCGCCGGAACCGTGCGCTTCGCCGGGATGGAGAAGGAGCAGTTCGGCAACCTCGTGGTGCTCGACCACGGCGACGGATGGTTCACCGCCTATGCCTTCCTCAGCCGCGTGACCGTGAAGGACGGCGCGAAAGTCGCCGCCGGGGAACGGGTCGGCCTCGTCGGCCACACCGGCCTCGCCAAGGGTAACGAGTTGCACTTCGAAGTGCGACGGGACGGCAAGCCGGTCGATCCGCTGGACGACCTGCCGAAGGCTCCCTAAGCTGGCGGGGCATGTCGAAACGGCGCCCCGTCCGCAACCTCTTCCGAACCGGCAGTTTCAAGCCGCTGCGGCGCACGCTGGCAGTGCCGGTCTGGGCCGACATTGCCCTGCGGTTCGGCGGCGCTTTCCTGCTGATCTTCATCGTCATCATGGTCCACTGGAGCGACCGTGCGGGCCTCAACGACGTGCACGACGGGCAGGTCAGCTTCCTCGACGTCGTCTACTTCACGATGATCTCGATCACGACCACCGGCTTCGGCGACATCGCCCCGGTCAGCGACCGCGCGCGCCTGATCGAGGCGGTGCTGGTCACGCCGATCCGGCTCGCGGTCATCACCATCTTCGTCGGCACCGCCTACAATTTCATCATCAAGCGCAGCTGGGAGACATGGCGCATGAAGCGAATCCAGGAGAGGCTGGAGGACCACATCGTCGTGCTCGGCTTCGGCGTCAGCGGCTCGGAAGCGGCGCGGGAACTGATCGAGCGCGGCACCGATCCCGCCTGCATCGTCGTGGTGGACCCCGCACATGCGCGCCTCGCCCAGGCCGAGAAGATGGGCTGCAACGTCCTCCAGGGCGACGCCACCCGCGACGAAGTGCAGAACGCGGTCCGGGTCGGCACGGCACGGTCGATCCTCGTCTCGGCGGGCCGCGACGATACTTCGGTGCTGATCGTTCTGACCGCCCGGCACCTCGCCCCGAAAGCGCCGATCACCGTCGTCATCCGCGCCGACGACAACGAATTGCTCGCCCGCCAGGCCGGGGCCAACAACGTCATCAACCCGGTCCGCTTCACCGGCCTGCTGCTCGCCGGATCGGCGGAAGGGCAGCATATCGCCGACTATTTCTCCGACCTCGCCTCGGCAGCGGGACGGGTCCAGCTGGTCGAGCGCGCCGTCGATCCGTCAGAGATCGGCGGACCGCTCGACACCCTCGTCAGCGGCGGCAAGGGCCTGCGCATTTACCGCGGGACACGCACCATCGGCTTCTGGGAAGACGATGCCAGGGTGCTCAAGGCCGGAGACGTCGTCGTCGAGATCCTGCCGACGGCCTCCACCGACCGACCTCTCGCTGGCGACGAATCAGCCTAGCAGCCAGAACACCAGACCCATCGCCAGATAGGCGACCAGCCAGAACAGGCAGTCCATCGCCCGCCGCATCGGCTCGGCGCGGTAGCGGACATGGGTCAGCCAGATCGCCGGAAGCACGAAGGCGATGGCGACGCCGCCGGTCTGCATGAAATAGAGCCAGGGCTTGGCCGCCAGCGTCTCGGCGCCGATTCGCGCGAAATTGTGGCCGAGCATCACCGAACTGATCAGGAACACGAAACAGACGAGGCCGTAGTTTCCCGCCCGCTCGGACTTGCGAGGCGAAAGGCTGCGTCCGTCCTGAAACGGCTGCCCGTTCCAGATCACCCCCAGCACGACGGCGAGCGCCGCTGCGAGAACCACGGCCAACCAGTTCACCGGACCCATTACGATGTTCCTTTTTCCAACAGCTTCTTCCTTGCGCAGGGTCTTCCCGAAGGTGCAAGCACGCTAACGGTATGCGAGGCAGATAAGTGCGAATCATTTTCACATGATTCGTTTTTCGTGACTCTCGGCCGCAATGCGCGTATCGGGCGCGCCATTCCTATGGCTATCGAAATCCCCTCTCCGCCCAAGGTCGGCATGGTCAGCCTCGGCTGCCCCAAGGCGCTTGTCGACTCCGAACGCATCCTCACCCGCCTGCGCGCCGACGGCTACACGATGAGTCCCGACTATGCCGGGGCCGATGTCGTGCTCGTCAACACCTGCGGATTCCTCGATTCCGCGAAGGAAGAGAGCCTTTCCGCGATCGGTGAGGCCATTGCCGAAAACGGCCGCGTGATCGTCACCGGCTGCATGGGCAACGAGGCCGACGTGATCCGCGCCCGCTTCCCGGACGTGCTCGCCGTCACCGGCGCGCACCAGTACGAAGCCGTGGTAGAGGCCGTGCACGAAGCCGCCCCGCCCGAGATTTCGCCTTACGTCGATCTGATCCCGCAGGCCTACGACGAAGCGGGCGTGAAACTGACCCCGCGTCACTACGGCTATCTGAAGATCTCGGAAGGCTGCAACCACGCTTGCTCTTTCTGCATCATCCCCAGCCTGCGCGGCAAGCTGGCGAGCCGCCGCATCGACGCGGTGCTGCGCGAGGCGGAAAAGCTGGTGCAGGCAGGGACCCGCGAACTGCTGGTCATCAGCCAGGACACTTCGGCCTACGGCGTCGACGTGCGCCATGAAACGCGCATGTGGAAGGACCGCGAAGTCCGCACCCACATGACCGATCTCGCCCGCGAACTGGGTCAGCTCAGCGATTCGCACGGCCGCAAGCCTTGGGTGCGCCTGCACTACGTCTATCCCTATCCGCACGTCGACGCGGTGATCCCGCTCATGGCGGAAGGGCTGATCACGCCTTACCTCGACATTCCCTTCCAGCACGCGGCGCCTTCGGTGCTCAAGTCGATGAAGCGCCCGGCCAACGAGGCCAAGGTGCTCGACCGCCTGCGCAAGTGGCGCGAGATCTGCCCGGATATCGCCATCCGCTCCAGCTTCGTGGTCGGCTTCCCCGGCGAAACCGAGGCGGACTTCCAGTACCTGCTCGACTGGCTCGACGAGGCCCAGCTCGACCGCGTCGGCGCGTTCCGCTTCGAGCCGGTCGAAGGCGCCAGCGCCAACGACCTGCCGAACGCGGTGCCGGAAGAGGTCAAGGAAGAGCGCTACGCCCGCATCATGGAGAAGACCGCCGCGATCAGCGCCGCCAAGCTCCAGGCCAAAGTCGGCCGCGTCCTGCCCGTCATCATCGACGAAGTGGGCGAGCCGGACGAGGATGGCGACATCGGTGCAACCGGCCGCTCGCAGGCCGATGCCCCCGAGATCGACGGCAACGTCTTCCTGCGCGGCGCCGGACAGGATCTCCAAGTCGGTGATATCGTTGACGTTCTTATCGAGGACGCCGACGAGCACGACCTCTACGGTGCCGTCACCGAGGCCTGAATGCGAATCGAGCGATAGTTGCACGTCTTGCAACATTGCCCAATCTTTTCGCATTTGCAGCGAATCGGTGTCGGGAGCATATGGAGCAGGCCTTTCAGGCATCCTCTCCCAAAAAACTTTCCAAAGGCTGGTCTCCGGACCGGCCTTTTTTTTGCGCGTCGGCAGCTCGTGATCGGGTTCGGCCTGACAGGGTTCCTCCCTCCCTCGTCATTGCGCGCGTAGCGAAGCAATCCAGAGTGGTGCCACGCCGCCTCTGGACTGCTTCGCTACGCTCGCAATGACTAACCGGGGTGCCTCACAAAGCGCACGACATGCATTTACGGCAATCCTCCGGCCCTACTCAAAAGCCCGAAAAGCGACGTAAAACCGAAAGGTTGCACGTTATGCAACACCCCCTCATTTTTTCGCATTTGCAGCAAAACATGTCCAAGGTCATAAGGATCGGGCCTTTCAGGCATCCTCTCCCAAAAACTTTTCATAGGGCTGGTCTTCGGATCGGCCCTTTTTTTGCCCGTTTTCCAGGCGAAAGCTGCCATGGCTGGCAGTCGGCGCGGCTTTGCCCTAGCCATGCGGCATGGCCGAATCCTCGCGAATCTACACCGCCGCCCTCGTCGTCATCGGTGACGAGATCCTCTCCGGTCGCACGCACGACAAGAACATCGCGCAAGTGGCGAGCTGGCTTCAGGTGCAGGGTATCCGCCTCAGGGAAGTGCGCGTGGTCGCCGACGACGCGGCGGCCATCGTCGAGGCAGTGAACACCCTTCGCGCCCGCAACGATTACCTCTTCACCACCGGCGGCATCGGCCCAACCCACGACGACATCACCGTGGACGCCATCGCCGAGGCGCTCGCAGTGCCGGTCATCGTCCACCCGGAAGCGCGCGCCATCCTCGAAACCTATTACGAGACCCGCGGCGGCCTCACCGAGGCGCGGCTGCGGATGGCCCGCACGCCCGAAGGCGCCAGCCTCATTCCCAACCGCTACACCGGCGCGCCGGGGATTCGCTACGAGAACGTCTTCATCATGGCGGGCGTCCCCAGCATCACCGCAGGCATGCTCGACGCACTTTCCGGCCAGCTCGAAGGCGGTGCGCCGCTGCTGTCCGAGACGATCGGCTGCTGGGTCGGCGAAAGCGAAGTCGCCGAACTGCTGCGCCAGACCGAGAAGGCCCACGAGACCTGCCAGATCGGCTCCTACCCGTTCTGGGGCGAGGGCCGCACCGGCGCCAATTTCGTGATCCGCTCGGTCAGTGCCGAGGATCTCGCCGCCTGTACGCGCGCGCTGATTGAGGGACTGGAGGCGATGGGCCGTCCGGCAGTGCCCGGTGGCATCTGAAACCGTCGCCGCGCTTGTCCTGATGGCCTCCTCGATCCCTGCCCCGCTTGCAGCCGCGCCGACCCTCGACGCCTTCGAGAGCGTGCTGAGCCGCCATGACAGCGCCACGCTGGCGCTGGAGGAATGGTGCGCCGCGCGCGGCTTCGCGCAGCCCGCCAGAGTGACCGCGCAGCTGGTCACAGGCGGCGAACAGGCCCCTGCCGCCGAGATCGGCGCCAGCCTCGCCCTTGCGAAAGGCGAAACCGTAGCCTTGCGCAATGTCAGGCTGAGCTGCGGCGCCAAAGTGCTGTCGGTCGCGTGGAACTGGTACGTCCCCGAGCGCCTGACGCCGGAAATGAACGAGACGCTGCGATCGAGCGACACGCCGTTCGGCAAAGTCGTCGCGCCGCTGCGCTTTCGGCGCAAGCCGCTGGCGGTGATCCCCGGCCCGGCGGCGAATTGCCCCGCCGGGACCATCTCGACGCATCAGGCGATGCTGCTCCTGCCCGACGGCCGCCCGCTGGCCTATCTCGTGGAATGCTACACGGCGGCGAACCTGGCACCCTGAGCCTCGCTCAGGCCGCCACCGCCTCGGTCCCGGCGATGGAGGTCCGGTGCATCATGCGGCCGGTCGACTTGTCGTAGGGGATGGCCCGGTGCATTGCGCCGGTATTGTCCCAGATCACAAAGTCGCCCTTGGTCCATTTGTGCCGCAGCGAAAACGCGGGCTGCGCCGCCCATTCCTGCAAACGGATGAGCATGGCCCGCCCGGCAGGCACGTCCATGCCGACGATATGATCCGCCGTCGTGCCGATCACCAGCGACTTGCGGCCGGACTCGTGCGTCCAGACCAGCGGATGCTCCTTGACGAGGCCGATGCCGAGAACGCGCTCGCGGTGCTTCTCGGGAATGGCGTCGGCAATGGGTGACAGGCTCGCACGCACCGAATGGACCGCCTTGAGGCCGTCCAGCGCCCGCTTCTCCTCCTCCGGAAGACCCTCGTAAGCGGCATAAGTGCTGGCGAACTCGGTCTCGCCGCCGATGGCAGGCGCGATGCGGCAGGACAGCAGCGTCGCGAAAGGCGGCGGCATGTCCACGGTAATGCCGTCCATGTGCCAGAAGAAGGTGCCCAGCACATATTCGGGCTGCGGGTTGATCTTCTCGTCCAGCGTGACCTGGTAGACATCCTGATCGTTGTTCTGGACGTTGTTGCGCGCAGTCAGGCGCACTCGCTCGCCCATGGCTTCGGTGATCGCGAGTTGCTCGGCATCGGTCAGATGCAGCTCCGGAAACACCACGACCGTGCGCGCCTCCACCTGGGCACGGATCGCCCGTGCCGCTTCGGGCGAGAAGATATCCGCGCGGTCGTCCCAGACGACGCGCGAGCCGATGTGCTCCTTGATGTCCTCGAATCGGATGGCCATGGCGGCACGCTCTCCCGCTTATCGTTTTGAACAGGTGTTCAGCGCCAATTACACCGGTGAGCGGCACGCCGCAAGACGAAGCGCCCCGCCGGAAGATCGCCGCAACGAAAAAGGGCCGGAGGTTTCCCTCCGGCCCTTCTATCCGTTTCGCATGATCCCGAAGGATCAGGTGCCTATCAGGCGCCGGCGATCTCGGTCGTGTCGATCTTGAGGCCGGGGCCCATCGACGACGACAGCGAAATCTTGCGAACGTACTTGCCCTTCGAGCCCGAGGGCTTGGCCTTGACGATCGCATCGACGAAGGCGCTGAAGTTGGTCAGCAGGTCGGCGTCCGAGAACGACATCTTGCCGATACCGGCGTGGATGATGCCCTGCTTTTCGACGCGGAACTCGATCTGGCCGCCCTTGGCGTCCTTCACGGCCTGCGTGACGTTCGGGGTCACGGTGCCGAGCTTCGGGTTCGGCATCAGGCCCTTCGGACCCAGCAGCTTACCGAGACGGCCGACGACGCCCATCATGTCCGGGGTGGCAATGACGCGGTCGTAATCGAGGTTGCCGGCCTGCATGTCGTCCATGAGGTCTTCCGCACCGACCTTGTCGGCGCCGGCGGCGAGAGCTTCCGCAGCCTTGTCGCCCTTGGCGAACACGGCGACGCGAACGGTCTTGCCGGTGCCGGCGGGAAGCGAAACCATGCCGCGAACCATCTGGTCGGCGTGACGCGGGTCAACGCCCAGGTTCATCGCGACTTCGACGGTTTCGTCGAACTTGGTGGTCTTCACGTCGCGCAGGGTCTGCAGCGCTTCAGCGACGGGGTAGAGCTTCATGTTGTCGCCGAGCTTCGCGGTCAGCGACTTCTGCTTCTTGGTCACCTTGGCCATGGAATCAGCCCTCCACCACTTGCAGGCCCATCGCGCGGGCCGAACCTTCGATGATCTTGGTGGCGGCATCAATGTCGTTGGCATTGAGGTCGGCCATCTTGACCTGGGCGATCTCGGCAAGCTGCGAGCGCTTGACGGTACCGGCGCTGATCTTGCCCGGCTCCTTCGAGCCCGACTTCAGGTTCACGGCCTTCTTGATGAGGAAGGTCGCCGGGGGAGTCTTGGTGACGAACGTGAAGCTGCGATCCGCGTAGACCGTAATGATGGTCGGGATCGGCATGCCCTTTTCGAGCTCCTGCGTGGCGGCATTGAACGCCTTGCAGAATTCCATGATGTTCACGCCGCGCTGACCCAGCGCAGGGCCGATCGGCGGGGACGGCGTGGCGCTGCCGGCCTTGACCTGCAGCTTGATGTAACCTTCGATCTTCTTGGCCATGTGGCCACTCCTTTCACACTTTCACACCTGCCGGGCAGATGCTCATGTTTAGCGGTCTTACGGACGCCGGGGCATCCTCCCGCAGGGAATCGGCTCGGCACGAGGCCGCTCCGAAGGGCGCGCCCCTAAACCATATCCGGCGAAAAGGAAAGAGCCGGTTTCGCCCTTTCCGTCCCGGGTTGCCGCCGCCATATGCCTGGCGACATGACGGACAATCCACTCGACAATTTCATCTGGTCGGCTCTCTCGGGAGAGCAGGCCATGTTCTCCATCGACAACAAGCACGCCCGGCGCTTCGATCCCGCGATCGGCCCGCTCGCAGGCCTGCGCGACCTTTCGCCGGAGAGCCTCGCCGCCTTTGCGCAGCTGGTGCGGACGACCGGCACCGCGGCGCTCGGCCTCACCGGCGTTACGGAGGACGTTCCCGTCCCCGGCACGCAGATCCTGCGCGGCGCGGAAGGCGTGCAGATGGTGTTTGGCGGCGATGCGGAGGCCCTCTCGGAGATCGAACGGGCTTCGGCAGACCCGCGCATCGTCGCGCTCGGCGAAAGCGACTACCCGGAGATGCTGGAACTCGCCCTGCTCACCGAACCCGGCCCCTTCGCCGAGCGCACCGGCGATCTCGGGCAGTTCTGGGGGATTCGCGAGAACGGAAGGCTTCTGGCCATGGCAGGCCAGCGTGTGCGCACGGCGAGCCATGTCGAAGTGAGCGGTGTCTGCACCCATCCCGAAGGTCGCGGCAAGGGCTATGCTGCCCTGCTCTCCCGCCGCGCCGCCGGAGCGATCCTCGCGGAAGGCGGCTGCCCCCTGCTCCACAGCTATGCGGACAACGAAACGGCGCTGGCGCTTTACCGGAGGCTGGGCTTCGCCGAGCGTGCCCGCGTGCGCTTCACGATCTATACGCCGCTGCCATAACGAAAAAGGCCGGGCGATTGCCCGGCCTTTCGATCACTTGCTGAGTTCGACGTGCTCGAAGTCGAGCTCGACCGGCGTCGCGCGGCCGAAGATCGAAACCGCGACCTTGACCTTGTTCTTGTCGAAGTCGAGTTCCTCGACGAGGCCGTTGAAGCTGGCGAAGGGACCGTCGAGGACCTTCACCGAATCGCCGATCTCGTAATCGATGTTGACGGTCTTGCGCGGTGCGGCGGCGGCGGCTTCGGCGGCACCGAAGTAACGCGCGGCCTCGCTCTCGCTGATCGCCTGCGGCTTGCCGCTCGATCCCAGGAAGCCGGTGACTTTCGGGGTGTTCTTGACGAGGTGGTAGACGTCGTCGTTCATCGCCAGCTTGGCGAGCACGTAACCGGGCATGGTCTTGCGTTCGGTCTGGACCTTCTTGCCGCGCTTGACCTCGGTAATGGTCTCGTGCGGAACCTGAACGTCCTCGACAAGCTGCGAAAGTCCCATCCGCTCGGCTTCCGAGAGGATGGATTCCTTCACCTTGTTCTCGAAACCGGAATAGGCGTGGATGATGTACCAGCGGGCCATGATTCTCTCTTTAAGCTAGTTCAGGCGATCACAGCAGCGACAGGATCGAGCTGACGACCCAGCCGAACAGCGCATCGATACCCAGGAAGAACACCGCGAGAAAAACCGTCATGATCCCGACGAAGATCGCCGTCGTCACCGTCTCCTGGCGCGAAGGCCAGTAGATCTTGGAGGTTTCCGTGCGCACCTGGCGGATGAATTCGCCGGGACTGGTCTTGGCCATGACTGTCGTTCTCGCGTCTCTTGCCTGCTGCCTGAGCAGAAAAATTGCATCTCTTCCGCCTAGGGGCCATCGCCGCCCCGGCCGAGGCCGGGAGGGGCAGATGCGATCCTCATGTCGGAAGGAACCGCCGACTTAACCCCGCCCTGCCCGTTTTGCAAGGTCTGGCGAAGATGCTTTACGTCCCCGGAGCCGAAGGATCGGCCAGACGAGCAAGGAACGAATTCTCGCTGGAATAGAGAATCCGCGCACCGTCCGGCAGCGCCACCGGCTTTATCCGACCGATGTACCAGAGATACTCGGCATGGCGGGCCGGGCCGAACTTGCGCAGATCGATGTGCTGGCGCGGCGAATAGAGGATGCGCTGGCTGGGATCGGCAAAGCGGTACGACAGATCGCGCATCGACAGCATGTGCACGTCGGGCAGCGCGAAGTTGGAATTCTCCATCGCGCTGCGGCGCACCACGGCATAGGAGCCGAAGTGCTCGAACGGCCCGAAGCGCCACTGGATGCGCGGGATCGCCACTGCGGTGGCGACGCGGGCACCTTCCGGCACCTGATCGAGCGCGGCGATGAGTTGGCGCGCCGTCTGCGCGTCCTCGTACCACACGACTGTCGTCACCGCCGTGCGCGAGACGAACAGCGCCGCCGCCGCCACGACCATCCAGCGCCGGATCGGCAGGTCGATCGCGAGGCAGGCGACCATCAGCGCGGTGGTGCTGAGGCGGTAGTCGGCATAGTCGCCGCCGAAGATCTGGCGCGGCACGATCAGCGTCAGCACCAGCAGGATCAGCGCCGCCCAGCCGAAGCGACCGTCGATCCGCTTGCGCAGCACGGCCCAGCCGAGCACCAGCAGCACCAGATCGAGGCTGATGATGTCGAAATAGAAGTCGAAGCTGCGCATCGCCTTGTAGAGGATGCCCCACTTGTATTCGAGCACGTAGCGCCCGTAGGACACCTTCGAGTTCGCGCCCATGCCGATCAGCATCGGCAGCAGCGGGAAGATCAGCGGCCAGGGCCGGAAGCACGGGCGCCAGTCCAGCCAGCTGCGGCGGCGGGCCCATTCGTAGCCGAACAGCATCACGCCCATCACGCCCCAGCCCGAGACGTGGCAGAGCCAGACCACGAAGCTGATCGGCACCATGACCGCCCAGCGCCACGGCTTGCCCTCCAGCTTCACCCAGAGCGCGAACGTGAACAGCCCCAGCGCGATCGACAGCGCATAGTTGAGGAAGCCCATCAGCAGCGAGGGCGACCAGATCATCGCGAAGGCGAGAATCGGCCCGACGCCCAGCTTGCGGCCGAGCGAACGGCAGGCCGCCACGATCGACAGGCCGGTGAGGAAGGGAATCATCGCCACGATGATTCGGCCCGCCTGCTCCAGCCCGAAGATCGGCGCCATCGGCACCATCAGCAGCTCGACGCCGAGATTGCCGGTCCATTCCCAGTTGAACACGAAATAGCGCGTCAGATAGGGATCGGCCCCATGGTCCAGCGCGACCTTGTAGCCGGCCAGATGCGAGGGATAGTCCGTCATCTGCGGCGCCCAGGCGACGAGCGCGGGCAAGGCGGCCACCGCCGACAGCACCACGCCCAGAACGAGCGCCTTGTCCTGCCCCAGCAGTTGGGCGAGACGCTGCCACAGGCCGCGCCATCCACCGTTGTTCAGTCCGATCTGTTCCGCTTGTGGTTGCGCGGTTCCGTGCATCAGCGCCTGTATCTTTCTCGAGAAAGCCCCCGAACGATTTTGGTCCGGGCTGCCGACCGGGGTCGACGCGGATGCCCGATTCGCCAAACGCGGCTCTCTAATCGCAGTGCCGCGAATGACAAGGGACGCACGGTATCGCGCTTCTCCGTTTATCGCAATTGCAGCACGAAACGCGAAACGCCCGCTTCCGATCAATTCGGCAGCGGGCGTTTCAGGAAATGCTGGCAGGAGTGCACGGACTCGAACCGTGGGCCCTCGGTTTTGGAGACCGATGCTCTACCAACTGAGCTACACTCCTGCGGGCGAGGAGGCCTCTAGAAGGAGACGGCGGGGATTACAAGAGGGTTACGACGGCGTGACGGAAGATAATTCACAGGCTTGCATTTTGCCCGCGTAAAACCCCAGATAACGCGAAGAATCCCATGGGTTTCCATGGCCCGCACGGAGTCGGAACGAGGCACTTCCTTCCGGCCGCAAGCCCATCTCAGGATACCGCCGCCAGCAACATGCACGCCCCCAGCTCCCCGACCATGATCGAACCCGACCTGCTGATGCTGGCCTATCGCAGCGGAATCTTCCCGATGGCGGACAGCCGCGACGATCCCGAAATCTTCTGGATCGAGCCGCGCCTGCGGGCGATTCTCCCGCTGGACGGTTTCCACCTCTCGCATTCGCTGGCGCGGACGCTGCGCCGGGGACGATTCTCCGTCACCTGCAACGCCGCCTTTTCCGAGGTCATGGAAGCCTGTGCGGCGCCGCGGCAAGTGCGCCCTGACAGTGACGACGAAAGCGGAAGCTGGATCAGCCACCGCATCCAGGCAAGCTACGAGCAGTTGCACGCGCTGGGCCATGCCCATTCGGTCGAAGTCTGGCAGGATCTCGGCGGCGACCGGCGCGAACTCGTGGGCGGCCTCTACGGCGTCGGCTTCGACCGGGTGTTCTGCGGCGAGAGCATGTTCTCGCGCCGGACCGATTCGTCGAAAGTGGCGCTGGCCTATCTGGTCGCCGCGCTGAGGCGTGCGGGCGCGACTCTGCTCGACTGCCAGTTCATGACCCCGCACCTCGCCTCGCTGGGCGCGGTGGAAATGCCGCAGAAGCGCTACCTCACGCTGCTGCGCGAGGCTCAGTCGGTGGCGGGAACTTCGGCGGCCGGAGTCGGGCTTGGCGAAGCTGGAGCGGCGGAAGCGGCTTCGGAAGGCACAGCGCTCGGCTTGCCGGCGGCCTTCGCCGGGCTTTTCGCCGCATTGCCGGAAGCCGATGCTTCCTCGCCCGGGAAAGTCATCGCGCAGCTCTTGACCCAAACGTCATAGACCGGGTGCTCAACCGCGTTGAGCGCGGGCGAATTCTTGAACAGCCAGCCCGAGAAGACCTTGCGCCAGCCCAGCTTCTCGGCGGCGCTGCGGCGCTCCTCGACGAAGGCCTGAACGAAAGCGCCCTCTTCCTGCGGCTGCTCCCAGGGGAGCGACTTTTCGCAAGTGGCGACCTTGACCACGAGGTTGCCGATGCGGCGCGCCTCGCCCGGCTTCATCACCAGGTCCTGTGTCAGGTTGTTGCGCTTGTTGAGGACGCCCAGCGTGACCACGCGGTCCTTGTTGGGCGTGCCGATCTGCTGGCCCTTGGCGGCCTGGGCAGGGCCCGCCTGCATCCCGGCGATCGCATCAGGAACGCTGGTATCCTGCGCCTCGGGCGCCGGTTCGCCCTTGCCGCATCCGGACAGGAGCGGCAGCAGGACGAGAATCGGCGCAAAGGCGGAAAATCGCGTCACGGAAGCTCTCAGGCTTCCGGCGACCAGGCTTCGTAGTCGCCCGTAGCGGCGGCACGCTTGCCGCCCCGCTCCAGAGCGCCCTGCGGACGATAGGCCGTGGCGGTGCCGGTGGCATTGGGGGTGTAGTCCACTTCCCAGATGCGCGCGGGCGCCAGATGGCTCTCGGGCACGCCGTCATAGGAGTGGTGCAGCCAGCCGTGCCATTCGGAGGGGACATTGCTGGCGTCGTTGGCGCCGGCATAGATCACCCAGCGGCGTTCCCATCCCTCGGTCGTGCGCACTTTGGCGGACTTCGAGCGATAGTACTTGTTGCCCTGCGCGTCGGTGCCGACGTGCTCGCCGTTACGCGAGCTCCAGAGCGAGGTGCCGATGGTGGCGCCGTCCCACCAGGTGAAGATCTTGGACAGGATTCCCATGAGCCGCGCGTTAGCGCTGTTCACCGCCGATGCCAAGCATGTTCCCGAACGAAAACGACAAGGTTCCGGCGATCGGGGACGCTATCGGGGGACATCTCCTCCGCTTCGGAGCTATCTGCCAGTCCCTGCATATCGATTGCATGCTGGACATGCCCTCCCGCCCGCATCACGCTGCCATGCGGGAGAGACGCTCGAAGGCGCTTGGTTTGGCAACGACCCTGGGGAGGGTTCCGCATGCGTAAACAGACACTCGCGCGACTTGCATTTGTCGCTCTGGCTCCGTTGGCTTTTTCAATCGTCGCACCGTCATCCAGTGCCAGGAGTACCGGCACACTCTCGAAATTGCCCGCGCTCGGCGTGGACGCGAATCACGTGACGGTCTCCGGCCTGTCTTCGGGCGGGTTCATGGCGGCGCAATTCTCGGTGATCCATTCCGCCACCGTCAGCGGCGTCGGCATTGTCGCGGGCGGGCCTTACGGTTGTGGCCTGCTCGGGCTGACGGTGGTCAAGACCTGCATGACCGGCTCGCCTTCCGGCTCCGGGGCAAGGCTCGCCGCGCAGATCAACGAGATGAGCGGCCTGATCGACCCGCTCGCCCATGTGAAGGGCCAGCGGGTCTATCTGTTCCGTGGCGCTTCGGACACGGTGGTCGGGCAAGGCGCGCTCGATGCCCTGCGCGACTTCTACAAGGGCGTCGGAGTGCCTGCGGAGAACCTCCAATATCTCGCGAGCTTCCCGGCGGAACACGCCTTTCTCTCGCTGACCGCCAAGTCGACGTGCGCCTATCTCGGCGGGCCCTACGTCAATCACTGCGGCGCCGACGGGACCGTCGGCGGCCAGCCCCGCTACGACCAGCCCGGCGCGATTCTCACCAAGGTCCTGGGTGGCAGCATCACGCCGCCCGCCACCAAGCTGTCGAGCGCGCCGCAGGCCTTCGCGCAATCGCCCTACCTCTCGCCGCTGAGCGCCATGGCGGCCACGGGCTATGTCTATGTTCCCAAGCCGTGCAACGCGGCAGGAGCCAATTGCCGCATCCATGTGGTGTTCCACGGCTGCGAACAGGCGGCGGCCTATACCGGCGATGCCGTCTACGGGCAGCTCGGCTATAACGCCTGGGCCGATACCAACCGGATCGTCGTGCTCTATCCACAAGTCGAGAAAAGCACGCTCTCCGGCAATCCGATGGGCTGCTGGGACTGGTGGGGCTACACCGGAGCCTTCGCCACCCGCTACGGCCCACAGACGCAATCGGTGCAGGCGATGATCGACCAGCTCGCCCAGACGGGAAGCTGACGCCAGCCTACCAGTCCACCCTGTCGCCGGGCGAGATGCCGAGTTCGGCCGCGCGCCCGGCGTTCAGCTCCAACACGGCGACCACCGGCCCCGCCGAGGGCAACGGCGTCTCGTCGTAAGGCACGGCATCGGCGGCGATGTTGAGAACGCGGTGATCCGGACCGATGAACAGAAGGTCCAGCGGGATCACCGTGTTCCTCATCCAGAACGCGGCCTTGCGCGGCGTCTTTTCGGGGAAGATCATGCCCTCATCCGCGCCCATCGAGGTGCGGAACATCAGCCCCTTGGCCTGCTCCGCCTCGCTCGCCGCCACTTCGACCCGAAAGACATGCGACTTTCCGCCCGATGCGACAGTGAGCGGAACCACCGCCAATCCCGATTCGGGGTGGAGGGATTTCACTTCCCTCGTCGTGCCTCCAGCCTCCGCGCCGTCTTTCGAACAGGCAGCGGGCAAGAGCAGCACGGGCGCCAACAGGCAGAGGACCAGCTTTCGGTTCAACCGTATCGCTTCAGTCTTCTCCCGCCTCGGACACCCAGGCCTCGGCATCTTCCGGAGTCTCGGCATCGATGATCGCGCGCGCCACGTCGAGCCGGTGCCCGGCCCGCAGCATCGCGCCTATATGCTTTTCCCGCAGCGGCCTGTCCGCCTCCTGCACGCAAAATGGCCCGAACCGCCGCCGCCGCGCCAGCACTAGCGCCGCCTGGCGCTCGGCAGCCTCGTCGGGGCGGACGTCCTCGCGCAGGGCCTCGTCCAGCCCGGCATGACCCAGCGCCTCGCCCACCCGCCGCGCGCCGTAGCCGCGCCGCAGCAGGCTGCCCGCCTTCATCCGCGCCCAGCCCGCGTCGTCGACATAGCCGAGTTCGACATAGCGCCCGATCAGCCGCTCCAGATCAGGCGACTCGTCCCCCTCCCAGCCCCGTTCGCGCAATTTGCGCTGCAGATAATCGCGCAGCTTCCCTTGCGTCGTGGCGAAACGCGCGACATAGGCCAGCGCCAATTCTTCCAGGCGCGGTTCGGAAAGAGGTTGCGGATTGCGACGCTTGACGGACATCTTGCCCTATTCGTGCCACAGTCGGCTCGGATTGGGGAGAGCGCACGGAACCACGTCGTGCGGATTTGCTGCCTCCGGACCAGAAAACCGGGTGACAGCACGGGGTTCCGGTGAGAATAAACGGTATAACAACAACGGGTTAGAACGAAATGAACGACACCATCAACGTGGTGCCGCGAGCGATCGAAGCACTTGTCGCCACGCCTAACGACGACGCGCTTGCCCGCCGCTTTGCCGATTTCGACACCTTCTGCGATGCGCTCGACTATGCGGCGCAGGGTCAGCGCGGCTTCAATTTCCACGATCCGCGCGGCACGCTGAAGCAGGTCTATCCGTTCAGCCAGCTGCGCACGGATTCACTCAAGGTCGCCCATGCGCTGATCGCGCGCGGCGTGAAACCGAACGACCGCGTGGCCCTGATCGCCGAGACCGGCCCGGACTTCGCGGCGCTGTTCTGCGGCGTTGTCTACGCCGGTGCCTGGCCCGTGCCGCTGCCCCTGCCCACCAGCTTCGGCGGCAAGGACAACTATATCGAACAGCTCGCCGTCCAGCTTTCCAGCTCGGACCCGATGCTGCTGGTCGGCCCGGACGAGATCGCCGAAATGACCGCCCAGGCCGCGACGCGCCAGGGCTGCGACCACGCCACCTGGGCCGATTTCGCCGCGAAAGACGCGCCCGAAGTCGCCCTGCCCAAGGCCGGTCCGGACGATATCTGCTACCTGCAGTATTCCAGCGGCTCGACCCGCTTCCCGCACGGCGTCGCCGTCACCCACCGCTCGCTGATGTCGAACCTCGCCGCGCACAGCCACGGCATGGAACTGATCGACAGCGACCGCTGCATCTCGTGGCTGCCCTGGTACCATGACATGGGCCTGGTCGGCTGCTTCCTCTCGCTGATCGCCAACCAGGTCTCGGGCGACTACCTCAAGACCGAGGACTTCGCCCGCCGCCCGCTGGCCTGGCTCGACATGATCACGCGCAACGAGGGCACCTCGATCTCGTACTCGCCGACTTTCGGCTACGACATCTGCGCTCGCCGCATCTCCAGCCAGAGCCCGGTTTCCGACCGCTTCGACCTGTCGCGCTGGCGCCTCGCCGGTAACGGCGCCGACATGATCCGCCCGGACGTGATGCAGAGCTTCGTCAATGCCTTCGCCGACGCGGGCTTCAAGGCAACGGCCTTCCTGCCGAGCTACGGCCTTGCCGAAGCGACGCTGGCCGTCACCATCATGCCGCCGGGCGAAGGCATCCGCGTCGAACTGGTCGAGGAAGAACGCCTCTCCGGTACCCCGCGCGACCTCAGCCGCCCCGCCCGCTACCGCGCCATCGTCAACTGCGGCAAGCCCGTGCGCGACATGGAAGTGGTGATCCGCGGCGAAAACGGCGCAAGCCTCTCCGACCACAAGATCGGCAAAGTCTGGTGCCGCGGCACCAGCGTCATGCACTCCTACTTCCGCGATCCCGAAGCGACCGAGGCCTGCCTCGTCGACGGTTGGCTGGACACCGGCGACATGGGCTACATGGCCGATGGCTACCTGTTCATCGTCGGCCGCGCGAAGGACATGATCATCATCAACGGCAAGAACCACTGGCCCCAGGATATCGAATGGGCCGTGGAACAGCTGCCGGGCTTCAACCACGGCGACATCGCCGCCTTCTCGGTGGAAACCGACAATGGCGAGGAAGCCCCCGCCGTGCTCGTCCACTGCCGCGTCTCCGACCCGGTCAAGCGCATCGAACTGCGCGATCTGATCCGCGACAAGGTCCGCTCGATCACCGGCATGAACTGCGTGGTCGAACTTGTGCCGCCCAAGAGCCTGCCGCGCACCAGCTCGGGCAAGCTCAGCCGCGCCAAGGCGAAGAAGCTCTACCTTTCGGGCGAGATCGAGCCGTTCAAGCTCGCGGCCTGATCGGCGCTTTCAGATAGGGGAGCGGGCCGGGAAGCGTTGTGCTTTCCGGCCCGTTTTCTTTTTAAGAACAAGAGATAAGCAGGGGAGCATAGCCCCCCTGCACCCCCATTACCGTATGCGTGGGGGCACTCCCTCATCGTTGCGCCCAGATTTTGCCCGAAGGGCCTTAAATGCCCTGCGGGCGGCCGCAAGGAG
>JAGHZR010000022.1 GCA_017745295.1 Novosphingobium sp.
CGCGCCATCGAAATCATCCGCGACGGCAAGCCCACAACGCCCTTCATGGCTTGCGGTGATACCATCCGCATGGAAGGCCGCACAGCGGCGGGCTGGAACCCCTTCGGGACGATCGAGCAGACGGTCGAGATCCGCAACGGCAGTTCGTTGCACGAGCAGCCGGATCCGGCTGGCCTTGGGAAGGCATGTTCGGACGGTTCGACCTAAGCGATTTGCTTCGCTGTTCCCGTGCTTGAGAGTTGGTCCGGGAATTTGTCGATGCCCGAAAAGGCAGAAGTTGAACAACGCAGTAGGATCGGCATGAATGGCTGAATTTACGGACTACGCGACCGATGTTCGTGGGTCCTTTTCAACTACCTGCCGAATACTTCATCAAGTTATCCTTCAGCCACATCAACCCGCCATCGACCGTTCGTGTTCGGTGGAACTGAATCGTTTCACGCATGATGGGGACTTCGAAAGGCGGCTTTGCCATTGCCAGCGGAAGCATTTTCGTAAAGAGCTTGGCGAGACGGCTGTGCACCAGCGCAATTCTATTTGTGCCGGGGAGCAGCCACGGAACCATCGTGAAGGACGATACCGTCACTTCAATACGGCGCGTGTCGCCCTTGGAGCGGATATGTTCTTCGGCGAATGACCCCGATGCGTTCAGTTTTACCGCTACATGGCTCGCGGAATCGTAGATTTCCTGGGTAATTGCCGCCTCGAAAATCGAGTTTTCGGACCATCCCAACAGCACATGCGTCTCTTCGAAGAGTAATTCCTGAGGATGATCGCGGAGCTGGAACTGCTCCGGATAGATAATGCAGTCGATCGTGCCTCTGTCGAGCTCGGCCCACATATCCGATCTGAAGGGTAGAACTTCGATACGGACGTCCGGCGCTATCTTTGCCATTTCGATTAGCATTGGCTGCAACAGAATTGTCACGATATAGTCAGAGGCATAGAGCCGAAATACCCGGCGCGAGGTCGAGGCATCAAATCGCGTGGAGCTGGAAATCAGCGACTGGGCCCCCACGATCATTTGCTCGACCATGGGGGCGAGATTCTGGGCGTGCGAGGTGGGGACCATCCGCTTGCCGCTTACCGCCAGCAGCTCGTCATTGAATGACTCGCGCAGCCGGCGGAGAGCTGCGCTCATTGCTGGTTGGGTCATGTTCAGCCGCTCAGCGGCGCGGGTAACACTCCGTTCTTCCAAAAGGGCATGCAGGGCGACGAGCAAATTGAGGTCGAAATTGTTTAATCGCACTGCATGCTTCCTGGAAAATCGATAGGGATATCTAAGCCCGATTTGCTCGATCTTGAAGGATTAGTTCAGCAGCGCGCCATGCCAGCACCATGGCGGGGCCGTTCGTATTGCCGGACGGAGGCGTCGGCATCGCGGAGCAGTCTACGACCCGCAGTCCGCGTACCCCGTGCACGCGAAGCCGTGAATCTACGACCGAGCTCTCGGGGTCTGTGCCCATGCGGCAAGTTCCGGTGCCGTGGACACCCGGACTGCTAAGCCATGTCAAAGCTTCTCCGATCTCCTCGTCGGTCTGCACCTGTTCGCCAGGCACGACTTCCTCGACGATGAAATTTTTGAGTGCGGGTTGCGCGGCAAATCGCCGCATCAGCCGGAGCATCTCGATGAGGATTTCACGGTCTGCGGGATCTCCCCACCAGTTGGCATCGACAAGGATTGGATCGGCGACGTCGGGAGTCTGAATTTCCACGCTCCCGCGCGATTGCGGGCGCAGGTAATAGCCGTTCAGTGTGAGGCCCGGCTTGTCCTCCAGGGCTCCGCGACCAGGATCGGCCTTGATCTCGGCGCCTGAACGCATCGAGAAGGGCCCCACACCGAACTGCACATCCGGCCAATCCGATTTTGACCGCATGGAAACAAGGGCAGTCAACTCGGGCGATGTATAAGCCATGAGGCCGGTCCGCGTCAGATAGTATTGCAGAACATGCTTCAGGAGGCGCCACCCATGAAATTCATGGTTGAAACCGCGATCGTTCTTCATGCGGAACGAAATGGAGAACATGATATGGTCGACGAGATTCCGTCCGACAGCGGGAAGATCAACCTCGACTGGAACATTCGCTGCCGACAGGACCGGTGCTGGGCCGATGCCGGAGAGCTGTAGCAGCTTTGGGCTTTGCAGCACGCCTGCACAGACGATTACGTCGTGAGTTGCTCCTGCCTCGATTATGTCGCCACCCGCCTTGTAGCGGACGCCGGTTGCCTTGCCGTCCGCCAGAATGATTCGCTCGGCAGTGGCACCGGTGACCACCGTGAGGTTCGAGCGCCGCATGGCGGGCTTCAGGAATGCGCGATATGCGGAGGCCCGACGCCCTCGGCGGTCGACGGTTGCTTGGGTATAGCCAATGCCCTGCGTTGCCGGCTGATTGATGTCAGGCAGTACAGGGAGGCCAAATTCCCGACCCGCTTCCAATGCAGCCGAAATGACGGGCGAGCGGAATGGCAGTTCCGTGATCTGCAGAGGACCTTTGCGGCCGCGCGATGAATCGGCGTGCCGATAGCGATAGCTCTCCATCTCGCCGTAACAGCGTTCGACTTCGTCCCACGACCACTCGTTCAAGCCAAGTTCGTGCCAGGAATCGTAGTCGGCCGGCATCCCGCGCAAGTACCAGGTCCCGTTCGTTGAACTCGAACCACCAAGGCCGCGACCATAAGCCCAGCGCTCATCGGCGGGCCGTTGCGGATTCGCCTTTACGGGGAATTGCCAGAAGTATTCCGGATTGCCCCACATTTTCATGAACCCGCGAGGCATGTTCACAAGTTCGGATTCGTTGGATCCACCGGCCTCGAGCAAAAGGACTTTGCTTTTTCCATCTGCGGACAGGCGATCGGCAAGGACGCATCCCGAAGAACCGGCGCCAATAATAATATAGTCAAAAACGGCTGTGTGAGAAGTCATTTCACTTACTTCCTGATTGCCTACCGCAACTTGTATGGATGCCCTGCGGCCATCGCGACGGCGGAGAAAACGAATGCCACGATCCCCATCACGACCATGGCTCCCATTACGCCGCCGCTCTGGGTTGCAATAGCCGTTACGAGAGGGGGACAGAGGAAGGTGCCGGTGAAGAATGCGGTGGCCCAAATTCCCATGCCGCGCCCCCGCTGCTCCAGCGGCAGCAATGCCTGTCCCCAGGCTAGCAAGGATGGAATGACCATTCCGGAACCCAGTTGCTGGAACAGTGCGCCGAAAACGACGGACGCAGCCGTGACCGACCATCCCATCAAGAGCTGACCGATTCCCATCAGCAGGCCTGCAAGCGCCAGCAGCGTTCCGATGTTCCAGGCGTGCAATTTTCTGTACCAGATCGCGCCCAGTACATAGGCTATGGTTGTAAAGGCCTGAAGCAGACCGGCTGTCGCTGGCGATGTAACGCCAACTTGCTGGAAAACGGCTGCGATGTGGAGCGGTGCTACATAGTAGATGAGTGAAGCTGAAAGTGTAACCGCTGCAATAATTCCGGCCTGTTTCCACGGGTATGCCGCGCGAGACGTAAAATTACCCGATTTTTCTTCTTTCAACGGCTCGTCAATGAAGATCAGCGTCAGGATGAGCGCGGGAATGGAGAGAGTGTATATGAAGAAGGGGCCGCGCCAGCTGATTTCAGCAAGAAAACCTCCGGCTGCAATCATCAAGGTACCAGCGATCGAAGTGGTGATGCCCACCCAAGAAACCCAGCGATGTCGTTCTTCGCGGAAATAGTCCCCGATAAGTGTACTTGAGATCGTGACGACAAACGCCTCGGCGATGCCCAGAAATACACGGCTCAAGATTATCGTAAAAATATGGCTGGTAAATACCGGCACGAGCCCGGCCAGGACATACAGAATCATGCCGGCCCTGAAGCTGTTGCGGCGACCGAACCGGTCGGCGATCGCTCCGGCAAACGGAGCCGTCAATGCAACCAGCAGCGAGGGTATCGTGACGATCATCGGGACGAGGATCGCCGCATGCTGCAAATTACCAAACTCATGCATCAACTTTGGAATGGCCGGGAACAATGAAACGATTGCCATGACCGGTAATACCTGCGCGTAAAGCAGCGTTACGCCCTTGGCATTGGTTCCACGGCCGGCAGTCGTAGGTTGCAGGCGGTGCGGGTGGGTTGCCATCACGATGGACCTCCTGGCAAGCGGATCGACCTGCTTGCCGCAGTCGTTTGTGACGGCTTTCCGTGCGCGATCGGGGAGACGGCGGGTTGCATTGTATCCACTCCGCCATCCTGGCAACACGCCGATCCTGACTGCGGCCAAATGCGGCAATCCGGCATTCCCGGCGAGGCTATAGAATATCCATCGCTGAAGCTCACCTCAAACCCATCCTCATCCTAAAGGCTTCGGCAATTTTTACCGCCGATCGCCAGAGTAAAGTCGCATTCTTCGTATAACTGATCGGTTTCAAGATGCAGTTGCTGTTGTTCCACACCCTTCTATGAGGTGTGAAGGCCTATGCGCAACGGCTTAGGCCTTCACCATTCTAACAGGTTGAATGCGGTTGAAGCGTGTTAGGCCGCTCGGTCTGCTGCATGGGTGCGCAGCGTATTGTTCACGTACCACCCGTTGAGCATGGTGCTGGTTGCCGGTACGGGACTTTGCTCGCTGTCCACCACGATCCATCCATCGAAACCGTTCTCTACCAGAGCGCTGTAGAAGCGCTGGATATCGACCAGGCCCTTTTCATCGCCCAGTTCCCAATACCAGCGGTCTATTTCGCGCTTGCCGCCGCCGCCGATCATGGTCTTTTCGGGGTTTGGTAATTTGTATTCCTCCAATTCGTCCACGAACCGCGTGTTCTTGAATTGAACGTGCCAGGTGCGCGAGGCAAATCGTTTGAACAGTTCGGTTGGATCGATCCCGGCAATGACGGCATCGGCGATGTCGATCGACAGTCCGACAGTGTCCGCATCGCACTGTTCCAGCAGCAGTTCCACATCTTCGATCGTGCGAAGAACGGAAAGGCAATCGACATTCAAGGCCAGCCGTACGCCGTGACTTGCCGCAATCGCGCCAACCTTGTTCCAGCATTCGGCAGCAAGAGAAACAGTTTCCAGTACCGTCATTTTCGTTGCGGCATAGGCCGGCAATGCGCGCACTACCAGAGTATCTCCGCCGAGCTGGGGAAGCAGGCGGCAATATTGCTCGGCCGTTCTGGCGATTGCAACATGATCGTCCGCGTTGAGAACCGAGCGGCCGAATGCGCCTTCCTCGAAGATCGGATTTGCAGGGTCGAACACATAGCTGGAAGCTCCCTGCAAGGCGCAGGACGACATCGCATCTCTCAAGCCCCTGACAGACCCGTAGTGCAGTTCGATCCAGTCTTCTCGCCCCAAGGGTTCCCACCTGCCTGAGCCGGCTTCGAGTTCGACGGCGTCGAAACCGGAAATCGAGACGGTTTTGAACGCGGTTTCGTGATCGCTGCGCAGAACGAAACGATCATGCCCGTTGCGCCACTGGTTGAGGGCGTAACTCCAACGAATAGGCATCGGTGCTTCCTAACTGTAAATCTTGGAGAGGACATTGCGGGCGTACCACATCGCCAGCGCCGTGCTTTCAGGGTACGATCCGCCAATATCCGCCTTGTCGTGCTCCACCCCGATCCAGCCTTGATAGTTGTATTCTTTCAGGGCGTGCATGAGCGCGGGAAAGTCGACCAATCCGCCCGGCGTCCCCATTTCGTAAAACCACCGCGGCGTCGTCGAGGCGACGAGTTCCGCATCGGGATGCGACCGGTAATCGCCGACCAGATCTACATGCCTGGTGTCTTTGAAATGAAATCCGGAAACGCGATCGTGATGGCGCACATAGAGATCGACAGGGTCCACGCCTGCAATGACATGCTGCGCGGTATCGATGAACAGGTAAACATATTCGGGATCAGTGAGTTCGTAGAAGCGATCGATCTGTTCGCGTGTTCTCAAGCCACCCCAGAATTCATGGTGGCATCCAAGCTTAAGCCCATATCCCTTGGCCATCTTGCCGACGCGGTTCCACAGTTCGGCGAGGATCTGAATTTTTTCGTCGGTTACCGGCTCCATATTGTTATGGGCATTGGTCGGCATGACGACGAGATTTTCAGCACCGGTCCCCGCAGACGCGCGAACAAAGCCTTCGAGGATCCGTACGATCAGATCGTGGGTCTCCCGGCGGTGTGGCGCAACACCTTGGGTGGCTTGCGGCATCGCGAAGAAGATGTCGACGATTTGCGAGAGGCCGCGTTCAGCGATGAACTCACGATATCCTTTCGGAGAGCCGAACATGGCCGAGACTGCCATGAGGTTCCAGGCAAACATCCCGAGACCCTCAAATCCGACCGCAGAGAGCTGCTTTATGAAATGATCCATTTCACGCCGGGAGGAGAATTGGTTGACCGGGCCTTTGGGCGACCAGGTCCGCCAATGCTCCGCATATTGCCACCGGATGTTGCTCATGTCTTTACTCCCGACCGGATCTGATCAAATGCTGATTTTTGCGCGCGCCGCTGCCACGGAAGCAGCAGACGGCATCGTCGGAAAATATTCGAAGCCGATGCCGCCCTCGTAGCCCAAGGCAAGCAGCTCCTCCATCGCTGCGGTCCAGTCGACTTCGCCAGTTCCCGGCTCATGGCGGCCATTGGTGTCAGCGACTTGGACGTGGTGGACGAGGTGCGCACGGTCTCCAAGAACGCCGGGGACGGCTTCGCCCATTACCGCTGAATGGTACATATCGTAGAGAAGCCGCAGATTGGGGCTGTTCACGGCCTCGATGAGATCGAGCGCCTGTGCCGTGCTCGACAGATAGATAAGGGGCAGTTCCACCCGATTGTTCAAAGGTTCGAGCAGGAGCATCACGCCAGCTTGTTCAGCCAGCTCTGCGCCGCGGCGAAGCGCTACTATGGCGTTTTCATGCTGTTCTTCATGGCTCAGGTCCGGCACGTTGAACCCAGATGCAATGATCATGGGCGGCGATCCGAGGGCTTTGCCGGCCTCGATGGAACCGCGAACGGCTTCAAGGAATTCGTCATGCTCAGCGGGGTCCACGAGGCTGCGGCGGGGGTCGACGCAGAAACTTGTCAGTTTGACGCCAGTCTCGGCGAGGGCCTGGGCAAGTTCCTCGATCGGTTTGTCTTTCCAGAGGTGGAATTCGACCGCATCGATACCTGCGTCCTTCGCTGCACGGACGCGATCGGCGAAACCGCGATCCTCGTCCGCAAAGATCCACTCGATGCAGGCGGCTGGATAGAGGGTCATGATTGTATTGCCTTTTCGAGAATTAGAAATTGAAGTTCAGACGCGCGCCGATCGTGCGCACCGAATTGTAACCCAGTGTCTGGACGTAGCTCGCGATCCCTGCGGATGCGTCGCCCGATTCCAGTCCGATGTAGTTCGGGAAGATCTTGTTGGTGCAGTTCTTGCAGAATACGGCCACTGTCCAATTGCTTCCGCGGAGACCGATACTGCCGCCCAGGATATCGATTGGCGACACCGTCGCGCCGGGGGCGCCGTTGATCAAATAGTTGATAGAGGAGCGGTGGTAGTAGTTCACGTCGGCGATGAACGAGAGCCCGTCTGAAACCGGCTGTTCGAATGTCGCGGACATGGTCGCGGAGAACTTCGGAGAACTGGGCGTCCTCAGTCCACCCGCATCGAAAGTGTTGTTGAGTTGGCAGCTCGGCACAGGCTGGCCCGGGTAACATTGCGCACCAGCGAAGGATTCGAATTTCGAATCGAGAAACGTCGTGGAGCCGTTGATCGTAAGCTGAGGGATGGGCCGTGCAACGACGCTGACTTCGACGCCCTTGTTTTTCACGCTCGCAGCATTCTTGACGAGGAACGTTCTAATATCCGTGTCGAAGGCCTGCGCTTGATAGTTGTGAAGCGTGTTGTGGAACGCTGTAACGTTGAACGTAAGCTTGCGGTTAAGCCACGTAGATTTGAGGCCGATTTCAAAGCTGTCCGAGGTTTCGGGCTTGATCGTCAGGTCCGCGTCCGCGGTGGCGGGTGTGTCGTTGAAGCCAGGACCTTTGTAGCCACGGGCAAAGGTACCATAAACCATTAGGGCTTCGGTCGGATTGTATTGGGCACCGGCGCGCCAGCTGAGGTTGGTATTGCCATAGCTCTGGTTGAAGACGCCACGGGCGCCGAACGGGACAAAATAGTTCAGCTGGTTCTGCGTGAGGTCGATCTCAATCTCATCGCGCGTTACGCGTGCACCCGCTATGACCTTGAAGCCTTCAAGCAGCTGATAGGTGAACTGACCGAAACCAGCATAGCTGGTGGTCTTGAGATTGTAGAACTTGTCTGTGCCCAGGAAATAGTCGTTGCTGATGGAGCAGTTGGGTGGTCCCCCGGCCGCTGGCGTGGCGCCGACGCAGAATGGGAACGCGGGAAGGAGGAAGGACGGGAAGAAGTTACTTCCTGCACGGTCCGTTGTTCCATCGAACGTCGAATGGAAAAGATACAGTCCAGCTTGCCCCGTCAGGCGGGAATCCGCCGGCAGGGCCACGCGGAACTCATTGGTGTACTGGTTGTACTTCGACCTGCTACGGTTCAGATCCAGACCATCGCCGAGCGTAATGTCGCCGTCGTTCTGTTGATCAAAGTCGTAGAAGCGCCATGCGGCAATATCCGAAAATTCAACGCCGCCGCTGGTCACATACGAAATGCTTGCCTGGGCCCCGCCGTTCTTGAGGTCGCGGAAGCCTGGCGCATTGGAAACCGTCGTCAGGTTTTTCGGACCGGGTGCGTAGTTTGTAGTGGGAAGGAAGGGCGTGTTGATGGAATTGGGGCCAAGCGAACGGTAGGTGCCATCGGCGAAGCCGGAAAGGCCGTGTTGTTCGTTGTACTCGCCGATCAGGTAGATCGAGAGACTGTCCGTCGGCTCGAAGAGGTACTTGCCCCGAATGCCAAACTGGCGATTAGAGTCTTCGTATCGCGCAGGAACGTCGCCCGAAACGTGGTCAGTCAGCGAATCCTGATAGTTGTAGATCCCGCTAACACGCAGGGCTGAATTTGCCGATACAGGAAGATTTACAGTCGCACGCGCGATCACGCCTTGACTGCCGCCGGGCCGGGAATCTGCTTCCAGATCGAAAAGGGTTTCGGTGTTCCCGATCCGTGGGCGCACCGTCGTGATATTGATCAGACCTGCGGATGCGTTTTTGCCGAAAAGGAGACCTTGAGGGCCGTTGAGGACTTCAACTTGCGCCACGTCCAGGAATGCATTGCCGCCCGCAAGCGGCCTGCCGATGTTCACATCGTCGATCGCCATGGCGACGCTCGAATCGATCGTCGTCGAGAAGGCCAGCGTACCGATACCGCGGATTGAAAAGCTGCTCTCCTGCCCGATTTGAAGACTCGGGGTCGCGATCGTCAATTGCGTCGTCTCGTTCAGGCCGCGCTCCTTAAGCGTGTCTGCACCAATTGCAGTGACGCTTACCGGCACATTCTGCAGCCGCTCCGGGCGGCGCTGAGCGGTTACGACGATCTCCGCGATCGAGGTCTGCGATGCAGCTGCATCGGCCGTAGCGGAGTCTGGATCTTGGCCAGGCACAGTCCCGGACTGCGCATGGGCAGGAGCATGGATTCCGATAAGCGCGATGCTGCCGGCGGATGCAAGCCAAACTGCTTTCAAGGTTCTCTCCCGTGATTTTTTATGACGTCCGTTTTCCGGAGCATGCCAATTGCTACCGCCTCGATAATGATAACGGAAATGATCTCTTTTGATGGATATGTATAAGTGCTGTGTATATGTATCGGCGCCGCCGCGCGGGGCAGCGATCTCGGCCGGTCGGATGACAATGCCGATAGGAAACAGATAGATTTTTGAAGAGCTTCCGTTTGAATCGGACCGGTATGTCGGATTGCCTTATCGAGACCGGCAGGGGCCGAACGGGTGCTTGTTCGCAGAAATCGCGGGGTTGATCGAAACCCAATCAGGTAAGGCCATCGGTTGTCCCGGTCGCACGCCGTAAGCCGTCTCGAACCCTGCTGAATTCGCGGGCGATCATATCGAGTTTTGTCTAGGCAAGACACGCGCCGCAACCGCGAGTCCGCGTCACGTGCGAGGTCGCAAACGGAAAAAACCCGCAAGGCGGCGTTCCGGTCTGCTTCATCCGCGCCGATCGCGGCTGGATGAAAGGTTTGAAAGCGCCCCATCACCGCAGCATGACCACGCCCTGTCCCGTCGAGTGATGAGACAGGGCGTGGATGAGGATCAGAACGTGTAGCGTGCTCCGACCTTGAACGTGCGCGGCTCGATCACGCGGCTGAGGCGTCCTTCCACCGGGCCATTCGTGTCGAACGCCGGGATGTAGGACGAGTAGTAGTAGGCGATATCCTTGTCGTGACTGTTGAGGATGTTGAGCACCTCGCCGTAGATTTCGATCTTGCGGCCTTTCCACGCGGCGCGGGCGTTGACGATCGTGCTGCCCTTTTCGCGCACCGAGTTGTCGTCGATCAGCGGATAGGGGCCGAGGTGCCGGATCCGCACGCTCGCTTCCCACGGGTCCAGCACGATTGCTGCCCCGGCTGAAGCGGCGTTCTCGACCGCATTGGGAATGCGATCGCCGCTGTCGTAACGCGAATGGCTGGCGACATAGCTGCCATCGAGCGCCAGCCGCGGCAGCGGTCGCCAGAATCCGACTATCTCATACCCATGACGTTTGCTGGCGCCGGTCGGCTCCACCGCGTTGGAATCGCCGACGAAGCGCAGCTCGCTGCCGACGTCAAGCCACCAGTATGTCGCCGTCAGCGAGACGGTGCCCAGTTGCAGGCGACCGCCCAGTTCCTTGCCGGTGCCGCGCACCAGCACGGGTACGGGCGATTCCACGTTCACCGCACCGCGCACGTCGTTGGAGTGGAAGCCGCGGCCCCAGTTGGCGTAGACTTCGAACTGCGGGACGATCTCGTAAGCCGCCGATACCTTGGGCGACACGATGGAATCGTGCCCGCTGCCGGTTCCCAGTTCGGCGGCGACGGCATTGCGCGCGCGGACGGAATAGTGGTAGTAATCGCCTCGCAGGCCTCCGGTCAGCCTGAGGCCGCGCACCGGCTTCCAGGTCGCTTCTCCATAGAGCGCACCGGACAGTTCCTCGACGTGGTATCGGCCCAGCGAGGACAGGACGGCACGGGCCGCAGTGCGGTTCACCCCGACGTTGCCGATATGATCGTAACGGTTTTCGGTGCCGACGCTCAGTTGCAGCGTCGAGCCCACATCCCACTGCTTGCGCGCGGTAAGACCCATGATCCAGCGCTTGTCGAACTGGTCGATCTGCGCGCTGGTGGCGTCCTCTTCGGCATAGGTCGGGTTCGAATACATGTTCCAGTCGTAGTACTGGGCATAGACATTCGCATTCCAGCTCGGCTGCCGTATCGCAATATTGCCGACGAAGCGTGTCGTCCGGCCGCGCGCCGAAGGATCGGGCGAGCAGAATTCGTCGGGGCACAGTGCGCTGCCGATGATCCGCTCGGGGATCTGCTCGGTTGGCCGCCAGGTGGCGTGGTAGGCGTGGAGCGAGGCTTCGAGGATGCCCTCTCCGGCGGGCGCGCTGTACTTGGCAAAGCCGGAGTAATGCCGCAGATGTTCGGCCTCCTGCCCGGGGCCGTCATAGCGCTTCGCCTGCCCCACCAGCGTGAGGCTGCCACCTGCCACATCCTTGACGGTGCCACCGGCAGCCAGGCTCCCCGATTTGTACGATCCGCCCTCCAGCGAGATCCACGGGCGGTCGAACTCGTCGATGGTGGTCATGTAGGCCGCGCCTGCCAGCGCGAAATCGCCGCCATCGGCGCGGTACGGTCCCTTTCGGAAATCTTCGCGCGCGACGATCTCGGGGATCAGGCCATTGAGATCGAGATAGCCCTGGCCATGCCCGTGGCTGCGCAGGTTCATCTGCACGCCGTCGATGTAGGTCGTGAAGTCGGTGCCGTGGTCGAGGTTGAAGCCGCGCAGGAAATACTGGTTGGCCTTGCCGCTGCCGGAATGCTGCGCCGCCACCAGGGCGGTCGACGCGCGCCAGCAGCCGGACGCCGTGGGCGACCGTCTGCGCGAACCGATGCGGCCTCCACCGCTGGTTCGTCGCTCCGCCGGAATGCTTCCGGGCCTCGGCCATCCCCTGGACCGCGGCATGAGCGACCAGACGCAGGCAGGTCTCCTGGCTCACGGGTCAACGCAGCGATGCATGGCCTTCCCAGGCCTCGCATGATTTAGCGTCCGGCCCAGTGACTGGCGGCAGGAACCCTGCGTCCCGCCACACATATGCATCGCGCTCACCGCTTACAGTTGCAGGGACAGCCTCGGATTCGAAGGAAAACCCTCCTCACCGCGTTCCCTTTCAAGCCCCTTTCGAAGCACCGGCGCGATCTTGTCTGCACCAATGACGGGCAGACAAGGCGCGCTATCCTAAGCAGCCGAATGGCGCAAGAGTTTCTGCATGGAATCTAAGTATGTCCATAGTTCCGTGCGTTCGGCAAACCGAGGTGAGGAAGCAATGGGACAGAATTGTCCGCTACCAGGCGTGGTCAACCGGCTAAAGGTTTGTCTGTTTACCCTCGTCGTTGTCTGCTTTGTTGGCGGAGCATGTCCAAGGTCGGCGTGCTTCCGCCTTTCAAAGCTGTCATTTGGTCCGGAATGACACGGGGATACCGGCGGAACAGGCGGCCTGAAGGCGGAGGAGGACCGGCCTCGCCGCCTGTAAAGTTTCGTTATTGCATCGCGATAGCACTTGCGCCGGCTTCCCTTACCGGTATGTCCCTTGACTATATGTTGCGAATGATTCGCATTGCAGTAACAGGGAAGATACATCTTGCGACTTATCAAGGCGGCGTTGGCCGTGTCGGCGTCTGTCCTCGCTATGCCGGCGTTCGGGCAGGAGGCCGTTCCAGCCGAAAACCCCGGCGTCGCGAACGAGATCATCGTCACCGGCCGTGCCCAGCGTCTCTACCGCGTCGAGCAGGCTACCGTGGGCAAGGTCGCGGAAGACCCGATGAACATTCCCCAGGCGGTGCAGGTAATCAACGCCGACCTCTTTGCCGACCAGGGCGCGCGAGATGCGACGGACATCTACCGCAACATCTCGGGGGTCAGCTTCTTCAGCTATGCCGGCGTCACGTTCCGCGGGTTCCGTCAGGACCAGTCCTTCTACGACGGCCAGCGCGGCAACCCTTTCATCGGCTTTTCGGTGCCGCAGCTGTTCAACATCGAGCGGGTCGAAGTGCTCAAGGGACCGGCAGGCCTGTTCTTCGGCCCCGGATCGCCGGGCGGCATCATCAACTACGTTTCCAAGACGCCTTCGGACAAGACCGGCCTGCGGGCGGTCATCACCGGCGGCACTTACGATCGCATCGGCCTCTCGGCGGAAGCGACCGGTCCCGTCGACCGCGCGGGGGTAATCACCTACCGGCTGGGCGGCTTCTATGAAGCCATGGACCCCTATCGCCGCAACACGCAGAACAAGTCGCGCATTGGCGATGGCGGAATATCCATCAAGACCAACGAAGGCGGCAAGCTGACGTTGCAGGCGACCATCTACGACAGCGAGCTTCAGGCAAACCGCCTGCGCGGCGTCCTGGTCGACGACGATGGCAATTTCCTGACCAGCATCCGCTGGAATGCCAACGAGAAGACCGATTTCCTCAACTTGCGCTCGCAGGCGTACCAGGCGCGCTATGCGACCACGATCGGCGATCGCGTCACGTTCGACGTAGGCGCGCGCTACTTCAAGGCTACCGAAAAGCAGCAGTACCACGAGCCGCGCGGCCTCGATCCCCTCAATCCCGATCTCGTGCGCCGCGAGTTCCGCGACCAGATCCGCCCTGTCCGTGGCCTGTCGTTCATGGCCAACATGACGGCACGGGTGGATGTGCTGGGTATGGAGCACAAGTTCCAGACCGGGGCTGACTGGTATGACGAAAAGAGCCTGCTGCATTCGCGTATCCTGCGCACCGGGGTAAGGTCGCTCAGCCTCAGCAATCCGGTCTACGGTAGCGGGGCCGGGGATGCGGCGCGCGCGGCTCTGCTGCCGTTCACTACCACCGACACCCGCACCAGGCGCAAGGGTGCCTATCTCCAGGACCAGATCAGCGTGACCGACGCGCTGCTGCTGGTGGCAGGCGTGCGCTACGACAAGTTCGACGACGGTGTGACGACCAGCACCGGCGGGCGGGTTTCCGGGCGCTCCAACTATTCGGACGGCGATTTGACCTGGCGGGGCGGCGCGATCTTCAAGCCGCGTGCGGACGTGTCGCTTTACGCCAGTTGGTCGGAAAGTTTCGAGCCGCAGGCTGCCGCCGATCAGAACAGCGACGCAGGCGGCCCCTTCGCCCCGGTCACCGGAAACCAGATCGAGGGCGGCGTGAAGACCCAGCTGCTTGATGGACGCATCCAGGCGAACGCCGCAGTCTATCGCATCGTGCGCAAGAACATACTGCAGGTCGATCCGGCGCAGGAACCGGTCAACGGCGTCGACCAGCTGGCGCCTATCGGCGAAGTCACGAGCAAGGGCTTCGAAATCGACCTGACGACGGACATAACGCCGGACTGGGTGCTCCTCGTGAACTACGGCTACAACGACACCAAGATCACCGGCACGGCTGAAGGGCAGGCGATCACGAATGCCGTGGGCAATCGCTTCGCCAATGCGCCCAAGCACAAAGTGGGGTTCTGGACCCGATACCAGGTTCCGGCGATCGGTACGGCTTTTGCCTTTGGAGGCGAGCACGTTTCGCGCCGGATCAGCCTTTCCGGCCAGACCGTGAAGCCCTACACTATCTTCGACGCTTCGATCACCAAGGGGCTGGGCTTCGCCGAGCTGTTGCTGCGGGTGGATAACATCTTCGACAAGGTCTATGCGGCATCGGGCTTTTCCGCGCAAAGCGGGCACTTCCCGGGCGAACCGCGCACGTTCCTTGCCGAGCTTCGCTTCCGGTTCTGATGGCGATCAAGGCCCGAAACAAGAAGATCGGCGGCGAAAAAAAGCGGTCGCTCTGGTGGCGGGTCCATGCCTGGGCCGGTCTGAAGCTGACGATTTTCATGACTTTCGTGCTGGCCACGGGAACGCTTGCCGTCTTTGCGCATGAGATCGACTGGCTGGTGACGCCCGCAATGCGGGCGTCACCACAGGATGGGCCGCGTGCGAGCTGGGGCACGCTGGCGGCTGCCGCTGCCAAGGCCGAGCCGCGCGGGCGGTTGACGACGCTCTACGCGCCAATCGACCCCTGGTTCACTGCGGAAGCATGGGTGGACATGGGCCGCTACGGGGGGAAGGGGGCGCCTCGCCGCGTCTATATCGATCCCTGGAGCGGGAAAGTGACGGGTGCGCACGGCTGGGCCAACGTCCATCGTTTCCTGCGGCAGGCGCATCGCCATCTGATGCTGCCGACGAAAATCGGCATCCCGCTGGTGAGTTCGCTCGCACTCCTGCTGCTCGCCTCGCTGGTGACGGGCATCGTCACCTACAAGAAGTGGTGGCGCGGGTTCTTCCGACTGCCAAGAGGAGGGGATGCGCGCAGGCTGAGCGGCGACCTCCACCGGCTTGGCGGACTGTGGAGCCTGTGGTTCGTCGCCCTGATCGCCCTCACGGGACTCTGGTATCTGGTGGAGACGCTTGGCGGGAATGCCGCAGTTCCGAAACTGCCGAAAGTCGAGACTGTCCTGCCGCCGCCGACCGGGGCAGCGCTCGACCGGCTTGTCGCGGTGGCGCGGGCCAATCGGCCGGGACTCGACATTCGCGAAATCCGCTTCACCGAAGACAGCGGCGTGGTGCTGCTGGGTCAGGACCGCGCCTGGCTGGTCCGCGATCGCGCCAACGGGCTGGCGATCGATCCGGCCGACGGCCGGCTGCTTGGCGCTTTGGACGGCACGGATCTCGACCTGCACCAGCGGATTTCGGAAATGGCCGATCCACTTCATTTCGGGACCTTCGGTGGGCTGGCCACGAAGATCATCTGGTTTCTGTTCGGCACGATCCTGACGGGAATGTCGGTGACCGGCGTGATCATCTACGCGAAACGCCTCGAAAAAGCCGGAAAGCACGAGCAGACGGCAAGCCGCATTGCCTGGGCCGGAATGGGGGCATGGGCTTACGTCTGCACCGCCTTGGTGATCCTGGCGCTGGTGCTAACTCCGGGGGCGATCGGCGGCGCAAGCTAACCGCATGCCTTTGCAGGTTTGCGGACCAAGAGCCTGAGCGGCCGGTATTGCTTTCAGCGAGGTCGCCGCCTGGCTGGCCAGGAAAAGACTCTGCCGAGGGAGCGGATTGGCTGACGGAAGATGCCGGCACCGCTCAACGTGCCCGCGAAAGTCACATCGTTCGAGCGATTGACCACGAGCGTGCCGTTGTTGGCGACATTTCCGGTCCCCCTTAGTCGGTAGGGTTGGCCAATCGTTCGCGCGTCAGCTTTTCAAACGTTTCCAGATCGCATGGCCTGCTCCCCGATCCGCAGCCCGGAATGGCAAGATAGCTGCGGCTTGGCGGAGCGGCCTGGCTTAGCGGTGCGAGACTGCGCAACTGGTCCATCGACTGCGCTTGCTGGAAAACGCGGACATAGCGCCGACCGGCGGTATCGCGCACCAGCTCGAAGCCGATGGCGCCGCCAGGCGCGATATCGTCGCGCGGGTAGTCGGCCATTGTCCAGTGCAAATCGTAGAAGCCGCCCAGCGCGGCGATGTTGGTGTCGTGCCCGAACAGCAGCGTCAGACGGCCACCCTGGCCGGACAGGGCATCGGCGATGCGCGTGACGACCGGCGCCGCAAGGCGCTGCGCGACGTAGGCGGGCCGCGTCTCGTACTGGAACTTGACCGGGTGGAAGCGCAGGATGGCACGAATGTCTGCCTTGCTCGCACGGCCCCAGCCGACCTGGTCCATCGGCATGCCTTCCAGATATTGGAGCAGGATCGTTTGCCCCGCCGTCGATGCGAACGAAAGCCCGCCCTTGAGGTCTGGCTTCTCGCCCGGCGTCGCCTTCAGCGTGGAGGCGGTGTCCACCGGCACGCCGACAATGCGCTGTAGCATGGCGAAGTCCGCCTTGCGCGCGGCGATCACGCCCTGCATCCCGCCCGCCGGGAACTGTGCCTGCGATGCCGCCAGCGCCCGGTCCCCGTCCATCGCGGCTTCGGAGGTGGAGGGGTGGAACTGGTCTTCATCATCCTCGTTCGCCGGATGATCGAGAGCGACGTTGCAGCCCGGTTGCAGCGTTTCGATGAAGGCCAGCCCGGTCTTGATCGCGCGCGAGCTGCCGCTGGACCAGGCACTGATCGTTCCCGGCGCAGCGCAGCCGGTCGCGGGCAGCAGGCCCTGCGTTGCGAAGACTTCGCGGTCGTAGGCGGCCAGGCGGCGGATGCCTTCGGCGCCGTGCGGGGTCAGGTCCCCTGCGGCTGTCGACCAGGCGGGCCACGCCTCGCGCGTGGTGCCTTCGGGCGTCGCCGGGAACTTGGTGGAGGGGCGCACGCCATGGCGCATCAGGATGACCACGCGCTCGACGGTCAGGTCGGCAGCTTTGGGTGCGGCGCTGGCGCTGGCGGGGACGGAAAGCGCCGAGGCGACGACAAGCAGGGCGCCGAGCGGGCGCAAGGGCGGCGTGTGATTCATGACGGGACGTTCCCCTGTTAGGTGCGCCCCAGCCGGTATGCAGGCTTTGTGACGGTTCCGAGGCAGCCGCGCTGCCCCATGAAGGAAAGGTCGGCCCGATCTTCGCGAGGATCGCCGAGAGGGAGCGCCTCTCAGGCTAATTCTTAAATTTCCCTAATCTTTGCGAATGTCACAGAAGCGTAAGTCGCCCTGCCTAGTGCGCCTTCCCAACGAACCACAACGATGTCGCGCTGCATCCCTGCGGGCTGTGAAGTAATACATGAGGCAGAAACAACGCTAATCCCGCCACTGCGGGAAATACTTTTGCAAAAATTCAATATTTTCAAAATTCGCAATTCACTGAATTGTGAAGAAGGGGGTTATTTGTCGTGTCGATCTTCCTGAGCAATTCGAAAAGCCGTCTCTATCTTCACGTTGCCATGGCCGCTGTGGTGGTGCCGAGCCTGGCGCTGACCGTCGCGCCCGCGCAGGCGCAGTCCGAGACTGCCGCGCGGGCCGAGGGCCGCGTGTCGGGCGTGGTGGTGAACGCGGCGGGAGACTTTCTGCGCGGCGCCGAAGTGCGCGTCGAAGGTTCGGACGTGGTCGGCGTCACCGATAGCGACGGCCGCTTCACGCTTCAGCGCGTTCCCGCTGGCACCCAGAAGCTGAGCATCGCCTACATCGGCTACGAAACCGGCCACCAGGACGTCGAAGCCGGGGCGTCCGACGTGCGCGTGGCGCTCAGCGCCCGCACGGCGGACAACGCCAGCGACATCGTGGTGAGCGGCAGCCGCCCGATCGCGGAATCCGAGGAAGCCGCGCTCCAGATCAAGCGTTCGTCCACTTCTCTGGTGGATGTCATCGCTGCCGACAGCGCCGGTCGTTTCCCCGACCAGAACATCGCGGCTGCCGTCAGCCGCCTGCCGGGCGTCAGCGTCGGCCGCGACCAGGGGCAGGAGCGCTACATCAGCCTGCGCGGCTCCCCGGCGAGCTGGACGACGATGGCGTTCGACGGCGTCAACGTCATCAGCCCCGCCGGTCGCGAGACCCGCTTCGATACGATCCCTTCCTCGATCGCCAGCCAGACGATCATCCGCAAGGCCGTGACCGCCGACATGCCGGGCGAGACCGTGGCCGGCAACATCAACATCGTGACGCGCAGTCCGTTCGACTATCCGGGCCTCAAGGGCGCTCTGGATGCAGGCTATGGCTACAACGACCTGGGCCAGGGCAAGCAGTACAACTTCAGCGGCTTCCTGTCGGACCGCTTTGCCAATGATACGCTGGGCGTGCTGATCGGCGCCTCGCGCTACGAGCGCGACATGGTGACGGACAACTTCGAGAACTCGTGGGAAATCTCGCCCGAGGATCAGGAAGCGGGTGGCCAGGATCGCATCTGGAACGCCAAGCATCAGAACAAGCTCTATCGCCTGACCCGCAGCAACACCTCGTTCTCCGGCCGTCTGGAATGGCGCCCGGACAGTGACAACAAGGTCTTCCTGTCTTCGATCTATAGCCAGTTCCGCGATGACGAACTGCGCAACGCCTGGGTTTTCGACCTCGATCAGGACGCCAAGAAGACCGGCAGCAGCACTGTCGGCAAGACCACCGGCTATGCCGACATTCGTACCGGCAACACGCCGATGCAGGGCACGCTCTACGGCGCCGAGATCGAGAGCACGCTGAACTCCAATTCCTCGCGCCAGAGCATCTTCACCAATACGCTGGCAGGCGAGCACGAGATGGATTCGTGGAAGGTAAGGTGGCGCCTGAACTACACCCGCGCCGACGATCGCAGCAAGCCGCCGTTCGGCTCCTCGTGGAGCAGCCCGACCGACTTCACCAAGCGCCCGACGCTGGTCTACGATTTCACCGACCCGAACCTGTCCAAGGTCCAGCTGTACAACACGGTGCTCAACTCGAACGGCACCTATAGCGCCGGCGCCTCGCGACCCTATATCTCGCCGACGGAGCTGAACTTCCTGTCGATGACGCGCAATCGCCAGCTCAACCGGACCAACGCCTACACCGCGAAGCTCGATGTCGAGCATACGCTGGACCTGTTCGGCGCCAATACCGTCTTCCAGTTCGGCGGCGAATACGACAAGCGTACCAAGACCTCGACCCGCGTGGTGCAGGAAGTGACCGCCGCCACGCTTGCCGCCGCCGGGATCGCCAGGCCGACGCAGGCCGACATCAGCATCGATACCCCCTACAAGGGCAGGTTGCCGATGGGCTACGGCTGGAAGTACTTCTCCAGCGATCTGGGTGAAGCCCTGTTCGACAAGTATGTCGCCGCCGGTGCCTCGCAGATCCAGAAGAACACCAGCGAGCAGAACAACTACCGCGTTTCCGAAGAAGTGCTTGCCGGCTACGCGATGGGGACGACCTATTTCGACTGGGGCAACGTGGTCTACGGTGCCCGCATCGAGCATATCCGCAACACTGGCGCGGCGCTGTCGATGATCGGCAACGTCTGGACGCCGACCCGCGTCTCTAACAGCTTCACGTCGGTCTATCCCAGCATCCATGTCAACTGGGACATCAACCGCGACATGAAGCTGCGCCTTTCCGGCAATACCGGCGCGGCCCGTCCGAATTACGACGTGATGCGGCCGAACTTCTCGTACAGCGATGTCGAGCAGACCGTCTCGGGCGGCAATCCCAAGGCCAAGCCGGAACGCGCCAAGGGCGTGGACCTGTACTTCGAATGGTACATGCCCTCGCGCGGGTTCTTCTCGGTGGGCGGTTACTACAAGGACCTTCAGGACATCCTCTACGACGTCGAACTGCCGGTGTTCGGTTCGGACGTGCTGAACACCACGGGCGTCGACCGCTCGGGCTATCGCTACTCCACCGTGGCGAACGGCGGCAGCGGCCACATCAAGGGTATCGAGTTCGCCTTTTCGCAGCCGTTCGAGGGCCTTGCCCGCTCGGTCGGGCTGCCCGACTGGGCGCTGGGCTTCGGCGTCCAGGCCAACCTGACGCTCAACGATTCCAAGGCCACCACACCGGACGGTCGCACCACCGACCTGCCCGGCGCCTCGCCGCTGATCTACAACGTCTCGGGCTACTACGAGCGCTACGGCTTCTCGGCGCGGGTCAGCTACCAGTGGCAGAAGGCCTACCTGGATTCGCTGGGCGCAGGCGATATCATCGGCGATGCCTACTGGGCCGATGTGGCCCGCCTCGATGCCTCGCTGCGTTATTCGATCAACGAGAACGTCCAGCTCTACCTCGATGCCAACAACCTTACCAACGAGGCGGGCATTCGCTACCAGGGTGCCTATTCGCGCCCGATCGAACACGAGACGTTCGGTCGCCGCTATCTGGCGGGCGTGCGCGTCAACTTCTGAGCGTGACGGGGGGGCGCCGCAGGGCGTCCCCTAACCCGCAGACCGGACCGGCATGAGCAAGACCATCCTTGTCGTCGAGGACGACCCCGCCACGGCCGCCTTCCTCGTTTCTGGCCTCGAACAGGAAGGGTACACCGTCCACCGCGCGGCGGACGGCTTGCGCGGGCTGGAACTGGCGCAGGACGGCGACCTCAACGCCATCGTGCTGGACCGGATGCTGCCCGGGCTCGACGGGCTGACGCTGCTGGAGACGCTGCGCGTGCAAGGCATCGACACCCCGGTCATCATCCTCTCTGCCATCGGTTCCACCGACGAGCGGGTGCGCGGCCTGCGCGCCGGATCGGACGACTATCTGGTCAAGCCTTTCGCCATGACCGAACTCATCGCCCGCCTGGAAGTGCTCCACCGCCGCCGCGTCGCCGTGCCTGCCGTGGTCACCCGGCTGACCTGCGGGGATCTGACGCTGGACCTGCTCAGTTCCCGCGCCGAGCGCGCCGGGCAGGTGCTGATGCTGCAGCCGCGCGCGATCCAGCTGCTGGAATTCCTGATGCGCAACCAGGGGCAGGTCGTCACCCGCTCGATGATCTTCCAGAAAGTGTGGAACTACGACTTCGATCCCGGCACCAACGTGATCGACGTCTACGTCAGCAACTTGCGCAAGGAGATCGACCGCCCCGGCCTCGCCCCCTTGCTGCGAACCGTGCGCGGCGCCGGATACCGGCTGGGGGCGGCGCAATGAGCCTTGCCGCCGTCCTGCGCCGCCGCGCACCCTGGCGCTCCACTGCGGGCAAGTTCCTGCTGCTGTACCTGGCGCTGTGCTTTGCCTGCACGGTTCCCGCATTGCTCTACGTCTATCTCGAGACCGACCGCATTCTCCTGTCGAACTTCCAGCGGCCGCTGGAACACGAGCAGAGCCATCTTCTCAGCCATTACAAGCGCGGCGGCATTCCCAACCTCAGCAAAGCGGTCGCCGACCGGGCAGGGCCGGATTACAAGGACGACACCGCGATCCTGCTCGTCGATGCAAAGGGCCGGAAGCTGGCCGGAAATGTTCTGGCCTGGCCTCGGGGAATCGGCGCTCCCGAGGCGTGGCAGACCGGGCTGCTGCATCGGCTGGATCGCGCCAGCCCGGAAGAGTTCCTGGTCCTGACCACCCGCTATCCCAGCGGTGAGCAACTCCTGCTGGGCGGATTGCTCGACAACCGCATCCATATGCAACTGGCGCTGCTGCGCGGCCTTGCAGGCGCCCTCGCGCTGGCGATCCCGATCGGACTTCTGGGCAGCATCGTGCTGGTCCGCGAGATGAACCGCATGGTCGAGACGATCGCCACCGTGGGCGAGCATGTCGGCGCCGGGGACTTGCGCCGACGCGCCGAGACGGACGGCAGCGGCGATCCGGTGGATCGGCTCAAGATCTCGCTCAACGCCATGCTCGACCGGATCGAAGTGCTGGTGGAGGAACATCGCACCCTGACGGACGCCCTGGCCCACGACTTGCGCTCCCCGCTCACCCGCATCCACATCCAGGTCACCGAGGCACTGGAAACGGCACCGGATTCCGCCGATCTCGCGCGGTTCGAGGCGATCGCGCACGAAGTCGGCCTCGTCCTGCACATGCTGGAAAGCGCGCTGGAGATCAGCCGCGCCGAAGCCGGGGTGGGGCGCGGCACGTTCGAGCGGTTCGACCTTGGCGCGGTGGTGGCCGACCTTTGCGAGATCTACCAGCCGCTGGCCGCCGCCGGGGGCGTGACGATCACCGTCGCCTGCCCGCCCGGCCTCGCGCTTCACGGCAACCGCGCCCTGGTGGCGCGGGCGGTAGCCAACCTCATCGACAATGCGCTGAAGTACGGCGCGGCCGGGGGCATGATCGCGCTGGAAGCCGAGGCCGTCGATGCCGAGGCGCACATTTGCGTCTCCGATCGCGCAGGCGGCATCCCGGCATCGCGCCGGGATGAGGCGATGCGCAAGTTCGGCCGCCTCGACGCTGCGCGCAGCACGCCGGGCACGGGCCTCGGCCTCAGTCTGGCAAGTGCGGTGGCCTCGCTGCACGGCGGACGGCTGGAGCTGGAGGACAACCACCCCGGCCTGCGCGCCCGCCTGATCCTTTCCCGCCTTCCGGCGCCTTCATCCGATCATCAAGGAGCTTTCGCATGACTCTCTCTCCCAAGACCCGCCGTGCCCAGGCGGCGCTGGCGGCTGTCCTTCTGTCCAGCGCCTCGGGCGGCGCATGGGCGCAGGAAGCGCGTAACGTGATCCTGTTCCTGGGCGATGCGGGCGGCCTGCCCACGCTCAACGCGGGCGGCATCCTCGCCCATGACGCGGCGCAGTCGCTGTACATCCATACGATGCCGTACGTCGCCCTGTCGGACACGTCCTCGCTCAACCAGTGGGTAACGGATTCCGGTGCGGGGATGACCGCGATCATGACCGGCCACAAGACCAACAACGCGATGGTCTCGGCCATTCCCTCGGGAACCGGCGACGCGGTCGTGCCGGTCAAGAGCCTGCTGGAATATGCCGAGGAGCGCGGCCTTTCCACCGGCGTCATGACCAACATGAAGATCTGGGATGCGACGCCCGCAGCCACTTTCGCGCACGTCGGCGCCCGCAAGAACAAGGACGAGATCTTTCGCCAGATGCTCAAGCCCCGCTTCGGTGACGGCGTGGACATCCTGATCGGCAAGGGCCGCGCCGATGCCGCCGCGTTGTTTGCCGCACAGCAGACCACGCCGGAGAAGGCCTTCGACGCGGCGGGCTACCGCTATGGCGAAGACCCGGCGATCGTGCGCGACGGCGCCCGTGTGGCCGTGCTGCGCGACAGCGACTACGCGCCGATACCGGCGGTGGAAGCGACGATCGCCCAGCTTGCGCGTAACCCCAAGGGCTACTTCCTGATGGTCGAGTGGGACATGCACACAGACGACGCGAAGAAGGGCCTCGCGCACGTCAAGGAAATGGACGACATGATCCGCCGCGTCAGCCAGATCGCGGGCAAGGACACGCTGATCCTGTTCACCGCCGACCACAGCTTCGGCCTGCGCATGGGCGGCGGCAAGCGCGGGACGCCGCTGCTCGAACAGTACGATGCCGAAGCCGCCAAGCCGGGCATGACCAATGCCGACAACGCAGTCATCAGCGTGCAGGACGGTCATACAGGCGAGGAGGTCGTCGTAGCCGCAACCGGCCCGGGTGCAGACAAAGTGCATGGCTTCATGCCGAACACCCGACTGTTCGACATCATGCTTTCGGCCTTCGGTTGGAAGCGGGACAATTAAGTACGATGAGGAGGTCGCTACAATCCGCAGCGACCTCCATTTTCAAATATACAGCGACGACCGATCGCGAATGCGGCCCATGGAAAATCGGGATCGAGGATTGCGAATGGTCGGGATTGCGATCTCACGCACACCGACCTGAGGCCTGTTCATCGTTCGTCCAGCGGAAATCTCATTCAATGCAACGGTATTTTATGTGATGAATTTTTGCGTAGGTCTAAAAACCACCATGATTTTTCAAAATAATATGAATAATTGCCGCATTATTAGAGTGAAATAAAATTGCAATAAAATTGCCTTCCAGTTTTCACAACTCTTTTTGTCCCCGAATTCTGCGGAGCGCGCTCTCCACCCCGGTCTGCCACGGCTTCTCTTGCCTTGGCTCTTGTTGAACGGACCGATCGGGGAGTTACTTTAAATGTGGACCAAGCGCAGCCTCTGGCTGGTATCGACGGCTATCGCCATGGGGGCGATGGTAGCCCAGCCTGCCCATGCCGAGGACGAACAGGCGGCAAGGCCGGAAGGCGATATCGTCGTCACCGGCTTTCGTGCCAGCCTCCAGGCTGCTCGCGACGTGAAGCGCAGCGCGACGATCATTCAGGACTCGATCGTTGCCGAGGATATCGCCGCCTTCCCCGACCTCAACCTGGCCGAAGCGCTGCAGCGCCTGCCCGGTGTCGCCATCAATCGCGAAGCCGGTGAAGGGCGCCGCGTCAGCCTGCGCGGTCTCGGTCCCGATTTCACCCGCGTCCAGCTCAACGGCATGGAAGTGCTGGGCAATGTCGACTCCCCGCAGGACAGCCGCGGGCAGGGCACGCGCGACCGCGCCTTCGACTTCAACATTTTCGCTGCCGAACTGTTCAACCGCGTCGACGTGCGCAAGTCGTTCTCGGCCGACCAGACCGAGGGTGGTCTCGCGGGCACCGTCGGCCTGTTCACTGCGCGTCCGTTCGACTCCCAGGGCACCAAGGTCGCCTTCTCCGCATCGGGCGGCACCAACAGTCTGACCAAGGACTTCCAGCCGCGCCTGACCGGACTCGTCTCCAAGAACTGGGGCGATTTCGGCATTCTCGTCTCGGCCGCCTACAGCCATCGCCAGACCCGCGAAACCGGCGTGGATACCTATCGCTGGCGTCTGAACAAGGCCAACGGCTCGAACATCTCAGGCCTGACGCAGGAAGAGCGGGACAAGATCAATTCCGGCACCCTGCGCTTTGCGCGTGGCAACCGCCTTTCGGTCTGGGACAGCACGCAGGACCGCCTCGGCGTGACGGCTTCGGCACAGTGGAACCCGGCCGAGACCGTCCACCTCACGCTGGACGGTCTCTACGGCAAGTACAAGGCCGACCGCTTCGAGACCCACCTTGCCTCGCGCGGCAGTGGCGGCTCGACCTGGCTCGGCGGCGGCCAGACCTTCGCGGGCGTCACCTATCCCAACTCCACGATCAACGCGATCGAGTGGAACGAGCAGAACGAAGTGACCTATCTCGACGTTTCGGGCGGGCAGACCGCCACCGAGACGCGCATCCAGAAGGCGACCAACACCTTCAAGCAGCTCACTCTCAGTGGCGATGCAGAGATTGTGCCGGGCCTCAAGGCGACGTTCCTCGGCGGGATCGAGCGGTCCAGCTACGACATGCCGCTGAGCGACCAGTTCTACACCGAGGCCTATGGCAATGTCGTTTCGGACTATCGCGGCGGCAGCTACGCGCTTTCCAACAGTTACGGCTGGGACACGGGCGATGCGTCGAAGTATCACGCGCATGAAATAGACATGAACCAGAGCTTCCAGGACACTGCCTTCGACAACGTCAAGGGCAGCCTGGCTTACGAGATCACGCCCGACGACAAGATCTCGGTCGGCGGCGAATGGCGCCGGTTCAAGAACTCGGGCTACAAGCGCACCTACAACGACGCTCTCCTGACGGCGTTCAAGAACGGCACCGTCAGCGCCGATCTTCGCGACTATGCGAAAGTCTACACCGGCTACAAGGGCCAGGACTGGGTCATCGTCGACTACGACAAGGCGCTGGACGTGCTCGGCATCGACCGCAACGACTACCTGACCACCCGGAACGGCGTCTTCGCGGTCGAGGAACGTACCGCCGCCGGTTACGTCCAGTACGACTGGAACCATAGCCTCGGCAGCCTGCCGTTCCGCGGCAACATCGGCGGACGCTATTATCACACCGACATTTTCTCGGCCGGCATCGGTGCGGTGCGCGGCGCGGATACGCCGATTGCCGTCTCTTCGAGCTATCAGGGTTTCCTGCCCGCCATGAACCTGATCTTCGATGCGTCGAAGAACCTCGTCGTCCGCGCCTCGGCGGCGCGCAACATCAACCGGCCTGCGCTCGGCTCGCTTGCCGTCAACGGGACCGTCGCGGTCGGCGACAACGGCGAACTCTCGGTCTCGGTCGGCAATCCGGCGCTGAAGCCCTACAAGTCCACCGACCTCGATCTCTCCGTGGAATATTACTTCGGCAAGGTCGGTTCGGTCAGCGCGGCGCTGTTCTACAAGACGCTCGACGGCTTCATCACCACCCAGACCGTCAACGACGTGCCCTACAGCGCGACCGGGCTTTCGACCGCTCTCGTCGCGGGCGTGACCGGCAGCACCACTGTCACCACGTTCTCCCGCCCGGTGAACCTGGGCAAGACCGACCTCTGGGGGCTGGAACTCGCCGCGCAGACGGACTTCACGTTCCTGCCCGCGCCGTTCGACCACATCGGCACGGCGGTGAACTTCACCTACGTCAATTCGAAGTACGATTACGCGACGATGTATGCGGGCGGCGCCAACACGACGCTGGAGGGCCTCAGCAAGTACAACGGGAACATCACGCTCTATTATCAGGACGCGAAGTTCGACATTCGCGGTTCGGCCAACTATCGCAGCAGCTACGTCTACAGCGCGTCGCCGGCCACCAGTTCGCTGGGTCTCGACCAGGACCTCTCGGGCTATGCAGGGACCGTCTATGTAGACATGTCGGCGCATTACAAGGTGATGGAAGGCGTGCAACTGACGCTCGACGCGATCAACCTCACCAACCAGCACGAGAAGCAGTACTCGGACAGCACCAAGCGACTTTACGTCAACACCCGTTCGGGCACGACGGTAATGGGCGGCGTGCGCTTCGAGTTCTGACACAGCAAGGCGAGCAAAACGAAAGGCGTGGGGCAAGGCATTGCCTCGCGCCTTTTCGCTATCCCGCCCGCTCGCTCGGAAAGGTCACATAACCGTCATCCCGTGCTGATAGCCGCCCGCGCCGGAGGGCCTGTGTTTCCCAACGCTCGCGGTCGGCGCGTCGCATCCTGTATGGTTCTGGCGCTGGCTGCCCCGATGGCGGCCGGAAGCGCCTTCGCACGTACGCCAGCCCCCGGCAGCGGCGCGATCGCCTTTCGTATCCCCTCCGGCCGCCTTGCCGACGTGCTGCGGATGATTTCCCAGAAATCGGGCGTGCAGATCGTCACCTCCGTCGCGCCCGATCTGCGCAGCCGCCATGCGGTGAACCGGCGCCTGACGGTCGAGCAGGCGCTCGCCCAGGTGACGCAGGGGCTTCCGGTGGAGGTCCGGCGCATGCCGGGCGGTTTCGTGGTGATGCAGGCGCGGGCACCTGCCGAGCGGACGCCGGAACCGGTCTCGCCGCTTTCGCCCTCCCTTCCGCCGGAAACCGAAAGCCCCCCGATCCTCGTGACCGGCTACCGCGAAAGCCTGCGCCAGGCCGCCGCCACCAAGCAGGGCGCGCGTTCGATCCTCGAAGTTACGCGGGCGGAGGATATTGCCGCCTTTCCCGATCACAATGCCGCCGATGCGCTCCAGCGCCTGCCGGGCATCGCCGTCAGCCGGGATAACGGGGAAGGGCGGCAAGTCTCGCTGCGCGGCCTCGGCCCGCTGTTCACCCGGACCGCGCTGAACGGCATGGAGACGCTGGCAACGACAGCCTCCGGTCTCGACAATCGCGGCTCCGTCAACCGCCAGCGCCGGTTCGATTACTCGATCTTCGACGCCGGGCTTTTCTCCGAAGTCGAAGTGCTCAAGGCGTGGTCGGCCGATCGGGATGCGGGCGGCGTCGGCGGGACGGTGGCACTGCGCACCGTGCGTCCGCTCGACCAGCCCGGCCCGGTCACCCTGATCTCGGTCCAGGGCCGCGCCGGTGCGAACAGCCGTGGCGTGACGCCGCAGATGACCGCCGAACTGTCGCGCAGGAACGACTCCTGGGGTGTGCTGATCGCCGCCTCCTGGAGCCGCAATCGCGTGACCGAATATGGCTATCGCAACTGGGACTGGGTGCCGGTGGTCTTCGGCGAGGCAAACGTCGGCCCCGGTGTCGGCGCCGAGGACCGCGCGCGCCTTACCGGCGCGGAAAAGCCGGTCTATATGTCGCGCGCGCAGACTTATTCCACCTGGGCCAACAGCTTCCAACGGTTGAACCTTGTCGGCGCCATCGAGCACGAGAGTGACACGGGCCTGCGCATCGCACTCGACATGCTCTATGCCCGGCTTGCGAATGATCGGCAGGAATATTCGCTCGCGGCGGCGGGAACGAACGGTCTCACGGCCGACGTCACCGGCCGCCAGCGGCTGGACCGCGTGACGATCGCGGGCGACACCATCGCCGCAGCAGAGTTTCGCGGCGTCGACTTCCGTTCGGAAAGCAAGCACACCGTCGACCATACCGCGTTCGCGCAGGCGGTGCTCTCGCTGGAAGCACCGCTGGATGACGCGACCACGATTTCGGCCCGGCTCGGCTACGCCCGCAGCGATTTCGAGGAACCGGTGTTCGACAAGGTCTTCCTTCAGGCGAAGGGCAAAAGTTTCAGCTACACAGCGACCGGATCGGCTACGCGCAACCGCTACGGTTTCGACACGGCCGATCGCGCGCAATGGAGCTTGATGCGCGCGGACACGCGCGAGGATGCCATTCTAAACCAGAACGCCGGCGCCCGCCTCGAAGTGGCTCGCGTACTGGCACCCGGTGCGACCTTGAAGCTTGGCGGGATTTATCGCTACTTCGGCAATGACGGCTACGAACGGCGCGTGCGGGTCGATTATCCGTTTGGAAGCGAACTTGCCGCCGCCACCACGCTGCTGCGCGGCAAGACCCTGGCGCCATATGTCGTCGCCGATGTCGACGGCACTTTCGCCGCGACCGGGCAAAACCGCGTGCTTTCCGGCACTGACGACATGCCCGGCACCCGCTATGCGGTCCATGAGGACAGCTACGCGGCCTTCGCGCTGGCGACTTACGACACGCAACTGGGACCATGGCCGCTCAAGGCGGAGATCGGGCTCCAGTACCAGCGCGTCGATACGCTGTCGTCCGGCAAGGCGAGCACCGATGCCAGCCAATATCTCGTCTCCCAGCGCAGCCACCGCGACGCCTGGTTGCCCTCGTTCCAGGCGCGCGCCGCCCTGCGCCCGGACCTGCTGCTCAGGCTGGCGGCCAGCCGCAATCTCAACCAGCCCGACGTTGCCGACTTGCGCGCAGCAGCCCAGGTCAACGCCACGCCGTTCGGCGGCACGATCACCTCGGGCAATCCGGCACTGAAGCCGTTCACCGCCGATGCGCTGGACCTCTCGCTGGAACGGTATTGGGGCGGCGACGGCTATGCCTCGCTGGGCCTGTTCTACAAGCACCTCGATTCCTTCATCACCTCGCAGACAAGCGTCATGCCTTACGCGCAGACCGGCTATCCGCTCGAGTTCCTCTATGCGGACCAGGATGGCTCGATCCTCTACAATGTCATCCAGCCGGTGAACGGGTCCGGGGCGTCGATCTTCGGCATTGAAGCGGCAATCCAGCGCGACTTGCGCTTTCTGCCTGCGCCGCTGGACGGCTTCGGCCTCGCCGCCAACGTGACATTCGCTTCGGGCCGCAGCGAAGTCACTTACGACAGCGACACCTTTCGCCTGCCGCTGATCGACCTCTCGCGCTGGTCGGGCAATACCACGCTCTACTACACCGGGCATGGCTGGGACGCGCGCGTGGCCGCCGCCTATCGCGGTACCTACCGGGTGGGGATCGGCAACAACGGCAATATCGGCGAGTGGGTCAAGTCCAGCCTGACGCTCGATTTCGCGGCGCATCTGGCGATCGGCGCGCGGATGCAGGTGCTGTTCGAAGGGCGCAATCTCACCGATTCCCCGGTCGTCCAGTATACCGATCGCAGCGCAAGGCGCCTGCTTGCGCGGACCCGCAGCGGGCGGGTGTTCTCGGCGGGCCTGCGATACAGGTTTTGACCGGGATGCCAGGTTTTTTCCTGTCCCCGCTTAGGCGGTCCGGCACTCTCCACCGTAGGGCCCATATGGGCCGGACAATTTTTGGATCGCCGGACATGCAAAGCTCCTTGCCGGATTGCAGCCGATGTACATGAGCGATGTCGCCAGCCAGCTTTCCGCCGGGCTCGGGCGGCTGCGCAGCTATGTGCGCCGGCGCCTGCGTGATCCCGAAGGCATGGAGGACGTGGTGCAGGAAACGCTCGTGCGCGTGATCGAGCAGGAACGACGGCAAGTGATCGAACAGCCGCTGGCCTATGCCTTCCGGGTGGCGGATTCGGTCATCATGGCCGGCGCGCGCAAGTCTTCGCGGGAAGCCGGGCTGGACGGCCTCGATTTCGCCTGCGAATTGCCGCTGGCCGACGAAGTGCTGGACTATCGCCAGCGCCTCGCCCGCTTCGAGGCGGCGCTGGAGCGGCTGACACCGCAACGGCGCGCGGTATTTCGCCTGCGCCATATCGACGGCAAGTCACGGCAGGAAATTGCGACGGAGCTGGACCTCAGCGTGGAGGCGGTGAAGAAGCACCTCGTGCGCGCCATGGCCGACCTCACCCTGTCGCTTGGCGGCGATTGGGCCAGTGACTAGAAAAGGGACGGGGCGACGGACCATGGATGAACGACAGCTCGAAGCGATCGAGATCGCTGCCGACTGGGCCGATCGCTATGGCGAACTCGACGAGGCCGAGCGGCGCGAACTGGCGCAGTGGCTCTCCGAGCGTCCCGAACATGCCCGTGCTTTCGCGCGAATCCGTCAGGTCCTCAGCGACACTGCACTGCTGGAGGCCGCCGATACGGTGCTTCCCCGCGATAGGCTTGCGGCGGATTTGCCGCGATCGCGCTCCGCGCCCCGCACGCATTTCCTGCGGCCTCACGAAGACGGGCCCCTGCGCCTCGGGCGTCGGCAGGCATTGGCGGCGGGGCTGTCCGCGCTCGTGGCCGTGCCGCTCGGAGGCTACGTGTTGACGCGCGGGGAGACGGCTTCGGCGCCCCATCCGCTGCGCTTTGCCAGCGATGTCGGGCAGCGGCGTCATGTCGTGCTGCCGGACGGATCGAACATGCTGCTCGACGCCGCATCCTCGGTCGCGGTCCATTTCACGTCCGAGCGGCGCGGGATCGCGCTTGAGCGCGGCGCCGCGCGCTTCGATGTAAGGCACGATGCCGCGCGTCCCTTCGAGGTGCGGACCCCCGGCGCGGCCATGACCGCGCTCGGCACCAGCTTCAGCGTGGACCGGCTCTCGGATGCTGCCGAACTGCGCGTCTTTTCGGGCCGCGTCGCGATGGCGGCGCGGGGCCAGGCGCCGCTGGTCGTGCCCGGACGGCAATGGGCGCTGTTCGATGGGCGAGGGATCGACAAGGGCAGCTTCGATCCGGCCGCGCATGCCGACTGGCAGGACGACTGGCTCGACGCGGAGTCCATGCGGCTTGGCTTCGCGATCGAGCGCCTCGGGCGCTACAGCGCCGCGCCGATCCGGCTCGGCGAACCGGCCCTGGCGAGCCGCACGTTCAGCGGCCGCTTCCGTCTCGACCAGCCCGAGCAGTCGCTGGCGTTGATCGGCGCGCTGTTCGGTTTGCAGCCCCGCAAGCGGGCGGATGGGATCTATCTCGTCGCGGTCTGATGCAATGACCCGCCGCGCTTTCGATCGCGCGGCGGATCATCGGCATTCGGGGCAGAAGCTCCGTTAGCGGAAGTCGGCCTTGACGATGTTGTTGGCGAAATTGGCGTCCTTCATCGGGACATTGCCATCGCCGAAGCTGGTGTTCGTCAGGGCATTGCGCGCGGCTGCCGGCATCTTCTCCCACTGGATCAGCGGCTGCTGGCCGCCCTGCGAGGTGGTCGATCCGAGCTGGTGGTTGGTGATTCCGTTGGTGTAGTAGCGGACCTTCGGGTGGCTGCCGTCGAGCGGCGGCGAGGTCGATTTGTCGTAGCCCGAGTGCGCCGAGTAGGAGACCGCGACGATATTTGCGGATTCGTCGCAGCTGGAAAGCCAGACGACCGCGCTTTCCCAATCGTGCCGGTGGCCGTCGAGAACCTGGTCCTTGGGGAAGTACCAGGCATACATGACCGCGCAGAGGCCGTAGCGGGTCTGGGCGCGGACATAGACCTGCCCGGTGCTGGAGGAACATCCGCCGTTGCGGGAGCCGGTCGGGGAAAGTCCGCCGCTGGTGTTGCCGTCCGCATCGACGGCAGGGAAGGGCACGCAGCCGTCCTCGACCTTCAGCAAGGGCTGGAACTTGAACATGTAGCTTTCAGCGGCGGCGGGGATGGGCTGGACCTGGTCGTGGCCTATGACTGCGGCAAATGCAGGTCCGGCAAGGCATGCAGCCAGGGCCGGTACGATCCACCGGACGAGCCGGGGCAGGCGGAAAGCAGAGCGCATCGAACTGTTCCTTTTTTCGCGGAAATGGGCGCAAAGCCGTTCACCGGGTGCGCCTTGGAGATCGCCCTGGACATCGTTCCGGAAAGGAAACGCCGGGCGAGGCAAGCGGAGACCGGACGCATCCTGCCTGCGAAGAATCGATGCTTGCGATACCATGCACCTCAAATCCCCATCATGCCGGTTGCGGCCGGTCGTCCGAGGGGGAAGACGGTCTGGAACGGCAAAAGGGGACAGGGAATTTTATGAAGCTTTGAAGACGGTTAGATGGGGTTTCCCGGCGCTCCAGGATGGCCTTTTCGCGTGGACATACCGGTCGAAGAAACGCCGTACCCTATCGATCCCGACCGAGGGATCGCGATCGCACGCGCCGTGCCTGCTCAGCTTGCGGCATCCAATGCGCGAAATGTCGCTGCGAGATGATCGATGAAGGCGCGCACGGCAGGCGGGAGGCCGCGCCGCGTGGTGAAGACGAGATGGACGATGCCGAGCTGGCCGCCCCACTCCGGCAACAGGCGCACCAGCCTGCCCGCGGCGAGATCGTCCCGGCAGGAATGGTCGGGCAATAGCGCGACCCCCAGGTTCGCCATGGCGGCCTCGCGCAGGGCCGCGAAGTCCTCGCAGGTCATGCGCGGTTCGTGACGGTGGTCGAGCGTCGCACCGCCGGGGCCGGAGAGGTGCCATGTGACTTCGCCGATATGGTCGCTCGACCCCAGCGTGGGCAGAGTAGCAAGCCCGGCAATCGCATTGTCGCGCAGGCCCGCCGCCAGCACCGGACCCGCGACCAGTATGCGCCGTGATTGACCGAGCGTGCGCATTGTCAGCGAAGCGTCGGTATCGAGCGTCACGCGCACACGCAGGGCGACATCGATGCGCTCGGCTATGAGGTCGACCGGCTGGTCGGTGGCGACGAGTTGCAACGAGACTTTGGGATAGCGCGCAAGGAATACCGGAATATGCGGGGATAGCACTTCGACCATGCCGCGCGGACAGCTGAAGCGGATCCTGCCTTGCGGTTCGGCCTGCGCCTGGGCGACGAGCGCCTCGGCTTGCTCTGCCTCTTCCAGCATGGCGCGGCAACGCGCGTAAAAGGCCTCGCCGACTTCGGTGACGCGGAAGCGGCGCGAGGATCGCTCGATCAGGCGGGTGCCAAGGCGCTCCTCCAGCGCGGCGATCCGGCGGCTCAGCTTCGATTTCGGTGTGCGCAAGGCGCGCCCGGCAGGCGCGAAGCCGCCATGTTTCACGACTTCGGCGAAATAGGCGTAATCGTTGAAGTCGGCCATGCAGGTCACTCTTCGTTCTTCTGGTGGAACGATGAGTAGCGATTTTGCCATCTACAGCCAAGATCGTTCCAGATGCATTTGTTCTTCAGCGGCAGGGAAACGGTTCCCGCCGAAAGCAGAATGGAGAATGACATGGCTGAAAAGTTCGCAAACAAGGTTGTCGTCGTCACGGGCGGCACGACGGGAATCGGTCTGGCGACGGCAAAGGCCTTCGCCGAGGAAGGCGCCTCGGTGTTCATCACCGGACGGCGGCAGGAAGCCCTTGACGCTGCCGTCGAGGCGATCGGTGGTAAGGTTACCGGCGTCCGCGCGGACATGAGCAAGCTGGCCGATGTCGACGGCCTTTACGACGCGGTCCAGCAGCAGCATGCCGCCATCGACGTGCTCTTCGCCAATGCCGGAGGCGGCGAATTCGCACCGCTCGGCGCGATCACCGAGGAGCACTACGAAAGGACTTTCGACACCAATGTGAAGGGCGTGCTGTTCACGGTGCAGAAGGCGCTGCCGTTGCTGCGCGACGGCGCCTCGGTGGTTCTGACCGCCTCGACCGTCAGCATTTCAGGCACGCCTGCGCTGAGCGTCTATAGCGCCAGCAAGGCCGCCGTGCGCAACTTCGCGCGCAACTGGATCCTCGATCTCAAGGAGCGCCGCATCCGTGTCAACGCGGTCAGCCCCGGCGTCACCGATACGCCGGGGGTCGATGAACTGTTCGGCGGCGGCGCGGATGCCGAGAACACCAAGGCCCATCTTGCAGGACTGATCCCGGCCGGACGCATCGGCCAGCCCGCGGAAATCGCCAAGGCCGTGCTGTTCCTCAGCTCGGAAGAGGCGAGCTTCGTCAACGGCGTCGAACTCTTCGTCGATGGCGGTCAGGTTCAGATCTGATCGGGTTTCGCGTGTTCACAAGCGCCCGCCTGCCGTCATCCGGCGGCGGGCGCCAGACACAGGCAACCCATGCCAGGAAAGAGCGCTATCGGGGCGGCCTTTGACCTGGTCGGGCCACAAAACAATGCCGGCATTGGTACGCCATCGGCGTCTTCCACGTCGGGAACCCAATTGGGGTATCCAGAAGAGGGAAGGCCGGCGGACCGCACTCGGATGCGTAGGACTGGCTACCGAACAACCGACAAGGGGCGCGCGCAGTAGCGGGAACAGGTTTTGAGGCAGAGTTCTTGCTGCCTGCGACGACGCTGCCGCAGCGCTTCTTGCCAATACTATTTCCCTCGCCTAAGAGGCTCTCGCTTTCCGATGCTTGGAAGGCAACGATCGCGTTGGTGCTTCCGAAAGGGAGCTTAAAAGGGAACACGGTGAGAGGGGCTTTCCCCCCGAAGCCGAGGCTGTCCCTGCAACTGTGAGCGGTGAGTGCGATACATATCGCGGCAGGCCAAGGGGACCTGTCGCAGCCACTGGGCCGGACGCTAACTCCTGCGAGGCCTGGGAAGGCCGTGCATCGTGCGATGACCCGCAAGCCAGGAGACCTGCCAGCGTCCGGTCGCTCTTGCCCTGGTCCAGGGGATGGCCGAGGCACGGTGAAATCCGTCTGAGCGACGCATGTGCGGCGAGGGCCGCATCGACCCATGCGACGGCGCCGGGGGCGTCGTGTCGTCGCGCGGGCCGACCGTTCGCGCGGACGCCCTCGTCAGACGTCGATGACGCCGGACAGGTTTGTTTTTACATGACGATTTCCCGATATGCGCTCTGCGCAGCGAACGGTCTTGCCTTGCTTTCCGTCCCCCTGCTGTCTTCTGCCGCGCTGGCCGAAGAAGCCGACCCGGAAACTATTCTGGTGACCGGCCTGAGAGCTGAAACCAGCCTCGATACGAAGAGCAGCGGCAGCCGTCTGGGGCTGACCGTGTTCGAGACACCGGCCAGCATCGAAGTGCTCGACGGCGATGCGATCCGGGCGCGTGGCGATGTGTCCATCCAGGAAGCGGTGAGCCGCGCCACCGGCCTGACGTTCCAGGGGGCGCCGGGCAACGGCAATACGGCGATGGCTGCGCGCGGGTTCTCCGGGCAGGGCTCGGTGCAACTGCTGGTGGACGGCACGCGCCTCTTCGTGGCCTCGGGCACGCTGACTTTCCCGGTCGACCCGTGGACGGTGGAGCGCATCGACGTGCTGCGCGGACCGAGTTCCGTGATTTCGGGCGAGGGCGCGATCGGCGGCGCGGTCAACGTCATCATGAAGAAGCCGGTGACCGACCGACGCATCATGCAGGCACGCGTGGCCTATGGTTCGGACAATGCGATGCAGATCGCGGGCGACTCGGGCGGCCCGCTGAGCGGCGGCCTGTCCTATCGTCTGGCTGCCAGCTTCACCCGTTCCGACGGCTGGCTCGACCGCAATAGCGACAATCGCAACCTCGCCATTTCGGGGTCGCTGCGCTGGGATGCCAGCCCGACGCTGAGCTTCACGCTGGCCTCCGACTATGGCGACGTCGAGATGCTGCCCTATTTCGGCACGCCGCTGAACGCCGGCAAGTTCGACAAGCGCTTCCGTTTCATCAACTTCAACATCGCCGGCAGCGAGGATCATTTCCGTGACAGCTGGACCCGGCTGACGACCGAATGGAAGGCGTCCGACGCGATTTCCCTGCGCAACGTGGCCTACTACCTCAGCTCGAACCGCGACTGGCTGAACGCCGAGAATTATCGCTACTCCGCCACGACCGGGCTGGTGACGCGCAGCGACTACCTCAACATCATCCACCGGCAGGACCAGATCGGCGATCGCGGCGACGTCACCTTCCGCACCGGGCTGGGCGGCGACGTGGAGAACAGTCTGCTGGTCGGCTTCGACGTGAACCGCGTCAAGTTCAGCCACATCAACAATTCGCCTTACGGGGGCAGTTCGGTGGTGAAGCCGTTCGACTTCGCGCCCGGCGGATTCATTACGCCGGTCCCCACGTCTCTGGGCTTCCGCACCCTGACCACCCAGTACTCGGCGTTCATGGAAGATCAGCTCAAGCTGCGCGAATGGGTGTCGCTGGTGGGCGGCTTCCGGCAGGACTGGTACGAGCTGGAGCGCATCGACGCGCGCGCTCCGGCTAACGGTTTCCGGCGCAACTATCACAGCACGTCGGGCCGGTTCGGCGTGGTCGTCAACCCGGCGGCCGATACCGCGCTCTATGGCTCGTTCACCGTGGGCACCGACCCGATCAGCGCGCTCATCACCACGTCCAACGCGCAGAAGGACTTCGGCCTTTCGCCCGCCCGGCAGTTCGAGGTCGGCGTCAAGCAGCGCTTCCTCGACGGGCGCGGTTCGGCCTCGATTGCGCTGTTCGACATCGAGAAGCGGCGCCTGCTCACCCCGGACCCGGAGAACCGTCTGATCACGCAGCAGGTCGGCAAGCGCACTTCGCAGGGGATCGAGGCGACGCTGGCGCTGCAACCGACCGAGGCCTTCGGGATCGAGGCCAACGGCACCGTCCTCAAGGCGCGGTTCAGGGAGTTCGGCGAAGTGGTGAACGGCGTCGTCATCGACCGGGCTGGCAACACGCCGCCGGGAATACCGACGAAGACCGCCAACATCTCCGCCAACTGGCGCTTCGTCGAGCCGCTGCAGGCCCGCGTCTCGGCCCGCTTCGTCGCGCCGCGCTGGGCCGACAACGCGAACACCCTGCGCGTGCCGGGCTACGAGGTTGTCGATCTCGGTCTTCGCTGGACCATCAGTGACAAGGTGGCGATCGACGGGCGTGTCAGCAACGTCTTCGACAAGGTGTACTCGATCGGCAGCAGTTCGTCGCAATGGCTGCTCGGGGCGCCCCGGCGCTTCGACGTGCGCCTCGACATGAGCCTGTAAGCGTCATGGCGCTTCCGGCTCTGGTGAAGATCGGCCTGCGGTGGCTCTACTGGTTCCATCGCTGGTTGGGCATCGCGGCCTGCCTGCTGTTCCTGCTGTGGTTCGTGTCGGGCCTGGTCATGATGTACGTGCCCTATCCGTCGCTGACCGAGGCGGAGCGGCTGGCGGGATCGGCCGCGATCGACTGGAGTCGGGTGCGGATCGGCCCGACCGAGGCGCTGCGCCGGGCGGGGGAGCGCAGCTTCCCCGCCGAGCTGCGCCTCGACATGGCGGCAGGAGAACCAGCTTGGCGCATTCGGGGCGACGAGGGGCGCGCCGCCATCTCCGCCGTTGACGGTCGCCGCCTTTCCGCCCCCGATGTCGCCGCCGCGATCACCGTCGCGCGGCGCTTCGCGGGCGGGACGCCGGTCAGCGAAGTCGAGCGTATCGACGATGACCAGTGGACTGTCGCGACGGGGTTCCAGTGGGCACGGCCGTTGTGGAAGGTCTCGCTGGCCGACGCGCCCGGCACGCAGATCTACATCTCGTCCACGACGGCGGAGCCGGTGCAGAACAGCGACGCGCGCGAAAGGGCGTGGAACTGGGTGGGCGCGGTGCCGCACTGGCTCTACCTCACCGCGATCCGGCGCGACGGTTCTTTCTGGCGGCAGGTCGTGTTGTGGACGTCGGGTCCGGCGGTGATCGTCGGCCTCTCGGGCCTGTGGATTGGGATCCTGCGGCTGCGTCTGCGGCGGCGCTACCGGAGCGGTGCCGTCACGCCCTATAGCGGCTGGATGAAGTGGCATCACCTGACCGGGCTGATCGGCGGGCTGTTCGCGGTGACGTGGATGTTCAGCGGCTGGCTCTCCGTCAATCCATTCGACTGGTTCGCGCGGAACGGTCCAACAGGCAGCGCCGCCCTTTATGCCGCGCACGATACTGCGGACTTTCCCGCGCTGGATACGGCTGGGCTGGCCGCGCGCGGACCGCAGGCCCGCGAGGCGCGGTTCGGGTGGGTCGGAGGGCAGCCGGTCGTCACGCTCGTGCCCCGCGAGGGACGCCCGACGATCGCGAGGCCAGATGGCCGGGCTCTGCGTTTCAACCAGGCAGAGCTTGTCGCCAATGCCCGGCGGTTGTTGCCCGGCACGCCTATCCGGCAGGTCGTCGTCCTCGGCGAGCCGGACCTCTACTGGTACGCGCACGGCCGGGAGCGGCCTTTGCCGGTGATCCGCGTCATCTTCGGCGATCCCGAAAAGACATGGGTGACCATCGACCCGAACAGCGGCGCGCTGCTGGCGCGGCAGAATGCAAGCGGGCGAGGCTATCGCTGGCTGTTCAACGCGCTGCACGATTTCGACTTGCCGTTCCTTCTCGCCAATCGCGCGCTGCGCGATCCTCTGATGTGGCTGCTCTCTGCTTTTGGCATCGTCATGTCGCTATCGGGCGTGGTGATCGGATGGCGACATCTCGTCAGATGCCATAAGCGCCGTCTTGCGAGGAAAGGGTAGCGGCCATGGACCGACAGAGGGCAGCCTCCCTACGCTTGCCGTAGCGGTAAGGGGGCACTTGCCGGATGGAAGTCGCTTCGCTGAATGGCAGGGAAGGGGCGGGTCTTACCCGCCTCTTCCGGCATCCGGTCTTTGGATGACGCGGCGCTCACCCTTCCAAAGTGCGCCGCCCCGTCAACGGTCAACGCGTTTGAAGCGGCGGCATTCGTAGGTTTATTGTGCTGACGTTGTTGCTATTTTCTTGTTTCGGGTGAAGTTATCTCGTCGGAAATACAGGGCTGGAAGCAGCGCTATACTGATAGGGGACGAGGCGGGGAAAGGCTGGGCCATTTCGCAAAGGAGCTTTGCTCGCTCGTCAGGCGAAAGGTCTTTTCATAGGCGGAAGGTCAGGTAGGCGGCGGCGTAGAACAAGTCGCGCCCCGGCTTGAACTTCTCGGAAACGTCACCGTAGATCGTGTAGAAGCCGAGCGTGGTGAAAGGGTTGAGCGCATATCGACCGGCCGCAGTCGCACGCTTGCCGAAGAAGCGGGAATCGGTTTCGTCGGCGCGGCGCAGCACCTGCCCGCCCAGCGAATAGACGCCGTCGTGGATCGAGGTGCGCCATAGGCCTGCCGCCGAAAAGTCGAGCGTCAGTTTCGCCGTCGGCTGGAGCGTCAGCATCGGCTGGAAGATCGTCAGGTTATGCGGCCCGAGGTCGCCGTTATAGGTGAGCGGCTTGGGGAACAGCGGGCCATAGGTTCCGGCCTTTCCATCGCCGGGATTGCGGTCGCCCGAACCCACGTCGACGCGCAGGGCCAGCTTGGGCTTCCATCCGCCCTGCCAGCCGTGGGCGATGGTGCCGGTGACGTAATAGGCATCGATATCGAGGTTCCCGAACGAACCCCATTGCCGGATGCCCTCCAGATCGACGCTCCAGGCATCGACTTTCCCGGCATAGCGCAGCGACAAGGTGCGGCGCCGGTCGCGCGCGGCGGGCGCGGTGGCGAAGGACACGCTGGCGCGGTCGGAGGCCACGAACAGCATTTCGGCGCGGCCCGTGTGGTTTCCGGCCCCGAACGCGCGTCCGGCGTGAAGCCCGGTGAGGTCGTAGTCGTGGTTGGTCTTGTCGTCGAAAGTGCCCAGCTTTTCGAGTACCGCGTGGCCGGTGAGGAAGCCGCCGTCCCACGGGCCCATCGTTCCCATGACGCGCAGGAGGTCCAGCGAACGGCGGGTATTGGCGCCCTCGCGCATGTCGAATACGGTCTGGTTGCCGATGCCGATTTCCTGTCGGCCGAAGCGCGCGGTAATCCGGGCCGTGCCGACCGGGACATACGCCTCGACGAAGGCCTGGTTGAAGTCTAGCCGCCCTTCCTCGATCGGCGCGACCACGGAATCGAGCCCGGTGCTGGTGGCGTGCTCCAGGTCCACGAAGGCGCGGAACAGGCCCTCGATCTGGAGATCACCCCAGACGCGGGTGCGCTGCTGGAAGTTGCCGTCGTCGTCCTGCGGGCCGCGACCCCAGCGCTCGCCGATGCGCAGTTCGGGCCGCAGGCGCAGTTCTCCGCCGAGCGAGGCATATGTGTTGCCGACCAGCGGGATGTACTTGATCCGGGTCCAGAGATTGGCGTCGCGCACGGTGCGGAACCCGGAATAGTCCTCGTCGTGGTTGATCGGCTTGAATGCCGGCTTGGGTGCCTTCGGACGGTTCGGACTTTGCGGTGCCGCGATCTCGGTTCCGGCAGGCGAGGCGGCCTGCGCCTCGGCGGCGGGGTGCGCCGATACCGGCGCAGGAGCTTGTGCGGGCATCTGCGCAGTGGCTGCGGTCAGGGCATGCGCCATGATCTGGAGCATCGATACTCTCCCGATTTTTTCATTTGTTCTGAAAGGGGCGACCCGGTCGCGAGCGCTAATCGATGGTCAGGATCGCTCGCTCACGCCGCGAGGGCGTAGGTTTCCCGGCTGCGCTGCTGGCGGCGGCTCACCATGTAGAGCGCGGTCGCCAGCACGGAGACGAGGCCGGGAATGGAGAAAGCGAGGAAGTTGAGCGCCATCGGCAGTTCGGCTGCGAGCAGCAGTCCGCCCAGCATCGGTCCGACGATTGCGCCGACCCGGCCCATTCCCGAGGCCCAGCCCAGTCCGGTGGAGCGCACGGAGAGGCTGTAGAATTCCGCGACGCTGGCATAGAGCAGGATCTGCGTGCCGGTCGTTCCGGCACCGGCGATGAAGATCAGCAGGTAGAGCACCGGCATGGCGCTGTTCAGGCCGAGCAGGGCGATGCACAGCGCGCCCAGCGAGAAATAGGCCATGACCACGCGGGGCAGGCCGAAGCGGTCGGCCAGACGGCCGCCCATGATCGCGCCGAACATGCCGCCGAAATTGAGCGCGAGCAGGAACGAGAGGCTGGATCCAAGGCTATATCCGGCGCTCCGCATCAACTGCGGCAACCACGAACCCAGCGCATAGACCATCAGCAGGCAGCAGAAGAAGCACAGCCACATGGACAGCGTGCCCAGCGTGCGGTCATGCCGGAACAGTTCGCTCACCGAGGCGCGGCCCGCGTCGGCTTCGCGCAGGACCAGCGGCGCGCCGGAGGCGGCCTCCGGCGAGAGCTGGCGAAGGATCGCGCGGGCCTTGTCCTGCTCGCCCTTGCGCACCAGGAAGCCGACCGATTCCGGCAGGCCGCGCAGGATCAGGGGAAGCAGCGCCAGCGGCACGGCAGCGGCCAGGAACATCGCCTGCCAGCCAAATCGGGGCAGCAGCCAGATGCCCAGGCCTGCCGCGACCATGCCGCCCACGGCATAGCCGCTGAACATCAGCGCCACGAGGGTGCTGCGCATCCGCTTGGGGGCATATTCGTTGGTGAGTGCAACGGCATTGGGCATCAGCCCGCCGCAGCCGAGGCCTGCGGCGAAGCGCAGCACGCCGAACATCGTCGGCGTCGTCACGAAGCCGTTCAGGAAGGTCGCGGCGCTGAACAGGGTGAAGCAGAGAGTGATGCACTTCTTGCGGCCGATCCGGTCACCCAACGGTCCGAACAGGAGTGCGCCGGACATCATGCCGAATAGCGCCCAGCTCGCCAAAGAACCGGCCTCGGGCGCGGTGAGTTGCCACTGCTCCATCAGCTTGGGAAGAACGACGCCGTAAATGAACACGTCGTAGCCATCGACTATAAGCAGCAGTGCACAGGCTACTATTATCTTGAGGTGCAGATTTCCAAATCTGGCTTCGTCGACAAGACGACCGACATCGATACCTTGCATATCGATTCCTCTCCCATTTTCACGTTGTGTGATTTTCCGGGAAAGTGAATGACCAGTAGAGGTTCAACAAATACCGTTTAAGTCCGATGCGAATACGCAGCGGGTATCGCCGGAAACGTGCCGGTCACAATTCCTCGCCAAGCGCGGCGGGGACGTCGTAGCCCCACTGCGCATATTGCCGCGCGATCACCGCGGCCATCAGCGCCAGTTCGGGAGAGCGGTCTCCCGGGCGGTGGCTCATGATGATGGGGGAGGTGGCCGGTTCCACCAGTTCGCGGAAGGCAACATCGTGGCTGCGCGCGCGGCGCACCGATTCCGGGACGATGGCCATGCCTTCCTCCGCCGCGACGAGTCCGATGGCGATCTGCAATTCGCGCGCTTCGTGAACGATCCGCGGTTCTATCGAATGATCGCGGAACAGCGAGATCACCTGGTCGGCATAGCTGGGGCGGGGCGCGCGGGGATAGATGATCTGCGGCTCGTCGGCCAGGTCGCGCAGCGAGATCGGCCCGCTCCCGGTGGCCAGCGGGTGGTCGACCGGAAAGGCGGCCACCAGTTTCTCGTTGCGCAGGATGATGCGGCGGACCGAAGGATCCTCGAAACGGATCCGACCGAAGCCGACATCGATGCGCCCGTCCTTCAGCGCGGCGATCTGGTCCAGCGTGGTGGCTTCCACCATGACCAGTTCCACGTTCTCCGCCGCCTTGCGGAATTCGCGGATCAGTTCGGGCAGGCGGGCGTAGATGGTGGAGGCGACGAAGCCGATCACCAGCCGCCGCCGCTTGCTGGTGGCGGCGGCCCTGACCATGGCTTCCACATCCTCCATGCGCGCCAGGACTTGCAGGGCCTGTTCGTGGAGCAGGCGGCCGACGGCGGTGAGCCGCAGCGGGCGCGTGCCGCGATCGAGCAGCGGCGCGCCGACATGGGCCTCCAGCTGCTGGATCGCGCGCGAAAGCGGCGGCTGGGCGATGTGCAGCCGCTCGGCGGCGCGATTGAAGTTTCCTTCGTCCGCCACGGCCACGAAATAGCGCAGAAGGCGCACGTCCATCACGATAACATACCTCTCAGGTATAGACCCGTGACCGCATTGATCTTTGCAGCCGTTGCGGCCGGGGCCTAACTTTCCTCTCGAAAGCTAAACATTCGGGAGAGTCGCTGCAATGGCCCTGTTGAGCCAGGCTGATACCTTAATCGTCGATGTACCGACGATCCGCCCGCATGTGCTGGCCATGGCCACGATGCATTCGCAGGCGATGGTGATCGTCCGCCTGACGGATAGCGACGGTGTCGAGGGCATTGGCGAGGGCACCACGATCGGCGGCCTCAGCTATGGCGAGGAAAGCCCGGAAAGCATCAAGTCCGCCATCGACACTTATATCGTCCCGGTCCTGAAGACCTGCGACATCGCCCATGTCGGCGCGACGATGGCCAAAGTGGCCCAGTGCGTGCGCGGCAACCACTTCGCCAAGTGCGCGGTGGAAACGGCGCTGCTGGACATGGCAGGCAAGCGGCTGGGCGTGCCAGTCTCCGACCTCATCGGCGGCGGCCGCGTGCGGGACGACATGCCGGTGGCCTGGACCCTCGCCAGCGGCGACACCGCGCGCGACATTGCCGAGGGCGAGGAAATGCTGTCCTTGCGCCGCCACCGCATCTTCAAGCTGAAGATCGGCAAGCGCGACGTTCGGGCGGACGTCGCCCATGTCGGCGCGATCTGCAAGGCACTGGGTGACCGCGCCAGCGTGCGCGTGGACGTGAACCAGAACTGGAGCGAGGCGCAGGCCAAGCTGGGCATGGCGATGCTGCAGGATGTCGGCTGCGATCTGGTGGAACAGCCGATCGCCGGGGACGATATTGCGGCGATGACCCGCCTTGCCACCACGCAGGCGGTGCCGCTGATGGCGGACGAGGCGCTGCACGGCCCGCGCACCGCGCTGCGGATTGCCGCTGCCGGCGCGGCGGGCGTCTTCGCGCTGAAGATCGCACAGTCGGGCGGGCTTTTCGCCACCGCCGAAGTGGCTGCCATCGGCACGGCGGCGGGCATCGGCCTCTATGGCGGCACGATGCTGGAAGGCGGCGTGGGCACGGCGGCTTCGGCCCATGTCTTCGCCACCGTTCCCGAACTTGCATGGGGCACCGAACTGTTCGGCCCGCTGTTGCAGACTGAGGAAATTCTTACGCAGCCGCTCGGCTTCGGGGACTTTTCGCTGAAGGTGCCGACCGGCCCCGGCCTCGGCATCGCGCTCGATCCCGACAAGATCGCATTCTTCCGGCGCGACCGTTCAGGCCCGCGCCTCCACGCCGTAAACGCAGGAGCCTGAACGATGCTGTTCATGGTCGAAATGGACGTCAACATTCCGCTGGACTTCGATGCCGATGAGGCTGCGAAGATCAAGGCCGCCGAAAAGGCGTACTTCCAGAAGCTCCAGACCGCCGGCGTGTGGCGCCACATCTGGCGCAAGGTCGGGCTCTATTCCAACGTCTCGATCTTCGATGTCGAGAGCAATGCGGCGCTGCATGACACGCTCATGGCCCTGCCGCTCTACCCCTTCATGACCATGAAGATCACGCCGCTCGCCCGGCACCCATCCTCCATCCATGACGACGATCGCTGATCGCCGGAGCCACTGAATTCAGTCCTTGGGAGAGAATAAAATGGACGTCAGCTTCGTAAAGACCCCGGAAATCCAGCAGCTGCTCGACCGCGCCGCCGGCGTGAACGAGAGCGGCGGCAATCTGCGCCTGAAGGCGATCATGCGTGACCTCACTGAATCGGTGATGGAGCTGATCGTCCGCCACGATATTTCCGAAAGCGAGTTCTGGCTCGCCATGAAGTACCTTTCGGACAGCGCGGGCGAGATCGGTCTGATCGTGCCGGGCACCGGCCTTGAGCACTTCCTGGACCTCTACATGGACGCCAAGGATGCCGAAGCCGGCCTTACCGGCGGCACCCCGCGCACCATCGAAGGGCCGCTCTACGTTGCCGGTGCGCCGCTGGTGGAAGGCAACGTGAACCTTTCCGTCGACGAGGACGAGGGCACAACGGTCCTGCACATGACCGGCAGTGTCACCGGGCCGGATGGCGAGGCGGTGGAGAACGCCGTGGTCCACGTCTGGCATGCCAATTCGAAGGGCTGGTATTCGCACTTCGACCCGACGGCCACGCAGACTCCGTTCAACAACCGCCGCCGCATCAAGCTGGGCAAGGACGGGCGCTATGCGTTCCATTCCAAGCAGCCGAGCGGTTACTCGGTGCCGCCGGGCGGATCGACCGACCAGCTGATGCAGGCGCTGGGCCGCCACGGCAATCGCCCCGCCCACGTCCACTTCTTCATCGAAGCGCCGGGCTATCGCACGCTGACGACGCAGATCAACTTCGGCGACGATCCCTTCGCGGCCGACGATTTCGCCTTCGGCACCCGCGAGGGTCTGCTGCCGGTGCCCAGCCGCCAGGGCGACAGCGCCTACATCCAGTTCGACTTCCAGATGCAGCGCGCCGCCGATGCGGATGACGAGCACTTCTCGTCCCGCGCCCGGGCCGAAGCCGAACCGCAGAAGCAGACCGAAACGGCCTGATCGCAGAATACGGGAGACAGGATCATGTACGAACGCCTCATGCACCGGGTCTCGACCGCCGTGGTCGATGACGTCGAAACCGGAGAGTTCCGCTGCCGCCGGGACGTCTTCACCGATCCGGCGCTGTTCGAACTGGAAATGAAGTACATCTTCGAAAGCAACTGGGTCTATCTGGCCCACGAAAGCCAGCTTCCGAACAAGAACGATTACTTCACGACCTGGATCGGGCGCACGCCCGTGATCCTGACCCGTGCCAAGGACGGCGCGATCAACGGCGTGGTCAATGCCTGCGCCCATCGCGGCGCCAAGCTGTGCCGCCGCAAGCGGGGCAACCAGCCGCTGTTCGTCTGCCCGTTCCACGGCTGGAGCTTCAAGCCCGACGGCAAGCTGCTGCGCGCCAAGGATGCCAGCACCGGCGCCTATCCGGAAAGCTTCGACCACGAAGGCTCGCACGACCTGACGCGCCTGCGCGTCGAGAGCTATCGCGGCTTCGTGTTCGGATCGCTGAGCCATGACGTGCTGCCGCTGGAACAGCATCTGGGCGAGGCCAAGGTGATCATCGACCAGATGGTCGACCAGGCGCCCGAGGGGCTGGAAGTGCTGACCGGCAATTCCACCTACACCTTCGACGGCAACTGGAAGATGCAGATGGAGAACGGCTGCGACGGCTACCACGTCAGCTCCGTTCACGAAAACTACCAGTCCACCATGGGCCGCCGCGCCGAAGGCGGCACCAAGGCGGTGGATGCCAACGGCTGGTCCAAGGCGCCCGCCAGCGGCGTCTATGGCTTCGAACATGGCCACATCCTGCTCTGGACGCAGGTGATCAATCCCGAAGTGCGGCCGATCTGGAACCACAAGCCGGAACTGGACGCGCGGCTGGGTGAGGACAAGGCCAAGTTCATCATCGAGCAGACACGCAATCTGGCGCTCTATCCCAACGTGTTCCTGATGGACCAGTTCTCCACGCAGATCCGCGTGGTGCGCCCGATCGACGTGCACACTACCGAAGTGACGATCTACTGCTACGCCCCCAAGGGCGAGAGCGCCGAGGACCGCGCCCACCGCATCCGCCAGTACGAGGATTTCTTCAACGTCACCGGCATGGGCACGCCCGACGATCTGGAGGAATTCCGGTCCTGCCAGAAGGCCTACGAAGGCGCGGGCGAGCTGTGGAACGACCTCAGCCGCGGGGCCAAGCGCTGGATCCACGGGCCGGATGCCAATGCCAAGGCCATGGGCATGAACCCGCTGCTCTCCAGCGAGCGTAGCGAGGACGAGGGCCTCTTCGTGCGCCAGCACGAGTTCTGGGCGCAGATCATGCTGGACGGTCTGGCGAAGGACGCGGCCAATCAGCCGCCGATGATGGAGGCGGCGGAATGAGCACGCTCGACATGACCCGCGCTACCGAATCTGGGGCGCTGTCCTACCGCGAGATTTGCGCCTTCCTCTACCGCGAGGCGCGGCTGCTGGACGATCGCCGGTTCGACGAATGGCTGGAATGCTATTCCGAGAGTGCCGAATACTGGATGCCCGCGTGGACCGACGACGATGAACTCTGCACCGACCCGCAGACCGAAATCTCGCTGATCTACTACGCCAACCGGAAGGGGCTGGAAGACCGCGTCTACCGCCTGAACACCGAACGCTCCTCCGCCTCGACCCCGGAACCGCGCTCGGCGCACTTCATCGCCAATGTGGAAGTGCTGGAGAGCCGCGAGGGGCAGGTGGACTTGCGCTACAACTGGCACACGATGAGCCACCGCTACCAGCAGACGCAGCAGTTCTTCGGAACCACGTTCCTGACGCTGGATACCTCTGGCGATGCGCCCTTGATCCTGAAGAAGAAGATCGTCCTGAAGGACGACTACATTCATCAGGTCATCGACATCTACCACGTGTGATGGGGGCGGGCATGTTCGTTGACACAGGCCACCCCCAACCCTCGTCATTGCGAGGAGGCGAAGCCGACGCGGCAATCCAGAGCGGCGCGGCGCTGCCCCTGGATTGCTTCGCTACGCTCGCAATGACGAAGGACGTGGAGGCCCAGCCATGATCTTCGCAGGACGCTTTACGGGCAAGGCCATGGTCGTGACCGGCGCGGCGCAGGGGATCGGGGCCGGTGTCGCCACGCGCGCCGCCGCGGAAGGGGCCAGCGTGGTGCTGGTGGACCGCGCCGAATTCGTGACCGAGGTGGAGCAGGCCATCGTGGCGTCGGGCGGCAAAGCCGTCTCCGTCTGCTGCGACCTTGAGACTTACGAAGGCGCGGCCACGGCGATGGCCAAGGCGGTCGAGGCGTTCGGGCGGATCGACATCCTGATCAACAATGTCGGCGGCGCGATCCGGATGCGGCCCTATGCCGAGTTCGAGCCCGCGCAGATCGATGCGGAAATCCGCCGCTCGCTGATGCCCACGCTCTACTGCTGCCATGCGGTGCTGCCGACCATGCTGGGGCAGGGCGAGGACGGGCAAGGTGCTGGCACGATCGTCAACCTGTCCTCCAACGCCACGCGCGGCATTCGCCGGGTGCCCTATTCGGCGGCCAAGGGCGGGATCAACGGCCTGACCCAGAGCCTCGCCATGGAATATGCGGAAAGCGGCATTCGTGTCGTTGCGACGGCGCCGGGCGGCACGAGCGCTCCCCCCCGCCGTGTCGCCCGCAACGCCGAAGGCGACAACGCGCAGGAGCAGGCGTGGATGGCGGAAGCGGTGGAGCAGGTGACCTCCTCAGCCTTCCTGAAGCGCTACGGAACCCTTGAGGAGCAGATCGCCCCGATCCTGTTCCTCGCCTCGGACGAGGCCAGCTACGTGACCGGCACCGTGTTGCCCGTCGCGGGCGGCGATCTCGGTTAAGACGGAGACATCAGATGTCCAAGATTTACGACAGCCCCGCCGCAGCCCTCGATGGTCTGCTGTTCGACGGCATGACGATCATGTCGGGCGGGTTTGGCCTTTCGGGCAATCCAGAGAGCCTGATCCCCGAGATCCGCGCGGCGGGCGTGAAGGACCTGACGGTTATCTCGAACAACGCGGGCGCGGACGGTTTCGGCCTGTGGATGCTGCTGGAAAGCCGTCAGATCCGGAAGATGATCTCGTCCTACGTCGGTGAGAACAAGCTGTTCGAAAGCCAGTACCTCTCGGGCGAACTCGAACTGGAACTGAACCCGCAGGGCACGCTGGCCGAGCGCATTCGTGCGGGCGGCGCGGGCATCCCGGCGTTCTACACCAAGACCGGCGTCGGCACCGTGGTCGCCGAAGGCAAGCCGGTGGAGGTGTTCGAGGGCGAGGAATACGTGCGCGAAACCTGGCTGCGCGCGCACCTGTCGATCATCAAGGCCTGGCGCGCGGACGAGGAGGGCAATCTGATGTTCCGCAAGACCGCGCGCAACTTCAACCCGAACATGGCCACCGCCGGCAATGTCACCGTTGCCGAAGTGGAAGAGATCGTGCCCGCCGGCACCTTCGATCCCGACTGCATCCACACCCCCGGCATTTATGTCGATCGCGTGGTGCTCTCCACCATCAACGAGAAGCGCATCGAGAAGCGCACTGTTCGTGAAAGGGAGTCGGTCTGATGGGCTGGACCCGCGATGAAATGGCCGCCCGCGCCGCAAAGGAACTGCGCGACGGGTACTACGTGAACCTGGGCATCGGCATCCCCACGCTGGTCGCGAACCATGTGCCGGAAGGCATCAAGGTGACGCTGCAGAGCGAGAACGGCATGCTCGGCATCGGGCCGTTCCCGTATGACGAGGATGTCGATCCCGACCTGATCAACGCCGGCAAGCAGACGATCACCGCGCTGCCCACCAGCAGCTTCTTCTCCAGCGCGGACAGCTTCGCGATGATCCGCGGCGGCCATATCGACATGGCCGTACTGGGCGCGATGGAAGTTTCGGCCGATGGCGACCTCGCCAACTGGACGATCCCGGGCAAGATGGTGAAGGGCATGGGCGGGGCGATGGACCTTGTCGCCGGGGTGAAGAAGGTGATCGTGGTGATGGATCACGTCTCCAAGCACGGCGATCCCAAGATCCTGCCCGCCTGCACCCTGCCGCTGACCGGCAAGCGCGTGGTGGACATGATCGTCAGCGATCTGGCCGTCTTCGCCATTGACCGTAAGGCAGGTGACCGTGGGGCAGGCGGGCTGACGCTAGTGGAACTCGCCCCCGGCGTCACGCTGGAGGAAGTCACCGCCAAGACCGGCGCGCCGTTCGTCTCCGCGCTGGAAGAGGCCCTTTGATGTTCACCAGCGTTCCCGGTGCGCGGCTCTACTGGAAGCTGGAGGGGCGCGAGGGTGCCCGTCCGCTGGTGCTGCTCAACTCCATCGGCACCGACATGGACTTGTGGGACCCGGTGCTGCCGCTGCTGCGCGCGCGCTTCCGGCTGCTGCGCATCGACACGCGCGGCCATGGCGCTTCCACCGCCGAGCCCGGCGACTTCTCGATGCAATTGCTGGCGCGCGATGTTCTGGCGGTGGCGCACGATGCCGGGATCGATCGGTTCGCGCTCGCGGGCGTGTCGCTGGGCGGCATGATCGGCATGGAACTGGCGCTGGCCCGTCCGCAGCAGGTGGAAAAGCTGGTGCTGGTCTGTACCTCGGCGACGATGGACGCGGCCGCGTGGAACGACCGCATCGCCAAGGTCCGGGGCTCCGGCATGGCGGCCATTGCCGATCTCGCCATGGGCCGCTTCCTCTCGGATGCCGCCGAGCCCGCCCTCTACGAAACCGTGCGCCGCCAGCTCCTGACCATGGATGCAGAGGGCTACGCAGGCTGCGGCGCGGCGATCCGCGACATGGATCTTGAGAGCCGCATTTCCGCCATCGCCTGCCCGGTGCTGCTGGTGACCGGCACCCGCGACACCTCGACGCCGCTGGAAGAGCACGGCGAACATCTCCTCGCCCGTATACCCGGCACAGCCCATGTCGCGCTGGAAGCCGCCCATCTCGCCCCGCTCGAAGCCCCCGAGGCGCTCGCCGCCGCGCTCGTCTCCTTCCTCGAAAGCTGATCATCGTGACTGAAGCCTTCATCTGCGACGCTATCCGTACTCCCATCGGCAAGCTGGGCGGTTCGCTGGCGACGGTGCGCGCCGACGACCTTGCCGCACTGCCGCTCAAGGCGCTGATGGCGCGCAATGCGCAAGCGGACTGGTCCATGCTGGACGATGTGATCCTCGGCTGCGCCAATCAGGCGGGCGAGGACAATCGCAATGTCGCGCGCATGGCCGTGCTGCTGGCGGGCATGGGCGAGAGCGTGCCGGGCGTCACCGTCAACCGCCTCTGTTCCTCGGGCCTCAATGCGCTTGGCATGGCCGCGCAGGCGATCCGCAGCGGCGACGCCGAGTTCCTGATCGCGGGCGGCGCTGAAAGCATGACCCGCGCGCCTTACGTGATGGGCAAGGCGGACAGCGCCTTCGGGCGCGGCCAGAAGATCGAGGACACCACGCTGGGATGGCGCTTCGTCAACCCGGCGATGAAGGCCGCCTACGGCGCCGATACGATGCCGCAGACCGGCGAGAACGTCGCGGAGCAGTGGCAGGTGAGCCGCGAGGAGCAGGACCGCTTCGCCCTCGCCAGCCAGGAAAAGGCAGCGGCGGCGCAGGCCAGCGGCCGTTTTGCCGCAGAGATCGTGCCGGTCGCGATCCCGCAGAAGAAGGGCGATCCGATCCTTTTCGCCGCCGACGAGCATCTGCGCGCGACCAGCCTTGAAGCGCTGGCGAAGCTGAAGCCGGTGATAAAGCCGGACGGCACGGTGACCGCAGGCAATGCCTCCGGCCTCAACGACGGCGCGGCGGCCATGCTGGTTGCCAGCGAGGAGGCGGCGAAGCGCCACGGGCTGACCCCGCGCGCGCGCGTGATCGGCATGGCGGCGGCCGGGATCGCCCCGCGCGTGATGGGCGCCGGACCGATCGAGGCGGCGTGCAAGGCGCTCGCCCGTAGCGGGCTTACGGTGAACCAGCTCGATGTCATCGAACTCAACGAGGCGTTCGCCAGCCAGGCCATCGCCACCTTGCGCGATCTCGGGATCGATCCCGCCGACCCGCGCGTGAATCCCAACGGCGGCGCCATTGCGCTGGGCCATCCGCTCGGCATGTCCGGCGCGCGCATCGCGATGTCGGCGGTAGAAGAGCTTCAGCGCACCGGCGGACGCTATGCGCTGGCCTTCATGTGCATCGGCGTCGGGCAGGGGCTTGCCCTGCTGATGGAGCGCGTCTGATGTCTGACGTCGTCATCGTGGGAGCGGGACATGGCGGAGCGCAATGCGCACTCGCCTTGCGCCAGAACGGGTTCGCAGGGACCATCACCGTCATCGGCCGCGAGCCGGAATATCCCTACGAGCGCCCGCCGCTCTCCAAGGAATATTTCGCGCGGGAGAAGACCTTCGACCGCCTCTACATCCGCCCGCCGACGTTCTGGGCGGAGAAGGAAGTGGCCTTCAAGCTCGGCACCGAAGTCACCAAGGTCGATCCCGAGGCGCATGAACTGACGCTCTCGAACGGCGAGACCCATGGCTACGGCAAGCTGGTCTGGGCGACCGGCGGCGATCCGCGCCGGCTTTCCTGCTCGGGCGCGGAACTGGCCGGCGTCCATGCCGTGCGCACCCGCGAGGATTGCGACACGCTGATGGCCGAAGTCGATGCGGGCACGAAGAACGTGGTCGTGATCGGCGGCGGCTATATCGGGCTGGAAGCGGCGGCGGTGCTGTCGAAGATGAAGCTCAACGTCACGTTGCTGGAAGCGCTGCCGCGCGTGCTGGCGCGCGTGGCGGGCGAGGAACTCTCGACTTTCTACCAGGACGAGCACCGTGACCACGGCGTCGATCTGCGCACTGGTGTCGCGGTCGAGTGCCTCGAAGGCGACGGCCACAAGGTGACCGGCGTGAAGCTGGCGGACGGCGAAGTGCTCGCCGCCGAGGCGGTGATCGTCGGCATCGGCATCGTCCCGGCGGTCGGCCCGCTGATCCTCGCCGGAGCGGCGGGCGCCAACGGCGTCGACGTGGACGAATATTGCCGCACCTCGCTGCCCGACATCTACGCCATCGGCGACTGCGCCGCTTTCGCCTGCGACTTTGCGGGCGGCACGGTGATGCGGGTGGAATCGGTGCAGAACGCCAACGATATGGGCACGTGCGTGGCCAAGGCGATCTGCGGCGACGAGAAGCCCTACAAGGCGTTCCCGTGGTTCTGGTCCAACCAGTACGACCTCAAGCTCCAGACTGCAGGCATCAACCTGGGCTTCGACCAGACCGTGATCCGCGGCAATCCCGAGGATCGCAGCTTCTCGGTGATCTACCTCAAGGAAGGCAAAGTCCTCGCGCTCGACTGCGTGAACATGGTCAAGGACTACGTTCAGGGCCGCAAGCTGGTCGAGGCCGGAGCAAAGCCCGATCTCGCTGCGCTGGCGGACAAGGACAAGCCGCTCAAGGAGCTGCTGTAAATTCCGGGCATAGCGGCGGGGGGAATATCCCCCGCCCTGTAATTCGGCTTTTATCGTCATTGCGAGCGTAGCGAAGCAATCCAGAGTCGGTCTCAAGCCGCTCGGGATTGCTTCGCTACGCTCGCAATGACGAAGCGGATTTTGCGGACGAGGAAACCGATTCATTCTTCGCCGGACAACCGCCGGGCCGCCCACTGCGCGGCTTCGGCGACGGCGGGGTCGGGATCGGCCAGCAGCGGCGAGACTTGCGCCATCAGCGCGGCATCACCGCTGTTCCCCGCCGCATAGAGGCAGTTGCGCACGAAGCGGTCACGGCCGATCCGCTTGATCGGCGAGCCGGAGAACAGCTTGCGAAAGCCCGCATCGTCCAGCGTCAGCAGGTCGGCGAGATGCGGCGCGGTCAGTTCCGCGCGGGGCAGGAAGGCCTTCAGGCGGTGCGCGGTCTCGGCGAACTTGTTCCATGGGCAGACCGCGAGGCAATCGTCGCAGCCGTAGATGCGGTTGCCCAGACCCTCGCGGAATTCCTCGGGAATCGGCCCCTTGTGCTCGATCGTGAGGTAGCTGACGCAGCGCCGCGCATCGAGGCGATAGGGCGCGGGAAAGGCCTGGGTCGGGCAGGCGTCCTGACAGGCCCGGCACGAACCGCAGCGGTCGCGACCCTCGCTGGAGAGCGGCAGGTCCAGCGTCGTGTAGATCTCGCCGAGAAACAGCCAGGAGCCGTGATCGCGGCTGACCATGTTGGTGTGCTTGCCCTGCCAGCCGAGACCGGCGGCGGCGGCCAGCGGCTTTTCCATGACCGGCGCGGTATCGGTGAAGACCTTGACACCGGCGGGACCCAGCCCGCGCTTGTCGGCTTCCGAGACCAGCCAGCGGGCGAGGTTCTTCAGCGCCTTCTTCACCCAGTCGTGATAGTCCGCGCCTTGGGCATAGACCGAGATGCGGCCCACTTCCGGCACGTCGGCAAGGGCCAGCGGATCGCTTGCGGGCGCATAGCTCATGCCCAGCGCGATCACCCGCCGGGCCTCGGGCCAGAGCCCCTGCGGCGAGCGGCGATGGTGGGCGCGGTCGGCCATCCATTCCATCGATCCGTGCATGCCCGCCGCCAGCCACGAATCGAGCCGCGCCGCGCGCGCCGGGTCTTCTTCGGCGGAAGCCACGCCGAAGGCGCAGAACCCCAGATCCCAGGCTTGCGCCTCGAGATCGCGGGTCAGGGCATTCAGCGCATCGTTAACCAAGCTTGCGGACTTTCCGGTTCATAGGCACGTCAAGGAATGCCGTCGCATTAGGAGATTGGTCCTTGGCCAGCAACTTGGAAGGGCCGCCCCTCGCGATCGAGGCGCAGGGCCTCGTCAAACGCTTCGACGGGTTCACGGCGGTGGACGGCGTGGACCTGCGGGTGCCGGTGGGCGCGGTCTACGGCATTCTCGGCCCCAACGGCGCGGGCAAGACCACGACCCTGCGGATGCTGCTGGGGATCATCGATCCCGATGCGGGAACCCGCAAGATCCTCGGCGCCGAGCGGCCCCACGACGTGGCCCATGCCATCGGCTACCTGCCGGAAGAACGCGGCCTCTACCCGGCGATGAAGGCCACCGAGGCGATCGCCTTCCTCGGCGCCCTGCGCGGGTTGCCGCTGAAGGAAGGCCGCCGCCGGGCGCACGAACTGCTGGAGCGGCATGGCCTCGGCTATGCGGCGGACCGGCAGATCCGCCAGCTTTCCAAGGGCATGGCGCAGCAGGTGCAGATTCTCGGCACGCTCGTCCACCAGCCCCGGCTGGTGATCTTCGACGAGCCGTTTTCCGGTCTCGATGCGCTGAATCAGGGCAAGCTGGAGCGGATGATTCGCGGGCTGGCCGAGGATGGAACGACGGTGATCTTCTCCACCCACGTCATCGCCCATGCCGAACGCCTCTGCGACGACGTGGCGATCATCGCCGGGGGCAGGGTGCCTTTCGCCGGTCCCGTCGATGCCGCGCGGGATCGCATTCCCCAGCAGGTCCGCCTCGAAACAAGGGCGGAAGATGGCCCGTGGCGCGCCGCGCTGCCCGAGGATGCCCGGCGCGAGGGACCGTTCTGGAATTTCTCGCTGCCGGAAGGCGGCGTCGAGCCGTTGCTGCGCGCGCTGATCGAGGGGGATGCGGGCATTCTCTCGCTGTCGATCGAGCGGGCAGGGCTGCACGATGCCTTCGTCGCCATTGCCGGGGAGGCGGCGGCGCGCGCGCTGGAAGTCGGCGGCGAGCAGGAGGCCATGCGATGAGCGGGCGTCTTTCCGTCCTCGCTGCGGCCTGGGTGGTCGCCCGGCGCGATTTCACGGCGATCCTGTTCAGCCGCAGCTTCTTCTTCTTTCTGCTGGGGCCGCTGTTCCCGGTGGTGATCGCGGTGCTGGCGGGCAGTCTCGGCTCGCGCGTCGATGCCAGTCAGGAGCGGCCGGTGCTCGGCGTGGCGATGGCGGCTGCCGACGTGGAGGCGCTGGAACACGCCCGCGCCCGGCTTGCGCCCGCGCTCGACGAGGAACTGCCGGAGCTGGTGGCGATCCGCTGGCTGGCCGAGGGCGAAAGCTACGATCCCGCCCAGGCTCTTGCACCGGGCAAGGCGAAAGTGGCGGCGATGCTCACCGGCTCGCTGGAGAGGCCGGTGCTGACCGGACCCGGCGGGTTGATCGAGGCCTGGCGCGGGCCGGTGGCGATGCTGGCGGCGCAGGCGCGCTCGGGAACGGTGCCAGCCTATCCCGCCGTCGCGCTGGAACCGGTGACGCGCAGCGATGCCGCCGAGCGCAAGGGCCGCTTCGCCACCGCGCAGGGCGCGCAGACCCTGCTGTTCCTGCTGACGATGATGCTGGCAGGTATGGTCCTGTCCAACCTCGTCGAGGAAAAGGGTAACAAGATCATCGAGGTGCTGGCCGCCGCTGTGCCGATGGACGCGGTGTTTCTGGGCAAGCTCTTCGCGATGCTGGCGGTCTCGCTGGTCGGCATCGCGACATGGGCGGCGACGGCGGGGCTGCTCTGGCTTGGCGGCGGCATCGCGCCCGAGCGCCTGCCCGATCCGGCGGTCGGCTGGCCGCTGCTGATCGGCCTCGGCGTGGTCTATTTCGCCATGGGCTATCTGCTGCTCGGGTCGGTGTTCCTGGCGATCGGCTCGATGGCGACGACCGTGCGCGAGGTGCAGACCCTGTCGATGCCGGTGACGATGGCGCAGCTCATGGTGTTCTTCTTCGCCAGCTTCGCGATGACCCAGCCCGGCAGCGCGGTGGAAATCGCCGCCGTTCTGGTGCCTTTCAGCTCGCCTTTCGCGATGCTGGCGCGGGCGGCGCGGGAACCGGCGCTCTTGCCGCATGTCATGGCGATCGGCTGGCAGGTGCTCTGGGTTGTGCTGCTGGTGCGCGGCGGCGCGCGCCTGTTCCGTTCGCGGGTGATGAAGTCCGGCCCGGCGGGGAAGGCGAAGCGCTCCGGCTTCCGGCTGTTGCGCCGCCGTTAATCCCGGCGACTGTTGGTACGGACGGCGGGACTCGAACCCGCACGATCAAGGATCAAGGGATTTTAAGTCCCCTGCGTCTACCATTCCGCCACGTCCGCACGATGATGGGTTCGCGCGATCTGGCAGATCGCGCGCGCCGGGGCAACCGGGATGAACGGGTTATGCCGAACCGATGCTCACGTCACTCGACATTCAGGCGGGCGCGCATTTCCTTGCCGGGCTTGAAATAGGGGACGCGCTTCTCCGGAACGTCCACGCTTTCGCCGGTGCGCGGGTTGCGTCCGGTGCGGCCTTCGCGGTGCCGGGTGGAGAAAGCGCCGAATCCGCGCAGTTCCACGCGGCCGCCATCGGCCAGGCGCTGGGTGATCTCGTCGAAGAAGGTGTCCACCGCGCGCTCGACGTCCTCGGCGCGAAGCTCGGGATTCTCCTTGGCGAGTGCGAGCAGCAGTTCGGATCGGATCATCGCGTGCTTCCCTTTCAAAATGCCCTTCGGAAAAATCCCGAGATCGAAAACGCAGGCCACTGGCGAATCATAATATTTCGCGCGACCCGGCTTCGTCTTCCCAAGAAAATGCCATTTCGGTGCCATTTGCGCAATGGCTCTCCAGAGGTAGCGAAATCTCGGGGATCGTTCCGTTGTGGGACTGCCCGTTAGCGCGTCTGCCGGGCATTTACACCACCGATTTGGTCGCTAACGTCCGCTCTTTCAAGCTCGCGAAACAGGCTTTCGGGAGAAGGCGACAGGCCTTCGGGGCGACAGGATTGAAGAAGGGCGCATGAAAGATATCGCAACCTGGAACGAGGGGGACTGGATCGCCGCGATCGGCGCCGTGCTCCTCTTTGCCGTGCTCGCCATCGGCGGCGTGATCGCCACCCGCAAGAGCGAGGAATTCGTTGGCCATCCGCGCGGCCTGTTCGTGCTGTTCTATGCCGAGATGTGGGAGCGTTTCTCCTACTACGGCATGCGCGCGCTGCTGATCCTCTATCTCACCAAATTCTGGCTGTTCAATGACGGCAGCGCGAATCTGGTCTACGGCGCCTATACCAGTCTCGTCTACATCACCCCGGTGCTCGGCGGCTATCTGGCCGACCGCTACCTCGGCCAGCGCAAGGCGGTGCTGTTCGGCGGCATCGTGCTCGCCGTGGGCCATCTGTTCATGGCTTACGAGGGCATCCAGGGCGCGACCGATCCGCTGGTCAAGCAGGCGGACCCGGCGATCAACGTATTCTGGCTGGCGCTGGCGCTGATCATCGTCGGCTCGGGCTTCCTCAAGGCGAACATCTCGGTGATCGTCGGCCAGCTCTACAAGATGACCGATTCCCGCCGCGATTCGGCCTATACGATCTTCTACATGGGCGTGAATACCGGCGCCGCGCTGGGCACGATCCTGGTCGGCTATCTGGGCGAGACCATCGGCTGGTCGTGGGGCTTCGGCCTTGCCGGCATCGGCATGGTGCTGGGCCTGCTGATCTTCGTGGCCGGTCGTCCCGCGCTCAAGGGCCGGGGCGAACCGCCCAAGCCGCTGGCGAAGAAGGGCGAACTGACGCTCTACGGCATCGGCATCGGCTCGGTCGCGGTGATCTGGTTCCTGATCCAGTACGTCAGCGTGATCCAGTCGCTGCTGGTGGTCTCGGGCATCGCGATGCTGGGGTACACGCTCTACGAAGCCTTCAAGCTGCCCAAGGAACCGCGTGAGCGTATCTTTGCGATCCTGTTCCTGATTGCGCTGAACCCGATCTTCTGGGGCCTGTTCGAGCAGGCCGGCGGCTCGCTGAGCCTCTATACCGACAAGTTCGTGGACCGCGGCGGCGTGCCGACCAGCCTGTTCCAGTCGATCAACCCGATCTACATCGTGCTGTTCGGGCCGATCTTTGCGGCGCTCTGGCAGTATCTCGGCAGGAAGGGCCTCGAACCTTCGGCGCCCGCCAAGTTCGGCCTTGCGCTGATCCAGGTCGGCCTCGGCTTCCTGGTCTTCGTCTGGGGCGCGAGCACCGGCAATGCGGCGGCGATGACGCCCGTGCTCTTCGTGTTCCTGATCTATGCCCTGCACACGACCGGCGAGCTTTGCCTGTCGCCCGTGGGCCTTTCGGCGATGACCCGCCTGTCGCCGCTGCACCTCGGCAGCTTCATCATGGGCGCGTGGTTCTACATGACCGCGGTGGGCAACTTCGTGGCGGGCAAGATCGGCGAGGCGACCGGCGGCGAAAGCGGCGTGATGGACAAGCAGGTGACGCTGGGTATCTATTCCACGATCGGCTGGACCACGATCGGCGTCGCCGTGGTGGTCTTGGCGCTCTCGCCGCTGGTGAAGCGCTGGATGCACCTCGACACGCTGGAGGATCGCGGCATCGACCGCGACCTCGCGGGCCAGAGCGAACTGGGGCTTGAGGCGCAGCAAGCCGGGTTCCATCCGGAACCGAAACCGCACTGACACCGAACCGGCCCGGCGAACCCAGAGTTCTCCGGGCCGGACTCTATTCGAACAGGGGAACTACGACATGAGGGTATCGCCGAAATGGCGGCGCTGGTCGTCCACGCTCGTGCTGGGCGCGGCGCTGGCGCTGGGCGCGACGGGCGCGGATGCGAAGAAGCAGGACAAGAAGGCGGCACCCATCGTCGCCGATCCTTATCCGTCCACTTACAAGTCCTACCCAGGCACGCCCACTGCACTCGTCGGCGCCACCGTCTATGACGGGCGCGGCGGCAGGATCGACAACGGCGTCGTGCTGTTCAGGGACGGCAAGCTGGTCGGCATCGGCGGCGCCGACATGGCGATCCCCGAAGGCTTCACCAGGATCGACGCCGCCGGCAAGTTCGTGACTCCCGGCGTGATCGACATCCACTCGCACCTCGGCGTCTATCCCTCGCCCGGCGTCGATGCGCTGGCGGACGGCAACGAGATGACCAGCCCGACCACCCCCGACGTCTGGGCCGAGCACTCGGTCTGGCCGCAGGACCCCGGCTTCACCCGCGCGCTGGCCAATGGCGGCGTCACCAGCCTCCAGATCCTGCCCGGCTCGGGCAACCTCATCGGCGGCCGCGCGGTCACCCTGAAGAACGTGCCGAGCATCACCGTGCAGGGCATGAAGTTCCCCGGCGCGCCCTATTCGCTGAAGATGGCCTGCGGCGAGAATCCCAAGCGCGTCTACGGATCGAAGGGCCAGAAGCCCTCTACCCGGATGGGCAACATGTCCGTCGATCGCCAGGCCTGGATCGACGCCCGCAAGTACATGGACGGCGACCATTCCGAGCGCGACCTCGGCAAGGATACGCTGGAAGGCGTGCTCAAGGGCGAAATTCTCGTCCAGAACCACTGCTACCGCGCCGACGAGATGGCGCAAGTGATCGATATGTCCAAGGAAATGGGCTACAAGGTCACCGCCTTCCACCACGCCGTGGAAGCCTACAAGATCGCCGATCTCCTGCGCGAGAACGACATCTGCACCGCCGTCTGGGCCGACTGGTACGGCTTCAAGATGGAAGCCTACGACGGTATTCCCGAAAACGCCGCGCTGCTCGCCAATGCGGGGACCTGCGTGGTGATCCACTCGGACGACGAAAACGGCATCCAGCGCCTCAACCAGGAAGCTGCCAAGGCCCAGGCCGACGGCCGCCGCATCGGCATCGACATTCCCGACGCCAAAGTGATCGGCTGGTTCACCTACAATGCCGCCAAGACCATGGGCATCGGCGAGAAGACCGGCAGCCTCGAAGCGGGCAAGATGGCCGACGTGGTGCTGTGGAACGGCAATCCGCTCTCGGTCTATTCGCGCCCCGAGAAGGTGTGGATCGACGGCGCCCTGATGTTCGACGCGCAGGACGCCAAGCGCCGTCCGGTCAGCGATTTCGAACTGGGCCAGCCGGGTGAAGGAGATGTGAAATGAGCCGCCGCGCCCTTATCATCGCCGCCCTTACAGCGGTGGCGCTTCCCGCGATGGCTAGCGCGCAGGATTTTGCGATCACCAATGCCACTGTCGCCACGGGTGACGGCAGCGCGCCGATCGAGCACGGCACCGTTCTGGTGCGCGGCGGCAAGGTCGTCGCCGCCGGAGCCGGTGTCGCGGTGCCTGCCGGAGTGCAGAGCGTGGACGGAACCGGCAAATGGGTCACGCCCGGTCTGTTCTCGGCGGTGACCGACCTCGGTCTCTGGGACGTGGAAGGTGTGCCCAACAGCAACGATACCGGGGCGGAGAAGTCGCCGTTCAATGCCGCGCTCGACGTGGCTCCGGCGATCAACCCCTCCAGCGAGCATATCGCGATCAGCCGCGAGGGCGGCGTCACCCGCGCCAGCGTGGCGCCGGTGAACGGCGATTCGATCTTCGCCGGGCAGGGCGCGCTGATTGACCTCGGCACGGGCGTCGATCTGGTGAATAGGCCGCACGCCTTCCAGTTCGTGCAACTGGGCGAGGCCGGGGCCAAGCTCGCGGGCGGCAGCCGCGTCGCGGCTCATGTCGCTCTGCGTAACGCCTTGCGCGAAGCACGCGATCTGGCGACCGCACCCACTGCCGCGCGCAGCAGCGATGCGATGCTGACCCGCGCCGATGCCCTGGCGCTGGCGCCGGTGCTGGATGGCCGCCAGCCGCTCTATGTCGGCGTCGAACGCGCTGCCGACATCCGCAGCGTGCTGGCGCTCAAGAGCGAGTTCCCCAAGCTGAACCTCGTCCTCGTCGGTGCGACCGAGGGCTGGCTGGTGGCGAGCCAGATTGCCGCTGCCAAGGTGCCGGTCATCACGATGCCGCTGCGCGATCTGCCCTCCAGCTTCGAAAGCCTCGCGGCGACGCAGTCCAATGTGGGGCGGATGAAGAAGGCGGGCGTCAAGGTCGCCATCGGCCTGTTCTCGGGTAGTAACCAGCCGCGCTATGCGCCGCAGCAGGCGGGGAATCTCGTCGCCCTGAACAAGCTGCCGGGCGCGGCGGGCCTGACCTGGGGCGAGGCGCTGGCCGCGATCACTTCGGTTCCGGCCGAGATCAGCGGTATGGGCGGCAAGGAAGGCGTTCTCGCGCCCGGCGCCGTGGGCGATGTCGTCGTCTGGGACGGCGATCCACTGGAACTCTCCTCGGCCCCGGTCGAGGTCTATATCGACGGCGTGAAGCAGCCGCTCGACAACCACCAGAGCCGTCTGAAACAGCGCTACAAGAGCCTCGATCGGACCTATCTGCCCAAGGCTTATGACTGGTAAGCTGCTTGCAATGGTGCCCCCGTTTCGGCGGGGGCACCATTGCCTGGCTCCACGCCTACCTAACCTCAATCCACCCGAACCCAACCAACCTTCGTCATTGCGAGCGTAGCGAAGCAATCCAGAGTCCGGCCCACGACGCTCTGGATTGCTTCGCTGCGCTCGCAATGACGAATGGGGCGGCGGAGGGGCGGCGGAGGGGCGTGCGTTGTCAGGCGCCGCCCCCAAGCGCAATCGCCTCGTCCAGCCCGAGCGCTTCCCGGAAATCCGCATCGTGGCTGACGCAGACTACGGCGCCGTCGTAGCCGCGCAAGGCCTCTTCCAGCATTTCCACCGAGGCGAGGTCGAGGTGGTTGGTCGGCTCGTCGAGGATCAGCAACCACGGCACGTCCTTGCGGGTGAACAGGCAGGCGAGCGCCAGCCGCATCCGCTCGCCGCCCGAGAGGCCCGCGATCCCGCGCTCCGCCCAGGCATTGCGGAAGCCGAAGCGGGCCAGCGCGGTATGGGCGGCGTGGCGGTCGATGCCGGGATTGAGCCGCAGGTAGGCATCGAGCAGGCTGCCCGAATCTCCCAGAAGCGAAACGTGCTGGTCCAGCAGGGCGGTCCGCGCGCGGTCGAGATGGATCTCACCGCTGTCGGGACAGTCCAGCCCGGCGAGCAGGCGGATCAGGCTGGTCTTGCCCGAGCCGTTGGGGCCGGTGAGGGCGAGGCGCTGCGGCCCCCTCAGCAGGAGATCGAGCGGGCCGAACAGCCGCCGCCCGCCGCGCGAACAGGTGATCCCCCGCGCCTCGATCAGGACATGGCCGGAAGGCAGTCCGCTCTGCGGCAGTTCGATGTGGATCGGCGCGAGCAATTCGACGTCGCGGCGGGCGCCGTCGAACTGTTCCTGCGCCCGGCCGACGAGTTCGTCCCCCAGCTTCCGCTGGCGGCCGCTGCTCTCTTCCGCGCGCTGCTTGCGGGCGCCGAGCAGGATCTTCGGATCGCCGCCCTTGGCCGCATCCTTGCGGCCCTTGCTGTCGCGGCGGGCCTGTTTCTCGGTCTCCTGCTGCTTTTCGCGGCGGGCGTGGCGCAGGGCGTCCTCGCTGCGTTCCAGCGCTGCGGCGGCGCGGGTGCGTTCGGCGCTGCGGCGTTCGTCGAAGGCGTCCCAGCCGCCGCCGACCATGTGCACGCCCACGCCCGTCAGTTCGACGATGCGGTCGGCACGGCGCAGCAGTTCGCGGTCATGGCTGGCGACGAGCGCGCCGCCGCCCCAGCCGTCGAGCAGTTCGGCAACGACCCGGCGTCCCGCATGATCGAGGTTGTTGGTCGGTTCGTCGAGCAGCAGCACGTCCGGCGCATCCAGCAGCAGCCCGGTCAGCATCAGGCGGGTGCGCTGGCCGCCGCTGAAGCTGGCGAGCGGGCGCTGCGGATCGAGATCCGCGAAACCGGCCTGCGCCGCCGCCTTTTCGAAGCGTTCGGCCAGAGTCCAGTCGGCCAGATCGAAGTCGTCGTCCGCGAACCGGCCTGCGGTGATGCGTTCGAGCCGGGCGAAGTGTTCCGCAAGCCCCAGCGCCTCGGCTACGCTGGCGTTCTCGTCGGGGGGAAGCTGGTGCAGCAGGCCGAGCCGTCCGTGCCGCACGATCGTCCCTTCGGAGGTTGGCACCGCGCCTGCGATCGCGCGCAGCAGAGTGCTCTTGCCTGCGCCGTTGCGGCCTACAAGGCCGAGCGTTTCGCGCCCGAGCGAAAAGGTGAGATCACGGAAGAGCGGAGAACCGTCTGGGGCCGAGCAGGCCACGCGGTCGAGAGTCAGGAATGTCATGCGAACACCGGCAGATAGCGTTTGGGAAAAACGGGCTATGTGCTCAGGTGTTCATCGATCCATTCCTCAGATTGCAGGCCATGTTCTAGCCGAAGCGGCCTGCCGGGGCAAGTCAGCCCGCTGGCGTGCAAAGTGGCGTGATCTGGAAGATCTGGTTCCAGTTCTTGCCGGTCACGAAAATGCGGCGCGCCGCGCTGTCCCAGGCGATGCCGTTAAGCACCGCATCGACGTCGACCCCGCCCGCCTGTTCGCGCAGGCCCGCCAGATCGAGCCATGACGTGACTTTGCCGGTCTTCGGATCGATGCGGGCGATGCGGTCGGTCATCCAGACATTGGCCCAGATTTCGCCGTCGATCCATTCGAGTTCGTTGAGATTTGCCACCGGCTTGCCATCCGCGGTGACGGCCAGCGTGCCGGTCTGGCGCATCGTCGCGGGATCGCGCAGGCGCAGGCTGGCGGAGCCGTCGCTCTGGTAGATCGTATTGCCGCTGCGGGTCATCGCCCAGCCTTCGCCTTCGTAGCGGAACGTGCCCAGCAGCTTCAGCGTCGCGCGGTCCCAGCGATAGCCTACGCCGTCGCGCCAGGTCAGGCTGATGAGCTGGTCTTTCCAGTCCACCAGTCCTTCGCCGAAGACGGAAGGATCGACTTCGGCCTCGCGCACCGGCTCCAGCGTTTCCAGTTTGCGCACGACGATGCGGGAATCGCCCTTCTGGCCGGTGCTCTCGTAGAGCAGGCCCCGGTCGTAGAGCAGGCCTTCGGTGAAAGCGCCGGTATCGTGGGGGAAGGCATTGTCGATGCGGTAGGTGCAGACCGGCACGTCCTTCGCCTGCGCGGCGGGGACGGCGGCGAGGAGGCTAAGAGCAGCGGCGAGCACGATACGGGCGGGAGAATGCATGGGCGGGAGTTGCCGCAAGGGGACGGTCTTCGCAAGGGGGTGATGGCCGAGGGCGTTTGCAAGGTTCCTTGTCAAAGCGGCCTTGCCAAAACCAGTCGATACGTCCCTCGTCATTGCGCGCGTAGCGAAGCAATCCAGGGCGGCACTGCGCGACTCTGGATTGCTTCGCTACGCTCGCAATGACGAAGCGGGCGGGGCGGGGGAGGCGGCATGAAGCGGGCGGAGTGCCGTGGCCCCATGGAGGGCCGTCGTTCCGAACGGGCCGGAACGACGGCCTGCCCTCAATCCCCGTGCTTCCGCTCGCGCCGGGATTCGACCATGCCGGGGGCGATGAAGCCGATCGGGATCACTTCCATAGCCCGCTTCTTCAGCTCGCCCTTCATGCGCTCGTATTCGGCTTCCATGTCCTCGGTCACGGTGGCGCGGCTGTCTTCGAGGGCGTCCTCGAAGTCCTCGCGGCGGACCTGTTCCACTTCGGCCCCGCGCTTGCGGATGGCGATGAGACCGGCGCGGCGCACCACGTCCTCCAGATCGGCGCCGGTGAAGCGCGCGGTCCGCGCGGCGACATCGCGCAGGGAGACGTCATCGGCGAGCGGCATCTTGCTCGTGTGGATGCCGAGGATGTGCTCGCGCCCGGCCTCGTCGGGCGTGCCGACATAGACCAGTTCGTCGAAGCGGCCCGGACGCAGCAGCGCCGGATCGACGAGGGCAGGGCGGTTGGTCGCGCCGATCAGCACGACCGACTGCAGTTCCTCCATCCCGTCCATCTCGGCGAGGATCGTGTTGACCACGCGGCCCGTCACTTGCGGCTCGCCGCCCCCGCCGCCCATACCGCGCGCAGGCACGAGGCTGTCGATCTCGTCGATGAAGATCACGCAAGGCGCGACCTGGCGGGCGCGGGCGAAGAGGCGGGCGATCTGCTGCTCGCTCTCGCCGTACCACTTCGACAGGAGGTCGGACGACTTGATCGAGATGAAGTTCGCCTCGGCCTCCTTGGCGACGGCCTTGGCCAGCAGGGTCTTGCCGGTGCCGGGCGGGCCGTAGAGCAGGAAGCCCTTGGCCGGACGGATGCCCAGCTTGTGAAAGGCTTCCGGGTTCTTCAGCGGCAGTTCCACGCCTTCCTTCAGCTTGAGCTGCGCATCGTCGAGGCCGCCGATATCGGCCCAGCCGATGTTCGGCACCTGCACCATGACCTCGCGCATGGCCGAGGGCTGGACGCGCTTGAGCGCGGCCACGAAGTCCTCGCGGTAGACCTGGAGGTGGTCGAGCACTTCGGCGGGGATCGTGCGCGCTTCGAGGTCGAGCTTGGGCATGATGCGGCGCACCGCCTCGATCGCCGCCTCGCGGGTGAGGGCGGCAAGGTCGGCGCCGACGAAGCCGTGGGTGGTGCGCGCCAGTTCGTTAAGGTCCACCCGCTCGCTCAGCGGCATGCCGCGCGTGTGGATGCCCAGAATCTCGCGGCGACCGGCCTCGTCCGGCACGCCGATCACGATCTCGCGGTCGAAGCGGCCGGGACGGCGCAGCGCCTCGTCGATGGCGTCGGGCCGGTTGGTGGCGGCGATCACGACAACATGGGCGCGGCTGTCGATGCCGTCCATCAGCGTGAGCAACTGCGCGACGAGGCGCTTTTCCGCCTCGCCGTGGACCTGGCTGCGCTTGGGGGCGATCGAATCGATCTCGTCGATGAAGACGATGGCGGGCGCGGCCTTGGTGGCTTCCTCGAAGACCTCGCGCAGGGCCTTTTCGCTTTCACCATAGCCGGAGCCCATGATCTCGGGCCCGTTGATGGTGAAGAAATTGGCCTCGCTCTCGTTGGCGACGGCTTGCGCCAGGCGGGTCTTGCCGGTGCCCGGCGGGCCGTGCAGCAGTACGCCCTTCGGCGGGGCGACGCCGAGGCGGGTGAACAGCTCGGGATAGCGCAGCGGCAGTTCCACCATTTCGCGCAGCTGGCGGATGGTGTCGCTCATGCCGCCGACGTCGTCGTAGTTGACGTCGCCGCGGGCGTCGTGGGCCTCCTCGAAGACCTCGCGCAGTTCCACTTCGGTATTTTCGTCGATGTGGACGATGCCGCGCGGGGTGGTCGAGACGACGTTGAGGCGGATCTGCGTCAGGGCATAGGCCGGCGCATTGAACATGCGGCGCAGCTGCGGGGGAATGTCCGCGACCTGCTGCTGGCCGGTGGTGGCGACGAGATCGCCCTGAACCATCGGACGCTGGAAGAAGTTGCGTTTCAGCGCTGCCGAGGGACCTTGCAGGCGCATGTCCTTCTGTGCGGGCGCGAAGACCACGCGCTGGGCCGGGCGCGATTCGGCCTTGCGCACGGTGACGTGGTCGCCGGAGCCGACTTCGGCATTGCCGCGCTGGAGGCCGTCGAGGCGGATGACCTGAAGGCCTTCGTCCTCGTCATAGGCAAGCACGGCGCGGGCGACGGTGGCCGCCTTGCCGGTGATTTCGAGCACGTCGCCTTCCATCGCGCCGATTTCCGAGAGCGAGGCGCGCGAGAGACGGGCAATTCCCTGGCCGCTTTCTTCCTGACGCGCGGCTGCGACCTGCAGCTTCACCGTCCGTTCGTCGGCTTGGGTTGGGGCGTCCGCCATGGGTGTCCTTTCCATCCTCCCGATTCCGGGCACCGCGCCGGTTCACGCGGGCCGTCCGGGATGTGGAGTGGAACTAGGTACGGCTCCCCCGGATTTCAAACCAACCCGCGACCGCTCTGGATGTTTCCGATGGAACTGTTTGAGAACACTGTTCTCAAAATGGCAAAAAGAAGGCCCGGAAGTTTCCAACCGGGCCGTGAAAGTTTTGGGAGAGGATGCCTGAAAGGCACTGTCTGTATGACCCCGACTCGGCTTTTGTGCAAGTGCGAAATCACGGAACCACGGTTGCGAAACATGCAAGCAATGTTGCGTGGCGTGTAATTACGCGGGGTAATCGAAGGGTAATCCATATAAAACAGTATTTTGATAATCGAATCGACTTTCAGATATTGCTTGACGCAATCGTCAGGGCGATTGGGATAGCAGGCGAAGTGCAATCGTTGCCTGTTGCGTCCGCGAAAATTGCTTGTTTCGCTGAGGATATGAAGGGCGAAGGGCCGGATGGTCGTCCGGACAAGGCCTGGACAAGGCCTGGACAAGGCCCAGACAAGAGAGGGGCGCCGGTGCATGACACCGACGCCCTGTCGCGAGTCTGGATTATTTCCCGCCGATTCAGTGCGAGAACAGGACCGCCGGTGCCCCCGCTTCCGACAGGAAATGGGCCGTCACACCGCCGAACAGAAATTCGCGCAGGCGGCTCTTGCCGTAAGCGCCCATGACCAGCAGTTCCGCGTGGTTCTGGTTCACCGCCAGTGCCAGGGTTTCCTCGGTGGAGCCGCGCCTTTCGAATTCCTCGTATTCGGCATGGATGCCGTTGCGCGAGAGGTAGCGCAGGGCGTCGGTGGTCGGGAAACCGCCGGATTTCTCGATCACCGTCACCAGCTTCACCACCTGGCAGCTTTGCAGCAGCGGCACGGCGGCCTTGAGCGCGCTGGCGGCCTGCTCGCCGCCGTCCCAGGCGATCACGGCACGGCGGATCGGCAGGGAGAGCGTGCGGCCCTCCGGCAGGGCAAGCACCGGCGCGCGGGCGACCATGGCCAGTTGCCCGGCGATTCCGCTGGCGCGCGAGACCACCACCAGATCGGACAGCCGCGCCGCCCCTGCCAGGGCGGGCACCGGGTCCTGTTCGCTGCGGAGGATGTCGAAGGCGACATCGCCGCGTGTGAGGCGCGCCTCGATGGCCTCGGCCGCGGCGTCGTCCTCGCCGCGCGCCCGGTCCAGCGCTTCGGAGATCACGTAGCTGCCGCCCATCGGGTCCATGGCGATATAGCGCGAGACCGGAGTGTCGATGAGCACGGTAATGTGTCCGTTCAGGTGACGGGCCAGTTCGAGCGCGGCATCGACGCGGGCTTCGCTGTCGGGCTTGCGGTCGGCGTTCACGAGTATCGAGCGCATGGTAATTCTCCCGTTGACGGTGATTAACCTACCGCAAGGTCATGGAATTGCCATGACGAAGATCAAAACGGAGAGATACCGCAGGTTCGTATCGCCGGTGATGGGGGCAATGCAGAGGTCCATTGCAGATCCGTGCGCTTGTCGATGAAAACTAGCGCTATTCATCGGCGAAATCGCTGTCTAGTCTCGCCGCAAACGGGAGAATTGCATGAACAAGATCTACCCCAGCGCCGCTGCCGCGCTGGACGGACTGCTGAAGGACGGCCTGCTGATCGCCGCCGGGGGTTTCGGCCTTTGCGGCATCCCCGAGCGCCTGCTCGACGCGGTGCGCGATTCGGGCGTGAAGGACCTGACTTTCGCTTCCAACAACGCGGGTATCGACAACGAGGGTATCGGCAAGCTGCTGCGCACCCGGCAGGTGAAGAAGATGATCTCGTCCTACGTGGGCGAGAACAAGGAGTTCGAACGCCAGTTCCTCTCGGGCGAACTCGAAGTCGAATTCTGCCCGCAGGGCACGCTGGCCGAGCGCATGCGGGCGGGCGGCGCCGGGATTCCGGGCTTCTACACCAAGACCGGCGTCGGCACCCAGGTGGCCGAGGGCAAGGAAGTGAAAGTCTTCCGGGGTGAGGATTATATCCTCGAGGAAGGCATCTTCGCCGACCTCAGCCTGGTGAAGGCGTGGAAGGCGGACGAGACCGGCAACGTCGTGTTCCGCAAGACCGCGCGCAATTTCAACGTGCCCGTCGCCACGTGCGGCAAGGTCTGCGTCGTCGAAGTGGAGGAGATCGTCCCCACCGGCTCGCTCGACCCGGACGGTATCCACCTGCCCGGCGTCTTCGTCCAGCGGCTGGTGCTGGGCGCGCCTTACGACAAGAAGATCGAATTCACGACGACCCGCGAGAGGGAGACCGCCTGATGTCCCAGGAAACCAAAGGCTGGACTCGTGACGAAATGGCCGCCCGCGCGGCGAAGGAGCTTCAGGACGGGTTCTACGTGAACCTCGGCATCGGCATCCCGACCCTGGTGGCGAACCACGTACCCACCGGCATGACGGTGACGCTCCAGTCGGAAAACGGCATGCTCGGCATCGGGCCGTTCCCTTATCCGGATGAAGTCGACGCCGACCTCATCAATGCCGGCAAGCAGACCGTCAGCGAACTGCCGCAGTCGGCCTATTTCGACAGCGCCACCAGCTTCGGCATGATCCGCGGCGGCCATATCGATCTCGCCGTGCTGGGGGCGATGGAGGTTGCCGAGAACGGCGACATCGCCAACTGGATGATCCCCGGCAAGATGATCAAGGGCATGGGCGGCGCGATGGACCTCGTGGCCGGCGTGAAGAAGATCATCGTCGTCATGGAGCACAATGCCAAGAACGGCGATCCCAAGTTCATCCCGGCCTGCACTCTGCCGCTGACCGGCAAGAACGTGATCGACATGATCGTCACCGATCTGGCCGTGTTCCAGCGCCCCGATCACCAGAGTCCGTTCAGGCTGATCGAACTGGCTCCGGGCGTGACGGCCGAGGAAGTCGCCGCTAAGACCACGGCGCACTACATAACCTGATGCCTGCCAAGGAGAGTTCCGGATGGCCTACACCCTGATCACCGCCAATCGGAACTACTCCAGTTGGTCGCTGCGGCCATGGGTGCTGATGAAGGCGCTCGGCATCGATTTCACCGATCGGATCGAGCCCTTCACCGCCCCTGCCAACTACGAGGCGTTCCGCAGCTTCTCGCCCACCGGCCAGGTCCCGGCCCTGCTCGACGGCGAGCGGACGGTCTGGGATTCGCTGGGCATCACGCTCTATCTGGCCGACCGCCATCCCGGCATCTGGCCCGCCGACGAAGCCGCCCGCGCCTTCGCGCAGTGCGCCGTCACCGAAATGCACGGCGGCTTTTCCGCCTTGCGCAGCGATTGCACGATGAACGTCGGCACGCGCGTGCGGCCGAGGGCCATGCGCCCGGCGCTGGTGCGCGATATCGCCCGGCTGCGGGAGATCTTCAGCGAAGGCCTGTCCCGCTTCGGCGGCCCCTGGCTGGCGGGTGACCGATTCACCGCGATCGACGCCTTCTTCGCGCCGGTTGCCTTCCGCATCCGCACTTACGGTCTCGATGTCGGCACCTGCCAGGTCTGGGTCGATACCGTGCTGGACCATCCGGCGATGAAGCAGTGGGAAGCCGAGGCACTGGCCGAGACCTGGCGCGAGGAAGGCCACGAGGCGGAACTCATGGAATGCGGCGACGTGATCGCCGACTACCGCCCGCAGGGCTGAACCGCGAGGCTGAACGGGCGTCTTGCCCGCGTCATCGTGCTGGCGCAGTCTCCCCTTCAAACGCAATGGAGAGTCCCCGGATGACCGATATCGCCGCCATTCCCCTGACCCGCATCGACGGCAGCGCCGACACGCTCGCCAATCACGAAGGCAATGTGCTGCTCGTGGTCAATGTCGCCTCCAAGTGCGGCCTTACGCCGCAGTACGAGGGCCTGGAAAAGCTCTACGAGGACTACAAGGCCAAGGGCTTCGAAGTGCTCGGCTTCCCGGCCAACGACTTCGGCGCGCAGGAACCCGGCAGCGACGCGGAAATCGTCGAGTTCTGCCAGCTCAACTACGGTGTCTCGTTCCCGCTCTTCACCAAGGCGGATGTGACCGGCGAGGCCAAGCAGCCGCTCTACGCCGCGCTGACCGATGCGATCCCCACCAAGCAGGGCGACGTGGACGGCATGAAGGAGCGCTTCAAGGGCTACGGCATGACGCCCAATGACGATCCCGAAGTGCTGTGGAACTTCGAGAAGTTCCTGATCGCCCGCGACGGTTCGGTCGTCGGTCGCTTCGCCCCCGGCACCGCGCCGCAGGATGCCCTGCTGGTCGATGCCATCGAGGCCGAGCTGGCGAAGTAAGCTGTCGGAGCCGGGCGGGCGTTCAGTTCCCTACCAATACGAAGGGCGCCCATGTCGCCGGATGGGCGCCGCCCGGTATCGTCGGGTCGCGCAGGACTTCGACTTGCGCGCGGCGGAGGGCTTCGGCGCGGCTGGTCCGGCCGTGCGCAGCTTCCACCGTCCGCAAGGTGAGGCGGCTGGCGACGTCGTCGCGCACCGGCCAGTGCGAGAGCAGTAAGGCCCGCGCCCCCGCCGAGACGAAAGCGCGGGCAAGGCCGGAATAGGTCGGCGCATTTTCGCTCTCCCCGGCACTGGTGTCGCAGGCGGAGAGGATCACCCAGTCGGCATCGAGTTTGAGCTGCGCCACCTCGGAGGCGGTGAGCAGGCCGTCCTCGTCCTCGGCCGCCCCCGCTGACACGTCCGAGGGCGGCGTCAGCACCAGCGCAGGCTCGACGAGGTTGCGATAGGCGCCGCCGACAAGCCCGTGGGTGGCGAAAGCGATCACGCCGGCTCTTGAAAGCGGCGCGGCCTTCACGGCGGCTTCGGTCGCTTGCGCGCCCATGTAGAGTTGCCGCTCGCCGGGGACGTTCCTCGCCATCGCCTGCAACTCACGCTCGGCGCCGGGAAGCGGGGGAAGCTGGGCGGGATCGACCGCTGGAAGCGCGCCCGAGGGGTTTTCCGGGAGGATGGGCGTCGCCAGGATCGGCGCACCGATCCCGGCAAATCCGTGAGGGCGGCTGCGGTGCCGTCCGCCCTCGGCAAGCGAGGCGGCACTGACCAGCGTGCTCACCGCCTGGCGGCGCGCCAGCCAGGCGGTGTCGCGCAGGGCCTGCGGGTCGGCGTCGTCGCCTTCCGGCGGTGCGGTCACCAGGGTGCCGAACGGCAGCGAGGCGAGCATTCCCGGCGTCAGGATCGCAAGATCGCGGCTTCCGCGCAGAGCCTGGGCGATCGGCGCGGGAAACAGCAGCTGATAGAGCCGCCAGGCGGTCCGGCGGTCGAAGGCGGCAGTGCCGTCGGTAAGCACGCCGTCCGCTATCGAGGCGCGCAGCTTGCGTTGAAGCTCGGAGAAGCGGCGCGAGGCAATCGGCGTTTCGGAGGCCGCGACCGTGTCGCGGGTGACGGCCATGACCACGAGACCGTCGGCATCCTGACCATAGAGCACCAGCGCCTGCCCGCGCCCGAGCCTGGCTTGCGCGGCGGCGAGCGTGGACGGCTCGAAGGCGGTCAGCGAGGCGTAGCCGGGGACCAGCTTGCCGATCCGGTCGTCCAGCACGCGCAATTGCTGCTCGGCGGCGGCGATGGCGCGTGCGGTTCCTCCTTCGGAGGCGGATTCGCTGTGATCGAGGCCGACCTCGCGGTCCTGCCGTTTGCGCAGTTCGCGCAGTTCGGCACCGGCGGAGAGATAGGCGCGAATGGCGTCGTCGGCCTCCGGACCGTAGCGGTCGCGAATGGCATCGACGGAGGTGAAGGCGGTCTGGAGATCGCCCATGCCCGCCATCTGCAAGGCGTCGAAGGCGGTTTCCCGGTCACCGGCGGCCATCGCGATCCGGGCTTCGACGACGAAGGTGGCGGCGGCCTGGTCGCGCAGGCGGATCGTGCCGGTGGCGGCGGTGCTGCGATCCAGCAGGTGGGTGCGCAGCCCTGTCATCGCCGGTTTCAGGGCGGCCAGCGCAGTGGCGGGATTGCCCCGGCGCGCGTCGATCGCGGCGCGCACGGCCAGTCCGGAGACGCGGTCGAGGTTGGTCGGCAAGGCGCGGCGGGCATAGGCCGCGTTCACATGGTCGAGCAGGGCCTGCGCGGGGTCGACGTCCCCGGTGGCGACGAGCATCTTGGCAAGGCTGAGTTCGGCGCGCAGCACTTCGGGATCGTCGGGCGAGGAGGCGATGCGGCGGGCCATGCCGAGCGCCTTGCGGTAGAGCGCGAGGGCGCGCTCGGTCTGGCCGTCGTCGCGGACGATGCGGGCGATCTGGCCGAACACGTTGGCGCCGGACATCGGCTGGGCCGAAGGGGGCAGGGCCTCGAAGATCGTCGCGGACCGTTCGTAGAAGGCCAGTGCCTCCTCCGAAAACCCCGCGAGGTCGAGCGCATAGGCGACGGCGTTGAGCGAATAGCCGAGGTCGCGCTCGTCGGGATTGCTGCGGGCCATGCGCAGGTCCAGCGCGCGGCGCAGGATCGGCGTGGCCTGGGCATAGAGCCCGGCATCGTTGAGCGCCGCGCCGAGCGCATTGAGCGCGGCCAGGGTCAGGCGGTGATCCTGGCCGAGGTGGGCGTCGGCCCAGGTCGCGGCGGCGCGGGCGGCGTCCACGGCGGATGTCGAATCGCCCGCCTGGATCTGGAGCGTGCTGAGGGTTATGCCGTAGACGACCGGCGATTCCACGTTCCGGTCGGTGCGCGTCGCGGCGGCGCGGGCGATTCCGACGGCCTCGCGGATGCGGGGGATCGCTTCCAGCGGCAATCCGCGCCGATAGTCGATCAGGGCAAGGCCGTAGAGCGCGGCGGCATATTCGCTGCTGTCCTTCCCGGCGATGCTCTCGCTGAGACCGAGTGCGCGCAGCTTGTAGGCGCGGGCCTCGTCCAGCCTGCCGAGGCTGGAAAGGGCGGAGCCGATGTTGTTGACGATGTCGGCGCGGCGCGGTGTCATCGGTTCGCCCCGTGCGGCCATGTCGGCATCGAACTTGCGGAAGACGGCGAGGGCATCCTCGTAGCGGCCCAGCCAGAACAGCGCTTCGCCGCGTGTCGCCTCGACCAGCAGCATGTCGCGCGGATCGACTTTGTCGGACTGGCGTGCGCGGGCCAGCGCGGCATCGATCCGGCGCAGGGCGGCCTTCGGGTCGCCGGAGGTATCGTAGTCCGCAAGCACGCGAATTTCCTGTACGGGCGCTGCGGGTGCAGGGAGGCCGGCCGCCTGCGCCGCCGTACCGAGTCCCGCCACAAAACCTGCCGCCAGGCAGGCCCAACGCCGCATCGTCATCTATGCCCCCCGGCCGGGCATCGACTCATGGGTGCATCCCGCGTCGAGTCCGGCTACCCGCTATTCAAGCGCAGGATTTGGCGGGCGGGGCAAGCGCCGAATTGTTCTTTCGGATCAAGCGCCTCTTTACAGGACGCTCAGCCCTCGCCGGTGGCGACCGGGCGGGCGGGGTCGGCGATCCATTCACTCCACGATCCGGGATAGAGGCGCGGCTGGGGCAGGCCCGCTACCGCCATGGCCAGGGCATTGTGACAGGCCGTTACCCCCGAGCCGCAGGAGAGCACCGCCGGAGCCTCTCCCAGCAGCGCCGTGAAGGCGGCGGCGAGGTCGGCGGCAGGCAGGAAGTGGCCGTCCGGGCCGAGGTTGCCGCGGAAGAAGCGGTTGCGGGCACCGGGGACATGGCCCGCGACCGGATCGATCGGATTGGGATCGCCACGAAAGCGCGAGGGATCGCGAGCGTCCAGCACTTGCGCTTCGCGGCTGTCGATATTGGCGAGCACCTGCCGCGCGGTAAGCGGCGCGGGCACCAGCGTCTCACCGGCGGTGAAGTCGCCGGGGGCAGTGGGCGAGGGATCGCCGGTCTCCATCGGCAGGCCTGCTTCGGCCCAGGCCTGCTTGCCGCCGTCGAGCACGGCGACCTCTGCGTGCCCGACCCAGCGCAGCAGCCACCAGGCGCGCGCCGCCCAGGCGCCGCCGCTCGAATCGCAGGCGACCACCTGCTGCCCGCGCTTCAGCCCCTGCGCGCGCAGCCAGGCGGCGAAGGCGACCTGGGCAGGAAGCGGATGGCGGCCGTTGGTGCCGTCCGAGGGCGCGGCGAGATCGTCGTCGAGATGGGCATAGCGCGCGCCCGGCAGGTGTCCGGCGCGATAGGCCTCGCGTCCCTTGTCCGGTGCGCCCAGTTCGAAGTCGCAGTCGAGGATCAGCACGTCCTCTCCGGCGGCGAGGAGGTCGTGAAGCTGGGGCACGGAAATCAGGGTCTGGAATGCCATCGGTCTGCCTTGGAGAATTGCCGCGCGGCGTTAGGAGACGAGGCGGCCGCTGTCGACGCCGCCCGTCTCAATTGGCACCCGGACCGGCGCCTTGCAACCGGGCGCCGGAAACGAAAACGGGCCGGGTCTCCACTGGGGAAACCCGGCCCGCTTCAAGGCCTTCCGGCTGTCCTGAGGATCAGGCCAGTGCGGCCTTCAGGGCATCGGCAAGGTCGGTGCGCTCCCAGGGGAACAGGTCGCCTTCCGGCTTGCGGCCGAAGTGGCCGTAAGCGGCGGTCTTGCCGTAGATCGGCTTGTTGAGGCCGAGACCGGTACGGATGCCGCGCGGGGTCAGGCCGCCGAGCGTGTCGGCCGCGACCTTGGTGATCGCGTCTTCAAGCGCGGCATCGCTGGCGGTGCCGGTGCCGTGGGTGTCGACGTAAAGCGAAAGCGGCTCCGACACGCCGATGGCGTAGGCGATCTGGATCGTGCAGCGCTTGGCAAGGCCCGCGGCGACGACGTTCTTCGCGAGGTAGCGGGTGACATAGGCGGCCGAGCGGTCGACCTTGGTCGGGTCCTTGCCCGAGAAGGCGCCGCCGCCGTGCGGTGCCGCGCCGCCGTAGGTGTCGACGATGATCTTGCGACCGGTGAGACCGGCATCGCCGTCAGGGCCGCCGATCTCGAACTTGCCGGTCGGGTTGATGTGGAACTTGGTGTTCTCGGTGACGAAGCCCTCGGGCAGGATCTCGCCCACGGCCTTCTTCACATAGGCCTTGAGTTCCGCGTCCTTGGCGCCTTCGTGGTAGCCGGCCTTGTGCTGGGTCGAGACGACCACGGCGGTTGCTTCCACCGGCACGCCGTCCTTGAAGCGCAGGGTCACCTGGCTCTTGGCGTCGGGCTCCAGGAACGGCGCCGCGCCCGAGTGGCGGTCGGCGGCGAGGCGTTCGAGGATCTTGTGGCTGTAGTCGAGCGTGGCGGGCATGAGGTCCGGCGTCTCGTCGCAGGCGAAACCGAACATGATGCCCTGGTCGCCCGCGCCTTCGTCCTTGTTGCCGGCCGAGTCCACGCCCTGCGCGATGTCGGCGCTCTGCGGGTGCAGGTGGTTTTCGAACAGCAGGTCCTGCCAGTGGAACCCGGCCTGTTCGTAGCCGATGCGCTTCACGGTCTCACGGACGATGTGCTGGATTTCCTCCTGCGCGCCGTCTTCCCAGTGACCGTCCTTGTCGATCATGCCCTTGCCGCGAACTTCGCCCGCAAGAACGACGCGCTGGGTGGTGGTCAGGGTTTCGCAAGCGACGCGCGCTTCCGGGTCCTTCGAGAGGAAAAGATCGACGATGGCGTCGGAAATCTGGTCCGAAACCTTGTCGGGATGGCCTTCCGAGACGCTCTCGGAAGTGAAGACATAGTCATTTCGCATCGTGACACCACATATAAAGAAATCTTTATGTGGGTGCAGGTCTAGCGGCGACGGCGGCGGAGCGCAATAACGGAAAGCGCAACAATCCAGAAAGCCATGGCAAGCGCCAGCGGCAGCCAGTTTCCGAAAATTGCGAAAGGCGTGGGTTCGTGCGGCGGCGGGATGCGCCCGTCGAGCCGTCCGGCCTCATGCCAGGGGACATGGGCGCGGATCAGTCCGTCGGCATCGATCACCGCGCTGATCCCGGTGGTGGTGGAGCGCATGACCGGCAGGCCCTCCTCCATCGCGCGCAGCCGCGCCTGGGCCAGGTGCTGCGGCGGTCCCCATCGCCCGAACCAGCCGTCGTTGGAAGGATTGAAGATGTAGTCCGGACGGACTCGGGGATCGACGACGTGGCCGCTGAAGACGATCTCGTAACAGATCTGCACGCCGACTTTGCCCCAGCGGCCCATGTCGAAACTGCGCGGGCCGGGGCCGGGCCAGAAGTCCATGGCACCGGGCACCAGACGGGTGGCGCCTAGCGGTTCGAGCAGCCAGCGCAGTGCCAGATACTCCCCGTAGGGCACGAGATGGGCCTTGGAATAGCTCGCCAGCAGATTGCCGTCGCCGTCGATCATCGAGACCGAATTGCGGGCGGCGACGGCCTCCTCGTCCTTGAGCACCAGATCGACCGCGCCGGTCATCAGCAGGCCATAGGGGCCGATCACCCGGCCGATGCGCTCGCGGGCGAGCACCGGATCGCCCGCATAGGTATACATGCGGTAGAGAAACGGCGGATAGCCGTCGCGGATATAGTCGCCGAGACCCGATTCCGGCCAGAACACCACGCGGGTCTCGCCCGGCGAACGCGGCACGGAGAGGCGCGCGAGCTTGACGAAGTTGCCCTCGTAATAGCGCGGATCGTCGATGAATTCCTGCCGGATGTCGGGCTGTACCAGCGTGTAGCGCACCGCGCCTTCGCTGCGCTCGGCCCAGCGGTCGGGCAGTATCATCAGCGCGGTGAGGGCGGCGAAAGCGGCGAGGGCGGGCAGCGGCCAGAGCCAGCGCGCGAAACCGGCGGAAGCGCGCGACAGGCGCCAGAACAGGCCGGGCAGGCAGGCGATCAGGACCAGCAGGCCGGAAAGGCCGTAAGTTCCGACCCAGGGTACGGTGATAGCGAGACCCCGGCTCTGGTAGCCCCCGAGCAGGGCGATGCCGAGCGGATTCCAGGCGAAGCCGGTGAAGACCCAGGCGCGCAGCCACTCGCTGACGATCCAGGCCGGTGCGAAGGCGAGGGCGAGGAGGAGGAAGGCGAAGGGTCCCTTGCGATTCCCCGATCCGTCGAGCCGCAGCACGAGCCAAGCGCCCAGCGCGGCAAGGCCGGGATAGATCGCGAGGAAGAGCGAGAGCAGGAACACCGCGACCATGCCGAGCCAGCCGGGCATCGAGGCCTGATAGGTGAAAGCGGTCGCGATCCAGTTGTTGCCGAGCGTGAAGTGCCCGAGGCCGAAGCACCAGCCGATCAGGAAGGCGCGCTGCCAGCCGGGCGCGCGGATCACGAGTTCGGCCAGCACGGCCACGCCGATCAGCGTCAGCGGCCAGAGCGCCAGCGGCTGGAAGCCGCAGGCAGCAGCGGTGCCTGCGAGAATCGCGGCGAGACCGGCCGCAAGGCGCGGGCGGCGTTCGAGAAAGTCCAGTGCGGGTTTCAGAGCCGGGCCTCGTGCCGAAGGAGATCGATGCCGCCGCTATGGAGGGGCAGGGCGGTGCGACGCAAGCGAAGTTCGCGCGAAAGTGAGGCCTTTCAAACGAAAACGCCCCACGTCTTGCCTTGCGGCGAGACATGGGGCGTTTTCATTCGGGATGCCTTGGAGGTTCGCGAACCCCCTCGGGATCTCAGGAGCCTACGGCTTCCAGCGGGCTTTCGCCACCTTCGTCGGCGGCAGCAGCCTTGCGGGTGCGGCGACGACGCGGTTTTTCCTCGCTGGCTTCGGCTTCGTCCGTGGCCTGCTCGACAGGCTTCTCGGCAGCCTTGGCGGCGCGGGTGCGCTTGGCCGGGGCGGCGGCGATCGCCGGGGGCAGGGTGGCCGGATCGAGGTTGGCGACCGGCTCGGCTTCCGCGGCCGGAGCCTCGCTATCGGGGGTCTCGCCCGCTTCCTCTTCGTCGCGGCGGCGGCGCGGCTTGCGCTGCTTCAGACCGCGCGAGGCGCGGTTGTCGCGAACGAAGGGGTTTTCGGCCGGCTCGTAAACGGTCGATTCGCCTTCGACGGGGGCTTCGTTGCCGGGAGCGGCGGTTTCTTCCTCGACGGCTTCGACGCGCGGTGCGCGTTCTTCGCGGCGGAAGTCTTCGCGGCGTTCTTCACGACGGGGAGAATCTTCACGGCGCGAATCTTCACGGCGCGGTTGGCGCTCCTGGCGCTGCTCCTGCCGATCCTGACGGTCGTAATTGCGTTCCTGGCGCTCGGGACGCTCCTGCCGCTCAGGGCGTTCCTGACGTTCCGGGGCGGGCGAGTCGAAGTCGCCGTAGTCGTCGACCGCGTAGTCGTCGCCGTAGTCGGACGCACGATCGTCGCGGCGCGGCTGGCGCGCTTCTTCCTGGCGTTGCTTCTGGTCGGCAATGACACGGAAGTAGTGATCGGCGAACTGGAGGTAATATTCCTCCTGCACGCGGTCACCGTTCAGATGCGCGTCATGGGCCAGCTTCTTGTACTTCTCCAGCATCTGCGGTGCATTACCGCGAGCCCTGCTGTCGATTCGGTTGATTTGCTGACCGCCCTGCTGGCGATTGTTACCGCGACCACGCCGACGGTTATTACCACGATTATTATTCAAGGATTATTTCCTCAAAACCCAGGGCATCGGCCTGATCCTGTCGGGCCGATCTGCCACACGTCACATGATCACGGATCGCCCCCGAGTGCCGTGAACTCCACCGTTTGCCGTGCCGAAGCGCTAAACGCCGCGACGATCTGCAAAGATTGGAGGCGAGCCGCCCACATGGGAAATTCCATCCATGTGCCGGTTCGACGTAATCCTTAGGCATTCCGGGCCGGAATTCCAAGTGAAAACTTACGCAGCTGTTGAAAACTCCAGCACGCGCGGTCGATTGCCGAGATCGCGGTGCAGGCGGCTGGAAAGGCCGCATTTCGCGCCGATCGCGGCCACGGCCTCGGCCTGTTCGTGACCGATTTCCACCAGCGCGACCCCGCCCGGCGCCAGCAGGCCGGGCAATTGCGGCACCAGCACCAGGTAATCGTCCAGCCCCAGCTCGCCCGAATAGAGCGCGCTGGCAGGCTCGTAACCGGCCACCGAGCGGTCGAGCGTCAATGTGGTTTCCACGTAAGGCGGATTGGCCAGGATCAGGTCGAAGGGACCGCCCAGCGCTTCGGCCCAGCCGGGGGCGTGCCAATCGGCCAAGGCCATGCGGGCGCGGCTTGCGAGGCCGAGCGCCTCGGCATTGCCCGCCGCGACGGCGAGGGCGCCGGGGGAGCTGTCGATACCGACGCCGGTCGCCTCGGGCAGGTTGGCGATCACCGCCAGCAGCAGGGCGCCGGAGCCGGTGCCGCAGTCGAGCACCCGGTGGGCATCGGGCCGGGCAGTGAGAGCGGCTTCGACCAGCACTTCGGAATCGCCGCGCGGAATCAGGACATCCGGGCCGACGGCGAAGGGCATCCCGAAGAACTCCTGTTGGCCGGTGATGTAGGCCACGGGTTCGTGCTCGGCGCGGCGCTCCACCAGCAGGGTGAAGCCGTCCGGCGCGGTGTCGCGCATGCGCGAAAGCAGCATCGCGGAGCGCGAGCAGCCCAGCGCATGGGCCATCAGCACTTCGGCATCGAGCCTTGCGGTGTCGCTGGTCGCGGCGAGGTGATCCGCTGCCGCGCGGATCGCTTCACCGACAGTTTGGTCAGGCATCCATGGCGGCAAGGCGCTTGGCCTCGTCCTCGGCGAGCAGGGCATCGACCATTTCGGCAAGGCCGGGGCCTTCGAGAATCTCGGGCAGGCGGTGCAGGGTCAGGTTGATGCGATGGTCGGTCACGCGGCCTTGCGGGAAATTGTAGGTGCGGATGCGTTCCGACCGGTCGCCGGAGCCGACCATGGCCTTGCGCGCCTCGGCCTCGGCGCCGTGGGCCTCTTCGCGCATCTTCTCGTAGAGGCGCGCGCGCAGCACCTGCATGGCCTTGGCCTTGTTCTTGTGCTGGCTGCGCTCGTCCTGGCAGATCACCACGAGATTGCTGGGCAGGTGGGTGATGCGCACCGCCGAATCGGTGGTGTTGACGTGCTGGCCGCCCGCGCCCGAGGCGCGGAAGATGTCGATCTTGAGGTCCTTGTCCTCGATCTGCACATCGACTTCGCTGGGTTCGGGCAGAACCGCCACGGTCGCCGCCGACGTGTGGATGCGTCCGCCCGATTCGGTGACCGGCACGCGCTGCACGCGGTGGACGCCGCTTTCGAACTTCAGCTTGGCGAAGACGCCCGCGCCGTTCACGTTGGCCACGACTTCCTTGAAGCCGCCGAGGTCGTTGGCGTTGACGGAGATCATCTCGACCCGCCAGCCCTGTTCGGCGGCATAGCGCTCGTACATGCGATAGAGATCGGCGGCGAACAGGGCGGCCTCGTCACCGCCGGTGCCGGCGCGGATTTCCAGCATGGCCGGGCGCACGTCCGCCGCATCGCGCGGCAGCATGGCGATCGCGAGCTGGCGCTCGGTCTCGGGCAGCTCGGCCTTGAGGCGCAGCACTTCCTCCTCGGCCAGCGCCCGCATGTCGGGGTCCGGGTCTTCCAGCGTCTGGAGCATGTCCAGCTCGCCGCGCATCGACACGACTTCGGCGGCGACGCGGGCCACCGGCTCCAGTTCGGCATAGTCGCGGCTGGCGGTGACGAAGGCCTCGCCTTCCAGCGTGCCCGAGGCCAGACGTGCCTCAAGCTCGGAGAAACGCGCGGCGATCTGCGCCAGACGGGTGTCGGATACGCTCACGGATGGACCGACTGGAGAACCTGCTCGACCGCGAGGTATTCGGCGGTCGGCTCGGCCGCGCGCAGGTTCGCCACGGGGGCGCCGTCCTTGGTGCCGAAGGAGACAAGCACTTTCGCGTTCATCTTCACGGCCTTGTCGAAGCGCTTGCGGGCCGATCCGGTGGCGACCATCTCGCCGTCGAGGCCCTGGAAGCGCAGCGCGGTGATGACCTTCTGGGCATAAGCCAGCGCGGCATCGTCCTCGACCGCGAGCACCACGGTCAGCGGTTCTTCGGCGAGCGTCCCGGCATCGGCGACCAGCATCGACAGACGCTCGATTCCGGCCGCCCAGCCTACGGCCGGGGTGGGGGCGCCGCCGAGGCTTTCCATCAGCCCGTCATAGCGGCCACCGCCGAGTACGGTGCCCTGCGCGCCGAGACGGGTGGTGACGAATTCGAAGGCGGTGTGACGATAGTAGTCCAGCCCGCGTACCAGCGAAGGCGCCCGTTCGTAGGCCACACCGGCAGCATCGAGGCCCGCCGTCACCGCGGCGAAGAAGTCCTGCGCCTCGGCCGAGAGGAATTCGTCGATCTTCGGGGCATCGCCGACGAAGACCTTGTCGCGCGGGTCCTTGGAATCGAGGATGCGCAGCGGATTGCGCTCAAGGCGGTCCTGCGAATCTTCCGAAAGCTCGGCCTTGTGGGCGCGGAAGTATTCGATGAGGGCCGCGCGCCAGGCATCGCGGCTCTCGGCATCGCCCAGCGTGTTGAGCTGGAGCGTCACGCCGTCCGCAATGCCCAGTTCCTTGAGCAGCTGGTCGGCCATGACCAGCAGTTCCACGTCGGCGATCGGTTCGGGCGAGCCGATCAGCTCGGCGTCGATCTGGTGGAACTGGCGATAGCGGCCCTTCTGCGGGCGCTCGTAGCGGAACAGCGGGCCGTGGGTCGCGATCTTGACCGGGGCGAACTGCTTCCAGCCGTTGGTCAGGTAGGCGCGGGCGATACCGGCGGTGAATTCGGGGCGCAGGGTCAGCGATTCGCCGCCGCGATCCTCGAACGAGTACATTTCCTTGGAGACGACATCGGTCGTCTCGCCGATCGAGCGCGAGAACACTTCGGTCTTTTCGAAGACCGGCATTTCGGCGCGGCGGAAACGGTATAGCTTGCGGACGCGCTCGAAGGTGTCGACGACATGCGCGAAAGCCTCGGCGTCGGGGCCGAAGATGTCCTGGGTTCCGCGGATCGCCTGAGGCGTCTTTATCGATGTCGTGCTCATAACGCGCGCGCTTAGCCCGATTGCGGCGGCGGGGAAAGTGGCTGTGGATCGGGCGCGGGGCGGGAAGGACGAAAATCGGAGAGAGCGTTCGCGCCTGCGGCGATCCGTGGCCCATCGATGTCGAAGCGAATTGGATGGTTGCCAAACTGCGCAACAGCCGCAAAGAATGCTGAAATGAAATATCGTAACGCGGTCGTCACGCTCCTCGCTCTTCTCTCGGTTTCAACCCCCGCTCTCGCGCAGGATTCCGCCCAGCGGAGCCGTCCGATGGCGCCTGCGCTGCCCGCGCCGCTGCCTGCCGCGCAGGACAAGGCCTATCCCGGCACGGTCGCGCTTGATATCGATGCCAGCGACGTCGTCCACGGTGTCTACCGCGTCACCCAGCAGTTCCCGGTCGCCGCCGGAACCGGCAAGCTGACGCTGGTCCAGCCGAGCTGGCTGCCGGGCAATCACTCGCCTACCGGCCCGGCGGCGCTGCTGGCGCAGATTCACTTCTTTGCCGACGGCAAGGAGATCAAGTGGCAGCGCGACACCGTGGCGGTGAACGCCTTCCACCTCGACCTTCCGGCCGGAACCCAGGTCGTCACCGCGAAGTTCATCCACACGTCCCCGGTGCAGGCCAAGGAAGGCCGCATCACGATGACGCAGGAAATGCTCAACCTCCAGTGGGAGAAGATGAGCCTCTATCCCTCGGGCTACTATACGCGCGGAATCACCGTGAAGCCTACGGTCAAGTTCCCGGCGGGCTGGACCGTCTACACCGCGCTCGACGGCAAGAGCCAGCAGGGCGACACCGTAACCTGGACCCCGACCGACTACGAGCGTCTGGTCGACGAGCCGATCTTCGCGGGCAAGTATGCCCAGCGCTGGGACCTCGGCCAGGGCGTCAGCATGGACGTGGTGGCGGACGAGGCCAAGCTGCTCGGCATCAAGCCCGAGAACATGAAGACCTACCGCAACCTCGTGTCCGAAGCGCTGCTGACCTTCGGCGCACGGCACTTCGACCACTACGATTTCCTGCTGGCGCTGACCGACCGCATGGGCGGCATCGGCCTCGAACACCACCGTTCGAGCGAGAACCAGATGGAACCCAAGGTCTGGACCGAGTGGGACAAGATGGACTGGGATCGCAACGTGATCCCGCACGAGTTCGTCCATAGCTGGAACGGCAAGTATCGCCGCCCGGCCGACCTCTGGACGCCGGACTACCAGCAGCCGATGCAGAACACGCTTCTCTGGGTCTACGAGGGCCAGACCCAGTTCTGGGGCTATATCCTCGCCGCGCGCTCGGGCGTGCAGACCAAGCAGACCATCCTCGACACGCTGGCGGGCGCCGTCGCGCGCTATTCGGAAGCGACGCCGGGTCGCGGCTGGCGCTCGGTGGAGGACACCACGTTCGCGCCGGTGCTCAACATGCGCCGCCCGCTGCCTTACACCTCGGTCACCCGTACCGAGGACTACTATGTCGAAGGCGCGCTGACCTGGTTGGAGGCGGACCAGATCATTCGCCAGGGCACTGGCGGCAAGAAGGGTCTCGACGATTTCGCCAAGGCCTTCTTCGGCGTGCGCGACGGCGACTGGGGCGAGCTGACTTACGACTTCGACGAAGTCGTGAAAGTGCTGAACGGCGTCTATTCCTACGACTGGGCCAGCTTCCTCAAGACCCGCATCTACGAGACCAACCAGCCCGCCCCGACCAAGGGCGTGGAGATGGCCGGCTACAAGCTGGTCTGGAAGGACACCCAGAACGGTTACGAGAAGGGCGTCTCGGATTCGCGCAAGTCGCTCGATCTTACCTATTCGCTGGGCGTGACGCTGGACAACGACGGCACCGTGACGGCCGCCGTGTTCGACGGCCTCGGCTACAATGCCGGTCTCGTCAGCGGCGTGAAGGTCGTGGCGGTGAACGGCACGGCCTATAGCGGCGAAGTCATCAAGGATGCGATCACCGCCGCGAAGTCGGCCAAGACGCCGATCTCGGTGCTGGTCAAGCGCGGCGACGCCTTCAACACCGTGGCGCTCGATTATCACGGCGGCCTGCGCTTCCCCTGGCTGGAAAGCACGACGCCGGGCCGCGTCAACGGTCTCGATCGCCTGCTGGCACCGCGCAGCCGGTAAGCGGGCGCCGCTTCGGCGGCATGGCCCAAGGGAATGGCCCGGAGGCGGATTCCATCCGTTTCCGGGCTTTTTCCGTTTCCTCTTCGGTATTTCGTCGATCGCAGCAGCGTATGTGTCGCAAACTGACGACATCTACCCCGACAAGGCAGTTGCGATGCATAACTTGCAAGGCTAAGCCCCCGATCAAAGATGAACCGGCACGAGCGTTTCCGTGCCTGTAATGTAAGGACCAACATGCGCATCGACATGATTCCTGTCGGCAAGAACCCGCCGGAAAGCCTGAACGTCATCATCGAGGTTCCCGTCGGTGGCGAGCCTGTGAAGTACGAGTTCGACAAGGACTCCGGCGCGCTGTTCGTCGATCGTATCCTGCACACGCCGATGCGCTACCCCGCGAACTACGGTTTCGTGCCGCACACTCTCTCGCCCGACGGCGATCCGCTCGACGCGCTGGTCGTGGCCCGCTCGCCCTTCGTGCCCGGCTCGGTCGTGCGCGTGCGCCCGATCGCGGTGCTGAACCTGGAAGACGAGCACGGCGGTGACGAGAAGCTCGTCTGCGTGCCCGACGACGCCACTTTCCCGTACTATTCCGACGTGCAGGAAAAGGGCGATCTTCCGGGCATCGTGTTCAGCCAGATCGAGCACTTCTTCACGCACTACAAGGACCTTGAGGCCGAGAAGTGGGTGCGCGTCGGCACCTGGGGCGGCGCCGAGGAAGCGCGCCAGATCGTGATCGAGGCGATCGAGCGCTACGAGGCCGAAGGCAAGAAGGTCGAGGCCTGATCCAGGTTTAGTTTTCCACCCCCATGTGGAACGAAGGGCCGGCGGTGCGAACCGCCGGCCCTTTATGTTTATACCCGCCAGCCCATCCACAGGCCGAGGCGCGGCGCCAACCGCTTCAGGCTCCCTTCCACCACGAGTGCCATAGCCAGCGACAGCCCGAACAGCGGCATCGCCAGCGCCAGCGCGGCGACGAGCGCGACCGGCAGCCAGCTATGTCGGAGCGGTGCGAACGAGACGGGCGCGCCAAGCACTCTTGCAGGACGCCTGCGCCACCACAGCACCACGCTCGACAGGCAGAGGGTCACGAGACCGAGCAGTACCGCGAGGTTCGCAAGCTGGTTGGCAAGGCCCCACCAGGCACCCTCATGGATGGCGACGCCGTAGCCCACGGCGCGGTCGATCCAGTGCCGCTGGGCGAAGCGCTGTACACCCACGAGGCTGCCATCGGCGGAGATCTCGGCACTGTCGCGGTCGGGTCGGTTCTCGGCCTGGCTGCGCACCTGCCAGGGCATTCCCGCCATGGTCGGCGGGCTGACTTCCACCGGCGCGGCAAAGTGCAGGCGCGTTGCGCCTGCCACTACGGCGTCGAGTGCGGGCGAAGGAGAGGCCATGGCCATGACCATGCCGCCATGCTGAGCATGTTCCCCCATCATCGCCCGCATCCCGGCATCGGCCATCGCGCGGTCATGGGCCTCGGCGGCGGAACCGGCTGACCAGTCCTGCGGTCCTTCCAGCGTGCCGGTGACGGCGCGGACCTCGCGGAAGTAGTCGCCCCAGACTTTGGCCCAGGGCAGGCCGGACAGGATCAGGAACAGCGCGCCCAGCGAAACCCACAGCCCGGTCACGGCATGGATATCCCGCCAGAACGTCGCGCGGCCCCGGCGCAGGCGCGGATAGAGTACGCCGGCCAGCGTTCCTCCGCTCTGGTGCGGCCACCAGAGGAACAGCCCGGTGAGCAGCATGACGATCGTCCAGCACGCCGCCGTCTCGACCAGCGCCGAACCGCGATTGCCCGCGAGCAGTTCGCCGTGCAGCCGGAACACCACGCGCATCAACCGGTCCTGTTCCGCGACCTTGTAAAGCACTTGGCCGGTCTGCGGATGGACCCAGACCCGCACGTCGTCCGCGCCCTTGCCGACCAGCACCTGCACGGCGTCGCCAGGGGCCTCGGGCAGGACGTATTTGTGGAGCATGGCGCCCGGCACCTCCGCTACGGCGCGCGCGGCAATCGTCTCCGGCGCGAGCCGGGGCGCGGTTCCGCTCGCGACATCGCGGTAGGGGGCATAGAGCAGCCCCTCGATCTGCGGCTTGAACAGGTAGATCCCGCCGGTCAGCGACAGCCAGAGGACGAACGGCAGGCAGAACAGTCCGGCATAGAAATGCCAGCGCCAGACGGCGCGATACCAGCGTTCGGTGCGCGGTTTAAGGGCGATCGTCGTCACAGCTTCCACCCCGCTTCCACCAGGAAGCTGCGCTGCGGGTAGGGGTGGTAGACCCAGGCCCGGTCGTTGGTGAGATTGTCCACGCCGGCGTTGAGGCGCAGCCGGTCGGTCACGTTCCAGCTTACGCGGGCGTCGAGCGCGAAGAGTTCGGAGGTATAGCCGTACGTGTCGCCGCGCTGGAGGCCGAAGAGGTCGGTGTTCGGACGGCTGGCATAGCGCACTCCGAGCGAGACCAGCACCGGCGCACTCACCCGGTAGCGAAGATTGCCGTTGAGCCGCCAGCGCGGAATGCGCGGGAACTGCACGCCTTCGGCGGCCGGGGCGCTGTCGTTGCGCAAGGTCTTCGAATCGATCCAGGCCGCGTTGGCATCGAGATCGAGGCCGGGAATCAGCACGTCGCGCGCCTCGGCGATCAGTTCGAAGCCGTATTGCCGCGTCAGGTCGATGTTCTTGAAGGCGGAAGTGGTCACGCCGTTCTGGTTGAAGCCGGTGAAAGCGAAGATCGTGTCCCGCACCCGCTGCCAGAAGGCGGAAGTCGTCAGCTTCAATTTGCCGAACTGCCGCGCGAGCACGAGGTTGGCATCGGTGGAGCGCTCGGACTTGAGGTTCGGGTCGAAGCTCTGCGGATCGAACTGGCCGTTGCCGTCGAGGCTGCCCTGGAACAGTTCCCCCACCGTGGGAAAGCGCGTGGCCTTGGCGAGGCTGAGCTGGAGCCGGGTATCCGCATCGATGCTCCATTCCGCCGAGGCCTTGGGCTGGAAGGCGCTGGCATGGCGGGTGGCGTACCGGTTGGTGACGACGAGGCCGGTGGTGCCGACACGGCCAAGGCTGCCGTCGAAGGCCCGCCAATCCTCGAAGCGGCCGCCCAGCGTGAACGTCACGGCCTCGACCGGCACGCGCAGTTCGGCCCAGGCGGCAAGGTTGCGGGTCCTGCCGAAAGTGCGGGTGGCGAAGGCGCGGCCGGTGTCGCGGCGCCAGTTCGTCAGGGTGTATGTGGTGAGGTCGGTGCGGTAGAGACTGGCGCTCGTCCCGCCCGCCAGTTCGGCACCGCCGATCCGGGCGGTCAGCGCGAGATTGCCGGTGTACCACGCGGTCGGCCCCTGCCGCGCAAGGGTTCCCACGCCGTCTGCCGCCCCGGCGTCATAGCCCTTCGAGGTGAAGGCGTCGGCGCGCAGGATCTGGTAGGTCGAAAGATCGGCAGTAGCCGTCACCGCGTCCGAAAGCGGGGCGGAGAGCTTCACCCCGCCCAGCAGTTCGTCGCGGATCGTGCGAGACCAGTTGGCGCCGCTGGCGTTATAGGTCTGTCCGCCGATCGAGACGGGGCCGTCGCAGACCATCTGTCCGGCAGCGTCTCGCAGGTAGCAGTCCGGCGCGGTCTGGCTGTCGAGATTGTGCCAGTAGGCCAGCAGCACTTCGCCGGTCACGCCCGAGGCGCCGTCGTAGCCAAGCCGCAGCTTGGCCTGGTCCTGCGTGATCTCTGCGGGACTCTGGGCCGCGAAGATCGGGTTGCTCGCGGTGCCGGGAGCATTCGCCATATGCTGACCGGGATCGAAGACCGCGCCGCTCACTGCCGTACTGCCGCTCGCGGTGCTGAGAGTGAGGCCGTAAAACATCTGCGGATGGACCTCGTTGCGGAAGTGGCGGCCGGACAGGCGGAGCGACCAGGGGCCGTCCTTCTGCCGGAAGCCTAGGCCCGCCTCGGCGGCATAGCCCCAATAGCTGTCATGGGTGCCGTATTGTTCGTAGGGCTGGTTCATGCCCTGGAGGGTGACGAAAGCCTCGGTCTTCTCCGGAGAGCGGGTGGTGATGTTGACCACGCCGCCCATCGAATTGCCCGCGTAGCGCGCGGAGTAGGGGCCGTAGACCACGTCGAACTGCGCGACTTCGCCGGGGCCGACCACGCCCCATTTCGGTGCATAGGCGAAGGAGTTGCCGAGGAAATTGGACACCATGAAGCCGTCCACCATGACCAGCGTGCGGGCGCTTTGGGTGGAATGGGTGCCGCGAAAGCCGGGGACGCCGTTGGAATCGCCCGCATAGCGGGTCCGCACGAAGAAGTCGGGGGCGTATTTCATCAGGTCCTCGACATTGCGGGCATTGACGCCCGCGAACTGTTCGTCGCCGAGGCTGACGGAAAGGCCCCGCGCGTCGAGGCTGATCGGCGCCTTGCGCTGGCCGACGACGAGAATGGAAGCATCGGAGGCCGTATCGGCCTCTTCGGCCAGAACCGCTGCCGGAAGCAGGGCAAGCGGCGCCGCGCCGAGCGCGAGCAGGAATCGGTACATGGGGAATAGTCACCTGATCGGCACGCAGCGCCGACGGGCGGCCTGCGCGCTGGAATCACCAAGCGCCGCAGGCTGGAATACCGGCGGCGGTGCATCGGGATCAGGCGGGGAGGGGCGGTCCTCGCAGCGGCGGCCGCACTTGCGCGCGAAGCGGCCGGAGCGCCAGCGGGCGATAGCGGATCGCGGCGACGAAAACGAAGAGCAGCGCCGCCGCCAGCAGCACCGGCAACTGGGCGTCGAGCGCGGCGGCGGAATGCGACGAGAAGGCGCAAGGATGGTCGGCGGTGGCCGAGGCGTCCTGATGGCCGCCCTTGCGCTCGATATGGATCAGGACCTTGGACCCTGCGGGCGCGGAGCCGGAGCAGAGTTCCACCGTCAATGTGCCGCCGTGGGCGGAAGGCATGTAGCCGGTGGGCACGAAGACTTTCAGGCACAGGGCGGCGGCCAGCAGCCATGCCGCAAGTCCGGGATGCGCCCGGAAGAAGTGCCTGAGAGTGCCCACGCCTTGTGGTCTAACCGGAAAGCACGCGGCCGTCATCGGGAGAAATTGTCCCAGCCCCGCCGAATTCACATTCCGGGGCGGCGATCAGTCCACCACAAGGAAGTAGTTGGCCTGGCTCTGCCCGCCGTTGCGCACTTCGATCATGTAGCGCTGGGTGAAGATCGGCACCCAGCGGCAGGCGCGGCGCTGGGCGTCGGCCACGCAGACCGGCTTGCGGGCGGCATCGATCACCCGCAGGCTGAGCGGTTCGCCGCCGACCGTGGAGAGAGCGATGCTGGCCTTGCGGCCGGACAGGAAGACCTGCTGGAACGTGTCGCTCTGGCCGGCGCGGATCTGGCCCGAACGGTAGCCGGGGCCGAGCGGGCTGCCGCGCAGGACCGCACCGGTGGTGCCGGGAATCAGGGCGCGCCAGCCGGGAACCGGGTCGGTGCCGGTCCAGCCTGCCATCGGCCGCGCGCCGGAGCGCTCGATCACGCGCAGGGCATCGGCCAGCGCGGTGCGGTCGGAGGTTCGTTCCGCCTGCTCGGCGTTGGTGAGAGCGGTGGCCACGCGCTCATCACGGCTGGCGTCGCGGCTGCCGTCCTGATCCACGGCCGAAAGGGCAGGACCCGCCGCGAGAAGAGCCGCGCCGCACAGGGCAGAAAGAACGGTCTTGGCCGCGATCATGGTTTCGACTCCGGAACGATCGTGAAACAGGCGCCCTTGTCGGAGGGTACGAGCGCAATTTCAAGATGATGCCGTTCGGCGATGGCGCGGCAGAGGGCAAGGCCCAGTCCCGCCCCTTGTTGCCCTGCACCGTTCTGGCCGTTCCGGCTGTCCTGATTGCCGCCGCGGCTGAACTTGTCGAAGATCGTCTCGCGGTCTTCCTCGGGCACGCCCGGGCCATCGTCGCAGACGGTCAGGCGCGGCCCTTTTTCCAGTTCCAGCCGGACGGTGCCGCCGGGCTGGACGAACTTGAAGGCATTGTCGAGCAAGTTGGTGACGAGCCGGGTCAGCTGCATTTCCTCGCCCTCGATGACGACGCCGGGGGTGATCGCGAGTTCGAAGGTATGCCCCGATTCCTCGGCGCTGTCGGCATAGAGTTCGCCCAGCCGCTCGGCGAGCAGGCTGAGGTTCACCGGGGCGAGGCCGTGGCGATCGCCGCGCCGGGCCTGGCTGGCGGCGATGTCGAGCAGCGATTCGAGCATCCGGATAATCCCGCGAATCTCCAGCCGGGCATCGACGATGCGCGCGGCGGTTTCGCCGTCGGGCGTCGCCGCAAGAGCCTTCACCAGCCGGTTGTCGAGATGCATCAGCGGGGTGCGCATCTCGTGCGCCACCTGGTCGGTGGTCTCGCGCTGGGCGCTGGCGAGGCGGCGCAGGCGCGAGAGGGCCTCGCCGGAATGGCGGGTCAGTTCGTCGATCTCGTCGCGGTCCTGCGAATCGCGGGCGAGCTGGGCGAGGGCGGCATCGTCGGGATGGCGGAAGGCGGCGTTGATGCGCCCGATGCGCCCGGCAAGACGACGGGCGGCGAGCAGGCCCGCCAGCGCGACCGCGCCCACCGCGAGCAGGCCGCCCGCCAGGAACGTCAGTGCTACCTGCCGCAGCAGCAGGCCGAGATCGCGAAATTCGTGGGCCACCAGCAGGCGCAAGTCCGGGCCGAGTTGAGTGGATCGTGCCAGCGCGCGGGACCCGTCGGGAAGCAGCACCTCGCCGGCCTCGGACACACCCGCGTGGAGGCCGGGCCAGGTCCGCAGGTCCCCTGCCAATGGCGTGCCCTTGGCGTCAGCCAGAAGGTAATGCGCGGGATTGGCGTCGCGCGGCTGGAGCGCCAGGCGGTCGTTGATGCGGTTGGACAGTTCCACCGCGCCGCCGCTGGCGAAGATGTCGACCATGCCCGCGAGGTCGACGTCCACCGCGCGTTCCAGCGCGAGCCGGTTGGTGCGCTGGATCGTCGCGTCGGTCAGCAGCCAGAGGCCGAAGGTGATAAGCGCCGCGATCAGGATCGCCGAAACCACGATCTGCGCGAAAATCGACCGGTGGATCTCGATGCGGCGAGTCATGGTCCTAGCGTCCGTCGAGCAGGCGGTAGCCCGACCCCCAGATCGTTTCCAGCGCGGGGGAATCGAAACCGTCTTCCAGCTTGCGGCGCAGGCGGCCGATGTTGACGTCGACCACATTGGTCTGGGGATCGAAGTTCATCTTCCAGACGTCGCGCAGCAGCATCTCGCGGGTGAGGATTTCTCCGGCATTTTCCATGAAGTAGCGGAAAAGCTCGAATTCCTTGGGGCTGAGCGCGAGGTGGCGGTTGTTGCGGAAGGCGGTGCGCGCCTTCACGTGGCACTCGAAGGCGCCGTAGAGGATCACCGCGCTGTGCTCGCGGCCGGAGGCGCGGCGGTGCAGGGCGCGCAGCCGCGCCAGCAGTTCGGGTGCCTCGAAGGGCTTGGCGAGATAGTCGTCGGCCCCGGCATCGAGGCCCTCGGCGCGGTCGCTGGTGCGGCCGAGCGCGGAGAGCATCAGCACCGGCGTGCCGATCCCGCTTTCGCGCAGGCGCGAGAGGATGGTCAGCCCATCCAGATCGGGCAGCATGCGGTCGAGGATGATGACGTCGAAGTTCTCGACCCCCGCCAGCCGCAGGCCTTCCTGGCCGCTACCCGCCCAGACGAGCGGGATGTCAGACTGTTGCGCCAGTTCCTGCACCTGGGAGGCGGCGCGGGAGTCGTCTTCGATGTAGAGGGTTTTGGGGCCGCTCATGGCTCGGTTCGCTGGTGCGGGATCGCCGCCGGAACCTTGTCCGGACGGCGATCGCGCGCAGTCTTGCCGTTCGATCAGCGGGCCGAGGCGTTGGTGGCCTGCGGCGCGGCGGCCGAGGCATCCTGGGGCAGGCCGCCGAGTTGGGTGATCAGCTTGGTATAGGCATCGAGATAGGCGAGCACGATGATCTGGCCGATCTGGGTGTTCTGGTAGCCGCCGCCAGCGGCGCCGCCGAAGGTGCCGCCGAAGAAGCCGCCACCGCCGCCGCCGAAGCTGACGTCCGACTTGCGGGCATAGCCCTCGGTCAGCGCTTCCTCGACCGTGGTGCGGGCGTTGACGACGGAGAGCGTGACGTTGGCCTCGCCCTTCTTGACGTTGAGGCCGCCTGCGATCGCGCCGACACCCCGGCCGAACAGGCCGCCGACGCCGCCGAGCACGGCACCAAGGCCGCCGCCGCCCGAATTGTTGTTGGTGGAAACGATGTCGGGCTGAAGGAAGTAGTCCGCCGCCTTGATCTGGCCCTTGCCGATGTTCGAGCCCTTCTGAAGCTCACCCTGTTCGGCCAGCGCGCGTTCCATGGCGCTGTTCTGCAGCGAGCGGCCGCGATTCACCAGCGTGAAGCAGCCGGACTTCTGCACGAAGACGCGCAGGATCGCCTCGGGGCTGCCCAGGCTGAGTTCGCGCCACCACTGGGTGTCCGGCTCGACGATGGACACGGTGCCGAGGTTCTTGCGGCACACCGGAATCTGCTGGGTGCCTTTGTCCTGGATCTTGCGGGCGGACGACTTGTCTTCGGCGAATGCCGAAGGCGCCGTGGCCATGACGGCAAGCGCGGTCAGCGCACAGGCGATCTTCTTCATGATGACTTCCCTCTGTTGAACCGGGCCTCTGTTGCAACGAGCATGAGGTGTCCCGGCCTTCCCAACCCCCCGCGACTTTAAGCCCGAAATCGCTTCGGGCAAATGACTATTGCTGTGAGATTTCACCCCGGTAAATCCACCAGCGGAAGCGGGCTTCTACTTCGGCGCGACCGGCATGTTGTCGATCAGCCGCGTGGTCCCGATCCGTGCGGCGACCAGCAGGCGCATCGGCGCTTCGCCGCGCTTTTCCAGCAGGGTCAGCGCATCGGCATCGCGCAGTTCGGCATAGTCCACCGAGGAGAAGCCGCCGTCCAGCAGGGCAGAATCGAGGCCCGCGAGCGCGGCGGCGACCGGCTCGCCGCTTTCGATCGCGGCGATGGCGGCTTTCATCGCCGTGGGCAGGGTGACTGCTTGCGCGCGCTGCTCCTGCGAGAGGTAGGCATTGCGCGAGGACTTGGCGAGGCCGTCTTCCTCGCGCACGGTCGCCACGCCGAGCACGGCGTCGACATGGGGGCGGGTCAGGTCGAGGTCGCGGGTCATGCGGCGGATCACGGCGAGCTGCTGCCAGTCCTTCTCGCCGAACAGCGCCACGTCCGGCAGGACCTGGTTGAACAGCTTGCAGACCACGGTGGCGACGCCGTCGAAATGGCCGGGGCGCGAGGCGCCGCAGAGGCCGTCGCTGACGCCCGAGACAGAGATGTTGCTGGCGAAGCCCTGCGGATACATCGCCTCGACCGTCGGCGCCCAGAGCAGCGCCACGCCTTCCGCCGCAAGCAGCGCACTATCGCGTTCGAGCTGGCGCGGATACTTGTCGAGATCCTCGTTCGCGCCGAACTGGAGCGGGTTCACGAAGATCGAGACGACGACGTGATCGGCGCGCTTCCTGGCTTCGCGGACGAGTGTCAGATGGCCTTCATGGAGAGCGCCCATCGTGGGCACGAGGGCGATCTTTCCCGATTCCCGCAGCCCGGCAACGGCACGGCGCAGTGGATCAAGGCTGTGGAGGGTTTGCATTGGGTGTCCCTGCTCCGATAGGATGCACTTGACCGGTGGTCGCGGCTGCCCTTAGCCGCACCACGCCCCAGTGAGCAATGGGGGGTGAGCAATGGGGCGAGCATGGGTTTGACCCGCTTCGTCGGTTAACGGTTTGATTTCGCTTCCCGGTCTAAAGGCCGGGGGGCAAGAATCCGGGCTTGGTCCGGGGGCAACAGGGAAAGCGAACAGGTCCGTGACAGCGCATCGCATCGTCTTCGCCAACGAAAAGGGCGGCACCGGCAAGTCCACGACGGCCGTCCACGTCGCCATCGCACTCGCCTATCAGGGTGCAAAGGTCGCCGCGATCGATCTCGATCCGCGCCAGCGCACTTTGTACCGCTATCTGGAAAACCGCGTCGAGACCGAGCGTCGCCGCGAGATCGCGCTGCCCGGCGCCCGCTTCGCGGTCTACGACGGTGAGGATATCGACGAACTGGACGAACTGGCCGAGGCGATTGCCGAAGGCTACGACTTCCTGATCTTCGACACGCCGGGCCGTGACGATGCTTTCGCCCGCCATGTCGCGGCGACCGCCGACACGCTCGTCACCCCGCTGAACGACAGCTTCATCGACTTCGACCTGATCGGTCAGGTGGAAAGCGAGACGTTCAAGGTGAAGAAGCTGTCGTTCTACGCCGAACTCATGTGGGAAACCCGCAAGAAGCGCGGCCTCAAGACCATCAACGAGGGCCGCCGCGAACTCGACTGGGTGGTGGTGCGCAACCGCGTCCAGCACGTCGAGGCGAAGAACATGCGCCGCCTCGAAGGGGCGCTGCTCGAACTGTCGAAGCGCGTGGGCTTCCGCATTTCCAACGGCCTGTCGGAACGCGTCATCTTCCGCGAGCTGTTCCCCTCGGGCCTGACCCTGCTCGACAAGGGGCACCTCGGCGAACTCGGCACCAGCCATCTCGTCGCGCGGCAGGAACTGCGCCAGCTGGTGGCCGGTCTCAACCTGCCGGTGCCGACGGGCCGCGTGGCAGACATGCAGCTCGCCGCAGACGAATGAAGCTGCTCTGGCTCATCGCGCTCGGCTGCATCGCCTGGCGACTCATCAAGGGACGCTGGCCCTGGCAAGCGGGGGGGCAGGGCAAGCCGCTGCCGGGGCCGTCTTTCGCCGATGTCCATGCCAGCGCGCAGGCGCGGGCGCTGCTGGGCGTGGGCGAGGGCGCGGATCGCCGCGCAATCCTCGACGCCCATCGCCGCATCATCGCCGAGGTCCATCCCGACCGGGGCGGCACCAGCGAGAAAGTCCACGAGGCCAATGCCGCCCGCGACCTTCTGCTCGGCAAGCTGGACCGCCGGTAAGCGCCGCAGATGAGCCATAGGTTCGATCCCACGATCCTGCGCGAATACGACATTCGCGGCGTGGTCGGCCGGGATCTCGGGCCTGGGGACGCCCATGCGCTGGGCCGCTGTTTCGCGAGCGTGGTGCGCCGGGCAGGCGGCGGCAAGGTCGCGGTCGGCTATGACGGACGGCTCAGTTCGCCCGCGCTGGAAGCGGCGCTGGTCGAGGGGCTGACCGCCAGCGGCGCGGATGTCGTGCGGATCGGTCTCGGGCCGACGCCGATGCTCTACTATGCCGAGGCCTCGGGCGAGGACGTGGGCGTTGAGGTGGACGGGGCCATCCAGATCACCGGCAGCCACAATCCCGCCGATCACAACGGTTTCAAGCTGGTGCTGGGCGGGCGTCCGTTCTTCGGCGCGGATATCGTGCGGCTCGGCGAGATGGCGGCGGCGGGGGACTGGGACGAGGGTGCCGGTCGGGTCGAGGTCCGCGACGTGCTGGACGCCTACGTCGCGCGCATCGCCGAGGGTATCGCCGGGATCGCCCCCGAGGCGCTGTCGGGACTGCGCGTGGCTTGGGATGCCGGAAACGGCGCTTCCGGGCCGGCGCTGGAGCGGCTTACGGCACGCCTGCCGGGCGAGCACCATTTGCTGTTCACCGAAGTCGACGGGACGTTCCCCAACCACCATCCGGACCCGACCGAAGAGCAGAACCTCGCGGACCTGAAGGCGCTCGTCGCGGCGGAACGGCTCGATTTCGGGGTGGCTTTCGACGGCGATGCCGACCGCATCGGTGTCGTCGATGGTCTCGGGCGGGTGATCTGGGGCGACCAATTGCTCGGCATCTTCGCCGAGGACCTCTTGGCGCGTCTTCCCGGCGCTATCGTGATCGGCGACGTCAAGGCCTCCGGGGCGCTGTTCGACACGGTCGCGCGGCATGGCGGCCAGCCGCTCATGTGGAAGAGCGGTCATTCGCACATGAAGGCGAAGATGCGGGAGACCGGCGCCCCGCTCGCGGGTGAGACCAGCGCGCATATCTTCTTCGCGGACGATTTCTACGGCTTCGACGACGGGCTCTATGCGGCGGTGCGGCTGATGGCGGCGACGGTGCGGCTGGGCCGCTCGGTCACGCAGCTGCGCGGGGCGATGCCGGACATGCTCAACACCCCGGAACTGCGCTTTCAGGTGGCGGAGAGCCGCAAGTTTGCCGCGATCGACGAAGTGCGCGGGCGGCTGGCGGAAGCCGGGGCGGATTTTGTCGCTATCGACGGGGTTCGCGTCACCACGCCCGACGGCTGGTGGTTGCTGCGAGCTTCCAACACGCAGGATGTGCTGGTCGCGCGGGCGGAAAGCGGCACGGCGGCAGGGCTGGAGCGCCTGATCGCCGATATCGATGCGCAACTGGCGGCATCAGGCCTGCGACGCGGTCCGCAGGCGGGGCATTAAGCCACATCTCCCCACTAACTCGTCGCCCCCGCGAAGGCGGGGGCCCCGCTTGTTCTTCAACCTCTCGTCGTGGCGCAAGGAAAGCGGGGCCCCGCCTTCGCAGGGGCGACGGGGATGTTTTAGGCAATCGTTTAACGCAGCACCAACCACGCGAAACCCACCGCAAGCGCGCTGGCGATCAGCGGAACCGCCGCCGCCCGGCCCTTGGCCCACCCCGCGACACTCACCACCACGCCCGCCTTGAACAGCGTGTTGAGCGCCACCGGCACCGCCAGCACCAGTCCGGCGGTGCGCGGATCGAGCGTCTGCCCGGCCAGTCCGCCCATGGTGATGATCGCGGAATCGACGTCCACCGTGCCCGAGATCGCCAGCACCAGCGCCAGTCCGCGATCCCCGAAATTCTGCAGCACCCAGAGCGAGGCCACCGTCAGCACCATGACGAGACCCGCCAGCATCAGCGCCGGGGCTATGTCGAAGGGGTTGCGGATGGTCATCTCGTGGCTGGTGTCGCCTACTTCGGCAAAGCGGGTGCGGTGCAGATACCAGGCGGCGAAGACGAGGCTGACGGTCAGCCCCGGCGCCACCAGCGTGGCCAGCGTCGGCAAGGCGCCGGGGGCGAGCAGGCCCGCCAGCACCATGACGCGCAGGAACATGACCACAGAGGACACCGAAACCGCCGAGGCCAGCACCGGCACCGGGATTGCGGCCTCCTTCATGCGGTTGGCGATCGAGGCGGTGACGGCGGTGGAGGACACCAGCGCGCCTGCCGCTGCCGTGGCGATGATCCCGCGCGCCGCGCCGACGATCCGCGTGGCGAAGTAACCGGCGAAGGAAAATCCCGAGACCAGCACCACGATCAGCCAGAGCTTGCGCGGGTTCCAGGCATCGTAGGGGCCGAAGTCCCGGTCCGGCAGCAGCGGCAGGATCACCAGCGCGATCAGCGCGAAGCGGGCGATGGACAGCACCTCGCGCTGGCTGAGGCGGTCGATCCAGCCGTGAAGCTGTTCGCGCATGGCCAGCAGCAGGACCATGACCACTGCGACCGCCGTGCCGATCAGCCGCTCGCCCAGACCCACCAGCAGCCCGCTGGCCAGCGTGAGCAGGGCCACCACGCCGGAAGTGCCGCTGACGGTCTCGGCCAGCCGGGCATCGCGCCAGTAACCGGCGATCACCAGCACTCCGGCCGCCGCGAGCAGCACGGTCGCGGGGCCGGGAGCGGAACCGTAGAGCACGCCCGCAAGGCCGCCGCTCAGGCCGATGAGCGCGAACGTGCGGATCCCGGCGAAGCGCGAGCCGTCCGCCTTCTCGCGCGCCGCCCAGCCGCGCTGGAGACCCACGAGCAGCCCCAGCGCGAGGCTGACCGCGAGGGCGACCAGATGTTTCAGGTCGAGATCGCTCGGCATCGTCGCTTTCGTCCCCATTAAGCACCGGGCGAGCATCCGCGAAGCCGTGAGGCGAGGCAAGGGAAATGCCGCAACCTCCCGGCCAGCTCGGGCTTTCCTGATCCGCGCCAAGATGCTTCAAGCTAGCGGGATGACCGTGCCGAGATCGAGATCATGACAGTCGGGACCGTGGTTCCGCCCGAACTGGACGCCTGGTTCTCAGGGCGGGGCTGGCGCGTGCGGCGTCACCAACGGGAGATGCTGGCCGCCTCGGACCGGGGGAACCATGCCCTGCTGGTCGCCGATACCGGGGCGGGCAAGACGCTGGCGGGGTTCCTGCCGACGCTCGCCGCCTTCTGCCCTTCGCGGCTGGCGGAGGCGCCGGTGCCGGAGGGGCTGCACACGCTCTACGTCTCGCCGCTCAAGGCGCTGGCGCACGATGTCCAGCGCAATCTCCTCACGCCGGTGGAGGAGATGGGCCTGCCGATCCGCATCGAGACCCGCAGCGGCGATACCCCCTCGGATCGCAAGGCCCGCCAGCGCGCCCGCCCGCCGCACGTCCTGCTGACGACGCCGGAATCGCTCTCGCTGCTGCTGAGTTACCCCGAGGCCCCGACGCTGTTCGCCGGGCTGAAGCGCGTGGTCATCGACGAGATCCACGCTTTCGCCACCGGCAAGCGCGGCGATCTGCTGGCGCTGGCTCTCTCGCGGCTTCAGGCCCTGTCGCCCGATCTCCAGCGCGCCGGGCTTTCGGCGACGCTCGCCGATCCCGATGCCTTTCGCGGCTGGCTGGCGCCCTGGGGCGAGATCGACAGGGTGGAACTGGTGGAAGGGGAGGCCGGGGCCGAGCCGGAAGTCGCGATCCTCCTGCCGCAGGAAGAGCGCATTCCCTGGAGCGGCCACGCCGCGACCTGGGCGATCCCGCAGCTGATCGCGCAGATCAAGACCCACCGCACCACGCTGATCTTCACCAACACGCGCTTTCTGGCCGAGTACATCTTCCAGGAACTCTGGAACGCCAACGAGGACAATCTGCCGATCGGCATCCACCACGGCTCGCTCTCCAAGGAAGCGCGGCGCAAGGTGGAGGGGGCCATGGCGGATGGGCGGCTGCGGGCGCTGGTCTGCACCGCCAGCCTCGACCTCGGGGTGGACTGGGGCGATATCGATCTGGTCGTGCAGATGGGCGCGCCGAAGGGTTCCTCGCGCCTGCTCCAGCGGATCGGCCGCGCCAATCACCGGCTCGACCAGCCGAGCAAGGCCCTGCTGGTGCCCGGCAACCGCTTCGAGTTCCTGGAGGCCTTCGCGGCCCAGCAGGCGGTCCATGATGGCCAGCGCGACGGCGACCCGTTCCGGCCCGGCGGCCTCGATGTCCTCGCCCAGCATGTCATGGCGGTGGCCTGTGCCGGGCCGTTCCGGGAGGAGGCGCTGCTGATGGAAGTGCGGTCCTCGCTCGCCTATGCCTGGGTGGACGAGGGCATCTTCGCCCGCGTCCTCGATTTCGTCGCGACCGGGGGCTACGCGCTGCGCTCCTACGACCGCTTCCGCCGCATCGTCCGCGAGAAGGACGGGACCTGGCGGCTCACCCATCCTGAACATGCGGCGCGGCACCGGCTCAATGCCGGGATCATCGTCGATGCCGAGATGCTCGATGTGCGCTTTCGCAACGGGCGCTCACTGGGGAAAGTGGAGGAGGGCTTCGGCGCCAGCCTGAAGCCCGGAGATACCTTCCGCTTTGCTGGCATGGACCTCGAAGTCGAGGCCTTGCGCGAGCTGGAACTGGTGGTGCGCGCGGCCAGGCGCTCGGCGACGATCCCCAGCTACTCCGGCCAGCGCATGCCGATCTCGACCCATCTGGCCGACCGGGTGCGGGCGATGCTGTTCGACCGCGCGGGTTGGGCGCGCTTCCCCGACGATGTGCGCGAATGGCTGGAAGTGCAGGACTGGCGCTCGCACCTGCCCGCACCGGGGCGACTGCTGGTCGAGAGCTTTCCGCATCACGGTCGGGCCTATACGACCTACTACACGTTCGAGGGCTGGCCCGCGAACCAGTCGCTGGGAATGCTGGTCACGCGGCGGATGGAGGACCGGGGGCTGGGGCCGCTCGGTTTCGTCGCGACCGACTATGCGCTGGTGGTCTGGGGACTGAAGCCGGTGGAGGACCCCGCCGCGCTGCTCTCGCCCGATATCCTGACCCATGAGTTCGTCGACTGGGTCCAGCAGTCCTATCTGCTGCGCCGCGCCTTCCGCGAGGTGGCGGTGATCTCCGGCCTCGTCGAGCGGCAGCAGCCGGGAAAGCGCAAGTCCGGACGGCAGGTCACGTTCTCCACCGACCTCATCTACGACGTGCTGCGCAAGTACGAGCCCGATCACCTGCTGATCGAGGCGGCCTGGGCCGATGCCCGCGCGCGGATGACCGACGTGGCGCGCGTGGCCGATGTGCTCGACCGGGCGGCGAAGGAAGTGGATCACGTCCGGCTGGAGCGGATCAGCCCGCTCTCGGTTCCGGCGATCTCAATGATCGGCCGGGAATCGCTCCCCTCGGGTGCGGCGGACGATGACCTGCTGGTCGAGGCGGAAAGCCTGGCATCGATGGCGATGCGGGTCGATTCGGCCGAAACCGAAACCGAAACCGATTAGGCAACAAAAAAGGGGCGGATTGCTCCGCCCCTTCGTTGGTCCTTGAGAGACCGGTTCCGCTTCCGGCTTACTTGCCGAAGTCGCGGAACTGTTCGTTGCCGACGAAGCCGAACTTCGTGACGTCCGCAGCCTTGATGATCTGCAGCACGCCGGCCGACAGTTCATAGCTGGCCTGCGCTTCCGGCTGGTACTGCAGCTCGGGTTCGGTCGGGTAGGTCAGCGACTGCTTGAGCAGGTTCGCCAGACCCGGACCGTCCACTTGCGTGCCGTTCCAGAGGATCTTGTCGTCCGCGGTGAGCACGACCTTGTTACGGATCGGGTCAACCGGCGGGGGAGTGTCCGTCGGAGGGGTTGCAACCGGAAGATCGATGTCGATCGAGTGGGTCGCAACCGGGATGGTGATGATGAACATGATGAGGAGAACGAGCATGACGTCGATCAACGGCGTCGTGTTCATTTCCATCATCGGCTCGCCATTTTCCTTGCCGCCTGACATTGCCATGGAATGTTACTCCTGTTCCTGCCGACGTCAGGTCGGGTCGACCGGGTTGGTGATGAAACCAACCGTCGGGTAGCCCGAGATCTGGACGTTGTAGATCGCACCGGCAACGCAGCGCCATGGGGCGTTGACGTCACCGCGGATGTGGACCTGCGGCACGAGATCGGGGTTGGCCTGAAGGGCCTGCGGACCGCCTTCGCGCTTCACGATGTTGTCGAGGCGCTTGAAGGCCTGATCGCGCAGTTCCTGCGAGGTCACCGGCGTGATGTTGTTGAAGTAGACGCGGCATTCGCCGTTGCGCGAAGCGCCAGCGTAACCGGGTTCACCCGCAGCCTTGCCGGCATCGTCGGTGGTCGAGACGGTGAGGAGAAGGTTTTCCACCTTGTCCTTCGATTCGACGGCCTCGATGACCGGGATCTTCAGCTTTTCGATCGTCTGGATCGCAACCGGAACCGCGATCAGGAAGATGATCAGAAGCACCAGCATGACGTCGACGAGCGGCGTCGTGTTGATGTCGGACATCGGTGTCTCGGCACCGCCTCCGCCCGAGGATATCGCCATAGTCTTATCCTAATCCTTGCGTTGCCCTGGGCAGGCGGCGGACGCGCATGCTACGCACCGCCGCCTGGTTCCCTGGACGCGCCCTGGCCGCAGAGCGACCGGCGCGCCCGAACTGCTTACGGCTTGGCCGGAGCAGCAGCCGGCTTGGCCGGAGCGGCAGCGGGCTTGGCGGGGGCAGCGGCGACGATCGGCTTGACGGCACCCTTCGAGTTGATGTTCGCAAGAACGTCGGCCGAGAAACCGGTCAGGTTTTCAGCGATGCGCTTGTTGCGGCTCTGCAGGTAGTTGTAGGCCAGAACGGCGGGAACGGCGACGATCAGGCCGAGCGCGGTCATGATCAGCGATTCACCGACGGGACCGGCGACCTTGTCGATCGAGGCCGAACCGGCGATGCCGATGGCGATCAGGGCGCGGTAGATGCCGACCACGGTACCGAACAGACCGATGAACGGTGCGGTCGCGCCGACGGTGGCGAGGAACGGCAGGCCCGAAGCGAGGCGAGCGTTGATCGAGGCTTCCGAGCGAGCGAGCGAAGCGTGCATCCAGTCGTGGGCTTCGAGCGAGTCGGTCATCTTGGCGTGCTGGTCTTCGGCGGCGATGCCGTCGTCGACGAGCTGGCGCCAGGCGCTGTTCTTCTCGAGCTTGGCGGCGCCTTCACGCAGGGTCGGGGCCTTCCAGAACGTCGAACGGACGACGTTGTACTGGCGCATGATCTTCGACTGTTCGAACCACTTGGTGAACAGGATGTAGAACGAACCGAACGACATCACGCCCATGATGATCACGGTCGCGTACGAGATGAAGCCACCGGCTTCGAGCGCTTCCATGAAGCCGAACTTGTTCTGCGGCGCAGCTTCGCCCGCGGCGGCAAGGATATCAACGATAAGCATGCGATTTACCTCTCAAGAAGAATGCAGGGACTGTGTCGGGCCAGGGTGTGTGCGGCCCGTCCAGTCTTGAAGTTAGTTGAGCTTGTAGACGATCGCCGTCGACGTGCTGCCCGCGATCGGATTGCCGGCATCGTCAAGCGCGGGATTGTAGCGCGCATAACGGGTCATGCCGTCGCAAGCCGCCGCATCGAGATCGGGGCTACCGCTCGAAGACGTGACGGAGCAGCTGGTCACCTTGCCGTCCGGTCCGATTCCGACGCGTACGCCGACGCGGCCTTCACGCTCTTCACGAGCAGCCTTGGTCGGGTAGTTGCTTTGAATACGGGCGGCCCAGCCGGCCTGACCCTTCGGCGAAACGCCGCGAGCCTTGGACGGTCCGGGAGGCGCTGCCGGCGGTGCCGGCGGTGCCGGGGGCGCTGCGGTCGTTATCACCACCGGCGGGGCCGGCGGAGGCGTGATAACCGTCTGCACCGGCGGCGGTGCCGGGGCGATGTTGATCGGCGGCGGCGGCGCGACGATCGGAGGCGGCGGGGTGTTTTCCTGCGGCTCCGGCGGCGGCGGCGGCTCTTCCTCCTTCGGTTTCTCTTCCTTGATGTCGACTGTGGTCACCTTCTTGATGACCTGTTGCGCAGCCTGGTAGGCCAGGCCCGTGACGAGCGCATAGCCTACAAAGACGTGGATCAGCGCAACAATGACAAGCGCGGTAATCTTGTTACCGCTCATTTGCTGGTCAGCGTAAGCCATTCAAACGCATCACTCCATTACCAAGCCCCGGACAGGGCCGAAGCCGGACAAGTCCAAGGGCGTCCATGGTCCTCCCCGGAAAGGCGAGGGCCATGACGAAACTCCAAATTACCCACCCTGACGGCTGACAGTCAGCCCATCCGTAAATTTTCGACGGGAGGCGAACCGTGGGGCTTTTTTGTTTTTTGGCCCCAATTTGCGAGTTTCCTTAACCCGACAGTTGCATGTGTGCAACGCCTTATCGGCAGGTCAACCGTTAACGGTCAATTCACCGCGGATAAGTTCCAATCCCAAAAGGGGGATTTTGTGGCCGGCCCCCAAAGCCGCTATAGGCTGGCCTTTTTCCACGGAGAGTGTCCCCCATGTCATTCAAGCTGCACCGACTTGTCGCGAATCTGGCGGGCGTTGCGCTGGCCGTGCAGGCATTTCCGGCGCTCGCTCAAGGCGTAAGCGGTGGTAGCGCTATCGGAGTCGGCGCCGTGACCGATTCGGGTCCGACCTTTGCCGATATTGCCGATCTTTCCGAATCGGCCGGTCTCGTGGTCAAGGCGCAGATCCGCAAGATGGTGCGGGTGGAGGATGCGCGCGCCCCGGGCCTCGGACAGGGCATGGCCCGTTTCTATATCACCGCGCAGACCCAGGCGCTGATCGCGGGCAAGGCGCCGATCGGCGAATCGTTCGCCTATCTGGTGGACCTGCCGCTCGATGCCAAGGGCAAGGCGCCCAAGCTCAAGAAGCAGGACGTCCTGCTGTTCGCCCGTGCCGTTCCCGGTCGACCGGGCGAGCTCCAGCTGGTGACGCCGACCGCGCAGCAGCTCTGGAGCGAGCAGGCCGAGGGCCGGGTGCGCGGGATCCTCAAGTCGCTGCTGTCCGGCAATGCCCCGGTCAAGATCACCGGCGTGCGCGAACTGATGTTCGTGCCGGGGAATCTGGCCGGGCAGGGCGAGACGCAGATATTCCTCAATACGAAGGACGGTTCCGCCGCCTCGATCACCGTGCATCACGAACCGGGTGCGGCCCCCGCCTGGGGTGTCTCGTTCTCGGAACTCGTCGCGGATATCGGCAATCCGCCGCAGCCCGAGACGGTCGAGTGGTATCGCCTCGCCTGCTTCCTGCCCAACACGCCGCCGCAGGGCACCAATGTCGCCGAGGGGATCGAGGAACGCCGTCAGGCCGCCGCCGATTACCGCATGGTTCTGGGCGAGCTTGGCGAATGCCGCCGCACGCTCGGGCAGGGCGGCCGGACCGCCAGCTGAGGCTTCTCCGAAGTTTCGGGCAGGGGCGGCGCGAAGGTACTGGAATTTCACCGTGGGCTCCCCTAGGGCCCGAACCCGAAAGGGTAGTCCATGGTTGAACCGCTGAATATTGCGCTGGCCGGTCTCGGCACTGTCGGAACGGGCGTCGTCCGTCTCATCGAGACCAATGCCGAACTCATTGCCCGCCGCGCGCGTCGGCCGATCCGCATTGCCGCGGTCAGCGCGCGCGACCGCACCAAGGATCGCGGTGTCGACCTCTCCCGCTACGACTGGGAGGACGATCCCGCCGCGCTTGCCGCCCGCAGCGACGTGGACGTGGTGGTGGAGATGGTCGGCGGTTCGGACGGCCCGGCGCTGGCGCTCGCACGCGGTGCGATCGGCCAGGGCAAGGGGCTGGTTACCGCTAACAAGGCGATGATCGCTCACCACGGTCTGGAACTGGCTGCGGCTGCCGAGAAGGCGGGCGTGGCGCTCAAGTTCGAGGCGGCCGTCGCCGGCGGCATCCCGGTCATCAAGGGGCTGAGCGAAGGCGCCGCCGCCAATGCCATCGAGCGGGTCTACGGCATCCTCAACGGCACCTGCAACTACATCCTCTCGACCATGGAAGACACCGGGCGGGACTTCGGCGACGTGCTCGCCGAGGCGCAGCGCCTGGGCTATGCCGAGGCGGACCCGACCTTCGACGTCGAGGGTATCGATGCCGGGCACAAGCTCTCGATCCTGGCGGCGATCGCCTTCGGTTCGCGGTTGCGCTTCGACGCTGTGGAGACCACCGGCATCTCGCGGGTCAAGGCCGCCGATATCGAGCAGGCCCGCTCGCTCGGCTATGTCATCCGCCTGCTGGGCATGAGCGAGATCGACCGTGCGGACGGTACCGCCCGTCTGTTCCAGCGCGTCCATCCGCATCTCGTGCCGTTCGACCACCCGCTGGCCCATGTCGACGGCGCGACCAATGCCGTCGTCGCCGAGGGCAACTTCATGGGCCGTCTGCTGTTCCAGGGCGCGGGCGCGGGCGATGGGCCGACCGCCAGCGCGGTCGTGGCCGATATCATCGATATCGCGCGGGGCGAGAAGGGCGCGGCCTTCTCGATGCCGGAGCAGGAGCTGGAAGCGATGGAGCCGGCCGAGTCCGGCCATCGCCGCGGCCGCAGCTACATCCGCTTCACCGTGCCGGACCGTCCGGGCGTGCTGGCCGACATCACCGCCGCCATGCGCGATGCGGGGGTCTCGATCGCCAGCATGATCCAGAAGGGCGAGGACGCGAAGACCGGCGAAGTGATCCTGGCCATCGTCACCCACGAAGGGCCGGAATCGGCCGTGACCGAAGCGCTGCGGATCCTCGACGGGTCGGACAGCCTCGCGGCCCAGCCGCTGGTGATGCAGATCATCGAAGGGTGAGGGAAGAACGGGCGCGGTGACGCGCCCGTTTCTCCTCAGTGCGCTCGCATTTCGCCCTTGGCGATCTTGTCGGCGTCGGAACCGGCGGGCGCTTCCGGAATGGATTTCAGATCGATCAGGTAGGGCTTTTCCACTTTGCCGAAAGTGGCGGTCGCCTTGCCCTTGAAGATGCCGTTTCCGGCCACGTCCGGCGGCGTCAGCCTGCCGTCGTTCAGGGCCTGATCCGACAGCGGGTCTTCCTGCGAGGTGGACTGGACGCGGTACTTGTCCTGGTCCGGTGCGCAGACGACGATCTCGCCCGGCCGCGCTTCGCGGGTTTCGCGCAGGCACTTCTGGCGCGTCGGTTCGGCGGTGACCCGGCCGGTCCCCATCATCCGCTGGGCGATGGCCCGATCATCCTCTGACACCGAGCCGGTTGCGGCAGTACTCGCGGATTTGGAAGCCTCTCCAGAGGCTTGAGCAATCGCCGGAGCGGGCGCAAATAAGGCGATTGCGAACAGTATGCGCCGTCTTCTCGACAATTGAAAATCCTCTGTCTAAGCCGCTCCCAGAACCTTTCCTCCTCGGATTAATCCGGAGTGAACATGCCTGAAAACAAGACGCCTGCAAGTAAAGTTCTCGACCGTGTGCTCGTCCTCGAAATGGTCCGCGTTACCGAGGCGGCAGCCATCGCCGCCTCGCGCCTGGTGGGGCGCGGCGACGAGAAGGCGGCCGACCATGCCGCAGTCGAGGCAATGCGCAAGGCCTTTGATACGCTTTACATGGACGGCACCGTCGTGATCGGCGAAGGCGAGCGGGACGAGGCGCCGATGCTGTTCATCGGCGAGAAGGTCGGCGGCGCGCCGGGCACCGGCCCGAAGATCGACATCGCGCTCGATCCGCTGGAAGGCACGACGATCACCGCCAAGGCCGGACCCAATGCGCTCGCCGTACTGGCCGCCGCCGAGGAGGGGGGGCTGCTTCACGCGCCCGATGTCTACATGGAAAAGCTGGCCGTGGGGCCGGGCTATCCCGAGGGCGTGATCGATCTCAACAAGACTCCGACCGAGAACGTCGCGGCGGTGGCGGCGGCCAAGGGCGTGAAGCCGGACGAGATCATCGTCTGCGTGCTCGACCGTCCGCGCCATGCCGACCTGATCGAGGAACTGCGCGAGATCGGCTGCGGCATCCACCTGATTCCCGACGGCGACGTGGCGGGGGTGATCGCGGTGACCGACGAGGAAACCACGATCGATATCTACATGGGCTCGGGCGGGGCGCCGGAAGGCGTGCTGGCGGCGGCGGCGCTGCGCTGCGTCGGCGGGCAGATCCAGGGCCGCCTGCTGTTCCGCAACGAGGACGAGCGCAGCCGCGCCCGCAAGTGGGGCATCAAGGATCTCGACAAGATCTACACCCTGAAGGACCTCGCCAAGGGCGACTGCATCTTCGCCGCGACCGGGGTGACGGACGGTTCGCTGCTTTCGGGCGTGAAGCGCCTCAAGGGCGGCAAGATGACCACCGAGAGCGTCGTCATGCGCGCCAGCTCCGGCACCGTGCGCTGGATCAAGGGCGAGCACCGGGACCGGTGATTTTCGAGCGTGTCCCGCTGCGGGACTCGCGTTTGCATTCAGATGTTTGGTCGATCGAATGGCTGGTTCCGGACTCTCCGGGACCGGCCATTTTCGCGAGGACGGTCCGGTGACCGGCGACGCTTTCTGTTGCAATCCGATGACTCATGGCTAGAGGCGTCCGCGTCCAGCCACCCATCACCACATAGCCGTCTCGGGGATTCGCAATGAAGATCATGTCCGGCAACAGCAACCTTCCGCTCGCACGCGCGATCGCGGGATATCTTGAGCTGCCGCTCACCGACGCGGCCGTGCGCCGTTTCGCCGACGAGGAGATCTTCGTCGAAATCCACGAGAACGTGCGCGGCGAGGACGTCTTCGTGGTCCAGCCCACCAGCTATCCGGTGAACGACAACCTGATGGAACTGCTGATCGGCATCGACGCGCTGCGCCGCGCCTCGGCCAAGCGCATCACCGCCGTGATCCCCTATTTCGGCTACGCCCGACAGGACCGCAAGCCCGGTCCGCGCACGCCGATCTCGGCCAAGCTGGTGGCCAACCTGCTGACCGAAGCCGGTGCCGACCGCGTTCTCTCCGTCGATCTCCACGCCGGACAGATCCAGGGCTTCTTCGACATCCCGACCGACAACCTCTTCGCCGCGCCGGTCATGGCGGCCGATATCCAGGCCCGCTACGGCGACCAGTCGCTGATGGTGGTCTCGCCCGACGTCGGCGGCGTGGTGCGCGCCCGCGCGCTGGCCAAGCGCCTCGACAACGCGCCGCTGGCGATCGTCGACAAGCGCCGCGACAAGCCCGGCCAGTCGGAAGTCATGAACATCATCGGTGACGTGAAGGGCCGCGCCTGCATTCTGATCGACGACATCATCGATTCGGGCGGCACGCTCTGCAACGCCGCGCAGGCGCTGATGGACGAGGGCGCGATCAGCGTCACCGCCTACATCACCCACGGCGTGCTTTCGGGCGCAGCGGTTTCGCGCGTGACCAACTCGGCGCTCAAGGAACTGGTCATCACCGATTCGATCCAGGCGACCGAAGCGGCGCAGCAGTCGGACAAGATCCGCATCCTGACGATCGCCCCGCTGATCGGCGAGGCGATCCGCCGCATCGCCGACGAAAGCTCGGTTTCCAGCCTGTTCGACTGATATCGTATCGCCCCGGATTCACGTCCGGGGCATTGATGAAACAAAGGCGCGTCCTCGCAGGAGGGCGCGCTTTTGTTTCATGTGGAACTTTTTTTCAGGCCTCACTCCCAGGGGCGGGGTTGCCCCGGCTCCAACCGGTGCAGCGCCTCCAGCCTGCGGGCCTGCCGCGATTCGAGCGTCAGGGTGAGCAGCGGCTGTGGCCGCAACACGAACTGGCGCGGCGACATGCCGAACAGTTCGGTGAATTCGTGGATGAGGTGGCTTTCGTCGTAGTAGCGCAGCGCCAGCACGTCCGCCTCCTCCGCATCGGCGACGCCGCGCAAGTAGCTGGCCATGTCGAGCGCCCGGGCGCGGCGCAGGACCTGCTTGGGCGCCATGCCGAAATCGCGGCTGATGACGCGCTCCAGCTTGCGCCGCTCCACCCCGCACTCCGCTGCCGCTTCCGCCACCGAGAGGGTGGGCGCGCGGTAGCAGATTTCCTCGAACCGGGCGGTCACGGGATCGGGGGCGGCGCCGTCGAGGTCGGCCACCCGGCTTCGGAGCAGGGCCTCCAGCGCGAGGAGCCAGTCTTCCGGCGCGGCATCGGCCTCGAAGAGCGCCAGCAGTCGCTCCGCAGGCAAACCGAGGACGTCCGTGCTGACGATGCGGTCGAGATAGTCGCCCACGCGCGGCCCCTTCAGGGCGGTGCAGGCGCCCGGCCGGAGCGCGAAGCCCAGGCTGATGAAGCTGCCGGTCACGCGCACGGGCATGTGGCGGGACTGGGGACCGAAGAACAGCGCCGCATTGCCCGCCTCCTGCGGCCCGGTTGCGGTCTCGGCGCTCCACAATCCGGCAAGCTGGATCCGCAGGCAGGCGGTGTCGTTGAACAGGCCGCATTCCAGCGCATAGTCCGCCGGGGCGAGGACTTTGGTGACGTAGAGCCGCGATATCCACGGCGCCAGGTCGGCAGCGGGCGCGCGGTTGTAGCTCAGGGGCTGGCCGTCCCTGCTGACTCCTTGTGAAATCCCCTGTGCCGGGGCGATCATCCTGTCGATCGCCGGGCGAATCCGATGGTGCATGACCCGTTGCCCCTGAAGATGCCCCGCCATCGGGATAAGTCTCGCCGCCTCCGGCTGCAACAGGGGAAAAATCCATAGGGGCTGCGTCCGTGGCTGGCGCAGGGCGATTTCGGCCGCATCGGCCTTGACCATGCAGCGCCCCGCCGGGCAGAGCAGGGGGCATGAGACTGGACACAGACATCGCCCTCGCCCTTCGCCTCGCCGACGCCGCGGGAGAGGCGATCCGCCCGCACTTCCGCTCCGGCGTCGGCGTGGAGCGCAAGGGCGATGCTTCGCCGGTGACGGTGGCCGACCGCGCCGCCGAGGAAGTCATCCGCCGCATCCTCAAGGCCGAAGTCCCGCGCGACGGCATTATCGGCGAGGAGTTCGGCAGCGAGGAAGGCAGTTCGAACCGCACCTGGGTGCTCGATCCGATCGACGGCACCGTCTCGTTCATTGCCGGTCGCCCGATCTTCGGCACCCTGATCGCCCTGCTGGTGGACGGCTGGCCGGTGCTGGGAATCATCGACCAGCCGATCCTGGGCGAACGCTGGGTGGGCGCGAGCGGCTTCGCCACGACGTTCAACGGCAAGGAAGTGCGCACCCGCGCCTGTCGTGAACTGTCGGACGCCATGCTGGCGACGACCGGCCCGCACTACTTCGACGATCACCAGGGCGAGCACTTCATGGCGCTGGCCGCCAAGACCGACCACAAGCGCATGGTCATGGGCGGCGACTGCTACAACTACGGCCTGCTGGCCAGCGGCCACCTCGACGTGGTCTGCGAGGCGGGTCTCAAGCTGCACGACTGGGCGGCGCTCGTCCCCATTGTCGAGGGCGCCGGAGGCACGATGTGCGACTGGAACGGCGATCCGCTCCATGCCCAGTCGGACGGCCATATCCTCGCGCTCGGCGATCCGGCGCGGCTGGAGGACGTGGTGGAAGCGCTGGACTGCCACCACTGATCGGGCACGGATGGGAGGCTTGAGCGGGCTGTACGCAGGAAAACGGCAATCGCCGCAGACTCTCCTTGCGCTGCGGTCGTTCTCCCACTAAAGGCGCGCCCTTCAATCGACGCGGTTGAGTCTCCGTCAGGAGATTCGCGGGTCGGCCTGGCGAAAAGGGCTGCCATGGCTGACCGGACGTGTCCCTGTGAAAGGAAACGAAATGCCCAAGCTGAAGACCAAGAGCGGTGTGAAGAAGCGCTTCAAGCTCACCGCCACCGGCAAGGTGAAGCACGGCGTCGCCGGCAAGCGTCACCGCCTCATGAGCCACAACGGCAAGTACATCCGCCAGAATCGCGGCACCGAAGTCATTTCCGACGCCGATGCCAAGACGATCAAGAAGTGGGCGCCCTACGGGCTCAACTGAGGAGTACTGACCTATGAGCCGTATCAAGAGGGGCGTAACCACCCGCGCCAAGCACAAGCGTATTCTCGACCAGGCCAAGGGTTACCGCGGCCGTCGCAAGAACACGATCCGCGTTGCCCGTCAGGCCGTCGAAAAGGCCGGCCAGTACGCCTATCGCGACCGCAAGATCAAGAAGCGGACCTTCCGTGCGCTCTGGATCCAGCGTATCAACGCTGCCGTCCGCGCCGAAGGCCTTACCTACTCGCAGTTCATGCACGGCGTTAAGCTCGCCGGCATCGAACTCGATCGCAAGTCGATGGCCGACCTCGCCATGAACGAGGGTGCGGTGTTCGCAGCCGTGATCGCTCAGGCGAAGGCTGCCATCCCGGCCTGAACTGCGTAAGTGCCGGTGCCGAGGCGCCGGACTTCGCGGATCGAGCGAGAAAATTCGGGACGCGGGTGCCAGCCACCCGCGTCCCGTTTTCTTTTGAACCGTCCGAAATATTGCGCTCCATACCCAGTCTCTATACCAAAGACGCGGGGGGATGCCCCGGTGCGAAGATCAGACAGGGAATGACAGCTAGGCGGGTCATCATACAATATTGTCCCGTACCTGCGGGGCTCGACCCGTACGTCTCGGTCCTTTTCTACTGCGAAATCGATATGGGCGAGGGGGAGCGTCTTCACGACGTGCTCTCTCCCGATTGGGCGACGTTCCGGTTTCATTACGGCGCGGCCGTCGAAGGCGTGATGCGCAACGGATCGTCGATCAACGGTTGCCGGTTCTCGGTGGCCGGTCCGCGTTCGCAGGAAGTCCGCTTTTCCCTAGGCGGGACCCGCCAATGGGGCTTTCGCCTGACTCCGCTCGGCTGGGCGGCGCTGGTCGGGGTTCCGGCGGATCGCTATGCCGACATGCTGGCCGACGGCGACGAGGACGAGGCTTTCGCCGAATTCCGGCCGCTTTACGATGTGATCGGGCAGGGCGAATCCCCCGGCGAGCAGCTCGATCTGTTCACCGCCTTCCTCGAAGCATTGCCGCGCCGTCCGGTTGCGCACGAGGCGCTGATCCTGGGAATCTGCGATGCCCTCGCCGATCCCGAAGTGCGTTCCGCCACCGATCTGGCCGATCATGCCAAGGCCCATTCGCGCACGGTCGAGCGGGTCTGCCGCGCCGCCTTCGGATTTTCGCCCAAACTGCTGCTGCGCCGCCAGCGCTTCCTGCGCAGCATCGACCAGTTCACGCTGGAACCGGCGCGCAAGTGGATCGGCGCGATCGACGCCGCCTATCACGACCAGGCCCAGTTCGTGCGCGATTTCCGCGCCTTCATGGGCATGACCCCGCGGCAGTATGCCCAGCTCGATAAGCCCCTGACCGGCCCGCTCCTGCGCGAGCGCGCGCGTCACGTCCGGCTCAAGGGGTGATGCTCGTCACCGTTGCGATTTGGCCGCCGTCCCCTTAAGGACCGCGCTTCCAGATATCAGCAACAGTCAGGCAGACACCAGTGGACTACGCAGCAACCGGCCAGGAGGCGCTCTCGCGGATTGCGGAAGCATCCGATCTCGAAACGCTGGAGGCCCTGCGTGTCGAGTTTCTGGGCAAGCAGGGATCGATCTCCGGCCTGCTCAAGACGCTGGGCAAGCTCGACCCCGAAGAACGCAAGGTCGAAGGCCCGAAGATTCACGCCTTGCGCGAAAGCGTGAGCGATGCGCTCGCCGCCCGCAAGGACGTGCTGGAGACGGCGGCGCTCAACGCCCGCCTCGCCTCGGAAACCATCGACCTCTCGCTGCCCGCGCCCGAAGCGCCGCGCGGCACCGTGCACCCGATCTCGCAAGTGATGGACGAGATTGCCGAGATCTTCGCCGACCTCGGCTTCTCGGTCGCCACCGGGCCGGAGATCGAGGACGACTGGCACAACTTCACCGCGCTCAACATGCCGGAAAGCCACCCGGCGCGCGCGATGCACGACACGTTCTATTTCCCGGACCGGGACGCCCAGAACCGCGAGATGCTGCTGCGCACGCACACTTCGCCGGTGCAGATGCGCACGATGCTCAAGGACGGCGCCCCGCTGCGCATCATCGCGCCGGGCCGCGTCTACCGTTCGGACAGCGACGCCACCCACACGCCGATGTTCCACCAGGTCGAAGGTCTGGTGATCGACAAGGACGTCCACCTTGGCCACCTCAAGTGGACGCTGGAGACCTTCCTGAAGGCGTTCTTCGAGCGTGAGGACATCGTCCTGCGCCTGCGCCCCAGCTACTTCCCCTTCACCGAGCCTTCGGTGGAAGCGGATATCGGCTTCACCCTGATCGACGGCAAGCGCGTGATCGGCGGCGATCCGTCGAAGGGTGAGGGCGGCTGGATGGAAGTGCTCGGCTCGGGCATGGTCAACCGCCGCGTCATCGAATTCGCCGGGCTCGATCCGAACGAATGGCAGGGTTTCGCCTTCGGCATCGGCATCGATCGCCTGGCCATGCTGAAGTACGGCATGGACGACCTGCGCGCCTTCTTCGACGGCGATGTCCGCTGGCTCTCCCACTACGGTTTCTCCGCCCTCGATGTGCCGACCCTTTCGGGCGGCGTTGGCACTCCGGCCTGAGCGCGGGAAGGATCTAGAAAATGAAGTTCTCGCTTTCCTGGCTCAAGCAGTACCTTGAGACCGACGCCTCGCTTGAGGATATCGCCCTGAAGCTCAACGCCATCGGCCTCGAGGTCGAAGGCATCGAGGATCCCGCCGCCAAGCTGGCCGGTTTCCGCGTGGCCAAGGTGCTGACCGCCGACAAGCATCCGCAGGCGGACAAGCTGCAGGTCCTCACCGTCGATACGGGTGAGGGCGTGCTTCAGGTTGTTTGCGGCGCCCCCAATGCGCGTGCGGGCCTTGTCGGCGTGCTGGGCCTTGCCGGCGCGACCGTGCCGGCCAACGGCATGGTGCTGAAGGTCGCTGCCGTGCGCGGCGTCGAATCGAACGGCATGATGTGCTCCACGCGCGAGCTGGAGCTGGGCGACGATCACGACGGCATCATCGAACTGCCCGAGGACGCGCCGGTCGGCACGCCTTTCGCGGACTACCACGGCGCCGATCCGGTGATCGAAGTGGCGATCACCCCAAACCGCCCGGACTGCATGGGCGTCTACGGCATCGCGCGCGATCTCGCCGCCGCCGGTCTCGGCACGCTGAAGCCGATCGAGGTGCTGGACATCGCGGGCAGCTTCCCCTGCCCGGTGGAGGTGCGCACCGATGATGCCGAGGGTTGCCCGGCGTTCTATGGCCGCGTCATCAAGGGAGTGAAGAACGGCCCTTCGCCGCAGTGGCTGCAGGATCGCCTGAAGTCGGCGGGGCAACGCCCGATCTCGGCGCTGGTCGATGCGACCAACTACCTGATGCTGGCCTATGGCCGTCCGGCCCATGCCTATGACCTTGCCAAGCTGAGCGGCGGTGTCGTCGCGCGCCGTGCCAAGGATGGCGAGACGGTCGTCGCGCTCAACGAGAAGACCTATACGCTCGACGCCGAGATGACCGTGATCGCCGACGATTCGGGCGTGCATGACATCGCGGGCATCATGGGCGGCGAGCATTCGGGCTGCGGCGACGAGACCACCGACGTCCTGCTCGAAATCGCCTACTTCGATCCCGAGCGCATCGCGAAGACGGGCCGCAAGCTCAACCTCACCTCGGACGCGCGCAGCCGTTTCGAGCGCGGGATCGATCCGAATTTCCTCGACACCGGCCTCGACCACCTGACCCAGCTGATCCAGACGCTGTGCGGCGGTGAAGCCTCGCAGGCGGTGCGCAGCGGTGCGGCTCCGGCGACGCCGAAGATCGTCCACTTCGATCCGGCGCTGACCGAGAAGCTGGGCGGCGTTCGCATCGAGGAAGCCGAGCAGCAGCGCATTCTCGAAAGCCTCGGCTTCTCGGTGGTCGCCGAGCAGGCGAACTTCGACAAGTCCTGGGCCGTCACCGTTCCCGGCTGGCGCCCGGACGTGGACGGCGCGCCCGACATCGTCGAGGAAGTCGTCCGCATTCACGGTCTCGACAAGGTTACGAGCGTCGCCCTGCCGCGTGCCGATGGTGTCGCCCGTCCGACCGCCACGCCGACGCAGGCGCTGGAGCGCCGCGTTCGCCGCGCCGCTGCCGCGCGCGGTCTGCATGAGGCCGTCACCTGGTCGTTCCTGCCCTCCGCCGAGGCCGATGCCTTCGCGGATGGAAATGCCCTGTGGTCGCTCGCCAACCCGATCAGCGAGGATATGAAGGTCATGCGGCCTTCGCTGCTGCCGGGCCTGCTGATGGCGGCTAAGCGCAACCTCGATCGCGGTGCCTCCTCGCTGCGCCTGTTCGAACTCGGCCGTCGCTATCTGCGTGGTGAGGGTGGAGCGAGCGACGAGCGTCTGGCGCTCGGCTTCGTGCTGGCGGGCGAGAAAGTCTCGCGCGGCTGGGCGACTGGCAAGGCGACGGTGTTCGACGCCTACGACGCCAAGGCCGAAGTCACGGCGCTGCTCGCTGAAGCCGGTGCTCCGGTGGAGAAGCTGCAAGTCATGGGCGTTGACGACTCTGGGCACGGCCCGCAGTTCCACCCCGGCCAGTCGGCCACGCTGCGCCTCGGCCCCAAGAACGTGCTGGCGCGCTTCGGCATGCTGCACCCCACGGTCGCGAAGCAGTTCGACATCGAAGGCCCGGTGGCGATTGCCGAGATCTATCTCGACGCCATCCCCGGCAAGAAGAGCGCCGCCACTTTTGCCCGCACCCGCTACGCGCCCCCGGCGCTTCAGGCGGTGACGCGCGACTTCGCGTTCCTCGTGCCGGTCGAGCAGGCTGCGGGCGATCTCGTCCGCATGGTCGCGGGCGCGGACAAGGCGAATATCGTTTCGGCCCGCCTCTTCGACGACTTCCGGGGGCAGGGCGTGCCCGAGGGCCAGAAGTCGCTGGCGCTCGAAGTCACCCTCCAGCCGCTCGAAAAGAGCTACAAGGAGGAAGACCTCAAGGCGATCAGCGCCAAGGTGACCGCCGCCGCCGCCAAGCTCGGGGCCGTGCTGCGGACCTGAGCCGACTGTTTGAGGAAAAAGGAAAGATCGCCGGTGACTGATAGGGAATTCGTGACCATCTCCTCCGGCGATCTAACCGCGCGGATTGCGCCGTTCGGGGCCGAACTCTGGTCGCTGACCGACCGGGCGGGCCGCGAATACATGACCGATGCCGATCCCGCGTTCTGGACCGGCCATGCGCCGATCCTGTTCCCGATCGTCGGCGCGCTGAACGGCAATCGCTATCGGCTCGATGGCCATGAATACGAATTGCCCAAGCACGGCTTCGCCCGCCATTCGCTGTTCGAACTGGTCGAAGCCGCGCCCGATCGCGCCGTGTTTCGCCTCCGCGACAGCGCGGAAACCCGCAAGGTCTATCCTTTCGCCTTCGTGCTGGAACTGGAGTTCCGCCTCGAAGGCATGAGCCTGCACACCACGGCGACAGTGACCAATGTCGGAGACGGGGCCATGCCCTTCAGCTTCGGCTACCACCCGGCCTTCGCCTGGCCGCTGCCGGGCGGCGCCGCCAAGGCCGATCACACGATCGCTTTCGAGCAGAGCGAACCCCAGCCGATCCGCCGCATCGACATGGCCAGCGGCCTTGTCCAGCCAGAACCCGTCGCCACCCCGGTCGAAGGGCATCTGCTCCGCCCCGAGGCCGCGCAGTTCGAGACGGATGCGCTGATCTGGGACCGTCTCGCCAGCCGCTCGCTCACGTTCGGCGCGCCCGGCGGCGCACAGCTCGTCGTTGCCTTCCCGGACATGCCGATGCTGGGCATCTGGCAGAAGCCCGGCGCGAACTACCTCTGCATCGAACCCTGGCAGGGCATGGCCGATCCGCTCGGCTATACCGGCGCCTTCCGCGCCAAGCCCGGCGTGCTTTCGCTCGAACCCGGCGTGAGCCGGAGCTTCCGCATGGACGTCAGCGTCCTCACCGCCGATTGAAGGAGACTTTCCCCATGAAGACCGCCCTCGTGACCGGCGCCACGTCCGGTATCGGAGAAGCCTGCGCCCGCGCTTTCGTGGCGGCAGGCTGGCGCGTGATCGGCACCGGCCGCCGCGCCGAGCGTCTCGAAGCTCTGAAGGCCGAACTGGGCGCCGACAAGTTCCACGCCGCGATTTTCGACGTGCGCGACGAAGCGGCGCGCGATGCGGCCTTTGCGGCGCTCCCGGCCGAGTTCGCCGCCATCGACTGCCTGGTGAACAACGCGGGCCTCGCGCTCGGCACCGAACCGGCCCAGAGCGCCTCGCTCGACAGCTGGAAGACGATGATCGACACCAACGTCACTGCGCTGGTCTCGCTCACCCACAAGCTGCTGCCCGCGCTGGTCGAGCGCAAGGCCGCGATCGTCAACCTGTCCTCGGTGGCGGCGACCTATCCCTATACCGGCGGCAACGTCTACGGCGGCACCAAGGCCTTCGTGCACCAGTTCTCGCTCGGCCTGCGCTCGGACCTCGCGGGCACGGGGGTGCGCGTCACCTCGATCGAGCCGGGCATGGTCGAGACCGAATTCACGCTCGTGCGCACCGGCGGCAACCAGCAGGCCTCGGACACTCTCTACGGCGGCGCCAATCCGATGACCGCCGAGGACATCGCCGGGACCGTGCTCTGGGTGGCGACTCTGCCGCCGCATCTCAACATCAACACGCTGGAACTGATGCCGGTGAGCCAGTCCTTCGCCGGCTTCCAGGTCGCGCGCGAGGGCTGAAGGGCTTCCCCCACTTTCGTCCCTCACGATCGTCCCCCAATTTCGTCATTGCGAGGAGGCGAAGCCGACGCGGCAATCCAGAGCGGCGTAACGCGCCCTGGATTGCTTCGCTCCGCTCGCAATGACGAAGGTTGGGTGCAGAGGTTGAGCGCGGGGCAGGAAGCGGTCCGCTCCGCAGGCCGTGGCGAGAGGGGGCTCCCCTTTTCCGCCCTTTCCATCTGGCCCCGCGCCCACTAATAGCGCGCCGATGAGCAACGTCCCCCACCAGTCCCGGCGCACTTTCGCGATCATCTCGCACCCTGACGCCGGCAAGACCACCCTGACCGAGAAGCTGCTGCTGCAAGGCGGCGCTATCCACCTGGCAGGTCAGGTCAAGGCCCGCGGCGCGGCGCGCCGCGCGCGGTCGGACTGGATGAAGATCGAGCAGCAGCGCGGCATTTCCGTGACCAGCTCGGTCATGACCTTCGAGCGTGACGGGATCACCTTCAACCTGCTCGATACGCCGGGCCACGAGGACTTCTCGGAAGACACCTACCGCACGCTCACCGCCGTCGATTCGGCGATCATGGTGATCGACGCGGCCAAGGGTATCGAGCCGCAGACCCGCAAGCTCTTCGAGGTCTGCCGCCTGCGTTCGGTGCCGATCATCACTTTCATCAACAAGGTGGACCGCGAAGGCCGCGCCTGCTTCGACCTGATGGACGAAGTGGCCGACATGCTGGCGCTCGATGTCTGCCCGATGTCCTGGCCGGTCGGCATGGGCGGCCTGTTCGAGGGTATTCTCGACATCGAGAGCGGCCGGATCAGCCGCCCCGAGGGCGCGAGCAAGGAATTCCTCGGCAAAGTCGACGAAGGCGCGACCCTGCCCGATGCCGTGGCCGAGGAACTCGAACTGGCGCAGGCCGGTTATCCGGAATTCGACGTCGAGGCCTATCGCGGCGGCGACCTCACCCCGGTCTACTTCGGCTCGGCGCTCAAGAACTTCGGCGTCACCGAACTGATCGACGCGATCGAGAAGTTCGCCCCGCCGCCGCGCCCGCAGCCTTCTAACGAGGGCACGATCGAGCCGGAGAACAAGGAAGTCACCGGCTTCATCTTCAAGGTCCAGGCCAATATGGACCCGATGCACCGTGACCGCATCGCCTTCATGCGTCTGGTCTCGGGCACCTTCAAGCGCGGCATGAAGCTGACGCCCTCGGGTCTGGGCAAGCCGATCGCGGTCCACTCGCCGATCCTGTTCTTCGCGCAGGACCGCGAGATCGCCGACAATGCCGAGCCGGGCGATATCATCGGCATTCCCAACCACGGCACCTTGCGCGTGGGCGATACCCTGTCCGAGAAGAACCAGGTCCGCTTCACCGGCCTGCCGAACTTCGCCCCGGAAATCCTGCGCCGCGTGGCGCTGAAGGACCCGACCAAGACCAAGCAGCTGCGCAAGGCGCTCGACGACCTTTCCGAAGAGGGCGTGATCCAGGTGTTCTACCCGGAGATCGGCTCGCAATGGGTGGTCGGCGTGGTCGGCCAGCTCCAGCTCGACGTGCTGATCAGCCGCCTCGAAGCCGAATACAAGGTGGAAGCGGTGCTGGAACCGGCACCCTTCGACACCGCCCGCTGGCTCAAGGGCGATGACAAGGCCCTGCGCGACTTCGGCGAGTTCAACAAGATGAACCTCGCCCGCGACCGCGACGGCGACCCGGTGTTCATGGCCCGCTCGGCCTGGGACGTCAGCTACCAGCAGGAACGCAACCCGGACCTGACGTTCAGCGCGACGAAGGAGCGCTGATCCTTACGGCAGGCTCGGGATGACCCTTCGACAAGATCAGGGTGATCCTTCGACAAGCTCAGGATGAGCGGGGGTGGTGTATGCCTCCAGCGGGCGCGGTGCGTGAATCTCAATCTCACGCAGCCTGAGCGGATGGGGGGCACATACCTCCCAATCCCGCTCAGGCTGAGCCTGTCGAAGCTCCCGCAGAATCACACCCAGCCCGGAACCTGACAGGACGCCGATGGATTGCTAAAGCCAGCATCCCACCGGAGTCCCCACTTGCAGATCAAGTTCGCCAGCTACAACATCCACAAGGCCGTCGGTCTCGACCGGCGGCGCGACCCCGAGCGCATCCTTACCGTGCTGCGCGAAATCGATGCCGATGTCGTGGCCTTGCAGGAAGTGGACCGCCGCTTCGGCCGCCGCATGAGCGCGCTGCCGCTCGATGCCATCCACACGACCACCGATTACGTGCCGGTGCCGCTGTCGATGAAGCCGGACAGCCTCGGCTGGCACGGCAATGCCATCCTCGTGCGCAAGGGCATCGACCTGCTCGAAGCGGAAGCCGTGCCGCTGCCGGTGCTGGAGCCGCGCGGGGCGATCCGGGCCGACCTCTCGCTCCATGGCCACCGGTTCCGCGTCGTCGGCATGCATCTTGATCTCTCGGGCCTGCGCCGCCGGTTGCAGGTGCGAAGCGTGCTCGCCCATGTCGATGCCTGCGAGGCCTCGGTGCCAACCGTGATGATGGGCGATCTCAACGAATGGTCGGCCGGCGGCGGCTGTTTCCGGGAGTTTCACGAGCCATGGCAAGTGCTCGCACCGGGCCGCAGCTTTCCATCGCGGCGGCCGCTCGCCCGGCTCGATCGCATCATCGTGTCGCGGGAATGGGTGGTTACGGGAACAAATGTTCATCATAGCCCGCTTTCGGCGATAGGATCGGACCATCTGCCGGTCTTTGCATCGCTTCAATTGCCTAAAAAATAGGCAACTGCTCAGGAATCGAGCGACGCTTCATGCTGCACTTGCGTTGATCGGAACAAAATTTCAGCCAAAAACGGCCAATTCGTAAATTGGCACACCCCTTGCTTATCCATTGTTAACCGGCGCGGGGCCGGTCGAAAACAGGGGATAGGCATGAAGTTCATCATAGCCATCATCAAGCCCTTCAAGCTCGACGAGGTTCGGGAAGCCTTGGGGGCAATCGGGGTCGCCGGGATGACCGTGACCGAGGTGAAGGGCTTCGGACGCCAGAAGGGTCAGACCGAAATCTACCGTGGGGCCGAATATTCGACCAACATGCTCCCGAAAGTGAAGATCGAAGTGGCCGCGCCCGACGATCTGGCACCGAAGATCGTGGAAACGATCCAGCAGGTCGCCAGCACCGAGGCGATCGGCGACGGCAAGATCTTCGTCCTCGACCTGGCTTCCGCCGTGCGCATCCGCACCGGCGAGTCCGGGGACACCGCGCTTTGATCCGCGCTTTCGACAGGAGGGAAACCACGATGAACCGCAAGATTCTTTGCGGCGCGGGCGCACTGGGTGCGTCGCTGTTCGCCGCCATGCCTGCCTGGGCGCAGGACGCCGCCGCCACCCCGACGATCGACAAGGGCGACACCGCCTGGATGCTGACGTCGACGCTGCTCGTCTTCCTGATGATCCTGCCCGGCCTCGCCCTGTTCTACGGCGGCCTTGCCCGCAGCAAGAACATGCTGTCGGTGATGACGCAGATCGGCGCCGCCGCCTGCCTCGCCATGCTGATCTGGGTCATGTACGGCTATTCGATGGCCTTCGGTCCCGATTATACCAGCGGCCTCTCCAACTTCATCTCGACCTTCGACAAGGCCTTCCTGAAGGGCATCACGCCCGCTTCGCAGGCCGCGACCTTCACCGCCGGCGTCGAGATTCCGGAATATGTCTTCGTCTGCTTCCAGATGACCTTCGCCGCGATCACCGTCGCGCTGGTGCTGGGTTCGGTGGTCGAACGCATCAAATTCTCGGCCGTGATGGTGTTCGCCGCCATCTGGCTGACGATCGTCTATTTCCCGATCGCGCACATGGTCTGGGCAGCTTCGGGCTATTTCTTCAAGGCCGGCGCGCTCGATTTCGCGGGCGGCACCGTCGTTCACATCAACGCCGGCGTCTCGGCGCTGGTGGCCTGCCTCATCCTGGGCAAGCGCATCGGCTTCCCCAAGGAACCGATGGCGCCGCACAGCCTGACGCTGACCGCCGTCGGCACCGGCCTGCTGTGGGTCGGCTGGTTCGGCTTCAACGCCGGCTCGGCGCTCGAAGCCAATGGTTCGGCCGCCCTCGCGATGATCAACACCTTCGTCGCCACCGCATCGGGCGCCCTGTTCTGGATGCTGGCTGAACGCGTCAACGGCCACAAGGCGTCGGCCCTGGGCTTCTGCTCGGGCGTCATCGCCGGCCTCGTCGCAGTCACCCCGGCCGCCGGCAACTCGGGCCCGTTCGGTGCGATCGTGCTGGGCGCCGTTGCCTCGATCATCTGCTTCTATGCCGTCACCGTGCTCAAGCCCAAGCTTGGCTATGACGACAGCCTCGACGCCTTCGGTATCCACGGCATCGGCGGCATGATCGGCGCCATCGGCACCGCCATCGTCTACTCGCCGGCCCTCGGCGGCCCCGGAGCGGCGGACTATGAAATCGGCGCCAAGCTGCTCGTCCAGATCGAAGCGGTCGTCGTGACCATCATCTGGGCCTCGATCGGCACCGCCATCGCCATCTTCATCGCCAAGGCCATCACCGGCCTGCGGGTCAGCCAGGAGGTCGAATATGAAGGCCTCGACCTCGGCGAGCATGGCGAGCGCGCCTACAATTACTGAGATTGGCAGGGCGGGCCGCCCGACCGGGACACGGCCCGCCCGCCTCACCTTGTTCCTCCTGCGAACATGCCTTGGGGCCGGTGTGAAAACACCGGCCCTATTTTTATCCACAGGGCAGGCCATCGACCAACCGGATGCGCATCTCAGCTGGACCGTCCGCTTTGCCTTTGGCGTCGGCGTCGCTAACAGGGGTTGGTGGCTGATCTGGAATGCGATCTTGCGATTATCGGCGGGGGCCTTGCCGGGGGGCTGATCGCGCTTGCCTTTGCCGAGCGGCGGCCGGGCACCCGCATCCTGTTGATCGAGCAGGCCGATCATGTCGGCGGCAATCATATCTGGTCCTTCTTCGACGGGGATGTCGATGCGCGCGACCGCTGGCTGGTCGATCCGCTGGTCAGCAGCCGCTGGTCGCAGGGGCATGAAGTGCGCTTTCCCGGCTATCGGCGGCAACTCGACACCCCTTATAACAGCATCGCCTCCCCCCGTTTCGACGCGCATGTGCGGGCGGCGCTGGACGATCACCTGCTGACCGGCGCGCGAGTGGCGACGATCGGCCGGCAATCGCTGCTGCTGGAGGACGGGCGGCGGATCAACGCCCATGCGATGATCGATGCGCGGGGCGCGGGCGACCTGTCGGCGCTGCGCTGTGGCTGGCAGAAATTCGTCGGGCAGACGCTGCGGCTGGCGCAGCCGCACGGGATCGCGCGGCCGGTAATCATGGACGCGACGGTGGCGCAGATCGACGGCTATCGCTTCGTCTATCTGCTGCCGCGCGACGCCCGGACGATCTTTGTCGAGGATACTTATTATAGCGACGGGCCGGCGCTGGACGCGGAAGGGATCGCGGAGCGGATCGCCGCCTATGCGCAGGCGCAGGGTTGGCAGGTGGAGGAAGTTATCCACAGCGAGAGCGGGGTGCTGCCGGTGGTGCATGGCGGCGATTTCGACCGCTACTGGCCGGTCGATGACCCGGTCGCGCGGGCCGGGGTGAAGGCGGGGCTGTTCCAGCCGATGACCGGCTATTCGCTGCCCGATGCGGTGCGATTCGCGACCTGGCTGGTGGAGCAGCCCTTGAAGGGCCTGCCGGCGGCGACGCGGACCTATGCTGCGGCGCACTGGAAGAAGGGACTTTATTATCGGCTGCTTGGCCGAATGCTCTTCGGCGCTGCGGTGCCGGACCAGCGCTGGCGCATCTTTGCGCGCTTCTATCGATTGCGGCCGGGGCTGATCCAGCGCTTCTATGCTGGGCGATCGACCATCGCCGATCGCATCCGCATCTTGTGCGGGCGTCCCCCGGTGCGCATAAGGGATGCCATGCACGCATTGCTGAACCCACCCGCCTGATGGAGCGGAAAGCGATTGTCATTGGCGCGGGCTTTGGCGGCCTGGCGCTGGCCATCCGTCTGCAGTCGGCCGGGGTGGCAACCACCCTGATCGAGGCGCGCGACCGCCCCGGTGGCCGCGCCTATATGTGGGAGAAGGACGGCTTTACCTTCGACGCGGGGCCGACGGTCATCACCGATCCGGCCTGCCTGGCCGAATTGTGGCGCCTGTCGGGGAACGACATGGCGCAGGATGTCAGCCTGGTGCCGGTGTCGCCCTTCTACCGGCTCAACTGGCGCGACGGCACGAATTTCGACTATTCCAACGACGAGGTGGCGCTGCGCGCGCAGATCGCCAAGCTCAATCCCGAGGATGTCGCGGGCTATGAGCGGTTCCTGGACTATGCCGACGGCGTCTATGAGGAGGGCTATCGCAAGCTCGGCTCGGTCGCCTTCCTCGACTTTGCCTCAATGGTGCGGGCGGGGCCGAGCCTTGCCAAATATCAGGCCTGGCGATCGGTCTATTCGATTGTATCGAGCCATGTGAAGGACGAGAAGCTGCGCCAGGCGCTGTCCTTCCACAGCCTTCTGGTCGGCGGCAATCCGATGACGACCAGCGGCATCTATGCCCTGATCCACAAGCTGGAGAAGGATGGCGGCGTGTGGTTCGCCAAGGGCGGGACCAACCGGCTGGTGCAGGGCATGGCAACCCATTTCGAACGGCTGGGCGGCGTGCTGCGGCTGGGCGACGCGGTGGTCGAGATCGAGACCCATGGCGACCGGGCGGTGGCGGTGCGCACCGCGTCGGGCTGGCGCGGGGAGGCCGATGCGATCGCCAGCAATGGCGATTTGATGCACAGCTATCGCGACCTGCTGGGCCATCATCCGCGCGGCCAGAAGCAGGCGGAAAAGCTGCAGCACAAGAAATGGTCGCCCAGCCTGTTCGTGCTGCATTTCGGCATCAAGGGCAGCTGGCCGGGCATTCCCCACCATATGATCCTGTTCGGCCCGCGCTATGAGGGGCTGCTGACCGATATCTACAGCCATGGCGTGCTGCCGGCGGATTTCTCGCTCTATCTGCACCATCCGACCGTCACCGATCCGTCGATGGCGCCGGAAGGCTATTCGACCTTCTATGCGCTCGCCCCGGTGCCGCACATGGGCAAGCTGCCGATCGACTGGGATCGATTCGGCCCGGCCTATGCCGAGCGCATCCTGGACGAGATCCAGCATCGGCTGATCCCCGACATCCGATCGCGCATCGTGACCCAGTTCCATTATGCGCCGAGCGACTTCGGCCGCGACCTCAATGCCCATCTGGGCAGCGGCTTCAGCCTGGAGCCGCTATTGACCCAGAGCGCCTGGTTCCGCGCCCATAATCGCGATGATGTCATTCCCAACCTTTATCTGGTAGGGGCCGGCACCCATCCCGGCGCGGGCATCCCCGGCGTGGTGGGCAGCGCCAAGGCGACCGCGGCGCTGATGCTGCAGGACATGGCTTGAGGAGCGCGCGGCGCTTCGGGACTGGAAGATGATGAAAAGACTGGCTGTTTATTGTGGTTCGGCGACGCCGGCCGACCTCACCTATATCGACGCGGCACGCCATGTCGGCCGCACTTTGGCAC
>JAGHZR010000023.1 GCA_017745295.1 Novosphingobium sp.
GCATGTATCTGCGCGAGATGGGTGCCGTCGAGCTGCTGAGCCGCGAGGGCGAGATCGCCATCGCCAAGCGCATCGAGGCCGGTCGCGACACGATGATCCTGGGCCTGTGCGAAAGCCCGACCACCTTCAACGCGATCATCGAATGGTCGACCGCGCTCAACAATGGCGAGATGCAGCTGCGCGAGATCCTGGATCTCGACGCCATGCTGTCCAAGGATCCTGCTCCTGAAAATATGGAGGAAGGCGCCGAGGATGATGATAGCGAGATCAGCGAGAAGACCGCTGGCCCCAGCTTCAAGGAAGAGGAAGAGCCGGAGGAGGAATCCGCCGACGGCGACGAGGACGAGGATGGTGCGCCCCGCGCCCGTCGCGAGGAGGACGAGGAAGAGGACAACACCCTGTCCCTCGCCCAGATGGAAGAAACCTTGAAGCCGATGGCGCTGGAGAAGTTCGCGACCATCACCGAAATCTTCCGCGCCTTCTCCAAGGCCCAGGAATCGCGCATGGTCGCCATGGCCAATGGCGAGAGCCTGAGCCAGAAGGCCGAGGACAGCTATCATGAGCTGCGCGAGCAGCTGACCGCCGAGGTCGAGAGCGTCCAGTTCCACCAGCAGAAGATCGAATATCTGGTCGACCAGCTCTATGCCTATAACCGGCGCCTGACCGCGCTGGGTGGCCAGATGCTGCGCCTGGCAGAGCGCCACAAGGTCAGCCGCAAGGACTTCCTTGAGCGCTATATGGGCCATGAGCTGGACGATGCCTGGCTAGAAAAGGTGCAGGGCCTCGACAAGAAATGGGCCGCCTTTGCCGCTGCCGAAGGCCGCGCGGTCGAGCGCATCCGTAACGAAGTGAGCGAGATCGCCCAGGCGACCGGTATGTCGCTCAGCGAATTCCGCCGCATCGTGAACATGGTGCAGAAGGGCGAGCGTGAAGCGCGCATCGCGAAGAAGGAAATGGTCGAGGCGAACCTGCGCCTCGTCATCTCCATCGCCAAGAAATACACGAACCGCGGCCTTCAGTTCCTGGATCTCATCCAGGAAGGCAATATCGGCCTGATGAAGGCCGTGGACAAGTTCGAGTATCGCCGCGGCTACAAGTTCAGCACCTACGCGACCTGGTGGATCCGTCAGGCGATCACCCGTTCGATCGCGGACCAGGCGCGGACCATCCGCATCCCGGTCCACATGATCGAGACGATCAACAAGCTGGTCCGCACCAGCCGCCAGTTCCTGCACGAGCAGGGCCGCGAACCGACCCCGGAAGAGATGGCCGAACGCCTCTCCATGCCTTTGGAGAAGGTGCGCAAGGTGATGAAGATCGCCAAGGAGCCGATCTCCCTCGAAACGCCGATCGGCGACGAGGAAGACAGCAGCCTGGGCGATTTCATCCAGGACGCCAATGCGGTCATCCCGGTGGACGCGGCGATCCAGGCGAACCTCAAGGAAATGATCACCCGCACGCTATCGTCGCTCACCCCGCGCGAGGAGCGCGTGCTGCGCATGCGCTTCGGCATCGGCATGCATACCGACCACACGCTTGAGGAAGTCGGTCAGCAGTTCTCGGTTACCCGCGAACGTATTCGCCAGATCGAGGCGAAGGCGCTGCGCAAGCTGAAGCATCCGAGCCGGTCGCGGATCATGCGCGCGTTCCTGGATTGACGATTATGCCCGGTTCTCTGCTGCGCGCCCCTGAATATCCGGGTTTGCGCAGCAGAGCCGAGAGCACGTCTCGATGAACAACAAGGCGCCCCGCTCTTCTCCGTCGAAGAGCGGGGCGCTGCCGTTTCCGGCAGGTTCATGACCACCTGAGCAAATCGGATAAAGAGACCGGCCGGAGCAGTTCCAGTCTCGTCAGGGTGTTGATCGCTCCGGCCGGTGGCGCCCTGGGCTAGTCGCCCGCGCCGGAAGTTTCACGCCCGGCCGCCTCGTAATCGACCCCGAGCTGTTGCAGGTAGGAATCGTATTTCCTGGGATCGTAATACTGCCCCTGCATCGATGGGCGGATCTGCGCCATCGTGCGGGCATTGCGGTCGACCGCGGGCATGTCGGTCGGCGCGATCAGCGGATCGTACTTCTGGTCCTTGAGCTGGACGTCCTTCATCCAGGTCTTGGCATCGCTGACAAGCTGCGGCGTGGTCATCAGGTCGAGGATGGTCATCGCCACTGCCTTGGCGCCGACGACGGTGCCCTTGTGCGCGATCGGCGTGGCCATCGCCATTGCCGCAGTGACATGGTGGAAGATCACGTTGGGAATGTTGGCCGGATAGCCGATGGTGACGGTGGGTACCGTCCACATGACATCGCCGATGTCGTCCGATCCACCGAAGCTGGCATCGCCGCGCGTCTCCGGCGTGGAAAGCGGCATGACCTTGTCCGACAGCGGCGCCACTTTGAGGTGGTTCTTCACCTGCACCGCCTTGGCGAATGCCTGATCGGCGGCGGACCACTGCGGCACGCCCACCGTCTCGATATTGGCGTAGAGTGCCTCGGCCAGCGGCTTGTTGCCGTAGTTGGGCGCAGCAAAGCCCAGCACCTTGCGGCTGACCGTGGTGCCCGTCGCCAGTGCCGAGGCTTCCGAAATCTGGTTACCCACTTCGTAGAGATTGCGCAGCGTCGCGAAATCCTTGTCGCGGAAGTAGTACCAGCTGCTGGCCTTGTCCGGCACCACGTTGGGCTGGCCGCCGCCGTTGGTGATGACGTCGTGCGAACGCTGCGTGAGCGGCAGGTGCTCGCGCCGGAAGTTCCACATGACATCCATCAGCTCCACACCGTCGAGCGCGCTGCGGCCCTCCCACGGCATTCCGGCCGAGTGCGCGGTCTTGCCCTTCCACTCGTACTCGACCGAGATCATGCCGGTGAGACCGAGATCGCCCCAGCCGGTGCCGAACCCTGTGTTGACGTGCGCGAAGATCGAGGCATCGACGTCCTTGAACATCCCGGCGCGCACGTAATAGGCCTTGGACGCCAGCAGTTCCTCGGCCACGCCGGGCCAGAGCATCAGGCGACCCTGGATGCCATGCTTCGTCATCACCTGCTTGGCGGCGAGCGCAGCGGCGACCATCAGCGGCATGCCGGAATTATGCCCCTCACCGTGCCCCGGCGCGCCTTCGGTCAGCGGCTTCACATCGGCGACGCCGGGCACCTGCGACACGCCGAGCAGCCCGTCGATATCGCTGCCGAGCGCGATTTTCGGGCCGCCGCTGCCCCATGTCGCAGTGAAGGCGGTCGGCACGCCGGCCACGCCGCGCTCCACCTTGAATCCGTTCTTCTCCAGAATTCCGGCCAGGTATTCGCTGGTCTTCACTTCCTGGAAGCCCGGTTCGGCGAACGAGTAGATCTCGTCCACCATGACCTGGATCTGCTTGCGCTGCGCCTCGACGGCGGCGGCGACTTCCTGTTTCAGCGCCGGATCGGCAGCGGCCTGCGCGGCAGCCGGGATCAGCGAGGCCGCAGCGAGAGCGGCGGCGATCAGGGTACGCAAGCCCGAACGCGGCGCTGCCATATCGCCCCCCCGTTCGTCATTGCGAGCGTAGCTAAGCAATCCAGAGCGGCGCTGCCCCACCCTGGATTGCCGCGCGGCTTCGCCGCTCGCAATGACGAGAGTGGGAGCAGCAATGCGGGATTTCGTGAAATTCCTGCCCATCCCGATTACTCCGCCGGCTTCGTCAGGGTCGGGTACTTCACCCCCAGCTGGTCGAGATAAGTCGGATACTTGGCCGGATTGTAGTAGTACTTCTCCATCATAGGCCGGTAGAGCTGCATGTTGCGCTCGTTGAGCCAGATCGCAGGCACGTCCTTGTCGGTCAGGACCGGGGCATACGTGTCGGTCTTCAACTGGACATCGGTGAAGTAAGTCTTGGCATCGCTGACGAGCTGCGGTGTCGTCACGATATCGAGCACGGTCATGGCCACGGCCTTGGCGCCCGCTTCCACGCCCTTGTGCGCGATCGGCGTCGCCATCGCGAAAGCCGAGGTGGAGTTGTGGCCGATCATGTTCGGGATGTTGGAGGGGAAGCGGATGGTGATCGTCGGCACCGCCCACATGATGTCGCCGATATCGTCCGAGCCGCCGCCCATCGAGGGCTTGCGGTTCTCCGGCGTCGAGAGTTCGGTGACTTCGGACTTGAGCGGCTCGATCTTGCGGTCGTTGAAGGTCTGCGCGGCCTTGGCGAAGGCCTGATCGTCGGCGCTCCACTTGGGCATGCCGACCGCCTTGATGTTGGCATAGGCCGCCTCGGCCAGCGGCTTGTTGCCGAAGTTCGGCGCGGCATAGCCCAGCGTCTGCTGCGTCACCGTGGTGCCGGTGGCGAGCGCGGCGGCCTTGGCGATATCGTTGCCAGTCTCGTAGAGCTTGCGGATATCGGCGAAAGTGCGCTCGCGGAAGAAGTACCAGATGCTGGCCTTGTCCGGCACGACGTTGGGCTGGCCGCCGCCATTGGTGATGATCATGTGCGAACGCTGCGTGAGCGGCAGGTGCTCGCGCCGGAAGTTCCAGGCGACGTCCATGATCTCCACCGCGTCGAGCGCGCTGCGGCCTTCCCACGGCATGCCCGCCGAGTGCGCGGTCTTGCCCTTGAAGCTGTACTCGACCGAGACCATGCCGTTGTTGCCCATCTCGCCGTAGCCGGTCGAGAAATCGGAACTGACATGGGTGAAGATCGAGGCATCGACGTCCTTGAACATCCCGGCGCGCACGTAATAGGCCTTGGTCGCCAGCAGTTCCTCGGCCACGCCCGGCCAGAGCATCAGGCGCCCTTCGAGGCCATGCTTCGTCATCACCTTCTTCACCGCGATGGCGGCGGCGACCATCAGCGGCATGCCGGAGTTATGCCCCTCGCCGTGCCCCGGCGCGCCTTCCACCAGCGGCTTCAGGTAGGGCAGGCCGGGGGTCTGCGAAACGCCGAGCACGTCGTCGATATCGCTGCCCAGCGCGACTTTCGGACCGCCCTTGCCCCAGCTGGCGGTGAAGGCGGTGGGAATGCCCGCCACCCCGCGCGTCACCGTGAAGCCGTTCTTTTCGAGGATGCCGGTAAGGTATTCGCTGGTCTTCACTTCCTGGAAGCCGGGTTCGGCAAAGCTGAAGATCTGGTCGACCATGACCTGGATCTGCTTGCGCTGCGCCTCCACTTCGGCGGAAACTTCGTCCTTGAGCGCCTGGGGAGCGGCGGCCCGGGCGGGAGCGCCCCCTAACATCGTAGTGGCGAGAGCGGCAGCGAGGGCGGCGCGCTTGAACATTTTCATGAGAGGAACTCCTTTGGCCTCACGTGGCATCCAAAACAGTCGTCATTGCGAGCGAAGCGAAGCAATCCAGCGAGGAGCCGCGACGCTCTGGATTGCCGCAGCCCTCCGGGCCTCGCAATGACGAGGCAGGGGAGAACCGCAGCAGTCATCAGAACTCGACCCGCGCCGAGACACGGAAGGTGCGGCCGATCACGTCGTAACGGCTGCGGTTGGTCTGGGCATAGGCAGGCACGTTGTTGCCGTCGGGACCGTTGCCGACGAGTACCGGGTCCTTGTTCAGCACGTTGTTGACGATGAAAGTCAGGTGCCCGATGCCGTTGTTCATCGCCGGGAACTTGAAGTCGACCGAGGTGTCGAAATAGACCGCGCCCTTGATCGAATTGTCGTTGATCGTGCGGTACTGCGCGGTGCTGGTCGAGCAATTGCCGTCGCACGCAATCCAGTCGTTGCCGTAGACGCCGTTGGTGAAGCCGCGCGCGACCAGGTTGAAGGTGACGGGATCGATGTCGTAGAACGCGCTCAGGCGATAGACCCAGCTGGGCGAGGCATAAGTGCCGCTGGTCAGCACACCCGCATAGTCGATCGGGAAGCTGATGCCGTCATCGACCACGTTCTCGATATAGTGGGTGGTCTGGCCGTGCAGGCGCAGATTGCCGGGACCGACCTGGGCGGAATAGCTCGCCTCGATATCGAAGCCTTTGGTCTTCTGGCGCGCGAAGTTGATCGGCGTGAGATCGATCGTGCTGAGCTGTCCGTTCACGAACTTGATGTTCGGGCAGTACGAGCTGATGCCCTGCTCATAGCACAGATCCACCGTCTGCTGCGCGGTGATCGATCCGATCGCGTCCTTGATCTTGATCTGGTAGTAATCGAACGAGAGCGAGAAGCCCGGCAGGAAGGTCGGTTCGAACACCGCGCCCAGGGTCCAGCTGTCGGCCACTTCGGGCTTGAGATTGCGGTTGCCGAAAGCGTTCTGCACGAATTGCAGCGATCCGGTCTGCGGGGCACTGGCGCCGGTGGGGATGATGACCGAATTGGTGCGTGCCGTACCCGCCGCGAACAGCTCGTCGAGGTTGGGCGCGCGGATGTCATGGCTCAGGGTGCCGCGCAGGCGCAGGCTGTCGATCGCCTGCCAGTTGGCGCCGACCTTCCAGGTGCCGACCCAGCCGGACGTCGAATAGTGCGTCCCGCGCGCGGCGGCGTTGACGTTCATGCCGTCGAAGATCGGCACATCGAGTTCGAGGAAGCCCTCGTAGACGTCGTACTTGCCACGGTTGACGCGGAAGTTGCCGTAGAGCCAGCCCGAATTGTACTGCGGATCGACCGAGCCGTTGATCTGCTCGCGCCGCCACTCGACGCCGGTGGCGAAGGCGAGATCACCGGCGGGCAGCGCAAAGGCCTTGCCGGAGATCGTCGCTGCGGCAACGTCCTGCTTGATGGTCTGGTGGCGCAGCGGCTGGTTGCCGTCGTTGTAGATGTAGTTCAGCGCCTCCTGCGAAGGCCCCTCGGTGCCGAGCCGATCGATCGGCACGCAGCCGTTGCCCGGATTGCTGAGCGTGGAGCGACACACGATATTGCCGGAAGCGTCGAACACCGCATCCTGCGCCAGCGTCATGCGGGAATTGATCCAGCTGTTGGTCAGTGCCTCACGCGCCTTGGTGACGCCCTTCTGATAGTAGACATCCCAGTTCATCGGCTTTTCGAACACGTCGAGCGTGCCTTTGGCGCCGACGACGCCGCGATAGACCTGGCGCTTGATGTCGCTGCCGGGGATCGGGAAGCCCGCATTGGAGGTGCCCACGGTGATCGTGGACAGCCCCTGCGCAGCCATCGCGGCGGCGACGGCGGGATACTGGCTGAGCAGATAGGCGTTGTCCGCCGCAATGCTCACGCCGGTGCTGGGCGTCTGCTGGTAGGAACTGGCGCTGACCGAACTGTTGTAGGAAAACTGGCCGAAGATCTCGATGGCGGGCGTGATCTCGAAGCCGACGCGCTGGAACACGCTCAGGCGCTTGTCGAGCGGGACCAGCGTATTGGTGCCGAGATGGCCGTCGAGCGTCGTCTGCCAGTCGCCGCCGATCATCCACGGATTGCTGGCGCTGGTGGTGCCGTAGGTGAGCTGCCCGGTCTGGCCCTCACCCAGGAAATAGGTGCCGCGCAGCGGTCCGCTGGTGATGAGGCCGCCTGCGGTATAGCCCGAGGGCCCGATGCCGCTGCCGACCAGACGCTGCGGCTCGCCGTTGGTGGCGGTGTAGGCGGGATTATTGATCTGGAAGTAGCCTCTGTCGTTCCAGCCGCGATGGATGCCTTCCTCGCGCTCCTGCTTGAAGTAGGAGATGTTGGTGAGCAGGTGCAGCCGGTCGTCCAGCAGCGAGAAGCCCGCCGTGCCGGTCAAGCGATAGTTGAAGGCATCGCCGTAAGTCGAGATGCCGGTATCCGCACCCAGCTTGAAGCCCTTGAACCCGGTATCGAGAATGAAGTTGACGACGCCGCCCACCGCATCCGAACCGTAAGCGGCGGAAGCGCCGCCGGTGATGACCTCGACCCGCTTCACCAGGTCCTGAGGGATCGTGTTGATATCCACGGTGCCGCCCACGGTCGAGGCCACCGAGCGCTGGCCGTCGACCAATACCAGCGTGCGCCCGACGCCGAGGCCGCGCAGGCCGATCGAGTTGATACCCGCGCCCGCGTTGGAAAGGCCGCCCGAGGAATTGCCCGAAGTGCCGCTACCGGCGATGGCGGGAAGCTGGTTCACGAAGTCGGAGATGTTCGCCGGGGCCTGCGCTGCGATATCCGCCTCGCCCAGCACGGCCACGGGCGTCGGCGCGCTGTAGCCGTCGCCGACGATGCGCGAGCCGGTGACGACGATGTCCTTCAGCGGCTCTTCTTCGGCGGACGCCGCCTCTTGCGCCAGCACCGGCGCGGCCAGAAACAGCGGAAGCGCCGCGCCTGCCATGAGCAGGGTGCGAAGCGAACGCGCCGAAAAGGTTTCCATCGTCCCCGGCGCTGTCGAGGTCTGGACTGCATTGCGCATTGCGAAAACTCCCTGTGACTGAACCCTCTTCGCCACAGACGCCCTCATCCCGATGGCTGGAGAAAAGGCGCAATCTCCCCGGCGCACGAATGCACCCACCGTCATTGCGGTGCCGCTTGCTGCGGACTGGTGAGCAACCCCTGAACTCCGCTTCCGCATCCCTCGTGCGAGAAGCCCATCATCCGGCGGTGCCCGTCTTGTATCGGCCCCTTTTCGACTATCGGTAGGGCCGATCCGGACTTCCGCCTGACATCGTCGATACTATCCGGAAGGGTGCGATTGATCCCACGAAAGTTGGGACATTTTTGACAGTACTGTGATGGATTTCATCGCCAAGTTCGAATTTCACGCAAGATTGGTGCACGCCACCCCACATCGAGCGCACTTTCCGGAACGCGGCACTGTCATGATTCGCGAAATGCAGTGCAGCATCGCGCTGAACGGTTTCAAGTCGTGCAGGCCGCCCCGCTTCTGCGCAGGAATTTCACGCTGATCGCCGACGCGGCGCAGGATTCCATCAACGTCCTGACAATCGCCCCCGATAAGTTCGGGGAAGCTGCGCCGGGTTTGCGCTAGGCTTTGCTGCATCGGCGAACGAGGGTTCATGGTCTCGCCGAGAGCTTGCCAAGGAGAACTATCTCGATGCCGTTCGTCGCCCGTATGAAGCCCGGTCTCGCCGCCGGTTGTGCCCTGATTGCCTGCATGACCGCCCTGACTCTGCCTTCCGCATGGGCCGCGCCGGTCGCGGCGACATCTTCCGCAGACGGCGCGCTGCTGCCGGTGCAGGTCGATGCGGCCAAGGGCAAGGTCCTGTTCACCCTGCCCGCCGCCGCTGCGGATGGAACCTCCGGCCGCTATCTCTTCACCCAGTCGATCAAGACCGGTCTCGGCTCGGCTGCGATCCGCATCGACCGGGGCATGCAGGGCGACACCAAGATTGTCGCCTTCCGCCGCATGGGCGGCAAAGTCGCGGTCGTGTTCGAAAACCCGCGTTACCGCGCCACCGGCGATGCCGGCGTGCAGCAGGGGGCGAGGGCCAGCTTCCCGTTCAGCACTGTCGCCATGCTGGATATCGTGGGCGAAAGCGGCGCCAAGAACAACGAGAGCATAACCGTCGACCTCACCCCCCTGCTGATGACCGACGCCATGGACCTGTCCGGCGCCATCGGCGAAAGCGCCAAGGGCTACAAGCTCTCCGAGAAACTGAGCGCGCTCGATCCCGCATCGGTGAAAGTCTTCCCGAAGAACGTCGAACTGGAAACGGTACAGACCTTCACCGCCGACAGCGCGGGCCGCGAGCTCGATACGATCGCGCCCGACGGACGCATGGTAAGCGTCACCGTCCATTCCTCGCTGGTCGCCCTCCCCGAACCCGGCTTCGTGCCGCGCAAGTTCGACATCCGCTCGGGCAGCCATGCCACGCAGGCCTACGACTTCGGCACGCCGCTCGGCTCGCCGATACTGGTGGAATATTCCAACCGCTTCCGCCTGGAGAAAGTCGATCCCTCGGCCGCACGTTCGCCGGTCAAAAAGCCGATCGTCTTCTATATCGACAGCGCCGCGCCCGATCCGATCCGCACTGCCTTGGCCGATGGCGTGCGCTGGTGGGCCGATGCCTTCGATGCGGCGGGCTTCGTCGATGCCTTCAAGGTGGAGATCCTGCCGCCCGGCATCGATCCGCAGGACGTGCGCTACAATGTCGTCAACTGGACCGACCGCCAGAACCGCAGCTGGTCCTACGGCGGCGGCGTGATCGATCCGCGCACTGGGGAGATCGTCAAGGGCGTGGTCGTGCTGGGCGCCCTGCGCGTGCGGCAGGACATCACCATCTTCGAAGGCCTCGTCGGCACCGCGCAGAACGGCAGCGGGGGCCGCAACGATCCGGTCCGCGCCGCACTCGCCCGCATCAGCCAGCTCGGCGCGCATGAGGTGGGCCATGCCATCGGCTTCGTGCACAACTTCAAAGCCAGCCTGCAGGACCGCGCCTCGGTGATGGACTATCCGGGGCCGAAAGTCGGCATCGTGGACGGCAAGCTGGACCTCGGCGACGCCTATGCGACCGGCATCGGCAAATGGGACAAGTTCACGGTGGACTGGCTCTACGGCCAGCCCGCACCGGGCGTGGACGGCGATGCCGAAGCCGCCGCCAAGGCCGATGCGATCCACAAGGCGGGGCTGATCTTCGGCACCGATATCGACGGCCGCGCATCCGATCTCGCCGTGCCCGGCGTCAACATGTGGACCGAAGGGCAGGACACTCCAGCCGACCTCGCTCATACGCTGGACGTGCGCCGCATCGCTCTCGCCGATTTCGGCCCCGGCGTCCTCCATTCCGGCGAACCCTTGTCCAACTTGCGCCGCAAGTTTGTGCCGATCTGGCTGTTCCACCGCTATTCGATCGATGCCACCGGCAAACTGGTGGGCGGCGTGAACTACGAATATGCGGTCGTCGGCGACGGGCGCGCAGCCCCCTCGCCGGTCCCCGCCGCCCAGCAGCTGGAAGCGATCGACGCGCTCGTTGCAACGCTTTCGCCGCGAGAGCTGACGGTGCCCGCTGCCCTCGCCATGGCCCTGTCGAGCGGCACCAGCGCCCGCACCGACGTCGAAGCCGCGCCAGAAGTGCTGCGCGGCGCCGGATCGGCGGTGTTCGATCCGCTTGTCGCCGCGCAAGTGGCCGCGCAGATGACGCTCGACAGCCTGCTCGCCCCGGCCCGCCTCACCCGCCTGCAGATCCAGCACGGCTACGACGCCGCCCAGCCCGGCGTCGGCACCCTGCTGGGCAAACTCTCGCCGGTGATCGCCGCGCACGGCGATGCCGTGTCGCGCCGGATCGCGCAAACCACCCTGCTCGCGATTGCCGCCGCCCGCCGCGATCCCGAGACTCCGGCCGACGTCGCCGCCCTGCTCGACGGCTATCTCAAGGACAGCGCCCGCACATTCGCCAAGGCTCGCGGCAGCAGCGAGGATGCCCTGTGGCAAGTCTCGATGGCAGCACTGCTCGGCGATCTCGATCGCCTCGAAGCCGAGATCGGCAAGCAGAGCCGCCCGCGCCCACCGATCCCCGCCGGAATGCCGATCGGTGGCGACACCGGGTGGTTCGACAACATTCTGTCCGAATAATTCCCCTTCCCACGCCCTTTTGTTTGAAATCGAGCGGATACCCGGCAATATGGTTTCGAAAATCAAAAAAGGGGGTCACAACAAGATGGACATGCAGTCCAGCAAACTGCACTGGCTCGATGCTGCGCGCGGCAAACCCGCGCAGCACGAATTGGACGATACCGATCTGCGCCTGATGCGCGCGCTCGTCTCGGACGGGCGTGCCTCCGACGTATGTCTGGGCGAGAAGGTCCATCTGTCGAGCACGGCGGTCGCCCGCCGTCGCAAGATCCTCGAAGAATCCGGCTATATCACCCACTATTCGGCCAATCTCAACGTTCGCTCGCTGGGCTACGGGGCGCTGGTCATGGTCTCCATCGAACTCGTCTCGCAGGCCGAATCCGTGCTCCAGGACTTCGAGAAGGCCGTGCTGGACAGCCCGTCGATGCAGTTCTGCGCCTTCGTCACCGGCGATACCGACTTCCTGATGATCCTCAACGTCCAGTCGCTCGAAGACTACGACATGATCTACCGCAAGGAGCTCTCGGTCCTGCCGCATGTCCGGCGCATCCGCAGCAGCTTCGTGCTGCGCGAAGTGGCCAGCCGCCAGATCGCACCGGTCATTCTTCAGAAACCGCTGCACGCCGCCAAATAGCGACACGCTGGCCGACGATCTCCAGTTCCCTGTCGGGGCCGGGCCGCAATGCGGTCCGGCCCCGCTGCGTATGGGAATGCTTCGCCTCCAGACTTGTTCAGGAAGAGCGATTCTCCGGCGTCCAAAGCCCGATACCCCTACCCTTCCGACAACGGTTCGTCGCAAGACGCTCTCGAATTACCCGTAGTATGAACGGCGATGCCGGGGCCGTTCATGTGCCCGCAAGGTTAATCTGAACACCCAGGAAGTCTAAGGTGTCCCGATGCAGCAATCGCTGCCCATCTTACGAAGTTTAGAAAGCGAGCCAGAAGAGGTTCCAACCGCCGGATACATCATCCCATCGATGATGAAAACGAAGTATGGTCGGAGGAAAAGCTGCTATTAAGCAGGCCGTACTGCTCGATTTTGGAGGAGTAGCACTATGAATATCAATTCCAAGACCCCTAAAGCTCTTGTAATTCTTGCATTACTTTCCGGTGTCGCCTCGGTCGGCGTCTCGGCGCAGACCCAGGAAACGCCCGATGCGGACGTTTCGGCAAGCTACAACGCTCCCGCCGCCGCGGCGACCGAAGGTCCCGACCTCAAGGGCATCATCTCGGCCCGCAGCGGCGACAAGGTTCAGGTGACCACCGAAGACGGCACCAACACCGTCATCACCGTCAACGATGCCACCAAGATCCGCGCCAGCAAGGGCTTCCTGGGCCTTGGCAAGGGCAAGCTGGCGGCAACCTCGCTGCTCAACGGCCTGCCGGTGACGGTCAAGACCCTGCAGTCGGGCGGTGAACTGGTGGCGAGCCAGATCAATCTCCAGAACCGGGACCTGCGCACCGCATCGATGATCCGCAACGGCACCGCACAGGGCTTCGCCGAACAGACCGCTGCCACCGAAGCTCTTCGCGGCCGCATGGCAGACATCGACAAGTACAACGTCAAGGGCACGACCAACGTGAACTTTGACACCGGCAAGGCGGTTCTTTCGCCGGAAGCCAAGGCCGAACTCTGCACGGCCGCGAACAACGCCGAAGGCATGGACAATGCCCTGCTGCTCGTCGTGGGTTACACCGACTCCACTGGCAGCGAGGAACTGAACCAGGAACTCAGCGAAAAGCGCGCCAGCCGCGTGGTGAACTACCTCCAGCAGGCCTGCCACTGGAAGCCCTATCGCATGCTGACCCCTACCGGCATGTCGGAAGCCGATCCGCTGGCCGACAACAGCACGCCGGAAGGCAAGGCGCAGAACCGCCGCGTCGCGGTGAACATCCTCGTCAGCAAGGGCCTGGATGGTCTCTAAGACACCCGGATAAGTCAAACGCGGGGGCGGCCTTGGCCGCCCCCGTTTTCGTTTGCGGCCTCTCAGCCCTGCGGCGTCTCGCGATCATCCAGCACGAGTTGCAGGAAGGCGAGGTCCAGCCAGCGCCCGAACTTCATGCCGACTTGCGGCAGCAGCCCGACCTGCTCGAAACCGAGCTTCTCGTGCAATGCGATCGACCCCTGATTTCCGGCCTCGATCCCCGCGACCATGACATGCTTGCCGATCGTCCGCGCGCGTTCGATCAGTTCCATCATCAGCACTTTGCCGATCCCCCGGCCGCGCAGATCGGCGCGGACATAGACGGAATGCTCGACGGTATGGCGATAGCCGTCGAAGGCACGCCAGTCGCCGAACGAGGCATAGCCGAGCACGGTGCCTTCCTCCTCGACCGCCACGAGCACCGGATAGCCCGCGCGTTCGCGGTCCGCCAGCCAGGCACTGCGATTGGCGATATCGACCGCGACCTCGTTCCAGATCGCCGTCGTGTTGAGCACCGCGTCGTTGTAGATCGCCGTCACGCTCTCCAGATCGCCGTCGCGCGCGTCCCGAACCTGCATTTCCTGTCTCCTTGCCCGCGTCGGGCGGGGTTCCTTGCGGCTACTATAGCGGCGCGTCCCGAAGGCAAGCGGCTGGAACCGTCAGGGCCATCCGCCTGTTCTTCATCCAGACTACAGGGAGCCTTGCGATGACCATCACCCTTTCCGTCTTCGCCCAGTCGCCCGATCGCGGGCGAGGTCTTGCCCGGGACATGGGCGTGCGTTGGGCGCTGGAGGAAGCGGGGCTGCCCTACGAAGTACGCCTTGTCTCCTTCGCGGCCATGAAAGAACCCGCGCACCTTGCCCGCCAGCCCTTCGGACAGATCCCGAGTTACGAGGAGAACGGCCTCGTGCTCTTCGAATCCGGCGCCATCGTGCTCCATGTCGCGGAACGTGCGCCCGCCCTGCTGCCGGACGAACCGCACGCGCGGGCGCAGGCCATCGCCTGGATCTTCGCGGCCCTCAGCACTCTGGAACCGCCGGTCGTCGAGTTCACGATGGCTGCGCTCTTCGAGAAGGACCAGCCGTGGTACGAGGCCCGCCAACCCATGCTGGAAACGCGGCTGCGCGCCCGCCTCGGTCAATTGGACGCCCGACTCGGAGACGACGACTGGCTGGGCGGCTCCTTCAGCGCCGGAGACCTCATGACGATCACCGTTCTGCGCCGCCTCGGCAGTACCGGCCTCCTCGCGGACTACCCGCGCCTCGCCGCCTATGTCGCGCGCGGCGAGGCGCGTCCGGCTTTCCAGCGTGCTTTCGCCGCTCAGCTTGCCGTCTTCACCCGATCGCAGGCCGCTTCCGGGTGAAGCCGACAGGTCAGGCCACTTCGACGGCTTTCTGACCGGCGCTTTCGAAGTAGCCCGGAACATCGTCCGCTTCTATCGGGCGGCTGTAGTAATAGCCCTGCAAATGCGTGCATCCCGCACTCTTGGTGGCGCCGATAAGATGGGCGTCGCTGATCCCCTCGGCCACGACTTCGGCGCCGACGTGGCGCGCCATCGTGACCGCCGCCTCCAGCACCGCCACCGAGGCCGGGTCCTGCCCCAGGTCCATGACGAGGCTGCGGTCGAGCTTCATGCGGTCGAACTTGAAGCTCTTGACCATCGACAGCGAGGAATAGCCGGTGCCGAAATCGTCGAGTGCAATGCGGAAACCCATGTGACGCAGGAGGTTGAGCGTCAGCAGCGCGCGGGTGTTACGCTCGATCGACAGCGATTCCGTCACTTCCAGGAACAGGCGCGATGGCGCGATGTCGTGGCGCTTGCAGCAGTCGAGCAGAAAGGCACTGAACCCATCATGCTGCAATTGCAGCGGCGAGAGGTTGATGCTCATGTGCAGGTCCGGCCACATCGCAAAGTCCCGCAGCGCCCGCTGGATGATCCATTCGCCGAGACGGACCATCAACCCGCTACGCTCGGCGGCCGGGATGAAAGTGGAAGGCGGCACTTCGCCCAGTTCCGGGTGCTTCCAGCGCACCAGCGCCTCGACTTCGCGCGTATCGTCGCGCACCGCATGGATCGGCTGGTAGACCATCCGCAACTGCTGCTTCTCGAAGGCGGTTTCGAGGTCCTTCTCCAGCGCCCGGTCGACCGCGCGTTCCTCCGCCATCGAGGCGGCGAAAGCCGTCGCGCAGTTGCGCCCGCCTTTCTTGGAGGCATAGAGCGCCATGTCGGCATTGCGCAGCGTGTCGTCGAATTCGAGATCTTCCGTGCCCAGGGTCTCGGCGAAGCCGAGCGAGACGGTGACCGCCACCGCATATTCGCCCAGGCTGAAAGGTGCGCGCACCGTGTCCACCAGTCGGCTGGCCAGTTCGCTACCCTCACCGTCAGCCGAAACGGGCATGCAGAGCGCGAACTCGTCGCCGCCGACCCGCGCGATGATGCCGTCCGGACCGAGCATCGAGCGCATGCGTTCCCCGATCAGGCGCACGAGTTCGTCCCCCGCCGCATGGCCGTAATCGTCGTTGACATGCTTGAAGCGGTCGATGTCGATCAGCATGAAGACGAAGCTCGTACCGAGCCGTGAAGCCAGTAATCTGGGGACGTCTTCCTGGAAGGCACGCCGGTTGGGCAATCCGGTGGCGGCATCGCTGAAGGCCAGGTTCTTCACGGCCTTCGCGTTCCTGCGGAAGGTTTCGAGCGGTCCGGACAGCGCCTTCAGCTCCTTCAGGCGGAACGTCCCGATCTCCAGGTCGAGATCGCCTTCGGCCAGTCCCTGCAGATGGCCGTGCATCCGGCGGATCGCCGGCAGGATATTGCGCAGGATGTCGAACAGCACCAGCAGCACCACCAGGATCGTCACGGCTCCAGTAACGAAGACCAGCATCTGCCAGCGCGCGATGGAAGCGATCAGCCGCTTCTGCTCGGCCTCGCGGTCAGCCCGGGCCCGGGCGACGATCTCTTCGGCAAAGGCCGCCATCTTAGCATTGCGTTTCTCGATCCGCTCCACCAGCGCCTTTCCGGCCACCCCGCCGGCCTGCACGTCAAGGATCGCCGTCACGTGGCGATCGAGATCGGCGAAGGGATTGGCGCGCTCGGGCAGGTCGTAGAGCGCCACGCCGCTGCCGCGCAGCTTGCCCAGCTTCTCGTCGATGGCAATGGCGGCATCGGTAAGCTCGTCGCTCGTGCTCGTCCGGTTGCTGGCCACCAACCCGCGATTGGTCGCCATCCGCAGTTTTCCAACCGCTTCGGCGAACTGGTCCGCGTTCTCCGCGATCGCCGAGGTCCTGATCAGCGCGTTGCTCTGCTCCCGCAGGCCGAACGCCTCGCGCTGGGTCACGACCTGGAGAACCACGCCGAGCACGGCGATCAGGCAGAGCGCTCCGACCAACCGCGTTTCGAGAGACGCAAAGAAGCGCCCCCATCCGGAATTCGTATCTGACATCTTGCACCCGATTTTTCGCAGCCGGGTTTGTCCCCCTCCCGGCCTTCGATGTCCCGAGCGCTAGGACGGATTCTCTAATAATTTCTAATCTTTTTAATTATTTAATATCATTTTCCGTCATCATGGTGTCACAATATGCGATCGGACCGCCACCCCCTTTTCAAAGCTCTTCGAAAATTCGCCGGACCACCGCCGGAAGCGGTCCCGGTTCCTCTATAATAAGCGCATAAAACGTTTTCATTCCGGTCGGTTGCAAGCCGCACAGGAGATTAGATTGACTGTAAAGACCGTCGAGGAACGGCTGGATTTCCTCGAGTTCGACGCCGCGCAGCGCCGTGTTCTCACCGCCGCGCAGCCCCTGCTCCGCAAGTGCATTCCCCCTGCCCTCGACCGCTTCTACGCCAAAGTCCGCAAGACCCCGACGATGGCCCGCATGTTCAGCGGCGAGGCACACATCAACTCCGCGAAGGGCGCGCAGGTCGGTCACTGGATGGGCATCGCCACCGGCCGCTTCGATGCCGATTACTACGCTGCCGTCACCCGCATCGGCAAAGTCCACGCCCGTATCGGACTGGAACCGCGCTGGTACATCGGCGGCTATGCGCTGATCCTTGAAGAGATCATGGCCGGCGTCGAGCGCGCCACCAGCCCCTGGCGCCTGTTCACCCGCGGCGTGAATCCCGGTAAGCTCTACCGCGCGCTGATGAAGGCGGCCATGCTCGACATGGACCTCTCCATCTCGATCTATTTCGAGGAAGCCGAGGCCGAGCGCAACCAGGCAATCTCCGCACTAGACGGCGCGATGTCGCGCCTCGCTGGCGGAGACCTCATCCACGATATCGACGATCTTCCGGCCGGGTTCCTCTCGCTCAAGAACTCGTACAACCGCAGCCTCTCCAACTTGCGGCAGACCATCGGCTCGGTGGTGAAGGCTTCCGATGCCATCTACGGCGAATCCGGCGCCATCGCCCGCGCCTCCGAGGATCTGGCCCAGCGCACCGAGAGCAGCGCTGCCAACCTCGAAGAAACCGCCGCCACCCTGCTCCGCGTCGAGGAACGCGTGAAAGCCACTGCCAGCGGCGCGCAGGAAACGCTGGGCATCGCCGGTGAAGCACTGAGCGCCGTCACCCAGGGCCGCGACGTCGCGGGGGATGCCGTAAAGGCCATGCACGTCGTGCATGAAAGCGCGCGCGGTATCGATGCCGTGATCGAAGGCGTCGACAAGATCGCCTTCCAGACCCGCGTGCTGGCCATGAACGCCGCCGTGGAAGCCGGTCGCGCCGGAAACGCCGGACGCGGCTTCGCGGTCGTCGCCGACCTCGTGAGTTCGCTGGCCATGCGCGCCGAGGAAGAAGCCCGCAAGGCCCGCGACGGACTTTCCGCCACCCGTTCGGAGATCGACCAGGCGGTCGCCACCGTCTCGCGCGTGGATCGCTCGCTGGAGACGATCGCCGGGGAAGTCGACCGGGTCCACTCGCTCGTCGAGACGATGGCGCGCGACAACGATGCGCAGGCCACCGCGATTTCCGAAGTCAGCTCCACCGTCGGCATGTTGGAGCGCACGACCCAGCAGAACGCCGCGATGGTCGAGCAGACCTCGGCCGCCGCCCGTACCCTGATCTCGGACGCCACCCTGCTGGCGGATCAGGCCGGTCGCTTCCAGATCGACGAACAGCGCGCGCCCGGCAGGAAGGTCGCATAACGAACCGCAGCATTGCGCGGGGGCGATACTTGTCCCTCCCGCGCAATCATGCCGCGCAAGGCCATCGGAATCTGCGCTAGCTCCTGAGCAAGCAAGATTCACGGGAGAAGCCTTCGCCATGAAAATCGACACCACGCTGGCCGCCGTCGTCACCGGCGGCGCTTCGGGCCTCGGCCGGGCAAGCGCCAAGGCCCTGGCCGACGCGGGCGTGAAAGTCGCGGTCTTCGACATCAGCGAGGATGCGGGCGAGGCTTTCGCCGCCGAGATCGGCGGCGTGTTCTGCAAGGTGAACATCCTCGACGAGGACAGCGTCGAAGCCGGTTTCGCCAAGGCCCGCGCCGCCCATGGGCAGGAGCGCGTGGTCGTCCACTGCGCCGTGGTGGCCGGCGGCGGCAAGACCGTCTCGTTCGACAAGGCCACGGGCGGCTACAAGCGCATGGCCACCGAGCAGATCGCCCGCACGGCGGAAGGGGTGTTCACCGCCTCCTACCGCGTCGCCTCGATCGCGGCCCTCGGCATGGCCGGTGCCGATCCGCTGAACGAGGACGGCGAGCGCGGCTGCATTATCCTCACGTCCTCCGCCGCGTCGCAGGACGGCCAGATCGGACAGGTCGCCTATGGCGGCGGCAAGGGCGCGGTGAACGCCATGGTCCTGCCCATGGCCCGCGATCTCATGGACCTCGGCATCCGCGTCAATGCCATCCTCCCCGGCACTTTCGCGACACCGCCGATGCTGCGGGTGAAGGACATGAACGAGGCGGTCTACGAAGGCCTCGGCCGCGCCGTGCCGTTCCCCAAGCGTCTCGGCAATCCCGAGGAATTCGCCTCGCTCGTGCTCGAACTGACCCGCAACACCTACTTCAACGGCCAATGCATCCGCCTCGACGGCGGCATTCGAATGCCGCCGAAATGAGGCAACTCCGGCCTTGAGATTTGCGCCACCTGCCTCCAGAGCACTTTGCATCCGGAGGCGCACAGGCAATGCAGAACGTCATCGATTTCGTAATGGAGCTGGACCGGCTCAAGGCCGTCACCCGCAAAGTGAAGCCCATCGGCCTCGACCGCTACGAGAACTCCGCCGAACATAGCTGGCAGATCGCGCTCTTCGCGGTGGCGCTGGCGCCCTATGCATCGGGCACGCCGGATATCGGCCGGGTCATGGCGATGCTGCTGGTCCACGACATCGGCGAGATCGAGACCGGCGACGTCATGGTTTTCTTCGAGGACGGCCTGTCCGACCGCAAGCAGGCCGAACGCGCGGCCATCGACCGGATCTTCGGCATGCTCCCCGAGACCGAGGCGAACCACTTGCGCGGCCTCTGGATCGAATTCGAGGAAGAGCGCACCGTCGAAGCCCGCTTCGCCCATGCCATCGACCGCGCCATGCCCGCCTTGCTGAACTTGCGCAACGAGGGCCAGAGCTGGCGCGAGAACGGCATCAGCCACGAACGGGTGGTGACGCGCCTCAAGCCCCAGATCAGCCTCGGCGCTCCCGCCTTGTGGGACTATCTCGAAAGGGAACTGGCAGCGGCCCAGGCGAAAGGCTACTTCGGCGCCTGACCCGTAGCCCCGATTTTACTCTTGCACCCCCCGCCAGCCGCCTTGACAGTCCCCCGCGCAAAGGCCCAATCGACAAGCGATGCGACGCCCCGCCGTTAACGCCCTGAAAGCCCTGGTCATCCGCCAGCGGCAGCGCATGCGCGAGAGCGAACTGGCGTTCATCGTGCTCGCGGTACTGGCGGGCATCGCCGCGGGCTGGCTGACGAATCTTCAGGGTTTCCTCGCCCACACGCTGCAACAGCTATTCTACCAGATCGAAGGCAATCGCCTGAGCGCGCTGGGCGAGATCCGCCATCCCTGGCGGCTGCTCGCCCTGCCCTTCGGCGGGCTGATGCTGATCGGCATCGGCTACCTGCTGCGCCGCCGCCGCCGCGCCCCGATCGACGTCGTCGAGGCCAATGCCCTGCACAGCGGACGCATTCCCTTCATCGACAATCTCATCATCTCGGCCCAGACGATCATCTCCAACGGCGCGGGCGCCTCGGTCGGGCTGGAGGCCGCCTATGCCCAGATGGGCGGCGGGGTCGCCTCGGTGCTCGGCCAGTGGTTCAAGCTGCGCCGCGCCGACATGCGCACGCTGGTCGGCGCAGGCGCTGGCGCCGCCGTGGGCGCCGCCTTCGGCGCCCCGCTGGCAGGCGCCTTCTACGCCTTCGAGATCGTGATCGGCACTTATACGCCTTCCGCCATCGCCCCGGTCATCGCCGCCGCGCTCGGGGCGGCCTTCATCACCCGCGAACTCGGCGTCGAACCCTACCTCATCGCCGCTTCCAGCGCCCGCGACCTGACCACGGGCGACTATTTCGTCTACGCCGTGCTGGGGCTTTGCTGCGCGCTGGTCGGCATTCTCATCATGCGGCTGGTGACGTTCACCGAACAGCACGTCCAGCGCTTCACCCGCTTCGCCCGCTGGAAACCCCTCGTCGGCGGCCTTCTGCTGATGCCGCTGGCCTGGGTCTCGCCGCAATCACTTTCGGCCGGGCACGGGGCCATGCATCTCAATCTCTCGATGCAGCCCGCGATCCATTTCCTGCTCATGGTGCTCGCGCTCAAGATCCTCGCCTCGGTGATCTCGCTCAGCTTCGGCTTTCGCGGCGGCCTGTTCTTCGCCTCGCTGTTCCTCGGCTCGCTGGTCGGCCTGATCTTCGCCGCCGCCGTGCAGATGCTGCCGCTCGGCATCGAACTCGACCCCACCCAGTCCGCCCTCGTCGGCATGAGCGCGCTCGCCGTCTCCATCGTCGGCGGGCCGATGACGCTGGCCATGCTGATGCTGGAAACCACGCACGATTTCGCGCTGATGGGCGTGGTGCTGGCCGCCTCCCTCGTCTCCAGCGCCTTCACGCGCGAGATGTTCGGCTACTCCTTCTCCACCTGGCGCCTTCACATCCGCGGCTCGATCATCCGCTCGCCCCGCGACATCGGCTGGATGCTCAGCCTCACCGCCGGACGGATCATGCGCAAGGACTGGATTGCGGCCCCGGCCAGCCTCTCCATCGCCGACTTCCGCGCCCGCGTGCCGCTCGGCTCGGCGAGCAAGGCGATCCTGGTCGACGCGGACGACCACTACGCCGGGATCGTCACCACCTCCTCGGCCTATAACCCCGAACTGCCGCAGGACAGCGAGATCGGCTCGCTGGCGACGCTGAAAGGCACGACGCTCTCGCCGACGACCGACATCCGCGCGATGATAAAGGCCTTCGACGTGGCGGTGGCGGATGAACTCGCGGTGGTGGACGGCGTGGGGCAGGTCGTCGGCGTGGTGACCGAACGTCATGCGCGACGGCGGTACTTCGAGGAAATCGAAGCCTCGCAGCGGGAATTGTTCGGGGAAAGTTGAAGTAAAAGAGAAGCAGGGGAGCATAGCCCCCCTGCACCCCCATTACTGTATAGGTCACGCGGACCAAATCCGTTGCGCGCCCACGGCTGCGTCGGGAGACACAATGGCTGCGCCGCAAGGAGCGCACACCGGATAGGGTGCGCGCGGCGTAGACATTTCGAGGGTCCGGGGGATCATCCCCCGGAATTTTCCCTTTTAGTCCTTAGCCACCGGCAACCACACGGCACTCGCAGCATCGCCGCCGTAAGTCACCGTCTCGGTCGCCTTCACATAGTCGCTAGCCTTGGCTTCCATGATCGAGGGCACCCACGACTGCGGATTGCGGTCGTAGAGCGGGAACAGGCTGGACTGCACCTGCACCATGATCTTGTGGCCCGGCAGGAACACGTGATCGACGTTCGGCAGCGACCACTGGAAGGTATAGCCCTTGCCCGGTTCGAGCGGCTGCGGCTTGTCGAAGCCGTTGACGTAGCGTCCGCGGAAGATTTCGATGCCGATGCCGAGCTGATAGCCTGCCAGCTGCGGATTGGCGGAGTTCTCCTGCGGGTAGACGTCGATCAGCTTGACCACGTAGTCGCTGTCACGTCCGCTGGTCGAGGCGTGGAGTTCGACCTTGGGCGCGCCCTTGATGTGGACGGGCTTGTCGAGCGCACCGGTCGTGTAGCTGAGCACATCCGGGCGGCCATCGACGAAGCGCTGGTCGTGGACGAGCCAGGTCTTCCATTCCTCGCCCTGCATGTGGATCGGGCGCGGCAGCATCGGCACGGGCTTGGCGGGATCGGAGACGTAGCTGTCGCTGCCTGCCGCCGGCTTGCTCCACGAGAGGCCGTAATTGCCTGCCAGATAGAGCGGCGTGTAGGCGCCTGCGGGCCATGTCTGCGAGACTTCCCAGCGGTTCTCGCCGGTCGCGTAAGTCAGCACTGGAGGCGTGTCGCATTTGGGCGCGACGGTCTTGAGGTGGCAATCGAGGAACGGCTTCATGTAGCGCTGCCGGAACTGCGCGCCGGTATCGCCTTCCCACTTGAGCGGGCCGAGTTCGCGCGCCTCGTAGTTGACCTGGGAGTGGCGCCAGGGGCCGATGGCGAGGCTCACCATGTCGCTCGGCGTGCCGCTGGCCTTGAGCGCCTGGTAGACCGCCGGGGCGCCGTAGCTGTCCTCCTGGTCCCACTGGCCGACGACGAGCATGGTCGGCACGGTCAGCTTGCGGGCGGCCAGCAGCTTGTCCACCGCCTGTCCCTGCCACCAGGCATCGTAGCTCGGATGCTCCAGCACCTTGCGCACGACCGGCAGGTCGAGGAGGCCGTAAGCCTTGGCATATTCCATCGCCGAACCGGCTTCGAGATAGGCCTGATACTCGTCAGCGGTGCCCTTGGGCACGGCGCCGCCGCCCTTCTTGACCGTCTGGCCAAGGTCGTAATCGAAGCCGAACATGCGGAAGGCGCCGTTGTGGAACCAGTCGTCGCCCATCCAGCCGTCGACCATCGGGCTTTGCGGCACGGAGGCCTTGAGCGCGGGGTGCGGATCGATCAGCGCCATCAGCGAGGTGAAGCCGAGGTAGGACGAGCCGGTGATGCCGACCTTGCCGTTGCTCTCCTTCACGTTCTTCACCAGCCAGTCGATGGTGTCGTAGGCGTCGGTGGCGTGATCGACCTTGGTCTTGTTGAGGGGGCCACGCAGCGGGCGGTTCATCACGTAGTCGCCTTCGGACCCGTCCAGCCCGCGCACGTCCTGATAGACGCGGATATAGCCGTCGTTGACGAAATCCGCGTCCATGACGGGCAGGATTTCCTCGATCTTCTGGCTGCGGTTGCGGCTGGTCATGCCGCCGGCGTTGTAGGGCGTGCGGCTGAGCAGGATCGGGCCGTCCGTCGTGCCCTTGCGCATGACGATGACGGTGTAGAGCTTCTTGCCGTCGCGCATCGGGATCATCACTTCGCGGCGAATATAGTCCGCCTGCGGGCGCACCCAGTCGTACGAAGCGACTTGCTCGTTCATCATCGTGTCGGTCGGCGCTGCAGCCGAGAGATGCGAAGCGGCGACAAGAGCGAGCGGTGCACTTGCAACGCTCGCGGCGATCCGGAAGGCTCTGGCCCGAATGTTTCTGTTCATGGCTGCGCTTGGTGGCCCGTGCATTTCGAGCGGTCAAGCGGAGACGAGACGGTTACTGCAATTTGGATCAACACCGCCGAGCGGTCCGACATTTCGCCCTGAATTCAATGCCCACAGCCATGTCGTTCGTCGGATCAGGTCGACCGTTCGCAGATCGGCCATCGCCCCGGCTGTCTCACGGGCGAAACAGGCCGCGTGCTAACTTATCCAAGATAGTGTGGTGCGGGAGAGGACGGTGGAGCAGACAGAGGCCGAGGAACTGGCCGGAGTTCTGGAAATGTGGGCGTCGCTCACGGATCCCGGCAGCGCCTTGCCCGCCGCTCCGCCCCTGCTTCAGGCCGCCGCCGTCATTCGGCGCCAGGCGGCGATGATCGCGTCTCTAAGGCAAGACCTGCGGCAGGCCCGCGCGGCCGAGCGCGTTCTCGACTGATCCCCACATGCGAACGGGCAGGAGAGCCATGCTCCCCTGCCCGCGCAAATGTTCAGCCAAAACGCCGGATCAGGCCGCCTGCTTCTGCCTTTCGGTCGCTTCGAGATTGAGCAGGTCTGCCAGCTCGAAAGCGAGTTCGATCGACTGCGCACCGTTGAGGCGCGGGTCGCAGTGGGTGTGGTAGCGGTCCTTCAGCGCCTCATCGGTGATCGCGATGGCGCCGCCGGTGCATTCGGTCACGTCCTGGCCGGTCATCTCGATATGGATGCCGCCCGCATGGGTGCCCTCGGCGCGGTGAACGGCGAAGAAGCCGCGCACTTCGGCAAGGATGCGGTCGTAGGGACGAGTCTTGAAGCCGGTCTCGGTCTTGATGACGTTGCCGTGCATCGGGTCGCACGACCACACGACCGGATGACCTTCCGCCTTCACCGCGCGCACCAGCTTGGGCAGGCCGGCCTCGACCTTGTCATAGCCGTAGCGGCTGATGAGGGTCATGCGGCCCGGCTCGCGGCCCGGATTGAGCGTGTCGAGCATGCGCAGCAGTGCGTCCGGCTCAAGGCTGGGTCCGCACTTCATGCCGATCGGATTGCCGACGCCGCGCAAGTATTCGACGTGGGCCGAGCCTTCGAAGCGGGTGCGGTCGCCGATCCACAGCATGTGGGCCGAGCAGTCGTACCAGTCGCCGGTCAGCGAGTCGCGGCGGGTCAGCGCTTCCTCGTAAGGCAGCAGCAGCGCTTCGTGGCTGGTGTAGAATTCCGTACCCTGAAGCTGGGGAACCGAACTCGGGTCCACGCCGCAGGCGGCCATGAAGTCCAGTGCCTCGCCGATGCGGTCCGCCATCTGCGAGAACTTCTCGCCCCAGGGGCTGCGACCGATATGTTCCATCGTCCACTGGTGGACCTGGCGCAGGTTCGCATAGCCGCCATGCGCGAAGGCGCGTAGCAGGTTCAGCGTGGCCGAAGACTGCGTGTAGGCGCGCAGCATGCGCTCGGGATCGTTGCGACGCGCATCGGCGTTGGCTTCGATGCCGTTGATGATGTCGCCGAAGTAGCTGGGCATCTCGACGCCGCCCACCATCTCGGTCGGGGCCGAGCGCGGCTTGGCGAACTGGCCCGCCATGCGGCCCAGCTTCACCACCGGCTGCTTGCTGGCGAACGTCAGCACGACCGCCATCTGCAGCAGCACGCGGAACGTGTCGCGAATGTTGTCGGCGCTGAATTCGGCGAAGCTTTCCGCGCAGTCCCCGCCCTGGAGCAGGAAACCGCGACCGGCGGCGACTTCGGCGAGATCCGCCTTCAGAGCACGCGCCTCGCCCGCAAAGACCAGCGGCGGAAACTTCGCAAGCGTGGCCTCTACCTCGCCCAGCTTCTCCGCATCGCCGTAAACCGGAAGATGGCGGGCTTCCTGAGCCTTCCAGCTTTCCGGGGTCCAATTGCTAGCCACGTTACGCACTCCTGGCGGTTCCTTCGCCTTCTCTCCCCAAGCCGTATGCACGAGGCCTAACCGGCAAGAACCGCAAAACAAGGGGCGCCCTTTAGCGCCCCCGAGTAATTTTTGCAAAGCCGGTTTAGCCGATCAGCGTGATCGATTGCGCCCCGGCGTAGTTTTTCTTGATTCTGACGCGGGAAGCCTGCCTCACTTCGCCGCGACAGCCCCCACCGCCTTGCCTTCCGGCATGACCTCAAGCCGCCAGGAGTTGTTCTTGCCGAGATAGCGGGCGGCAAGCGCCTGCATCTGCTGCGGCGTGGCGGCCGTGTAGTCGTAGAGGATCGTGCGGACGGTGCCGATCCGCGAGGGATCGTACGTCGCGCCTTCGAGCTGGCCCATGAAGAACGAAGTGCTCGACGCCGCGCGCGTCACCTGCTGGCGCATCGGCTCGGTGACGAGCGCGAGTTCCTGCGCCGTCGGCGGATTGTTGATAAGGTCCTGCGCGATTTCGTCGGCGGTCTGGAAGAACACCGTGGTCGACTTGGGATCGAGCTGGGCGACCGCCGTGATCGAACCGCCCGCCGCCATGTCCACCGGCCACTGCGAATAGACGTAGGGCGCATAGGCAACGCCCAGCTTCTCACGCACGGCATCGAGCAGGCGGTTGGTGAAGAGCTGCGTGAGGATTTCGAGCTGACGCGATTCGCGGATGCCCATCGAGCCGCCACCAGTCGGCCACGAGATCACCGCCGCCGCCTGATCCGGGTCGCCGTGGTGCTGGAGCACGATCGGCGTGTCCGAAGGCTTGGGCACGGTGACGTCCGTGACATTGGCGGTCGAAGGTGCCGGAGTGCGGGCCTTGAGCGCCCCGAAGGTCTTCTCCAGCGCCGTGATCGTCGAGGCCTTGTCGAAATCGCCGTAGATCTGCACTTCGACCGGACCGCTGGCCAGGGCCTTGCTCCAGACCTTCTTGAACCCGGCCGCCGTGGTCTTCTCGATCGCCTCGGGCGTCGGCGTGGCGAAACGGGGGTCCTTGCCGCGCTGGTAGAATTCGAGGTCGCGGGTCAGCACGCCCTGCGGCGAGGTGGCGTAAGTGGCGTACTGGATCTTCGCGGCGGCCTTGGCGCGAACCAGCGGCTGCGGGTCCCAGCGCGGCAGGTCGAGCTTGGCGGCGAAGAGATAGAGCTGGTCGGCCAGATCCTGCGGACGGGTTTCCGCCTGGAACTGGAAAGTGGCATCCTGCACCGCGAAATCGAAGCCCATCTTGCGCCCGGTCGAGATGCGGTCGAGGTCTTCTTGGCCCAGTGTGGCCAGACCCGAACCGACGAGCGCGAATTCGCCGAGCGCGATGTAGGGCGCATCCTGCGGCGCGATCGAGCGCTTGCCGCCGCCGAAGCGGACCTTGACGGTAACCCGGCCCGGCTCTTCCTGAACCGGCCAGAGCATCGCCTTCACGCCGTTCGCGAACGTAAGCTGCTCGATGTCGAGCAGGCCGGTTCCGGTCTGCGCGGTCGCCTTGTGGGGAACGCCGATAGCAGGCAACTTTTCGAACGACACCGGCTTCTGGTTACCGGCAGTGCGGATCGAGGCATCGGGCCTGATCGGCTGGAGCAGTGCGCTGCGCAGCGTATCGTCGGTGGCACCGCCCTCTTTCTGGGTGGTGAAGAGCGCGCGCGTCACCGTGCCGCTGAACAGCTGCTGGGTGTGCTTGAGCACGTCGCCAGGGGTGAACAGGTGCTTCGATTCGCGGAAGATGCGCAGCACGTCGCCCGGCGCAGCCACCGTCTCGCGGATATCGAGCGCATTGACCATGTCGTCGGCCAGCTTCGAGCCGGGCAGGATACGCTGCTGCTCCACGGGAACCTGGAAAGCCACGTCGAGTTCGGCGACCTCGCGGTCGATCTCGGCCTGCGTCGGCGGCTTGGTCATGGCATCGGCGATCACCCCGCGCACGTCGCGCAGCGCCGCCTCCCAATCATCGCCCAGCGGCGTGACTGAAACGAACGTGGCGTCGGCCGAACGCGAGACGTCGTCCTGGTTGACCGAGGCGGAGAGGAAGCTGCCGCCCGCACGCGCCTTCGATTCGAGGCGGCGATTGATGACCGCCTGCGCGATCGAATCGACCATCAGCCCCTGATTGTAGACGACATTGTCCGTCACCTGACGCCAGGGACGCAGGATCGCATACATCAGCGAAGGCGGCAGGTCGGGTTCGACCAGCACCTTGGTCTCGCCGACCGGGTTCTTCGCATCGGCGCCCTGCGGCGCGGCCGGGTCGCCGAAGCTCGGCGCCGGGCTCAGCTTGCCGCTGGCTTTCCAGTCGGAAAACCACTTCTTCACATAGCTTTCCAGCGTCGCCGGATCGGCATCGCCCGCCACGATCACCGCAACGTTATCCGGGCGATACCAGCGCGAATAGAACGCCCGGACCGAATCCGGGGTCGCCGAAGTCAAGGTTTCCACCGTGCCGATCGGCTCGCGCACCGAAAGCGGCTGCCCTGCATAGAGCGTCTTCTGCATCGCGTCCTGCACGCGCTTGGCGGCGCCGCCGCGCTCGCGCATCTCGGCCAGCACGATCGGCAGGTCGGACTTGAGGTTGGAGGCGGAAAGCGTCGGCGCCGTCACCATGCCGCTCATCAGCTTGAACGTCTCGTCCAGCGACGTCGGCGTAGCATTGGGCAGATCGAGCTTGAATACGGTCTGGGTGGTGGAGGTCACCGCATTGGTATCGCTGCCGAAGGTCGCGCCCAGACGCTGGAAGGCGGCGATGGCCGTTCCCTCGGGGATGTACTTCGACTGGCGGAACAGCATGTGCTCCAGCAAGTGCGCATAGCCGCGCTCCGAATCGGTTTCGTAAAGCGAACCGGCATCGACGCGGATGCGGATCGAGACCTGCCCCGGCGGCACCCCGTTACGGCGCACCGCATACTTCAGGCCGTTGGAAAGCTCGCCGAAATGCCACTCGGGATCGCGGGGAATGTCGCTGCCGCGGTAGAGCCAGGGATCGCGGTCGCCAGGCAGCGTTTCCGCCGCCGGTGCCGGGGCGCCGGGCACTTGCGCAAGGACGGACTGAACCGGAAGAGGTGCCAGCAGCAGGAAGCAGGCGAGCGAGCGAGCGGCGCGCGAAGATTTCGTCATCGGGAGGGGTATAGGTTCCGGTTCGATTAAGGGCCAGTGAATAGCGTGGCGTATGAAGTCGCGGCATAAAAGTGCCGGATCGCAGCCTTGTTCCCGCGCCGCGCAAAGTCAATTGCAGCTTGTGGACTTGACCCTATCTCCGCAACACCTAAATCGCGTGGATCATGTACATCGAAACCGAAACCACGCCCAATCCCGCCACGCTCAAGTTCCTGCCCGGACGGCAGGTCATGGCAGCCGGCACCCGCGAATTCACCTCGCCCGAGGATGCGGAAGCCTCGCCGCTGGCGCAGGCGCTGTTCGACCTCGGCGACGTGACCGGCGTGTTCTTCGGCCAGGGCTTCGTCTCGGTGACGGCCGCGCCCGGCGCGGAGTGGTCGGACCTCAAGCCGCAGGTCGTCTCGATCCTGCTCGATCATTTCGTGTCGGAAGCCCCGCTCTTCGCGGGCGGCGACGCCAGCGGCTTCTCGGTTCCGCTCGAAGAGGAAACCGATTACGGCGACGATCCCGCCGATGCCGACATCGTCGAGCAGATCAAGGACCTGATCGAGACCCGTGTGCGCCCGGCCGTCGCCAACGACGGTGGCGACATCGTCTATCGCGGCTTCCGCGACGGCGTGGTCTACCTTGCCATGCAGGGCGCCTGCTCGGGCTGCCCCTCGTCCAGCGCGACGCTGAAGCAGGGCATCGAGAGCCTGCTGAAGCACTACGTTCCCGAAGTCACCGAAGTCCGCGCGGCCTGACCGTCCGCATGACGGAGAAGGCAGGAGAGCCGTTCGTCGGCCGGACACTGGTGATCGATAGCGCGACCGAGGCCTGCTCGGTCGCGCTTTTCGATGAAACGACACGCCTTGCGGGCGACTTCCGCATGCTCGGGCGCGGCCATGCCGAGGCGCTCGTGCCGATGATCGCCGCCCTGCCCAACCGCGGCCGCGCGGCGCGCATCGTCGTCGCGCTCGGCCCCGGCAGCTTCACCGGCGTGCGCGTCGGCCTCGCCGCCGCGCGGGCGCTGGCACTGGCCTGGGGTTCCGAGGTCCTCGGCTATTCGACGCTCGCCATGGTCGCCGCCATCGCGCGCGATCAGGCGGGTGCCGTCCCCGTGGGCGTGGCGATGACCGGCGGCCACGGCGAATGGTTCACCGAGAGCTTTGCCGCAGACGGCAGCCTCACCCGCCCCCTCGCCTCCCAGCGCCCCGAAGACGCCGCCCTGAGCATGGCCGAAGAGGTCATCGCCGGCACCCAGGCCGAAGCGCTCGTCGGCCGCCGCGGACACGGCACGGCTCTGGCGGTCTGGCCCGACGCCCGCGCCTTCCCGCTGCTTCCCGAAGGCGCCCTGCTGAGCGACACCCGCCCGCTCTACGGCCGCGCGCCCGACGCGCGCCTGCCCGGCGGACTGCCCGGTCCGCACAGTTGACCTCGCAAATGACCGACGACCTCGACCGTATCATGGCCGTCATGGCCAGCGCGTTCGACCCGGCCTGGGGCGAGGCCTGGAACCGCCGCCAAGTCGACGATGCCCTAACACTCGGGAACTGCCACTACTTCCTTATTTCCGCCCAAGGAAAACCCATCGAAGCGGGAGAGGAAGCGGCAGGATTTTCTCTGTCGCGCACCGGATACGAAGAAGAGGAGCTGCTGCTTCTTGCTGTGGCGCCCGAATATCGCCGCCTGGGACTGGGCCGCTCCCTACTGGAGGCTCTCAAACGGGCCTCTTCACAGCGCGGCGCGAAACGCCTTCTGCTTGAAATGAGAAGAGGAAATCCGGCGGAACGGCTCTATTCCAGCATGGGCTTCTATCAGATCGGTGAGCGAAAGGACTATTACCGGTTGCTGCATGGCGAAAGACTCGATGCCCTGACCTTTGCTTGCGACATCGACTGATCTCCACGGCGACTATTGGAAATGATTTTCCGTTACAAGTGTCACAATTAGGGACGACTTTTTATAGACCTTGTGTTCCCGCACGAAATGGTTCAGAGCGACTATGCAGGGCTTAAATGGCTCGCGGGTTCCAGAAATGGAAATAATAAAGAGGTCGTATACTATGGAAAACATTCAGGCTGACGCCAAAGAGACGCTGATCACGCTCACGTCCGACATCGTCGCTGCTCATGTCAGCAACAACAATGTCAACGTCGAGGACCTGCCTTCGCTCATCACCAATGTCTACGGCGCCCTCGCCGGACTTGGTGGCGCGCCCGTCGTCGAAGAAGAAAAGCCGGAACCCGCCGTTTCGGTGCGCGCTTCGGTGAAGCCCGACTACATCGTCTGCCTCGAGGACGGCAAGAAGCTGAAGATGCTGAAGCGCCACCTCATGACCCACTACAACATGACCCCGGAAGAATATCGCGCGCGCTGGAACCTGCCCGCCGACTATCCGATGGTCGCCCCCAACTATGCCGAAAAGCGTCGCGAACTCGCGAAGAAGATCGGCCTCGGCCGCAAGCCCAACGCCAAGCGCGGCCGCAAGCCCAAGGCTGCCTCCACCGCAGCCTGATTTCGGCGCCTGACGGCACGGAAACACAGCATCCACGAACGGCGCCGATTTCCACAATCGGCATTTCCGGCGACGTTCACAGGTTGTGATTGAAGGCACGGCAGCCTATCTAGGTTGCCGTGCCTTTTCATTGATACGGGTCAAACGTGAATCAACCTATCGACCTCGAAGCCCTCTGCGCCGAACGCGGCCTTCGGATCACCGAGCAACGCCGCATCATCGCCCGAGTGCTCTCCGAGAGTACCGACCACCCCGACGTGGAAAAGCTCCACGAACGCGCCACCGCGCTGGATCCGGGCATCTCGATCGCCACGGTCTACCGCACCGTGCGCCTCTTCGAAGAAGCCGGCATCCTCGACCGTCACGACTTCGGCGACGGCCGCGCCCGCTACGAAGCCGCACCGGAAGCCCACCACGACCACATGATCGACGTCGAATCTGGACAGGTCATCGAATTCGTCGATCCCGAGCTGGAATCGCTGCAACGGCAGATCGCCGAGAAGCTCGGCTTCCGTCTCGTCGACCACCGCATGGAACTCTTCGGCGTGCGGATCGATCGCGAGGACGGCGAAACCCGCAAGTGATCGCCCTCAAGTGATTTCGGGGGCTCAGCCCACGGCAATCGAACGCAAAAGGCGGATCGCGCCCTGGGGTTGGCCCTTGGTTGCGATCCGCCTTTTGGCATTGCTGCTCCTGCTCCTGACCTGCATTCCAGCCTACTATCTGCTGACGCTCTTCACTGCCCGCAATCCGGTGCCCCGCCTGTTCCTGAGACATGTCGGCACGATCTCCGGCCTGCGCGTAACCATGCAAGGCACGCGCCCGGCACCGAACACCTTCTTCCTTGCCAATCACCTGAGCTGGCTCGACATTCCCGCGCTCTGTGGTGCCACCGGAACGGCCTTCGTCGCCCAGGACGGTCTCGCCGAGTTCGCCCCCCTGCGCTGGCTCTGCTCACTCAACGACACCGTCTTCATCGCCCGCCACCGGCGCAGCACCGTCGCCGCGCAAGTCGCGCAGATCCGCAGGACCCTGAACGATACCGGCGCGCTGACGATATTCCCGGAAGGTACGACCGAAGGCGGAAGCGCATTGCTGCCGTTCAAGTCGTCACTGCTTTCAGCCATAGGCGCGGACGACGCCGGACTCACGGTACAGCCGGTCTGGCTCGACTACGGAAAAGACGCCGCAGAAATTGCCTGGGTCGGTGAGGAATCGGGGCTGGACAACGCCCTGCGCATATTCGCACGGGCAAGGCCCTTGCACGTGACGCTGCATTTCCTGCCGCCGCTGGTCGGTGAGGAACGGCGCGATCGCAAGGCCATGGCGCGAGGGGCGCAAGGGGCGATCGAGCGAGCAAGTGGGAAAGAATGAAGAACAAGCAGGGGAGCATAGCCCCCCTGCACCCCCACTAACGTCTAGGTCAGGCGGACCAACAGCGTCGTGCACCCGTGGTTGCGTCGGGGAACTTAATGGCTGCGCCGCAAGGAGCACACACCAGATACGTCGCCAATTTCGAGGGTCTGGGGGATCATCCCCCAGGACTTCTCTTTTTCTCTTAAAATCAACGTGTAGCGTTATAAGCGAGCTGCGCCTCGTCAAGCTGGAACCCGACCAGCACCTCGAAGCTCGAACGCGCGACCGCGGCCTTCACGGTCGGATCCGACAGCGGATCGACGGCGGCATCGGCATCGCCCGCCTTGCGCTTGCGGGTGATCTTCTCGCGAATGTCGGCAGGCAGCGTGGCGGCGGCGCGGTCGATGACGGCCGAGCCGACGGCGTGGAACTGCGCGCGGTCCTGGCCGTCCGCAAAGTTCAGCGTGACGCGGCCGACGCGCTTGGAGACCACCGCCGAGCCGCCCTGAAGCACCGAGACGAAGTAGGGCAGCGTTACCTGCCGGGCGCCCTGCTTGTCGTTGCGGCGGGCAAGAACGTCGAATTCCACTTTCGCGACGACCTTGTCGCCGGCCTGTTCGTTGCAGGTCGTGCGCACGTTGGTCATCGCCGCTTCGAGGTCGATATTGGCGGCGGTGCGATCGTTCGCCACGCGGAACAGCGTCATATCACCGGTATAGTCGGGAATGCCGACGGCCGGGCAGGCCGAACGCACGGCGGTGATGCCCACGCCCGAATCGACCACGATCTCTCCCTTCTTGGCACAACCGCTCAGCGCGGTCACCGCGGCTGCGGAGCAGAGGACAGTGGCAGTCAGGCGGCGTGCATTCATCGTGAGGTTCCTCGAAGACGTCGGCTTGCCCTAGCGGCGCAAGCGGCAAAGCGCTAGAGGCCCATTCATGAACGCGCCCTTTCCGTCTCCGAACCCGCCCTTTTCCGGCAAGCCCCTGCGCCTCCTGATCGCGGCTCCGCGGGGCTTCTGCGCCGGTGTCGATCGCGCCATCGAGATCGTCGAGCGCGCGCTCGAAATCTACGGCGCGCCGGTCTACGTGCGGCACGAGATCGTGCACAACAAGTTCGTGGTCGACAACCTCAAGGCCAAGGGCGCGGTCTTCGTGGAAAGCGTCGACCAGGTGCCGGACGGCGTGCCGGTGATCTTTTCGGCCCACGGCGTGCCCAAGGCGGTTCCGGCCAAGGCCACCGCGCGCGGCCTCGAATGGCTGGATGCGACTTGCCCGCTCGTCAGCAAGGTGCATCGCCAGGCCGAGCGCCAGATCGCCGACGGGCGCCATATCCTCTTCATCGGCCATGCCGGGCACCCGGAAGTGATCGGCACTTTCGGGCAAGTCCCCGAAGGCAACATGACCCTGATCGAGACGGCAGACGACGTGGCAAGGGTCGAAGTTCCCGCCGACCGCGAACTCGCCTATCTTTCGCAGACCACGCTCTCGGTGGACGATACCGCCGCGATCATCGAGGCGATCCTGACGCGTTTCCCCAGTGTCGTCGCGCCGAAGCAGGAAGACATCTGCTACGCCACGTCGAACCGCCAGGCCGCTGTGAAGCAGATCGCGCCCGATTGCGAGCTGGTGCTGGTGATCGGCTCGCCCAAGAGCTCGAATTCGCTGCGCCTCGTCGAAGTGGCCGAGCGCGCCGGTTCGCGCGGGCAGATGATCCAGCGGGCTGCCGACATCGATCCGGAATGGCTGTCGGACATCGCGACTCTGGGCCTCACCGCCGGGGCCTCGGCACCTGAGGAACTGGTCAACGAAGTGATCGCGCGGATCAAGGAACTGCGCGAAGTCGAATCCGAGGAACGGGTGACCGCCGAGGAAACCATCACGTTCAAGCTGCCGCGCCAGCTCGCCCGCTAAGGAACACCCTACCTCATGGCAGTCTATACCCGGCTCGGCGCGGAAGAGATGTCCGCGATCATCGAGACCTTTGGCGTCGGCACACTGGTTTCGGCCAAGGGCATCGCCGAGGGCGTGTCCAACAGCAACTGGTTGATCGAGACGCAGCAGGGCGACGACGCCCGCCGCTTCATCCTGACGGTCTACGAGAGCCGGACAGACATTTCAGACCTGCCCTTCTTCCTCGACCTGCTCGACCACCTCGCCGCCCGCGACTGCCCCGTGCCGCGCACCATGCATGACAAGGGCGGCGCCAGCCACCGCTTCATCGGCGAGGGCGAGAACCGCAAGGCGCTGGCGCTGATCGAGTTCCTGCCCGGCGTTTCCGTCTCCGAGCCGACCCCGGCGCAGGCCCGTGCGGTCGGCGCCGCGCTGGCACAGATCCACCTCGCCGCCGCCGATTTCGGACAGTCGCGCGCCAACTCGCTCGACTTGCCTGCATGGCAGCAACTGCTGGGCGATTGCACCCGCGAAGGGCTGGAATCGATCGACCCGGACCTCGGCGCCCTCGTCGAGCGCGAACTGGCGCAGCTTGCCGGGCAATGGCCCTCCGACCTGCCCAGCGGCGTGATCCATGCCGACCTCTTCACCGACAACGTGCTGATGCTGGGCAGCAAAGTCACCGGCCTGATCGACTTCTACTTCGCCTGCACCGATCTGCTGGCTTACGATGTCGTCGTCACCCACACGGCCTGGTGCTTCAGCAACGACGGCACGCAGTTCCTGCCCGACCTGTCGCGCGCGCTGATCGAGGGCTATGAAGCCGTGCGCCCGCTTTCAGAGGCCGAGCGCGCCGCCCTGCCGCTGCTCGCGCGCGGCGCGGCGATCCGCTTCCTCGCGACCCGCGCCTACGACTGGCTCAACACGCCGGAAGACGCACTCGTGACGCCGAAGGACCCGATGGCCTTTGCGCGCCGTCTCGAATTCTATGCCGATCCGGCCAATTCCGGCATATTCGCGGCATGAAGCAGGTTCAGATCTTCACCGACGGCGCCTGCAAGGGCAACCCCGGCCCCGGCGGCTGGGGCGTGCTGCTGCGCATGGGCGTCCACGAAAAGGAAATGTCCGGCGGCGAGCCGGACACCACCAACAACCGCATGGAGATGACCGCCGTCATCAAGGGCCTCAATGCCCTGACCGAACCTTGCGAGATCACGCTCCAGACCGACAGCAAGTACGTGATCGACGGTATCACCAAGTGGGTCCACGGCTGGAAGAAGAAAGGCTGGGTCAACGCCAGCAAGCAGCCCGTGCGCAATGCCGATCTCTGGCATGACCTGATCGAGGCGGTCGCCCGCCACAAGGTCCACTGGGAATGGGTGCGCGGCCACTCCGGCCATGTCGAGAACGAGCGCGTCGACAAGCTCGCCAGCGACGCGGCGGTCGCCGCCGGCAAGTAGCGGGAGCGCACCCTGCCCGCTTCCGAACCCCGCCTTCCGCCCTTTTCGGTCATGCGGGACCGCCTGCGCGAGGAAGCCCGCGCCCTCGTGACGCCCGGCCCTCGCATGGCCGACGAATGGGCCTGCGTCGCCTCGGTCATGCTGGCGATCCTGTTCGCCCACCTGATCGGCGCCAGGTTCGTGGCCTGGGCCGCCTTCACCGCCTTCGTCCTGCTCAAGAGCGAGACCGCTGAGACCCTGCTGCGCGGTGTTCTGCGCATCGCCGGGACCGCAATCGGCTCGCTGCTGGCGCTGGCGATCGTGCCCTACGCCGCCCACTCGCTGCCGCTCGCCATGGCCAGCGCCGCGCTGGTCGGCGCGGTCGGCCTCTACGGCATGATCACCGCCCGGCGCGCCTATGCCTGGCTGCTGTTCGGCCTGACCTTCGAGATGATCCTGCTCGACAAGCTGGAACACCCGGACCTCGACACCATCCACTTCGCCCAGACCCGCCTGCTGGAAGTGATCGCCGGCACCGTGGCCTGCGTGATCGTCAGCCTCTCCGCCGCAACCCTCTCCGGCAAGAAGTGGCTCGCCGGACGCAAGCCCGCGCCCGAGCGGATGAAATGGCACCCCCACGCCGCCCGCCACGCCGCGCAGGCCGGAATCGCCATCGCCGTGCTCCCGGTGCTCCACGCCCTGTTCCAGCTGCCGCAGATGGCCCAGGCCGCCGTCACCGTGATGGCCGTGATGATCGTGCCGGTGAGCGGCATCGGCGCGAGCGGCTTCGCCCCCGTCACCCGCCGCCTGCTCCAGCGCACGCTCGGCTGCCTTGCCGGCGGAGGCCTCTCGCTGGCAGTCCTGCTCCTCGCCCAAGGCAGCGCGCCGGTACTGATTGCGGGAACCTGCCTCGGCATCGTCATCGGCAGGCATATCGAGAACGGGCTGCCGAACGTGACCTACCTCGGGCTGCAATTCACCCTCGCGGTGCTTGTCGTGCTGGTGCCCGACTCCTACGCCGACGCGGAAATCATGCCCGCCGTGCACCGCCTCATCAGCATCTTCGTCGGGATGGCCGTGCTGGAGCCGGTGCTGCTGGTCTGGCACTTCATCGCGCCGGGGCGGAAGGTTGGCGGGACTGGTCCGCAGGCTGAGAATAACGAGTAAGGAAAAGAGAAAGCAGGGGAGCCCTTCGGCGAAGCTCAGGATAAACTTCGCCCCCCTGCACCCCCATTACTGTCGAGGTCAGGCACCAACTATCCGTCGTGCGCTCATGGCTGCGTCGGGAGACCTAATGGCTGCGCCGCAGGGTGTGCACGTCCGATCGGTGGCGCGCAAGGTCGACATTCCGAGGGTCTGGGGGATCATCCCCCAGGACTTCTACTTCCCTAAAACCTTCCCGGCTCGAAAGGCAGAGGATCGACCTCCCCCCCGTCCTGCCCCAACAACAGGCCCGCCCCCAACACCGCAGCAGCAGGCGCCGTCTGAATGCCGAAGCCTCCCTGCCCCGCAAACCAGAAGAACGCGCTGTCCTCAGGATCGAAACCATAGACCGGCAACCGATCCGGTGCGAACGAGCGCAGCCCCGCCCAGCGGTGCTCCACCCGCAGGACCGGGCGCTCCACCACCTGCTCGAACCTGTCGATTGCCAACGCCACGTCGATTTCCTCCGGTGCGGCGTCGCAGGGGGAACTGGGCGTCTCGTCGTGAGGGCTGAGCCAGAGGCGGCCGCTTTCGGGCTTGAAGTAGAACCGGCCCGCGACATCGAGAACGAGGGGCAGCGAATCCGGCGCGGCGGGTTCTATCGCGACTTGCGCGATCGTGCGGCGATAAGGAGCGATGCCCAGTGGGCGCACGCCTGCCTTGCCTGCCATCACATCGGCCCAGGCCCCTGCTGCGTTCACCAGCATGTCACAGCCGACATGGCGCCCGTCGGTCAGCGTGAGCGACCAGCCGCCCGGCACGCGCTGGGCGGCAGCGAGGCCTGCGCGGCACCACAGTTCCACGCCCGCCCGGCGCGCGGCGGCGAGGTAGTGCTGATGGAGTGCAGCAACGTCGATATCGCAGGTGCTTAGCTCCAGCACGCCGCAGGTCCATTCGGGCTTGAGATCGGGGATGCGCGCGGCGATCTCGGCGCGGTCCAGTGTCGCCACCTCGATGCCGATGCCCCCGTAGGTCTCGGCGAAGGCGGCAATCTCGCGCTCCTGTCCGGTCTTGCCGATCGTCAGGGCGCCGCGCGGGGTCAGTACGCCGAGGCGGTGGAGTTCGGGACCGGAGGCGGTGGTCAGCGGCTTGACCTGCGGGCCGCCGTAGCTTTCGGTCCAGAATGCAGCGGAGCGGCCGGTGGCATGATAGCCGGGGCGTTCCTCGGCCTCGATCACCAGCACCCGCGCCTGATCTCCAATCCGGGCGGCCAGCGAGGCACCTGCCATTCCGGCGCCCACTATGACGATATCGAACCTGCTATCCATAGGGCGTCAGCCCCTAACGGGCGCCGTCCGGTTCAGGAAGTCCCGAATGGCCGCGAGGGCGCGATCGCGGACCGGATCGCTCTCGCGCAGGATTTCGTGGCGCGCTTCGTGGCCGAAGGCCAGGAGTTCGGCATGCGGAAGGCGGCGGGCGGCGCGTCGGATCGCAGGCCAGGAGACGAGGCCGTCGTAGCGCGTGGCCAGCAGCAGTACCGGCACCTGCACCGCTTCGAGCATGCCCTTGCCGTCCAGCAGGCGAATCGAGGCGAGTGCCCGTTCGATCCAGCCCCAGCTGGCCGGTCCCATGGCGATACCGGGGCGGCGGTTGCGCCACCAGTCCTCGTCGGCATAGCGGCCCTTGTCGTGGGTCAGCAGCCGCGAGCGGGCCTGCGGCAGGAGTTCCGGCTTCTCGCTGTGCTTCCAGGCCGGGCGGCGCGAATCGCCGAGCCGGACGATCCCGCCCGCGATGGCGTGGAGCAGGCCCGCCGGAACGCGGGCCGGGTGGATGCCGAGCATGGGCGCGGAAAGCACCAGTGCGTCCGGCCCGACCCTGCCTTGCGCGACGGCGCGCAGCGCGAGATGACCGCCCATCGAGTGACCGACCAGCACATGCGGTCCCGGACGCTCTGCGGCCCAGTCGCGCCAGAAGGCGGCGAGGTCCTCGATCCAGAGGTCGAACCCGGGAACGTGGCCGGTGGTGGCATCGAAGCCGAACCGGCCGCTCAGTGCCTGCCCGCGCCAGTCGATCGAGCTGACTGTCCAGCCTTCCAGATACCATTGCTCCAGCGTTTCCAGCCACTTCTCGTAAGCGTCGCCGCGTCCCGGCAGGAACAGGATCGAGCCGCGCACCTCCGCCCCGCCGCGCGCCGCAGTGGGCCAGTCGATCCGGCGCAGCGGTTCGGGGCCGCTCGGGCCGGTCCAGAAACTCTCGACGACGCCTTCGGGAATCGCCCGCCGTGCCTTTGCCGCCTCCCGCGCGATTTCGCTCAGGGAGGGCTCGCTGAGGGAGGACTTGTTCTCGGTTGCCTGGATGGTCACGTGGCTGACGTAGCCCTCGATTGTGTGGTTACTGTTTGGTAAGCGATATCCGCTAGATGAGGCCCCGGCCAAGGGGGAACTCACGAATGCCGAGCGGAGCTTTTTCGTATGCATTGCTGCTGGCATTGGCAATCGCCCTGCTCGTTGCCGCCTTCACCGATCTGAAGCGCCGGGAGATCGACAATACGCTCAATCTCGGAATTGCGCTGTCCGCGCCGCTCTGGTGGTGGTCGCTGGACTTCGGCTGGAGCGACGTAGCCTGGCAGCTCGGACTGGCCCTGCTGACGTTCGGCATCGCCTGCGTGCTCTTCGCGCTGCGCCAGATGGGCGGCGGCGACGTCAAGCTGCTGACCGCGCTGGCCCTGTGGTTCGCACCGGGCAGCTTCGGGCAGGTGATCGTGCTGATGGCAATGATCGGCGGCGGCGCCTCGATCGCGATGGCCGCCTTCAACATGGAGCGCCTTTCCGGCGAGAAGCTGCGCGACGCGCTCGGCTGGGTCGTAGCGCTCGGCTGGGTCTGGGCGGCGGCCTGCGTAGTCTATGCTTTGGCGACGCACCAGCCGGTGATCTCCGCCGCGCGTCTCGATGCCTTGCACAAGGCCCTACCGCAGGCCTGGATGCTGGCTCTGGCGACGCTCGCACTGGTGATCGTGTTCCTGCTGGGCTTCCGCCACATCATGCGCCGACAGAAATCCCGCCTGCCGATCCCTTACGGCGTCGCCATTTCGGCGGCTGCCCTGTGGGTCATGGGCGAACAGGCGCTTTCCACCCCGATCGTTGGGTGAACCCGATTTTAACCAATTTACGCGATTGAACACATACTTGCTCCAGATATCTCGAACAGGGGCGTTCGGTCTCGGAGCCTTTCAGCCCGGTTTTTTTGGGGGTCGCTCAGACATGGATAGGAAGAAGCTGGTGCTGCTGGTTGCCGCGCTGCTGATCGCAGTCGTCACGGCAATGGGTGCCCGCTCGATGTTCGCCGGTTCCGCCGCGCCGCAGGCGCAGGCCGTGGCGACTGCCCAGTCGACGGGGCCGAAGGTCCTCGTCGCCCAGCGCGCATTGCCGGTGGGCACGATCATCACCGCCGACGCCGTGTCCTATCAGGACTGGCCGAAGGAACTGGTGAAGGACGCCTACTTCATCGACGGTCAGGCCGACATGCAGAAGCTGCTGGGCACCGTCGTCCGTTTCCAGATCACGGCGGGCCAACCGGTGACGCAAGGCGCCCTCGTCGCGCCGGGCGACCGCGGCTTCCTCGCCGCCGCGCTCGGACCGGGCATGCGCGCCGTGACCATCCCCGTTTCCGCCAAGACCGGCGTCGGCGGCTTCGTCTTCCCCGGCGACCACGTCGACCTCGTGCTGACCCAGCAGGTTACCGGCAGCGACGGCGGCCAGGCCCTGCGCGCCTCGGAAACGATCCTGCGCAACTTGCGCGTGCTCGCCACCGACCAGGCCACCGACAACGAAGTGGTGGACGGCAAGACCGTGGTCCACGCCTTCAGCACCGTCACTCTCGAAGTCACCCCGCGCATCGCCGAGAAAGTTGCCGTAGCGCAGGAAATCGGCACGCTCAGCCTCTCGCTGCGCGCCATTGCCGACAGCCAGGGCGAATTCGAGCGCATCCTCGCCAGCGGCGACGTGAAAGTGCCCGAAGGCGCGACCCGCGCACAGGAAGAGCAGCTCATGCGCAATGCCCTGAACCGGCCGATCGAAGGCAGCTCCACTTACATGACCGGCGGCGACGTCTCGCGCTTCCAGCGCTCCAGCCGCCCGGCGACGGGTCCGGAAGTGGCCGCCCGCACCGCCGTCGCCAGCGTGCCGCAAGGTCCCACTGCCGCCGCAGCACCCGTCCGCACCGGGCCGGTCGTGCGCGTCACGCGCGGCAAGGAGACCACCGAAGAATCCGTGGGCAACCATTGATGTCTGCCCGCTCGTACATGCCAGACATTGGCCGCATCCATTCGCCGAAGGTCCATCCGATGCAAACGCGCCTTCTCAAATCCCTGCTGATCGCCGCCTGTGCGCTCGCACCTCTTGCGGCGGCTGCCCCGGTGCATGCCCAATCGGTCGTGAGCCCTGCGCAGGACGTCTCGCTGTCGATCGGCAACGGCCAGCTCGTCAACGTGCCCGGCGCCATGGCCGACGTCTTCGTCGCCAACGAAGCGGTGGCCGACGTGCAGGTCAAGTCCGCGCGCCAGCTCTACGTCTTCGGCAAGGCAGGCGGCACCACCACCGTCTATGCCAGCAATGCGGCGGGCGCGGTGATCTGGTCCGCGACCGTGCGCGTCGGTTCGAACCTCGACAGCGTGGACGCGATGCTGCGCCTTGCGATGCCCGAGGCGAAGATCGGCGTCTCGACGATGGGTTCCAGCACGTTCCTGCTGACCGGCACCGTGAAGACGCCCGAAGATGCCGCCGAAGCCGAGCGTCTCGTGCAGGCCTATGTCGGCAAGGAGGCGAACGTCATCAGCCGCCTGCGTCAGGCCACGCCGCTGCAGGTCAACCTGCAAGTGCGCATCGCCGAAGTGAGCCGCTCGCTGGTGAAGTCGCTGGCCGTTAACATGTCGACGATCGACAGCAGCGACGGGTTCAAGTTCGGGCTCGGCCAGGGAACAATCGCCAATCACGCACCGGGTCTGCCCATGGGCGTAGGCGGTTCCGTGGAGGTGACGCTGCCCGATGGAACCAAGCTTCCGGGGTCCAGTGTGAAAACCGCCACGGCAGGCAGCACGCTTGCGGCGGCAGGCAAGCTGTTCGGCGTCAACATCCTCGGCTCGCTGGACGCAGGCGAGACCATCGGCCTCGTCACCACCCTCGCCCAGCCCAATCTCACCGCGCTCTCCGGCGAGACGGCGGAATTCCTGGCCGGCGGCGAATATCCGATCCCGATCGCCCAGGCTTTGGGCACGACTTCGATCGAGTTCAAGAAGTACGGCATCAGCCTCAGCTACTCGCCCACGGTGCTGGCTGGCGGCCGCATCTCGATGCGGGTCCGTCCCGAAGTCTCGGAACTGTCCAGCCAGGGCGCGGTCAACTTCAACGGCTACACGGTGCCCGCCCTCACCGTCCGCCGCACCGAAACGACCGTGGAACTCGGCTCGGGCCAGAGCTTCATGATCGCCGGACTGCTGAGCAACAATTCGCAGAACACCATCCAGAAGCTGCCCGGCGCAGGCGACCTGCCGATCCTCGGCTCGCTGTTCCGCTCGACCAGCTACCGGCGCGGCGAGACCGAACTGGTCATCGTCGTCACGCCCTACCTGGTCAATCCGGTGGATGCTTCGAAGATCGCCCTGCCGACCGACGGCTTCAATGCGCCGAACGATCTCCAGCGCGTGCTCGGCAATATGGAAAGCGACGGCGTCAGTGCCAAAAAGCGGCCCGAAGCCACTTCGGAGGGCGCTGCCAGCAGACCGGAAATCGGCGATGCCGCACCCGCGACAGGCAAGCCAGCCAAGCGTTCCGCAGCCGACACCAGCCCTCGTCCCGGCTTCAGCCTGTGAGAAAGATGCCCATGCTTATTCGCACCCGCCACGCCGCCGGATCGCTGGCGCTTTCGCTCGGCCTGCTGCTGGCAGGTTGCGGCGGCATGCCGACCAATCGCTCGATGAACAGCGTGCACCAGCCGGTGGTCGAGCGCGTCAATTACACGCTCGACGTGCGGACCGACGGCATGGGCCTCGGTTCGGGTGAACAGGGCCGCCTTGCCGGCTGGTTCGAGGCCATGAACCTGAAGTACGGCGACCGCGTCTTCGTGGACGATCCTTCCGCCAACCCCGCCGTGCGCAGCGCCGTGGAAGCCGTGGCCGGGCGCTACGGCCTGACGCTGGCAGAAGGCGCGCCGGTGACGGACGGCTATGTCGAGGGCGGCAATGCCCGGATCGTCGTTGCCCGCTCCAAGGCCTCGGTTCCCGGCTGCCCGGACTGGTCGGCCCGCAGCGACTTCAATCCGAACAACGGCCTGACCAGCAATTACGGCTGCGCCACCAATGCCAATCTCGCGGCGATGGTCGCCAATCCCGAAGACCTCGTCCACGGCGCCGAAGCCACCGGCGAGACCACGGTGATGACCGCGTCGAAAGCCATCGACGCCTACCGTAACGCCGAGGCGACCGGCGGCAACATCGTCAAAGCGACCTCCAGCAAGGCAAACTGAGTCATGAACGCACCCTGGAAATCCGGCGGTCCCGGCAGCCGCGACCAGTTCGCCGCCTATATGTGCGACGAAGCCTCGCTCGACGTGCTGCGCCCGATCGCGCTCGAAATGGGCTGGCAGCCGGAGAAGTGCAACAAGGGCGGGCTGCGCAATGCCGTCCAGTCGCTGTCGATCTCCGCCAGCCCGAACATCCTGCTCGTCGATCTTTCGGAAAGCGGCGATCCGCTGAACGACATCAACGCGCTGGCCGAAGTCTGCGAGCCGGGCACGGTCGTCATTGCGGTCGGCCAGGTCAACGACGTGCGGCTCTACCGCGACCTGCTGGCCAGCGGCATCCACGATTACCTGCTGAAGCCGCTCTCGCCCGGCACCGTGCGCGACACCCTGGCCCAGGCCCAGGCGGTGTTCGCCGCGCCGCGCGTGCAGGACGGCGCTGCGGCCAAGTCGCATATCTCGACTGCGGTGATCGGCACGCGCGGCGGTGTCGGCGCCTCGACGCTGGCGACCTCGCTCGCCTGGCTTTTCAGCGCCGACGACAAGCTGCCGACCGCCCTGCTCGACCTCGACATCCATTTCGGCACCGGCGCACTCTGCCTCGACCTCGAACCGGGCCGCGGCCTCACCGACGCGATCGAGAACCCCAGCCGCATCGACGGCCTGTTCATCGAGCGCGCGATGATCCGCGCCAACGACAATCTCGCGATCCTCTCCGCCGAGGCGCCGATCGGCACCCCGTTGATGACCGACGGCTCGGCCTTCCTCCAGCTGGAGGAAGAGTTCCGGCATGCCTTCGAGATGACCGTGATCGACATGCCGCGCAACATGCTGATCAACTTCCCGCAGCTGGTCGCCAACGTGAACGTGGTGGTGCTGGTGGTCGAACTGACGCTGGCCTCGGCGCGCGACGCGATCCGCATGCTGTCCTGGCTCAAGACCCATGCCGCCCACGCCCGCGTGATCGTGGTCGCCAACAAGGTCCAGCCGAGCCTCGCCGAAATCACCAAGGCCGATTTCGAGGCCTCGATCGAGGCCTCGCTGCAACTTTCGATCCCCTACGACCTCAAGGCCGCATCGATGGCCGCGAAGCTCGGCCAGACCTTTGCCGACACCAACCGCAGCAACCGCGCGGGCGCGGCCATGCGCGATCTCTCCCGCCTGATCCTTGAGGAAACCAGCAGCCTTGCAAGCGCAGCCGCCGTCAAGCCCTCGCTGCTCGGCAAGCTCGACCTCAAGGCCTTCATGGGCAAAGCCGCGAAGAAGGAAGCCGCGCCCCGCTGAGGGCGCGCATGGGCCTCGGGAGTCGGCGATGAACATGATGCAGCTTCTGCTGGTGGCGGTCGGCCTGCTGAGCGTGGCGGCGCTGGTCTGGACCGCCTTTGCCGGTCCCTCGCCCGCCAAGGAATCGACGCGGCGGCTCAAGTCCGTCCGCTATCGCCATTCGCAGAGCACCACCGACCGGGTCGAGGCGCAGATGCGCAAGGCCGTCGCCGCGCGTCGTCCCAAGGTTCACAAGATCGCCGGTTCCGGCTCGCGCATTGATGCGCTGGCGCTGCGCCTGCACCGTTCGGGCGCCAGCTGGACGCTCAATCGCTACCTCTCGGTTTCGGCGGGCGTCGGCGTCGCAGTCTTCCTGCTCACGCTGCTCAAGACCGGCGCCCTGCTGCTCGCGCTGGCCTTCGCCCTGTTCGTCGGCCTCGGCATTCCGCATTTCTTGCTGAACAAGATGATCGCGCGGCGCACCAATGCCTTCAACGGCAAGTTTCCCGACGCCATCGAACTGCTGGTGCGCGGCCTGCGCTCCGGCCTGCCGGTAACCGAGACGCTGGGCGTCGTCGCCAAGGAAGTGCCCGGCCCGGTTGGCGAGGAATTCAAGCTCGTCACCGAACGCATCAAGATCGGCAAGACCATGGAGGACGCCCTCCAGGAAACCGCTGACCGCCTCGACATTCCGGAATTCAACTTCTTCTGCATCACGCTCGCCATCCAGCGCGAGACCGGCGGCAACCTCGCGGAGACGCTGGCGAACCTGTCCGACGTGCTGCGCAAGCGCTCGCAGATGAAGCTCAAGATCCGCGCGATGAGTTCGGAATCCAAGGCTTCCGCCTATATCGTCGGCGCCCTGCCGTTCATCGTCTTCTTCATGATCTGGTGGATCAACCCCGGCTACATCGGCAAGTTCTTCACCGACGACCGCCTGACCGTGGCGGGCCTCGGCGGCGCGATCTGGATGGGGATCGGCGCCTTCATCATGGCCAAGATGGTCAGCTTCGAGATCTGAGCGAGAGACATGCCAGAGCAACCCGCCGGTCCCACCCTTCTCGGTTTCGACGTCATCTTCGTCGGCACGCTGCTGGCGATGGTCGCCGCCGCTGCGGTAATGCTGGCGATCTATGCCGCTGTGACCGTGCGCGACCCGATGGCCAAGCGCGTGAAAGCGCTGAACCAGCGCCGTGAGGCGCTCAAGGCCGGGATCGCCGCCGCGCCGCGCAAGCGCCAGAGCGTCGTGCGCCGCAACGAGACGACCGATCGCATGGGCGCCTTCCTGGGTGGACTGAAAGTGCTTCAGGACAGCCAGCTGCGCGTCATCGAGCAGAAGCTGGCGCAGGCGGGCATCCGCAACAAGGAATGGGCGGTCGCGGTCGTCTTCGCCCGTCTCGTCGCCCCGATCGTGATGGGCGGCATGGCGGCGCTGGTGATCTACGGGATCGACTATTTCCCGCAGTGGGGCAGCTTCAAGAAGTTCATGGGCTTCGCGGCGATGCTGATCGCCGGCTACAAGGGCCCGGATATCTTCATCAAGAACATGATCACCAAGCGCACCCATGCGCTCCGCAAGGGCCTGCCGGACGCGCTCGACCTGCTGGTGATCTGCGCCGAAGCGGGCCTGACCGTCGACGCCGCTTTCGACCGCGTCGCCCGCGAACTCGGCCGCGCCTATCCGGAACTGGGCGAGGAATTCTCGCTGACCTCGATCGAGCTTTCGTTCCTTACCGAGCGGCGTCAGGCCTTCGAGAACCTGGCTTACCGCGTCGATCTCGATGCGATGCGCGGGGTCGTCACCACGATGATCCAGACCGAGCGCTACGGCACCCCGCTTGCCTCGGCGCTGCGCGTGCTCTCGGCGGAATTCCGCAACGAGCGCATGATGCGCGCCGAGGAAAAGGCCGCGCGCCTGCCCGCAATCATGACCGTGCCGCTGATCCTGTTCATCCTGCCGACGCTGTTCGTGGTCATCCTCGGTCCGGCAGCCTGCTCGATCGGGGACGCCTTCTCAAACGGGGGGCCAGGAGCGGCGGAATAGGCATCTCCCACTTCGCCGCCTTCCCCCAATTCTATTGCCGAGGAACGTAGACCACCACGCCGTCCGGGCCGCGATAGATCCGCTGCCAGCGCCGCGAGCGGGCCAGTTCCCCGGCCAGCGGCGCATTGTGCTCTTCCTGGATCACGAAAGCGGCGGGGTGCCACTTGGCAATCACGTCGACGAGCGGCACGTAACCGTTCTCGATCCCGCCGTTGTACTGCCACTCCTCGCGCGCATAGCGATAGTAGCGACCATCGTAGGCCACGCGCCAGTGCGGCCATCCGGCATCGATGACGGCGCCGCCGAACGGGAAATCGGCGTAGACGGTGCCGCGAACGCCCTGCTTCTTGAGATAGGCGACCGCGCCGAGCGGGATGTTCGGCGCGAAATGGGTCGGCACCAGGAACGGCATCGCCACGCCGACGAGAACTACCGCGGCGATCGTCAGCCTGCGCGTGTCCCCAATTTCGGCATCGATACTTTCACCAAAGCGCCCCGCCGCGCGCGCGACGACCGGCACCATGGCAACCGCCCAGAACAGCACGAAACGATAGGCCGTGGCTGTCAGGATGAACAGCGCCAGCGCCACCAGAAGCTCGGCAGGATCGACGCGTCGAGCCTTGCGCGCCAGCAGAAGCAGCGCGGCAAGCACCGTCATCAGCACCGGCACGGCGTTGAGCCAGTTCCCCTCGATCCACAGCGGACGCCATTCGCTGGCGCCGATGGCGAGGCTCATCTCGGCATTGGTGGCGGAGATCGCCAGCACCGAAAAACCGTCCGGCGTCGCGAACATCGCCGCCGCCGCCACGACCGTCAGGACCGCCGAGGCTATCGGCAAGGCCCGGCGACGATCGCGCAGCCATGCGAGGCCGCCCGCCGCCGTATGCAGACCCAGCGCCAGAACGCCGACACTGACCGAGGGATGAAGGTTCTGCCACAGCACCAGCAGCGGCGCGCCAAGCGCGATCGTCGCCGCCGTCCGCAAGTTCAGTCGTTGCAATGCCAGCAGCAGGCCGAAGCACAGTGCGGCATAGCTCTGGGGCCGAATGCTGGCGGTCGGCAAGGCGGCAGCGAAAGCGAGGACAAGCGCCAGGGCGACCGCCCCCCGCGAAGCACCGCGCCAACGGCAGGCCGCTGCAACCGCCCAGAATCCGCCGAGCCAGCACAGCGCATCATAGACCCGCAAGGCCCCCCAGCCGCCGTGGCTGCGCACGAAGGCCATGCTCGCCTGCGCCAGCCAGCCGACGGCGGGAAGCGGCTCTCCGAGATGAAGCGCGGCAAACGGCTCGCGCCAGACCGGGCCGCCGCGATCGAGAATGATCTCGCCCAGCTTGAGTTGCCAGAAGATATCGACGTCCCAGACGCTGCGCAGCAGCAGCGCCGCCAGCATTGCCGCAGGCACGAGCGCCGGTAGCCAGCGGGCCATTCGCCCGCCCTTTCTCGTTTCAGCGCCTTCGATCCGTCCGCTCATTCTGTCCCCCGGAGCCCATGCGCCAGCCTTCGGCAGAAGTCTCCGCGTCCGGCCCTTGCTTCCCCAGCCCGGAGGACTCTGCAAGCCCTCCGCGCCGGAAACCCGCCCGGAAACGGGGATAATTGCGCCGGAACTCAGCAGCGCATCAGTAGCCCATCAGGCTGAGCACTTCCTTGCGGCTGCGCTCGTCGTCGAGGAACGTGCCCATCATGCGGCTGGTGATCATGCTCACGCCCGGCGTGCGCACGCCGCGCGCGGTCATACAGGCATGGCTGGCCTCGATCACCACGGCCACGCCCTGCGGCTGGAGATGATCCCAGATGCACTGCGCCACTTCGGCGGTCAGGCGCTCCTGGATCTGGAGGCGACGCGCGAAACCGTGCAGCACGCGGGCCAGCTTCGAGATACCGACGACATGGTCCTTCGGCAGATAGGCGATCGCCGCCTTGCCGATGATCGGGGCCATATGATGCTCGCAGTGCGACTGGAACGGGATATCCTTCAGCAGCACGACTTCGTTATAGCCGCCCACTTCCTCGAACACGCGGCTGAGATGTACCGCCGGGTCCTCGCCATAGCCCTGGCAATATTCCTTCCACGCACGCGCCACGCGCTTGGGCGTGTCGAGCAGCCCTTCGCGCGACGGATCGTCACCGGCCCATTCGATCAGCGTGCGAATCGCGTCCTGAACGTGTTCGGGGACGGCCGGCTTGCCCAGCGGGTTGTCCTCGTCGGGACCGTCTAGGCTGCTCATCCCTTCTTACTCCTTCGCAATCTGTCCATGAGGCGCAGCCGCATGAGCTGCCCCTTGCGGCGGAAGAGACCGCGCCGCTCGATCGGCTCGAACATCTCACCGGGACGTTCCGGATCGAGCAGAGCACTTTCACCGAGCGCTCTTTCAGCTTCGGACAGATGTTTCAAGGGCAAGGGTTCGAGATGTTTGCCCGAAGGCACAAGGCTTTCTATGGCGCCGAGCATGGAACCTTGGCGATCCAGCGCCGCGACGATGGTTTCCTCGCTTACGCCGCAGTGCTCGGCCAGCAGGCGATGGCGCAGCCCGGTGATCGCCGGGGAGACATGGCTATTGGCCGGGCGCGCCGCATCGATGAAGACGTCACACTCGGAATCGAGCCCCATCGAACGGTTGTTCATGTTGGCCGAGCCCACCCGCAGGATCTCATCGTCGACGATCATCAGCTTGGCATGGACGTAGATCGGCGTGCCGTCCGAGGCGACCGGATAGAATATCCGGAAGCGCCCGGCATGGTCGGCATCGTTCAGCGTGCGCACGAGTTCGACCCGCGCCGTGTCCATCGCAATCTGCTCCAGCCAGCCATCGGCGGTAAGCGGGTTGATGATGACGAACTCGGGCGGATCGTCTTCCAGCAGGCGCTCGCAGATCGCCTCGGCTATCGCCCTCGAGGCGAAATACTGCGTTTCGGCATAGACGAACCGTTTCGCCCGCCGGATCTGCTCGACGAAGAGTTCCTCGATCTCGCTGACTTGCGGACAGTCGCCATATTCCGCGCGAGTGCGGGCAATGCCGATCTCGACGTTCTCGAACTCGGCCCTCAGACCGTCGGGCCAGGGGCTGAAGTCCTGCGGAGCACAAGGCGCCAGCTCGGCCCCGCCCGCGACCTTCCAGCGCTCACGCCCGAGATCGCCCAGCGCCGCCGCGACTTCGCCTTCCATCACCATCGTCACGTCGTGCCAGGGGCCGTAGAGCCTGCCGGTCGGTCGACGACGCCGGGTGTCGTTCGGCAAGTGGTCGGGCGTGTCCCAGCGGTCGGAGGTCATGTCGATCCCACCGCAGGCCGCGAAGACATCGTCGATCACCACGATCTTCTGGTGATGGCTGCATCCCACCGGGTGGGCGGCGTCGAACTTGAAGTCGATTCGCTTGCGCAAGGCCCAACGCACGAGGTCGATCAGCATCGTCCCGCGACGCAGCGACTTCATCAACGAGAGGTTCCACTTGAGCAGCAGGATCTCCAGCCGCGGGTTGCTCTGGACGAGATAGACGATGAAAGACCCGAGCCGCGCCGGAAACCGCTTGCGCCGTCCGCGCTGCCACCATCGCCGCCCTTCCGAAAGCAGGATGCGCGAATCGAAATCCCAGCCGATCATGAAGATGCGCTGCTGCGCATCCTCCATGATCCCGCGCATCAGCTCGAAATAGTCCGCCGCGTCGATCACCACATAGGCGCGCTTCGCCATGGCGTAGCGCCAGACCGATGGCGACACCCCTCGTTCGCCGTTAGCCGATTCCTGTATCATTACCCGCCTTGCTGAAGCACCCGTTGCAGCGGATCAAGCATTCAGATGAACGAGGGTTCCCTCCCCCATTTGTCTGACGGATGGCACAGCCTGCCGCCACGCTGGACGCGAACTGGCGGATTTCCGCCATTTCATCGCGAAAAAGCGCCATTTTGGCGGTTGATCCGGCACCATTCAGGGGCCATTCCGTTTCGCGTGTGCAACATGCACCGTTAACCCCGCTCCTTCTTGTCGCATGAGATGCGGAGCGGGATTTTCCGACTTTCGGGTCGGAACAAACAGTCCGGGTCGTGACTTTTCCGGACCACCATTCACGCTTCCGCACGTGCGACTGCGTGTCGGAAGCCCCCCGAGCCGGAGGCCGCAACCCGGTCTTCGCATCGAGAAGGAGTACGCCATGAAGAAATCTCTCATCGCCGCCGCGATCGCCGCCGCGACCCTGACCCCGGCTGCCGTCATGGCGCAGGGCACGGCCGCAACCGCTGCCGCCGCACCGACGGTGGGCGCCAAGGTCTATGGCCCCGATGGCTCCGAAGTCGGCACCGTGGAAGCGGTGCAGAGCGGTGTCGTTACCGTCAACACCGGCACCGCGCGCGCCGGCCTGCCGGTCGCTTCCTTCGCGACGCGTGAAAAGGGCCTGACGATCGGCATGAACAAGGCCGACCTCGAAGCTGCCGTGAACGGCGCCAAGGCCGAAAGCAGTGCCGAACTCGCCACCGCCTTCGCCGCCGACAAGCCGATCAAGAGCAGCGACGGCGTCGTTCTCGGCACCGTCAGCAAGGTCGAGGGCGAGGACGTCTTCGTCACGCTCAGCAACGGCTCGGTGGCGCAGCTCAAGAAGTCTTACTTCGGCCTCGGCGCCGACAAGTCGCTGACGTTGGGCATGACTGCCACGGCGTTCAACTCGCAGCTTCAGGCAAGCGCGGGCGGCCAGCCGGGCGCCGATGCCCAGGCTGCGCCTTCGGCCACCGCCGGTGCCGCCGCAACGCCCAGCGGCCAGTAAGCGCCTGTAAAGGCACGAATCGAAAAAGGCCGGGAACGCAGCCGCATTTCCGGCCTTTTCTTTCAAGCCATGATGGCAAGACACACGAAAAGCCCCGCTGGAGCATTGCGCTCTGCGGGGCTTTTCGTGTGTCTTGCAAGTGGTGCGCCCGGAACGATTCGAACGTCCGACCCTCAGATTCGTAGTCTGATGCTCTATCCAGCTGAGCTACGGGCGCGTTGGAGAGGCGCCAATAGGAGTCGTTCGCCCTGCCGTCAACGCCTATATCGCATTCCCGAGCAAGAATGTGGATAAGTTGGCGGCGAGCGGATAATCGAGCGGCGGCATTGCCAAATCCGGGATCGCTTCCAGACTGCACCAGTCCAGTGCCTGCGCCTCGTGCGCGTGCGGTTCGCCCCGCCACTCGCGGCATATATAAAGAAGAATGACGACCGCCCGGCCGGTCGGCCCTTCCGAGGGCGCCAGACTGCCGCTGCTGGCGAAGCCGACGGACAACAGGGAATCCGGTGAGAGATCGACGCCGAGTTCCTCGTGCAGCTCGCGCACGGCAGCGTGCTCCGGCGTCTCGCCCGGCTCGACCTTGCCGCCGGGAAATTCCCAGAGCCCGCCGTGCATCGATGCGTCAGGCCGCTGCTGCATCAGGATTCGCCCGTCGGGTCGTACCAGTGCCACCGCCACGACCAGCAGTGGGGGCAGCAGCGGGGGTGTAAAAGAATTTTCCAGCTTGGCGCCCTCCTTTAGGGACTCTTTAACGATGAAATGGTATTTCAGGAATATATCGGGGGTATTGCAAGCAATCATGGCTATAAAGTCGATTCTCCAGCGTATATCTCAAGATAAACGCGGCGCTACTGCAGTAGAGTATGCCCTTATCCTCGCCATGATCGTACTTGTCATGCTCGTCGCCCTGAACGGCGTCGCGTCGGAAACGATCCGGTTATGGACCGGGGTTTCCCAGAAGTCGGCGGATGCGATCTCAGGAAAGTAACAAGGTCCCTCGCTTAAGTTTTCTTCAACACTTGTGGCGTAGTTCCAAGCCTGTCCAAAGCGCCGAAGCGAGTGCCTCATAGGGTAAGCCGGGGGGCGGGGCGGACCGGGTACACCAGATTGCTTTCATTCAGGAGACATCAGATGAAGTTTCTCGCCAAGCTGCGCCGCAATGAACAGGGCGCCACCGCTATCGAATACGGCCTGATCGCCGCCCTCATTGCCGTTGCCGCCATTGCAGCCATGCAGGGTCTGGGCACGGACCTCAAGGCAACGTTCGAAAAGACCAGCACCAACCTCCAGACGGCGAACAAGGCCACCGACGCGAAGTAATCGCTCGTCGAACGAATACAAAGGGCGGCAGGGAAACCTGCCGCCCTTTTCGTTTGTGCAGGTGTTTCCTGCATCGACAAGCCGATCATCAGCGATCCACGTCATCCTGAACGTGTTTCAGGAGCTATCCCGCCGAACAACCCGCCGTCGATGGTCGGAAATGGATCCCGAAACAACTTCAGGATGACGAGTGCGGGATTCATACAGCGCGCGGAAACTCAGAATAGCTGCGAAAAATCGCAACTCCGCGCCTCAATACGTCACCATCTTCACCTTCTGCCCCGGCACCAGCCGCGTATTATTGTCCAGTCCGTTCAAGACCAGGAACCGCTCCAGCGCCGCATCCGTATAGGCCATGCGCGCCGCCAGCGACTGCACGGTGTCGCCAGCCTTTACAGTCACGACTGCCAGGCGACGCGGCTTTACCTGTCCGGCATCAGCAGCGGAAATCCGGCGCAGGCTCTTGAACATCGGGTTGAACACCCCTGCCCCGCCGACGCGCGTGATCGTCAGGAAGTGATAGGCCTTACCGCCCCCGAAATCGTAGGCGAACACCGCCACGTCCACCGGCCCACTCGAAGCCTGCACCCGCGCCACGCCGTAAGCGGCGGTAAGCCCGTTCACCATGGTCCGCTCGATACTGGACGGTTCGATTCGCGCCTGCCCCGATTCGGTCAGGCTGGAAAACACCGTCTGGATATAGGCATCGAGACCGGTTCCCAGCGCCCCACCGGCAAACTGCGCCTTGCCCGAATCGCCGTTGATCGAGACGGCTTGCGTCCCGTTCACCAGATAGAAGCCCTCCGGCGCCTGGAACGCGAGGCGCAGCTCCGGGTGGGTGAACTTGCTGCCGTCGATGATCCCCTGCTTGGGATCGTCGCCATAGACCAGCCCGTCGATCCGAGTGAGAAACACGTCGCGATTCGTCGTGCCGGTCGCGGCACTGCCCGCCAGCGACAGTGCATCGCGCACGCGCGAGGCGGGATCAGGGTGAGTCGAGGCCCATTGCGGCACCTGGCTCGAACTCCCGCGCAATTGCGCTTCGAGCGCGTTCTGCCGCGCGAGGCTGTCCAGCACCGTCGCCATTGCGCGCGGATCGTAGCCCGCACGCTTCAGATAGGTAATGCCGAGTCGATCCGCTTCCAGTTCCTGCGTGCGCGAATACTTGAGCGTCAGCATCTGCGATCCCTGCGAGGCCAGTTGCTGCCCGAGCCGCCCGAAAGCACTGTCTCCCAGCAGCACGCCCGAGAGAATCGAACCGAGCGCCCCCAGCAACTGGTTGCGCGAGGCGGCCTGCTGACGCTTGGCCGAGTGGCGCGCCGCGACGTGCCCCACTTCATGGCCGAGCACGCCTGCCAGCTCCGCCTCGTTGTTCATGAGCGCCGTCAACTGGCGCGTCACGTAGATATAGCCGCCCGGAATCGCGAAGGCATTGTTCACCGGCGAGTTCAGCAGCGTGACCGTGAAATCGCCCTTCGCATTCGACAGGCCAGACTGCACGGCGATGGCCTTGCCGACCTGCTCGACATAAGCGGCCTGCGGCCCGGTCAGGCCGCCGCCAAACTCGGCCAGCAGATCGGGGTGAGCCTTGGCGCCCTGCTCCTTGTCGGCCCGGCTGATCGAACTGACGGTAGCCGGATAGGCAGCCGCCGCGACGGCAACTCCGGTCGTATTCGGCGCGAGAGCGAGCGCCGATGCCGCCGTTATCGCGCTCCACTTGCGCCCAATCCCTTTGTTCACGAACACCGCATCCCCTCCGCCAAGGACATTCCTTCAGGTCTTTCCCGTTCTGCAACGGGATCTGCAAGCGCTTGTTCCCGTTACCCACGCGCCAGCGGATGGCGCGCGTTCACGAGCGCGACGAGCCGCGCGGAATCGACGTGGGTGTAGATCTGGGTCGTGGCGATGTCCGCATGGCCGAGCAGCATCTGCAAGACGCGGAGGTCCGCACCGCCTTCCAGCAAGTGCGTGGCGAAGGCATGGCGCAGCACATGCGGCGAGACCCGCGTGGGATCGATTCCCGCCCGCACCGCCAAAGCCCGCAGCAGTTGGAACAGCCGCACCCGCGTCAGATGACCGCTCTCCCCGCTCGATGGAAACAGGAACTTCGAATTGCCGCGCCGCACCGCCAGCCAGCGCGAGAGCACCGGGCGCGCCCGCCCGCTCACCGGCACCATGCGCTGCTGCCCCCCCTTGCCGGTGACATGCAGGAACGGCGCGTCGCGCGGCACCGCCGCCAACGGCAGCGAGACCAGTTCCGTCGCACGCAGGCCCGATCCGTAGAGCAGTTCCAGCAGCGTCAGCAGCCGCACCGCATCGGAGCGCTCGCTCGCCGCCTCGGCCTCGGCAGTGGTCAGGAACCGCTCGACTTCCTCATGAGAGAGCAGGCGCGGCAGGGGACGGCGCGTGCGCGGCTTGGGCAGCGAACCGGAAGGATCGTCCGCCCGCAACCCCTCGTCCACCAGAAAACCGTAGAATTGCCGAAGCGCCGAGCAGCGCCGGGCGAGACTGGACGCGGCAAGCCCATCCCAGGCCTCCCCCAGCCCCGCCAACGCATCACCGTCCGCCGCCGCGAGATCGCCGAGTTCCTCCGCCGCCGCGGCGAGATCGCGGCGATAGGCCGCCAACGTGTTCGCCGCCGCACCGCGCTCGGCGGCCAGCATCGCCAGAAACCGCTCGGCGTGGTCCGCCATGGAACTCAGGCCCGCGCCACGGCTTCCGCAGCAATCATCCGCGCTTCCGCGTCGAGGCCGACCGTGCGCAGGGCCGAAACAATGTGGTAGAGATAGCGCGGCGTCATGCGCTGCCAGCTGCTGCCCTGCATGCCGAGGCCCGCCAGCATCGCCACGCTGGCGGCATCGCCGTCCCGCGCCGCCCGCTCGATCGCGGTGGTGAAGCGGGTGGCGCTGTCCAGTTGCATGCCCCACTCGTTCGAATAGCGCGTGGCCGCGCCCTCGTCGATGCGGCCCAGCCCCGCGAGACCGGCCACGAGAAACGCACTCTTGCGCTTGTTCTGGCTTTCGTCGTCGCCGTAGTAGCTGTCGACCGCGCCGCTATCCACCGCGCGAATGCGGCCCGGCGCCGCCAGAGTCAGCAGCCCCCAGCCCTGACTGCCCGAAGGCACGATCGGCGACCATGCCAACGCATTGGTGTCATAGCCCGCTGCCAGCATCGAGGCGATCAGCGCTCCGGCATCGCCTTCCAGATCCTTGCTCGGGGCGATGCGCGCGGCGGCGGCGGCGGTCAGCACCTGCCGGGCATAAGCCGCCTGTCCGCTCACGCCGGTCCAGAGAGACTGCATCGCCGCGATACGGGCCGACGGGGATTCGAGGCCATAGGCATCGCGCAGCGTCTCGGCGCGCTTCTGCCAGTCGCCGGTCACGTCGGGATCGGCGTAGAGCTGCGAATAGAGATCGACCATCGCCGCATTCGAGAGCACCCCGCTCGCCCCGGCGCGGTCGGCAGCGGCAACGCGGCGGGAGAGACCTACCATCGGCGCCAGCGCAGTGATGCTGTCGTAGGCGGGACCGGCACCGACCATCGCGCTTTCCGGCGGATTGAGACCCACGCCGATGGCAAGGCCGTAGCGCCAGGGCGTCATCGTATCGACGCCGTCCCACTCGATCGTCACCGCCTTGCGCGACCGTCCGGCAGCGCCTGCGTATTTCTGTGCGAGCAGGGAATCGATGCGCGGCATCTTGCCGCTGACGCGGGCCTTCTCCAGCCGCGAAAGCGCTGCCGCACCGCTGCCCCGGAAGGCATCGCAGATCGACTGGGCCGCGCTCCACTCGATGCTGGCGCCCTGAGCGCCCTGAATCGAGAGCACCGGGCACATGCCGGTGAAGTCGGCGGTGCGCTGATAGATGTCGAACGCCTCGCGGGTGATGTCCGGCGTGAAATTCGAGATATCGAGGCCCTGCAAGACCGCGCGCGCGGCGTCGCTCTCGCCCATGCGAATCAGCAGGCCGACGCGCAGCGCCAGGAATTGCTGCGGGCTCATCCCCGCCGGAGCCTGAAGGCGCGAAGCGAGCGCGCGGCGCAGCAGGATATGGCCCCAGCGCGAGACCAGCGTGCCGCGATTGGCAGCCAGCGCGGTCTGCACCAGATAGGGGTTCTGCGTGGCTAGCGAGCCTGCCGCCATGCCGCCCTCGCTCTCGTCGACGAGACCGACTTCGTCCATCGAACGACGGGCGCCTGCGGGCATATCGAGATTGAGCTTGTCGGTAAGCAGCTGCTCGAAGTCCTCCGGCGACATGCTCTGGAGTTCTTCCAGCGTCGGCAGCCGCTTCAGCGTGCTCTTGCCCGCGGCATCGACGGTCACGAAGGAATCGGGCGAGAAGCTGGGCAGCGCGGTCGGCAGCGGTTGCACAACCGGTGTCGAAACGCTGGTGGTTGCCGGGCGGGCCCCAGCCGGGGCGCTCGTCGCGGCGGGGCGACTGGGCGCGGGGGTCGGCGTCGGCTCGTCGAACATCTTCGGCAGCAGCGATTCCGGCGCGTCCTGCGCCACCGCCCATGCCGAAGTCAGCGCCAGCGAGGCACCGACCAGCAGGTGCCAGGTTCTGATACGCACGGTCATTGCGGCAACTCCGGCACCGGAACCGGCTGGACGATATCGCGTACCGGCGAGCGGCCGCCGTTCGTCCAGGCCCAAATCATCAACGCGATCGCCAGCAGGACGATGGAAACGGCAGCCACGCCTGAGAACTTGCGCCTGCGTTTTGGTATCGTCACTCGCCTTCCTTCACCGATGCTTGCGCTGCGACCTAGCGCAACTATAGGCGATGGAGCAATGGACGTTCAACAGACCCGGTTTTCCGCGCAGGAAATTGCCGCTCTCGCGCGGCGCATCGATCGCCCCATCGTGCTGGTCGGGATGATGGGCGTGGGCAAATCGAGCGTGGGCAAGCGCCTCGCCACCCTGCTCGACTGTCCTTTCGTCGATGCCGACGAGGAAATCGAGCGTTCGGCGCAAATGACCATCCCCGAGATTTTCGAGACTTACGGCGAATCCTACTTCCGCGACGGCGAGCGGCGGGTGATCTCGCGCCTGATCGAGGGCAAACCCCATGCCGGGCCCTGCGTGATCGCGACCGGCGGCGGCGCCTTCTGCAACGAAGTGACGCGGCAACTGATTCTGGACAAGGCGATCACCGTCTGGCTCGACAGCGAGGTGGAGACCCTGGTCGAACGCACCGCGCGCAAGGACAACCGCCCGCTGCTGCAAGGCGGCAATCCGCGCGAGATCCTCACCCGGCTGCGCGAGGACCGGCGCCAGCACTATTCGCTGGCCCCGATCCACGTCATGAGTCACAGCGGTCCGCACGTCCAGACGATCAACAACGTCCTTCAGGGAATTTCGCAATGGCTGTAATCCCCGTCGATATCGCCGGTCGCCCCTATGAAGTGCGCGTCGGCGCCGGGCTGCTCGCCGAACTCGTGCCGCAGTGCCGGGGGCGCCTGCGCAAGCGCGGCGTGCCGATCATCACCGACGCCAACGTCCATGCCGCCTGGGGGGCGGTGGTCGAAGCCAGCCTGCGCGACAACGGCCACGAGCCGCACTGGCGCATTCTCCCCCCCGGCGAGGCCACGAAATCGTGGGAGGAACTGGCCGCCACGGTGAACTGGCTGCTCTCGCTCGAAGTGGAGCGCGGCGACCATATCATCGCGCTCGGCGGCGGCGTGATCGGCGACCTCACCGGCTTCTGCGCCTCGGTGCTCAAGCGCGGATGCAAGTTCATCCAGGTGCCGACCACCCTGCTCGCCCAGGTCGATTCGAGCGTCGGCGGCAAGACCGCGATCAACACCCCCGCGGGCAAGAACCTCGTCGGCGCCTTCCACCAGCCCTCGCTGGTGCTGGCGGACCTCTCTGCACTCGAAACCCTGCCCGGGCGCGACCTGCTGGCGGGCTATGCCGAAGTGGTGAAGTACGGTCTCATCGACGATGCCGACTTCTTCGCCTGGTGCGACACCAATGCCGCCGCGATGCTCGCGGGAGACAGCCAGCTTCGCGAATATGCCGTCGCCCATTCGGTGGCGAGCAAGGCGCGGATCGTCGCGGAAGATGAGTTCGAGATCACCGGCAAGCGCGCCCTGCTCAACCTCGGCCACACGTTCGGCCATGCGCTGGAGGCCGAGACCGGCTTCTCCACGCGCCTGCTCCACGGCGAGGCGGTCGCCCTCGGCATGGTGCTGGCGGCGCGCTACTCCGCCCGCCGCGAACTGATGCCCCGCGCCAGTGCCGAGCACATCGCCCGCCACATCGGCGAGATCGGCCTGCCCGCCAGCCTCACCTCCCTCGGCCTCGACTGCGACGGTGCCCGCCTTGTCGAGCACATGCTGCACGACAAGAAGATGGACGCGGGCACCCTGCCCTTCCTGCTGCTCAAAGGGATCGGTCAGACCTACCTCGACAAGCAGGTTTCGCTGGATGACGTCGCTATGTTCCTCGACGAGGAATTGGCGCGAGACTGACGCCTGGCCGTCGCTCTGGGCTGACGTTGAATGCTCCACTCTCACTCGTCATCCTGAACTTGTTTCAGGATCCATCTCGCCGAACGGACTGCGGCTGATGGTCAAATGGATCCTGAAACAAGTTCAGGATGACGGGGAGCCATAGGATGGCAAGCGCGCTGGCCCAACAGGTCTATCCCGTTGAAATTCCGGCGCGCCGTGCCCTGCATGCGGCGTATGCCGCAACGAGTCGTGCTTGCCCTGCGTTTCCGAAGCATTCCCGCAATGGAATTTGGCGCCGATCGCAGAACCTCTCACGAGGTCCGGGGGCGTACGGGAAGGCGACAGGTCGATCGGGTCTGTCGCCTTTTCCGTTTGAACAAAGCCGCTTGGAACCGTCGGCCCGGCCTGGGCCGCTGCTCGACGTGACATTACAATGACGCGCCACTATGGTGCGCCCTCGGATAACAAAAGTACCGGGTCGCACGAGACACCATGACACTTTCAGAAGCCACTCCCGAGCTCGACTTCCCCGAGGAAATCGAGCGCAACGACCGCGCTTTCCTGGGCCATCCCAAGGGCCTGGGCTATCTCTCCTTCGTCGAGGGCTGCGAGCGCTTCTCTTACTATTCGATGCAGACCCTGCTCGTGCTCTACATGGTCAAGTACCTGCTGCTACCCGAGAACATCGGCAAGGTCGTAGGCCTGTCATGGCTGCGCGGCTGGCACTATTCCGGGCTGGAGGGACAGCCGCTCGCCTCCGCGATCTTCGGCGACTATACCTCGCTGGTCTACCTCACCCCGATCCTCGGCGGCATCGTCGCGGACCGCTGGCTGGGCCGCAAGGCAACGCTGATCGCGGGGGCGGTGGTCATGTCGCTCGGGCATTTCCTCATGGCGTTCGAGGGCATGTTCCTGCTGGCGCTGGTCTCGCTGGTGGTCGGCGTCGGCCTGTTCAAGGGCAACATCGCCAGCCAGGTCGGCGAACTCTACAAGCCCGGCGACCTGCGCCGCGCCATGGCGTTCCAGATCTTCTACATCGCGATCAACGTCTCGGTGATCGCCGCACCGCTGATCGCCGGTACGCTGGGCGAGAAAGTCGGCTGGCACTACGGCTTCGGCACCGCCGGGATCGTCATGGTGCTCGGCCTGATCATCTACCTCAAGGCCGGACACTGGCTCCCCGCCGACAACCGTGCCGCCAAGGGCGAAAAGGCTCCGAAGATCCGTCTGTCTCGCTCCGACTGGCCGCGCCTCGGTGCCCTTGCGGTGCTGGTGCCGGTGCTTGCCGTGGCGATGATGAGCAACCAGGAAATCTTCAACGCCTACCTCGTGTGGGCGGACGACAAGTTCCAGCTGACCTTCTTCGGCGACACCCTGCCGACAAGCTGGATGATCACCGTCGACGCCACCCTCAGCTTCTCGATGCTGGTGGTCGTGGCGGCGTTCTGGAAGTGGTATTCCGCCCGCACCGGCCGCGAGCCCGATGAACTGGGCAAGATGATCATCGGCTCGGTGTTCAGCATGATGGGCGGCATGTGCCTGGTGATCGCCGCCGCGACCGCCGGGAACGCCAAGATCGGCCTGTTCTGGCCGGTGATGTTCCACTTCTTCAACTCGATCGGCTTCGCGCATATCATGCCGGTCAGCCTCGCCCTGTTCACCAAGGTCGCCCCCCGCGCGCTCAATGCGACGGTCGTGGGGATCTACTACCTGGCGTTCTTCGGCGCGAACAAGGTCGTGGGCGAAGTGGGCGGCTGGTATTCCTCGATGGATACCGTGTCGTTCTGGCTGCTCCACGTTGGCTCCGCCGCCGTGGGCCTGATCGCCTTCGCCGCATTCAAGATCGCGCTGGGCAAGACACTGGCGGGGGAACCGGCGCCAGCCTGATTGGACATCCGTCGCCCCCGCGAAGGTGGGGGCGACGAGGATCTGAACTGAAAAATCAGGGCTGAAGGAAAATCTCTCAGCCGAATACCGCGACCGATTGCATTCCTGCCATCACCGGCCGACCCGCTGCATCCCACTGAAGGATTTGCTCGCTCACCCCGCCATCGCGCGCGAATTCACTGGTCGAGCGCAGCAACCACCAGCCGTCCTCGGTCGTCGGCGCAGGGGCCAGCATATTGACGTGCCAGTGCATCGAACTGATCGGCACGCCGAAATTCAGCAGTGGAAGCACCGCCGTCGGCAAGGCATCGCCGACCAGCACGGCCTCCAGCGCCGGATCGAGACCTTCACGCGCCTTGAGCCGCACCCACCAGCACAGATCCGCCTCGCCCAGCGCTGACTTCGGCAAGGCGAATCGCACATCGAAATTCCGCCTCAAAAACTCCGGCGCGACTTCCGTCGGCACCGGCCGAGCATCCGCGATCGGGGCGATAGCTTCCGGCATCGGATAACCGGCGATGTCCGCCGCGCTCTCGATCTGGCGCATGAACACGAAGCTGGCGCTGAAACCGACACCCTTCCCGTTCGACAGTTCCGCCGCAACCCAGGTGGCATTGCGCCCCTTGCGCACGATCCGCGCCCGCGCCTCGACACGCCCGGCCAGCGGCGCGATCATCGCGAACTGGCCGGACCTCAGCGGCGGCAACTCGGGATCGAGACGCTGTGCCGCCGCCAGCGACAGCGCCGAAGTCAGCCCGCCATAAGCGGTGCGCCCCTGCAACCAGTCCTCGGTGATGTCGAAAGCGAAACCGCCCTCGATCTCCTCCGCAGCGGCAAGAAGCGCGGCAAAACCCGTCATCGGAACACCCTCTAGCAGCGGAATGTCATTCCATTTCGAGAATCACGGCATCCACCGCGAGGCTTTCGCCCGCCTTGGCATTGACCGCCTTGACCACGCCGGACTTCTCGGCGCGCAGGATGTTCTCCATCTTCATGGCTTCGACGACGGCAAGCGGCTGACCAGCTTCCACCTTGTCGCCCTCGCCCACATGGAGCGCGACGAGCAGGCCCGGCATCGGGCAGATCAGGTACTTCGAAAGATCCGGCGGGATCTTTTCGATCATGTGCCGGTTCAGCGAGGCGATGTGACTGGGCAGGATCAGGACATCGTGGATGCAGCCGCGCGTGGTCATCTTCAGACCCGTGCGCGTGGGTGCCACGCGGATGCCGATGGCCTCACCGTCGATCTCGGCGTCGATCAGGCGGTCACCCGGCGTGTATTCCATCGCCAGCTCCACATAGGCACCGTTCACCGTGACGTCCTCATCGGCGATCACGACTTCGTAAGGCACCTTGTCGATGGTGACGGTCCATTCCGACGGCGGCGAGAGCCGATGCGGCGCCAGTTGTCCATCGACGCGGCGCGCACGGTCGGCCCGCGCCGTGGCGACGAAAGCCGCGACGGCGGCCAGCTTGCCCTTCAACTCCTCCGACGCTGGCGCGCCCGTGAAGCCTTCGGGATATTCCTCCGCGATGAAGCCGGTGGTCAGCTCGCCCGAGCGGAAGCGCGGGTGCTGCATGATGGCCGAGACGAAATCGATGTTGTGGCCAAGGCCCTCGATCTCGAACAGGTCGAGCGCGGCCACCTGCTTGTCAGCCGCCTCGTCGCGCGTCTCGCCCCAGGTGATCAGCTTGGCGATCATCGGGTCATAGAACATCGAGACTTCGCCGCCTTCGTAGACGCCGTCATCGACGCGAATGCCGTCCACACCACGGCGGCCGTTCTCGGCGCCGTCGTCGTCCCAGCCATCCACCGGCGGCTGATAGCGCACGAGGCGGCCGGTCGAGGGCAGGAAACCGCGATAGGGGTCTTCGGCGTAGACGCGGTTTTCGATGGCCCAGCCGTCGATCTTCACGTCGGCCTGCGTCATCTCCAGCTTCTCGCCGGCGGCAACGCGGATCATCTGCTCGACCAGATCGACGCCGGTGATCGCTTCGGTAACCGGGTGCTCCACCTGAAGGCGAGTGTTCATTTCCAGGAAGTAGAAGCTCTCGCCCGTCGGATCGGCGCCGGAAACGATCAGTTCCACCGTGCCCGCCGAGTAGTAGCCCACCGCGCGCGACAGCGCGACGCACTGCTCGCCCATGGCCTTGCGCATCTTCTCGGTGACGAAGGGCGACGGCGCTTCCTCCACCACCTTCTGGTGGCGGCGCTGGATCGAGCATTCGCGCTCGTTCAGGTAGAGGATGTTGCCGTGCTTGTCGCCGAGGATCTGGATCTCGATATGGCGCGGGTTGAGGATGAACTTCTCGATGAAGACGCGGTCGTCGCCGAAGGAATTGAGGCCCTCGCGCTTCACGCTCTCGAAGCCCTCACGCACGTCCTTTTCGTCGTAGGCCAGGCGCATGCCCTTGCCGCCGCCGCCGGCAGAGGCCTTCATCATCACCGGATAGCCGATCTCGTTCGAGATGCGCACGGCGTGCTCGGTATCCTCGATCTCGCCGACGAAGCCGGGGACGACGTTGACGCCCGCCTGCTTGGCCAGCTTCTTCGATTCGATCTTGTCGCCCATCGCCGCGATCGCGCCCACCGGCGGCCCGATGAACTCGATACCCTCTGCGGCCAGCGCTTCGGCGAAAGAAGTACGCTCGGACAGGAAGCCGTAACCGGGATGCACGGCTTCGGCGCCGGTCTGCTTGCAGGCCTGGATGATCTTGTCGGCAATCAGGTACGACTGCGCGGCGGGCGCGGGGCCGATGTGGACGGCCTCATCGGCCATCTGCACGAACGGCGCGCGGGCATCGGCGTCGGAATAGACGGCCACCGTCTCGATGCCCATGCGCCGCGCGGTCTTGATGACGCGGCAGGCAATCTCGCCACGGTTTGCGATGAGGATTTTCTTGAACAAACCCGTCCCTTTCAAATTCCGCCGCCGACCTCGCAGGCCGCGTCCGGTTTACATCTATTCCGCCGCTTCCAGCTTGGCGCAGCCCTTGGGCATCCGCTGGGCCTCGACTTGCGCCTCGGTCAGTTCGATGGCCATCGGCTTGATGCCGAGGCGGGCGAACATCGCCGCGTCGCTGTCGTCGCCCGCATTGGGCGCGGTGAGCAGCTGGTCGCCGGTGAAGATCGAATTCGCACCGGCCATGAAGCACATCGCCTGCGTCATCTCGGACATCGATTCGCGGCCCGCCGAGAGGCGCACCATCGACAGTGGCATGGTGATGCGCGCCACCGCGACGGTGCGCACGAATTCCACATCGTCGATCTTGGCGAGCGGCGTGTCGGCCAGCATGTCGCCCAGCACGGTGCCCTTCACGGGAACCAGCGCATTGACCGGCACCGACTGCGGGTGATCGGGCAGCGTCGCCAGCGTGTGGACGAAGCCCACGCGGTCGGCGCGCGTCTCGCCCATGCCGACGATGCCGCCGGAGCAGACGTTGATGCCCGCCATGCGCACGTTCGACAACGTGTCGAGGCGGTCGTCCATCGTGCGCGTGGTGATGACCTGGTCGTAACGCTCGGGCGAGGTGTCGATGTTGTGGTTGTAGTAGTCGAGGCCCGCTTCGGAGAGCATGTCCGCCTGATCGGGCGTCAGCATGCCCAGCGTCATGCAGGTTTCCATGCCCATGGCGCGCACGCCCTTCACCATCTCGATGATGGCGGGCATGTCGCGGTCCTTGGGGTTGCGCCAGGCGGCGCCCATGCAGAAGCGGGTGGAGCCCTGATCCGCCGCCTGCGCCGCGCGCTGCAGCACCTGCTGCACTTCCATCAGCTTAGTCGCCTTGACGCCGCTGTTCGCCGAAACCGACTGCGAGCAGTAGCCGCAGTCTTCCACGCAGCCGCCGGTCTTGATCGAAAGCAACGTGGAAAGCTGCACTTCGTTGTGCGGATGGCTGGCGCGGTGCACTTCGGCTGCGCGGAACACCAGTTCGGTGAACGGCAGGTCGAACAGGGCCGCGATTTCCTCGCGGGTCCAGTCGGTACGGGGGCTGATGGCGGTCTCGGTCATAGTCATTCCTCAGGCGGTGCGCGCGGGATGACGCGCGGCCAAACCCCTGTCATAGGGCCAAGCGCCGCGCTGATCCAGCTTGGCCATCCTTATTCCGCCGCTTCCAGCGTGGACCCAAGCGGCGGCATGTTGTGGCCGAGCAGGCGCAGCACATCGGCGGCGCATTCCACCACGTTGCTGCCGGGGCCGTAGATGCCCTGAACGCCCGCATTGCGCAGGTATTCGTAGTCCTGCGGCGGAATGACGCCTCCCGCGATCACCTTGATGTCGCTGCGGCCGGCTTCGCGCAGTTTCTGGATCAGTTCGGGGATCAGCGTCTTGTGACCGGCCGCAAGGCTGGACGCGCCGACCACGTCGACCGCGCTCTCCAGCGCCAGCACCACGGTTTCTTCCGGAGTCTGGAACAGCGGACCGGAAACGACGTCGAAGCCCATGTCCCCAAAGGCGGAGGCGATCACGTTGGCGCCGCGATCGTGGCCGTCCTGCCCCATCTTGGCGACCAGCACCTTGGGCTTGCGGCCGAGACGGCGTTCGACAGCCTGCACTCCGTCCAGCACCTGCTGCCAGCGACTGTCGCCCTCGTAAGGCGCAGCATAGACGCCCTTCACCGGGGTCGGCTGGGTGCCATAGCGCTGGAAGCTGTCTTCCATGGCCGAACTGATCTCGCCCAGCGTCGCGCGGGCGCGGGCGCATTCGACGGCCAGCGCGAGCAGGTTGTTCTCGATGCTGGCTGGTGCGGCGGCACCGTCGCGCAGAGCCTTGAGCGCCGTTTGGCACGCAGCCTCGTCCCGCTCCGCCTTCATCTTGTTGATGCGGGCGATCTGGCCTTCGCGGACCTTGGCATTGTCTACTTCCAGCGTTTCCAGCAGGTCTTCGCTGGCAAGGCGGTACTTGTTGACACCGACGATCACGTCGTCGCCCCGGTCCACGCGGGCCTGACGGGCGGCGGCGGCGGTCTCGATCATAGCCTTGGGCCAGCCGGCGGCGACGGCCTTGGCCATGCCGCCTTCGGCCTGCACGCGCTCGATGATCTCCCAGGCCTGGTCGACCAGTTGCTGCGTCAGCGCCTCGATATAGTACGACCCACCCAGCGGATCGACGACATTGCACATGCCCGTCTCTTCCTGGATGATGATCTGCGTGTTGCGGGCGATGCGGGCCGAGAAGTCGGTCGGCAGCGCGATCGCCTCATCCAGTGCGTTGGTGTGCAGCGACTGGGTGCCGCCCAGCATCGAGGCCATCGCCTCGATCGTGGTGCGGATGACGTTGTTGTAGGGGTCCTGCTCCTGCAGCGAAACACCCGAAGTCTGGCAGTGGGTGCGCAGCATCTTCGAACGCTCGTCCTTGGCGCCAAGCTCCGTCATCACCCGGTGCCACAGCACGCGCGCGGCGCGCAGCTTGGCGATCTCCATGAAGAAGTTCATGCCGATGGCGAAGAAGAACGAGAGGCGGCCAGCGAACTTGTCGATATCGAGGCCCGATGCCACGCCGTACTTCACGTATTCCGCACCGTCCGCGATGGTGAAGGCCAGTTCCTGCACCTGTGTCGCGCCGGCTTCCTGCATGTGATAGCCGGAAATCGATATCGAGTTGAACTTCGGCATCTCGCGGCTGGTGTAGCCGAAGATGTCCGAGATGATCCGCATGCTCGGCTCGGGCGGATAGATGTAGGTGTTGCGGACCATGAACTCCTTGAGGATGTCGTTCTGGATGGTCCCGTCGAGCAGCTTGCGGTCTACGCCCTGCTCCTCGCCCGCCACGATGAAGAAGGCCAGGATCGGGATCACCGCGCCGTTCATCGTCATCGAGACCGACATCTTGTCGAGCGGAATGCCGTCGAACAAGATCTTCATATCCTCGACGGAATCGATGGCGACGCCGGCCTTGCCTACGTCACCCACGACGCGCGGATGGTCGCTGTCGTAACCGCGATGGGTGGCAAGGTCGAAGGCGACCGAAAGGCCCTTCTGACCTGCCGCAAGGTTACGGCGATAGAAAGCGTTCGATTCCTCGGCAGTGGAGAAGCCCGCGTACTGGCGGATGGTCCAGGGACGGCCGGCATACATCGAGGCGCGCACGCCGCGTGTGAAGGGCGCGAAGCCGGGAAGGCCGGGATCGCCCACTTTATCCGGGGTCACGTCCTCGGCAGTGTAGAGCGGCTTCACCGCAATACCCTCGGGCGTGTTCCAGGTCAGGTCCTTGCCCTTGACCTCCTTGTCGGCGGCTGCCTTCCAGGTCTCGATGGTCGGTTTGTCAGTCATCGCCTTGCCTCACCAAATTCGTCATGCTGAACTCGTTTCAGCATCCATCCCTCGCCCTCTCGCCGTCGTCGCCCGGAGGCGAAATGGATCCTGAAACAAGCTCAGGATGACGGTGGAGATCGGGCGACGGCTTCTATTCAATGCGCCTCTTTCGGCGTTTCCATGATCTCTGTGAGCTGACCGCCCATGTCCTTGGGGTGGACGAAGAAGATCAGCGTCCCGTGCGCGCCGATGCGCGGCTCACCCAGCACGCGCTTGCCAAGGCCTTCGAACCAGGCCTTGGCCGCGTGAATGTCCGGCACTTCGTAGCAGATGTGGTGCTGCCCCCCGAGCGGGTTCTTCTCCAGCCACTTGCCCACGGCCGAATCCGCCGCAGTAGGCTGGAGCAGCTCGATCTGCGTACCTGCCGTGCCATTCTCGCCCGGCGTATTGACGAAGCAGACGCGCACCTGCTGGCTTTCGAGCACGAAAGGCTCGGTAATATCGGTGGCACCCATCACATCGCGGTAGTGCGCGATCGAGGCGTCGAGATCGGGCGTGGCGACGCCGATATGGTTGAGACGACCCAGCTTCACGCCACGTTCTCCAGCACGAGAGCGATGCCCTGCCCGCCGCCGATGCACATGGTGACGAGGCCGTATTTCCCGCCGGTGCGTTTCAGCTCGTACATGCATTTGATGGCGAGCATCGTGCCGGTGGCGCCGACCGGGTGGCCGATCGAAACGCCCGAACCGTTGGGGTTCACCTTCTCCGGATCGAAGCCCAGCACCTTGGAAACGGCAGCGGCCTGCGCGGCGAACGCCTCGTTGCTCTCGATCACGTCGATCTGGTCGAGCGAAAGGCCCGCGCGCTTCAGGGCCACCGGAACCGCCTTGATCGGGCCTTCGCCCATATAGGCAGGCTCGACACCGGCATGGCCCCAGGCGACGATCTTCGCCATCGGCGTGAGGCCGCGCTTCTCGACTTCCGAAGCGGTGGCCAGCACCACGGCGGCAGCACCGTCGTTGATGCCCGATGCATTCCCGGCAGTGACCGCGCCGTCCTTCTTGAAGGCAGGCTTCATGCTGCCCAGCGTCTCGACAGTGGTGTCGGCGCGGACATGTTCATCGGTATCGAAGACGGTGACGCCCTTGCGGGTCTTCACTTCGATGGGAAGGATCTGATCCTTGAAGCGACCTTCGGCGATCGCGCGCGAGGCCCGCTGGTGGCTGGTCGCGGCGAGCGAGTCCATGTCCTCACGGCTGACGCAGTGGCGCTCCGCCACGTTCTCGGCCGTGATGCCCATGTGGTAGCCGCCGATGGCGTCCGACAGGCCGACGGTCAGCGCGTCTTCCTGCGTGTTGGCGCCCATCTTCTTGCCCCAGCGTACGCCGTGGTCGTGATAGGGCACGTTCGACATCGATTCCGCGCCGCCCGCGACGGTGATCCCCGCCTCGCCCAGCTTCATCATCTGCGCGGCCGAAACGATCGCCTGCACGCCCGATCCGCAGAGGCGGTTGAGCGTCAGCGAAGGCACTTCGAACGGCACGCCAGCATTGATGCCGATCACGCGGCTGAGCATCTCGTCCTTGGCGCTGGTCGGCATGACCTGACCAATGACGATATGGCCGACGTCATTCGACGAAACGCCCGCGCGGGCCAGCGCCTCGGTCACGACCTTGCCGCCGAGATCGGATGGCAGGAACGACTTCAGCGAGCCGCCGAAATCGCCGACTGCCGTGCGCACGCCGCTGACGATGTAGATGTCTTCCATGACCTGACTTCCCAATCTGGTGTTTCGATGCGTGCCGTCTTTCGCGGCCTGAAGAAGATCGCGGAACTCTCAAAAAGGAGGTGTCCCGCGATCCTCATGCGCCATCACAGCGGAATGTTGTCGTGCTTCTTCCAGGGGTTTTCGAGGCTCTTGGTCCGCAGCTTGCGCAGCCCCAGCGCGATGCGCTTGCGGGTCGAGTGCGGGTAGATCACCTCGTCGATATAACCCCGGCTCGCCGCAACGAAGGGGTTGGCGAAGCGGTCTTCGTATTCCTTGGTCTTTTCGGCAATGCCTTCGGGCGAGAGGCCGCGGAAGATGATCTCCACCGCGCCCTTGGCGCCCATCACCGCGATTTCGGCGGTCGGCCAGGCATAGTTGAGATCGCCGCGCAGGTGCTTGGACGCCATAACGTCGTAAGCGCCGCCATAGGCCTTGCGGGTGATCACCGTGATCTTCGGCACGGTCGCCTCGGCATAGGCGAACAGCAGCTTGGCGCCGTGCTTGATGATGCCGTTGTGCTCCTGATCGGTGCCCGGCAGGAAGCCCGGAACGTCCACGAAAGTGATGATCGGGATGTTGAAGGCATCGCAGAAGCGCACGAAACGCGCGGCCTTCTTGGACGAGTTGATGTCCAGCACGCCCGCCAGCACCATCGGCTGGTTGGCGACGACGCCCACGGTCTTGCCCTCGATGCGGCCGAAACCGACGATGATGTTGCCGGCATGCAGCGGCTGAACCTCGAAGAAGTCACCCTCGTCGAGCGTCTTCCGGATCACCTCATGCATGTCGTAAGGCTGGTTGGCCGAAGGCGGGATCACGGTGTCGAGGCTTTCCTCGGCACGGTCCCACGGATCGGCGCAGGGACGCTCGGGCACTTCCTCGCGGTTGTTGAGCGGCAGGAAGTCGAAGAAATCACGCGCCGCCAGCAGCGCCTCGATATCGTTCTCCAGTGCAAGGTCGGACACCGAGGTCTTGCTGGAATGGGTGATCGCGCCGCCCAGTTCTTCCTGCGTGACGACTTCGTTGGTGACGGTCTTCACCACGTCCGGCCCGGTGACGAACATGTAGGAGCTGTCCTTCACCATGAAGATGAAGTCCGTCATGGCGGGAGAGTAGACCGCGCCGCCCGCACAGGGACCCATGATCAGCGAAAGCTGCGGCACCACGCCCGATGCGAGCACGTTGCGCTGGAACACTTCGGCATAGCCGCCAAGCGAAGCCACGCCTTCCTGAATGCGCGCGCCGCCAGAGTCGTTGAGGCCGATCACCGGTGCGCCGACCTTCATCGCGTTGTCCATCAGCTTGCAGATCTTCTGCGCGTGACGGTGCGAGAGCGAACCGCCGAACACGGTGAAGTCCTGGCTGAACACGAAGACCAGACGGCCGTTGATGGTGCCGGACCCCGTGACGACACCGTCGCCGGGGATGCGCTGGCTTTCCATGCCGAAGTCGGTGCAGTCATGCTCGACGTAGAGGTCGAATTCCTCGAAGCTGTCTTCGTCGAGCAGGATGTCGAGCCGCTCGCGGGCGGTCAGCTTGCCCTTGGCGTGCTGCGCGGCAATGCGCTTCTCACCACCACCCAGCTTGGCGGCGGCGCGGCGCTTCTCCATTTCAGCGATATTGGCGGACATCCGGGTTCCCTTGGAAAGTGACCTTGACGGCACGAATTATTGCCTCTGCTAGGCAGTTCCAAGGGGCAAGGTCAATAGATTTAATTGATCGGTTAAATGACAAAAGTGGCAGGTTCGCACCGATTCCGCCCCGCCGATGTGTTCGAGCCGCGTTAGATCGCCTCCGCGCAATCATCGCGCCATATAAAAGGCGCCGCGACCGCATGAACGGTCACGGCGCCGGATGATTGCCAGGCCGCGCAGCCTTATTTCATCAGCACAAGCTCTTCCGACATCGTCGGATGCACGGCGACGGTCGCGTCGAAATCGGCCTTGGTCAGACCCGCCTTCACCGCAATGGCGGCGGCCTGGATGATTTCCGGGGCTTCCGGCCCGATCATGTGCAGGCCCAGCACGCGGCCAGTGTGCCCGTCGCAGACCATCTTGTAGAGCGAACGCTCGTTGCGGTGGGCGACGACGTTCTTCATCGGCCGGAAGTCGCTCGTGTAGATCTGCACCTCGCCGTATTGCTGGCGCGCCTGCGCTTCGGTCAGGCCCACCGCGCCGATCGGCGGATGGCTGAACACCGCCGAGGGAATGCAGCCATAGTCCACCGTCGTCGGCTTGCCGCCGAACACGGTATCGGCGAAGGCATGGCC
>JAGHZR010000024.1 GCA_017745295.1 Novosphingobium sp.
CGCGCCATCGAAATCATCCGCGACGGCAAGCCCACAACGCCCTTCATGGCTTGCGGTGATACCATCCGCATGGAAGGCCGCACAGCGGCGGGCTGGAACCCCTTCGGGACGATCGAGCAATGCGTCTCCGTCGTCAGGACCGGTTAGCGGCCCCTTCCAGACCATTCTCCCGCACGGAAGTTTTTCTTTGGAAGCGGCCCGACGATAGCCGGGTCGCTTCTTTATTCATCGGGCTACGCGTCGGGATCGTGAGCGCCCCTCCAGACACGACACGAATGTGATTCGCATGGCTTCATGAGGCCCCGAAATCGGCCTGAAAGAAAACCATCATTCAAATTTATATAGCTGATTTACAACGATATTAGTCAAAGACGTGAAACTTGACGACTACCCCATCCCTAATTAAAACAAGGATTGTAATTCAGACCGGCATCAAGCGAGGCTGAAGGGGAGGATCTATGACTGTATCGCGATATGCGTCGTTCCTTATGGTGGGCACTGCAGCGGCCCTGACTGTGCCGACATCAGCAAAAGCACAGGAAGATGCACCCACCCGAGAACAGTCAATCGGCATTGGCGAAATCATCGTCACGGCTCAGAAGCGTGCCACCAACATCCAGGATACGCCGATCGCAATGCGCGCTTTCGACAGTGAAACCGTGTTGAAAGCCGGTGTAAGCGACGTCAACGGCCTGGCTCGACTGGCGCCTGATCTTGGAATCACCAACGATACCCAATATACCAAGATCACCGTGCGCGGTATTTCCAGCCAGGACCACGGCGAAACGGCCGACCCGGCCCTGACGATCAACATCGACGGCGAATACATCAATCGACCGATCGCTCTCAACGCCACTTTCTTCGACCTGGAACGCATCGAAGTGCTGCGCGGGCCGCAGGGTACGCTCTATGGCCGCAATGCCACGGCGGGCGCGCTCAACATCGTTGCCGCGAAGCCGCGTCTGGGTGAATTCTCCGGCTATGCCACGGGAGGCTACGGTAATTTCAAGGCCATCACCGGCGAAGCGGCCATCAACATTCCGCTCGGCGACAAAGTGGCCATCCGCGCCAGCGGCATGCACACCGAGCATGACGGTTATTTCAACAACGCCCCGGCCGGGCGCGGCAGCGCCGGCAATACCGATGCCGCCCGTCTCTCCATCTACGCCGAACCCGTGGAAGGCGTTCGCGCCTATCTGGCCGGTGAGTACGTCGATGTCGATACCACAGGCGTCGCACAATACGGTCAGGTCATCGCCGTCAACGGCGTCCTCACCAACCCCGCCTATGCCTCCGGCATTGTCGACGCCATCCCGTCCACGCCGCAGTTCGAAAACGGAGGCGTTCCCCGCAACTTGCGGTTCGATCCGCCGAAGAAGTCCTTCCCGCTGGGCGACCTGGGCTTCACCCGGATCAAGCAATATGCCGTGCGCGGCCGCCTGGACGTGGATGTCGGCTCGATCGGGACCCTGAGCTATATCGGCGGCTACCGCAACGTGCAGTCCGACGTGAGCCAGCCGCTGAACGGCTTCGTTCCTACCGTTTTCATCCAGAACTACGAGAAGAACTCGAAGACCCAGAGCCACGAACTCCGCCTGTCCGGCGGCGACAAGGGCGGGGTCATCTATCAGGTCGGGGCCTTCTACTTCCACGAAGACCAGTACATGGCGCAAGGCCTGTTCCTGCCACTGGCGGCGGGCGGCAGTTATCTGAACTACTTCTATCGCCCTTACGTGAAGAACAAGTCGCTGGCCGGCTTTGCGCAAGTTACCGTTCCGCTGGTGGAAGACAAACTGACCGTCACCGGGGGCGTGCGCTACACCAAGGACAAGAAGAACGCCCTCTTCATCAACTATGGCCCGCAGTTCGGCCGCGGCCCCACGCCCCCTGCCCAGGACGACACCACGCGTCCGGGACGGGTGGCCTTCAATCCCACGCCGCTGGATGACGGCCAGTTCACCTGGACACTGGGCTTCGACTATACCCCGGCCACTGACCACCTGATCTACGGCAAGGTCAGCACCGGCTACAAGGCGGGCGGTTTCGACAATGTGGGTACATTCGGCGCCGAAAAGCTGACCTCCTACGAAATCGGCACGAAGAACAGCTTCCTCGACCGGACGATCCAGTTCAACGCGGCGGCCTTCTACTACGACTACAAGGATCAGCAGATCCCGATCTTCCTCGACACCAATGTCGGTGCCGAAGTCGTCAACGCCGGTGCCTCGCGGGTTTGGGGAATCGAGACGGATACCACTATCCTGCTCTCGCCCAACGACCGCTTCACGCTCACCGCCAACTACCTCAACGCCAAGCTGACCAGGTTCCAGGCCAACCTTCTCGGCCTCAGCGGCACCCTGACGGACAGCGATCCCAATACGCCGGGATTGCAGCCCTTCGATCTCAGCGGCAACCGTCCGGTGCAGTCGCCGAAGTGGACGATCGCGCTGGGTTACGATCACGATTTCCATATCGGCGATCACAAGATCACCGCCAGCCTGTTCAGCCGCTTCAAGTCGGATTACTACCTGCAACCCGGCAACCAGCGAGCGGAACATCAGGAGGCCTTCACGCAGACCGATTTCAGCCTGGACTGGGCCCTTCCGGGCAACAAGTTCAGCGTCCAGGCCTATGTCCGCAACATCGAGGACTATCGGCCCTATGCCTTCGCCGGATACGTCAATGCGGGCGGGCAATTGCTGATCAACTACGTTTACGGCACACCGCGCACTTACGGCATTCGCGGAACGATGCGCTTCTGATCGGAGACACCTGACCAACCAATTCCCAACGGGCGGTTCCGGCTAGGCCGGCGGAACCGCCCTCTCCCGAGCACCGTGCCCAGCCTTCATCCCTGCAAGGCGCTTTGCATTGGAGAAGAAGATGTTCCTGTCAGCCTGCATCGAATGGCTTTTCAAGGAAGAAGCGCCCGATTTCGCCGATCGCGTCCGTGCCGCCAAGAAGGCAGGTCTCGGCGGCGTCGAATTCCACCTCTGGAACGACAAGCCGATCGAGGAGATCAAGGCCGCTCTCGACGAAACGGGCCTCACCCTGACCAGCTTCTGCGTCGAACCCCGCCGCAGCCTGGTGGATCCGGCGCAACATGAGGAATTCATCGACGCCGTCAAGGCCACGCTCGAAACCGCGAAGATGCTGGGCAACCCACCGCTCGTCGTCGCATCCGGCTTCACCCGCGAGGGCGTCGACCTTGGCGAGCAGCGCGCCGAGGCCGTCAAGGCCTTGAAGCGCGCCGCCGCGCTCGCGGAAGAGGCGGGTGTCGTCCTGGTGCTGGAACCGCTCAACACAGTCGTCACCCATCCCGGCATGTTCCTGTCCAGCACCAAACTGGCACTGGACATCATCGAGGACGTGAACAGCCCGAACCTGCGCCTGCTCTACGACGTTTTCCACTCCACCGTCATGGGTGAGGACATGGAAGACGTGCTGAAAGGCCGCATTCATCTGGTCCGCCATGTGCAGTTCGCGGACAATCCCGGGCGCAACGAACCCGGCAGCGGAACCATCGATTGGGCCGAGACGGTCGGCAAGCTGCGCAAGCTCGGCTATGAAGGCGCGATCGGGCTGGAGTACCTGCCCACCCTTCCGGCCGAGAAATCGATTGCAAAAGTTCGCGCCGCCACCGGGCTTTGACGTCCGCGCCCTGCCTTGTCCCGACCGGAAAGAGCCGCGAAGGCCGAGTGCGGCGGGATCCGACAGTCTCCATGCAAGTAGCCTGCACATATCGGTGAGGATGCCTTATGACGACAGCAACCGCGACTGCCGATGCCATTCCCGAGAGCACTTTGCCAACGGCAAGTGCTTCAGGCGATCGGCTGCGTTCGCTTGAGAAGGTCAGCTATGGATTGGGCGACTTCGCTTGCGGCCTGAGCTGGAACGTGGTGGGTGCCTTCCTGCTCTATTTCTACGTCAATGTCGCATTCTTGCCGGCTGCGGCGGTCGGTACGCTGTTCCTGCTATCTCGCCTGTTCGACGCCGGCGTGGACCTGGGCGTGGGCCTGCTGGTGGACCGCACCCGCAGTCGCTGGGGGCGGACACGCCCCTATTTCCTTTTCACCGCCCTGCCCTTTTCCATCCTGCTGGTCCTGACATTCACCACCATCGACGGTTCAGTCGGCGCAAGGCTGGCCTATGCCTATGTCACGTTCTCGCTGCTGGGTATTCTCTACTCGTTCCTTGCCGTACCGTTCTCGGCGCTGATGCCGATGATGACGCGACATCATGGCGATCGCATGCAGCTTGGCAGCGCCCGTGCGATCGGCACATCCATCTCCGTCATCCTTGCCACCGCGGCCACGATGCCGCTGGTCGGCCTGCTCGGCGGCGGCAACGAGCGACTGGGCTTCGCGCTGGCCGCCGGCATCTTTGCCGCCCTGACGCTGGCCGCTCTCCTGAACCTCTTTTTCAACTGCAAGGAGCGGCATCATGACGAAGTGCCGCGTGGCACCGCAATCTGGCCCCAGATCCGCGCCATGGTGCGCAACCGGGCCTGGCTGGTAACCTTCCTGTTCTGCACGCTGAACTTCCTGCGCTTCGGCTGCGTGATTTCCGTCACGGCGTTCTTTGCCATCGAAGTGATGAAAGCGCCCTGGATGATCGGCATCCTGCTGCCTGCCGTTTCCGGTACGCTGCTGCTGAGCGCCTTCATCGCGCCGTTCGTTTTCAAGCGCACCGGCATCCGCAAGGGCTGCATCGGCGCGCTGCTGGCGGGGATCGCGATCCATATCGCGCTTCCCGCGCTGGAGGGACAGCACGTCCTGTTTCTCGCCCTCTTCCTGGTCGCAGCGATCCTCATAAGCCTGACCATGACCGCGATCTTCACCATGGCGGCCGATGCGGTGGACTATCACGAATGGCGCACCGGCACCCGCAACGAGGGCCTGCTGTCCTCGGGCATAAGCCTTTCCACGAAGATCGGCATGGCCCTCGGCACGGCGATCATCGCCTATGTGCTGGGCAGCGCCGGCTACGACCCCAAGAACGTCACCGATGTCGCCCGCGCGGCGATCCGCTGGTCCTATTACGGCTGGCCGATCGGCATCATGGTCCTGCAGATCGCCGTCATGTTGTTCTGGCCGATGGACGGCCTGCACGGCCGCATTCGGGCTGAAATCGACGCGAGGCACTGAGCGACCAGGCAGATCGATACGCCGTCATTACAAAAAACAACGGGAGAATGAAGATGAAACGGGCACTGCTTGGATCCGTAATCGCACTCGCTGTAAGTGCCGCGCCAGCTGCATCGCAAGTCATCGTCAACGTCAAGTATCGCCCGCCCGAGACCGTGCAGCGCGTGAGCATTCCTGTCGACCCGGCCGAGAAGCGGCTCAAAGTCCTCATCATCAGCGGCCAGAACAGCTACGAGCACGACTGGACCGGGGTGAACAACATGCTGCGCACCATGATGCAGGATACCGGCCGGTTCAACGTGCGCATCACGGAAGATTTCGACAACGGCGATCTCGCCACGCTCAAGAATTACGATGTTGTCCTGCTGAACTACTCCAGTCGGTGGAACTATGCGGACCCGCAGGAACATCGCTGGTCGAAATCCGCCGAACAGGCCCTCTTCGATTACGTGAAGCAGGGCGGCGGATTGGTTGCCTATCACTCATCCTTTACCTTCGGCGCCAATTGGCCGGAATATCGGCAGCTCGTGGGCGCGGTCATGGAGCCCGGTTCGAGCCGGCGCTCGCCGCCCGGAGCGTTTCCGGTCCACATCGTCGATCGCGCGCACCCGATAACCGCAGGCATGCGCGAATACGTCTGGACCTACAATGACGACATGTACACGAACATGAAAATGGATCCCGACGCCAGAATCCACGTCCTGGCTACCGCGCGCGATGCTTCCGCCAGCTACGACCCCAAGATCGCCGGACACAAGTACCCGGCGGCGGCCTACACGCCGGAAAAGCTGAAGGCCATGAAAGGGATGGACGCCGACCATCCGCAAGTCTGGACGGCGGATTACGGCAAAGGTCGCGTCTTTTCGATGACTCTCGGCCATGATGAGGTCTCCCTCCATTTTGCGGGACTGCAGTCGCTCATTCTGCGCGGCACCGAATGGGCAGCCACCGGTCAGGTCACCCTACCTGTTCCCGAGGAGGCCAGGGATTACCCGACAAAATGATGCACGAAGGTCTGTTCCGGCGGGCCGAATACCATGCCTACCCGCACGCGGCGTCATGTCTGCCGTCGTTCGGGTACGCTCTCCCGCCGTCCCATAAACGTCTGCGCCTCGTGGCGCGGGCCTTCTCCCTTCGGAGTGAACAATGAGCAGCGATATCAAGCGAGGCGTCAGCCTCTACAGCTTCCAGCATGAGACGTTCCAGGGCAAGATGTCCCTTGAGGACTGCTTCCGCACTTGCGCCGAAATGGGCGCGCTGGGCATCGAGATCATCGGCGAGCAGACCTTCTGGGGCTGGCCCGAAGCAAGCGTCGATGAAGCGCGGATCGAGGAATGGCACGCGCTGATCAAGAAATACGGCGCCACGGCGGTCAGCCACGATTTCATGCTCGACTACAAGCGCTACAAGGGCCGCCCGATGCCTTTCGAGGAGCAAGTCGCCAGCGTGAAGAAGGACATCGACTTCGGCGCCCGTCTCGGCATGAAGTACATTCGCGCGCTCGTCTCCGTCGCGCCCGAAGTGCTCGTCGCGGCAGCCCCCTACGCCGAGGAAAAGAACATCAAGATCCTGATCGAAGTTCACGCACCGCTGCACTTCGACCATCCGTGGATCATCCGCCATGCCGAGGCTTTCGAGAAATCGGGCTCCGACGCGCTCGGCTTCCTGCCGGACATGGGCATGTTCCTGTTCAAGTTCCCGCCGGTCTGGAAGGAACGCTTCATCCGCAACGGCGTGCCGCGCAACATCGCCGACTACATCGAGAAGGCCTACGAGGACCGCGTCCTTTCGGAATACGTGATCCTGAACGTGCGCGAGATGGGCGGCGAAGGACCTGCATCGGGCATGGCCGAGACGCTGCGGCACAACGCCGCTTTCGAACCCAAGCGGATGCTGGACTACATGCACCGCATCCACAACGTCCACGGCAAGTTCTACCAGATGGACGAGAATCTGGTGGAACCCTCCATTCCTTACGACGAGATCGTCCGGGTTCTCAAGCAGGGCGGCTACAAGGGTTACATCTGCTCGGAGTACGAAGGGAACCGCTGGATCGAAGACGCCCACGAAGTCGATTCCGTGGAACAGGTGCGCCGCCAGCAGGAAATGCTCAGGGGCCTGCTCGGCGAACCCAACCCCGCCGCTCTGGCAGCCTGAGGAGAGCAAAGATGTTCGACAAGATGATGCTGTGCGACGAGGGCTTCGAGAATGTCGTCGAGAACGGCGAGACGACCGGTTTCTCATTGCTCGCCCGCCTGCCCTATTATCGCGGTCTTGGTCTTTCGATGATCGAGGACATCACGATCGCCATCGACGGCGAGCAGGTCAAACGCGAAGATGTGCGCTTCTCGGTGCGAGGTCGCTCATGGACGCTGGACGAAATGGAGACGGTGTACGACGATCGCTGGAACTTCGGCGAGAAAGCCAAGGTGACGGTCCTTCGTGCAGGCGGGCTCGCGCAGGGCGGACATGAGGTAGAAATCGCCGTTCGCATGCGCGTATCCTATCTGCCGTTCGTCCCGACCACGAAGACCCGGCGCGAACTGCAACTCGCCGCGTGACGAAGACGCGGCTGAAGAACCGTCAATCAGAGGCGCCGCATAACAGATGGGGGAAGGATATGAAATTGAAGGCCTTGAGCCTCACGCTGAGCTACGCTTTCCTGCTGGGAAGCATCCATGCGCCAGTCACGGCACAGACCAATAGTCCGGCCATCGCAACGCCGACGTTCAAATTCGAGAGGATGACGCCTCCAGAGCAGAAAGATGCCATCCCGCTCGGCACCGGCCCACAAGCACCGGACGTTCCCGAAGAGGGCTGGTTCCGCATGAACGGCGATATCAACGTGCGTAACGTTTCTGCCGCCACTCTCATGCCGTTCCTGCCAGCTCCGGACAAAGCGACCGGCACGGCCGTCATCGTGGCTCCCGGCGGCGGCTTTCTGGGACTGGCGATCGAGACCGAAGGCTTCGCAGTGGCGCGTTGGCTTTCCGAACATGGCATTGCCGCATTCGTGCTCAAATACCGGCTGGTGCCGACCCCCGGCGATTTCGATGTCTTCACCCGCGAAATGGTGGCCGGCCGTAGCGGCAAACCCTCTTCATTGCGCCCCCCTTCGGATACACCGGCTTTCGCGCGAGACGATGGCCTGGCCGCTTTGGCACTCGTCCGATCACGTGCAAAGGATTGGGGCATCGACCCCGCCCGGATCGGAATGATGGGCTTTTCCGCGGGTGCATTCACCACGTTGACGACGGCGCTCGAAGCCAAGCCGGGCGAGCGGCCCGCGTTCATAGCTCCGATTTACGGCCGCCTCACGTCGAAAGCGGTCCCCAAAGACGCGCCGCCCATGTTCGCGGTGCTTGCCGCGGACGATCACTTCTTCGCCAGTCAAGGTTCCGGTCTGGTCGATGCGTGGATGCAAGCGGGACGTCCTGTGGAGTTTCACCTCTATCAAAACGGCGGGCACGGTTTTGGATTGGGCAGACCGGACACGACCAGTTTGGGGTGGACCGGTAGTTTCATGATCTGGCTTCAGGCCAATGGATTTTTGAAGGCGCAGTAGTTCGGGAGAACGGATAGCGATGAACTTTCAGGAAATCTGGCTGGCACCTGCCGCCGTTCAGGTACAGGAAATCGGTCCCGAGTGGCTGGATGTTGTCGATGGCAAGGACTGGTCCGTTGCAAGCGGCTTTCATCGCGGCTTTTCCTCCAGCTTCCGCGTAAGGCCCGATCGAAAGGTGTGGTTCCACTTTCCGTTTCAGTTGCCTGCGGGCGGCGTGGTGGACCAGGTGTCTTTGCTTTGGGAAACCAGTGACGGTGCGGCCATCAGTTGGGTTTGCGTGCATCACGGGGGCATGCACCGGCAACATGTCTGCGAACCCAACATCGCACTGGACGGTACCCCAGTCCCATACTCTCCCCCGGAACAATGGCGGGAGTTCTACCCCTCGTGCGACCGGCGAAGAACGGATCTCGCTGTCGTACCGGCAATCGAAACAAGCGCAGGGTTCCAGCTTTGCGTTCAGGTCGACGGCCCAGGCATCGTTCGCTTCTATGGTGCAGGTCTGCGCTACACGCCGGGATCCTGATGTCTCCACAATGGAAATGACCCCCGCGGCATTTCCATTGTGGAATGGCCGGAACCTACCATACATCCCCACCGGAAAATCGGTTCGCTCCGCACGTTCGCCGCTGGCCGTGCTTTCCACCGCCAGAGTGAATCGCGTCCTTAAATATGCATGGCCTTGCCCCGCTCAAGACGCGACACTTCCTCGATCAATTCGGCGGAATTGAAGATAGCAAACGACACCGCAAATAAAGACTATAAGGCCATTTTGCGGCAGCGATTGAAACTCTCCCACCCACGCATGCACTACCCCTGCTCCAACTTGATTGAGCAACAGCGCCAATGCGCCTGCAATTCCAATAGATGGGCAGAACATCCCAAATAATAACAAAAGAGCGCAAATTATTTCAGTCCAACCAACTCCTCGGCCAACCAGAACCGGTAAATGGACCGTCCAGGCTCGGTGCCGAGCCAACTCCGTCAACGGAGCAAACGCCTTCATGAAACCGACAAACAAGAAGAATAGCGCAAGCACAGTTGAAAACACCGCTACACCAATCAACTTGACTAGATGACGAATTCGCACATTGGAACGCATCACAGAACCCCCACAGAAATTATTATATTCTAAGCATGTGATCTTGCGGCAACCGGACCGTGCGGAATTCCGAACGTCCGCCAAATGCGTGCCCAGTCACTTTTCTGGCGTTACCTTCTTGGAACCGGCACCAATCCGATGCCTCAACAACGTGCTATGCTTCGTGCTCACAGAGCTAATTGGCCCTCCGCCATAATCACTCCTGCAATCCAGCCGCCAGAGAAAGGCGAACCAGAGGGAATGGACGGGCTGAGCGCTGAGCGATTCCGCTTAACGCCCAGACAGAGCCAGGATGCCGATACTGGCCCCATTCAGTCGTAAATCGGCCGCAGTTCGTTGTCGAGAAAGTAACGGGTCATCGCCATGGAAGCCAGTAAATCTGGCGATCCGTCATACTCAACTGAAATCCAACCCTTGAACTCATACTGCTTGAGCAAGCGATAAAGTCCCTTGAAGTCGAGGTTACCTTGCCCCGGCTCCCAGAACCAGCGTGTGCCATCATCCGTGATTTCAGGGTCCTGGGAGTAGCGAACTGCATCGGGCAGGTTTTGAGAAGCAGTGTCTTTTAAGTGGAATGTACTAATTCTGTCGTGATAATCATGATAGAATTTTAAAATATCTTCACCCATGATCGCTATCTGAGCGGTATCTACGCAATAATGAACCAGATTAGGATCGGTAGATTCGATCAACTCACGATGATTATCGAAGTTTATTGCACAGAAAAACTCGTTGTGGAGGCCAATTTTTACGCCGTTATCGGTCGCATATTTACCAATTTCGTTCATGACCTTAGCGCATTGCCGAACCTCGTCTCGCGTCAAAGGCCCCACACCATAGTAGTTCTGAGTAGGGCAGGTGTTCATGTACGTGCCGCCGAACTTGACGATGGTATCAACAGCCTCGCGTCCAGCACTGACGGCTTCATCAAAATGGTCGGCCGCATGAGAGGCGTGCGCACCGTGAAACATTCCGATTACTTCGACGCCGCGCTCTTTCGCAAATTCTGCAAATTTTTCCGGTGAGCCGAATAATGGCAAAATATCTGCCAAATCCCATGGGGCAACTTCGATACCCTCAAAACCCAAAGCCGATTGATATTTGAGAATATTATCCCAATCTGAGTAATATGCGATATTAGACCTATCTTCGTAATAAAAATCCCGAAAATTGTCTATTTTTCTGTAAGGAATTGATTTCCAGTGGCACATATTGGCATATCGAATATTCCGCATGACGGATGCTCCGTTCGTCTTATTTTTCAAGCTGGTTGAGCAAGGCGCGAGTACGGGTGAGCGCACGAAACGGATCTCTCGTCTGACGCGCGCTGCAGGTGATCGGTCCGCGATAATCCAATTCATCCCGTAGAAGAGTAGTTATACTCTCTAGATTCACCGATCCCGTGCCTGGATCCCGGAAGACCTGAGTGGCTCGGCCTTCTGGAAACTCGGGATTTGCCGTTTTCCAGATGTTGTTTCCGTCAGTGAAGTTTGTATCCGTCAAATGAACGCAGCCAATTTGGCGGATATTGTTCTTAATGAACGCCTCAGCTGAAACACCCGCAATAAATAGATTCGCTGAATCCACATCCATTTTCGCTTTGCCGTCGAGAGCCTCCAGCAAGGAAACTATCTTTTGCGGACCGAATAAGCTCCAATACTCGTTCCGAAGCACAAGTTCGACGCCCGATCCCGCTGCAATTTCGGCCAGCTCGCTCAAAAGCTTGACGGTACGTGCGGTAAAGTCCTCCATGACGTTCTGGAGATCAGGATGGTACTGCGCCATGCGCCCATAGAACGGGGACGGACTGATGGCAAAATAGCTGGCACCAATTTCGGCGGCATAACCAAGCGCTTCCCTTGCGAAGTGGCCGGTTGCGCCAAAATAAAAATCCAGATTTGCATTGCGCATGAACAGATTGGAATCGAATGTTATGCCGCTAACGCGATCGATGCCGCGTTCCTTCAACAATGTTCTATACGTGGCCACATCACCATATTTTGTGTTGATGCAATATCGGTTGAATGGGACACCACTCCGCCCCCCGAACTGCCATACGGGTTCGTAGGGCATTTCGATCGAGGAAAAACCGGATGCTGCCACGAGGCTGTAGAGTTCCTCCCAAAAGTACCGGCTTTCATAACGGTTACGATTGGGCTCCTGATAATGGCGGTTAATTAAATCGAGACTGATCGCAATATTTTCAGATTTCATATCTGGTATCCAATCATCGAACACGCACTGGACGAAAGAATATCCTTGTCCGACCAGGGGTGCGCCGTCTTACCTGTTACTGCACGGGCAAAGTCATTTCGTTTATTGGCAAATCTTTTGCCTCGACAACGCAAGTGACTGTTCCATCGGTGGCGACGGGATGTAATCCAATCCTATTGCGCCGGAATGCCCTAATCGACGCAATGCATACATGATGTATTCCCAGTTGAGGCTACCTGTACCGGGTTCGTGGCGATCCTCTAGATCGGCGACCTGAACGTGTCCCACCAAGTGGATTCGACCATCTAGAACGTCAACGATATCTTCGCCCATGACCGCGCTGTGCCAGACATCGAACAGTAAGCGCAAATTGGGACTGTCAACGGCTTCGACCAAATCGAGCCCGATCTTCGTGCTCACCAAATACATGCTTGCAAACAACCGGGTGTTCAACGGTTCGAGCAGAAGTGTCACCCCTGCTTCTTCTGCCGCGTCGGCCACCGCTCGCAGAGCAGTCACGGCATTGGCGAAATCCGCTTCCTCGCTCAGACCCTCCACGCGAAACCCGGAAGCGACGATCAGATTTGGCTTACCCAGCTTCCGTGCTGCCGCGATCATTTCACGAACCGCAGCAACCATCGCAGATCGCTCATTGGGATCAACAATCGATTTACGCGGATCGACGCAGATACTGGTCAGCCGCATGCCGGTTTCAGCCAGAGCCTCCGCCAGCGCATCGACTGGCTTGTCTCGCCAAAGATGAAATTCAGCCGACGTGAACCCCGCATCGCTTGCCGCTCGAAGCCGGGCGTCAAGCTCACCGCATTCGGCGAACTGCCATTCGATGCAGGACGAAAGTTCGTCGCCCGCAGACATAGGATCCCCTTCCCATTCTACGGCCCCGCAGCGTAATCTACGCTTGTATGCCTGGCGAGGCTAACCCCCGCTATTTTGTCCCCGTAATATCGCGGCGATCGCTCTGGAGGTCAAGGTGGTTATCAAAGCGCGTTGCCAAGAAATCTATGGCGCCCCGCGGCCCCAGCAAAACTGATTGGTGGCAACGGTGCCGGCCTGCGCGGGTAAGTTGGCGGAGTAATTATCATTTATCCCGAAAATACGCCTCAAGGCGATCCGCTTCACTTGTCGTGATCGGCATCACTGCGCCATGCTTCGGACCCGCGAAATTGGTTGCCTTCATCGGAGAGCCGGCCTCGTTAAATCGACCGAGGTTGCGGAAGTGTTTGAAATCCGTCGTCTCGGAAAACCCCATATTGTTGGGCTTGGCGCCGAATACGTCATACATCAGCACATATGTATTCGTGCCCGAGCGGCGCCAGAGGTTGGGTGCTTCGGTTCCCACCGTCTCCGGATCAATGGGCGTGGGATCGAACTTGTATCCCCCGTCGATCCTGTCCGAAACCGCCTGTTTAAGATGACCGGGTCGCTCGTGCGCGACATAGAACAGGTGGAACTTACCTCCGATCCGGGTGATATCGCCGTCGATCGAACCGACGTTCGGCTTCGGATAGGTGAACAGTGGCCGCGGCGACTGGGTTAGCGTCGTGAAGGCATCGTCGGCGTAGGAGTAAACCATGTGCTCCGTGCCCGCGCCATCGCGGGTTGTGTAGTAAACCATCATCTTGCGGGTTTTCGGATCGTAGATCGTTTCCGGCGCCCAGGCCGCGCTCAGGTTGGCGGTTTCGGGGAAGAGCTTGTCGACATGGACGATAGCGTGCGTCCAGTGGATGAGATCGCGGGACTTCATGAAGATCAGCGAGCGGTTATTGCCCCAGCCATAGCCCTCCTTCGACCGCTCCCACTCCGTCTTTCGCAGGCCCTCGCGCTGGGCGTAGATGTGGAGATCGGTCATGCTGAGATAGAAGGCACCATCCGGACCGCGCACGATATGCGGGTCGCGAATGCCCTTCTGCTCGGCGATGTCTCCCCCCTTCAGCACCGGGTTGCCGCCATTCACGTCCGTGAAGGAGTAACCGTCCCGCGAGACGGCGATATGCAGCGAATGCGTCTCGTCCTTGAAATAGACCAGAAGGTAAGCGGTGAGAGCGCGATCGGACGGAACCGGCAATGCCTTCCGGGCGGCAAGGCTCGGTACGATCTCAAGCTGCTTTCCGGAGCCGGCCCCGCCGGGCTGTGCGGTGCCTGGCCCGGCCGCAGCACACAATGCGGTGAGGCCAGCTGCGACCAGTCCGACAACCTTAGCCTTCATTTCATCTCTCCGCTTGATAGGCGTTTTGGGCATTTCACTCGACTTCGAGCACGGTCACCGACTTCGACGGCAGAACCAGTTCCACGTCTCTGCCGGACAGGCGCACCGGCAATGGACGCGGCAGGAAGGGATCGCGCTTGTCGAACGTGACGCGGGTATCGATGCGATCGGCAGTGAGCACTTGCGCAGTGGCCCCGCGCCAATGGCCACCGTCCAGGTGGACGGTCACCCGGTTCGGCCGGGCCGGATCGAGATTGGCGATCGTAACGTGCACTTTGCCGCTCGCATCGCGGGAAGCCGACAGGTCGATGCCGGGCAGGCAAACATCGCCCTGAACGTAATCCGGCGTCTCGACCCTGGCAGGCAATGCCTGCGCTCCCTGATGCACCTTGTACATGTCGAAAACATGATAGGTCGGGGTGACGACCATCTCGGCACCGCGCGTCAACACCAGCGACTGGATGACGTTCACCATCTGCGCCAGATTGGCCATTCTCACCCGGTCGGCATGGCGTTGGAAGATATTGAGACTTTTCGCCGCGACCAGTGCATCGCGCAGGGTGCTTTCCAGATAGAGCTGCGAAGGCGCATCCTTTTCGCTTTCGAACCAGCCGCCCCACTCATCCACCGCGAGCGCGACGCGCTTGCCCGGATCGTATCGGTCCATGATCTCGGAATGGCGGCGGATGATCTCGTCGGTCAGGTCAGCGCGGGCGAGAGCCGCCGCCCAGCCGGCTTCATCGAAACCGACATTCCGCCCCTTTGCGTGCCAGTCGTTGCCCGCGAACGTATAGAAGTGCAGCGACAGCCCCCACATCAGCGGCTTGTCCGTGGTCAGCGCGAGAGGGGTGGGCTGCGGGCGCCACACCATGGCCTGCGCCATCACACGATCCGTCCACGCGTAATCGTCGGTGTCTGCCCCCACCGCAATGAGCCTGGCGCGCTCTCCGGAATAAGTGCGCAGGAAAGCAGCATAGTGCCGGAAGGCCGCTGCATAGGTGTCAGCAGTCATGTTGCCGCCGCAGCCCCAGCTTTCGTTGCCCACCCCGATGAAGGGCACTTCCCAGGGCAAGGCGCGGCCATTGGCCGCCCGCTCCTGCCCCGGAGCGCTGTCTTGCGGAGCAGTCATGTAGCGCAGCCAGTCGTCCGCTTCCCGCACGCTGCCGCTACCCAGATTCACCGAAACGAACGGCTTGGCCTCGATCTGGCCGAGAAAGTCCATGAATTCGTGCGTGCCGAAAGCATTGGTCTCGGGGGTTTTGCCCCAGGCCGCATTGAGACCGCGCGGGCGCTTCTCGGCCGGGCCGATGCCGTCGCGCCAGTGATAGCCGTCCGCGAAACACCCGCCCGGCCAGCGCACGACCGGCACCTTGATGCGGCGCAGCGCCGCGACGACATCCGATCGGATACCCCGCACATTGGGGATCGCGGCATCGGGACCGACCCAGATTCCCTCGTAGACGCCGCGCCCGAGATGCTCGACGAACTGTCCATAGATGTTCGGATCGATCGTCGGGCCGGTCGCGGATGCCGAGATGGAAACTTGCGAACGAAGCTCGGTAGCCGCCCTGCCCGTTTCCGCAGCCGCGCCGCCAATCGGAACCGCAAAGCTGGCAAGGGCCATCGCCGCCAACGTCCCTTTTGCCTGTTGCCGGGATATCCGCACCGTCGCTACTCCTCTCATCCGCCAGCGCATTGATGGCTTGCACAGACTGGCCGGTCAATCATATTAAGGAATTGATTTCCACATATCGAAACGAAACGCATTGCCGAATTGTCATGAGAAGGACCGCGTAATCACCGTGAACCGCGACAGCCTCACCCATGTCAGGCTTGTCTCGCCGAGGGAGGCGCGATGATGAATCTGTTGCTTGATCGCCGCGCGCTCTGCCTCGGCGCCACGGCGCTGGCGGGCTGCGCCACCACGGGCATCGCACCTTCCGAACCGGAAGGCCCCCTGCTGTTCGCCTATTTCAGCACCGGCAAGGGCGAGGCAGACGGGTTGAAGCTGGCCGTGAGCGAGGACGGCTTCGCCTTCCGCATGCTCGGCAGCGGCAAGCCATTCCTCGTGCCGCAAGTCGGCGATAAGAAGCTGCTGCGCGATCCTTACCTCTGGCGCGGCGAAGGGCCGAACGCACCGTGGCACTGCGTCTGGACCACGGCCTGGGAGGGCGTGACCATCGGCCACGCCACCACGCGCGACTTTGTGAACTGGACGCCCCAGCGCGCGATCCCGGTCATGGCCTCGGTGCCGGGAACCCGCAACTGCTGGGCGCCTGAGGCGATCTACGACCCGGCCACGCGCCGCACCGTGATCTTCTGGTCGAGCACGGTCGATGGTCGTTTCACCGAAACGGCGGGTACGTCGGAAAGCAGCTACAACCACCGCCTCTGGTACACGAGCACCGCCGATTTCGAGACATTCGCCCCGCCGCAAGTGCTCTACGACCCCGGCTTCAGCGTGATCGACGGCACGTTCGCCCATGCGCCGGACGGCGGCCTCTGGCTGGTGGTGAAGGACGAGACCCTCGAACCGCCGCGCAAATGGCTGCGCGTCGCCTCCGCGCGAGGGCCGCTTGGTCCCTTCGCACCGCTGGGCGAGCCGTTCACCCCGTCGTGGGTCGAAGGTCCGATGACCACCCGGATCGGCGAGGAACTGGTCTGCTATTACGACGTCTACCGCGACGGCCGATGGGGCGCGAAAACGACGCGCGACATGGTGCATTGGCAGGACGTCGGCGACCGCCTCGTCCTGCCGCAAGGCGCGCGTCACGGCTCGCTGGTGCGGATCGATCGCAAGCTCGCCGCCGCTCTCGCAAGCGCCTGAAAAAGCGGCTCCCGGATGGAGGATCCGGGAGCCGTCAGTTCCGGCGTGGGAGGGCCCCGCCGTACCTTGCAAGATCAGAACTTCACGTTGACACCTGCCGAGATCGTCCGGCCGACACGGGTCTGGAACAGCGTGTCCTGCCGCTGGCTGTCGGTGTAGAGGCTGTTCTGCTCGTCGGTGAGGTTAGTACCCTCGACGATCAGCTTCACATTGTCGGTCAGGTTGTACGAGGCCGAGGCATCGACGAAGGTGGTCGCGTGGTTACCCACCAGATCGCTGCCGGGCGAGGCCGGAATGCCGCGAATGAACGGACCGCGATAGTTGATCGTGCCGCGGATCGAGAACTTGTCGTTCTCCCAGTAGAGCGTTCCCGAAGCCGTGTCCTTCGACAGTCCCACCAGATCGTCCTTCACGGTAACGGTGCAGGCGCCGTTCGCGCTGGAGAGGCAGTAATTGATCTTCGACATGACGTGGGTGTAGTTCGCCAGCACGCCGAAGTGGCTTATGAAGCCGGACGTGAAGTTGAACGGGATCTGCGCGTTGAGTTCGATGCCCTTGAGCGGGCCGCCCGGCGTATTGGTGGGCGTGGCGATGTTGAACAGTTCGTCCGGCGTGGTGTTGCTGCCGGTCAGCAGTTCGTTGGGCAAGCCCAGCGTGTTGAACGGCACCAGCGCGTTCACGCTCTGCACGTACGTCTTGATGTCCTTGTAGAAGAACGCGGCAGAAAGCAGCGAGCCGGGGCGGAAGTACCACTCCACCGCCGCGTCGAAGGTATTGGCGCGGATCGGTTCGAGCAGCGGATTGCCCAGCGAGCCCGAACGGGTGACGGCATTGATCGCCACCGTCGGCACCAGCTGGGTCAGCGCCGGGCGTGACAGGACCTTGGCCGCCGAAAGACGCAGCAGCAGGTTCTGCACCGGCTCGATCACGATGTTCGCCGAAGGCAGCCAGTCGTCATAACTGCGCGCGACGGCGCGATACTGCCCGGTAAGGCCGGTGGGCGAGGTCGGATCGGACAAGTTGATGAAGCCCGAGGAGCGCTGCCAGGTGTGGATATAGCGAACGCCCACGTCGCCGCGCAGGCCGAAGCCCACCGCATCGGAGAAGTCGAACGTGCCCATCACGAAGGCGCTGCTCTGCTGCTCCTTCACGCCGGGGTTGGTCTCGCCGCAGCCGGTGCAGGTGCGCGCGTCGAAAAGGTTGTAGGTATCGGCCAGCTTCTGCCAGTCGAGCGTCGCCCAACTCGCCGGAGCGCCCTTGCCCCAGAGGCTGTCCACGCCGGTGATCTGCCTGGTCAGGCTGGCCAGCGAGGTTCCCGCAGGCAGCGCCTGAACCAGGGTATCGGCGGTGTAGTATGTCGTGAAGCGCTGCTGGAATTCGCTCGATCGGAACTGGCCGCCGAAGTGCAGCTTGAAGGCGTCGGAGAACTCGTAATGCGCGTTGAACTCGCCGAGCATGCCCTTGGTGGTATTGCTGGCGGGCTTGCCCTGAAGGCTGAAACCGCCGGTGACCACGCCCGCACCGGGCGTCGGGCCGTAGAGGAAGTTGCTCGGATCGGACACGTCGAAGCCGAAGCCCAGTACCGGGGTGCGCCCGCCGCCGGTATAGTCGATCGAGAAGTTGTCGGTATCCAGCGCATCCATGAAGTACTGCATGCGGACCTTGTCTTTCCACACCGACTCATTGAGGCCGACTTTGGCATCGACGGTCAACCGGTCGCTGAACCGGTGCATGAAATTGAGATTCGCCTGCTTGAAGGTGGTCGAATACTTGGAGTGCAGGCCTTCCGAGCGCACGTCCACACCGTCGAGCAGCGCATACTCCACCGAGCCGAGATCGGAAAGCTGAACGTCCTTCAGCGACATCATCGGATAGCCCTGGTTCGACGCCGAGCGGCCGAACGAGATCGCCTCGATATAGTTGTCGTCGCGGGTCACGTTGAAGCGCGAATAGAGCAGGTCCAGCGAGATGTCGGTATCGTCGTCGGGCTTGTATTGCAGGGTCAGCGTGCCGCCGATGCGCTCCTGCGTCTGCGCGGAGTTCAGGTAGCGCGGGATGCGCGGGAAGAAGGCGCCGCTGCCGGGGGTGTTCGGCAGGTCGTCGCGGCGGGCGTCATAGACGGTCTGGTAGGCCGCCGGGGCGCTGGTGCGCGGATTGCCGGTCGAGCAGTTCGCTGCGCTGGCACCGGTCGTGGCACTGTTCGCCGGGTTCTGCGGGGTGAAGCCCAGCGGCGAGCAGAACATGCCGTTCTGGTTGGCGGACAGAATATCCACCGCCGAATAGCCGACTTCGCGGGTATGGCGGCGCTGATAGGCCAGCGAGCCGAGAATGCCGAAGCCGCTGTCCCCGAACTGCTTGGACACGAGCGCCGACGCGCGCGGATCGACTTTCTTGGACAATTCGTTCCACACGCCGCGGCCCGTGGCGGAGAACACGAAGTCCTTGTTCTGGTCCATCGGCTTGGGCGCGCTGAGGTCCACCGTCGCGCCCAGCGAGCCTTCCTCGACATCGGCGGACGGCGTCTTGCGCACGGTCAGGGCGGAGAAGATTTCGGTCGGGAAGACGTTGAAGTCGAAGCTGCGACCGTTGTTGCCCGCGCCGTAGATGTCGGAACCGCCGGTCTGCGCGGCGGCTTCCATGCCGTTGATGCGAACGCGGGTGAAGTCGGCGCCGAGGCCGCGCACCGAGATGTTCTTGCCTTCGCCGCCGTCACCGCGCTGAAGCGCCACGCCGGGAATGCGCTGCATCGATTCCGCCAGGTTGGAATCGGGGAACTTGCCGAGATCCTCGGCCTTGATGGTGTCGATCGCGGCGGTTTCGACGCGCTTGTCGGCAAGCGCCGCATTCAGCGAGGCGCGAAAACCGGTGACGATGATCTCGGAAGGACTGGGCGAACTGCTTTCCTGCGCGGACGCGGCTTGCGGCATTGCAACAAGACATGCGGCGATCAGCGCCGGAACCGAAGCACGGCTGCACATGACGGATTTCGAGAAAGCCCTTCCCATTTCCTCACTCCCAATTTCTGTTCTTTTCGAACATTGCCCACTATGTGGGATTGAGTTCTGCAATATACCGCATTTCCGCTCAGTTCCAGTCAAAATCGCTTCGAATCCGTCCTCACTCGAAATTTCCACGAAGCTAGCACCGACCGTTCTCCTTAGACCGGCAGGCGGTGATTGACTCTGATAGCCTCCAATATATGCTGGAATAAACCGTTATATGGGACATGCCGAAGCGATAATTCCGGCAAACGTCCCCAGAGAGGATGATCCGAAATGTCCCTGAGTTCGGCACTCGCCTTGGCCCTCGCCGCGAGCGCTCCGGTCGCGCCGCCTGCGATCGATATCGATCTGGCCGGCAAGCTGCCCGAGGAAGTGCCAAACTACCGGTCCGGCGGCAGCGGCATCGAAAAGCGCGATGCCTCGGGCGACTTTCTCTATTCGATCGCCTTGCCGGAAGGCATCTATCGCGTGACGCTGACGCTGGGCGACAGGCACGCCGCAGGTCGAACCACCGTCAAGGCCGAGAGCCGCCGCCTGTTCCTGCGCGATGTCGCCACCCGGCGCGGACAGACGGTGAAACGCAGCTTCCTCGTCGACGTGCGCGATGCCCGCCTGCCCGCCCAGCCAGCCAATGCGCCGCGGTTCGGCGGCACCGTGCTGCTAGACGAGCGCGATCTCGCCAGCTTCAGTTGGGACGACAAGCTGACTCTGGAATTCCTCGGCCAACCGCGCGTCTCTGCCATTCATATCGAGCCTGCGACTGCCCCGCGTCTGTTTCTTGCAGGCGATTCGACCGTAGCGGACCAGTACAGCGAACCGTTCGCCAGTTGGGGCCAGATGCTTCCCGCCATGCTGGATGACCGCGTCGTCGTCGCCAACCACGCCAAGTCGGGCGCGACGATGAAGTCCTTCATCGCCCAACTCCGCTTCTCCAAGCTGCTGACCCAGGTGCGCGCTGGCGACTGGCTGTTCATCCAGTTCGGTCATAACGACCAGAAGGCCGAATGGCCGATGACCTATCTCGATCCCGAGCTGACGTATCCCGCCTACTTGCGCAGCACCATCGCCGAAGCGCGTCGGCGCGGGGTTCATCCCGTGCTGGTGACTTCGCCCGAGCGCCGCAACTTTGACGCGAGCGGAAAGATCAAGGATACGCTCGGCCCCTATGCCGAAGCCATGCGCAAGGTCGCTGCCGAAGAGAACGTGCCGCTCATCGACCTCAACCGCGACAGTATCGCGATCATGCAGGCCCTGGGACCGGACATTTCCCCGCATGCCTTTGCCGAGAACGGCAAAGACCGGACCCATAACGACAACTACGGTGCCTGGCTCTTCGCCGCCGCCATCGCCCGTCAGGTGGCAGAGAAGATTCCCGAACTCGCGCCTTACGTCACGGTCCGCGACTTCGAACCCGCCCATCCGCCTCTGCCCAAGACCCTGCCGATCGCACCAAGCCTGCCGCTTGAGGAAAACAAACCGGAAGGAAGCTAAGGACGAATGGCGCCAGAATCCCGATTGACGGAAGCGAGAGGACGGTTTACCAAATATAGGTATTGATATCCATATAATGGAACTAATGGGAGAGCCGGCGTGCCGGATATTGGAACGGGATCCATCCACGCCTTCAGGATGCAGTTGAAGGCCGGCACGGTCGAGGAATACCGCCGTCGGCACGACACGATCTGGCCGGAACTCTCCGCCCTGCTCACCGAAGCGGGCATCCGCGACTACTCGATTTTTCTGGACGAGCAGAGCCTCTCGCTCTTCGCCGTCCTGCGCGTGACGCCGGACAACACCCGCGAGACCCTGCCCGCTCACCCGGTGATGCGCCGCTGGTGGGACTACATGGCGCCGCTCATGGAAGTGGAGCCGGGCAACCGGCCGGTCGAATGGCCGCTCCCTCTGCTGTTCCACATGGATTGAGCCGATGAAACGCACGTTCCTGACGGCCCTGTTGCTTTCCGCCATTCCGCTGCCCGCTCTGGCACAGGATGCGAGGCCGACTGCCGATCTTTCCGCCCCGGTCCAGGCTTTCGGCCGCGTCTCGTTCGATGCGCGTTCGCTGATGATCGACGGCAAGCGGCAAGTGATCTGGTCGGGCGAGTTCCACCCGTTCCGCCTCCCCAGCCCCGACCTCTGGCGCGACGTGTTGCAGAAGATGAAGGCCAGCGGGTTCAACACCGTCGCGCTCTATTTCGACTGGGGCTACCATTCGCCCAAACAGGGTGTCTACGATTTCAGCGGCATCCGCGACCTCGACCGCCTGCTGACGATGGCAGAGGAAGAGGGCCTCTGGGTCATGACCCGCGCCGGGCCTTACGTGAACGCGGAACTGTCTCGCGGGGGCTTTCCCGGATGGCTGGTCAACCAGAAGGCCCGCGCCCGCACCGACGATCCCGAATATATGGCGGCCGTCGACGAATGGCTGACGCAGATCAACGCGATCATTGCCCGCCACCAGATCAACGGCGACGGTAAAGGCCATAAGGGATCGGTGATCCTTCACCAGATCGAGAACGAACTGGCGCTGACCACGCCCGCGCAGCGCCGCTACATGGACCACCTCTACGCCAAGGCGCGCGCCGACGGCATTACCGTGCCGATCTTCCACAACGATCAGGGCCGCAACGGCTACTGGGTGCCGGAAAGCTCGTCCGTCGAGAAAGTCGTCCACGGCCCCAACGACATGTATGCGTTCGACGGTTACCCCGGCGGCACCTGCACCGTGGAAGGCAAGCCGACGCGCGGCGTGGCCGCACCGGACTGGGGCTTCTACGGCCCCGGCGGCGCGAAAGGCGGTGCCTCCGCGTCGCCGAAGACCCCCGGATTCCTTGCCGAATTCGGCGGCGGCTGGTTCGATTACTGGGGATCCAACGGCGGCTACGAGTGCAACGCGGTCCAGCGCGGCAAGCGGTTCCAGCGGGTGTTCTACGGCACCAACCTGGCCAATGGCATCGGCATCCAGAGCTTTTACATGACCTACGGCGGCACCAGCTGGGGCTGGCTGCCCGCCCCGGTGGTGTTCACCAGCTACGACTATGGCGCTGCCATTTCCGAAGCGCGGAACTTGCGCGAAAAGGCGCTGGAGATGAAGCAGCTCGGCGGATTGATCGCCTCCGTGCCGGACCTTGCGGGCATGATCCCGGCGGGCGCGCCCGAGGTCACTTCGCCCAATATTCAGGTCTACCACAACAAGAGTCCGGAAACCGACGCGCGCTTCCTGCTGGTGGCGCACAAGCCTTCCAACGGCCAGACCGACGACAGCTTCACCGTCACCGCTGCGTTGCCGGATGGGCGCTACACTTTTCCGATGCGGCTCAACGGCTTTGATGCCAAATGGCTGGTCGCCGGGGCAAACCTTGGCGGGCAAAAGTTGGTCTATTCGACTTCCGAACTGCAATCGGCATCGAAGGCCGGAAACGCCGATCTGCTACTGCTCTACGGCCGAGCCGGGGAGCCGGGCGAGACCGTCCTGCGCTATGCCTCGGCCCCGCAAGTCACGGTTCTGGAAGGCACGGCAGAAACCGCCTTCGACGCCGCTAAAGGCGACCTGAAAGTCACCTACACCCACACAGGCCGCACCGTGCTGCGCCTGACCGACGGCGGACGCGGCGACCTGATCCTGATCCTTGCCGACGAGGCCGAAGGCACCCGCTACACCCGCGTCGACACCGCGAACGGTTCCGTTCTGGTGCGCGGTCCGCAACTGGTTCGTCACGCTTCGCCCAAGTCCGGTACGCTGGCTCTGACCGGCGATACCGGCGAGGCAGGCGGTCTCGAAGTCTGGGCGCCCGGCGCCATTCGCGCGCTGACATGGAACGGCGCGCGTGTCCCTGCCAAGGCATCCGCCGTCGGCAGCCTCGCCTCCACAGCGCCTCTGCCCGGCCCTGGCGCGGTCGTGCTTCCCGCCCTCACCGGCTGGCGCATGGCCAAGGGGTCGCCGGAAGCCGATTCGAAGTTCGACGACAGCACATGGCAGGCCGTGGGCGGCAATCGCCCCAATGCCACGATCACCCAGCGCCCGGACGGCCAGCCGAACATGGCCATGGACGCCTATGGCTTCCACGAGGGCGACGTCTGGTATCGCGGCCGTTTCGAAGGCAATGCCGGGGCCAAGACCGTCTCGCTGTTCTACGGCGCCGGCGGCTCGGGGCTGGTGCAGGCCTGGCTGGACGGCAAGTTCATCGGTCAGGCCGAGACGCCGAGCGGCCTCCCCCGCCCGATCACTACCGGGACCGTCACGCTGGACCTGCCGCCCGAGGCACAGGTGGGCGGAAGCCATGTCCTTTCGGTCATGGTCCGCAACAACGGCCATAACTGGGACCTCGATTCCGACGACTTCCACAAGGAAGCGCGCGGGCTGATCTCCGCATCGATCTCGCAGCCCGGCGGGCGCAGCTTCGCCGTGCCGATCGCGTGGAAGATCCAGGGCCAGCGCGGTGGCGAAGACATTGCCGACCCCGTGCGCGGTCCCGCCAACAGTGGCGGTCTCCATGGCGAGCGGATGGGCTGGCACCTGCCGCTGTTCGACGACAGCCGGTGGTCTGCCGCGCCAGTGCCCGCCGCCAGTGCGGAGCCGGGCACGACATGGTATCGTACCCGGTTCGATCTGGCCGTGCCCAAAGGGCAGGACGCCACCATCGCGTTGGCCTTCGGCGATACCGAGACCCCGCGCTCGGCCGCGAAGTACCGCGTGCTGATCTTCGTCAACGGCTGGAACATGGGCCAGTTCATCGCCCATATCGGCCCGCAGCGCGTGTTCCCGATCCCCGAGGGCATCCTGAACCACCACGGCACCAACCACGTCGCGCTGGCCGTAACCAGTGACGGCGCCCCCGGCGATGCGCTGGAGGCGGTGAAGCTCGTCACCCTGCACAATGTCAGGGGCGGCGTTCCCGTGAAGACGGTGCCCGCCCCGCAGACCCCGGCAGAGCTCAAATGAGCCGCCGCCCCCTCATTCGGCGCCCGACCAGCGCCTTCAGAACCATGACCAGGAGACCTTAATTGGCCGCGCTAACGCACGATATTCCGCGCGTGGAAGTCACCGACGCCATCGGCAAGCTGATGCACAACCTCGTCCATATCAAGGACGAGACCGGCGAGTTCCTGCTGCACCTCGAAGACGGCCGGGTGATCGACACCAAGGGCTGGGCCGGCTGGGAATGGACCCACGGCGTCGGCCTGTTCGGCATGTGGCGCTATTTCGAGCAGACCGGCGACGAGACCGCGCTGAACATCATCCGCCAGTGGTTCGAGGACCGCTTCGCGGAAGGGACCCCCACCAAGAACATCAACACGGTGGCGCCCTTCATCACCCTCGCCTACCTCTACGAACTGGACGGAGATCCCAGCTACATCCCCTATCTCGACACCTGGGCCGAATGGCTGATGACGCCGGACGGCCTGCCCAAGACCGAGGAAGGCGGCTTCCAGCATATCGTCTACAACGACGAGAATCCGGGCGAACTCTGGGACGACACGCTGATGATGAGCGTGCTGCCGCTCGCCAAGATCGGCCTGCTGCTGGACCGCCCGCAGTACATCGAGGAAGCCAAGCGCCAGTTCCTCGTCCACATCAAGTATCTGGCCGACCGCAAGACCGGCCTGTGGTTCCACGGCTGGGACTTCACCGGTCGCCACAACTTTGCCCAGGCGCTGTGGGCGCGCGGCAATTGCTGGGTGACGATCGCCATCCCCGAGATCATCGAACTGCTCGATCTCGAACCCGGCGATGCCTTCCGCTCGTTCCTGATCGACACGCTGGCAGCGCAGGTCCGCACGTTGGCCGCCACGCAGGATGCCGAAACCGGCCTGTGGCACACCCTGATCGACGATCCGACGAGCTATCTGGAGGCCTCGGCCACGGCGGGCTTTGCCTATGGCATCCTCAAGGCCGTCCGCAAGGGCTACCTCCCGCGCGAATACGAGGCCGTGGGCATCCGGGCGGTGCGCGGCGTGCTCGCCAATATCGACGATGCGGGCGAGCTTCAGCAGGTCAGCTTCGGCACCGCGATGGGCGATACGCTGCAGTTCTACAAGGACATTGCGCTCACCTCGATGCCTTACGGACAGAGCCTCGCCATCTGCGCGCTGGCCGAGTTCCTGCGGACCTATATCTGACGATGCGCGCGGCAGGCGCCCTGTTGCTGGCGGCGGGTCTTGCACTCGCCCACCCGGCTGAGGGGCATGCCGCGCAGAGCGATGCCGCATGGGTGCACTACGAACCCATGCCCGGCGACTTCGCGCTGGCGGCACGGGGCCGGGTCGCGCAAGTCGTGACCGCGCCCGAGGATCACGACCTCGTCCGCATCGCCGCCGAGAGCCTGCGTGCGGACCTCTCCTCCGTCACCGGCGTACGGGGCCAGTCCGATACGCAAGTCTGGATCGGCACGCTGGGTCGTAGTCCCGCCATCGACCGGCTCGTAGCCACGGGCAAGGTCGATGCGCAAAAGCTGCGCGGCGCCTGGGAGAGCTTCCTGATCCTGCCGGTTGCCAATCCGGCTCCCGGTGTGCGGCAAGCGCTGGTCATCCTCGGCAGCGACCGGCGCGGCACCGCCTACGGCGCCTACGAACTCTCCCGCGCCATCGGCGTATCGCCATGGCACTGGTGGGCGGACGTGCCGCCCGAGCACCACGACACGCTTTATGTCTCCGCCAGAATACAGCGCTTCGGGCCGCCCTCGGTCCAGTATCGCGGCATCTTCCTCAACGACGAGGACTGGGGCCTCGTCCCCTGGGCGCAAGGCGCGTTTGCCGATGAGCCTGCGCCGGGACCGAAGACCTACACCAAAGTCTTCGACCTCCTGCTGCGGCTGCGAGCGAACACGCTCTGGCCCGCGATGCACAAGGCCAGCCGCGCCTTCAACGCCGATCCCGCGAATGCCGCGCTGGCGGAGCGCTACGGGATCGTCATGGGCACCAGCCACGCCGAACCGATGCTGCGCAACAATGTCGGCGAATGGACCGGCAAGGCGGAGAACTTCAACTATCTGACCAACCGCGACGGCATCCGCGAATACTGGCGCGAGCGGGTGGCAAGCAACGCCGCCGACGAGACGATATGGACGCTCGGCCTGCGCGGTATCCACGACAGCGGCATGATCGGCCCGAAGACCGACGAGGAGCGCCGCAACACGCTGGAGCAGGTTTTCGCCGACCAGCGCGCGATGCTGCGGAAGGCCGGAATTCCGCGCGCACCGCAAGTCTTCACGCCCTACAAGGAAGTGCTCGACATCTACCGCGCCGGGCTGAAAGTGCCGAACGACGTGACCCTCCTGTGGACCGACGACAACTTCGGCTATATCCGCCACTTCCCCGATCCCGCCGAACGCGCGCGCAGCGGCGGAAACGGCGTCTACTACCACCTCTCCTACCTCGGCGCGCCGCTCTCCTATCTCTGGCTTTCGACCACCCCGCCCGCCCTGATCCGCGAGGAAATGGGCCGCGCCTGGGACAAGGGCGCGCACCGGATGTGGATCGCCAATGTCGGCGACATCAAGCCCGCCGAGCTTGCGATCGACTACTTCCTCAGCCTCGCCTGGGATATCGAGGGGACGCGCGGCCAGTCCGCCGAGGCATGGACGCGGCAATGGGCCGAGCAGACCCTCGGCACAGGGACAGGCGTAGCGGCTGCGGCGATCCTTGGCGACTACTACCGCCTCAACTTCACCCGCCGCCCCGAACATCTCCAGTGGTATCTGCCGGGCGAGAAACCCCATGCCAGCCCGCTCTCCATTGCCGAGGCCGACGAGCGCCTGGCCGGATTTGCCGCGATGGAACGGCGCCTCGCCGCGTTGCGCCCGCTGGTTCCGGCTAACCGTCAGGACAGTTTCTTCGAACTGCTGGACTATCCGGTTTCTGCTTCGGCCGCCGCCAACCGGCGCTTCTTCGCCGCCGAGGCCCACGACGCTTTGCGCGACCGCGATCCGGCGGAAAGCTGGCGCCGCGCCCGCATCGCCGCCGACGCGGACGGCATGCTGACCGCGCTGACCCATCGCTACAACCGCGAGGTCGCGGGCGGCAAATGGCGCGGAATCATGGCGGTGGAACCGGCGGACGGCCAGTGGCGCAGCTTCCGCCAGAGCCTGCCGGTCGTGCCTGCTTTAGCATCGATCCCGGATGTGGCGCCTGCCACCGCCGCGCCCACAGCCGCCACCGCTGCGCCGCTCCTGCGCCCCGACCAGTTCCTGCCCGCAAGGGGCTGGCGACGCATCGAGGGCCTTGGCCGCAGCGGCGCGCTGCTCGGCGCCGGTGCGCCTTCCGCTCCCGCGCGGGCAGCGATCACCTTGCCCGCCGGAAACTGGCAGGCGGTGATCGACCTGCTGCCGCTCTATTCTGCCGAAACCGATGGCACTCTGCGCCTGACGGTCCGCATCGACGGCAAGGCCGAGGTGCTGGAACTGCCCCGCCGCACCGGCGACCGCGACTGGGCCATGGCGGTGCTGGACAACCGCATTACCCGCCCCCTGAACAGCATGCTCGGCGCAGGCCGACACGAGATCACGCTCGAAGCCGGCGATCCCGCGGTGATGATCGAGGCGATCCGCTTCATACCTGCTGACAAGCCAATTACTCCGACTTAATAATCGTAGCCAACCGGGTCGCCCCAGCAGGCAGGCCCGGCAAAGAACAAGACGGTGAAGGATCCTGTAGTGCCCCAAAGCCAGAAGACGGCCGCGCGTCCCGTGCGCCTGCGAAACTACCTCGCTTACGGCTCCAACGACGTGCTTGGGGCCGGATCGATGGCGGTCATCTCGGGCTGGGTGCTGATCTTCTATACGCAGTTCTGCGGGCTTTCCGCCGGTCAGGCCGCCACGATCTTCGCCGTGGCCCGCGTGCTCGATGCCTTCGCCTCGCCGATGATCGGCTATATTTCCGACCACTTCGGCACGACCGCGCTGGGCCGCCGGTTCGGACGGCGGCGCTTCTTCATCCTCGCGGCGATCCCCCTGCTGCCCAGCTTCGGCCTCATGTGGCTGCCGGGGCAGACATTCTGGTACTACCTCGTCAGCTACGTGCTGTTCGAGCTGATCTACGCGATGGAGATCATCCCGTTCGAGACGCTCGCCGCCGAGATGTCGAGCGACTACAGCACCAAGGCCAAGTTCGCAGGCTGGCGCATCCTGTTCGGGCAGGCCTCCGCGATTCTGGCGGGCTTCCTGCCGCTCTGGCTGATCGAGGCGCTGGGCCGCGACAGCGCCGATACCTTCTTCTACATGGGCCTGATCTTCGCCGCCCTGTTCATGGTGACGGCGGCCATGCTCTACCTGTTCAGCTGGGAGCGCCACAGCCCCGGCGGCATTCCTCTCCCGCCCGAACAGCGCCACTCGGCGGGACCGCTGGAAGCGCTGAAGGCGCTCTACCGCAACTTGTTCTCGACGATGCGCATCCGCGCCTTCCGGCTGCATCTGGGCATGTATCTCGGCGGCTACATTAGCCAGGACGTGTTCAACGCCGCCTTCACCTTCTTCGTGATCTTCGCGCTGGCTGGGACGACCGCAGTCGCCTCGGGCCTGCTCGGGACGATGTACATCGTCCAGTTCCTGGCGGTCATCATCGCCATCAACATGGCCCTGCGCGCCTCGCCCAGCCGCGCCTACCAGATCGCTGCCGCCAGTTTCGCGGCGGGCGCGCTCACCCTTATCGGCCTCTGGGCACTCGGCATCACCGCCGCCAGCCATATGATCTGGCTGCCGATCGTACTGGCGGGCCTCGGACGCGGCGCGCTCAACTACATCCCCTGGGCGACCTACAACTACATGGCCGACGTCGACGAGATCGTCACTGGCAGCCGCCGCGAGGGCAGCTTCGCCGGAGTCATGACTTTCGTGCGCAAGGCCACCCAAGCCGCTGCGGTGGCGGGCGTGGGCTTCGTCATGCAGGCGGGCGGCTTCGTTTCCGGCGCGGCGCAGCAGTCGGACGGGGCAATCCGCACCATCGCCCTGCTGCTGGGCATCGGCACCGTGGGCATGCTGGTGTTCGGCGTGATCGTCTCGCTGCGCTTCCGCCTCTCGCCCGCGACCCACGCCGTGCTGATGCGCGAGATCGAGCACTTGCGCTCGGGCGCCCGCACCCCGACAAGCGCCGAGGCGCAGGCCGTGGTGGAAGACCTCTCCGGCTGGCGCTACGACCAGCTCTGGGGCCGCAATCCGATCGCCGAACAGGAAGCCGCGAACGGCGATGCCGGATTGCCCCGCAATCCCTCATCGGTGGGGCGCAGCGGTTAATTGGGGCTGGGTCTCGTATGATTGCTAGACGAACCGCGCCTCGGTATCCTTGCGGATCGACAGCAGGCCGACGAGGCTGAGCACCGCTGCCACCGAGATATAGGCGCCGACATAGAGCACCCCGCCTTCGTCCGCGAGGGTCTGGGCAATTGCCGGGGCAAAGCCGCCACCGAAGATCCCGCCGACGTTGAAGGCGATGGACGAGCCGGTATAGCGAACCCGCGCATCGAACAGTTGCGGCAATAGCGCGGCGATCGGGCCGTAGACGAAGCCCATCGTAAACAGGCCCAGGCACAGGAAGGCGGCGATGATCCCAAGCGAACCCGCCGCGAACATCGGCCCCATCAGCAGCCCGACAACGACGGCGCCCACGCAGCCTGCGATCAGCACCGCGCGCGAAGACCAGCGATCGGACGCATAGCCGGCGATGACGATGCCCAGCGCCATGAACAGGATCGCAAAAAGCTGCACGCCGAGGAAGCTCTGGCGGTCGTAGCCGAGAGTCTGGGTGCCGTAGCCGAGCGCAAACGTGGTGGTGAGGTAGTAGATCGCAAAGCAGGCGATCACCGCAAAAGTGCCCGCCAGCGTCTGGCGCATGTGGGTGCGGAACAGCTCGACGATCGGGATCGACTTGGGCGGCGCATTGTCCAGCACGGCTTCGAAAGCCGGGGTTTCCTCCAGCTTGAGGCGAATCCACAGGCCAAGGCCAACCAGCACGGAACTCAGGAGGAAGGGAATGCGCCAGCCCCAGGCCAGGAAGTCCGCATCGCTCAGGGTCACGCTGAAGATCAGGAACAGCCCGTTGGCGGCCAGGAATCCGACGGGCGCGCCGAGCTGCGGGAACATCCCGAAGCGCGCGCGCCAGCCCGGCGGCGCGTTCTCCACCGCCAGGAGCGCGGCACCGCCCCACTCGCCGCCGAGACCCAGTCCTTGCGAGAAACGCATGAGGCACAGCAGCAGCGGGGCAAGCCAGCCGATGCTCTCGTAAGTGGGCAGCAGGCCGATAATGACGGTGGCCCCGCCCATCAGCAGCAGCGAGGCGACCAGTGTGGACTTGCGTCCGACCCGATCGCCGAAATGGCCGAACAGGGTGGCGCCCACGGGCCGCGCGATGAAGGCGATGGCGAAGCTGGCATAAGCGGCAAGGCGCTGCACCGACGCGGATTCCGCCGGAAAGAACAGCGGCCCGAACACCAGCGCCGCCGCGGTCGCATAGATGTAGAAGTCGTAGAACTCGACCGCCGTACCCACGAGACTGGCGGCCAGCACGCGCCTGTTGCTGCGGTAGACGTTCACAGGACCAGCCCCGCGCTGCCGCCACGCATTCCTACCGAACTCATCCATTCAACCAAGATTCTGGCCCCTTGAGAACCGCTCACGCTCAAGCCGCCCGCCTTAGATCAACCTAGCGAAGTTTAAAGGCCAAATTCACGCAATAAAATTACAAACTGAATATCGGTCCGGAGTTTCGGTCGCCGCGAGTGGGCAGGTTTCACCGGCTTGAAAAAGCCTGAGCCGAAATCCGCGCAAGGATCACGGGAAAGCGGCACGTTCGACGAAGCCGATATAGAATGAAGGGAACGATGTCTCTGTTGTCTGGCACCGGGCAGACCGCTTTGCTATTAGAGACAAAAGGCCGCCGAACCCATATCCGGCCGTATGAAGCGTGAAGCTTTATACGAACACAGATATGGGAATGGGCTGAAACCTAGGCCTTGAAAGCACAGAAACCTGTGCAGCCATGGCGGAGACGGAGGGATTCGAACCCTCGGTACCCCCTTAAGAGTACGACGGTTTAGCAAACCGCTGGTTTCAGCCACTCACCCACGTCTCCGGCTGCGGCCTAGGCCCGTGCACCTACGGTTTCCGACATTTCTTGTCAACGCAGTACGCGCGAAAATCGCGGAACCCGCAGAGAACCGGGGTACAGCGCACGGCACGGCCTGTCCGCAGAGGATTCGCGCCCCACTTTTCCACAGCAAACGTCCGAATCATCATGAGAAATGCAGGAGCGCATCCCTGGCCCGAGCGCGGGGCGAAGATTTTGCATGCAGGAAACGCCGTGCTAACCGTCTGAGAAAGCGCAGCCTTCATGGTGGAGTTGTTCGATGAACGCAGTGAAGCGGCTGGTTGTGGGCTCGTCCGTCCTGCCCAAGATCAGCGGGGAGCGGAAAGCGGCGCATGACCATCCTTGTGCACAGGACCGGAGACCTCCGATGAAGCCATGGGTAGCCGCTCCAGCCCTCGCTTTCTCCACCTGCCTCGCGGCATGCCTGTCCTTCCCCGCCGAAGCGCGCTCCTCGCGGTGGTGGTACGTCGCGCAAGGCGCCGACAAGGTGCTGTTCGTGGATGTGGAATCGATCCAGCGAGACGGCGATACCGTTCGCTACGAGGCCAGCCAGGTCCTGCGCGAAGAGGGAAACCCCACCGCCTCGATCCGCGCCTACATGCGCACCGACTGCCATGCGCGAACCGAAAACTGGGACATGGTCATGCGCTATGGCCCGCACGACGAACGGCTTGACGCGGCCGCGCTGGCCTATGACACGCCCGAACCGGTCGGCTCCGGTACGCTTGGCGAAGCCCAGCTGGAGTTCGTCTGCGCCTCCGATCCCGGCGCGACCGGCGGCTTTCCGATCGCCATCGATGAAGTCGCCTTCGCCGAAGCGCTGATCGCCGATACCGATGCTTCGGAAAGCCCCCGCGCCGTCCACGAGAGGATGCGCGCCGATCCCAAAGTACCGGTCATCCGTTCGACCGCCCCCGCACCCGAGACCTTCGGCACTCCGCAAAGCACGGCAGCAGGCGATGCCGTCGTGCCGCCACGCGACTATGCCAAGGGCACCCAAGTCCCCGAGGCCGATGACTACGACGCCGACGAAAGCGGAACCATCTACGATATCGCCTATATCGGCATCGCGGACGGCGAGATGGTGTTCCAACGGCGCGGCTACGGCATCGGCGATCTTGCCCGCGCCAGCAGCGCCCAGGAAATGCGGTTCCCGCTGGCGCAGAAGGATGTTCGCATCCTGGATATCGGGATAGACGTCATCAAGGCCACGCCGCAGGCCCTGCGCTTCCGCGCGAGCCGCATTTCCCGCGACGAGGACGGCGAGGCGGGATTCCCCTGCCTCGATCCGGCATGTACCGCCCGATGAAAGACACATTCCGGCACGCCGTCCTCGCACTCGCGGCGCCGTGGCTGATCGGCGCGGCGCCTGCCGAAGCGCCGGGCGGACATGTGGCCGAGATCGACGAAAAGGTTGATCTCGTCGGCGATCTCACGGCGCAATGTGCGCAGGACGATGCCGATGCCTGTTTTCGGCTCGGCACCCTCCATGCCGAAGGGGACGGCGTCCCGCAGGACCAGACCCGCGCGGCGCCGTTCTTCGCGAAGGGATGCCATCTCGGCAACGTGGAGGGCTGTACGATGGCCGGTCTCGCTTATGGCAGCGGGCAAGGCGTGGAGCGATCCCCCCAACACGCCGCATCGTACTATGCCCTCGCCTGCACCGGCGGCGAACCGACGGGCTGTTCGAACCTGGGACTTGCCTATGTAAACGGCGACGGCGTCGATCGGGACGAAGCTTATGCGACCACCCTGTTCACCCAGTCCTGCGATGCGGGCGGCAGGGCCGGTTGCGCCAATCTCGGCGCATCCTATTCGCTGGGCAAGGGCGTGCCGCGCGACCAGCGCCGGGCGGCCGAGCTGTTCAGGCAGGCCTGCGACCGGGACGATCAGCACGCCTGCTACAATCTCGGCGTGCTCTACCGTGACGGTCTCGGGATCCGGCGAGACTATCGCCGCGCCGTCGCACTGTTCGAACAGGCCTGCGACGTAGAGGACTCCAGTGCCTGCGGCAATCTGGCGATGATGGTTGACGATGGGCGCGGCACCCGCAAGGACCGCCAGCGGTCGCTGGGCCTGTTCGAGAAAGCCTGCGCGCTTGGCGAGGCCGAAAGCTGCTTCACCCTCGGCAGGGCCTACCAGACCGGAAACGGCCGCGAGCGTGACGATCGTCGCGCCGCCGCGCTGCTCGAACAAACCCTGGAACTGGCTCCCGATACGCCCTCCGCAGAGAGTGCCCGCAAGGCGCTCGCCATCGCCCGCGCCGCTGCGGATCAGCCTGAACAAGGCCAGTGATCGCCGGGCGAACCGTCTCGTGAGGAAAGGATGGGCAACGGCTCCTCGGTGGCAGTCGGGAAGACTGAGCCGTCGCCCTTCGGCCCCTTTAGCGATCCGTTCTCTACAGAGCCATAGCGGCGACAATTGTTTACATTTGCATTCGGCCGTCAACGGTAGAACGAGATCTGCGCGCGCAGAAGAAAATGGCCTCGCTCCGGGGAGGAATGATAGAGCGAGGCCGGAGGTGGCGTCCGGATCGAATCCGGATCACTTCGCACCTCGATCGCCAAACATGGGGTGTTCGTGCTGGCGCGGGGGTAGTGCAGCGGCGCGATCGAAGTGACCGCAGCGGGTCTCTGCGGCCTGCACAGCATAAGCGAAAACCCGCAGGAACGATGTAAAGCAGTGTAAATTCGCGAGCGAGGCAGTTGCCTCTCCGCCGCGCGCTTTCCTACGAGAACATTCATCCCTCGCAGGCTTGAATCGGAAATGACGATGAAATTACCCGTTTCGCTGCTGCTGCTGGGATCGGCCGGTCTGCTGTCCGCCTGTGCATCACCGCCGAAAGCGGCGCTCCGGGCGACGGGCACGATGCCGCAGGCGGGCGGCATCGAACTCGTCGGCGCCGCTTCAGACGACGGTGCATGGGGAACCGCGCTGCTTGAGAAGCTTGCTGCGCGCGGCCTTTCCCGTTCCCAAGAGGCCGCCTACTTCGTCCAGTTCACGAACGCGCTCCTGCCCGGCCGGACAGGCCTTTTCGCGCCTGAGGGCGGAACCGAGGAAAAGACCTGGCTCGTATCGCCCACGCGGTTCCGGTCCATCGACCAGCAGGTCTACACACTGGTCGTTTCGGATCGCGCAACCGGACGCGAACTCTACCGCCTTGTCGGGCAGATGCCGGTCCCTCGGGGTAAACCCGGAAGCGAGAGTCGGCTTTCCCAAGCTTTCCTGGCGGAACTGGGCAGCACGACCGAGCCGGGAACCGCCGGACGGTAGGTTCCTCAGGACGGCGCTCGATCCGCAAGCGGCAGGATCAGCGAGAACGTTGCGCCCCGTCCGACCTCGCTCAGGCAGCGGACCTCACCGCGATGCCGCACCACGACGGTATGCACGAAGCTGAGGCCCAGCCCGACGCCGTCCATGCGCCGACCGGCTCCCAGCGGCCCGCGATGAAAGCGTTCGAACAGCCGGTGGCGATGCGCCTCCTCCAGTCCGGGTCCTTCGTCCGAGATCGCACAAAACGCGCGCGGTTCGCCGTCCGGTTCCTGGCCCACCGTACAGCGGATATGGCTTCCCGCGCGACTGTGCTTGATTGCATTGTCCAGAAGGTTGATCAGCGCACGGGTCACGAGCGAGCGCTCCACCCGGACGATCAGGCGTTCATCCTCCCCGCAGGTCTCGATCGAGATCGACTTGGCGGTGAGCTGCGGCCAGAGATCGTCGATGGCGTCGATCATCATGTCGCCCAGCGCGACATCCTCCAATGCATATTCCAGGCTTTCGGCGCGGGCGAGCTGCACAAAACCGTCGGCAAGACCCAGCGTCCGCTCCGCGTAATGGCGGATGCGGCGCGCCTCTTCCGGCGCAATGTTCTCGCTCGGCGCGGTTTCCAGAACGGCGAGGATCGAAGCCTGCGGGGATCGCATGTCGTGGGTCAGCAGTTCGAGGATATCGTCGCGCTGGCGCTGCGCGGCCTTGGCTTCGCTCACGTCCATGAACTGGACGATCCAGCCGACGAAACCGCCGCCCGCGGCAAGCTGGGGGGCGAAGCGGATCGTGAAGAAATGGCCGTCCTCGGTTATCGCATCGAAGCTGAGCGGCGCTGCCGTAGGGGCCACAGGAAAGCGGATCGGCTTCTGCGATCCCGCCTGCCGGAAACGGGTGAGCAGAGCGCCCCCCTTGCCCGGCTCGTCGCCCCGGACATGCTCGGGTCCGAACAACCTGCCCGCCGAGGCACTGGCGAGCAGGATATCGCCTTCGCCGTCGGTGACGAGCGTGGCGTCCGGCAGTTGGTCAAGCCGTTCGGCGACGAAACGCTTCATGTCGCGGTTGCTGGCGATCGCGGCGGTCAGCAGCGCAATCGTCGAGGGCAGCGGCTGGCGGCCTTGCCCCGCGGGCGGCGTGAAGATCGTGGAATCGGCTGCAAGGCGCAGCAGTTCACCGTGCATGAACTGCTGCGTGATTGCGAGTTGCCGCCATCCCCAGATCGGATAGGCAACGCAGAGCGCCAGGATCGGCGTGGCGGGCGGCAGCCAGACCCTTCCCAGCAGCAGCAACAACCCGGAGAGCACGAGAATGCCTACGGTCCCGACGGCAAGGCCAAGCGCCGGGGAGAAGCGCGGAAACGGCCCCATCAGCAGCATGAGCAACCAGACCGGCACCAGTGCGAACCCGATCCGCGCGGCGCTCCCCGCTTTCGCGATCATCAGGTTGCCGAGCAGGCCGTGCAGGAACTGGGCATTGATTTCGAGGCCGGACATCGTGCCGTGACCGGGCACGGGATAGCGCGGACCGATCCCGGCAGCCGTAACGCCGACCAGCACGACTTTGCCGCGCAAGGCCGCACCCGGTCCCTTCCCGGCGAGAAGCGAGGCGGCCGACAGCCGGGGCCACTGCTCGCCCGAAGTGAAGGGGATCAGCCGTCCCGCGCCGGGGACAGGCGCGCTCGCGCCGAGACTGCCATGAACGTCGTCCATCAGATGAAGCCGTGAACCGAGCGGCGCCGGCGCCGAACGCATTACGCCATCGGGATCGACGAGGAAATCGGTGAACCCGGTTCCTCGCGCAGCATCGCGCAAGGGGGCGATCGGCTCCACGACCTTCGCACCCGCGCCGATGAAGAAGGGCAGGAAGACATTCCCCGCGTGCACCATCGCTCCGGCCAGCGCGGCATCGCCCTGCACCGTCCCCGGCTCGGTAAACAGCGTGTCGTAGACGATCGCCTGCGGCGCGCCTTCGCGCAGCCGGTCGACGAGCTGCGCGTGGACACTGCGATCCCAGGGCCAGCGCCCGAATTGCGCAAGCGCCGCATCGTCGATCTCGACCAGCGCGATCCGGCCGTCAGGGCGCGGCGGATCGAGGTGCAGCAGCTGATCGTAGGCGGCATTGTCCAGCCGCGAGAGGGCATTGCCCAGCGTCAGGATCACCGCCAGCAGGCTGACGAGCGCGGCAATGATCCACCATTCGGTCTTGAGGCGAACCGCGAGGTTCACTTGACCGTCCCGACCCGCAGCTCACTGGTGGGCGACCATTTCGTGTAGACCTGCCCGTCGGCGGTCTCGATGCTCATGACCCGCCAGTAGTAGGTCCCCGCCACCAGATCGGTGATGACGAAGGCGTCCCCGGTCAGGCCGGTCTGGTCGACGAGCGGCGCCGAGCCGTCGGCGCTGCGGGACAGCTGGAAGCGGAAACTGGCATTCGGCGCGTCCGGCGCCTGCCAGCGGAACAGGAACTGCCGGTATCGGCCAGCCCGGCTTTCCTCAAGGCTGGTCCGCAGTCGGTTGAGCCGCCGCTCGAAGCTGTAGGTAGAGGCCAGACCTTCGAGATCATGGTCGTCGATGGCGGCCAGGCGCACGAAGTAGGTGCCGCGCGGCAGGCCGGGGAATTCCGCCTGCGGCGTCGGCGCATAGGCTTCGTCCAGCACGTCCAGGAAACCGGCATCGCGGGCGATCTGGAAACGATAGCGCACCGCCCCGGCGACCGGCCGGGCGACGAAGGCCAACTTCTCTTCGGTCTGGGATCTGTCCGGCGAGGCAAGGTCCGGCGGCGCCAGCAGCGGCACGGGCGCGGCAAGTGCGTCGCTGGTGCCGAACCCCGCCGCGACGGACTGTTCCCCCTCGCCCGCCTCCCGGAACGCGACTTTGCCTTCGGACACTTCGACTTTCGTGGCACCGCTCGCCGGATCGTAGCTCGTGCGGAAACGGGTTCCGCGCACCGAAGTGATGGCGCGCGGCGTCAGGAACTCGAACGTGCTGTGCGGATCCGTCATCGGCGTGACGATTCCGGAAGCCTGTCCCTTCTGGACCACGAAACGGCGCTCGACGGATTGCGCCAGCAGGGTACGGCGCAGACGCTCCACCCGCACACGGCTTCCCGGTGGAAGCGAGACGGCTGTATTGTCGGGCAGGCGCAGCGAAACGAAGGAGTGCACGCCGGTCTCGATCAGGTCGCCTTCGCGAACCTTGAGGCCGACCGTGGCCCCTCGCGCGCCGACGAGCACGGAACCCCGGTAGCTCTGGACGACAGCCTCGATCGGTTCACGGCGCAGCATCGAACGGGGTATCTTGAGCACGCGGCCCACAGGTATCCGTCGGGGATTGCCGATCCGGTTGAGCTTCTGGACCGCCGGATAGCTCGCGGGATCGGCGAAATAGCGCTGGGCGAGATCATAGAGCGTATCGTTGCGGTTGACGCTGTAGCTGATGTGCTCCGGCACTTCCGCGTGGAGGCCGGCGGATGCGGCCAGCAGCAAGGCGGACAGGGATGCGCGGCAAAGGAAACGGGTGTTCAAGTCAGGGCTTCCAGACGATAGCCATAGGAATAGATCGGCGAGAGCTTGAAGCCGTTCGCCGGGCGCAAGTTGAGTTTGGTGCGCACGTTCGAAATATGTGCGTCAAGCGTTCGGGTCGGCAGGTTCGGCCGCACGCCCCAGATCGCTTCGAGCAGGTAGGCCCGCGACAGCGCGCGGTTCATGTTCCGGAAGAGCAGCGTGGCCAGCGCGAATTCCTTCGCGGTAACTGCCACCGCTTCCCCCCGCAGTTCGATCGTTTCCGCGCGGCTGTCGAACTGGTAGGGACCGAAAGTCTCGACCGGACTCGCAGAGACCGGATAGGCCCGCCGCGCCACGGCTGCGACCCGCGCCAGCAGCACCGCACTGGACACCGGCTTGATGACATAGTCGTCGGCACCGGCGGACAACCCCGCCACGATATCCTCTTCGGCCGAACGGCTCGTCAGCATGAGCGCGGGGGGCCTGCTGTCGAGATTTTCGCGCATCCAGTCCAAGACCTGGAGCCCCGACATGCCCGGCACGTTCCAGTCGAGAATCAGCATGTCGAAGGTTTCACGGCGTAACTGTTGCAGGAGGTCCCGGCCGTCCGCGAATACGACGCAGCTGTTGCCGCTCGCCAGCAGCGATTTCTCGACATAGCCGGCAAGGGCCAGGTCGTCCTCCAGGATTGCAATCCGCATTCGCGCTCCGCTCCGCTCTGCTTCGCCACGGCATAAAAGCCCCCGCGACAAGCATATCAGCGCGAACGGCGCCGGGCAGCAGCCCTTCAGCGGGTTTTACAAGGTTTTACAAGCGTCACGATTTTGCATTCCTTTACATGACTTTTGAACAGCGTTGGGGGAACCGGGACTCTCGTAAAATCGAACAGGAGGGTGGATTTCATGGAAAGAGCCGTCTGCGCGGACGAGGATGCCGACAATGTGCTTCCGGAAAACCGCCACGACCGCTCCCCTCCTGCATACGCTTCCACGCCCGTCGTCGGTCGATACTTCGAATCCGTGCCCTTCGCGCTCGCCGTGCTGGATCGCGCCCGTCACGTCGTCTTCATCAACCGGCAGATGGCCGCAGTCGCCGGTCGTTCGGTGGAGGAGCTAGACGGATGCAACGTGCTGGCGCCATTTCCCCAGCTCGGTCCGATTCTGGAGCGGTGCTATGGATCGGCCTCGCGCGGCGATCCGCTGCCCGATACGCGGATCTGCTGGCAGGGCGCCACCTACCTGCTCACCTTCAGCGTGACTTACGATGCCGAGGGTCTGGTCGCGGAACTGCTGATCGGCGCCCTGGACATCACGCGGGAAGCCCGGATCGAGGCAAGCCTGCGTCAGTCCCGCAGGCAATTGCTGTCGTCCCTGCGCACCGATCCTCTGACCGGACTGCTCAACCGCAACGGTCTGGCGAACGCGCTTTCCAAGGAGTTACGGCGCGGCCATCGCGACGGGACGAACATGGCCCTGCTGCTCATCGATGTCGATTACTTCAAGGACTACAACGACGGCTTCGGCCATCTTGCCGGAGACCGCTGCCTCGTCGCCATCGCCGGAGAGATCGGCCGATGGGGTCGCCGCGCAGGCGATGCCGTGGGACGTTTCGGCGGCGAGGAATTCGTCATGGTCCTGCCCGATACCGATGCCCTCGGCGCGCTGCGCGTCGCGGAAAACTGCCGACAGGCGGTCGAACGCCTGTCCCTCGATCACCCGGCAAGCCCGTTCGGACGGATCACCGTCAGCATCGGCGTCACCGTCAGCACCGGCGGGCAGGCGGAGGGAGACCATGCCGCCCGCTGCCTCGGCGCCGCCGATCGGGCCCTTTACGAAGCGAAAGACGCGGGACGCAACACGATGCGTTTCAGCCATGTCACCGAAACCGATGAGACCCGCGCGGCAGGGCTGACCGGAGAGCAGCTTCGATCGATCAGGCCCGCTCTTCAGCAACCCTGCCGATAATCGCAGTCCGCGCGCCCCGGTCCAGCACCGCCCCCTGGCCATCCGCCGTCCAGCCGAGGCGATCGGCGCCCGGCGCTTCCCAATCGGCGACGGTCATGTCGGCACCCTCCCCGTCAAGCCAGCGCAAGTCCGCAGAGAGGCGGGCAAAGCGGGACGGATCGGCCGAGCGGATCGCCGCCAGTGCGGCGGTGTGATCTTCCAGTTCCCGGTCCCGATTGTCCCAATCGACCCAGCCGATGGCATTGTCCTGGCAATAGGCATTGTTGTTGCCTTGCTGGGTGCGGCCGAACTCGTCCCCGGCGGTCAGCATGATGGTGCCGGTCGAGGTGAAGAGCGTGCCGAGCAGCGCCTTGATATCCGTCCGCCGCGCAGCGAGGATCTCCGGATCGTCCGTCACGCCCTCCACGCCGTTGTTCCAGCTGAAGTTTTCGCCATGGCCGTCGCGGTTCTGCTCGCCGTTGGCCTCGTTGTGGCGGTTCTCGTAGGATACGGTGTCGGCAAGGGTGAAGCCGTCGTGCGCGGCGAGGAAATTGATCGAACGGCAGGATGAGCCGGGCGGCACCGGGCCGAAGATGTCGCTCGATCCGGCTATACGGGTAGCGAGCTTGCCGATGCCCTCCTCGCCCTTCCAGAAGCGGCGAACGTCGTCGCGAAAGCGGTCGTTCCATTCGAGCCAGTTCTGCGGGAAACGGCCGAGTTGATAGCCGCCCGGCCCGACATCCCAAGGCTCGGCGATCATGACGCGCGTGGACAGCACGGAATCCTCGGCGATCTCCGCGAAGATCGGCGCGGCGGGATCGAACCCCGGCCCTCGCGCCAGCACCGGGGCGAGGTCGAAACGGAAGCCGTCCACGCCGCAGGTCCCGGCGAAATGGCGCATGGCATCTAGGGCAAGGCGCCGGACGGCGGGATGGGCGAAGTCCAGCGTATTGCCGCAGCCGGTATCGTTGATCAGCGCACCATCGGGGGCATGGGTATAGGCAGCATTGTCCAGCCCGCGCAGGGAAATCGTGCCGCCCTGCACATCGCTCTCACCGCTGTGGTTGAAGACGAGATCGAGCAGAATCCCGATCCCTTCGGCATGAAGCGCGGCGACGGTGCTGCGCAGTTCGGCGACCCCGCCGGGGCACAGGCCGGGATCGAGCGCCATCATCGCCACCGGATTATAGCCCCAGGCATTGACGAGGCCGAGCGGCGGCAAGTGCCGCTCGTCGATCCAGGCGACGAGGGGCATCAGTTCGACCGCCGTGACGTGCAGCGTCTTCAGATGCGCGATCACCGCCGGATGGGCGAGCGCGGCCACGGTTCCGCGCATCGGGTGGGGCACTTCGGGATGGAGCCGCGTGAAGCCCCGGACATTGAGTTCGTAGATCAGCCCGCCATGCACGAAATGCGGCGGTACGAGCGGAAGCGGGTCTGTCGCGGCAGGCACCACGGCGCGGGGCACCAGGTCCGCCGTATCGACGCCGAACGCGGCCAGTCGGCGATCCTGCACGAAACGGCGGTCCAACTCCGTTGCATAAGGATCGACCAGCAGTTTCGCGGGATCGAACCACAGCCCGCGTTCCGGCGCCCATTCGCCTGCCGCGCGGTAGCCGTAGCGCATGCCGGTCAGATCGCCGGGCCGTTCCAGCACCCAGTCGGAACCGTCACGCTCCATGGCATGGCGCTGTTCGTCATCGCCCTCGAACAGGCAAAGCCAGACCTCGCTCGCCAGCGGGCTGCGCACGGCGAAGCGCGTCCTGCCGGCACCGACCGAGGCGCCGAGCCGGTTCATGCCAAGAGGGCGCGGTAGAGGTCGGCATAGGCCTGCCCGCTCGCGGTCCAGGAGAAATCGCACTTCATCGCGTTCTTCTGGACCGCGCGCCATTGCTCGGCCCGACCGTAGAGATCGACGGTGCGGGTCAGCGCGGCCGAGACCGCATCGTAGTGCACCCCGTCGAACTGCACGCCGGTCGCGACCCCGGCGGCGAGCGCGGCGGGGTTGGCGTCGATCACCGTGTCGGCAAGGCCTCCCGTGCGCGCCACAACGGGGACGCAGCCATAGGCGAGACCGTAGAGCTGGGTCAGGCCGCAAGGCTCGAAGCGCGAGGGCACGAGAATGGCGTCGCCGCCGCCCTGCATGCGATGGGAGAGCGCTTCGTCATAGCCGATGCGGACGCCGATCCGCCCCGGATGGCGCGCGGCGGCGGCATGCAGGGCCTGTTCGATGGCGGCATCGCCCGACCCCAGCAGCGCCAGCCGCCCGCCCAGCCCGACCAGATGGTCGAGCACTTCCAGCAGCACGTCCATGCCCTTCTGCCAGGTGAGCCGGGTGACGACGATGAACAGCGGACCGTCATCGCGGTCCAGCCCGAATTCCGCCTCCAGTGCGCGCTTGTTGACGCTGCGCCGCTCCAGTTTGCGCGCGTCGTAGCGCGCGGCGAGCGCGGCATCTCCCGCAGGATTCCACATGGCCGTGTCGATCCCGTTGAGAATGCCGGAAACTGCCCTGCCCCGCGCGACGATCAGGCCCTCCAGCCCCATCCCGAACGCCGCCGAGCGGATCTCGCGCGCATATGTGGGGCTTACCGTCGTCACCGCATCGGCGCAGGCGAGGCCTGCTTTCAGCATGCCGATGCCGCCGTGATACTCGATACCGTCGATCGACCAGGCCTCGCGTGGGAGCCCCAGGCGCGGGAAAGTTTCGGCGCCGAACCAGCCCTGGAAGGCCATGTTGTGGATAGTGACGATCGACGGCACTCGCCGCGCCTCACCGCCGAACGGCGCGAACCGCAGGTAGGCGGGGGCCATCGCCGCCTGCCAGTCATGGGCATGGACAAGATCGAAACGCATGGCCTTGCCCCGGACGTCCACTGCCCCGCCCGCGATATCCGCCGCCGCCCGGCCCAGTGCCGAGAACCGTTGCCAGTTGTCCGCCCAGTCCTGCCCCGCCGCATCGCCATAAGGCGCGCCGTCACGGGCGTAGAGCGCCGGGGCGTCCAGCACGAGCAGCGGATGGCCGTCGATCTTGCCTGTCAGCAGCCGCGCCGGAACGCCCAGCAGCGCGTCCCAGGCATGGACACTGCGGAGCCGCCCCAGCGCCTTCAATACCGAGGGATAACCCGGCAGCAGCGTCGTCATCTCCACGCCGTGCCCGGCAAGCGCGGCCGGCAGCGCGCCAACGACATCGGCCAGCCCCCCGGTCTTGATGAGCGGCACGGCTTCGGAAGCTACGGAGAGGACTTTCAACGACATTCCTTTTCAGGCGGATCACAGGTTCAGTCGGTCGATCATCGGCTTGGTGATGAGGCAGACGCCGTTGTCGGTCCTGCGAAAGCGGCGGGCGTCGAGTTCCGGGTCTTCGCCCACCACCAGCCCTTCCGGGATGCGCACGCTGGAATCGATCACCACCCGCGACAGGCGCGCATTTCGCCCGATGTTGCAATAAGGCAGGATCACCGCCTCGTTCACCGAGGAAAAGCTGCCCATCTTGACCCCGGTGAACAGCAGCGAGCGCCGCGCGAGCGCGCCGGAAACGATGCAGTCCTGGCTGATCAGCGAGGAAATCGCCTGCCCGCGCCGCCCTTCCTCGTCGTGGACGAACTTGGCGGGCGCGGCGACGACGGTGTCGGTCCAGATCGGCCAGTCGCGGTCATACATGTCGAGCTTGGGCACCGTGTCGGTGAGGTCGAGATTGGCCTCGAAATAGGCATCCACCGTCCCGACATCGCGCCAGTATTCCTCGATTTCCTCGGCGGCGCGGATGCAGGAATTGGTGAAGCGGTGGGCCTGCGCCTTCCCGTGCTTGACGATGTAGGGGATGATGTCCCCGCCGAAATCGCGCCTGGAATCCGGCTCGGCGGCATCGCGGCGAAGCTGCTCGAACAGGAACTCGGTATCGAAGACGTAGATGCCCATGGAGGCCAGCGCATGGTCCGGATCGCCGGGGATCGAGGGCGGATCCTTGGGCTTTTCGAGGAACGAGGTAATGACATCGTTCTCGTCGACATGCATGACGCCGAAAGCCGTCGCGTCCTTGCGCGGCACCACGAGGCAGCCCACCGTCACGTCCGCGCCCGAGTTGACGTGCTGTTGCAGCATCAACTCGTAGTCCATCTTGTAGATGTGATCACCCGCCAGGATGACCATGTACTTCGGGCTGTAGGAAGCGATGATGTCGATGTTCTGGAACACCGCGTCCGCCGTGCCCTCGTACCAGAGCAGCTCGGAAATGCGCTGGCTGGCAGGGAGAATGTCGAAGCTCTCATTGCGCTCGGGCCGCATGAAGTTCCAGGCACGGTTCATGTGCCGGATCAGGCTATGCGCCTTGTACTGCGTGGCGACGCCGATGCGGCGAATGCCCGAGTTGATCGCGTTCGACAGCGCGAAGTCGATGATCCGGCTCATGCCGCCGAAATAGACCGCCGGTTTGGCGCGGTTGTCCGTCAACTCGGCCAGGCGGCTGCCGCGTCCGCCGGCAAGAACATAGGCCATGGCATCGCGCGCAAGTGGCGATCCGGTCGGCGTTCTCATTGCACTCACTCTCCTTCGTATCGCCGTTTCAGTCCGCATATTCGAGCATGATCGTCGCCAGCGGCGGCAGCGTCACCATGGCTTGCCCGTTCGCGGCGTTGACCTGCCCTAGGTTGCCCTTTCCGCTTCCCCCGTAGTGCGGGGAATCGCTGTTGAGGATCTCGCTCCATGTGCCGTCATGCGGCAGCGGCAGTCCATACCCCGTCAGGGTAGCCGGGGTCATGTTCGAGATCACCGCGACCGGCCGCGCACCCGGCGCCTTGCGCAGCCAGGCGAAGACCGAATTGGCGGCATCGTCCACCACCAACCACGCGAAGCCCTCGCCGTCGCAGTCCCCGGCATGGAGCGCGGGCTTGTCGCGGTAGAGCCGGTTGAGGTCCTTCACGAGATTGCGGATGCCTTCGTGCGCGGGAGCATCGCGAAGGTCCCAGTCGAGCGCACGTTCCTCGCTCCATTCCCGGCGCTGGGCGAATTCCTGCCCCATGAACAGCAGCTTCTTGCCGGGATAGCCCCACATCATCCCGTAATAGGCGCGCAGATTGGCGAATTTCTGCCAGTCGTCGCCGCTCATCTTGTTCAGCAGCGAGCCCTTGCCGTGGACCACTTCGTCATGGCTGAGCGGCAGGACGTAGTTTTCGCTGAAGGCATACATCAGGCCGAAGGTGATATCGTCGTGATGGTAGCGCCGGTGCACCGGATCGCGCGCCATGTAGCGCAGCGTGTCGTGCATGAAGCCCATGTTCCACTTGAAGCCGAAGCCGAGCGCGGTCGTCCGCTTGCCGTCTTCCGCTTCGTAGGCAGGCTGGGTGACCCCGGGCCAGGCCGTGGATTCCTCGGCGATCGTGAAGACTCCGGGATGCTGGCCGTAGAGCGCGCGGTTGGTGGCGCGCAGGAAATCCACCGCCTCCCAGTTCTCGCGCCCGCCCTGGGCATTGGGTATCCACTCGCCGTCCTTGCGCGAATAGTCGCGGTAGAGCATCGAGGCGACCGCATCCACGCGCAGCCCGTCGACGTGATAGCGCTCGGCCCAGAACAGCGCGTTGTTGACGAGGAAGCTCTGCACCTCCCGCCTGCCGAAGTTGTAGATCAGGGTGTTCCAGTCCGGCTGGAAGCCGAGGCGCGGGTCCTGATGCTCGTAAAGCGCGGTGCCGTCGAAGCGGACGAGGCCGTGCTCGTCGGTCGGGAAATGGGCAGGCACCCAGTCGAGGATCACGCCGATCCCGGCCCGGTGCGCGCCGTCCACGAAACGCGCGAACCCGGCCGGTTCGCCGAAGCGGGCGCTCGGCGCATAAAGCCCGGTCGCCTGATAGCCCCACGAGGGATCGTAGGGGTGCTCGCTGATCGGCAGGAACTCGATATGGGTGAAGCCCATCTCGACGACATAGGGGATCAGCCGGTCCGCCAGATCGTCCCAGTTGAGGAACCAGTTGAAGCGGTCGCGCTGCCACGAACCGGCGTGAACCTCGTAAATCGAGACCGGCACCTTGCGCGGATCGACTTTGGCCCAATGTGCGCGGTGAGCCTCGTCCCCCCAGTCGAGCTTGGCCGGGTGGGCGGTCATCGAAGCGGTGGCCGGGCGGATTTCCGACATGAAGGCGAAGGGATCGGCCTTGAGCGGCTGGACCATGCCGTCGGCACCGACGATGTGGTACTTGTAGGCGCGGTAGTCGGCGATGTCGGGAAGGAAGATTTCCCAGACGCCGATGTCCCTGCGGTCGCGCATGACGTGGCGGCGCGGGTCCCAGTCGTTGAAATCGCCGACCACGCTGACCAGCCGGGCATTGGGCGCCCAGACCGCGAAATGGACGCCGCTGGCGCTCTCGTGCCGGATGATATGCGCACCCAGCTTGTCGAAGAGGCGGAAATGCGTGCCTTGCGCGATCAGCAGGTCATCGACCGGCCCCAGCACCGGGCCGAAAGTATAGGGGTCGGTGACCAGCCAATCGCTGCCTTCCGCCGAGCAGCGGTAACGGATCGGCTGCGGCTTGCCGAGCAGCTTGCCCTCGAACAGGAAGCGATCATCGACTTTGCCGAGCGCACCCAGCCGCCGACCGTCGAGGCTGAAGGCCTCCACCGTCTCCGCACCCGGCAGGATCGCGCGGGCGTGCGAACCGCCGGGGCCGGGATGGAGGCCGAGAAGCGAGAACGGGTCGGCGTGCGTACCTTCCAGCAGGGATTCGAGTGCGCTTTCGGGTGGATTCACAGGACCTTCCAGATGTCTTTGGCATACTCGGAAATCGTCCGATCCGAGGAGAACCAACCGACATTGGCAATGTTCCTGATGGCCGAAGCCCGCCAGCCCGCCACGTCTTCCCAGCGCGCATCGATCGAGCGCTGGGCGGCGGCATAGCTGTCGAAATCGGCCGCGCAAAGGAACCAGTCATGGTCGTGGATGCCGCGGATCAGATCCTTGTAGCGGTCCGGATCGTCGGGCGAGAACACGCCGGACGAAATCGCCGAGAGCGCCTGACGCAGCTCCCGCGAACCGTCGATGACCTCGCGCGGGTTGTAGCCGCTCGCCCGCTTGGCCGCGACTTCCTCCGCGGTGAGGCCGAAGATCACGATATTGTCGTCGCCGACATGATCCCTGATTTCGACATTGGCGCCGTCGAGCGTGCCGATGGTCAGCGCGCCGTTGAGCGCGAACTTCATGTTACCGGTGCCAGAGGCTTCCATGCCTGCGGTCGAAATCTGTTCCGAGAGGTCGGCCGCGGGGAAGATGCGCTCGCCCAGGCTGACATTATAGTTCGGCACGAAGACGACCTTGAGCAGCCCGCCCACCGAAGGATCGGCATTGACCCGCCGGGCGATGTCGTTGGCCAGTTTGATGACCAGCTTGGCGTTGTGATAGCTCGGCGCCGCCTTCCCGGCGAAGATCTTCACGCGCGGCACCCAGTCGCGTTCGGGATGGCTGCGGATCTGGTCGTAGAGCGCGACGGTCTCGATCAGGTTCAGCAACTGGCGCTTGTATTCGTGGATGCGCTTGATCTGCACGTCGAACAGCGCGTCGGGATCGAGGCGCACGCCCATGGTCTTGCGGATATAGTCCGAAAGTGCCGCCTTGTTGGCCCGCTTCACCTCGGCCACGCGCGCGCCGAACTGCGTATCGCCCGCGAAGGCATTGAGATCGGAGAGCTTTTCCGCATCGTCCAAGAAGCCGTCGCCGATCGCCTCGCGGATCACCCCGGTAAGGCCGGGATTGCACTGCTGGAGCCAGCGGCGCGGCGTGACGCCGTTGGTCTTGTTGTTGATCCGCTCCGGATAGAGCTTGTGGAGGTCGGCAAAGACCGTCTTCTTCATCAGATCGGTATGGAGCGCGGCCACGCCGTTGACCGAGTGCGCGCCGACGAAAGCGAGGTTGGCCATGCGCACGCGCCGCTCGCCGCCTTCGTCGATCAGCGAGATCGCGGCGATCTCGGCGTCGTTGCATCCGGCCTTGCGCGCCTCGCGCAGGACGCGGCTGTTGATCGCGTAGATGATCTGCATGTGGCGCGGCAAGAGGCGCTCGAACAGCGGCAGCGGCCAGGATTCCAGCGCCTCGGGCAGGAGCGTGTGGTTGGTGTAGGATACCGTCCGGCGGCACAGGTCCCAGGCCTCGTTGAACTCCAGCCCGTTCTCGTCGACCAGCAGGCGCATCAGTTCGGCCACCGCGACCGAGGGGTGCGTATCATTGAGCTGGATCGCCGCCTTGTCCGGCAGGGTGCGGATATCGCCGTCATACTGGATATGGCGGCGCACGATGTCCTGGATCGAGGCGGCGGTGAAGAAATATTCCTGCCGCAGGCGCAGTTCCTGCCCGGCGGGGCTGGAATCGGCGGGATAGAGCACGCGCACCAGACTGTCGGCCCGCACCTGCTCGGCGAGGGCGCCGAAGTGGTCGCCCGCATTGAAGGCATCGAGCCGGATCGGATCGAGCGGGCTAGCGGTCCAGAGACGCAGGGTGTTGACCCGCTTGCCGCGCCAGCCGACCACCGGCGTATCGATCGCCGTCGCCTCGACCTGCTCGGCCGGATGCCAGAACACGCCGTCGCCTTCGGCCACGACTTCGCCGCCGTAACCGATGCGATAGGTGCTTTCGAGCCGCTCGAACTCCCAGGGATTGCCGTGGGCCAGCCAGTTCTCCGGCAATTCGACCTGCCAGCCGTCGTCGATGCGCTGGCGGAACATGCCGTTCACATAGCGAATGCCGTAGCCGTAGGCCGGAATATCCAGCGTTGCGAGGCTTTCCATGAAGCAGGCCGCGAGCCGCCCGAGGCCGCCGTTGCCCAGCGCCGCGTCGGGTTCCAGTTCCTCCAGCGCGGCAAGATCGAGGCCATGGGCGCGCAGGGCCGCCTCGAACTCGCGGGTCATGCCCATGTTCGAGAGCGCATCGCGCAGCAGGCGGCCGATCAGGAACTCCATCGAGAGGTAATAGACCCGCTTGCCGCCCGAATCGTACGTCCGGCGGGTGGAATCGATCCACTTCTCGATGATCTCGTCGCGCAGGGCGAGGATCGAGGCGGTGTACCAGTCATGCTGCTTGGCGGCGCGCTCATCCTTGCCGACGCGCTGGCGCAGCACCCGCACGATATGCTTGTCCATTTCCGAGGGAAACGCAGCCTCGCTGCTGGAAACAGGATCGGTCGCCACGGGCACACTCCTGGTCTGGCCGTGGCAGTCCCTTTCTCGCAAAAGTCCTGCAATCGGCGTAAGTTAGAGCCGGGATAACGCGGCATGCGCTCCGCAGTTTCCCTTGCTTTCGATCATGGCTACCACAGCCTTGCCACGCGGCAAGGGCGATTGTGCAGCGCCGCAAAAAATTCACGCGGCGCCCTCGGCAAGGATAGGGCGGCGATGGTATGACATCGGGCGATCCCATTCGCGGAAGGTACGCATGAGCCTGACCGAAACCGAAGACAGCGCCCTCACCCTGACCGCCGCCGAGGCCCCGGACCGCCCCTGGTGGCAAGGCGCGGCGATCTACCAGATCTATCCGCGCAGCTTCCAGGACAGCAACGGAGACGGGGTAGGCGATCTCGCCGGGATCACCCGCCGCCTGCACCATGTTGCCCGGCTCGGGGTGGATGCAATCTGGATATCGCCCTTCTTCACCTCGCCGATGCGCGATTTCGGCTATGACGTCGCCGATTATTGCGGCGTCGATCCGGTGTTCGGGACCTTGGCCGATTTCGATGCGCTGATCGCCCATGCCCATGCGCTGGGCCTGAAAGTCATCATCGACCAAGTCTATGCCCATACCTCGGACCTCCACCCGTGGTTCGCGGAAAGCCGCGCCGACCGGGGCAATGCGAGGGCCGACTGGTACGTCTGGCACGATCCGAAGGAAGACGGCACCCCGCCCTGCAACTGGCAGTCGGTCTTCGGCGGACCCGCCTGGACCTGGGACGCCCGCCGCCGCCAGTACTACATGCACACGTTTCTGAAGGAGCAGCCGCAGCTCAACATGCACAACCCCGCCGTGCAGGACGCGGTGCTGGACGCGGCGCGGTTCTGGCTGGAGCGCGGGGTCGACGGCTTCCGGCTCGACGCGCTCAACCACGCGATGCACGACCCGCTGCTGCGCGACAATCCCCCCGCGCCCGCCGATGGCCGCCTCCGCACCCGGCCCTTCGACTATCAGCTCAAGACCTTTAGCCAGTCGCATCCCGACATGACCGGCTTCGTCGAGCGGCTGCGCGCGCTCTGCGACCGGTTCGGCGCGGTCCATACCGTCGCCGAGATCGGCGGCGACCACCCCCAGGCCGACCGCCGCGCCTATACTGCGGGGGAACACCGGCTGAACAGCGCCTACGGCTTCGACTTCCTTTATGCCCCGGCCCTCACCGCGCAGTTCGTCGCCGAGACTCTCGAGCGCTGGGAACTCGCCCCCGATGAAACCGGCGGCTGGCCGAGCTGGGCCTTCGAGAACCACGACGCCCCCCGCGCGGTCTCGCGCTGGTCTGTGCCGGAGCACCGCACAGCCTTCGCCCGCGTGAAGATGGCCCTGCTCATGGCTCTGCGCGGCAACGTGATCCTCTATCAGGGCGAGGAACTCGGCCTCGTGCAGGACGAGATCGCCTTCGAGCAGTTGCAGGACCCGGAGGCCATCGCCAACTGGCCGCTCACCCTTTCGCGCGACGGCGCCCGCACGCCGCTGCCCTGGGAGGACGCCCCGCTCGGCGGCTTTACCGCCGGCGAGCCGTGGCTGCCGCTTTCGGCGCACAACCTTGCCCGCGCCGTCGCGGTTCAGGAGAGCGATCCCGCCTCGCTGCTCCATTTCACGCGGGACGTGCTGGCTTTGCGCAACGCGCATGCCGCCCTGCGCCACGGCACTTTGACCGAATGCCGGGCCGACGGCCCGTTGCTGTCGTTCGAGCGCACGGAAGGCACGGAGCGCCTGTGCTGCCTGTTCAACCTCTCGCCCGATCCGCTTACCCTTGGCGAAGCTGCCGAAGGCAATGTTTTGCTGGCCGTGAACGGCGCGACCGCCGCCGCACTGCCGCCTTTCGGTGCGCTCTGGCTGCAGCTCTGACAGGCGGTTTTCGCTGGCGGCGGGCGGCGCCTCGCGGCTAGAGGCGGGCCATGAAGCCTCTCCTCGTCCTCGCCGCCCTGATCGGCGCCGTCTCGGTTCCCGCCGCGGCCATGGCTGACGCCGTCGTCGTCACCTCCCCCGAGGCGCTTCCCGCCCGGCACGACCGCCCCCGCGTATTCCTCGGCGGCAGCATCGACATGGGTTCGGCGCCGGACTGGCAGAAGCAGGTTATCGCCGCCCTCCAGGGCGAGAACGTGGTGCTGCTCAATCCGCGCCGTCCCGATTGGAGCCCGGCCTGGAAGCCGGAAGCGAGCGAGCCGGAATTTCGCCGCCAGGTCGAATGGGAACTTGCCGCGCTCGACAGCGCGGACGTAGTGATCCTCTACCTTGCGCCGGGTTCGCAGAGTCCGGTCAGCCTGCTCGAACTCGGCCTCCATGCCCGCTCGGGCAAAGTCGTGCTGCTCTGCCCGCCGGGGTTCTGGCGCAAAGGCAACGTCGACATCACCGGCGAGCGCTACGGCGTGAAGCAGGTCCAGAGCCTGGATGAGCTGATCGCAGAAACGCGAAAGCGCGTGAACGACGCAAGGCAGGTCATCGAAACCCGGAAGTAAACCGGCCTACTGCTGCGTCCACTCCACCCGATAGAGATCGAAACGGCGGTCCTTCAGGTTCTGCACCGCTCCGGACTGGCGCGCGGTCAGCAGGGCGTCGAGGCTGAGGTCGGCGATCGCGATCGTCTCCGTATTGGGCGCGGTGTCCGCCGCCACGCCGTCGCGCGCGAAGGGGAAGTCCGAGGGCGTCAGGATCGCGCTCTCGGCATAGTGCACGTCCATGTTCTCTACGTTCGGCAGGTTGCCGACGACGCCCGAGGTGACGACGTAGCACTGGTTCTCCACCGCGCGGGCCTGGCAGCAATAGCGCACGCGCAGGAAGCCCCGGCGCTCGTCGGTGCAGAACGGCACGAAGAGCATCAGCGCGCCCTGATTGACGAGGTGGCGGGACAGTTCGGGGAATTCGCTGTCGTAGCAGATCATCACCCCGATTGGCCCGCAGTCGGTGGGGATCACATTGGCGCCGTAACCGCCCTTGATGTTCCACCAGCGGCGCTCGGAGGGTGTGGGGTGGAGTTTCTGGGTCTCGTGCGTCGAACCGTCGCGCAAGAAAGTATAGGCGATGTTGCGGATCTCGCTCTTGCCCTGGCCCAATTTGACGCGGGTGGGATGCGAGCCGCCGATGATGTTGATGTTGTAAGACACCGCCATGCGCTGCATGAATTCGACGAAGCGCTCGGTATATTCGGCGATCTTCTCGATCGCCTCGACCGGCTGGAGTTTCTTTTCCTCGATCGACAGCAGTTCGAGCGTGAACAGCTCGGGGAAGGCCACGAAGTCGCTTTCGTAGTCGGCGGCGACGTCGATCCAGTATTCGACCTGGGCCTCGAACTGGTCGATGGTCTCGATCTTGCGCATCTGGAACTGCACCGTGGCGACGCGCACGCTCGAGGGTACCCGCTCCTTGAGGCCGGGAACCGATTTGCCGGTATCGAGCGGGGCGAGCGGATTGGTCCAGTACATGAGGACCGCGTTGCCCCCGCTCTCGCGGTCGGTAGGGATATAGTCCGGCAGGATGCCGCGCGGCTCGTAGCCTTCGTTCATCTGGAAATTGATGACCTGGTCGCGGATCTTCTTCTCGCGCACGGCCTGCACGTAGTCGGCCGGATCGGGGTAGGCGCGCTTGCGGCGGTAGTAGCCGGGCATCCGTCCGGCAAAGGCGATGCCCTTCAGTTCGAAGTACTGGCACACCTCGCGGCGCTTGCGGTAGAGCCGCTGGCCGATGCGCAGGCGCCGGTAGTCGGGATCGACGCAGACCTCGAAGCCGTAGAGCACATCCCCGTCGTCGGCGGGTGGACGGCCGTAGCCGCCGTTGCTGATCTCTTCCCAGGTATGCGGCTTGAACGCGAGGTCGGCGGTGACGATCATCGTCGCGCAGTGGCCGACGACCTTGCCTTCGTATTCGGCGACGAACTGGCCTTCGGGGAAATTGATGATCTGGCCGCGAATCTCGGCACGGGTGAAGGCGTCCGCCTTGCCGTAGACTTTCACCGAGAGACGCGCGATGGCCGGGGCGTCGCCGACAGTGGCCGGGCGGATGATGAGCTTGGCTTTGGTCTGGTCCATGGACCGAATTCTACGCACGACGCGGCAAACGGTTCCAGCCCCGAAAAAGACTCTTTTCCCGTCGCTTGCGGGATATATTCGGCGTGGGTGCCGTTATACCTTCCGAAAGGAGAGACCTGTGAGCACTACACTCATCGCCCTCGCCCTGTTCGGTTGCAGCGACGACGGATCGGCCTGTGAAAGGCTGTCGGCTCCCGTCCAGACCTACGAATCGCGCGCCGAATGCACCGCCCGTCTCGACGATGCCCTCGCCACCGAAGCCGCGCTCAAGGCCGAAGCGCCCACGGTCTACGCGCAGTGTCTCCCGAACCGCCAGCTTGCCTCGCTCGGGAAAGGAACGATCGACCTGCGCCGCGTCAATGGAGTGCAGTTCGCGGCGAGATGACGCAGATACGTAGCCCGGCATGGACTTCGGGAATGGGAGCCGCGCGTTCGCTCGATCCGAGGGAAAGTCCGGGAGCATAGGGGCGTCGGTGCAAACCGGCGCCCCTGCTTATAGCACCGGTACCAAAAACCGGTGCCGACCGCTTCAGCCGCGACCGCGATACCCCTGGACGCCCTGATCCGGCACCCAGAGCCCTTCCGGCGCCGCACCCGACTGCCAGAACACGTCGATCGGAATGCCTCCGCGCGGATACCAGTAACCGCCGATACGCAGCCAGTGGGGTTTCATCTCGTCGAACAGGCGCTGGCCGATGCCGACCGTGACGTCTTCGTGGAAGCCGTTGTGATTGCGGAACGCACCGAGGAAGAGCTTGAGGCTCTTGGACTCGACAATGGTTTCGCCTGGCGCATAGTCGATCACCAGATGGGCGAAGTCCGGCTGGCCGGTGATCGGGCAGAGCGAGGTGAATTCCGGCGCGGCGAAGCGCACCAGATAGAGGCTGCCCTGGCGCGGATTGGGAACGTAGTCGAGCACGGCCTCTTCGGGCGAAGCCGGCAGCGCACTGGTCTGGCCGAGATGCAGCGGAGTCATGGAAGTGTCAGTCATGGCGGACTTGATAGGTGTCCCGGCCTTCCGCTTCAACCCGCTGCGACGGGGAAAGCGGTTCCGGCGAGATTGCCCGATAGGCACGATTTCGGCTATGATCGCTCACGTCTTGCCGCGCGGACCTTCGGCATTAACGCAGGGTTCAGCGCGTGGTCCATTTGGGATCGGTACAGAGGCTGGGAGCTTGATGCGGGGCATTGTGACTGAATTCGCGACACCACTTTCACGCGCAGCGCTTGTCGTCGGCCTTCTGGCGGGTCCGACGACGGCATTCGCGCAAGGTACATGGAGCCTGCCGCCGGGCCAGCAGGGAGGCCAGAGCGCGCCCCGTTCGCAAGGGCCGGTCGACCCGCAGAACCCCAGCGTCTCGCCGCGCGATGCCGCGCCTGAAACGCCCGCGGCCACGCCTTCCGCCCGGCCGACGCCGGTTCCGACCATCGTCGCGCCGCCCCCTCCGGCCGTTCGCGTTACCGAGCGTCCGCAGCCCCGCGCGGCGACTGCACCTGCTCCGGTTCCTTCGGCTACCCCCACACGCCCCGCCGAAGCCCCGCGCGTGGAGCCGACCACTGTTGCCGCGCCCTCATCGGCCGTGACACCCTCTCCCGAGCCGGTTCCGACGGCTCCGGCGACCGGCGAGACCATCGCGCCGCAGGCCGTGCCCTCCGCTGCGCCCGAAACCGCCGTCCAGCCCGCCACCACGCCGCATTGGCCGGAGTGGTGGCTCGCCATCCCGGCGGCGCTGGTCGGGGTGGGCATCGGCGTCTTCGCCCTGCTCCGCCGCCGCCGCACCCCCGCCACCGCCTGGGAGGAAGCCGGTCTCGAACCCGAAGCCGAACCGGAGGACGAAATCGCCGACGAGGCAGCGGATGCCCCTTCGACCGTCGCCGCGGCCGAAGCCGTCGCCGCGCTCGATCCGGTCCCTGCCGTCTCGCCGATCCCGCGCGTGCAGCCACCGCGCAATCCCGAACCGCAGCGCCGTCCTGCACCGCAGCGAGCGCCGAGCCCCACTCCTGCCGGTCCGGGCGTGATCGCGATCCATTTCGAGCCGCTGAGCCTGCGCCTGTCGCTCGTTTACGCGACGCTGCAATATCGCCTCACGCTCTCGGCGCCGGAAAGCGGCCTGTCGCAACAATGGCGGGTGCTGGGCGACATGATCTCCGCTCACGCGTCCCTGTCGCAGGGCGAGCAACTCGCGCCCGATCCGGCGGCCCTGCCGCTGAAGCACACGCTGGAAGCCCTCGCTCCCGGCGAAACGCGAGAGATCAAGGGCGAACTGCAATTGCCGCTGAACGCCATCCGCGTGATGCGCCAGGGCCAGGCGAGCCTCTTCGTGCCGCTGGTGCGCCTCTGCCTCGCCGACGAGCAGGGCCATCTGGAGCGCCGGGTCTTCACCTTGGGCGTTCCCGGCGAAGGCTCCGGCCTCGCCCCGATCCGCCTCGACACCGGCCCGCGCGACCATGCCGCCCTTTCCGTCCGCGAGATCGAAGCCGCGCGAACCTTGGGCCAAGATCCCAACTCCCCCATCGCGGCCTGAAGGATCGGGATAACCGCCCTTGCCTCTCGACCCTGCCGACACGCCGCGTTAGGTCTAGGCGCTCAAGAGCGGAGAGCATTTTGAGCGATTTGGACAATTTCGACGAGCTGGCCCCCTTCACCAGGCTGGTCGGCGGCGGGCGCCGCAAGGAATGGACCGGCGCGGTCGTCAACCCGCCGGTCTGGCGCGCCAGCACCCATCTCTACGAGAACACCGCCGCGCTCGCCGAAGGGCCAGGCCGTAACGAGGACGGCCGCTTCTTCTACGGCCGCCGCGGCGCTCCCACGCAATGGGCACTCTGCGAGGCCCTGACCAAGATCGAGCCGGGCGCCCACGGCACCGTGATCTATCCCTCTGGCGTCGCCGCATTGGCCGGGGTCATGCTTACGCTGCTGCGTCCGGGCGATGTCGTGCTCATCACCGACAATGCCTATGACCCGACCCGCTCGATGGGCACCGGCATGCTCACCGACTTCGGCATCGAGACCCGCTTCTACGATCCGCTCGACATTCCGGCCTACGAGGCGTTGTTCTGCGAACGCACGCGCGCCGTGCTGATCGAGGCGCCGGGCAGCCTGTCGATGGAAGTCTGCGACGTGCCCGAACTCGCCCGCATCGCGCGCGCGAAGGGCGCCGTCTCGGTGCTCGACAACACCTGGGCCAGCCCGCTCGGCTTCGCCGGGCTGGAAAAGGGCGTGGACGTGATCGTCATGGCGCTCACCAAACATGTCGGCGGCCACTCCGACCTGATGATGGGCAGTGCCAGCGCCCGCAAGGACATTTACGACAAGCTGCGCAAGCGCTCGCAAGACCTCGGCATCGTCGTCTCGCCCGACGACGCCGCGCTCGCGCTGCGCGGACTGCGCACCCTTGGTGTCCGCCTGCGCCAAGAGGCCGAATCCGCGCTGATGATCGCGCGCTGGCTCGAAAACCGCCCCGAAGTGGCGCAAGTGCTCTGCCCGATGCTGCCCGGCTCGCCCGGCCACGATATCTGGGAGAGGGATTTCACCGGCGGCTGCGGCCTCTTCAGCTTCGTGTTCAGGGGCGGCACCATGGCCGACCGCAACCGCTTCATCGACGCGCTCAAGCTCTTCGCGATCGGCTATTCCTGGGGCGGCTTCGAAAGTCTGGTCGTGCCGATCGAGCCGACCCGTCACCGCGACATCATGCCCTGGCCGCCCGAACAGCAGGACAAGGCCGACCGCTACGGCGTGCGCCTCGCGGTCGGTCTCGAAGACGTGGGCGACCTGATCGCCGATCTCGATCAGGCCTTCGCCGTCATGCAACGCGCCAAGACCGGCGAATGAGTCGTACGGTCGCCGGGATCGCAGGGGCGGACGCGATCTCATACCGTCTGTATCGCCATGCCATAACGGGTGTCCGCGGCCTGCCGGCATCACGATCCATCAGCCGGAAGGGCAATTCGCCTGCGATACGTCACGCATTATGGAACGCCTTTTAAATTGCACCACATTGTGAAATTCAGTATCATACCACAAGCATAGTACCTCGCCCCGGCCCATCGGAGCGATCGTTCCGGAGCAAGACCTTGAAATCGCCAACCGCCGCCCCGGAACCGAGCGCCAGCAATGTCAAAGGCGCGCAAACGCTGATGCGCGCTCTCGATATCCTCGATGAGGTCATCGCAGGTCCCGTGCGATCCGCAGACCTTGCGCGCAAACTCGACATCAGCAAAACCACGGCTCATCGGCTGGTGCAGGCCTTGCGTTCGCGCGGCTACCTTTCCATCACCAAGGACGGCTTCGCCCTCGGCCCCAAGTTGTTGCAATTGGGCGTGCACGCAACCGAGCAGATCGATTTTGTGCGGGTGGCGACGCCCTTCATGACCGAACTGTCCCACGAGACCGGCTTCTGCGTCTTTGTCGGCAAACGCGAAGGCGATTGGTCGCGGCATCTGGAACGCATCACCGGTACTCAGCGCCTTCGGGTCGCGACCGCTCCGGGAGACCGCCGTCCTATCGCTGAAACGGGGCTGGGCAAGGCCCTTTTACTCGACGAACCCGAAGAGGTCTGGGAAGTGCTTTACCGCCAATCGCGAGAAGGCAGCGTGACCAAGAAGGAAGTCGCCGCTTTCATATCGCATATGCGCCAGCACGCCTCGGCCGGATACGTCCAGCACGACAGCGAACTCGGAGATAGCGTACGCTCAATCGCAGTGCCGATCAGGGACGCTCGCGGTAAAATTGCCATCGCGATCAGTGTCGCCAGCGCCGCGCATTACCTGACCGAACAGGTGAAACCCACGCTCACTGCCGCAATTATCGCCACGGCCGCCAAGATCGGAGAGGCCGTCGGGCAAACGCAGATCCGCTGAGCGCTGAAGAAGGCGTAGATTCTGCCGCGCGGCTGTTCTAGGCCCGCCTAATGCGGTGCCAGCCGTTCACCGGCTTCGGACCAATTGGCCGCATGTTCGTTCGTTGCGCCGAGTTGGCGGTAGGCTACGAGCAGCAAGATCGCGCCGATCAACGGCGAAAGCAGCAACGTCCCCAGGCCATAGCGGAGCGATTCCGCATCGTAGTAGGGAGCCAGCCAGTCGCTGGTCACACCGACGACAAAAGGTGCAAGGGCGCTGCCGATCAATCCGAAGGCGACCAGCATCAGCGTGGAGGCAAGAGCCCGGCTGCGGGGACCGACCATACCGGTGCCATATGCGAAGCAGGGCGCGACACCGAGCGACATCAGGAAGTTCATGATCCCTGTCGCGACCAGCGCGCCCTGGATGGTCGGCGCGAACAGAAACATGACCAGAAACGGGACCGAGCAGGGGCTCGCGATCAGCGGCACGAGCAATCCGGCGCGCTCGTTGCGGTAACGGCGGATCAGCCAGCCTGCAAGTACGCCGCCAAGCACGGTGCCCGTGATCCCGCCAATCCCCACTGTCGGCCCGATGATGGCGCCGACCTGGGCCAGAGGCACACCATGGCTTCGCTGGAAAAAGGCCGGCCCCCAAGTGCCCAGCACCGCGCCGATCGTGCCCATGAAACCGACGCCGAGCGACATCGTCGTGAAGCCGGGAGTGGTCAGGATCTTGCCGATACTGGCAATGGTTCCCTGCTCCGCACCGGAACGGGACGGGTCCGGATCGTCGAAGCGCCGCGCCGGATCGCGCACTGCGATCACGATCCACAGTATGAGCGCGACACCGCTCGTTCCGCACAGCATGAACATCGCGCGCCATCCGTAAGCCGCGGCGAGCAGGCTGGCCACGATCGATCCGCCGATCAGCCCGACGAACGCGCCGGACTGGAACACCGCGATCGAACGCGGCCTGTCGGCCGGTGCACGCATGTCGGGAATCATCGATAGCGCCACGGGGAAGACCGTAGCTTCGCCCGCGCCGACCAGAATAAGCGCAAGAGCCAATGTGGCAAAGCCGGAGGCAAACCCGATCAATCCCGTCGCGAGCGACCAGCACGTCACGCCCAGTAGAAGGATCACCTTGCGGTTGCCGCGATCTGTCCAGTTGGCGATCAACACGCCGGCGACCAGGTTGAAGGCGGTGAAGATGGCACCGTTCAGAAGCGAGACCTGGGTGTCACTCAGCATCAGGTCGCGCTTGACCGGTTCGACCACCACGCCCAGCAGCGCGCGGTCGCCCCAGCTCAGCATATTGGCCAGAAACAGCGCGAACAGTGTGGCCGGTTTTCGCCAATGGCCCCTGGTGGCCTGATGCTCGATCATTCGCGTTCTCCCCTTCGCGTCATTGTCTCTCGGGCCGTTTTCAGTCGATGGACATCCCCAAGAGTTCCGCTGCGTTCAGACCCAGGATCTTTGCCTGGTCCTCGTCGGACAGGCGGCTATGGAAGCCGACCGGGTCGGGTTCGGCCATGTCAAACGGATAGTCGGTGCCAAGGCAGAGCCTGTCGGCCCCGTGGCTGCGGACGAGTTGCTCGAGCTGGTCCCGGTCGAACACGAGCGTATCGAGCCAGAGCTTGCGCAAATAGCTTGAAGGTTCATGCCGGCAATGCTCCGAACAGTCGCTCCGCGCGCGCCAGCCATGGTCCATGCGGCCCCAATAGCCGGGGAGATAGCCGCCACCGTGCGCGACGCAGATCTTCACTCCGGGATGGCGATCCAACACGCCCCCGAAAATGAGATGGCCAATCGCCAGCGTCGATTCGAGCGGATTGCCGATGAGATTGTTGAAGTAGTATTCGCTCATCCGCTGCGCATGGGTGAAACCCAGCGGGTGGAGAAAGATGAGAATGCCCAGCTCTTCCGCCGCGGCCCAGAACGGACGGAAGCGTGCGTCATGAAAGTCGACGCCGTTGACATTGGAGCTGATCTCGATCCCGCGAAGGTCGAGTTCCTTCACGCAGCGCTTCATTTCCTCGACCGCCATCTCCACGTTCTGGAGCGGCACGGTGCCCATGCCGATAAAGCGGTCGGGATTGTCGGCGACGGCGGCGGCCATGCCGTCGTTCACGGCCCGTGCGGCGTCACGACCGGTTTCGGGATCGACGTAATAGAAATACTGCCCAGGACTGGGGCTGAGCGCCTGCACATCGATTCCCAGGCGATCCATGTCCTGGAGCCGGGTGTCGACGGTGTTGAGCGTGCGCCCCATCGCACCGAACATCTCGCGATTGACTTGCGATGTCCTGACGCTGGTAAAATCGTTGATGCCGGGAGGCGGTCCGGGGTATTTCGCCTGTACGATGGCGTCGGCTGCGGGAATGCCGAGATGGCAGTGAATGTCGACGACAAGGTGCTTGCCGCGCGCGGCGACACGGATCGGGCGCCGTTCACCGCAAGTGCTGATAGTCATAATGATGCCCTCGTTCCAGCGGGAAGGACCGTGCCGCTGCAGTCGCCGAAACCGATCGGACGGAAGCCATCCGCGTGGGCACGGCCGCGAATTGTCAGCGTGTCTCCGTCCTCCAGCATGACCCGTTCGCTGCCGTCCGGCAGCCTCAGGGCCTGGCCGCCCGGCATGGTGATTTCGGCCAGGCATGCGCGCGATCGCTCGGAGGCGCCGGATACCGTTCCGGTCGCAATGAGGTCGCCCGCCTCGAGCGGGGCACCGCCGCTGGCCTGATGGGTGACCATCTGTGCCAGCGTCCAGTAAAGATCGGCGAGTTCGGTTTCGGTGACGCGCAGAGCCGCGCCGCCCGAAGTGACGAGATCGGCGGTCAGGGTTACACTGATCGCGCCGTGGCTCCGATCGGGACCGGCGAGCAGATAGGCGGGCACTTCCGGCTCGCCTTCGGCCCTGCCGCGTGCCTTGCAGCGGAAGGGAGCGAGCGCTTCCATGGTCACGATCCACGGGCTGACCGTCGTCAGGAAGCTCTTGCCCAGATGTGGCCCCAGGATCATCTCGAAGTACTGAATGGCGCGCGCCGACCAGTCGTTCACCAGGCAACAGCCGAACAACAGGTCCTCGGCTTCTTCCAGCCCCAGCGCATGCCCCAGCCGATTGCCCGGCCCGCGCAGCCATGCCCCGAACTCGAGCTCGAAATCGAGCATGGGTTCAGGGCCGAACGCCAGGTTTGCGCTGCCGGGCGGCGTTTCGAACTGTCCGGTCGGGCGAACCACCGGCCTGCCGCTGGCCATGACGGAGCTTGCGCGGCCATTGTAGGCCACGGGGAGCGTCATGGCGGCCAGTTTGGGCGGATTGCCGCGGCCCATGCGGCGAATATGGTCGATCGAGGTGCAGAAATCGGTAAAGGCGGTCGGACGCAGCGGCATCACCAGTTCGGCTCGCGCCATGGGAATGAGCATTGAGGCCAGTACGGCCGGATCGCCCGGCCCTCCTTCGCAGAAAAGATCGGAGAGACGTGCGCGCAGCGCACTGACCGCTGCGGGCGCGCAGGTCAGGAGCGGAGCAAGTGAGGGCCCGGCAGCGGCTCCGGCCGCCTCCATGGCAAGCCCGTCCAGCAGGCCCGTCTGCAGTAGGGCGGCCAGGTCGATTATCTCATCGCCCAGCGCCACTCCGCCTTGCGTCGGCGCACCGGGGCCTGACGCGCGCCTGCGGAATTGCCCGAAAGGCAGGTTCTGGATCGGAAAGTCCTGCGCCTCGGCATTGGCCGCGGCCAGCCAAGATCGGCGCGCCGGATCATGCGTGGCGTTGACTGCAAACCCAGTATCAGTGCGCATGGCCGCTTCCCGTCTGGCAGCCACATTCCTTCTGCAACGTCTTCTCGCGGCTGTACCGCCCCATCTCTCCGAACAGGTCCCGCCCGTCCTCGGGCGGGATCGGCGCACCCCACTGGCGATAGAGCGCAAAGACATTGGCGACGATGCGTTCCGGATCGGTCCAGCCGTCGTAGGCGCCCATGTCGATATCGCGGCCGGCGTCTTTCCAGCCCAGCCCCGCTTCGAAGCGAGCGCGGGCTTCATCGCGGACGTATTCGAAATAGCCCTTGAGGTTCGCCACGGCGCCCGTGTCCGTGATGGGGCCATGGCCCGGAACGACCACTGCGGGGGCGAGGTCGATGATGTATTGGCAGGCGGCGATCCAGTTTTCGACGGGGCCGTCCCAAATGATGGGATGGCCTTCGTTGAACAGCAGGTCCCCGGTAAACACGACATGGTCCTGCGGCACCCAGGCGATCGTATCGGATGCGGTATGGGCGGGCCCCAGATCAACGAGATCGACCTGCTTGTCGCCTACGGTCAGGCTGAGGCAGCGTTCGAATGTGCGCGTGGGCATGGCAACGGAATCGAGGTCGGACCAGTCGAACTTGCGGCCCATCGTTTCGTAGAGGAACGCTCCGGCATCCCCCATCTTTTCCCAGTTGTCGGCAAGGCTGGCGAACTGACGCGGATTGAACTGCTTCATTTCGGCGGCCGTTTCGTGCGTCGCGATGATTTCCGCGCCCTCGATCAGGCCGTTGCCGACGAAGTGATCCGGGTTGGCGTGAGTGTTGACCAGCCGGTCGATACGATCGCCGCCGGGCACGCGTGCAAAGTCCCGAAGCATTTCGCGAGTCAGCGAGCGGCTCATCAGGGTATCCACGAGCAGCGTTTCCCCGGCCGACACGATCAGTCCGGCATTGGACCAGCCCCAGGTGCCGTCCGGCTGGACATAGCCGTAAATTCCATTGCCGATATCGTGCACACCGTGCCGGAAAGGCCAGTTTGCCATTCTCATGCTCTCCTCTACCGGGATCGGTTCTAAGGTATAAATTCCTGTTCTCAAGAATTATGTTTGCGGCTAACGGCGCAGCATGGAAAAAAAGACCGTAACCAAGCGTGGCAAGGGCCGGCCGACAGCCGACGAGAATGGCGTCGGCCGTGAAACCCTGATCGATACGGCGGCCCGGCTGCTGCAGGAGCTGCCGCCGGCGCAGGTCTCGATCGCGGCAATCGGGCGGGAAGCGGGTGTCGACCCCGCGCTGATCCGGTACTACTTCGGCAATCGCGAAGCCTTGCTTTTCGAAGTCGCGCAGAAATTCGCGCAGCCCGCACAGGACGCAGCATCCCAAGACGAGGCCGGCGAGGACTGGGATGCGGCGGCGCAACTGGAAACCTTCATCCACCGCACTTTCCGCTTCACACGGTCTGCCAAATACATGCAGCGCCTCATGATCGAGGAACTGGGCACCACGAAGTCCCCCATCATCCAGCAGAAGCTCAAGGAATGGCAGCGGACGCCCGTCGCGTTCTACGAACGGCTGCAGGCGCGGGACGGCGGCGAAAAGCTCGGCGAATTCGACGCGCTGTTCCTGCATCTGGCCGTGGTCGGGATCAGCGATTTCTTCCAGGCCGGGTCCGCCGTGGTGAAGATGCTGGCTTCTGACGGCACGGATATCGAAGAGCTCGAGCAGCACTTCGAGGCCTTCGTCGTGCGCCTGCTGCTCGACGGCCTGCGCCGCCGGAACGATTGATGCCGTCCGGGTCGCGAACGAAGCGGGCGAGGTGCAGGCCGATCGCCGACGGCTTTCCGGTAGCATCTATCCGACCCCTTGCGCTAAAGGCGCATCACACTTCGGCGACGCAGGGATTGCGCTGAAGGCCCAGTCCGGTAATCGATCCCTCCATTACGTCTCCGGCCTTGAGATGGATGCCGAAGGCCGACCCGTTGCCGTAAGGCGATCCGGTGCAGAGCAGGTCACCCGGCTCCAGAACCACCAGTTCGGACAGGAAGGCGATCTGCCGCGCGATGCCGATCATCATGTCCGATGTGCTTTCGTCCTGGTACAGCGTGCCGTTGACCGACAGGCGGATATTCAGCGCATAGGGATCGGGGACGCGGTCCCTCGGCACGATAAGCGGACCGAACGGCAGGAAGGTCGGGAAGCTCTTGCCCGCGAGCCAGTCGGGGCCGATGGCGGAACCATCGCGCCGGAAGATCAGTTCGCGGGCCGTCACGTCGTTGACGATGGCGAAGCCGGCGACATGGTCCATCGCCTGTTCGGAGCCGACATGGCGACAGCGCTTGCCGATGACGACGCCGAGTTCCAGTTCCCAGTCGGGCTTCTGAACATTGCGCGGCAGGATCACGGTGTCGTTCGGACCGATCACGCTCGAGGGCAGCTTGATGAAGCAGAAGGGCGTTGCGTGCGCGGCCCTGTCGTCCATGATCTTCTCTGCATTGGCTCGCAACTCCTCCGGCGACATCCCGTCCTGTCCCGCCGTCTGCATCGAAGGATCGCCCATCATCAGGCCGATCACGTGCTTGCGGTAATTGGCACCGGTGCAGAATATCTGGCGCGGTATGTAGGGGGCCAGCGCTTTGCGCGGGTCGAATGCGACCGAATCCGGCCAAGCGATATCGCCGAGACGGGCGATCGCCTGTGCCGTCTCCTCCCAGCGACCGAGCAAGGAGAGCATGTCGCCCTCGATACCGGCGCTAAAGAGCGGCAGCGCCCGGTCTCCCCGGACAAGTGCGGGCTGCGCTTTACCGTCGAGCGACAGGGTCGCCAGTCCAAGATTGCTCATGGCTTCCTCTTTTCCGGTCATCTCAATAGGGTTTCTGCAGGCGGGCCATGGTGTCGCCCAGCATGGAGTTGGCTTCGACCTGATCGCCGCCGCTCATTTCTATCTCGCCGATGCGGACGGAATTCTCGACCACGAGCCGGGCGCGCTCAAGGCGGCGCGCCATGAAGGATGTCAGCGCTGCACCGACATCCTGCGTGCGTGCCATCTCTTCCGCCAGCACGAGCCCATCCTCGACCGCCATGCCCGCGCCCGATGCCATGTGCGGCGTCGTTGCATGGGCGGCATCGCCGATCAGGACCACGCGTCCCCTGAACCACGGCTCGGGCAGGAGAAGCCATTCCAGCGGTCGATAGTTCACCAGCGAATGTTTGCCGAGCGCCGCGCGGATCTGCGGAACATAGCCGCCAAACGGCTCCAGCAAGGCCTTCAGGTGATCGACTTGCTCGGCTGGCTCGAACCGGCGGTTGTCGGGCACGTGCTCCAGCACGAAGAGATAGAGCTTCGTTTCCGAAATCGGGTTGAATCCCAGCTTCACGGGACCGCCGAAGACCATCTCTGCCCGATCCAGTCCAGGCGGGCGGTCGGCGATGGCCCGCCAGCATCCCTGGCCCGTGAAGCGGGGCTTGTTGGCGTGGGGAAAGAGCATCGACCGGGTGTCGGAATAGATTCCGTCCGCGCCGACCACCAGTTTGTAGTGCCCTTCGCTCCCGTCGTCGAACCGCACCCTCGCGGCCCTGTCGGTTTCAGTGATCTCGGTCGCACGCAGGCCCAGTCGCACCGCAATATCGGCACGGCGGACATGGCTGGACAGTATCTCATGCAGGGCAGGCCGCATGATCCCGCCGCTGGAGCGGATCGGCGCGGGGTTCGTGTCCGCCGGAACTTCGAACAGCAAGGAACCGTCGATCGCCCTTCCACGCATGCCAGAGCCGATATGCCCGCGTGCCCGAACCTCCTCGAGGATACCGAGATCGTCGAAAGCGCGCAGGGACAGGCCGGTAACGCTGATCCCGGCGCCGTAGACCCGCCAGCCGGGATCAGCATCTATCAGTTCTACTTTCGTGCCGCTGCGCGCAAGCGCAAGGGCGGCGGACATCCCACCGACGCCGCCGCCGATGACCAATACAGTCTCGCTCATTTCGGAACCTTCCAAAGCCCGGCGTCGGGACTCATTTCCGCGTGGGGCTTGTTGCCGGCGATGATGCGCCCGGTTCCCCACTGATCCATCACCTCAAGGCCCGGGGTGTAGACCGTGGGCCGCCAGCTTCCCTCATCCACCGTCTCGAGATCGGAGGTGTATTCCACCGTGTTCCTGTTCGGCGTCGAATAATAGCTGAACGTGTTGTTGCCGGCGGTGTGGCGGCCCGGCCCCCATTGCAGTTCCACGCCGGCTTTCGTCAGTTTTCCAAGCCCTTTCATCAACGCATCGACGGAGGCGACATCGAAAGCGACATGGTTGAGTGCAGGCGGTCCGGGCAGGATAGCCAGGCGGTGGTGGGCCGGGTTGCACCTCAGGAAGACCATGAAGTCGCCGAGCCAGTCGGACAGGCGAAAGCCCAGGGTTCCGCGGTACCAGGCCTCCAGGTCCTTGTGCCTAGGCGAATGCAGCACGACATGACTGATCTGCAGAGGGAGCAACTCCTGATCGGCCGCCGTACGGCAGGCGCGCGGCGTGGCTTCAGCCACGATTTCAACGGCCCGCCCCTCCGGATCGAAGAAGCGAAAGGCATATCCGCCACCCGGAGCGTCCGACGGCCCGGGTTCGCATATGATCTGCGCGCCGCTGGCCAGCACCTGCCCATGAAGCGCATGAAGGTCCGCGAGGCTGGCCGCGGTCAGGCCGATCAGGTCGGTCTTCTTCTCGTCGTCCTGGCGCAATCTCAGGACGTAGGGGTGCGGGGATGCAGCCGCCGCAAGATAGATCATCCCGTCCACCTCGGCGACTTCGACAAGACCCCAGTCCTCGCGGAAGAAGGCGCGTTCGCTATCCAGGTCCGGCACCGCCAGCGCAACGAATTGCAAGTCATTCACGGAAGCCGTCATGGTATTCCCTTTTCGATTTTCATGCCCCGATTCCCGAATCTGGAAATTCCAGTTTCAGGCCGGTCGGCTCAGAAGCGTACATTGGCGCGCAGGCCATAGGTGCGCGGTTGCTCCGCGTTGGCGACGAAGAGATTGGCGTTGTTGATGGTGGCGCCGACCAGTCTGCGGCTGTTGCCGAGGTTGAAGACATAGGCCGTGATCGACCACGCTTCGCCTGCGTCCGCCACGGTCGCAGAGACGGTACTGACGAAATTGGCCTTGCCGCGAAGATAGGCCAGGTAATCGGCGCTGGAATAGGTGGTGCTGCGGTAGCGTGTGCCCGCCTGCAGGATCAGGTCGACGCCGCCCATCGGCACAGTCTGCTGACCGTTCAGCGTGAAGGACCACTTGGGTGCGTTGAAAGCCGATCGGCCCGAGCAGTCGACCTGATAGACGCCGTAGCTCGTTCCGCCCGGTGTCGTCTGGGTAGTCGGAGTGTAGGAGCAGGCAGTGTTGGGCGGCATCCCCTGGTTCGGGGCATAATAGACGAAGCTGTCATAGCGCGTATGCAGGTATTGCACGCTAGCCGACAGCAGAGTGTCGGGCGTGGCCTTGAACTCGACGTCCAGGTCCGCGCCCTTGATCGTGCTGGAACCGATGTTGCGCGTCAGCAGTACCGTCGAGGGTGGATCGCCAAGGTCGTAACCGAACTGGCTGAACTGCTGATTGCGGTATTTCCAGAGGAACGCTTCGAGATTGACCTGCAGGCGGCCGTTCATGAACCGGTTCTTCGAGCCGACGGTATAGGCGTCGAGCGTCTCGGGCCTGTAGGACTCCAGTCCGCGGGCGAACGAAAAGCCACCGGCGTGATAGCCGGTCTCGAAACTGGCGTAGAGCATGTTGACCGCGGAGAGATCGTATTGCGCCGCCAGGCGGTACGTGAATTTCGTGTTCTTCAGTCCGGACGCGATCCTGATGGGCGAGAGCAGGACGAACGGCGCGGTCTGCGAGCCGCCGAGGGCGGGGGGCAGAACGAAGAGCGGCACCGGCGTCACCGGTACGCCGGCATCGGCATAGAAGCCTTCCACCGCCGATCCACTCGTGGCCAATGGCGTTAAGGGAAGCGTCGGACAGCTGTTGCCCAGCGACGGGTTGCCGCAGAAGAGGATGTAGACGTTCGAAATACCGTCGAATCTCTTGCGGTCCGACGTGTAGCGGCCTGCCGCGGTAAGCGTCAGCTTGTCGATCGGGCGGAACGAGACCTTGCCGAAACCGGCCCAGGATTTCGTCTGCGTCTCGAAGTCCTGATAAGGAGTAAGTACGAACTGATTGTAGTAGGCCCCGGCCTTGATCTTTTCGTCGAAATACATGCCGCCGACAAGGTAATCGAGCGAAGTCGACAGTTCGCCGGACCACCGTGCCTCAAGGCTGGCCTGCCTGTCATTTTCCTTCGACCCGGCTTCGCGGAATATTCCCGTGAAGCTGTAATCGATGCGCGCTTCGCGCCAGGCGGGCTGGATCGTCAGTGTGCCGGCATCGGTCTTGTAGTTGAGCTCCGCCGTAATGCCCCAGTAGTCGTTGTCGTTGTTCGAAACCCCATCCGCAACGGCTCCGGCCCGACCGGCCTGGTAGATGTAACGGCTGGCGAGATAGGCTTGCGACTCGACATCGCCGATGCCCTTCTGCGGGGAGTAACCCGAAGGCGTGAAGCTGTACCCCGCAAAGCCGCTCGCGCCGTATTTCGGGTCAAGCGCACCGAGATAATAGCCCGAGGCGCTTGCCCCGCCCTGGTGCGAATAGTCGGCGGCAATCCGCAGATCGAGATTGTAGGACGGCTCCGCATAGATCTGCAGACGACCACCGTATTCGCGCTGGTTGCCCGTACCATCGCTGAGGAAGGCATCATGCCGCGAAAGATTGCCTGACAGACGCATGGCGACATTGGCCCCCAGGGGCACGTTGAGGGCAGCCTGGGCGGTCAACCAGTCGTAATTGCCGTAGCCGGCAGTGACGTCTCCGCTCGACCTTCCCAGTACGGGCTTGTTGGGAATGACGTTGATTGCCCCGCCCGTGGCGTTGCGACCGTACAGCGTGCCCTGCGGTCCCTTCAGCACCTCGACGCGAGCGAGGTCGTAGAACATGCCCGAAGTCGAACTCGGGCGCCCGATGTAGACGCCGTCATAATTGAAGGCGATTGCGGGGTCGGAATAGGCGTTTACGGTGTTGTTGCCGACCCCTCGCACATAAAAGGTGGTCGTGCCGCCTGCGCCGCCCACTGCCGCCAGTGCCGGCGATGCCCGCGCGAGATCCTCGGCTCGGGTGACGATCTGCTGTTTGAGATCGTCGGTGGAGACGACATCGATCGGCACCGGCGATTTCTGTGCGCTTTGGCTGATGCGTTCGGCAGTGACGATGATATCGGCCAGCACGTCGCTGGATTTCTCGGATGAATTCTCCACTTGGGCATAAGCGGGCAAGGACGGCGCGATCGTCAGGATCGCGCTTATGGCAAGGCCAGACACACCACGTCCGATGGCGTTCATCGCTTCTCTCCTCCCAAAGTAGCCAGATTTATTCCCGGTCGTAGGATTTATAATTCCTGCTAACATGAATTATGGGGCCGATCAATGCACTCGATCGAAGGCGCCGCAGATTTTGCTGCCGGGCCGCAACCGGCTGCGAACTGCGCGGTCAGGCACCGCTCGGAGCACATCCGCGCATTGTGGCTGGGCCGGGATTTGACCGGTTCGAAAGGTCGGGAAACAGGCGATGTTGCGCCCGGCATTCACGCCCTGTGGCGCGTGAAAAATTCACCGCGTCCACGGTTGTACGACCGCAGCCTCGGGCAAAGCGCGAGGTCGCGGGAACGAACCTCACTTTTCAGGTTGAGAAGCGGTACGGGCGCCGCAAAAGCCCATCTTTTTTGGGACCTGGTTAGGTGCTCGTCCTTTACGAGCGCCAGGACGCGCGGACTTTTATCTCGGCCAACGTCTTTGCACCGAAGGAGCGGGACATGCCCATCAACCGCTTAACGATCGGGACAGCCAACCCACGATCGCGCCGTAGCCCGCCAATCACTTCATCAGCACAAGCTCTTCCGACATCGTCGGATGCACGGCGACGGTCGCGTCGAAATCGGCCTTGGTCAGACCCGCCTTCACCGCAATGGCAGCGGCCTGGATGATTTCCGGCGCTTCCGGCCCGATCATGTGCAGGCCCAGCACGCGGCCGGTGTGCCCGTCGCAGACCATCTTGTAGAGCGAACGCTCGTTGCGATGAGCGACGACGTTCTTCATCGGCCGGAAGTCGCTCGTGTAGATCTGCACCTCGCCGTACTGCTGGCGCGCCTGCGCTTCGGTCAGGCCCACCGCGCCGATCGGCGGATGGCTGAACACCGCCGAGGGGATGCAGCCGTAGTCCACCGTCGTCGGCTTGCCGCCGAACACGGTATCGGCGAAGGCATGACCCTCGCGGATCGCCACCGGGGTCAGCTGCACGCGGTTGGTGACATCGCCCACGGCGTAGATGTGATCGACGTTGGTCTGCGAATACTCGTCGACCAGAATCGCGTTCTTGTCGTCCAGTTCGACGCCGACGTTCTCCAGCCCCAGTCCTTCGACATTGGGCACGCGGCCGGTCGCGAATAGCACGCAATCGACTTCGAGCGGCTCGTGGTTGGTCATCGAAACCGTCAGCGAGCCGTCCGCGTTCTTCTCGATACCCCGGAAGTCGGCATTGAAGCGGAAGTCGATGCCCTTGGTCAGCGAGATCTGGAGCAGGCGATCGCGCATGGATTCGTCATAGCCGCGCAGCAACTGGTCCGAGCGGTTGATGAGCGTCACCTTCGAGCCGAACTGGTGGAAGATGCCCGCGAACTCGTTGGCGATATAGCCCGCGCCCGCGATCAGGATGCGCTTCGGCAGCGCATCGAGATGAAACGCCTCGTTCGAGGTGATGCCGTGCTCGTGGCCGGGGCAGGACGGGATCAGCGGGCGGGCACCCGTGGCGATGAGGATGACTTTCGCGGTCTTCTTCTCGCCGCTGGCCAAGGTGATCTCGTGCGGGCCGGTGATCGTGGCGCGCTCGTGGAAGATCTCCACCTGGTTGTTCGACAGCGTCTGCGTGTAGAGACCGTTCAGCCGGTCGACATCGCCCAGCACGTTGTCGCGCAGCTTGATCCAGTCGAATTTCGCCTCGGGAATGTCCCAGCCGAACTGCCTGGCGTCCTCCAAATCCTCCGCGAAGTGCGCACCGTAGACGAGCATCTTCTTGGGCACGCAGCCACGGATCACGCACGTGCCGCCGACCCGGTATTCCTCGGCAACCGCCACGCGCGCGCCGTGCGCCGCCGCGATCCGGCTGGCGCGCACGCCGCCCGAGCCGGCGCCGATGGTGAAGAGGTCGTAGTCGAATTCTGACATGCGGCCCGGCTCCAATTACAAGCAGCGAATGCAGGACCGCAGCATTGGCGAAGAGCAAATGCCGCGATCGCATCGACAGGACAGATTCTCGGGATGGCGTCCCTTGCGCCGTGGCAAGCGCTTTCCTAGCCCACCTGCCGAGCCGCCTCGCGCGCTTCCCTGTAACGGGCCCGGCGGCCATCCTCGATCTTCAACCGTTCATCCAAACCCGGATCAGGCGGATATTGCCGGAACTCGCCGATCATTTCGGCGAAAACCTCCGCCAGTTCCTCACGAAATTCCGGATGCGAGAACACATAGAAACGGTTCTCCCTGATCGCGTCGAGCGTCCGCCGAGCGATGACTTCGGGTTCCATACCCGCCTGATGCACGTGTTCAAGCTGGCTGACAAACGCCGTATTCACCGCCTTCGCGCCCGCCTTCAGCGCTTCCGGCCGGATCTCGTCGCTGGCGTAGATATGCGTCTTCACCAAGCCCGGACAAAGCATCGAAACGCCGATCCCGTGCGGCGCAAGGCTGTAGCGGAGGGACTCGCTCAGGCCGCGTACCGCAAACTTCGTCGTGTTGTAGATGCCGGGCACCCCGCTGCCGAGAAAAGCCGCCATCGAGGCGGTGTTGCAGACATGCCCGCCCTGCCCGCGCGCCTTCATGCGCGGCACGAAAGTCGCCACGCCGTTGATGACGCCGTGCAGGTTGACCCCCAGCAGCCAGTCCCAGTCGTCGTAGGAAGATTCGTCGATCGACTGGAAAAGATTGACCCCCGCATTGTTGAACAGGAGGCTCACCGGCCCGAGTTCGCGCTCCACCCGGTCCGCCGCCTCGACAAAACCTTCGCGCGAGGACACGTCGAGCGGCACGCCGATCACCGGCTGGTTCTCCAGCGTTTTCAGGGCCTCTGCGATCGCATCCTCGCGAATGTCGGCGATCGCCACTTTGCAGCCCTCGGCCAGCAGCGTCCGCGCGAGACCGAGGCCGACCCCGTTGGCGCCGCCGGTCACGAAGGCCGTCCTTCCTGCCAGATCCTTCATCCCGATCCTCCTCAGGCTTCTGCGCGCTGATCGGCGCGGAGGCGGTTTTGCCGTGCAATCTCTTCGGTGATGGCCGGATTTCGGAACAGAATTGCGAAGGTACGCTTATATTCTTCGTTGTCCGGAAGCTGGGTCTGGACTGCCGCGGTAGTCGCCTCTCCGCGTTCGCGAACACCTTCCAGAAACTCGCCGTGGGTGAGGATGTAAAGCTCGTCGTTGAGGATTCCCTCCAGCACCCGCTGCCCCACCTCTTCCTTGGTCTGGTAGAGGTGGAAGAACTGGCCGCCCGCCTGACGACCCTTGTCGGCCTCGGCATAACCGGTCGCGCCAAGAGTGTCCGGACGGGTCTTGCTCGCCTCGGCAATGTTAGACTGGACCGCCCCCGGGCAGAAGGCCGAACAGATCACGCCGCGCGACTCCAGCTCGGGCCGCATGCACTCCATCATCGAGGCGACCGCCGCCTTGCCGGAGGAATAGATCGTCGTTCCCGGCGCGGGCACCAAGGCCGACATCGAAGCGGTGTTGACGATGTGCCCCCCTTCGCCATGTGACAGAATTCTGGGCAAAATCGTTACAATCCCGTTGATCGTGCCGCCCAGATTGACGCCCATGACCCAGTCCCAGTCGGCGAAGGTCGCCACATCGGTCGGCCCGACGACGGCGACCCCCGCATTGTTGCAGAGCAAGTGAATCCTGCCGAACCTTGCCTCCGCTTCATCGGCGGCCGCGGTGAAGGCGGCACGGTCGGTCACGTCCAACCTGATGGCCAGCACCCGTTCGTCGCCGCCCAGTTCAGCCACGGCCTCGTCAAGGTGGTCCTGGCGAATGTCGACGATGGTCACGTTCATGCCCGCGCCCAGCAGGGCCTTGGCGATGCCGAGTCCGATACCGCTGGCGCCGCCGGTAACGAAAGCGGTCTTCCCGGGAAGATCCTGCATGTCCTCTCTCCTGTTTCGATATGTTTTCGTGCTCGAAGCGAATCTGAACTCTTTTGTTCACCATCTCGAAATTGTATGCAAGGCTAACAATTGAAAACTGGCCCGCGTCGAAGACGACAGGGCGAGCGGATGGATGGGAGAGGCCATGGCAGTAGCAGCAGCCAGCATTGCGCCAATCGATGAGCAGGCATCGGAAAGTGCCGTTCCGGGCGGCGAAGAACGCACTTGGCCGGGTTCGGCCTCCGCCTATTGGGCGCTGACGGTCATCGTCCTCGCCACCTTCCTGACCTTCTTCGACCAGGTCGTGTTCGGCATGCTGGCCGAGCGAATCAAGACCGATTTCGGGCTTACCGATTCGCAACTCGGCTTCCTGGCCGGACCGGCCAGCATCATCTGCTACCTCTTCGTCGGCATTCCGCTGGCGCGCCTGGCCGACATATGGCCGCGTAAGTACGTGCTGGCAGGCGGCGTCACGGTGATCGGCTTCGTCACCATGCTCGGCGGGATCGCGCAGACGTTTACGCAGTTCGTGGGCAGCCGCGTGTTCCTGGCGGCGGGGGGCTCGGCCCATGCCCCCTCTTCATACTCGCTGATCGCGGACATGTTTCCGCCGAAGAAGATCACCCGTGCCTTCGCGATCCTGCAATTCGGCTTCATCGGCGGTTCGACGCTCGGCCCGCTGGTCGGCGGCCAGCTCATCGCCCTGACCGCGCACTGGGCGCCGACCGACCTCGGCCCGCTGCGTATCCTCGGCTGGCAATGGATCCTGGTGTGGATCGGGATGCCCGGCTTCCTCATCGCCCTGCTGTTCCTGACCGTGCGCGAGCCGCAGCGGCTGGTCCGTCACGACACCGCGCAGATCCCGGAGGACGCATCGCTCGGCCGCCGGATACTGACCTTCACCGGCCTCGATGCCGTCAAGGCGATCCGCGCCAACCGCAAGGTCTATTATCCGCTGTTCCTCGGCCTTGCCCTTAGCGCTCTGGAAAGTTTCGGCCTCGCCTTCTGGCGCGTGCCTTTCCTGATCCGCACTTACGGCTGGACCGAGGCGCAGATCGGCGCCGTCACTTCGGTAACCGTACTGGTCTCCTCGCTGCTGGGCCTGCTGCTGGGCGGCACTTTCGTCGAATGGCTGGCGAGGCGCCACAAGGACGCCAACGTGCGCGCCGCCTTCGTGTGCTTCGCCGTCGTCACGGTCTGCTCGATTCTGGCGCCGCTGATGCCGAGCGGGCTGCTCTCGATCCTGGTCATGTCATTCGGTGCGATGTTCGGGATTGCCGGCGCCGTGCCGCAGAACGCCGCGATCCAGCGGGTCGCGCCCCATGCCATGCGCGGGCAGGTGACGGCGATCTACCTGTTCATGTTCACCTTCTTCGGCGCCATGGGCAGCTTCGTGATCGGCCTGGTCGCGCAATATGTCGTGGTCGACCCGGCGAAGCTCTGGCTGGCGCTGGAGATTACCGCCGCGGTCCTGCTGCCGCTGGCGACGCTCTGCATCTACCGCGCCATCCGCCCCTATCGCGAAGAGATCGAGCGGCTCGAAGCCCTCGGCATGTAACCGCACCGAATTGCACGACCAGATAAAACCAGGAGAGAACCGAAATGGCTGAAACAGACCGGATTGCCGCGCTCGAAGCGCAAGTGGCGGACCTCGCGCACCGCCTCACCGTGCGCGAGGACGAACTGGACGTGCGCAAGCTCCAGCACCTCTACGGCTACCTGATCGACAAGTGCATGTACAACGAGGTGATCGACCTCTTCACCGACGACGGCGAAGTGCGCTTCTTCGGCGGCGTGTGGAAGGGCAAGGAAGGCGTGCGCCGCCTCTATGTCGAACGCTTCCAGAAGCGCTTCACCCACGGCAACAACGGCCCGATCAACGGCTTCCTGCTCGACCATCCGCAGTTACAGGACATCGTCACCATCGAGGCCGACGGCGTCACCGCCCATGCCCGTGCCCGCTCGATGATGCAGGCGGGCCGCCACCGCGACTATACCGATCCCTCCAACCCGCTCACCGCCCAGGCGCGCCAGTGGTGGGAAGGCGGCATTTACGAGAATACCTACAAGAAGGTGGACGGCGTCTGGCGCATCCATGTGCTCAACTACTTCCCGCACTGGCACGCCGATTTCGACAAGGGCTGGGCTTTCACCGAAGCCGAATACGTGCCTTTTCCCAAGACGCTCCATCCCGAAGATCCCAGCGGCCCCGATGCCCTGATCGAGGATCACTGGCTCTGGCCGACGCACAAGCTGCTGCCCTTCCACCTGCCCCACCCCGTCACCGGCAAGGCCATGGTGGCGGAGCGCTGGCAGGGCGACATCGACCGCGAAAACGCGCGCGAGGCCGCCGTTCCTGCCGAGTAAGGACGCGCGCCGCGTGTCTGCCGGTCCCGCCCGGGTTCGCGCCCCGGCGGGATCGGCTTCCCCCTTCTCCGTTTCAGGTGAGGCATGATCCAGTACCCCGCGCTTTCCATGATTATCGACGGCGAACGCCTGTCCGGCGGTGAGCGCCGCACCCACGCCGTGCTCAATCCCGCGACCGGCGAAGTGCTCGGCCAGCTTCCGCTTGCCGACGCCGCCGATCTCGACCGCGCGCTGGAGGTTGCCGCCGCGGGCTTCCGCCTCTGGCGCAAATCCACGCCGCAGCAGCGCGCCGAAGTACTGCAAGGCGCCGCGCGGCTGATGCGCGAACGATGCGACGAGATCGCCCATGTCGCCGTACTGGAACAGGGAAAGACCCTGGCAGAAGCTCGCATGGAAGTGGGCATGAACGTCAGCCTTTTCGAATTCTACGCCGGCGAGTGCTTCCGCCTTTACGGCCGCGCACTGGTGCGCCCGGAAGGGATGCGCTCCACCGTGGTCTATGAGCCGGTCGGCCCGGTCGCCGCCTTCGCGCCCTGGAACTTCCCGATCGGCAATCCCGGCCGCAAACTCGGCGCGCCGATCGCGGCAGGCTGCTCGGTCATCCTGAAGGCGGCGGAGGAAACCCCTGCCTCGGCGCTCGCGGTGCTGCAATGCCTGCTCGACGCTGGACTTCCCCCACCGGTAGCGCAGGCAGTCTTCGGTGTACCGGACGAAGTAAGCCGTCACCTTCTGGCCAGTCCGGTGATCCGCAAGCTTTCCTTCACCGGATCGACCACGGTGGGCCGCCATCTGGCGAGGCTGGCCGCCGAGGACCTCAAGCGCACGACCATGGAACTCGGCGGTCACGGTCCGGTGCTGGTCTTCGCCGACGTGGACCTCGACCGCGTGCTCGATACCGTGGTCGGCCACAAGTACCGCAACGCCGGACAAGTCTGCGTCTCGCCCACCCGGTTCATCGTCGAGGACGCGGTGTTCGAGGACTTTCGCAATGGCTTCGCCCGCCGCGCGCGCGCTCTGAAAGTGGGAGAGGGGCTCGATCCCGAGAGCCAGGTCGGCCCGCTCGCCAATCCGCGCCGGGTCGAGGCCATCGACGCGCTCGTGCGCGAGGCCATGGCGGCAGGCGCCCGGCTGGATACGGGGGGCGAGCCTACCGGCAATCGCGGCTTCTTCTATGCCCCCACGGTGCTTTCCGAGGTACCGCCTTCCACGCGGATCATGAATGAGGAGCCGTTCGGCCCCGTGGCGCTCATCAACCGCTTCCCCGGCGAAGAGGCGATGATCGCCGAGGCCAACCGCCTGCCCTACGGTCTCGCCGCCTATGCCTGGACGCGCGACGCGGCCCGGCAGAAGCGCCTCTCGGCGCGGATCGAAACCGGCATGCTCGGCATCAACACCACCATGATCGGCGGCGCCGATGCGCCGTTCGGCGGGGTCAAATGGTCGGGACATGGTCATGAGGACGGCCCGGAAGGCGTCATGGCCTGCCTCGTCGCCAAGGCCGTCCATGAAGCATGAGGAAAGGGGATCGCGGATGATCGACGAATTGCAGGCACCGCAGCTCAGGACCGGCGGCCGGCAGGGCTACTTGCGGATCGCCACCGAGGAGGCCTTCGCCACGCGCGAGCAGATCGACGTCTACTTGCGCATGGTGCGCGACGGCACGGCAGACCGGGGCATGACCTCGCTCTGGGGCTTCTACGCCCAGAGCCCCAGCGAACGCGCGATGCAGATCATCGAGCGCCTGCTGGACCTTGGCGAGCGGCGCATCGCCGACATGGATGCGACCGGCATCGACAAGGCCGTGCTCGCGCTCACGTCGCCGGGCGTCCAGCCCCTGCTCGACATTGATGAGGCGCGCGGCATCGCGCTTTCCGCCAACGACCTGCTGGCCGAACGCTGCGCAGCCCATCCGGACCGCTTCATCGGCATGACCGCCGTGGCGCCGCAGGACCCGGAATGGTCCGCCCGAGAAATCCGGCGCGGCGCCTTCGAATTGGGCTTCCGGGGCGTGCAGATAAACAGCCACACGCAAGGCCGCTATCTCGACGATCCCGCTTTCGACCCGATCTTCCGCGCACTGGCCGATACCGACCAGCCGCTCTACATCCACCCCGGCACGCCGCCCGACGCAATGATCGGCCCGCTGCTCGAATCCGGACTGGACGGGGCGATCTACGGCTTCGGCGTCGAGACCGGGATGCACCTGCTGCGGCTGATCACCATCGGCATCTTCGACCGCTATCCCGATCTCCAGATCATGGTCGGCCACATGGGCGAAGCCCTGCCCTACTGGCTCTACCGGCTGGACTACATGCACCAGGCCGGCATCCGCTCGCAGCGCTACGAACGCATGAAGCCGCTGAACAAGACCATCGCCGAATACTTCCGCAGCAACGTGCTGGTGACGTGCAGCGGGATGGCCTGGGAACCGGCGATCCGCTTCGCCCAGCAAGTCATGGGCGAGGATCGGGTCCTGTATGCCATGGACTATCCCTACCAGTACGAGGCCGATGAAGTCCGCAAGCTCGACGCCATGGACATGGCTCCGGACGTAAAGCGCAAGTTCTTCCAGACCAACGCCGAACGCTGGTTCGGCCTGTGAAGGCCGACGTCACGCACCCGGTGCTATCGGCACCGGCCCGCCACGTCGCCCGCGGCGGATGGTATGCGCTGGCCCTGATCGCGCTGACCAACGCCATGAGCCTGCTTGACCGCCAGATCCTCGCCATCCTGGCCCCGGCGATCAAACAGGACCTCGCCATCGGCGATGCCGAGATGGGGCTGCTGTTCGGTACTGTCTTTGCGCTGTTCTACGCGCTGTTCTCGCTGCCGGTCGGGCGGCTTGCGGACGGCTGGCTGCGCGGCAGGCTGCTCTCGCTCAGCATTCTGTTCTGGTCCGCCGCGACCGCGATGGCGGGAATGACATCGAGCTTCGCCATGCTCGCCACGTCCCGTCTCTGCGTCGGCATCGGCGAGGCCGCGACGCAGCCCGCCGGAACCTCGCTGATCTACGACTACTGGCCGCGCCATCGCCGCGGCTTCGTGATGGCGGTCATGGCCTCGGCCATCGCGCTGGGCCTCGGCGGATCGCTGGTGCTGGGCGGCCTCGCGGCCCAGATGTGGAGCGACGCCTTCGCCCCCGGCACCGCACCGTTCGGCCTCAAGGGCTGGCAGTTCGCCTTCCTCGTCGCCGCCGCGCCGGGTTTCGTGCTGTCGCTCTTCCTCTGGCGCCTGCGCGAACCGGAGCGCGGCGCGATGGACGGAATCGCCAGCCCGCCCGACCCACACCCGTTCCGCGCCAGCCTCTCGCTGCTCGGCGCGGTGACGCCGGGCGCGCATTGGGTTGCGATGGCCCTGCGTCGGACGAGCGGGCGCAGCCTGGCACTCAATCTGGGCGCGCTGGCTGCCATCGCCGCCCTGATGATCCTTCTCGCCCGCGTCGGGATGCGCCATTCGCCGCGCCCGCCGCTCGGCTTCGGCGCTTTCACGATCGACCCACACGTCCTGCAATGGCTGGTGATCGGCGTCGGCATGCTGGTCGTGGTCAACTTGCTGCAAGGCGTGAAGGCGCGCGACAGTCAGGCTTTCCGCGTCATCGCCGGATCGCCGACGCTGATCATGGCCATGGCCGTCGGCACGCTGCAATCGACGATCAACTACGGGATGATGGCCTTCAACCCCAGTTTCCTGATCCGCACCTACCACCTCTCGCTGGCCGACACCGCCTTGCAGTTCGGCCTGCTCTCCGCCGCGACCGGCATCGTCGGCCCGCTGCTCTGGGGCCCGCTGTCCGACCGCCTGCACTTGCGCTTTCCCGGCGGCGGCCGCGCGGGGATCGCGCTGCTGTCGATGGGCCTGTCACCGTTGCTGTCGTTCTGGGTCTACTGGGCGCCCGCCCCCGGAGACTTCTACGCCCGCTTCGTGGTCTATAGCCTGTTGCTGACCGGCTGGATGCCGCCGCTCTACGCGATCCTCTACGACCAGGTGCTGCCGCGCATGCGGGGGCTGACCGCCAGCCTCTACCTGCTGGTCATGACCATCCTCGGCATGGGCGTGGGACCTTACGTCGTCGGCCTGATCTCCGATGCGACCGGCGACTTGCGCACCGCGATGCTGAGCATCAACGTCGTGGCCCTGCCGATCGTGGTGCTGCTGCTGCTCATTTCCCGCCGGGTCGCTCGCGACGAGGCCGGTCTCACGATCCGCGCCGGCATCGCCGACTGAATTTCACGCGCCCGTCCGGCTTCCGGCCGGTTCGGGAAGAAGCCGGTCGCTCCGGCATCGGCTTCTCCTCTTTTCTTCAGGCGGCGAGTCCGATCGCACCCGCTTCGGCCCAATTGCCATGAAGCCCGAAACGCAGCCGGATCGGCACGTGGATCGTCGCGACCGGCCCTTTCTCGATATCGAGCGCCTCGAAGATCAGCAGGTCGCTGCGATGCTCTTCCAGCCGGTTGCAGACCTGCACGATCCAGCCGTCTCCTTCCGGCGCGTCGGGCGCGCGGGGCACGAAGCAAGGCTCCTGCAAGCTGGAGACCGGCCCGCACCACCAGTGTTGCTCGCGCCCGCTTCCCAGGTCCTTGAGGAACAGGCAGTTCATCAGCAAGCCGCCCGCGCTGCCGCCGCGCAGTTCGACGGGGCGGCGCATGTCCATCTCCAGCATCCAGCCATAGCGTGTCTTGCGCCCCGTAAAGCGATCGTCGATGCGCGGGAATTCGGCGGCGGTATCGGACAGGCGCGTGACGGCATCGAAAGCCTCGCCATTGGCGGCCATGTCCACCGTCCAGTCGGTCAGGTAGCTCATCGCCTCCATGCCGTTGAACGGCGCCCCGTGAACGTCCGGGAAGAACGGAAACATGTTGTTCTTCGCCTCGGCGGTGAGGAAGTGAACTTTCGATCCCTCCTGCCACGCATTGAGGACATGGCTGGCAAAGCAGTTGTCGCGGCGGAACCAGCGGATTTCCTCGCCTGCCACCCCTTCCCGGCGCGGCAATATGCCGAGATAGACCGGCAAATTGGTGTCGAAGCCGAAATGCGGCAGGCCCTGCTCCAGCCGCTCCCAGCTGCCGATCGAAGGTACGATGTGGATCGCGAGGTAGTCTTCGGTGATCGCGAAGTCGTGCATCATGCAATAGTAGGGCGCCTTGAACCACACCTCGCGCAGCAGTTCGCCCGCCGGACTCACTTCGTAATAGGCGACATCGTCAGTGCAGAGGCCCGAGGCGGCGTAGCCGATCGCCACCATATTGCCGGTGGCGGGATCGACCTTGGGATGCGCGGTGAAAGTCTGCCCGCGCATGGCGCCGCCGAATGTCTCGAAACCGATCGTCTCCATGGTCGCCGGATCCATCAGCAGGGCGGGGCCGTCCTCCTTCATCGCCCAGAGCTTGCCGGCATGGATCCAGGCATTGGTATTGGCAGTGGAGCGGAACCGGCCCGCCACGGCCGGATCGTCGGTAAGCGGATTGCGATAGGCGCCGAACAGCGCCTCGCCCGCCTCATGCTCCAGCTTCCACTTGTCGGTATGCGCCCAGCGCTGACGCAAGTCGCACCGGCCGTCATGGATGTGGAACCGGGTGATCATGCCGTCGCCATTGAAAGCGATGTCGTCGCCGAGCCGTGGCGGGAACTGCGGGTCGGGCTGGACGCGGAAGAACGCGCCGTCCAGTTCGGGCGGGATCGTGCCTTCATGCGCGAGATCGGCGATATCCGCCTCGATCCGCGACGGGGTGTTGAACCCGGTGAAACTCGGGGTTTGCGGAAAATGGGCCATGACCTCTCCAGTCGCTTATTATTGCCGCGATATTGTATGCTATACTAACATTTATTTTCCAAGCCATCGCTTGACGATTCCCGCAAACGCTCGCAACAGGGTGAAATGAAAGACCCCGAAACATTCGCTGGACTGACAGCCGGCCGCACGCTCGATCATGTCCTCGACTTGCACCTGCGACTGGCCCAAAGCGCCACGCAGCGCCGTTTTTCGGAGATTTTCAGCGACCTCGGCATTACCCAGACGCAGCTTACCGCGATGCTGCTGATCGCCGAGACCCCCGGCACCTCGCAGGCCGACATCGGCCGTACGCTCCAGATGGACCGCGCCACGGTGATGGGCATCATCAATCGCCTGGAAGGGCGCAGCCTTATCGTCCGCGGTCAGTCCACCGAGGACCGCCGCCGCCAGACGCTGGAGATCACCGAACAGGGTGTCGCCATGCTCTCGGCTGCACACGAACGCAGCGGTGAACTCGGCCTGTGGCTGCGCGAACGGTTTTCCGATGCCGAGTTTCACATGCTCGCCGCCCTGCTGAAGCGCATTCACGAGGTCGATATCGGCGGGCTTTGACGTTCACGCCAACAAGGTGGAAGTACCCTCCAACCGCTGGGCGCCTCAGCCGCGCATGCGCAGCTTCATGAACAGCAGGGCGATCGCGGCGAGCAACGAACCGCTGGCGATCAGTGTCGAAACCATGGCCAGCGACAGGCCCGCCTCGAACAGCATGCCCGCCACGATGGGCGAAAGCGCCGCCCCGCCGCGCCCCACACCGATCGCGAAGCCGGTGCCGGTCGCCCGCACGTGGGTCGGGAAGGCGCGGGCAAAGATCGTGTAGAGCCCGGAAACCGCGCTATTGGTGAAAAGGCCCGATACGAAAGCCAGCGCCGAAAGCCCGGTCAGCGTGGTCGCCCCGAAGGCGCCGAACAGGGCGATCATGATCCACGAGCCCAGCAGGGCGGCCACCGTCGCGCCTTGCAGCGGCAGGCGCTGGACGATGAAGCCGAACACCCCGCCGCCTATGGCGCCACCGAGATTCGCCCAGACGAGAACCCCGGCCGCTTCGGGGGGAGGAAAGCCGATGTCGACCACGATCTTCGGCACCCATTTCAGGATGAAATAGAAGCTGACGAGATGCGCGAAGTAGGCGAAAGTGACGAGCAGCGTCGTCGCCAGCAGGCCGGGGCGCAGGATATCCGCAAGCGACGCCCCCGCCTCTTCGCGGGTCGTCGGCGGCAGGTCATCGACCGGCGGATGGCCGCAGCGCGCGAGGAGCCGGTTGACCCGTTCCAGCGTATCCGGCCTGCGCCGCACCAGCAGGAACGGCACCGGCTCCGGGACGAAGAACCACACGAGCGGAAGGAAGGCTGCCGTCGCCAGGCAGCCGAACCAGAAGATCGCGTGCCAGTCGAACATAGTCAGCAGCCAGGCGGAGACAAGACCGCCCGCCACCGCGCCCAGCGGATAGCCGATCACCATGATCGCCAGCGCCACGTTGCGATAGCGCGCATTGGCGAATTCCGCCGTCACCGCATTGATCGCAGCGAGCATGCCGCCGATCCCAAGCCCGGTAAGCACGCGCCAGAGCGAAAGCGTCAGCACGTCCTGCGCCTGCGTCGCCATGGCCATGCCCAGCACCATGATACAGAGGCAACCGAGGATGGCATGACGACGCCCGATCCGGTCCGCGACGCCGCCCAGGACGACCGAACCGATGGCCATGCCGATCAGTTCCATCGACAGAACGACCCCCAGAGCCACCCGGTCGATCCCCCAGTCGGCAGCGATGCCGGGAGAAGCGAAGCTGATCGAGAGCACGTCGAACCCGTCGAGCGCATTGAGTCCGACCATGATCGCCACGGCCGCGACTTGCCCCTTCGACATGGGCGCTCGCTCGATGATCTCGCGCGGATCTGCTGTCGGCACGCCTTCCCCCTCTTTTGCGATTGCCCGGCCGGAGCCGACGCTCCGGCCGTTTACGACATTCAAACCGCTTCCTGCCCCGCCAGCACGTTACCGAACCGCGGATGCGCAAAATGCATCGGCACGTCCTGACGATAGGGCCAGGTCAGCCGGTGGACACCAGGCGGCAGCAGGCGGTCGGGCCCGATCGGATCTTCGGGGAACGTTCGCGTGGCAGGCTGGAGATGCGAAGTGGTGTGGGCCCAGCCGTCCTCGTAATTGCCTTGCCATTGCATCATGTAGTCGAGCCGCTTGATCTTCCAGGCGCCATTCTCGCGCACGTAGTCGTTCTCATAAATACCGGCTTCCATGAACTGCTGCGGCATGACCGCCTCGCGCGTGTCCTGGAAATCGTCGTGCCAGCCGCCGAACAGCAGACCGCGAAACCGGCCTTTCGCGGTCTGCCGGTCGGGCGCGACGGTAATCACGTCCTGCATCTGGAAATGGTCGAGCAGCAGCCCGTCGACCGGCCCCGGCCTGCCCCCGGTGAAACGCTGCTGGATCCAGTCTCCGTAGAGCCGCCGGACACCGGCATGCCCCACGTACTCGCCGGAAAGGAAGACGACGACGCCGTCCTCGGCGAAAAGCTCGGCTACCTGATCGGGTAGATTGAAATCGATGTAATAGCCGTAGGCCCAGTGCAGCCGCCGGATCGCGTTCACATCCTCCAGTTCGCCGACACGGTGCTCCAACGCAGCGAGACGCCGCTCGACATCCACAGGCAGGCCATTTGTACCGGGTTCTGGCATCGCGCCCTCTCCTCGTTTTTCCCCCGGCAGCCTTGCATCTGCCGGGGGATGCGCCTCGATTACACCGCGCTTAGGCCTCTACCGGCTGGTACTGGCCGATCACCGACTTCACTTCGAGAAATTCCTCGATGCCGAACCTGCCGAACTCGCGGCCGTTGCCGGACTGCTTGTAGCCCCCGAACGGCATGTCGAAGGCAAGGCCGCCCGCATTCACGAAGACCGCGCCTGCGCGCAGCTTGCCCACCAGCTTGCCCGCCCGCGCCGGATCGCCTGCGATATAGGCGCCGAGACCATAGGGCGTATCGTTGGCGATACGCACGGCCTCGGCTTCGTCCTCGTAAGGCATGATGACCAGGACCGGCCCGAAGATCTCCTCCTGCGCGATCGTCATATCCGGCGTGACATCGGCGAATACGGTCGGCTTGACGTAATAGCCCTTGTCCAGACCGTCGGGCCGTCCAAGCCCGCCAGTCACCAGCCGCGCACCTTCGTCGATGCCCTTCCGGATCAGGCCCTGGATCTTCTCGTACTGCGCCTTGTTCACCACCGGGCCGATGTGCGGCCCTTCGCTGAGCGGATCGCCCACCGGCTTGGCCGCGAACATTTCGCCCACCTTCTCCGCCGCCGCGTCATGCTGCGAGCGGTGGACGAGCATGCGCGTCGGCGCGACGCAGCTCTGCCCGGAATTGAGCAGGACCCCGCCCACGCCGCCCGGCAGCGCCACATCGAGCGGCGTGCCTTCAAGGATGATGTTCGGCGACTTGCCGCCCAGTTCCTGCGACACGCGCTTCACGGTATCAGCGGCGTTCTTCGCCACCATGATCCCGGCGCGGGTCGAACCGGTGAAGGAAATCATGTCGATCCCCGGATGGCGCGCCAGCGCCGTGCCCACTTCGGCGCCGTCCCCCTGCACGAGATTGAACACGCCAGCCGGAACCCCCGCCGCCGCCATCACTTCGGCGAAGATCGCGGCGGAACTGGGAGCTTCCTCGCTGGGCTTGAGGATCATCGTGCATCCGGCGGCGAGACAGGGGCCGACTTTGGCGACGATCTGGTTCATCGGCCAGTTCCACGGCGTGATCAGCGCGACGACGCCGATCGGCTCGCGCACGACGGTATTGTCGCCGATCTTCTCCGAGAATTCGAACTGCGAAAGCGCCGCCAGCGCCTGCCCGAGATGACCCAGACCCGATCCCGCCTGCGCGGTGGAGGCGGTGGAAATCGGGCAACCCATTTCCGTGGCGATGGCCTCGGCAATGTCGGGGATGCGGGCCTTGTAGGCTTCGATCACGCGCTCGATCAGCGCGATGCGTTCCTGCCTGGTGGTCTGCGAGAACGTCTCGAAAGCCCGGCGCGCGGCTTCCACGGCAAGGTCGACGTCGGCCGCGGTGCCCAGCACGATCTCGCTGGCCTGCCCCTCGGTCGCCGGGTTGATGACCGAATGGCGACGACCGCCCCGGCTGTCGATCCAGCGGCCGTCGATATAGTTCTGCAGATAGCTCTTCATGATCCTGCTCCCGTTGGAGGGTTGTTCTCGTCGATGTTGGTCAGGCCGCCGTGAGCCCGAGTTCGGCGTCGGTGGCCGGGCGTCCCCACTTGTCGCGCGGGGGCATCGGGCGCGTGCTCCAGGCGGGATCGAGCGTGAAGCTCGACACCGCGCGGCCTTCCGGCAGGCGCCCGTTGCCGCCGCCCTGCGCATAGTCGTAGTAAAGCGTCATCAGTTCGCGGTGGCCGTGATGGCGCTCCACCACGGGATGCGAAAGACACGCCTCGCGCCAGCGCAGGACGCGGGTCAGGTGCTGCGGCACTTCGTAAGCCTCGTAATATTCGAGGAACCACAACCGCTTGAACATCGGCGCAAAGGCGACTTCCGCCCAGCCGAAGCGATCGAACAGATAGTCCCCGTCCGGCGCGTAGTGCCGCAGGAAATCGTCGAGCCGGGCATATTGCGCATCCACTTCGGCGCGATGCTCCTCGCGCTTCGCGGCATCGCGGTTGAGGATCATTCGGTAGCCCGCCCCTGTGAACTGACCATCGGTAGCGCAGAGCATCGCCTCCACCGCATGTTCGAAGGGATCGGCCCGCGCCACCGGCACTTCGGGGAAGCGATCCTCGAAGTAGCGCAGGATGACCATGCTTTCCTTCAGCGTTTCCCCGTTTTCCAGCTCCAGCGCCGGAAGCGAGGTGGTCCCCCGCGTCTTGGCGAGCAGCCAGTCCGGCCGGGCCAGCGAGATGTCGATCTCGTGGTCCGTCATCAAGCCGGACAGCCCCTTGAGGTCGAGCAGCAGCTCGACCCGCTCGGAAAAGGGGCAGCCCGGAATGTGGTACATCCGCAAGGTCCCGCCCGGCGGCTCGTCATGCCATGCCATTGCCTGTGCTCCGTTCAATCGGCGAGTTCGGGTTGCGACGCGGCGCCGCGATTGACCGGCGCCACTTCGATCCCCCTACCGCCGCGCTCGAACGGTTCCGGATCGCCGGGCCGCAGTTGAAGCCCGAACAGCCTATGCATGGCGGGATGACGGCCCAGCCCGCCGAAGAGGTCGAAGCCCCGGTCCAGCCAATCGCGCAGCGGATCGTCCTCGGTCAGCGGCGGGGTGGTGGCGACCGACGCGGTCCAGAGGAACACCGCCAGCGCGGTGTAGTCCGCGAAGTTGGGCTTGTCCCCGCCCAGCCACGGCGTATCGCGCAGCAGCTTGCGGAAGGGTTCGAGCGTGGGCGGCACCAGCGGCAGTCGGTCCTCACGACCGGCCTGCACGTCCTCCAGCTTGCGCCCGCCGAGGAACATCGTCTCGCGCGAGTGCCGCACATAGGCGTGGTCCTGCGGCAGCGACAGGTCGTGGTAATCGAGGATATAGCAGGAAAACCACGGCCCGATCGCCGTCTTCCAGAGCCAGGCATCAAGAAACCTGGTCAGTTCCTTCATCGACGGCCCCTCGAACAGCATGGGCCGGTCGGGATACTTCTCGTCGAGGTATTCGGCGATCTTCCAGCTGTCGAGCACCCATTCGCCGTCATCGACGATCACCGGCACGCGCTCGCTGCGCCCGCCGGTCCGCTCGGCAATGCCGGTGAAGCCGCCGGGCACGAGGTCCACGTCGAAGCCCTTGTGCGCCAGAGCATACTTGGTGCGCCACACGAAGGGACTGATCGTGCAGCCCGAGGCAAGTTGCAGATCGTAGAGGGTTATACGGTTGTCCTTGGCCATCGCCCTTCTCCCCCTCAGACCGTGACCTTGCGGCCGCGATCGCCGAATTCGCTCTTCGAATTGGCGAACATCTTCCGGCAACCGGGGCGGTCGTTGATGCGATCGATCCAGTCGACCAGACGCGGCGTCGCCTCGCGGTTCACAATCTCCGCAAAACCGTTCTGCATGCCGTTGGCGATGGCGAAATTGCACACGTCCGCCAGAGTGAATTGCTCACCCACCAGCCAGGTGCTTTCGGAAAGCCGCCGTTCCAGCCGATCCACCGAGACGCGAATCTTGCGCATCTCTTCTTCCAGCACGTCCTTGGGGAAGCCCGCGCGGGCGGTGCGCCACTTGGTGCGCTGCTCGGGGATCGGGATGCGGGCGACCTTGGCCTCGAACTCCTCGTCGGAAAGCGCGCGGGCCATCGGGCCGATGCCTCGCTCCCAGCCGAGCGTGGAGACGCACCAGCAGAAGTATTCGTCCACCCACTTGGTCCAGACCCGCATCTCGGCGATCTGTACGGGATCGGTCGGGCGCAGCTTCAACGCATCGGGGAAGGCGTCTTCGAGGTATTCGCAGATCACCGTGGATTCGGTGATGATGTGCCCATCGTGATCGAGCGCCGGAACCTGGCCGCGCGGGTTGATCTGCTTGAACCAGTCCTCGTGGTGCTCGAAGCGTGTGGGATCGACGAAGCGGGGGGTGAACTCCAGCCCCTTCTCATAGAGCGCGAGCAGCGGCTTGAGCGAATTGGCCGCGGGGCCAAAGCTGTAGAGCGTCAACATGTATCGGCAGTCCCTCTCCGTTCGTCCTTGCGGATCTGGAATGCAGAGTGCGTTGCGAAAGCGTGCGGGGGAAGCCCAGCACCAATACTATTAGAACCGCCAACTGGTTGAGCAGAAACCTGCCTATCACTGCCAGTGATACTGTTTGCACTCTTCTGGTCGCGCGCGCCGGTCTCTGCTCTCTATCCTGTCCAATGCGCGTCGAATCGCGCCGCGAACGTGGGAGAGACGCTTGCTCGAACTGCTGACTTCGGAAACGCCCAACGGCTGGAAGACCACGATCATGCTCGAAGAGCTGGGCGTGCCTTATAAGCTGCGCGCGATCTCGCTCACCGATCGCGAGCAAAAGGAGGACTGGTACGTCCGCCTCAACCCCAACGGCCGCATCCCGACTTTGATCGACCACGATGTGGAGATCGAAACCGGCGGCTTCGCGGTGTTCGAATCCGGCGCGATCCTGATCTATCTCGCCGAGAAATTCGGCCGCTTCCTGCCCGCCGACGCGGCCGGACGCAGCCGGGTGATCCAGTGGGTCATGTGGCAGATGTCCGGCCTGGGCCCGATGATGGGACAGGCCACGGTGTTCAACCGCTACTTCGAAGAGAAACTGCCCGCGGTAATCGACCGCTACACGCGCGAAAGCCGCCGCCTGTTCGAAGTGATGGACGCCCGGCTGGCGCAGAGCGAATATCTCGCAGGCGACTATTCGATCGCCGATATCGCCTGCTTCCCCTGGGTGCGCGGGCATGACTGGGCCTGTATCGACATGGCGGGGCTGCCGCATCTCCAGCGCTGGTTCGACACGGTTGGCGCCCGCCCCGCCGTGCAGCGCGGCCTCTTGCTGCCCGAGCCTCCTTCCGCCGCCGAAATGGCCGAGAAGACGACCCGGCAGGGCAAGAACATCCTGGCCTGAAGGATGACCGCCTTCCTCACGCGGGAGCACCGCATCGAATGGGGCCAGTGCGATCCGGCCGGGATCGTCTTCGCCCCCCGCTTCATGGATATGTTCGCGGAAAGCACGATCCTGCTGTTCGAAGCCGCCGGACTGCCCCGAAAGCGCGACATGCTCACGCAACTGGGCATCGCCGGCTTTCCGCTGGTGGACCTGTCCGCGCGCTTCGGCTTTCCGGCAAGCTATGGCGACGTGGTGACGATCGAGGCCGACGCGCCGGAATTCGGCGGCAGCAGCTTCTCGATCGCCCACCGTATCCGCCTGGGAGATCGGACTTGCGTGGAGGGCACCGAAAAGAGGGTCTGGACCGTAGCTGCGCCGGAGCGGCCCGGCGGCCTACGGTCCGCGCGCGTGCCCGACGCGGTGCGGAGCCTCTTCCTGCGCTGAAAACCTGCCTGTCCGCACCGGCGCAAAGCCGGACGGCCTCTTTTGAGAGAGAGAAAGCATGACCGATGCAGCGATGCGGAGCCGCCCCGGCGCGCAGATCGAAACGACGATCGAATACCTTCTGCCCACCTCGCGCATCAACCGCCGTTTCTGGGCGCCGGGCAAGGAGTTCAATACCGGCGTCTACCAGCCCTATCCTGTGACGATCCGCAATGCCCGACTGGCCGAGCGCCCGTTCACGCTCGACGAACACGGTTTCTGCATCTCCTGCCATGAGAGCCGCGTGCAGGACTTCGCCGATCCGCAGCAACTTGCCGACTATCCGCAGGAAGTGTCGGATGTCGCCAAGGCACTGACCGGCTGCGACTATGTGTTCTGCATGGGCGGGCAGCTCCGCTCTCCGATCGTCGCGGGCGAAGGCTACCAGCCGCCCGCCGCCGAAGCCCATGTCGATTTCAACTCGCGTTCGGCCCGAAAGATTGCCGCCGCGCTTTACGAAAAGGGGCGCCCGGACGGCGCCGGCTATGATCGCTTCATCGCCTTCAGCCTCTGGCGCACGTTCTCGCCGCCGCCGCAGGACTGGCCGCTGGCGCTCTGCGAGGGACCGTCCGTCGGCGAGGAAGACAGCGTCGCCAACGTCAAGGTCGACGTCGACGAGATCCCGGAAGGCGACGCGCTCTACGCCCCGATCGAGGGCGAGGAGGACATGGTCGCCGCCACGATCTTCCGGCACAGCCCCGGCCATCGCTGGTGGTATTTCCCGGACATGACGCGGGACGAGGTGATCTTCATCAAATTCCACGACAGCGATCACGGCCGCGCCTGGCGCGCGCCCCACACCGCCTTTCACGACACCGGCCGTCCGGATTCACATGTCCGCGAAAGCTACGAATTCCGTGCCATCGCCTATTTCGAAAAACCGCGATGACCGAAGCTCCGGCCGAAACCTCGGCCGATCCGCGCGCGGTGGCGATAATGGTCGCCTTCGTGATGTTCCTGTCGATCCTGGAAGCGACGGTGATCGCCACCGCCCTGCCCGACATGGCGCGCGACTTCGGCGTCGCGCCGAGCGGGATGGGCATCGGCATCACTGCCTACCTGCTGGTCTCGACCGCCTTCCTGCCGCTCAGCAGCTGGGCCGCCCAGCGGCTCGGCCCGCGCCGGGTGCTGACGGGTTCGGTGCTCGGCTTCGGGCTCGCCTCGCTGCTCTGTTCGCTGAGCACGGGTCTTGCCTTCTTCGTCGCCGCCCGCGCGCTTCAGGCTTTGTGTTCCAGCCTGATGACCCCGGTGGGCAACCTCGTGCTGCTGCGGGTGACGCCCAAACACCGGCTGGTCGAGATGCTGGCGATCAGCACCACGCCGGCCCTGATCGCCCCGGTCATCGGTCCGCCGCTGGGCGGCCTGCTGACCGAGACCTTCGGCTGGCAATCGATCTTCCTCCTCAACCTGCCGCTGACACTGCTCGGCGCCCTGCTGACGCGCAAGCTGATCCCGCATATCCCGCCCCAGCCGGCACCGTTCGACCCGCTGGGCTTCGCGCTGGTCGCCGGCGCGCTCGGCCTGCTGATCTACGGCTTCGACCGCCTCGGCGCGCATCCCGGCGCCCCGGCCCTGCCCGCCGCGCTGATCGCCAGCGGCAGTCTGGTTTCTTTCATGGCCTTGCGCTTCTTGCGCGCCCGGCCCGACGGACTGGTGCCGCTGACGGCCTTGCGCCACAAGACCTTCCGCTCGATCGCTTTCGGCGCGGGCATGGTGATGCGGGTGCCACACATGGGCCAGGCGCTGGTCCTGCCGCTCTATTTCCAGCTCGCCTTCGGACTGTCTCCGGGAGTCGCGGGGCTCCTGCTGCTCGCCAACAATCTCGGCGACCTGGCGCTGAAGCCGGTGGTCGGCCGGGTGATCCGGGCGACTGGCTTTCGCCTGGCCTTGTCCCTCGGCACCGCCTTGATGATGGGCTCGCTCGCCGCACTGGCCGCGCTTAACGCCGATGCGCCGCTCTGGGTCATGGCCGCGGCAATGGTGGTGGCCGGCATGGCCCGGTCGGTGCCCTTTACCGGCATGGTCTCGCTGGCCTTCGCGGACGTCGCGCAAGAGGAACTGCCCGGCGCCATCGTGCTCAACAGCATCGGCAATGCGCTCTCCGCCGCCGCCGGAATCTCGCTGGGCGCGCTGTTCCTGAACCTGCCTCTCGCCGCCTTGCTGCCCGGTGCGGAGGCGCCCTATCGCCTCGCGCTGCTGGCACTGGCCCTGCTCGGGCTCTGCGCCGTTCCGCTCTTCGCCCGCCTCCCCACCGCTGCCGGCGCGCACATCACTGCCCGGCCGGTTCGAGAGGGCGAAGTTCCGGCCTGAGCGCCCGCAGCCGCTCCAGCAGCATCGCATCGCGCTCCTCGTTCGGGGCGAAGACGATCAGGCGCTGGCTCGGTACTTCCTCGATCGCGTAGGAAGTGTGGCGGAACCAGATCTCGCCGATCTCGGGGAAGAAGCTGGAATTGATCCCCTCGAAGTGCGAGCGAATCTCGCTGCGCGCCCAGCTTTCGCGGAACAGCGCCGAGTGCTCGGTCAGTTCGGCGATGATCTCGTCGAAAATCTCCGGCTGCGCGGTCTGGCTGTAGTCCCACTTGAAGCGCGCGGTAAGGCGCTGACCCATTTCGCGGAAGAACTCGGGATCGCCCTGATAGCGTTCGTTGAGCATGAGAATCTTGAACAGGTTCCGTTCGCTGCGCGCCATCGCCGCGTAATCGCGAAAGGCTACCGAGACGAGGCGGTTCCAGCCCACCACCGTCCAGTCCTCGACGATCACCAGCGCCGGGATCGAGAGGCTGTCCAGCAAGTGCCGGGTGCCGGGACGAATCTCTTCATCGAGGCGCGAGACCAGCGGCGGCGGACGGTGCTGGGCCAGTGCGAAGAGATATTCCCGCTCTGTGCCCGACAGCCGCAAGGTGCGCCCCAGTCGTTCGATCATCGGGGCGGACAGCTGGATTTCGCGGCCCTGCTCGAACCAGGTGTACCAGGTGACGCTCATCCCCGCGAGCGCGGCCACTTCTTCGCGCCGCAGCCCCTTGGCGCGGCGGCGCTCGCCGCTGGGCAGGCCGACTTCGCCGGGCATCAGCCGCCCGCGCGCCGATTTCAGAAAAAGCGAAAGCTCCTCACGATGCGACATCGCTGCTCCATCTCCCTCCGGTCACGCTCTGAACCAGTTACCTGACGTGATAGGATATATGCTGGCCTGTTCCGACCACTTCGAATTTGCGATCTCGCCCATATCCAGAAAAGACACAAGTCGAGGAGAGCGAGATTGGCGCAGAAAGTCTACATTACTTGCGCGGTGACGGGCAGTTCGCCGATGCCCAGCCATCCCAACTTCCCGTTCCGCCCCGATCATGTCGCCAACGAGGCACTGGCGGCGGCGGCGGCGGGCGCATCGATCATTCACGTCCATGTCCGCGACGGCAAGACCGGCGCACCTTCGCAGGCACTGGAAGACTACCGTGAAGTCGTCGGGCTGATTCGCGAGAAGAACCGCGAGGTGATCCTCAACGTCACCACCGGGCCGGGCTGCACCTGGATGCAGAGCGACGAGGACCCTTCCCTCTGCGGCGAGGGCACGCTGATGTTCACCGCCGAACGTCGACTGGAGCACATCCTCGACCTCAAGCCCGACATGTGTACGCTGGACATCTGCACCATGCAGCTCTGGGGCGGCGTCGCCATCAACCTCGATCCGATGATCACCCGGATGGGCCACATGATCCAGGACGCCGGCGTCATGCCCGAGATCGAGTGCTTCGAGGCCGGCGACTTCGTTTTCGCGGACGACCTCATGGCCAAAGGCGCCATTCCGAAGAACGCACCGTTCTCCTTCGTGCTGGGCACCAAGTACGGCCTGCCCGCCACGCCCGAGGCCATGATCTATTCGGCCAACCAGATCCCGCGCGGCGCGGCCTTCACCGGCTTCGGGGTGAGCCGTCATTCCTATCCCATGGCCGCCCAATCGGTCCTGCTTGGCGGGCATGTCCGCGTCGGGTTCGAGGACACGATCTTCCTGCGCAAGGGCATGATGGCGCCCGACAACGCCGCACACGTCAACTGGGCGGTGGAACTGATCGAGCGGATGGGCGCCGAAGTGTCGAGCGCGGGCGAAACCCGCGACCTGCTGGGACTGGAGAACCACGCCTACGCCTAAACAAGAGCAAAAAAGCAATCGAGGGAGAGACAAGATGACAGAAGTGACAGGACGCACGGCATTCATCACCGGCGGCGGCTCGGGCGTCGCGCTCGGGCAGGCGAAAGTCTTCGCGAAGGCAGGCTGCAAGGTCGCCATCGCCGACATCCGGCAGGACCATCTCGACGAGGCCATGGCCTTCTTCGCCGGCACCGGCGCGCAAGTCATGCCGGTCCACCTCGACATCACCGACCGCGACGCCTACCGCCGCGCCGCCGACGCGGTCGAGGACCGCCTCGGCCCGGTGGAACTGCTGTTCAACACCGCCGGCGTCTCGCACTTCGGCGCCATTCAGGACGCCGCTTACGACGACTGGGACTGGCAGATCGACGTAAACCTGCGCGGCGTCATCAACGGTGTGCGCACCTTCCTGCCGCGCATGATCGCGCGTGGAAACGGCGGGCATATCGTCAATACCGCCTCGATGTCGGCTTTCGTGGCGCTCAAGGGCACCGGCATCTACTGCACCACCAAGATGGCGGTGCGCGGGCTGACCGAAACGCTGGCGCTCGATCTCGAAGGGACCGGGATCGGCGTCTCGCTGCTCTGCCCCGGCGCGGTGAACACCAATATCCACGAGGCCCTGCTCACCCGCCCGGCGCACCTTTCCGATACCGGCTATTATCAGGCCGGGCCGGAAATGTTCGGCCACCTCAAGAAAGTGATCGAAGTGGGCATGGAGCCGGAAACGCTGGCCGCCCACGTGCTGGACGGCGTGCGCGAAAACCGCCTCTACATCCTGCCCTATGCCGAATTCCGCGGCACGCTGGAAGACATCCACGCGCGCGTCATGGCCTCGCTGGCCCAGCCTGAGGACGATCCCGACTACGACCGGCGCGTGGCGCACGGCGTGCCCGGCGGCGAAAAGCAGGAGGAAGCGGCATGAACAGCCCTTTCATGGCCTTCGACACGCGCGTCCGCGCCCGCGTGGTCGCGCTCGATCACTTCAACGTGGTGGTCGCCGATCTGGATCGCAGCGAGGCATTCTACTGCGATGTGCTCTCGCTGGAGAGCTGCCCTCCGCCGTTCCCGCTCACCCGCCAGACCGCCCGCTGGATCTACGACAACGACGAACGGCCGATCCTGCACCTCAACAGCCGCGACGCGCCCCGCGCGATGGACCGCGAGATGCACGCCGGGCCGACCGGCGCGCTCCACCATATCGCTCTGCGGTGCGAAGGTTTCGAAGAAATCCGTGACCGGATCGAGGATCGCGGGCTGCGCTACGAGAGCAATGTGATCCATTCGATAGGACTGCGGCAGATCTTCGTCCACGACCCGGACGGAGTGCTGCTGGAACTGAACTTCTTCGACGATTGAGCCGGGAAACGATCGTCGTCCCGGCCCGATCCGGGGCGACGATCAGACCCTCAGCGTTCCCAGTATCCCGCCGTCCACCGCGATGCTCTGCCCGGTGACGTGCGAGGCTGCGTCCGAAAGCAGGAACGCTGCCACTGCCGCCAGTTCTTCCGCGCTGCCGGTGCGCCCCTGAGGGACCATTCCGGCCAGTGCTTTCAGAGCGTCGCCGGGCAATGCGGAAAACATCTCCGTCTCGATGAACCCCGGAACCACGCAGTTGCAGCGCACCCCGAACGGCGCCGCCTCGAGCGCGACCGCGCGCGCCAGTCCCAGAACCGCGTGCTTGGATGCCACATAGGCCACGTTATTCGCCATGCCCCGCTCGCTGGCGAGACTACCCGTTACCAGGATCGCCCCGCGCCGCCGCGCCTTCATCGCGGGAAGAACATGTGCCGCGGCCCGAAACGGCGCGGTCACGTTCACCGCCATGACACGCTCGAAATCGCCTGCCGCGTAGTCCTCGACCAGCGCGAAAGTTCCGCCGGTTCCGGCATTGACGAACAGGCCGTCGATCGGCCCTCCTCCCTCGATTGCCGCATCGAGCGCGGCCGCGAGTGCAGGCCCATCGGCCACGTCCACCGCATGCCAGCGCGCGCCGTCTCCGAGCCGCGCCGCAAGTTCCGCCAACCGGTCCGCCCGCCGCGCCAGCAGGGTGACGCGCCCGCCCAAGGCCGCGACATGTTCGGCGGTCGCCAGGCCGATGCCGCTGGAAGCGCCGGTAATGACGACGTGGCGATCGGTGAAATCCATTCCCCCGCCCCTCACGCCAGCCCCAGCACCCTGGCCGCGTTGTGTTTCATGATCCCGGGCATGACCTCGTTCTTGAAACCGACGCCGCGCGCGGCCTCGATCCATTTGTCGGGGCGGATCAGCGGAAAGTCCGATCCGAACAGCATCTTGTCAGCCAGTTGGCCATTGGCATAGCGGACGATCTGCGGCGGGAAGTAGCGCGGGCTCCAGCCGGAGAGGTCGATGAAGACGTTCTCCTTGTGAAGCGCCATCGACAGGCTCTCGTCCACCCAAGGCCAACTCGGATGGGCCAGGATGATTTTCATGTCGGGAAAATCGACCGCCACGTCGTCCACCAGCATCGGCCGCCCGTACTTGAGCCTGAGTCCGCCGCCGCCCCGCATCCCGGTGCCCATGCCCGAGTGGCCGGTGTGGAAGATCGCAGGCAGCCCGTGCCCGGCGATCACCTCGTAGATCGGATAGCCCACGCGATCGGCCGGATGACAATCCTGCACGATGTGGTGGAACTTGAACCCGCGCACCCCGTGGTTCTCGATCAAATCACGCGCCTCGCGCGCACCCAGCCTGCCCTTGCGCGGGTCAATCGAGGCAAAGGGGATGCAGATGTCCGCATGCGCCGCGGCAAATTCCGCCACTTCGTAATTCGACACCCGCTTCGCGCCCAGCCCGCTCTCGGCATCGACCGTGAAGAGGCAGAAGGCGATGTTCTGGGCGCGATAGATCTCGGCGATCTCGGGCATCTTCGGCCGTTCACGCGGAGCCTTGAAGTAGGCCGAAGCCGCATCGAAGAACTGCGCCATGACCGGGTCTTCCGGATCGTGACACGAGACTTCGGCGTGAACGTGAACGTCGATTCCCGCCAGCGCGGCGACATCGATCGTCACTTGCCTCCCGCCTTGCCGCCCTTTTCGAGTGCCTTGTCCTCATTGGCCCGGTGAATGACGTACTGGCGGACGGCCTCGATCTCCTCGGGCGACATCACGTCGGACCAGCCGACCATACCGTTGCTCTTGAGCGCCCCGTCGTGGACGACCGTCTGGAACGCAGCCTTGTCCCCGATGATGGCCGAGCGGCGCAAGTCAGGCAGCAGACCGCCGCCGACTGCCGCATCGCCATGACAGGTGCCGCAATAGCGGCCATAGCGATAGGATCCGGTAGAGACTTGCTCCGGCGTGCCGGTGAAGGCGGGCGGATCGAGCGGCAGTTCCTCCAGCTTCGGCGCGGGCGGCAACTTGGCCGTGCCGCCCAGCTTGAAGACCAGCAGGCGGCTGATATTGTGCACCGGCCCGCCGGACTGCGAGATGACCCCGCCCGGCGCCAGTGCCCAGATGCCGCCCCAGCCGGCCACCACCGCGACATACTGGGTGCCGCCGATCCTGTACGTCACGGGCGGCGCCACCACGCCGGTCTGCACCGGCCAGGACCACAGCTTGGCGCCGGTGTCGGTGGAATAGGCGGCCATCTCGCTCTTCATGTTGCCCTGGAACACCAGGCCGCCGCCGGTCGCCAGCAGGCCGCCGTTGTTGCCGCTGGGGAAAGTGACGCGCCAGCGCTCTTTCTGCGCCACCGGGTCCCAGGCGATGAGCACGCCCTTGGTGGCCTTCGCTGCCGCCTCGCGGATTTTCGCGTCGGCGGGCATCGAGGCGGCCGCCATGTCCACGCCGGTATTGAAGCCCTTGGCGGCGCGCTTCCAGTTCTTGTCGGGGAAGTAGGGGAACGCGGCGATTTGCGCGGGAATGAAGACCAGCTTTTCCTTCGGGTCCCAGGCCATCGGCTGCCATGAATGCGCCCCGCCCGCGCCGGGCGAGCCGACCCACGGTTTGCCGGTCTTGTAGTAACGTGCCTCGGGGTTCTCGATCGGACGTCCGGTCTTGGGATCGAGGCCGCTCGCCCAGTTCACCGGCACGAAGTTCTTGCCCGAGATGAACTCGCCGGTCTTGCGGTCGATCACGTAGAAGAAGCCGTTCTTCGGCGCCTGCATCAGCACCTTGCGCACTTTGCCGCCGATCTGGAGATCGGCCAGCATGATGTGCTGGGTGGCCGTGAAGTCCCAGGTCTCGCCCGGCGTCGTCTGGAAATGCCAGACATATTCGCCGGTCTTGGGCCGGATCGCCACGATCGAGGACAAGTAGAGATTATCGCCCTTCCCGTCCGAGCGGATCCCGTGGTTCCACGGGCTGCCGTTGCCGACGCCGATGTAGAGCAGGTCCAGTTCGGGATCGTAGGCCATGGCATCCCAAACCGTGCCGCCGCCGCCCTGCTTCCAGTATTCTCCGTGCCAGGTCTTCTCGGCATCCTTGAGGTACTTCTCGGTATTGTTGCCCGGCTGGTCGGGCACCGTGTAGAAGCGCCAGAGTTGCTTGCCGGTCTCCGCGTCGTAAGCGGTGATATAGCCGCGCACGCCCATCTCCGCACCGCCATTGCCGATGATGACCTTGCCATCCACCACGCGCGGCGCGCCCGTTATGGTATAGGGCTTCGACTGGTCGACCGTGACCTTTGTCCAGGCCGGCTTGCCGGTCTCGCGGTCGAGCGCGATCAGCCGTCCGTCGAACGTACCGAGATAGAGCTTGTCCCCCCAGGCGCCGAGCCCGCGATTGATGACGTCACAGCAGCCCTTCACCCCACTTTCGCCGGGCACTTCGGGATCGTATGCCCAGAGTTCCTTGCCGGTCGCGGCGTCATAGGCGCGGACCTTGGACCAGGCGGTGGTGATATAGATCTTTCCGTCGATCACCAGCGGCGTCGATTCCTGCCCGCGCGCGGTGTCGAGGTCGGAGAACCAGGCGAGGCCCAGATCCTTCACGTTCTGCCGGTTGATGTCGGAGAGCGGGGAGAAGCGCTGTTCGTCATAAGTGCGCCCATAGGAAAGCCACTCGCTGTCCGGTCCCTCGACGATCAGCGCGCCGGTGACGCCAGCGGTCGCGATATCGGCGGCAGCGGCCGAGCCGTCCGTCCCCCCACCGCCGCAGCCCGCCAGCATCAGACATGCCCCCGCCGACACCGCGAGCCAGACCTTTGAACGCATCGCAACCATTCGCTCTCTTCCCGTTCCCGGCCTCGTATCGGACCGGCTTGTGCTTGTTCGAGATGTACCGGGAGGCTGTCTCACCCCCAGCGATTGATCTCCGGCCCCGGCGCCCAGAACGCCGCCGCTTCACCGTCCGCTTCGGCCAGCGCCCCGGCAACGCTCGGGCGTGCCCCGACACGGGCCAGCCACGCGGCGGTCAGCGGCTTGTCCGCAAACGCCTCGGGCACGATCCGCTGCATTCCGGCGAGCCAGGCATATGTCTCGAAGTCGGCAATGGTCAGGTCGCCCATCAGCCATTCGCGGCCGTCCGCCAGCTTGCCTTCGCAGCGCTCCACCGCCTGCGAAACCTTGGCGCGGCTGTCCTCCACTTGCGCCGGGTCGGCCGCGCCGTCACGCAGCACCTCCCACCGCGCGCGCAGATCCGCGCTGACGATCCGGTCGATCAACGCCGAAAATGCCCCGTCCGGCATGGTGGCCAGCCCCTTGCGCGAGACGGCGAGATTGCCGAGCAGCGCCGCCGCCGGAGACAGGCGTTCGGTGATCTGGCGGCACCACATCATCATTTCCCAGTGCGCATGGGGATCGCGCGGCTGGAGCGAGGGCCGATCCGAAAGTTCGTCGAAGAACTGCGCGAGGAACACGGACTCGGTCATCGCCTCGCCGTCGATCACGAGCACCGGGCCTTCTCCCTCGATCCCCATGTCCCGCGCGAGCGGTTCGGTCACGCCGGGCAGTGCATGGCGCTCCCCGGCCAGCAGGTGGATCCGGCGCCGCTCGACCGCCACGCCGGATTCCGCGAGAGCCGCGAGCACCGCCAGCGAAGGGCCATTGGGTTCACCGTGATAGAGCACCATCGCCATCAGATCCGCTCCTGTTCGAGAATGGCAACCCGCTTGACCATGTCGGTACGCCCCAGCGCCCAGCACTGCTTCACCGCCGGGCGCGCATAGACCGCGCGCAGCCAGCGCAGCAGGTTCGGCGTCTTCTCGTCATTGGAGAGCGCCGGCTGCGACAGCGGGATCGCATAGGCGAGGTTGAAACCGTTGATGTCGGCCAGGCTGTAGCTGTCGCTGGCCAGCCATTCGCGCTTGCCGAGTTCCGCCTCCAGCAGTTCGATGCCGCGTGCGACGCGGCGCTGGCTTTCCGCCATCTCCGCTTCGGAAAAAGTGCCGTGGATCGCCTTGCGCCACGAAACCCGCCGCTCCGGCAGGGGAATACGCGCGATCGCCGCCTCCAGTTCGGCAGGATCGCGCCGGCGGACCATCGGCCCGACGAAGACGCTCCAGCCGATCATCGAGAAGCTCGGCGCCAGCCACTGGTCCATGAACTTCATCCACCAGCGCACTCGCCAGCGATCCCGCGCGCTGTCCGGCATCAGCGCCGGGCCGGGGAATTCCTCATCGACGTATTCCATGATCGCCGTGCTTTCCACCAGCACCCGCGCGCCATGCGTCATCGCCGGGATCGTGCCCTGCGGATTGATCGCGAGATATTCCGGCCGATGCTGGTCGAATTGCAGCATGTCGATGTAATGGCTGTCGAAGGCGACACCCTTCTCCATCAAGGCCAGCATGGGCTTGCCCGAATTGGCATTGGGCTCCCAGTGGTAAAGTGTCACGCCTGCCATTCGGTCCATCTCCCTTGCACCGTTTTTCCTGCAGCCAGCCCAGCGGAGCCGGAACACCGGCCCCGCAGCCCGCCCGTCAGAACTTCTTCTGGACGCTGACGGCCCATTCGCGCGGACGACCGACGTTCGAGTATGTCGTGCCCGCGCTTGCATAGAGCGCGGCGAAGCGGATCGGCAGATAGTAATACTTGTCGAATAGGTTCTGGACCTCGAACGAAAGCGACAGGTCTTCATCCGCATTGCGCCAGGTCAGGCGCGCATTCGCGATGACCCGCGAAGGGTTGAAGTCCAGCGTATTGGTGCCCGGCAGGCGGCCCAGGCTCTGCTTGCCGGTATAGGCAAGGTCGAAGCGCGGGGTGATCGAACCGCTCTTGTCGAGATCGGCGCGATACTGGATGCCGAAACTGCCGCGCCAGTTCGGGGTGGTGATCGGATCGCCGATGCGGATCGAATTGCCGACTTGCGGGCCGATACGCTTCCATTCGCCGTCAATCCAGCTCAGCGAGGCGTCGATATCCAGTCCGTCGATCGGATTGGCGCCCAGTTCCAGCTCGGCGCCATACATCTTGCCGTCCCCGGCGTTGCCGATCGCGGCGCAGGGAAACGGATCGGTGCCCGGCGCGAACCCGTCGAGGATCGCGCAGTCCGCCAGGGGAAGCTGGATCTTCTTGTAGTCGTTGTAGAAAGCGGCCAGGTTCAGGCGCAGTCGTCGTCCCAGAAGATCGTTTTTCAAGCCGATCTCGTAGGCGGTGAGGGTTTCCGGATCGAACGTGCCGTTGACGGCCTGGGCCTGGGTGAACGGGCGCGCGGTCACGCCGCCGCCCTTGAAGCCGGTGCTGATCGTCGCATAGGCCAGGGTCTGCGGGCTGAAGCGGTAGTCCACCGAGATACGGTAGTCCACGCGGTCGCCGTCGTAGTTCGCCACCGTGCCGTCGAGCGCGCCGACGCCGAAGATATCGGTTAGCGTGCCGCCGTTCCAGGCCTTGCGCACGAACGTATAGTCCTTGTGCTCCTTGGTGTAGCGAATGCCGCCAGTGATGTTGAGGTCCGGTGTGGGATGCAGGATCGCCGTGCCGAACACGGCCTTGCTGTCGGCGCGGATCGGGTCGTCACCCTGGAACTGGAGGAACAGTGCCGGGTTGCCGTGGCCGATATAGCGGATGTCCTGGCGGGTGAAGTAGACCGACTTCTGGTCGCTGTAATAACCACCCACGGTCAGGTCCGCGAAATCGCCGATCTTTGCGTTCAGGCGCAGTTCCTGGCTGAAGAAGCGGAAGGTCAGGTCGTTGAAACCGCCGCCGCCGATGTTCGGGTTCGGCGTATAGTCGTCGTCGGTGCCGTAGACCTGGCGATATTCGCGGTAGGCGGTGATCGACTTGACGTTGAGATCGTCGTTGAGGTCGATGGACATGTCGCTCGACACGCCCCAGCCGGTGAACTTGACGGTATTGGGCATGGTATAGGCCTGCGCCGCCTGCCCGCCCGCCGGTAGATACCAGCTTGCATAAGTACAGAAACGGCCGCAGACGAAGTCCACGCCATCGGTCTTGGTCGTGTTGTTCTGCGTCACTACACCCGCCGCTGCGGTACGCTTTTCGTAGGTATAGTCGCCGGTAACGGTCCAGTCGAAGCTGTCGCTGGGATTGAAGCGCAGCGATCCGCGCAGGCCGCCGTAGTTGCGCTCTCCCAGCTTGTCGACCACACAGTTGTCGGGTGTGGAAGGATTGCCGGCAATGCCCAGCGCATTGCCGGGATTGGCACAGCCATAGTCGATCTGGTCGACGTAACCGTCCTGGTGCTTGTAGACGCCGGCGACGCGCGCGAAGAGCGTGTCGGTCAGGCCGAAGTTCATGCTGCCGCGCAAGTCGACACGCTGGCGCGCGCCGTAGACGACATCGATCTTGCCGGAATCGTCCGCAGTCGGCCGGGCCGAGAACATCTTGATGGCACCGCCGATCGAGTTGCGTCCCGTCAGCGTCCCCTGCGGACCGCGCAGCACTTCCACGCGCTCGAGATCGAGCAGGTCCATGATGTTGCCGGTAAGCGTGGCGTAATAGACATCGTCGACATACATGCCCACGCCGGGTTCATAGGCGGGGTTGAAGTCGTACTGGCCGATGCCGCGCACGTAGACGGCCATGGAGGAACCGAAGGCGCCGCCCATTTCGGTGAGTTGCACGTTCGGTGCCTGCGCGGCGATCTGCGAAATGTCGGTCTGGTTGCGCGCTTCGAGCAGAGCGGCATCGACCGCTGTGATCGACAGCGGCGTGTCCTGAAGCCTCTGTGCGCGGAACTGTGCGGTAACGATGATCTCCGCCATCGACGGCGATGCAGCCTCGTCGGCCTGGGGCGCAGCCGAGTCCTGCTCCTGCGCGAACACCGGGGTAGCGGCCAGTGCAGCACCGCATGAAACCGAAAGAAGAAGCGCGCGCTTCAAGCGAGCCGTCTTGGTGATATGCATCATGGTCCCTCTCCCGAACCGGCGCCGGCACGTTGTTCGAACCTGGCGCTTCCGACCGCCGTTTGCGGCGACAGTTTGTTTGTATGGCATACAATATTGAGATGGCAAGAGGGTTGTGCTCTCTGGACTCGAAATTGCCGCCTCGGTTCGAATCCGGCGGCAACGGCAAGGCCCGGACAAGACCCTACGAGACGCATGTAGAACTGTTTATCAACCATCTAAAAGACGGAAACCATGGAATGGATGCAGAAATCGCCTATGTTGCGCGAACCAGCGAGAGAATGGTCTATCACGCCAACGACACGTCACGCGACACGATCGTGCTCGCTCCCGAAATCATGCGAATCCAAGACATGCGGACCGAAAATCCCGATCTGAATTCGGTAGGGTTCCAAATCGTTTCACATGTGAGTTCGGTAACCGATTTCAGCTCGGACGCGCAGGTCCAGGAGCGTTATCCGGTCGAAATTTCCGACCTGTTGACCGCGCTGTCCGGGGCGGATCGGGTGGTGGTGACGGGTTTGGGAGTGCGTCGATTCGCCGAACGTTCGAACTTGTCCGGAAGGCTGGACAATTCTCGACCGGCGCGCTTTGCGCATGTCGACGTGTCAGGTCAGACCGCTGCCAAATTCTCCCAACGATCGCTTCCCGAAGGCTCGCCCACCCCGCGCCGGGCAGTACATTACAATGTCTGGCGCGCCACGTCGGGCGCACCACAGGACGTGCCCCTGGCCTTGTGCGATGCGCGCACGGTTTCCCCCGCCGACCTGCTTCCCGCAGACGCCATCTTCGATCGTGACGGCATCGATATCTGGTCGTTCGAGGGACTGGTGCTTGCCTATACCCCCGGGCATCGCTGGGGCTGGTTCAGCGACATGACGCCTGACGAAGTCATCGTGTTCAAGACCCATGACAGCGATCTCACCCGCGCCTGTTGCGTGCCGCACGTCGCCTTTGACAATCCGCTGGCTCCGCCAGAAACCGCCCCGCGCGCATCGATCGAAATGCGTGCGATCGCCTATTGGTTCTAATCGCTTCTCGCATTGGCATGGCTGCCGACATCCGTGCGGCACCGGGCGGCATCCATGGTCCAGGCATCAGGTCTTTTGCGAAATCACTTGCTCGGCTTGGCCGGCTCGAGCCTTGAAACTGGTCCGCAGAGTGCCTTCTTTCACGTCGATGGCGTATATCCCGGCGATCGCGGGCCGATCCGATCCTGCCACCTTCCAACGCCACGCGTTCCTATTCGAAATACGTAATCTTAAAGTGCGGGCCGGGCCGGCAGCATGGTCGATCTCGAACGCACAGCGGTCCAGTCGCACACTGACGCGGATGGGCGTGTCAGATGCGAACCGACCATCGTCCAGCACTTCGATATCGAGGGAACGCTCTTTGAGTCGTGCATGAAAACGTCTCCGCACACCGTCGCGTGGACGTATCAGAAGCTGGTCTTCGCGCTCTTCCAGAACACCGGAAAGAGCGATGCGGCCGAAAAGCTCGTCGTCGACCAGCGTCGTTGCTGCTGCGCGCAGAGCGCCGCAGAAGCCGAGGTCGATCTCGCAGGAATAGTACCATGACCCATGCCGATGGGGCTGGTCCAGCCATGTCTCGCCAAGTGCGGCAGGTTCGAAACCGCCACCCGCGCCGCCGTCGTTGGCCTTGCCGGGGTACCAGTAGCCATAACCGCTTTTCGGGGTGCCGCTGTTCAACAGCGCCCAGCTGCTTAACGCCGAAGCATGGCCGAGCCGGAGCAGCGGGCGGTAATCCGGGGTATCGTTCAGCGCATGATCGAGGATGGCCCAGCCACCCATCTGCGCCATATAGCTAAGAGTATAGGCATCGCCGGCTTGCGCGCGATAATCGCTGCCGAGCGTGTAGTACGAGGGTTGCAGCCAACCTCTGCAGAACAGGTTGGCGTCCATCTGACGCTTGGCAAAAGCGCGCGCACGTTCGGGCGGAAAGCGTTCCGGTCGGTCGAGTGCATAGCGGGCAATCGCCTGCGTCGATTCGAACCCCGTGGAATCGAAAGCGTATTCCGAGGCGAACAGATCGTCGACCTCGTTGATGAAGTGAGCGACCTTGCGTTCCCAGTGCCCGGCCAGATCGTCTGCCTGAGCCATACGATCTTCGCGGCGCAGCGCCTCGATCACGTCGGGAATGACGAGCTCGTTGTAGAAGCCGGTGGAATCGGCCTCCCAGCCGATGATCTCCTTCGGGATCACGAACATGGCCCGCGCAGTGCCGAAGGCGCGTTCGAGATAGTCGGCTGCCGTCAGGCGCGTGCGGAAGCCGTGCCGGTCTCGCGCGATGCGATAGAGTGCGAAGTACATCAGCACGATGTGCGGGTAATCGTAGGGCCGCCAGAAGTGCTTGCGCCCCTTGTCGCCCGGATCGGCACTGTCGCGGTTCCGCTTCCAGTCGGGAATGCCGTAGAGCGCGTAAGGCCATTGCTCTTCGGCCGTGCGCTGGAGGCCGCCCCAGACGAAGTGCTCGACATAATCGTCCAGCGCGTCGATTTCGGCCTGCACCGGATATTCGGCGTTCTTGGCGGCCAGGAAGGCAGGCTTGGAGAGGCCCGGATCGTCGCAAGTCACTTCGTAGATCCGCCAGCCCTTGATCCGGTCGTAATTGTCCGGACCGAGCAGGGTTTCGCTCTCCATGTTCCATTCGGCCAGCAGGCCGTCGTACCACTTGGCGGGATCGCGGTGACGGTGTGCGGCAATGAACGCCCCGCGCTTGGCGATCATCGTCTCGACCGGTTCGGTCGCGAAGAATTCCAGCGTGGTCCGCCCTCCGTCCGCCTGATGCAGCGTGACGTGGTTTTCGCCGAGGCGGGCGAAACGCAGGCGAAAGAGCTTCCGTCCCGCCCGTTCTCCAAGCGGCGTCCATTCGGTGTGTTCGGGGTGTTCGGCTTCCAGCCGGACGACCGGGACACTGGAACCCAATGAGAGCGTCACTTCCAGATCGGTAGGCACGGTCATGCCCGGCACGACTTCGACGTCGATCAGCCCCTGCTCGGCGATGGTCCGGCGCATCGCGGCGTAGCCGTCCACGAGCAGGAAACGCACGCCTCTCCGGGCTGTCTCCCCCGGCGCGAGCATGAGACTGGTCGCGGGCAGGCGCCAGCGCGAGCCTGCCGCCTGCACGGCGGCCACTTCTGCGGCGGCGTGGAAAAAGACCCGGTAAAGGTCTGGCGAATTCTTGGGCGCGTCCCAGTATTCAAGCGCCGCGCCCTTTTCCGGGAGCATGGCAAGCCAGGGGGTACGACTGTCCTTGCGCTGCCAGAAAATGTGCGAACTGCGCCCCGAAATGAAGCTGTGCTTGAGGAGAGCATCGGGATCGTCCTTTGCCGCGTGGATCATGTTGATCGGCAGCGGAAGGGCAAGATCGCCGAACTCGATCGGCACGGCCGTCTCGTTGGAAAGCGTCAGGGTCAGGTACAGGCCTTCGGCTTCAAGGGCGAGGCCGCTGGTGACGGAGATGCCGGAAGCAAGGAGATAGCGCGTCTCCAACCCGTTCTCGGTCTGCCTGACATGCTCGGGTTCTTGCATGCGCGTTTCGAAACGCTGCCACGGTCCGTCTGCGATGCGATAGGTGCCGGAGGCATTTCCAAGACCGGCGCCTGCATGAAGGAAGTCTCCCGGCACCTCCGCCGAGGCAGCGGACAGGCTAGTTGCGCGGCCACCGTCGAAGCCCAGTTTGAAAGGCTTTCCGCGACCCGCGAGTACGGAGCTGACCTTTCGCGGCACGGACGAAGGCGGGGCCGCGGCCAGCACCTTAGCCTCCAGCGCAGGCAGGCATAAGCCCGCCAGCCCCGCGCGGATCAGTCCGCGGCGGTCAAGCAGGCCGTGCGGCGTCGGGCCATGCTGGCGGCGAGGGATACGGCGGCTTTCGATCGATCGGTCGGGGGCATCATCGTCAGCGCGGTCCAAGGCTCGTCTCCGTCAGAATGACGTAGGTATATCGTATAATATACTTGAGGCAACGACGATGATCTCGGACATTCCCAGCAGTTATGCGCCTTTCCCGATGTCATCGCCCTGCGCGAGGCAGGGTCATCGGCGCGACCGGTGCGCCTTGACAAATTTGTATTTAAAATATCGTATACGACTCATCCGTAATGAATTGTTGCGGATCAGGGAGCGATAACCACATGAACAATCATCGATCTTCCGCAGCCGGGCTGCGGACGCTGCTCATGCTCAGCTGTCTTGGCCTTTCGACAGGCGTCCATGCGCAGACGATCTCGGTTAGCGGCGACGATGCCGCGACCGAGCGCCCCGCCAATGACATCGTCGTCACGGGATCGCGCATCCGCCGCGCCGCTGCCGACAGCCCTTCGCCGATCGCCGTGGTCGATGCCGACCAGATCAAGGCGACCGGCACGCAAAACATCGCCGATGTCGTCAACCAGCTTCCGGCGCTGGCGGTCACCCAGACCAACCAGACCAGCAACCTTGCGGGCAATGCCGGCGTCAACGCGCTCGACTTGCGCGGCATGGGCACGCAGCGCACGCTGGTGCTGGTCGATGGACGCCGCCAGGTCGCGGCGATCCCCGGCACCTCGGCGGTCGATCTCAGCAACATTCCCTCCAGCCTTGTCCAGCGCGTGGAAGTGATCACCGGCGGCGCCTCGGCGCTCTACGGTGCGGATGCCGTCGCGGGCGTCGCCAACTTCATCCTCAAGAAGGACTTCCAGGGGATCGAGGCGAACACCCGCTACAACGCCTCGACGCGCGGCGACATGGACACTTACGGGTTCGACCTGCTCGCGGGCACGAACTTTGCCGAAGGGCGCGGCAACGTCACGGTCTACGGCTTCTACGAGAACACGCCCGGCACCGTGAGCGGTTCCGATCGTCCGTGGACGGCGGACGGTTATCCGATCTACGCCCGCACCAGCAGTTCCAGCCCCTATTTCATCCAGGACCACGTCCGCAACATCAACACCGCCGATGCCGCGCAAGTGGTGCTGGGTGGCAGGCTCTATTCGGTGGGCCGCGACAGCGGCACCTTGCGCGATCCGATCCTGGGCCCCGGCGGGCTCGTCAATGTCGTGCCGGTCAATCTCGCCACGTCCACCGACCCGCTCGGTACGTTGCTGACCGACGGCGGCGAATACAATGGCCGCTACGACGGCTGGTATCTTTCGGTCCCGTCCGAGCGCTTCAACACCCGCGCCGCGGCCAGCTTCGAGGTCAGCGACGCGCTGAAGCTCTTCGCCAATGCCACCTACGCACACAACACCTCGAGGTCGGGATCTCTCCAGATGACCGCGTTCGGCACCGACGTGGTCCCTGCCGACAGTCCTTACATCACCGACGAGATGCGCGCGGCCAATGGCGGCGCGGTGCCTGCGGGCGGCGTCCAGTTCGCGCGGCGCTTCATGGAACTGCCCGCCCCGCGTACCGAATACAACCGCAGGCTGTTCCAGGCCGTGGCGGGAGCGGAAGGCGATTTCACGCTCTTCGCCCAGCCTTGGAACTATTCGACCTACTACTCCTACGGCAAGACCACCCAGCGCGTGCGCGACGTGAACGCGACCGCCTACGACCGCTGGTATATGGGCATAGACAGCACGACCGGCGCCAGTGGCGGGGCCGTGTGCCGCAGCACGCTCGACGATCCCGGCAACGGCTGCGTGGCGATCAATCCGCTGGTCACGCTGACCCCGGAGATGATCGACTACATCACCTATACCTCGCACTGGTCGAAATCGACGCTGACCCAGCAGGTGCTTTCAGGCTATGTTTCCGGCGGCCTGTTCGACTTGCCGGGGGGCGCGGTGCAGGTCGTGCTCGGCGGCGAATACCGCAAGGAGCGCAACGATATCGGCGCAATCCCCGAGTACAACCCGGACAGCCCGCTCTACGATCCGACGATCGGCACCATGCAGGGCACTCTGGTGGGCAAATATTCGGTCAAGGAAGTCTACGGCGAAATCCATGTGCCGATCCTGAAGAACACGCCGTTCTTCGACACGCTCTCGGTCGACGGCGCCCTGCGCCTGTCGGACTACAGCACCGCCGGATCGACCACGACCTGGAAGGTGGGCGGCGAATGGGCGCCGATTCCCGACATTCGCTTCCGCGCCACTTACGGCCAGGCCGTCCGCGCGCCGAACATCGGCGAACTCTATACGGCGGACAGCATTTCCGGCCTGTGGATCACCGACCCCTGCAACGCGTACAACCTCGCCAACCGCGCGACCCGCACCCAGTATACGGCCGCCAACTGTGCAGCGATCAACCCCGCCGATACGGTCAGCTACTGGCTCTACCGCGACATCATTTCGAGCGGCAATCTCGACCTTAAGCCGGAGACCGCCAAGACCCTGACGCTCGGCGCCGTGCTCCAGCCACGTTTCGTGCCGGGCCTGTCGTTGACGGTAGACTACTACAACATCGACTTGCGCAATGCGATCGACGCCTTCGGCGCCCAGATGCTGATCGACAAGTGCGTCGACCAGTCCAGCCTCGACAATATCTTCTGCCCGCTCATCCAGCGCGATGCCAACGGCAATCTCGAATCCGTGATGACGCAAAAGCTGAACCTGTCGCAGTACCTTACGCGGGGCATCGACTTCGGGCTGGGCTACAGCCTGCCGCTGTCCCGGCTGGGGCTTTCCGACGATGCGGGCAAGCTGTCGATCGACGCCAACTACACCCGCCTGCTCAAGCGTCGCTATACGCTCGACCCCACCGATCCCAATTCGATCACCGAATATGCCGGTATCTTCGGATCGCCCAAGTGGAAGGGCGTCGTGCGCACGAGCTATTCGCGCGAAGGCATGGGCGTGACCTGGAGCCTACGTCACTTCTCGCCGATGAAGGCCGCCACCACGATCACGCCGGACAAGTATGGCAAAGTCTGGACGCCGAACGTGTTCTACAACGACTTCTCGGCCTTCGTGGCGCTGACCGACAATATCGAGCTGTCGGGCGGCCTCAACAACGCCTTCGACCGCAAGCCTCCGCGCATACCGGGTGCCGAGGCCGGCGGCGCGAACTTCGAACTGAGCTACCAGTCGGGCGTCTATGACGTGATCGGGCGCACATTCTTCCTGAGCCTGCGCTTCCATCGCTGATAACGGTCGGCCCGGTTCCGCCTCGCCGGATCCGGGCCGATCCTCGACACCGGAGAGCATCGATGATTTCGTCCCGCTTCGCCCTCGTACTGCCACTCCTCGTCGCGGCCTGCGCGCATGCGCAAGGGGAGGATACTCGCATGGCGAGTGCCGTGATCGGACGTTACGAAAGCTGGACGATCAGTGCGCCGCCCGCCGCGCTCGGTCTCGATCCTTTCTATGCAAAATATGCCGATGCCGCTGGCATCCCGGTGGTATCGTCCGCGAAAGTTCCGGACCGCGCCCTGCTGATTGCCCGAGATATCGTTCTTGCCGAGACAGCCGAGCGTCCCGACATCCGGCGCGAACTCGTCCGCAGTGGTGCGCGGGTCGGCGTCATGGCCATAGAAGAAGGAACAATGGACCTTCCCGAACAACGGGACTGGAAGAAGCCTGCCTTCGACGATCCGCGCCTGACGCCTTGCGAACGCGTGAACTACGCCAGGATCGCCGCCATGACCGATGCCGAGTACTGGAACAACCGGGCACGCGGCATGGGCGGTCTCTATACGACCGGAGCTGCCGAGAACCTGCTGGGCGTGCCCGGCACGCGTTATTTCGGCGAGAACATTCTCGTCCACGAGTTCTCGCACAATATCCTTTCCGCGATCGAAAGAGCCGATCCCGCGCTCTATGCGCGCGTTGAAGCGGCTTATCGCCATGCCCTGGAACAGGGCTTGTGGAAGGGCGATTATGCCTCGGTAACCGTACAGGAATACTGGGCGGAGGGCACGCAGTTCTGGTTCAATTCGAACAAGGCGTTCCGAACCGCAGAAATCACGGTCCTCTCGGACAAGGACCTGCTGGCGTACGATCCGATGCTCTTTGCCACGCTCGCGGAAGTTTACTCCCCCACCCACCGGATCGCTGCTGACGCCTTTCATGACCATCCGGCCCGGCTGGACTTGCCCCAGCGGCGGACGACAAGCTGCTGAGGCGTTCAGGCTGCGCTGGATCATGCTCCAGTGTTCCCTTGCTTGGGGTTTGGAACAGCCTTTCTCTGGACGCCCGATGCTTGACAGCTCACCGTGGCTGCATGCGGCCGAGCCTGATGCCCGGCCCACCTTCCTTTCATGTTGATGGGAAGCACCGGAAGCGCGGCGCCTACAATGTGAAGCCGCCATCGATAGTGAGACTTGCCCCCGTCATGTAGCGCGCCTCTTCACGGGCCAGATAAGACACCAGCCCGGCGATTTCCTCCGGCTTTGCCACTCGCTTCAACGGGCTCATCTGGGAAAGCATGTCGATGGAGCCCGCGTTGATGTCGGTGTCGGTAGGGCCCGGCTGGATATTGTTGACCGTGATCCGGCGTGGCGCCAGGTCCAGCGCCACGCCCTTGACCATGGCGGCAACCGCCCCCTTCGTCATCTGGTACACGCTCGATCCGGGAAATCCGGTGCGGATCGCGACATTGCTGCCGATCGTGACGACACGGCCCCCATCGACGATGTGCGGCGCCGCCGCCTGGATTGAGAGATAGACGCCGCGGACGTTCACGGCGAGCATGCTGTCCAGTTCATCGAGCGTGACGGCCTCGATCGTGTTCATGCGAAACAGCCCGGCATTGACGAGAACGAGGTCGATCTTTCCGAAGCGATCGACGAACTGCGCAACGGCAGAGGTGAGAGCGGCGGCATCTGCGCTATCGGCGCGGATGGCGAGAGCTTCTCCCCCTTGCCCGACGATGGCCTCCACCAATGCGGCGGCCGGCTTTTCGCTATTGGCGTATGTGAAACCGACGGCATAGCCGTCCTGCGCCAATCGCTTGACCGCGGCGGCACCGATGCCGCGCGATCCTCCAAAGATGAGGGCAGTTTTGGGAGGTGATCCGATATTCATGGTAATATCCTTTTCTTGAAAGCGATGAGTGGCCGGATCAGGGGATCAGCAGCAGCTTGCCGGTGGTTGCGCGGCTTTCCATGTCACGGTGCGCCTGCGCGGCTTTCGCCAGCGGATAGATGCCGCCGATCCGGACCTTGAGATCGCCGCTCACGACCCAATCGAACAGGCGCCCGGCGTGCTCTCGAAGCAGTTCGGGGCTAGGGATGTGATCGGAGAAAACCGCGTAACCGAGCTTGATGCTGCGCGGCAGGCTCATGATATCGAGCGGGCCGGGACCGCCCAGGACCGGGCCGTACCAGCAGAGCGTACCGCTGCGGCGCAAAGAATCGATCGACCCCTGAAATGTCGTCGGCCCGGATCCGTCATAGACCACATGCACCCCTTCGCCGTCGGTCAGAGCCAGCACTTGCGAAGCGAAATCGCCTTGGGTGTCGACGATGACATGGTCCGCGCCCGCTTCCCTCGCGATCGCCACTTTGTCGGCGCTCGACACGCGGCCGATGACTTTCCCTCCGCGCAGCTTGATGATCTGGGTCAGCAGCAGCCCGAGTCCTCCTGCCGCCGCATGGACGAGGGCGACTTCACCGGCTTGCACGGGGTGGAAATCGGTGGCGAAATGGCTGGCCGTAAGCCCCTGCATCATGATCGCGGCTGCGGTTCTGTCATCCACGTCGTCAGGGACTTCGACGAGCGCCGCTGCCGGCAGTACGATCTTCCCTGCATAGCTACCCGGTGCGTAGACCCAGGCGACACGCTGGCCGACTGCCATGGCAACGCCCGGTCCGACTGCGACGATCCGTCCCGCGCCTTCCACGCCCAGAATCTTGGGATTGGGCATCTCCGTCCAGGCCATGCCCTGACGCACCCCGATATCCATGAAATTGACGCCGGCAGCGGCGATCCGGACCACGACCTCTCCTGGTCCGGGCGCCGATGGCGGCTCCGGAACATCCACCAGTTCGAGAACATCCGCGCTTCCCGTTCCGGTCATCACGACTGCTTGCATATCAGTTTCCTTTATTGAACGATCATTCTAAAATAGGGCAAATAAAAAGGCGTCCCTGCGTCTATCGCAGCGCGCGCAAGGCCAGATCGCCCAGCGCCCGCAAGTCTTCGTCACCCGCGCCGGCACGCGCAGCGATCCGCAAACCGGAAAAACTCATGACGATGAAAGAGGCTATCGTGTCGGGCGCCACATCAGGGGCGACATCACCCTCCGCCTGTGCCCGGGCTATGGTATCAGTCAGGACGGCTCTCATGGCGCGGTCGGCGGCGTCGCGGATGGCGACCAGTTCCGGTCGGCTACGGCCGAACTCGCAAATCGAGCCGACCCCGAGACAGGCATCCCGCGCATTGGCCACTACCCGATCCACCATCGTCTCAATCCCGTCGAGAGCACGCGGCTTGCTTTGCAGCATGGCGATATGCTCGCCTGTTTCCTCGGCGGCATATCGGCGCAGCGCCAGCTGGTAGAGCTGCCATTTGTCGCCGAACGTGTTGTAGAGACTCTGCCGTCCGATACCCATCGCCTCGACCAGCATGCCGGCTGAAGTACCTTCGAAGCCATGTTCACGGAAAACCGCCATAGCTGCACCCAGCGCCTTGTCCTGATCAAATTCCCTCGGTCTTGCCATGATGTTCGAGATAGGGGTTATGGAACGATCGATCAAGTATAATCGCGTGGATGCAAGCCTATGCCAGGGATACCGCCTGAACGGGCGGGCTCAATGGGCCGCGTTCCGCTCCGCATTGAGCCGCTCGACAAGTTTTTCGATCTCGTCGGGATTGAGAATCCACGTGCGGGTCTTGCGGCCTTCGCGGAACACGGGGCGCGTCAACAGGATGCGCGCCTGCTCCTTGGCGAAAGGCTTGAAGAGCGAGAAGTGCATCACGCATTCGAGCATCGACCCGATTACCGGCGTCTTGCCATCCAGATCGATCAGCGTTGCGGGATGGTCCCAGGGAATGTTCATCATGGAGCGCTCCTATCGCGGTTCACGCAGACTTGCCACTCCAGCCCCGCCCATCCCGATCGCAGCCGACGAAAGCCCCCTCACCCCGGACGAACTGCCGAAGCTGAAAGGCCTGTTCAACATGTTCAGCATCAAGCTGGACAAATGCGGGGAGCATACCGAAAGCTTGGCCATGGCTGCCGCCGCGCGAGAGGCGGAGCTTGGCGGTCAGGTCTGCGATCTCGTGGATCTCGACGGACCGTTGTTTGTTGAGCAGGATCGCAAGCCGGGCGCCTGCTTTTCCCTGCTCTCCGCCATCGCTGTCGTCGCGGCTGTGCTTCTGTATCTTCTTGATCGCGCCGTTCGCCGCGTGGACCGGTCCTGGACTGTCTGACACCCCCATTTCCGGCGGAAACGCCGCGCCGGGTTCTCGTTTTTCGGGCACCGACTTGGCAAGCAGCGGTCGTTCTGCTGTTGCCGACTTGCGCGCCCGAACAGGTGGACAGGCCCTGTTATGGCCTGCAATAGAGCGAGGCGCCCCAACCTTTGCTGCTGCCCGTAGAGAGTTCCTTCACCGTGATCATACCGAATCGCCTGTTGCCACGACATATCCGCGTGGCGCTACGCCGACACGGTCCGGAAGCGCTGGTCTGGCGGCGCCGGGTCGCGATCGTGGGCGGGGCCATTCTGGTGGGTCTCGTGGCGTTGGTCTTCGCGGAGATGGCGGACCGCGCAAACGCCTTGTTCCACCTCTTCGCGGACCGTTGGTGGTGGGCGCCGCTGATCGCGACGCCGGCGGGTTTTGCCATCATCGCCTGGCTTACCTTGCGCTTTGCCCCTCTGGCGAAAGGGTCCGGCATTCCGCAGGTCATGGCCGCGACCAAGAACCCGGAAGGATCGCTTGCGACATTGGTATCCGCCCGCGCGGCGGTCGCGAAGTTTTTCCTGACGATCGGCGGACTGCTCGTCGGCGCCTCGGTCGGGCGTGAGGGACCGACGGTTCAAATTGCCGCAGCCATCATGGGCCGCATGCACCGCATGCTGCGCGTTCCGTTGCGATCGTCGGTCTACATTGCAGGCGGCGCGGCGGGCGTTGCCGCCGCGTTCAACACGCCGCTTGCCGGTGTCGCCTTCGCCATCGAGGAACTGGCGGCAGCGTATGAGCAGCGCATGACGCTGCTTGTCATGGCCGCCGTGCTGATTGCGGGCATGGTCAGCCTGGGAATCGCCGGCGACTACATCTATTTCGGCGCCATGCGGCAGACCCTTGGGTTCCAGCAGGCCCTTATTGCCACGCCGGTTGCCGGAATTCTCGGTGGTATCGCCGGCGGAGCGTTTTCGCGCCTCATGCTTTCGGCGGGGACCACGGCGATCCGGCCGATGGTCTGGCTTCGCGCCCACCCGATCCTGTTCGCCACGCTATGCGGCGCGGTGGTCGCCGTGCTCGGCGTCTCGACCGGGCTGACCTGGGGGACCGGCTACGATACCGCCCATGGCATCATCGCGGGCAATGCCGTACCGATCTGGTTCGGCGCAGCCAAGTTCGTCACGACGCTGGCGACCGCGGTTTCCGGCATTCCCGGCGGCATCTTCGCGCCGTCGCTTTCCATCGGCGCCGGCATCGGCGATCTGCTGCGCGGGATTTTTCCCGGCTATCCCTCCGGAGCCATTGTGCTCCTCGGCATGGTCGCCTATTTTACGGGCGTCGTCCGGGCGCCTCTCACGGCAGTCATCATCATCTCGGAGACCACCGCCAGCCGGGGTCTCATGATGCCTCTTCTGGCCTCGGCGCTGATTGGCGATTTTGCGGCCCAATTCGTCTGCAAGGAAAAGCTCTACCACGGACTGTCGCAGCGGTTCCTGCTGAAAGCAGGCCCGAAAGCAGGATAGCGGCGCAGACGGCGATCAGGCACCGTTCATCCCGTCGTGCTAGCATCGTTCCATCTCGGCAAAGGACCGTTCGATGCTGATCGTGAACACACCTGACCTCAGCGACCGCGATGTCACCGATCATGGCCTCTATTTGAAACGGCGGCAGTTCATTGCCGGTGCCGCCGGTCTCGGCCTCGCCGCATGCAGCGGAAGCAACCCGGCTTCGGCGGCCTCGCTCAAGTTCAAACCCAACCGAATGCCCATCGACGAAACCCGGACACCGCTTGGCGATGTGACCAGCTATAACAACTTCTACGAGTTCGGGACCGGCAAGGAAGACCCGGCGAAATATGCGGGAATGATGCGCACCCGCCCCTGGACCATCGTGATCGACGGTCTTTGCGACCGGCCCGGTCGCTACGCCATCGACGATCTCATCAAGCGCTTTCCGTTGGAAGAACGGATCTATCGCATGCGCTGCGTCGAGGCCTGGTCGATGGTAATCCCATGGGTAGGATTTCCCCTTGCCAGCCTTATCAAGGCGGTCGGCCCCCAGAGCGGGGCGAAATTCGTCGCTTTCGAAACGCTGCGCGATCCGCGCCAGATGCCGGGGCAGAGAGGCTCGGTGATCCAGTGGCCCTATCGCGAAGGCCTGCGCCTGGACGAAGCGCTTCATCCGCTTACCTTGCTGGCGGTCGGGCTTTATGGCCAGACCCTGCCCAATCAGAACGGCGCGCCCATCCGGCTGGTTGTGCCCTGGAAGTACGGGTTCAAGGGCATCAAGTCGATCGTACGCATCCGTTTCACCGACAAGCGCCCGCAGACCAGTTGGCAGATGCTGGCCCCGCGCGAATACGGGTTCTATGCCAATGTGAATCCCGCCGTGGATCATCCGCGCTGGTCGCAGGCGAAAGAGCGCCGCATTGGCGAATTCTTCCGCCGCAAGACCTTGCCTTTCAACGGCTATGGCGAGCAGGTGGCGGGTCTCTATCGCGGGCTCGACCCGCGCCAGCTTTACTGATGGGGCGGGAAAAGCGACCCATGCGCGCGCGCGTGGAATCTGCACTTGTCTGGCTCCTGTGCGCGGCCCCGTTGCTGCTGATCCTGGCATGGGGCTTCACCGGCGATCTTACCGCCAATCCGGTCGAGTTCGTATTGCGCGACCTCGGGCTTTGGGGCCTGCGCTTCCTGTGCCTGACACTGGCGGTAACGCTGCTCGCAAAGTATGGCAGGATGCCGCGCCTGATGCGCTATCGGCGCCGTATCGGTCTATGGGCGTTTGCCTATGTCACCCTTCATCTTCTGACCTACGTGGTGATTGCCCACGAATTCGACTGGGCCGAAATCGCGACCGACATCGCCAAACGCCCCTACATCACCATCGGCATGGGGGCCTTTGCCCTCTTGGTGCCCCTCGCCGTGACGTCAGCCAATGCCGTGCGGCGCAAGATGTCGCCAAGGGCTTGGCGAAAACTTCACCGCCTGGTCTACCTGATCGCGATCATGGGGGTGATCCATTACTTCCTGCTGGTGAAGGCCGATACCAGCAGCCCTCTGCTCTATGGGGGAATTGTGCTTGTTCTGCTGGCGGCGCGGATGCCGCTCGGGTCTCTGTTCAAAGGCGCGGGAAACCGGGCTGTTCAGCGATAGTCTGTCAGGAAATGAGGCGCGCCGCACCGCAAACCGAAATCGGCGGCGGAATGACCGGGATTGCTCCGTGTCGATGGGCGCGGCCCTGGCATCCTGACCATAGAGATCGATTGCGAGCCTGATACGCGGCAACCGCCCTGCCTCGATCCACGCTCTTCGGCGTCGGGAGATCGCCCTTTGGAAGCCGTCATCCCGGCGTCGCCGGGTCCGAAGCTACCGCTCCGATGGCCGGATCGGTGACAGGAAGCCAGGTCCCGTCGACCCGGCCCGCCAGTCTACGCCTGAACTCGGGATGCGCCGGTTGGTATATCGCAAGATCATACCAACCGCCCGTCGCTTCCAGGCTCCAACGACACGAGCCACCTTCGGCAGGCAATGCGCATGGCTGGTGATGCTGGGCATATGCGAGAGGCTCGATCCGCCAGACGCCGTTACCGGGAGCCACGGCGATCCGAAATTCGCCCCCGGCGGCGCTCCAGTCCAGCTTCTCAGTCTGATGGGCGGTTTCCCGAGTGCCGACGAATTCCCGATGGAACCCGGCGGGGCCGCGAACCCACAAGTCATACCGACCGTCCTTTGCCGCCAGTGACCATTCGCCCCTGAGCGACCGCCCCGGCGTCACCGTGTACCGGCGGGGAATGGCCGCGAGATCGAGACGGTCGTAGACGTGAAAGACCGCGCCCATGGGCCCTTGCGCCGAAAATTCCAGAGCTATCGTGCTTTTCGCCAAGTCGATGGTGTCAACGACTTCCAGAGCATAGCCGAGAGGGCGTGATCGGCGCAGCCCCCTCGCCTGAATCGGACGCACGCCATTATCCGGTGCCGTCGGGTCCGGTTGGCCGACTATGGCCCGCGCCCGGTCGCGCAATTCGACAGTGGCCGGCAGTCTTGCCCGCGCGCGATTGGGATGCGCGAAGTCGAAAGCGCGGGTCATGTCGCCGCAGATCGCGCGCCGCCAGGCGGAGATGTTAGGCTCCATCACGCCGAAACGCGTCTCGACGAAGCGCAGGATCGACGTGTGGTCGCAGACTTCGGAATGGACCCATCCCCCGCGCGACCAGGGCGACAGGATATAGGTCGGAACCCGGGGGCCGAGGCCATAGGGACGGCCGCGATAGACCTGCTCGTCGCCTGCGGCCCAGTCGCTTTCGATCCGGTGGTACTCGCCCTCGGTGGAGACGGTGCTGGCGCCTGCGAAACCGCCCGGCAGCGCCGGATCGGGCGATGGCGGGGCCGGAGGCGGGACATGGTCGAAGAAGCCGTCGTTTTCATCGAAAGTGACGAACAGGACCGTTCGCGCCCAGACTTCGGGATCGGCCGTCAGCGCATCGATGACCTGGCTGGTATAGGCCGCACCCTGTGCCGGGCTCGATGGGCCGGGATGTTCCGAACCTTCCGCCGTGCCGACGATCCAGGAGACTTGCGGCAACCGGCCGCCCAGCACGTCCTCGCGCAGTTGCTGGAGGGTGCGGGTCGTCAGCGCCTTGTCGCGCAAGGCCGCGCGAGACCCCGGTTCCCGGCGATAGGCGGCGCGATATTGCGTGAAGTTGGCGAGCGGATTGTCGCCGAAGTTGTCGGCCATGTCCTGATAATGACCCCAGCTCACTCCGGCATCCTCAAGGCGCTCGGGATAGGTCTTCCACCAGAAGCGGGGATGCGCGCTTTCCGGCTTGCTGAGGTCGTCGTCCACGTTGTCGATCGCCGGGCCGCCCGCCAGCGCGTGGGGATCGTTGGTGCCGGTCCACAAGTAGAGCCGGTTGCTGTTCGTCCCGGTCTGGATCGAGCAATGATAGGCATCGCAAAGCGTGAAGGCTTCGGCCATGGCCCATTGGAAGGGAATGTCTTCCTGCGTGTAGCAGGCCATGGAACGCTCGGTCTTCGCTTCCGGCCAGTGGGCCATGCGCCCATGATCCCAGGCGGCCTGCGCGTTCGGCCAATGATGCGGCGTGCCCTTCATCCTCATCAGGTCGAAATTCTCCCGCGTCGAGAGATGGAAGGGCCGGATCACGCGCGGATTGGCCGCGCTGCCGTCGCGCTGGTCCCACACGTTCATCGGCGAGCCGTCGGATGCCGGTGGGACGGGAATGGGAAAACGATCCCCGAAGCCGCAAACGCCCGGCATCGTTCCGAAATAGTGGTCGAAGCCCCGGTTCTCCTGCATCAGGATCACGATGTGCTGGACATCTTCGATCGTGCCCGAGCGCCGCGCCGCCGGGATCGCCGCCGCGCGCGCCAGCGATGCCGGCAGCCCGGCCAGAGCGGCGGCACCCAGGCCGCGATGGAGAAGCGAACGACGGTCGAGGGGCATCGGGGGATTCCTTGGGCGGTCTTTGCACGGCAGCGATAGGGCAAGGTCCGGCCATCGGCAGACGACCGGACCTTGCGGGCTTACGGCAGCTTCAGGGCATCGCGGATGATGTAGAACATGTCGGTCTGGTCCAGCAGGCCGGAGAAGTTCGCGGCGCGCGGACCGTAAGCGGCGACGCGAAGCTGCGTGCCGGTGTGGCCCTGCGAACCGCTTTCGGCGGTGCCGTAGCTGACGGTCATCACCCCGCGTTCGCGCGTGTTGAGCGCGGCGGTCAGGCCCGGCACGTGGCTGCCGTTGGCAATGATCTGGCTGCTGTGGGCGTGGTCCGCCGTGACGATCACCAGCGTGTGGCCGTCGGCTTTCGCGAAGGCCAGCGCCGCCTGCACGGCCTCGTCGAGGTCGACGGTCTCGCCGATCTGGCCGCAGGGATTGGCGGCATGGTCTTCCTTGTCGATGGACGCGCCTTCGACTTGCAGGAAGAAGCCCTTGGGATTGCGGCCGAGCAGGTCGATCGCCTTGCGCGTCATAGTAGCAAGCGTCGGAATGTCGGCAGTGCGCGCCTCGTTGGCCTCGCAAGTAATCGCCGGCTTTTCGAGATTGCCGTGAAGACTGGCTTTGGGGCCTTTCCAGCGGACCGGCATATCGCCTTGCGAAAACAGGCCGAGCAGCGGCTGCTTCTGGTTCGCCGCCGCGACCTGTTCGAGTTCGGCGGCATTGCGGACCAGCCGGAAGCCGCGCGCCTGGGCCTGCGCGTTAAGCGTCTTGCCCTTCCACTTGCCGGCGCGGGCGATCTCGCCGAACGCCGCCGCGCCGCCGCCGAGGGTGACATCGGGGCGCGTGTCCAGAAGCTGCTCCGCGATCGATCCCAGGCCGCCGTTCTCCAGCGCATTGCTCGGACAGGCGGCGCTGGTTGCGGTGGGGCCGAAGCACTTGCGCTGGGTGACATGCGCGACTTGTGCCGCCGGGGTGGCGTCCTCGATCTCGGCGGTCGAGACGTCGCCCGTCGCCAGGCCCGCCGCCTTGGCGCGCGCCAGCAGCGAGGCATGGGGCTTCTCCGCGATGTCCACCCCGATGGCGCCGTTGTAGCTCTTCACGCCGGTGGACCAGGCCGTGGCGGAAGCGGCGGAATCGGTGACGTAGTTCGGCTTGCCGGTTTCCTTGTCGAGCGAATAGTGCGTGTACTGGCCGGTGAACGGCAGGGCGTCGATACCCTTGAAGAAGCCGCCGGCGCCTTCGGCATAGTTGCGGGCCAGGGTGATCTCGGAATCGCCCATGCCGTCGCCGATCAGCAGGATCACGTTGCGCACGTCGCCCTCGACGTTCAGGCGGCGATAGAGATCGGCGATATCACCGCGCAGGCGGCGCGCACCGCCGGGTTCGCGCGGATCGCCAGAAGCCACGCGGGCCAGGTCGTCAGGGGAGGCCCCGGTCTGGGCGATCGCCGGAACCGCGCTTGCGAAAGCAAGGAGCGCCGGGACGAGGAGACGGTATTTCATGGTCGAACTCACACAGGAATAGATAGAGACTTAGAAGAAGCACGGCGCCGGATGGGGACGCCGTGCTCCGTGTCACCGCCTTAGAAGGCGAATTTGACAGTCATGAGTGCAGTCGTGCCGGAATCGACGACGTCCGAGAGGGCCAGCGTATCGCGCCCGATATGCGCCCAGTAGGTATAGGCGCCGAAGAGGTTCGCCACCGACAGGTCGGCACGGATGCCGCCACCGAAGTCGTATCCGGCATGGAGGTCCACCGTCTGGATCGGCCTGATCCAGGTGTCGTCCCAGGTGCCGAGGCCGAGCGAATTGTAGCTCGACACATATTCGCCGCTGTAGTGGTAGATCATGTCGACGCTGAAGCGCCCCTGCTCCCAGAACAGCTGCGCATCGCCGAGGATGGCAGGCGCATTCTGGATGCGCTTCTGCACGCCGTCGCCGATATCCACCTTGGTCCACTGGCGGGTCAGGCTGCCGCCGATACCGAAGCCGCCGAGCAGGCCCGGCGCCTCGGTAAACTTCTTGCGGAACTGCATTTCCAGACCGTAGACGTCGCCCGATCCACCGTTCTGCGGCATGATGGTGATGACGTTGTTGTCCGGCAGCTCGTTGCCGTTCACATAGCCGCTGCCGTTGTCGTAGAGATAGTTGCGAAGGTGCTTGTAGTAGCCGCCGAGGCTCAGATAGCCGCTCGGCGTGATCTTCCACTCGGCCGAGAGGTCGACGTTGAGCGACTTGACCGGCTTCAGGTTGGGGTTGCCCATCGTGATCGTCGTGGTGGTATCGCCCACGTCGACCTGCGAGCCGCCGCCGAGCTGGACGAAAGCGGGACGGGTATAGGACCACCAGACCGATCCGCGATAGACGCTGTCGGAGGTAGGCCGGTAATTGACGAGCAGGCTGGGCAGCAGCTCGTTGTACCGGGTGTGGTTGGTTTCGAAGTTGCCCGTCACCGGATTGCCGTCGGCATCGCTGCGGCGCACCCAGTAAGTGTTGTCGATCGAGGTATGCTCGAAACGCAGGCCGGGGATCACTTCCAGATCGCCGCTCTGGATGTTCGCCATCACATAGCCCGCCGCAACCCGCTCGCTGCCGCGCTGGGTGTTGCAGTTCAGGTTGTCGGTATAGGACAGGTTGTCGCCGCAGCTGTCGAACGAGGCGGCGGTCTGGTACTTGAAGAAGTATTCCTTCAGCTTGTCCTGATCGACCTTCGGCACGCTCCAGCCATAGACGCCCGGGAATACGGAATCATACTTGCCGTTGACGATGCCGAGATCGGCCCAGGTCACGCCCGCCTTGCCCAGCAGGTTGGCGAAGTGGTCGTTGGTCCAGTCGCGGTTGGTGACCTTGCGGTTGGAGTCCGAATACTTGCCGCCGAACTTGATCGACTGAAGCGCCGAACCCTCGAACTTGCGTTCCAGGTCGAGGCGGCCGCCCCATTTCGTCTGGCCGCTGGTCTGGTAGGTGTACTGACCCGCACGGCGCGCGAGCAGGACGTCACCGGCGTTGTTCAACTGGTCGAGGATTTCCGGCGTGAACAGCGGTTGCGGCAGGTTGTCCTTGTAGCTCATCGACAGGCCGCCGAGCGGGCTCGTGGTGCCGTGGTTGTACTTGTCGGACTGGTTGTTGCGGATCGAGGCCTCGATATGGCCCGGACGGTCGCTGTGTCCTTCGCTGAAGAAGACCTGCGGCGAGATCGTCCAGCTTCCGGCTTCCTTCACGCCGCCCAGCGACCCGGTTGCCAGTTTGGCGATCTCGGGGTTGGTCTCGTACCAGACGCGCGTCGAGATCTGGTCGACGCTGAGCGCGTAGCGGCCGCTGCCGGGGACGAGTTCGTTGTACGACTTGCTGGATGCGGCGTACTGGCTGAAGGTCGAGTTCTGCTCGGTCTTGGCATAGGCGTAAGTGCCGCGCAGGTAGATCTGGGTGGTATCGTCCGGATGCCAGTCGAGCGAGGCATTGCCGCCCCAGCGGCGGGTATAGCCGTTCGAGACGCCAATATTGACGCCGGTCTGGGTCACGTTCTTCTGCGGGGCGATGCCTGCGTAGGGCGTGCCTTTGGCGTCGGAGGCCGCGAGGTAACCCCAGCCGCCATCGCTCTGCGCCGCCGCGGCGCCGGCCATCTCGCTGTTGGCGAAGTGGCGTTCGTCGAAATAGCCGCTGGCATAGATGCCGAACTGGCCTTCAGAGCCGAAGCGCTTGGCGATCTCGCCGGAGAAACCGCCGCCCAGGCCGCTGTCGTCGTAGTCGCGCGCGCGTGTCTCGACGCGGCCGGATGCGGTGACGGCAAGGTGGAAGTCCTGGCTGTAGTCATACGCGGTCGGGGTGCGGAAATCGACGGTGCCGCCGATCGCGTCGCCATCCATGTCGGCGCTGGAGACCTTGTTCAGCACGATCGTGTTGAGGCCCGAAGGCGGCAGCAGGCTGAGTTTGACCTGACGGCTATAGGGCATGCCCTGCGCCACGTTGACGCCGTTGATGAGATTGACGTTGTATTCGGCATTGAGGCCGCGGATCGAGACGAACATGCCTTCGCCGCGCGACGCGCCGTCGATGCCGCCGAAGAACGACGAGCCGGTGTTCATCACGTTGACGCCCGGCATCAGCCCGAGTGCTTCGGCGACGTTGTGGACGGCGGTGTGTTGCAGGTCCTCTTCCGAAAGGACCGAGATCGGCTTGCTGGAGTTGAGCTGCACGTCGGCGGCCTGGCTGCGACGGGCGACCACGACGAGTTCGCCGCCGTTGCTGCCCGTGTCGGCGGCATCCTGGCTGTCCTGCGCCGAAGCGGCACCCGGCAGCGCTACGACAAGCATCGCGGAGCCCGCGAGCAGAATGGATTTCGCATTCAAAGAAAGCATGGTTTTCCTTCCCTGGCGAGGCGTGTTGCGTTCGCCCCCCACGCCAGCCGAGACGCAGCCATTTCGCGAAATCCCCCCTGCGGATTCTATTTTTTTACCGTCACGAACCTGTCATCGAGATGCGGCTATGGGCGCCGTTTCATGCCTTCGCGCCAGGCAGGGAGCAGCACCGGACGGGTGCCGCAACCGTGGTCACAGAGGTGCAACCACCCGCATTTAAGGGCCGCCGAAAGTGTCTCTCGGAGTGTCGCGAATGAGCAAGCCCATCGGTGTCGGCGCGGAGCCGGACACTGAAGACGAGCGCAGGGGCGACCCGCGCAGGCGGGCCTCCCCGACGTCACCTGGCGTCGTCGAAGTGCTGGAAGATCATCGCTCGACGCTGAGAAACTATTTCCGCCGCCGCGTCCGGCCGGGCGAGGATGCCGAGGATTTCGTGCAGGACGTCTACCTGCGGGTCATCTCCGCAGGCCCGGATCCGCAAAAGATCGCCAGCTGGCGGGGATTTCTGCTCCGCGCTGCGTCTAACCTGCTGATAGACAGATACCGGCGGAGAGAAACGCGGATGGAAGGCAGCCATGTCGCCATCGAAAACGACTTGCAGGACGAAGGCACCGACGATCCCGAACGCATATTGATCGGGCGCGGCGAATTACACGCCCTTTCGGAAGCGATGAAGATCCTGTCTCCCGCCGCGCGCGAGGCATTCCTGCTGGTGCGGGTCGAAGGGCTCAGCCACAAGGAGGCCGCCGCGCGGCTGGGAATCGAGACCAAGGCCGTATCGCGCCATGTGGAACGCAGTCTTGCCCGGCTGGCGGCCATGCTCGCGGAGCCGATGTCATGAAGTCCCCGGGCATGAAACCCGCTACCGACGATGCCATGCTGGAGCAGGCGGCAAACTGGTTGACCCGCGCCCGCGAGGGCATGGACGATGCCGATCGCGCCGCGTTCCTCGACTGGCTGCGCGAACGTCCCGAACATGCGGCGGCTGCCGACCTCGTCTCGCGGGCCTGGGAGGTCGCGCCGGAGGCTGCCCGGCAGGGCGGTTTCAAGGCCCCGTCATTCCCCTCTGCAGTCACCGCGCCGGTTCGCCGCAGACCCGTGATGATGTCGCGGGGTTTCGTGCGTGGTGGCCTTGCGCTTGGCGGCATGGCCGCCGCCGTGCTGGCGTTCTGGATGGTGCAGCCCAGCGAGGCCGGTTTCGCGACCGGGCAGGACCGGCGCGAGGTGGCACTCGCCGACGGCACCCGTGTCTGGCTTGCCCCCCACAGCCGCATCGAAGCGCGGATCGGGCCGCTCGGGCGGCACGTGAAGCTGGAAAGCGGCGAGGCGGTGTTCGACGTCGTCCACCAATCGCGCGGTTTCACGGTTGATGCGCGCGACGTTTCCGTGGTCGACAAGGGCACCCTGTTCACGGTCCGCAATCGACCGGATCGCCCGGTCGCGGTCGTCCTGGCCCGGGGTGCGCTGGAGGTCCGGCAAGGCGGCTCGACACTGGCCGAGCCTCGCCCCGGCGAGCGGGTGGAGATCGTCGCAGGAAAGGCGCGGGTCGACGAGATCGATGCGGAGGCCGCCATCGCCTGGCGCGAAGGCCGTCTGCTCTTCTCCGATTGCACGCTCGGCGAAGCCCTTTCCGCTTTCGCCGATCAGGGCGCGCCCCGCGTCACTCTAGACGATCCGGCGCTGGCGAAGCTCCATGTCAGCGGGGCTTATGCGGTGGCCGATCTCGAATCGTTCCTCTCCGGCCTGTCCTCCATTCATCCGCTGCGGTGGAAACGGACGGGCCGGGAATACGAGGTCGAGCCGCGATGACCTGAAAGCCCGGACGCAAGGCGCAAGACATGCTGCTCCGTCGAAACGCGGCCTGGGGTCGGGGGCTGCTCTCCGGTCTTACCCTGGCGGCAGTGCTGGCCTCGCCGCCGGCACTGGCGCAACGGCGCTTCGCGATCTCGCCGAGACCGCTCGACCGCGCCTTGATGGAACTGGCGCGCCAGAGCGGCCGCAATATCGTCTTCGCGCCGGAAAGCATTGCCGGGATGGTCTCCGGCGCCGTCAGTGCGGACGATTTCGATACGGCGCTGCGCCAGATGACGCGGAGCCTGTCGGTGCGGATCGGGCGTCAGGGCGCGGGAGTATCGATCATCCGCAATCCCCGTGCCGCGGCATCGATCCGGCTGAAGGCGGTCCGCCCCCCTGCCCTCAACCCAGTCCCCCACCCTGCGCGCGCGGGAGATACGATATTCGTGCAAGGCCTTCGCGGCATGCCGGTGGATCTCATCGGTTCCGCCGAACCTGCGCCGGCGGGTGACACGTTGCTCGGCGATCAGCCACCCGCGACCGACCGCAACCTCGCCGAGGCCGTCGCGCGGATTCCCGGTGTGCTGACGCTGACCACCAATCTCCAGGGCGACCTTGGCGGCAACGACCGCGCGGCGCGCGCCGAGGGCCAGTTTGCCGCAATACGCGGGTTGGGCGGGGCCTACAGTCTTGCGACGATCGACGGCGTCGCGATGCCGCAGAGCCTGCCTTACGGGCGAGAGGTCCAGCTCGGCATGCTCCCCGCTTTCGGATTCGCGGCACTGGAACTGGTGAAGACACCGGGGCCGGAACGGGCGGGAGACGTCACCGGCGCCGTCATCGATGTTCGGGCGCCTTCCGCTTTCGACGGTTCGCCGCAGGGGCTGAAACTGGTTGCCGCCGGCGGCATCGACACCAATGCCCGCAGCTATCGCCAGAACGCCGCCAACAGGCAGCTGGGCCTGCGGTATGTCCGCCGCTTCGGCGCGGGCGATCGGCTGGGGATCGCGCTCACCGCGCAAGCCGGGCGCCGCGCTTTCGCCAACAGTCAGCAGACGTACCAGCAGGGCACGGTCGAATTTCGCATAGTGGATGTCGAGGGACGCACCCCGGCTGGGATCGACCCGGCGCGAAACCTGCTGCCCACCAGTGTCAACGCCCAGTTCACGCGCGGCACCACGCACAGTGCGAGTGCAATGGCCGCGTTCGACTATCAGCCGTCGTCCGACCTGCGCCTGTTCACGCGGCTGACGTTCGCCGGAAGCCGGACGGAACAGGACATCTACCAGTTGGGCTTCCAGAGCGGCGGCAGTGCTGCCGACATTACCCGCACGCCGATCGGCAATGGTCTTTACGAGCAGGCCAGCACGAGCGGTGCGATCCACTACTGGTATCAGACGAACCCCGAGCGCAGCACGATGCTGCTCGGCCAGACGGGCCTGAATGCAGCGCTGGACCGGACCGACTTGCGCCTGCGCCTTCACGCCGGAAGCGGGGTGACGCGCCGCCCCGATCATGTCGAGGTATCGTTCTGGGACCCGGTGACCACCGGGCTGGAGAACGGTGTCTCGATCGGCAAGCGAGGCGGCTATCCGGTGCCGCTGCTTACCGCTACCGATGCACGTCTGGCGCAGGGTCTTTCGAGTTTCCCGGTTCGCCTCCAGGGCGAGGTGCGCAGCCAGCGCAGCAGCGACCACCGTTTCGGCGGCGAGCTTGCGGCCGGCCGCCGCTCTGAAGCCGGCGTCCTGCGGCTGCTCGAAACCGGCATCGTGGCGACCCGCTCCCGGCGCCGGGGTCAGGTGACCGATATCACCTACACGGACGTCTTCGCTCCGGGCACGACGCTGGGCAGCAGCGGACTGGCGGCAGGATCCATTGCCGCGATCCTGCCGGGAACTTACGATTTTGCGCTGCCGCTGATGGATCGCGAGCGTCTTCTCGCCCGTATCCGTTCGGCATCCGAGCCGGACCTCTCGCCCGACGAACGCAACGGCCAGAGCTTCGCGGTTTCCGAAACCGTGGCGGCGCTCTACGCGCGGGCGCGCATCGCGGCCGGGCCGTTCGTTCTGACGCCCGGACTGCGGGCCGAACAGGCCTGGATCGCCGCCCGTTACTGGGTGGCCGGCAATGACGGCATCGATACGGGCGATATCGATTACGGCTGGAACCGCAGCCGCGCTCATTTCGGCGCGCTGCTGCCGAGTATCGGCCTGCGCTGGAATCCGGATGCCCGGCGCGCCGTGCGGGCGACGCTCTGGACCAGCTATGTCAGGCCGTCTCCCAACCAGCTTGCCGGAAGCGCGACGGTGGAAAATTCCGATACCGGGGCACTCGAACTGATCCGCGGCAATCCCGATCTTCGCGCGGTGCGGGCGCTCAACCTCGACTGGTCGTTCGAATGGCGCGCGCCTGACGAAGCGCGGTTCAGCGTAGCGCTCTTCGCCAAGCGGCTGGCGCATTACCTTTACGATGCCGGCGGTGACTATGCCAATGCGGCGGATCGCAGCGAGACCGGCCTGGTCGTGATCGAGCCGACCAATGGCGGCACGGCGCGGCTGGCCGGTATCGAATTCAGCGGCAACCTGCCCCTGGGGCGGCTGGCCGATGCTTTCGACGGCTGGCGGATTTCGGCCCAGACGACCCTGCTGCACGCCCGTGTCCGCCTGAAAAATCCCCGGCTCGATCCCGTGGAGCACATGCAGTATGCGCCCGAGCGCAATCTTTCGGTCGAACTGGGCTACAGCGGAGGGGGCTGGTCCGGCACGCTGACCGGTCGGTGGACGGGGCGCTATCTCCAGCAATATGGATTGTTCGGGCCGTCCGCGTCCGGCAACTCGACGCTCTACGGCTCGGCGCTCGATGTCTGGGTACAGCCTTCGAGCCAGTTCGATGTCAACCTCGCGCGCGATCTGGCCGCGATCGGCACGATCCGCTTTTTCGTCCGCAACCTGCTGGCTGCCGACGCCTACCGCAGCACCGTCGGGCGCCGCGCGGGGCCTGTGGGTCAGAGGATCGCCACCGGACGCGTGGTGGGCCTGCGGATCGACAGGAGTTTCTGAAATGCGTCATCTGCTCTTCCTTGCGGTTCTGCTGCTGCCGGCCAATGCGAATGCGCAAGTCTCGCCCGATGCCGCGATGGCGCAAGTGGCCGAACGCGCGCCTTTGTTCCAGCGGGCACGGCACCGGATCGTGAAGGCCATCGGCAGGCTGGAGGGCGCCGAAGCAAAGCGGCTGACGCGCGCGGCATTGCTCTCCGGGGGCGACTGCGTGCGCCACCGCATCGGCCTCGATCGCGAAGCGCAGCGCAAGATCGTCGGGATACTGGCAGCCCGTGGCTTCCTCGATGCCGCACACCGGACGATGGCGGGGATGGAAGAAGCGCGGGAACAGCTGTTTCCGCCGCTGCCCGGCGACGGGAGCGCCTGCCCGCATCCCGGACTGTCGGTACTGGCGGCAGCGGGCGGCAACAGCGGCTCGCACCATAGCTGGCCTGGTGGGCTGGCCGAGCACATCGCCACCAATCTCGCGAGCGCAACCGCGCTCCTCCACGCCTATCGCGCGGAAGGCGCGCAGATCGACGGCGATAGCGTCGTGGGGGCCGTTCTCTGGCACGATTGGGCGAAGGCGCTCGTGCTGCGCTGGCAGATCGATGGCAATACCACCCCCGAACTGCGCGTCGCGGGAACCGGTACGCATCATATTCTCGGGCTTGCGGAAGCCATGCGCCGGGGGCTGCCTGCACGCTGGATTGCTGCGCAGGCTTGTGCGCATGGTGCGCCGGAGGGCGAAGACCGGAGCAACGTTTCGAACTGGATCGAGGCTGCGGCCATCGTTGCGGGCGAAGATCCCGCGCGTTTTCCTGCCCGCGGATCGCCCGAATGCCTGATAAGCTACCTGTCCGATCAGAACTGGGCATTCGGCGATGCTGCGATCGTCGCTGCGGAAGCCAGGCTCGCGATAGCGGCGGCGCAGGCGGGTTTCGATCCGGCGGACCGACCCCGCTACAACTTGTGCTATCGCAACCCCGTGCTGGCCCGCCTCGGCGCCGACGCAGTTTTTGCCTCAGGTGAACGCGTCGCCCGCCCGATTACCGCCCTGCCAATCATGGCGCCGCGTATCTCGCCCTGCCTCGATCAACGATACGGGCCTGCGGCGGTTCAGAAGTAGTACCCGAAGATCATCATGAAGGCAGACTTCCACTTGCTGTCGCCACCCTGCGCCGCTCCGGAGATGAACTGTCCCGCGCCGACGTAAGGATCGTTGCGGCCGAGCAGGAACTCGGAATAGACCTTGATGCGGCCCTTGTCCTTGGCCGTCCACACAGCGCCCAGATCGAAGCGCTCGCTGTCCTTGAAGCCGGCGGCGTCCTTCATGAAGCGGCCGTAGTTGGCATAGACGAGGAGGTCGAAGGGCAGCTTGCCGGTGTCGATGGTCCGGCCGATCTCGCCGAAGGCGTAAGTGCCCTTGGCGGCGATGTTGTAGCTGCCATCGAAGCCCCCTACCGTGATCATGTCGTTACGGCCGGAGTTGCGGGGATCGATGTCCTGCCGCGCGATCAAAGCCTTGGCACTCCAGGGGCCACGGCTGCCGGTCAGGCTGAAGGCGAACAGATGCTTGCTGCCTTCCTTGCCGGTGTCGAAGTTGTAGATGCTCGAAATCCAGCCCGAAGCGGTGGCCTTCAGCGTGGTGTTCGGCTGGTTGACCAAGGCGTATTGGACATTGCCGATCACCATTTTCCGCTCGTCGTTCTGCGAGCCGTTGGGGACATAGCCGTCGGCCCTGGCAATGTTCGTCGAATAGCGCGCCGCGTCGCGGCTGATGCCCATCACGGCAGGCCCGCTGCCGGGGAAGAAGCCCAGTTCGGCGCGGAAGTTGGAGGTCTGGCGCTTGTACTTGATGCCGAGGTTGTAGACTTCCTCCATGCCATAGGCGAAGCCGAGGTCGTCGAGGATCGAGGAACCCCAGTAGCGGTCGTCGAACGGCACGGGCTGGACACCCACGGTCACGCTGTCTTCCTTGCTCAGCTTGGCACCGGCATAGGCGTACATCAGGAACTGGACTTCGCCGGGATAGCCTTCGTAGCCGCCGTTCTTGCCGTAGAGGAAGCTGGCGCCATAGAATCGGTACTGCGCGGCACCGAAGAATTTCTCGGAATCGTAGTCGGCGGTCAGCGCCAGGGTGTCGAACGAGAGGTGGTTGGAGGTCCGCCGCTGGCCCGCGCCGCCGATATCGTTGAAGCGCAAATCGTAGCGTCCGCGCAAGGCCGCGCCGATGTTCAGCTTGGCTTTTGCAGGAGCGTCCGATTGCGTGACCGGCAGTCCTTCGACAGAGGGTGCGGGTTCCGCCGCCGGAGCCGCGCACGTCGTGGCATCGGTGGAATCGGCGGCGGTGTTGGGCGAGCAATAGCGGATCGTCGCCGGCGCCGAAGCGGCCAGGATGACGGGAGCGATGACGGGGAGCATGACTCTTCCTTGGCGGCAAAGTGGCCGCATCGAGGATGACGGGAATGTCGAATATGCGTTTTAGGCGGTGCCTTCGCGGTCCGGGCCCGATGACGCGGTTTTATTGGCCCGGTTTTATTGGCCCGGTCTTATCGGCCGTTCGCCTTCGATCGAGAGGCCGTAGCCCGCCAGCGCCACCGGGGTACGGTGCGTGTTGGTCAGCAGGACCATCTTCTCGATCCCGAGGTCCGTCAGGATCATCGCGCCGACGCCGTAGTCGCGCAGCTCGTCCATGTCCGCGGGCGAGAGCGTGCCTGCCTGTGCCTTCAGCGCCATCGTGAAACGGTCGTTGCGCGCGCGGTTGATGGCGATCACCACGCCGCTGCCCTCCTCCGCGATCGTCTGCATGGCGGTTTCGAGGACGCCCGATCCGCCCGTTTCTCCGGCGAAGATATCGGTCAGCGTGGAGATGACGTGCATCCGCACGAGCGTCGGTTTCGCCGGGTCGATCCGGCCTTTCACGAGCGCGATCTGCTCCGTGTCGGTGGCGCGGTTGCGATAGGTGATGGCCTGCCACTCACCGCCCCATCGGCTGTGGAAGACAGCCTGCGCGGCGCGCTCGACCAGATTGTCGTGGCGGCGGCGATAGGCGATGAGGTCGCGGATCGTGCCGACCTTCAGGCCGTGAAGCTGCGAAAAGGCCAGCAGGTCGCCGAGGCGGGCCATCGTGCCGTCCTCGTTCATGATCTCGCAGATCACGCCCGAAGGGTTGAGCCCCGCCAGCCGCGCCACGTCCACCGCCGCCTCGGTATGGCCCGCGCGAACCAGCACACCGCCTTCGCGGGCGATCAGCGGGAAGACGTGGCCGGGCGTGACGATTTCCTCGCGGCCCTTCGTTCCGTCTATGGCGACGGCGATGGTCCGCGCACGGTCCGCCGCCGAGATGCCGGTGGTGACGCCGACCCGTGCCTCGATCGAGGTGGTGAAAGCCGTGCCGTATTGCGTCCCGTTGCGCGGGCTCATCAACCCGATGCCGAGCTGGCTGACCCGAGCCTCGGTCATCGCCAGGCAGATCAGGCCTTTGCCGTAGCGCGCCATGAAATTGATCTTCTCGGGCGTCGCCATCTGGGCCGGGATCACGAGGTCTCCCTCGTTCTCGCGATCCTCGTCATCGACGAGGATGAACATGCGGCCGTTGCGCGCTTCGTCGATGATTTCCTCTGCGCTTGAGAGGAAGTCCTTGATGTCGTGTTCGGGGGCTTTCGTGGCCATGTCGCTCTCCCAGGTGTGCCTGTTCATTCGGCCGGACAGGGGGTGGCGGCCTCTGCGTACCGACCGGCACCGAGGGCGAGGTAGACGGCCGTGGTCACGACCGGGGCGATCAGCCAGCCGACATCGACCCCGCCCATCGCCGCAGCGAGGGGGCCGGTGTAGATGCTGCTGGCCAGGAACGGCAGCTGGACCGCAATGCCTGCGAGGTAAGCGGCGGCCGCTTTCAGGTCGATCCGGCCGTAGATGCCGCCGTCGGCCCGGAAGAACGAGTCGATGTCGTAGCGGCCCTTGCGGATGAAGTAGAAGTCCACGATGTTGATCGTCGCCCAGGGCGCAAGCACGACCATCAGGCCGATCACGAAGCCGATGAAGCGCGGCACGAAGTCGTCCGCCGACGTCGTCGCGATAACGAGGCAAACCGCCAGCACGAGGGTCGAGAGCACGACCCGGGCCTTGCGCCCCGGCTGCCACGCGGCGAAGAAGGTCTGCGCCATGGTGATGAGCGACAGCACCGCGCCGTAGATGTTGAGCGCATTGTGGCTGACGATATTGAAGACGAAGAGTGCCATCAGGACCGGCGCCAGCACGCCGGTCGCGCCGCTGACGATCGCCATCGGATCGGCGTTCGCAGGCGCTCCGGCCACGGCGACGGCACCGAGGATGAACGAAGCGCCCGCGCCGAGAGCCGCCCCCGCGAAGCTGGCGAGGAACGGCGCGCGGATGCCGACACTGGGCGGCAGGTAGCGCGAGTAGTCGGAGGTGTAGCAGGCGTAGGAAATGTGCCAGACCGCCGCCAGCGAGAACATCGCCAGCCAGCCGATCATCGAACCCTGGCCCTGCGTCCAGAGCTGCGACGGCATGAGCGCCACGAGGTTGGCGAAGGCAAAGATCAGGCCCGCGCCCATGAACCACATGCCCACGCGGTTTAGCAGATGGATCACGTTGTAGCCAAGGATGCCGATACCGGCGGCGGCCAGCGCGCAGAGCACGGCGCCGACCGGCAGGCCGACGGCGGGCTGGAGCGCATGAACCGACTTGGCGGCCAGAACGATGTTGGAAATGAAGAACCCGACGTAGAGCAAGGTGGCGAAGCTCACCACCAGCAGCGCGCCGTAGCGGCCGAACTGCCCACGGCTCTGGATCATCTGCGCCAGACCCATCTGCGGCCCCTGAGCCGAACAGGCGCCGAGCACCAGAGCGCCGACGAGATGCCCGAGGATGATCGCGGAAATGCCCCAGGTCAGTGGCAGGTGATAGACCTGCACGGCCATGGCGCCGGTCACCACCGGCAGCGGGGCGATGTTCGTCGTGAACCAGAGTGTGAAGAGATCGCGCACTTTGCCGTGCCGCTGTGCCAGCGGCACGAAGCCGATGCTGTTTTCCTCGATCACGCCGGCCGAGGTATCGCCCGCTTTAGCCATGCTTCAGTTATCCTCTTGCACCATCGTTTTTGTGGTATACCATCGGACGGTATTCTTGCTTCGAGCGAGTCGCAAGAGAAATTTGAGCCTCGAACGAAGCGAGGCAGGGAAAAGGATGGACGATGAAGTTCTCGATCTTTCTGCACATGGAGCGCTACGACGACTCCGTTTCGCACCCTAAGCTGTTCCAGGAACTGCTGGAATTGTGCGACATGGCGGAAGCCGGCGGCATGGACAAAGTCTGGATCGGCGAGCACCACGCGATGGAATACACCATCTCGCCGAACCCGATTCCGCTGCTGGCGGCGGTGGCGGGGCGCACCAGCCGCATCCGCCTGGGCGCCGGCACATTCATCGCGCCGTTCTGGCATCCGATTCGCATGGCGGGCGAAGCCGCACTGCTCGATGTGATCAGCAACGGCCGCGCTGAAGTGGGTCTGGCCCGCGGCGCCTATCAGTTCGAGTTCGACCGTATGCTCAACGGTGAATCCGCCACCGACGGCGGCAAGTACCTGCGCGAGATGGTCCCGCTGCTCCAGCCGCTGTGGGAAGGCGATGTCACCCATGACGGCGAGATCTGGAAATTCCCCGCCTCCACCAGCGTTCCCAAGCCGGTCCAGTCCCGACCGCCGCTGTGGATCGCCGCGCGCGACCCCGACTCGCACAAGTTCGCTGTCGCCAACGGCTGCAATGTGATGGCGACCCCGCTCGCCAAGGGCGATGCCGAAGTGGCCGACCTGATGGACAAGTTCGAGAACGCCGTGGCCGCCGCGCCGCACATCACCGAGCGCCCCAAGATCATGATCCTGCAACACGCCCACGTCCACAAGGGCGACGACGACTGGCAGGCCGCGGCCGAGGGCATCTCGTTCTTCTTCCGCTCGTTCGGCGCCTGGTTCGTCAACAAGGTGCCACCGGTGAACGGTTTCCAGACCGCCGTGCCGCCCGTGAACCCGGAAAAGTTCCCCGAATACGTACCGGAGAAGCTGCGCAAGAACGTCATGATCGGCAAGCCTGACGAGCTGATCGAGCGCCTCAAGGGCTACGAGGCCCTCGGCGTCGACGAATACAGCATCTGGGTCGACAATAGCCTTTCGTTCGAGGAAAAGCGCAATTCCCTGCGTCTTTTCATCGACGAAGTGCTTCCGGCCTTCGCCTGATAGCGCCCCGATTGCCTATGCCCAAAGCCTACTGGATCGCCCGGGTCAATGTGACCGACCCGGAAGCCTATGCCGGCTACATGGCGCTTGGCCCCGCCGCCCTGATCGCGGGCGGCGGGACTTTGCTGTCACGCGGGGGCCGGTCTATGGCGCTCGAAGGGCCGGAACCTTTCGAGCGCACCGTCGTGATCGAATTTCCGAGCATGGAAGCGGCTCTCGCCTGCCATGCCTCGCCCGCATACAGTGCCGCCCGCATACATCGGCAAGATGTGGCGGAGGTGGAAATTCTGATCGTGGAAGGACTGGAACAAGATGACCGATAAGCCGCAGGACGAAAAGTTCGAGCAAGGTCTCACCACCCGCCGCGCGGTTCTGGGCGATGCCTATGTCGACAAGGCGCTGGACGGCGCCGACGACTTCAACTGGGCCATGCAGGAACTGACGACGAAGTACTGCTGGGACGAGATCTGGAACCGTCCGGGGCTCGACCGCCGCAGCCGCTCGATCCTCAACCTCGGCATGATCGCGGCGCTAAACCGCAGTCATGAGTTCAAGGCGCACATTCGCGGCGCCCTGAACAACGGCCTGACGCGCGAGGAAATCCGCGAAGTGCTGCTTCAGATCGCCGTCTACGTCGGCATCCCGGCGGGCGTCGACAGCTTCCGCCTCGCCCGCGAGGTCTTCGCGGAAATCGACGCGCAAGGCTGACAGCCGGCCCCATTGCGAACGGAAAAAGCGCCGGCATCCTTACAGATGCCGGCGCTTCCTCTTGTGCGACCCAAGGGTCCGTAACGTGGGGGTTAAAGCCCGCCCATCATCACGTATTTCAATTCGAGATAGTCGGTAATGCCGTGGCGCGATCCTTCGCGGCCCATGCCGGAGGCCTTGATGCCGCCGAACGGCGCGACTTCGGTGGAGATCGCCGCCTCGTTCAGCCCGACCATGCCGTATTCCAGCGCGCCGGCAACGCGCATGGCGCGGCCGATGTCACGGGTATAGGCATAGGCGGCGAGGCCGAACTCGGTATCGTTGGCGAGGTGGATCGCCTCTTCCTCGGTCTCGAACCGGATCACTGCCGCCAGCGGCCCGAAGGTCTCCTCCGAAGCCACCAGCGCATCGCGCGGAACGTCCGCGATCAGCGTCGGCGGGAAGAACAGCCCCTCCTGCCGCTGGCCACCCGCCAGCAGGCGGCCGCCGCGCGCCAGGGCATCGGCGACGTGCTGCTCGACCTTCTCGACCGCGCGCGCATTGATGAGTGGGCCGATCGTCACACCCGCTTCCGTGCCACGCCCGACCACAAGGCCTTCGACCCGCTGCCGCAGCCGCTCGACGAAAGCGTCGTGAATGCCGTCCTGCACGAGGAAACGGTTCACGCAGACGCAGGTCTGCCCGGCGTTGCGGTACTTGCCGAGGAGCGCACCCTCGACCGCCGCATCGATATCGGCGTCGTCGAAGACGAGGAACGGCGCGTTTCCGCCCAGTTCCAGCGAAAGGCGCTTCAGGGTGGGCGCCGATTGCTCGTAGAGCTTGCGGCCCACGCCGGTCGAGCCGGTAAAGGAAAGCTTGCGCACGACATCGCTGCTCATGAAGGCCTCGCCGATGGCGGCGGCCTCTCCGGTGATGACGCTGAGCAGCCCGGCAGGAAGTCCGGCTTCCTCGGCCAGAGCCGCAAGGGCCAGTGCGGTGAGCGGCGTTTCCGGCGCGGGCTTGACGATGATCGCGCAGCCCGCCGCCAGCGCCGGGGCCACCTTGCGCGTCACCATGGCCGCCGGGAAGTTCCACGGCGTGATCGCGGCGACGACGCCGACCGGCTCGTTCCAGACGAGAATGCGCTGGTTGGAACGCGGCGCGGGGATCACCTCGCCTTCGATGCGCCGTGCCTCTTCCGCGAACCAGCGCACGAAGCTGGCGGCATAGAGCACTTCGCCTCGCGCTTCGGCCAGCGGCTTGCCCTGTTCCGCCGTCAGGATCGCGGCGAGCGCGTCCTGATGTTCCAGCATGAGAGCGTGCCAGCGCAGCAGCACATCGGCGCGGTCGCCTGCGGGGCGGGCGCGCCACTCCGTCTGGGCCTTCTGTGCGGCCGCGATGGCGGTACGGGTCTCGGCGGCGCCGAGGTACGGCACTTGCGCAATGACTTCGCTCGTGGCCGGGTCCGTCACCGGCACCGTTTCGATTGCCGCCGTCCAGACTCCGCCGACGAAAGCACTGTCGCGGAAGGGGTGCAGATCGCGGATCGTCATGCCGATGCGGTCTCCACTTCCGGGCCAGTTTCCGGAAGTGCATGATTGCTCATGCGGCCACGGTGATAGAGCAGCACGCCGCTCTCGCAGCGGTCGATGCGCAGGACTTCGCCGACGAGGATGGCATGGTCGCCACCTTCGTATTCGCGCCAGAGGCTGCATTCCAGCACGCAAGTCGCGCCCTTCAGCAGCGGATTGCCGAGATGGCTGAGCGCCCATTCCAGCGCCGCCACCTTGTCCGCGCCCTTCGAGGCAAAGGCCATGGCGATATCCTGCTGGTCGGCCGCGAGGATGTGGATCGCAAAACGGCCGCCGCGCACGAGATGCGGGTAGGTGGCAGAGGTCAGCGCCGGGCACACGAGCACCAGCGGCGGGTCCAGCGACAGCGAGGAAAAGGCGCTGGCGGTGAAGCCCACCAGTCCGCCCTGCTCGTCGAGGGCGGTCACCACGGTGACGCCCGAGGGGAATTCGGCCATGGCCTTCCGGAACTCGGCCGGATCGATCACGTTTTTCGTCATTGTGTTCTATCCTCTCACCGCATCACGAAGGGATCGCCCATCGGTTGTTCCGACAGGTTGACCCACACGGTCTTCAGTTCGGTGTAGTCGAGCACGGCATGGATGCCGCCCTCGCGCCCGTAGCCGCTCGCGCCGAAGCCGCCGATCGGCGCCATGGCCGAGACCGCGCGGTAGGTGTTCACCCAGACGATCCCGGCATGGACATCGCGCGCGAAGCGGTGGGCGCGGCCGATGTCGCGGGTCCAGATACCGGCCGCGAGCGCGTATTCGGTGCCGTTCGCCAGCGCGAGCGCCTCTGCATCGTCGGAAAAGCGCATGATTGCCGCGACCGGGCCGAACACTTCGTTCTGCACGACGTCGAGCTGGTCGGAGGTGCAGGCGAGCAGGGTCGGCTCGTAATACCAGCCCTTCTGCGCAGCATGGCGCTTGCCGCCTGCCAGCACCTCGGCGCCTTCCTCGCGGGCGCGCGCGACCATGCTCTCGACCACGCCGAGCTGCTGCGCGGTCGCCATCGGCCCCATGTCGGAGTTCGGATCGAGCGGGTCGCCGATGCGGATGCGGGTCATGCGTTCGGTCAGGGCCGCCACGAAGCGGTCGTAGATGCCGGCCTGCACCAGCAGGCGGGAGCCTGCGACGCAGCTCTGGCCCGAGGCGGCGTAGATCCCCGCGACGGCGCCGTTCACCGCGCTTTCAAGATCGGCGTCGTCGAAGACGATGTTCGCCGACTTGCCGCCCAGTTCCAGCGAGAGCTTGGCGAAGTTCTCGGCGCTGGCCTTGATGACGTGGCGTGCGGTGGACGGACCGCCGGTGAAGGCGATGCGGCGCACCAGCGGGTGCTTCGTGAGCGCCGCACCGGCGCTGGGGCCAAGCCCGGTCACGACATTGACGACGCCTGCCGGGAATCCGGCTTCCTCTACAAGCGACGCAAAGCGCAGGATGCTGGCCGAGGCATGTTCGGACGGCTTGATGACCAGCGTATTCCCCGCCGCCAGTGCGGGCGCGAGCTTGATCGCGGTCAGGTAGAGCGGGCTGTTCCAGGGAATGATCGCGGCCACGACGCCCAGCGGCTCGGGCACGGTGAAGGCAAACATGTCCGCCTTGTCGATCGGCAGCGTGCTGCCTTCGAGCTTGTCGGCAAGGCCGGCGCTGTAGTGGAAGAATTCGGGCAGGTAGGCGAGCTGGCCGCGCGTCTCGCGGATCAGCTTGCCGTTGTCCTGCGTTTCCAGTTCGGCGAGTTCTCCGGCATTCTCGGCGATCAGGTCGCCCAGGCGGCGCAGCAGCTTGCCGCGCGCGGAGGCGGTCAGTCCGCGCCAGGCGGGGCTGCGAAACGCCGCGTCGGCGGCGCGCACGGCGCGGTCGGCATCGGCTTCGTCGGCGTCGGGCAGGACCGACCAGACGTCGCCCGTCGCGGGATAGCGCGATTCATAGGTCCGGCCGGATGCGGCGTCGATCCACGCGCCGTCCACCAGCATCTGGAATTTACGTAAGGTCATGAAGCCTCTCCGGCAGTTATGGGCGACTGGGTTATCGTATCGAGGTATCCCAGCAGCAGGGCATTGGTTTCTTCCGGCATTTCCACCGGCATCATATGGCGCGCATCGGCAATCACATGCGCCGTGGCGCCGGGAATGCGAGCGGCCAATTCGCGGGTCATCTCCGGCGTGGAGCCGACATCGAATTCTCCGGTAGCGACCAGAGTGGGCACCGCGATCTCACCCAGACGGTCGGCGCCGAAGTTGTCCTGACTGGCGAACAGGCCATAGGACGTCAGATAGCCGTGATGGTCGTTGCCCGCCATATGAGCGCGCAGATCGGCGATATAGCCAGGCTCGGCCGCGCGGAATTCCGGGGTGAACCAGCGTTCGATCGCGGCATCGGAATTGGCGGCCGGTCCAGCCTGCCGCACTTCGTCCACGCGGCCCAGGATCGTGGCGCGCACTTCCTCGGAGCGGTTGAACACGCCGTTGAGCAGGATCAGCCCCGACAGACGGTCCGGAAAACGCAACGCAAAGGCCCGTGCGACCAGCGCCCCCATCGAGAAGCCAACGAGGATCGCCCTGTCGATGGCCAGACGGTCCATCAGTCCAGCGACCTGATCGGCATAGTCGTCCAGCCCGGCATCGGCGGCGGGAGCCGTACTTCCGCCGTGCCCGAGCATGTCCAGCGTGATGACGCGGTAGGCGTGCTTCAGTGCGTCTTTCTGCGCGGCCCACATCGTCTGCGACAGGCCGACGCCGTGGATCAGGATCACGGGCGGATTGTCTCCGCCCATGTCCTCATATGCGGTGGGGAAAGTATCCGCGCCCACGGTCAGCCCTGCTGCGCGGCCTTCTCCGCGGCAATGGCTTCCAGATCGAGGTAGCGATTGCCGATACGCGGGTGCACGCGGCCACCATCGGCGGCGCCAAGCACGATGACGATCTCGTCGTCGAGCGGAGCGTCGGAAATGGCGAACTCGGCGGTGATGTAGTGCGAACGCTGGCCTTCATCGTCCTTATGCATCATCGGCACCTGGATCGAGGTGTTCTGGCCGCCGCGCTTGTTGGTGAAGCTGAGGTAGGACTTGGCGTTCACCGCCTCGCGGAAGTGGTTGCCGAAGCGCAGCGTGTGGATCAGCGCCGAGGCATGCTCTATCTCGCCCGCGCCGCCGACCACGGCGGCCTTGCCATAGGCCTCGATCCTGTCCGCGCCGCCGATCGTGGCGGTGAGCTTCTCGACGATGAGCGCGCCGAGGTCCGACGCATATTCACGGATCTCGGGCTGGAGATCCTCCACGAAACCGCGACCGGCCCAGGGATTCTTCACGACGGCGGCCACGAGAACGGTCGTCACGGGGCGCTCGGCATCCTTGCCACCTTCGATCCGGACTTCCTCGACATAGGACACAAGCTTGCGAATCTTCAGAGCCATCGCGGCAACCTCCTTGGAATGTTGTATGGTGGTATACCAGAAGACTGGACACATGCAACGGTTCTTGTCATGAGGGCTGCAAGAGCGATGAAACCCTTGGGGAGAATGAGTTTGGAACGGATCGAAGCGCGGCCACAGACCTTGAGGCTCATCGCGCTGGATCGTGTCCGGGATGCGATCATGCAGGGGCAGATCGCACCGGGAGAACGGCTCGTTGAGCGCACCCTGGGCGAACGGCTCGGGGTGAGTCGATCGGTGATCCGCGAAGTCATCCGCAACCTCGAATCCGAAGGCTTGGTGGAGAGCACACCCTCCGGCCCGCGCCTCTCCACGATTTCTCCGGAGCAGGCCCAGCAAATCTACGAAATACGGATGCAGCTCGAATCTTCGGCTGCGGCGGCTTGCGCGCAGCGGTCTTCGCCGGACACCGTGGCCGATCTGCGCCAGGCGTTGAACGCGATCGAAGCCGCGCATCGCGACAAGAATGCCATCGCCGCGCTCAAGGCTTCGACCCATTTCTATGAAGTCATCTTCACGACCGGCGGACACGAGATCGCCTGGGAAATCGTCCAGCGCCTCAACAGCCGCATCAGCCAGATGCGCGCCATGACCCTGTCGGTGGTCGGCCGCCAGGCGGCGGGCCTCAAGCGGCTATCCAAGATCGTCGACGCCATCGCCGGGCGCAATGCGGAAGCTGCGGCCAAGGCCTGCCGCGAGCATGTGCATGAGGCATCCCTGATCGCCATCGAAATGCTGAAGGGCAAGTAAGCCCGTCAGGCAGAACCGGAAGATACGGGAATTTCCGCCGCTTCGCGCTGCTCCATCAAACAAAAAAAAGGCCCGTCTCAAGGACGGGCCGGGATAGGTTTTGGGAGAGGATGCCTGAAAGGCACGGGCGATATGGCCTCCTGATCGCGGGGCTGCAATTGCAGCGTTTGCAACCGGAATTGCCTTTTTGAGACGTGTCGGATGCATCTGTCACAACTGACAGCCGGACGATCGCGACCGTTTGGGGATCGGCAACCCATCGAACCGAAAACTTTAGAGCCGGATCAATAGCCTGCCAGATCCGAATGATGGCATACCATCCTATAATAAGACTGCACTTTTGTCCAAAGCGGGACTTCCATGCAGTTTCTCCCTTCTGCCGACTGTGTTTCGGCCCCTGCCCTTGCGTCTGTTTTGGCGCCTGTCGTCGCCCGCTCTGCGGCTTTCCATGAGATTCCTGGAGCTGGAAAATGAAAGACGTGTTCAACCGCATGCATATCGCAGGCAAGCTGATGACGGTCGCCGGTCTGGCGATCGCCGTTCTGCTGCTGCTCGGCTTCACCGCCGTCGTCTTTGAAACGGGTTCGGAGGTCGGCAAACTGTCCGA
>JAGHZR010000025.1:0-6285 GCA_017745295.1 Novosphingobium sp.
AGCGCGGTCTGGCCGCCCATCGTCGGCAGCACCGCATCGGGGCGCTCCTTCTCGATGATCTTGGCGACCACTTCCGGGGTGATCGGCTCGACATAGGTGGCATCGGCCATGTCCGGATCGGTCATGATCGTGGCCGGGTTCGAGTTCACCAGGATGACCCGGTAGCCCTCTTCCTTGAGCGCCTTGATCGCCTGCGTCCCCGAATAGTCGAATTCGCAGGCCTGGCCGATGATGATCGGGCCGGCACCGATGACGAGGATCGAGGAGATGTCTGTGCGCTTGGGCATGGGCTGTCCTGGGGTGTCCTGTGTGTCTTGTATGTCGGACTGGCGGCCTAGGCCACCAGCTCACCAAACGCCTTGTCCCAGTAATCCGGGCCTTCGGCTTTGGCTTGGCGAATGATCGGGTTGCTGTCCTGCTCCTCGCGGATCACCGCGCGGTATCGGTCAGCCTGAAACTGGTGCATCGAACCGCCGTACTCGCCCTCCGAAGTCGACCAGGCGCCCTCTTCGAGCATCCGGTCGATGAAGGTCTTGCCGGCTTCCTTGGCATGCTTGCGTACTTTGGGGCCGAACTTGCGAACGGCCACCGAGACCTTGTCCTCGAAGATGAGCTGCAATTCACCGTAAGGATAGAACCGCGGCGCCACCGAGAGTTCGGCAGCCTGTCCGGCAATATAGTAAGCGAGCATGTGGTCGATAAGAGCGGTCATTGCATGGCACCTTGCTTTGCACGGGTTTCCGGCGCGAAGGCCGGGAACGCCAGTGCATAGGCAAAGCGACATGCCGGGTCGAAATCTCGCTGGTCCGCACCGGCAATGATCGCCGATGCGGGGTGCGACGCCAGCGCCGCAGCAAGAAACCGACCCGTGACGCCCATCAGGCCAGCATCCCCACGAACTTTTCGAAGAGGTAGAAGCTGTCCTGCGGTCCGGGGCTGGCTTCGGGGTGATACTGCACGCCGAAAGCCTTCTTGCCCTTGATCGCGATACCGCAGTTCGAACCGTCGAACAGCGAGACGTGCGTCTCCTCGACGTTCTCCGGCAGGGTCTGGTTGTCGACCGCGAAGCCGTGGTTCATCGAGGTGATCTCGACGACGCCATCTTCAAGGCGCTTCACCGGATGGTTGGCGCCGCGATGGCCCTGATGCATCTTCGAGGTCTGGGCACCGGCCGCAAGGCCGAGCATCTGGTGACCGAGGCAGATGCCGAACACGGGAACGTCGCGGTCGAGCAGCGACTTGATGACGGGCACCGCATAAGTGCCGGTCGCCGCCGGATCGCCCGGGCCGTTCGAGAGGAACACGCCCTTCGGCTCCAGCGCGAGGATGGCGTCGAGCGAGGTTTCGGCGGGAACTACCGTCACCCGGGCCCCTGCCTTCACCAGATTGCGGAAGATGTTGTCCTTGGCGCCGTAGTCGATGGCGACGACATGCGGCTGGGTATCGCCCTCAGCGGCGCCGAAGCCCTCACCGAGTTCCCAGGTCGAGCCTTCCCAGCCCTCCTGGATCTCGCGGCTGACGATCTTGGCAAGGTCCATGCCTTCGAGGCCCGGCCATTCCTGCGCCTTCTTGATGAGGGCCGGAATGTCGAATTCGCCTTCGGGGTTATGGGCGATCACCGCATTGGGTGCGCCCTGCAGGCGAATGCGGCGGGTCAGCGCGCGGGTATCGACCCCGGCGAGACCGACCTTGCCCTTGGCGGCAAGCCAGTCGCCGAACTCACCGGCAGAGCGAAAGTTCGAAGGCAGGGTCACGTCCTCGCGGACGACGCAGCCGACGGCGCCATCGACCCTGGACTCGAGATCCTCGTCGTTGACACCGACATTGCCGATGTGGGGGAACGTGAAAGTGACGATCTGGCCAGCGTAGGACGGATCGGTCATCACTTCCTGATATCCGGTCATCGCGGTGTTGAAGCAGACTTCGCCGACTGCTTCGGCGACGGCTCCAAAGCCGCGGCCCCAGACCACGTGTCCATCGCTCAGGACGAGAACGCCTGTCGCCCCTTCAGGTTTGGGCGCAAGCGTATATGCGGCGTCGGCCATGGTGGGTCGCTCCGTTTACGGCGTTTCTGACTATGTGTGCTAAGGCCCGCCCGCTAGACAGGGTTGTGCACCGCGTCAAGGCGCGACAGGTGCAATTTGGCGCGCAGCTTGCTAGTTTTGCGCCACGACACTTTCCCAAACCTATCAGAACAGCAGGAAAACAATGCTTCGTGATTCGATCAAGGCCGCCCAGATCACTGCGATGAAGGCGGGCGACAAGCCGCGCCTCGCCGCGGTTCGCCTCATCCTTGCCAAGATCAAGGACCGCGACATCGAACTGCGCACTGCCGATTCTCTTCCGGACGACGATGCCATGGTGATCGACGTGCTCCAGAAGATGGTGAAGCAGCGTCGCGAATCGATCCAGCTCTTCGAGGAAGGTGGCCGTCCCGAGAAGGCCGCCGAAGAGAAAGCGGAGTTGGAAGTGATCGAAACCTTCCTGCCCGCGCAGCTCTCCGAGGAAGAGACCAAGGCGATCATCGAGGCCATCAAGGCCGAAGTCGGCGCCGAGAGCATGAAGGACATGGGCAAGGTCGTCGCCGCGCTCAAGGCGCGCCACGGGGCCGAACTCGACATGGGCAAGGCTTCGGGCTGGGTAAAGGCGGCGCTGGCCTGACCTGACACGAGATCGGGCGGCAGGACCGTGCTTACCCCTCAATGGCTTGACCAGCTTCGCACGCGGATAACCCTGTCCGCGCTGATCGGTCGCTCGACCCGCCTGCAAAAGGCGGGGCGCGAGTTCAAGGCCTGCTGCCCGTTCCACAACGAGAAGTCTCCCAGCTTCACCGTCAACGATGAGAAGGGCTTCTATCACTGCTTTGGCTGCGGCGCACATGGAGATGCGATCCGCTGGATGACCGACCACCAGGGCCTGTCCTTCATGGACGCGGTCAAGGAACTGGCGGCCGAAGCGGGGATGGACGTGCCCGCCCCCGATCCGCGCGCGGCCAAGGCGGCGGAAAAGCGCGATACGCTTCACGACGTGATGGCCGCCGCGCAAGGCTGGTTCGTGCAGAACCTCTCCTCGCCCGGCGGCGAATCGGCGCGCGCCTATCTGGCGACGCGCGGGTTCGACGCCCACACGCTCCAGCGCTTCGGCTTCGGCTATGCGCCGGAGGGACGGCAGGCGATGAAGGAGGCGCTCGGCAAGTACCCCGAAGCCAAGCTGATCGAAGCGGGCCTCCGGATCGAAGTCGAGAACCGCGATCCCTACGACCGCTTTCGTGGCCGCCTGATGCTGCCGATCGAGGATGCGCGCGGCCGGGTCATCGCCTTCGGCGGACGCATTCTCACCAAGGAGAAGACGGATGCGCCGAAGTATCTGAACTCTCCCGACACGCCCCTCTTCGACAAGGGCCGCACGCTCTACAACCTGCACCGCGCCGCACCCGCCGCGCGGCAGTCGGGCCGGATGGTGGTGGTCGAGGGCTACATGGACGTGGTCGCGATGGCAGCGGCAGGCATCGGCGAATGCGTCGCTCCGCTCGGCACCGCGCTGACCGAGCAGCAGATCGAAATGCTGTGGCGCCACGTCGAAATGCCGATCCTCTGCTTCGACGGCGATGCGGCGGGCCAGCGCGCCGCCATGCGCGCCGTCACCCGCGCCCTGCCCTTGCTGCGCCCTGCCCACTCGCTGCGGATCGTCCGCCTGCCCGAGGGCCTGGACCCCGACGACCTCATCAAGCAGCGCGGTGCACGGACCATGGAAGAGGTCCTGAACGCCGCCAAGAGCCTGATCGAAGTGCTCTGGGAAGTCGAACGCGACGCCCAGCCGCTCCACACGCCCGAGGACAAGGCCGGTCTCAAGGCCCGGCTGATGGCCCATGTCGATGCGATCCAGCACCCGGACATCGCCAGCCTCTACCGCCGCGAGTTGCAGGACCGCTATTCCGAATTCGCCTTCCCCAAGCGCGAAAGCCGCTGGCAGCAGGGCGGAGGCGGACAATTCCGTTCCGGCCAACAGCGCGGTGGCCGGGGCACGTTCCAGAACGGTCGCTGGCAACCCCAGCCCGAATCCACGCCCGAATCGCTCGAACGCCTGCGCCGCGCCACCGGCGGCGGCGCTCGCGACGCGCTCTCTGCCGCCGTGCTCGCCGGGCTGATCCGTTGGCCCGCCCTGATCCGGCGCCATGCCGAAGCGCTGGCCCGTACCCCGGACCTCGACCCCCGCTTCGGATTGCTGCTCGATGTCTCCCAGGCAAGCGAACCGCTTGAAAGCGATCGTCTTGCCACCATATTGGTCGACAATGGCCTGGAGATCCCCGGCACCGCAGAATACTCAGGATTGCGCTTCGGGTTCCTGAACACCGAAACAGGCGCTGACCAGGCGGCAGAGGATTTGGCCCAGGCAGTCGATCTCTTGGTTGAGCGTCCGGTTCTGGATGCCGCTTTGGCACGCGCGACGGCACGGTTCGAAAGCGAACTGTCGGAAGATGCCTTTGCCGAACAACAACGTCTCCTCAAGAGAAAGCTGGAATTTGACAGTCGTCTCAGGCAAATGGCGACAAGACAGGCGGCTTCGTCCTGATGTTATAATCGGGTTGAATGCACGGGGATAACGGCGAAGAATGAGCAAGAACGACAACTCCGGCGACCAGAACGACGACGCGCCGCTGATCGATCTCAACGAAGCTTCCCTCAAGAAGCTGATCGCCCGCGCCAAACGCCGCGGCGTGATTACTTACGACGAGCTCAACGAAGCCCTGCCCCAGGACATGTCGTCCGACCAGATCGAGGACATCACCTCCGCTCTCAATGAGATGGGCGTCAACATCGTCGAAAGCGACGAAGATGCCGATGGTCAGGAAGACGGCGATTCGGACCGCGATGCCGATACCGACGAAGTCGACGGCGACGGCGACGATGCCGGTCCGCGCATGGTCGTCGAGACCAAGAAGAAGGAAACGGTCGAGCGCACCGACGATCCCGTGCGCATGTATCTGCGCGAAATGGGCGCGGTCGAACTGCTCAGCCGCGAGGGCGAAATCGCCATCGCCAAGCGCATCGAAGCCGGCCGCGACATGATGATCCTGGGCCTCTGCGAAAGCCCGATCACCTTCCACGCCATCATCCAGTGGTCCGAAGCGCTCAACAACGGCGAGATGCAGCTGCGCGAGATCCTCGATCTTGACGCCATGCTCTCGAAGGAACCCGCGCCCGAAAGCCTGTCCGAAGACGGTGAAGGCGACGACGACGGCGAGATCAGCGAAAAGACCGCCGGTCCCTCGTTCAAGGACGAGGACGATTCCGACGAGGACAGTTCCGAGGAACTGGACGAGGACGGCAACCCGATTCCCAAGCGCGAAACCGAGGAAGAGGAGGAAGAGGACAACACCCTCAGCCTCGCACAGATGGAAGCGGCGCTGAAGCCCGAAGCGCTTGAGAAGTTCATGCTCATCACCGAGCTGTTCCAGCGCTTCGAGGCACTGCAATCGGAACGTCTCGAAGCGCTGGCACTCGGCATCGATTTCCCGGCTGCCAAGGAAGACCAGTACCAGCAGCTTCGCGAAGACCTCACCGCGCAAGTGGAATCGGTGAAGTTCCACGCGACGAAGATCGAATACCTCGTCGACAACCTCTACGCCTTCAACCGCCGTCTCACGACGCTGGGCGGCCAGATGCTGCGCCTTGCCGAGCGTCACAAGGTCAAGCGCGCCGACTTCCTGGATACCTATGTCGGCCGCGAGCTGGACGACACATGGCTCACCGAAATGTCCGGGAAGGACAAGAAGTGGGCCGCTTTCGCCGAAGCAGAAGCCGATCCGGTCGAGCGCATCCGTTCCGAAGTCGCGGACATAGCCGCCGCCACCGGCATGGCGCTCCCCGAGTTTCGCCGCATCGTCAACATGGTCCAGAAAGGCGAGCGCGAGGCGCGTATCGCCAAGAAGGAAATGGTCGAGGCGAACCTGCGTCTGGTGATCTCGATCGCAAAGAAGTACACGAACCGCGGCCTGCAGTTCCTGGATCTCATTCAGGAAGGCAATATCGGCCTGATGAAGGCGGTCGACAAGTTCGAGTACCGCCGCGGCTACAAGTTCTCGACTTATGCCACCTGGTGGATCAGGCAGGCGATCACGCGCTCGATCGCCGATCAGGCCCGCACGATCCGCATCCCGGTCCACATGATCGAGACGATCAACAAGCTGGTCCGCACCAGCCGCCAGTTCCTTCACGAGCAGGGCCGCGAGCCCACGCCCGAGGAAATGGCCGAGCGCCTGTCGATGCCGCTCGAGAAGGTGCG
>JAGHZR010000025.1:6312-79010 GCA_017745295.1 Novosphingobium sp.
GAAACGGTCACCCGCGTCCTTGCCTCGCTGACCCCGCGCGAGGAACGCGTGCTGCGCATGCGCTTCGGCATCGGCATGAACACCGACCATACGCTTGAGGAAGTCGGCCAGCAGTTCTCGGTGACGCGCGAACGTATCCGCCAGATCGAGGCGAAGGCGCTGCGCAAGCTCAAGCACCCGAGCCGCAGCCGCAAGATGCGCTCATTCCTCGATCAGTAAGGAAGTACGGCGTCTAGGAAAAAGCCCCGCCGAGGCGGGGCTTTTTTTGGCCTATCGTCCGCAGGGACGCTGATCGACTATCGCATAGCCCTTCGCCCGGGCCATGCAGGCATTGCTGAAGGTCTCGCGCTTGCCGCGCTTGACGCCGCAGACCGGCGCGTATTCGCGGGTGCACATGGCAGGTTTCTCCGGGCGCGGTCGGTGCGGACGATCCGGTCCCGGCATCGTCTCCATGCATCCCGTCAGCACCAGAACCCCTGCAATAGCGAACGATGACAGCAAGATACGCTTCATGGCCGATCTCCCGTTTGCCGGTCTAACCCGGCCCGCGAAGACTGCGCCAGAGTTGCGATTATCGCAAGCCCATGCCGCATTTCCCGTCCTGAATGAAGCCTAGCCCTTCGTACCGAGGCTCCGGGCTTGCTCATAAGTCGCAATGCTCGCGGCCGGCGCATCCCATCGCACCCACAGTGCCACACCGAGCGCCACAACCAGCAGCAGTCCGGCTATGCCGCGCACCACGCCGACCGGCATCGGTGCCCGCAGCGGGACGAGAACCGGCACGGCCATCAGCAGCGAAAGCAGACACACCATCGGCAGCGCCGGTCCCACCGCCTGAAGCAGCGCATAGCCAAGCAGGATTGCGTATCCCGTCACCAGCGCCGCGACGATCACAAGCAGCACATGCCACCGGCGACGAGGCGCAAGCCCGCGAGCCAAGGCCGCCGCGCCGCCGAGCAGCAGCGGCACCGTCAACACATAAGCCGCCGATGGCGCGAAAGCCTGGAAAGCGGCGCCGGCCAGCCAGACCGGCAGGACCAGCCCCACTTCGCCCGATACCGATAGTGGCCGCCGCCCCAACAAGAACACCGTCATCGCCAGCGAAGCGCAGAGAGCAACGGCCTGAAGCCAGGGTATTGCCGCCAGACGGTCATAATAGTTCACCGGCCCATCCGCGCCCGACGCCATGTTCAATGCCCAGAGCAGCGCTCCGGTCAGGACCACAAGCGCGAGCATTCTTCCCCCGCCGCGCAGCATTTCGGCAGGTTCCGGCCGCCGCAACGCAAGCAGGCCATAACCGACAAGCGCCACCGCCAGCATCGCCCAGCCCCACCACGGCGCATAATGCACCGCGAAAAGGCCGAAGACATCGAAGAACACCAGATCCGGGGCACGACGCGGCAACTCGCTCGTGTTCGTCAAGGCCTGCGCCAAACCGAGGGTCTGCTCGCCCATCTGTTGCAGCGAGCCGCGATCGAGGTTTGCTGCCGTCGCCAAAGGCGAGTGATAGAGGCCCGGCCTGCCAATGAAGGCGAAGTTCCATGCCGAATAGCCGTGCGGCAGGGCCACCGTCAGGTCGGTATCGTTAGGCAGGACGCTGTAGATGAAGGTCGCCAGCGATGTCCCCGCCGGATGCGGCGCGGTCTGCGCCCAGAGCCGGGCCACCTCGCCGTTGCGAGCGGAGGTCTGGAACAAGTTGGCCTTGCCCCCGCCCCCGCGCGTTTCGAGATTGATGATCGCCCCGATCCGCCGCGCCTCCTGCGCCTGCGCGAAGAACATCCGCGCACCGAGCAGGCCCGATTCCTCGCCGTCCGTCAGGATCACCAACACGTCGCGCTTGCGTTGCCGGTCCAGCGAGAGCGCACGCAAGGTCTCCAGGATGGAAGCCACCCCCGCCCCGTCATCGGCAGCGGCAGGCGAACCCGGCACGCTATCGTAATGCGCCATCAGCGCCAGGGCGGGCAGGTTCGGATCACTTCCTCGCAAAAGACCCAGTACATTAGTCAGGGGCACATTGGTCAGGGGAACGCGCGGCGCTGCCCTGCCTCCCCGCCGGTCCAGCTCCGCGCGGGCATCAGCCGGAAACTGCCCTTCCTGCGTGCGCACGGTCAGGCCGAGTTCGCCGAGGCGCTGCATCAGGTATCCGCGCAAGGCTGCATGCTCGGCCGAACCGCTGGGATGCGGCGCGCGGGCGATGCGCTCGATATCCTTCATGGCTCGTCCGGCGGAGAACGCTTCCGGCGGTGCATCGACCGAAGCCGGACGCGGCGGAGTCGTGCCGAGAACCGCCAGAACCAGCGCCAAAACCAGCGCAACGATGAGGTGCCTCGAAGATTTCACCGCCAACCCCTTGATAGAATGCCGAAACATCCGCCTTGAAGCACCGGCTGTCAATTACCCGCAACCTTTTGCCGCAACGGTTGGAAATGCGGCACCATTCGCCCGAGCCTTTGCCGAATTCCCCGCATTCCGGCGAAAAAGGCTTCGAATTTGACCACTTCCGGCAATTGCAGCCCCCGATTGCCAACAATGGTGGCAATAAGACGAACTCGCGACTAAGGGGAGGCGCAACGAATCTCCGCATCAGGACAGGCAGCCCGATCCCATGCGCATTGCGATTGCTTCAGACCACGCCGCCGTCGACCTCAAGGCGACTCTGCGTGAATATCTCATCGAACTCGGCCACGAAGTCGCCGATCTCGGCCCCGAAACCGCAGACCGCGTCGACTATCCCGACTACGGCTACAAGCTGGCCTCGGTCGTTGCCGACGGCACCGTGCAGTTCGGCGTCGCCCTCTGCGGCTCGGGCATCGGCATCTCGATTGCCGTGAACCGCGATCCTGCCTGCCGCTGCGCGCTCGTTTCCGAGCCGCTCTCGGCCGCCCTAGCGCGTGAGCACAACGACGCCAATGTCATCGCCATGGGCGCCCGCCTGACCGGCGAGGACATGGCCAAGGCCTGCCTCGATGCCTTCCTTTCGGCCGAGTTCGGTGGCGGACGCCACGCGGGCCGCGTCGAAAAGCTTTCCAACCCCGTCTTCTGAAACGGAGAAACCCGAACATGACCGTAGACACCGCCATCCGTTCCGCCGGTTTCTTCACTGACGGCGTTGCCCAGAGCGACCCCGCCGTCGCCAAGGCCATCGGCCACGAGCTCGGCCGCGAGCGCAAGCAGATCGAGCTGATCGCCTCGGAAAACATCGTCTCCAAGGCCGTGCTCGAAGCCCAGGGCTCGGTGCTGACCAACAAGTACGCCGAAGGCTACCCCGGCAAGCGCTACTACCAGGGCTGCGAGCCTTCGGACGAAGTCGAAACGCTCGCCATCGAACGCGCCAAGCAGCTGTTCGACTGCCAGTTCGCCAACGTGCAGCCCCACTCGGGCGCGCAGGCCAACGGTGCGGTTCTCCTCGCCACCGTGAAGCCCGGCGACACCATCATGGGCATGAGCCTCGATGCCGGCGGCCACCTCACGCACGGCGCCCGCGCCGCGCTTTCGGGCAAGTGGTTCAAGGCCGTGCAGTACGGCGTGACCAAGGACACCCACCTGATCGATTACGATGAGGTCGAGGCTCTGGCCAAGGAGCACCAGCCCAAGCTCATCATCGCCGGTGGCTCCGCCTATCCGCGCGTGATCGACTTCAAGCGCATGCGCGAAATCGCCGACAGCGTGGGCGCGCTGTTCCAGGTCGACATGGCGCACTTCGCCGGTCTCGTCGCCGCCGGTCTGCACCCCTCGCCCTTCCCCCACGCACACATCGCCACCACCACCACGCACAAGACGCTGCGCGGTCCCCGTGGCGGCATGATCCTCACCAACGATGAAGCGCTGGCCAAGAAGATCAACTCGGCGGTGTTCCCCGGCCTGCAGGGCGGCCCGCTGATGCATGTCGTCGCTGCCAAGGCCGTTGCTTTCGGTGAAGCGCTGCGTCCGGAGTTCAAGGACTACGCCGCGCGCGTGATCGAGAACGCCAAGGTTCTGGCCGAAACCCTCAAGGAGCGCGGCGCCGCGATCGTCTCGGGTGGCACCGACACCCACCTCGCGCTGATCGACCTCTCGCCGCTGGGCGTGACCGGCAAGGACGCGGACGAGGCGCTGGAACGTGCGGGCATCACCTGCAACAAGAACGGCATCCCCTTCGATCCGCTGCCGCCGATGAAGACCAGCGGCATCCGCGTGGGCTCGCCCGCCGGCACCACCCGTGGTTTCGGTCCGGAAGAATTCCGCGAAATCGGCAACATGGTTGCCGACGTGCTCGACGGCCTTGCCAAGTGCGGCGAAGCGGGCGACGCTCAGGTGGAGCAGAACGTGCGTGCGCGCGTTGAAGCTCTGTGCGATCGTTTCCCGATCTACGAGGACTGATTCAGGAGCTTTGGTGCCATGACCGACCCGAACCGCCCCAACGACACCGGTGACTTCATTTCCGACGCCCGCCATGAGCTGGCCGGAATGCTTCAGGATGGCCTCGACCATCCGTCGACCAAGCCGGTGCTCGCCTGGGGCGCGGCCGGGGCGGTCGCGGGCCTCGTGCTACCGTTCGTCTCGATCCCGCTCGGCCTTGCGGTCGGTGCGGGATACCAGTTCTACAAGCGCGTGCGCCCCTGAAAGTTCTTGAAGTCTTGCCTGATACTTTGAAAGTAACTGCCTGAATGCGCTGTCCTTTTTGCGCCCACGATGATTCCCAGGTCAAGGACAGCCGCCCGACCGAGGACAACACCGCGATCCGTCGTCGCCGTCAGTGTTCCAGCTGCGGCGCACGGTTCACGACCTTCGAACGCGTCCAGCTTCGCGAGATCACCGTCGTCAAGAGCGACGATACCCGCGAGCCGTTCGACCGCGCCAAGATCGAGAAATCGGCTACCCTCGCCTGCCGCAAGCGTGGGATCGAGCGAGAAAAGATCGACCAGCTCGTCTCCGGCGTGCAGCGGCAGGTCGAGACTCTCGGCGAATCCGAAGTCTCCTCGCGCGAGATCGGCGAGATGGTGATGGAAGGCCTGCGCCAGCTCGATTCGGTCGCCTATATTCGTTTTGCCTCGGTCTACCGCGCCTTCAACGAAGCGCGCGATTTCGAGGAATTTGCCGGAACCGTGCGCGATGTCGCGGGTCCGGGCGCCATGGAAGGTCGCAACGATGACTGACGTAAAGAAGCCGGTCATCGTGCTGGTCCGCCCGCAACTGGGCGAGAATATCGGCAAGGCCGCGCGCGCCATGCTCAACTTCGGCCTGACCGAGATGCGCCTCGTCGCCCCGCGCGACGGCTGGCCCAATCCCTCGGCCGGTCCCGCCGCTGCTGGCGCCGATACCGTGCTCGAACATGCCGAAGTCTTCGAGACGCTGGCCGAGGCGGTTGCCGACTGCGGCAACGTCTACGCCACTACCGTCCGCAAGCGCGGCGTCACCAAGCCGGTCGTCACGCCCGAGCAGGCGGCGCGCGAAGTTCATGAGGCGCAGGGCCGCTCGGCTTACGTGTTCGGCCCCGAGCGTTCAGGCCTCGAAACCGAGGATGTTGCCCTCGCCCGCGCGATCCTGACGGTCCCGATCAATCCGGAGTTCGCCTCGCTCAATCTGGCGCAGGCGGTGATCCTCTGTTCCTACGAATGGTCGAAGGGCGCCGCCCGCTCCGGCGAACTCGCCCAGCCGACCGTCGAGGAACTGCTCCCCCCTGCCCCGCAGGAAGAATTGGAAGGCCTTATTGGCCACTTCGAGCAACTGCTCGAACCCAAAAACTATTTCTGGCCCGAAACGCGCGCGGCAGCCAACCGGCTGACCTTGCGCAACCTGCTGACGAAGCCGGGCTGGAATCACCTCGAAGTGCGCACCCTTCGCGGTGTGCTCTCTGCCCTCGGAAACGAGCGTCGCCCGCGGAGCTGAGCCGTTTTCGGCTTATCCGCTTGACTTTCACACCCGAGCCCGTATGGGCACCCCTTCACATGGCGCCTGCCTTCTTGACAGGTCCGTCCATTCGGCCCCGCACCCCGGTGAAGCGGCGGCCGCATTCCGCGGAATAGGCGGAATGGTGCGCCCCGGGAAAACATGGACCGCCTCCACAGTGGAGGCGGCAGCAGAAAAGGAGACGACTTATGTCGAAGCGTAAAAGCGCCAAGTATAAACTCGACCGCCGCATGGGCGAGAACATCTGGGGTCGCCCCAAGAGCTCGGTCAACCGCCGCAGCTACGGCCCCGGCCAGCACGGCCAGCGCCGCAAGGGCAAGCTGTCGGACTACGGTCTGCAGCTGCGCGCCAAGCAGAAGCTCAAGGGCTACTACGGCGACGTGACCGAGAAGCAGTTCAAGGCTACCTACCAGGAAGCCTCGCGCATGAAGGGCGACACCGGCCAGAACCTGATCGGTCTGCTCGAACAGCGCCTGGACATGGTCGTGTACCGCTCGAAGTTCGCTCCGACCATCTTCGCGGCTCGTCAGATCGTTTCGCACGGCCACATCCGCGTGAACGGTGTGAAGTGTAACATCGCTTCGCGTCGCATCCGCGTCGGCGACGTCATCAGCCTGGGCAACAAGGCCAAGGAAATGGCGCTGATCATCGAAGCCCAGAACCTCCCCGAGCGTGAAGTCCCCGACTACGTCGCTCAGGACGGCACCGACAAGGTGACCTTCGTTCGCGTCCCGACGCTCGACGAAGTGCCTTACCCGGTGAAGATGGAACCGAACCTGGTCGTCGAGTTCTACTCGCGCTAAGTATCGGGCCTATCGGCCAGAAACAGGAAGGGCGACTCCCTCGCGGAGTCGCCCTTTTTGTTTCTGCGCCGAAGCGATGAAAAACGCGGTAAATCGCGCGAGTTGTCAGGGAACGGACATGGAACTTGTGCATTGGATCAGCACCATGTCCCGATATCGATTCATTACCCCCAACCGCACCGGCAAATGGTATCCCGACCTCGAAACCGCGAAGCAGTTCGCGGCGGAGATTGGCGCGGGATTCCTGGATTCCCGAACCGGCCGCTTCGTTGCCTACGTTGGCACCAAGCTGGAAATCGGCGCCCTCAACGATGACCTCCAGGAAGGTCTGGAACCGGCCTGACGTAGCGGCATTAAAAAACCCGAGGGCATTCGCCTCTCGGGTTCTTCAATTTCACCGTCCCGGCAAACGAGGAAGCTAGCCGTCCCGCCCGCCGAAATAATCCCGCCGGAAGTCGGCGGCAAACTGCGCGAAGGCGCCTGCGGCGATGGCATCGCGCATGCCCTGCATGAGCTGCTGATAAAATGAGATATTGTGCTCGGTCATCAGCATCGAGCCGAGAATTTCTCCGGAGCGCACGAGGTGATGCAGGTAAGCCCGGCTGTAGGTGCCGCAAGTCGGGCACTTGCAACGCTCGTCCAGCGGGCCGTTGTCCTCGGCATGGCGGGCATTGCGCAAGTTGAGCGGGCCGGTCCAGGTGAAGGCCTGGCCGTTACGACCCGAGCGGCTGGGCAGCACGCAGTCGAACATGTCGACACCGCGCTCCACCGCACCGACGAGATCGTCGGGCTTGCCGACACCCATGAGGTAGCGCGGACGATCGGCGGGCAACTGGCCGGGTGCGAATTCGAGGGTCGAGAACATCGCCTCCTGACCCTCGCCGACGGCCAGACCGCCGATCGCATAGCCGTCGAAGCCGATGTCGATCAGTGCATCGGCCGAAGCCTTGCGCAGGCCCTCGTCGAGCGCGCCCTGCTGGATGCCGAACAGCGCCGAATTGGCGGCATGCTCGCCGCCCGCATCGAAGGCGTCGCGGCTGCGCTTGGCCCAGCGCATCGACATCTCCATCGAGCGTGCGATCACGTCGCGCGGCTGGTCGATCTTCGGGCATTCGTCGAAGCACATGACGATGTCGGAGCCGAGCAGGCGCTGGATTTCCATCGAGCGCTCTGGCGTCAGCAGGTGGCGCGATCCGTCGAGATGGCTGGCGAAAGTCACACCGTTCTCGGTGATCTTGCGCAGATCCGACAGGCTCATGACCTGATAGCCGCCGCTGTCCGTCAGGATCGGGCGATCCCAATTCATGAACTTGTGCAGCCCGCCCAGCCGCGCGACGCGCTCGGCGCCGGGACGCAGCATCAGGTGATAGGTGTTGCCGAGCAGGATGTCGGCGCCGGTGGCGCGCACGTCCTGCGGCTTCATCGCTTTCACGGTGGCGGCGGTGCCGACCGGCATGAAGGCGGGCGTGCGGATCTCGCCGCGGCGCATCTTGATCGTGCCGGTGCGGGCTTTGCCGTCGGTGGCGTGGATGGAGAATTCGAAACGGGGGTTCATGCCCCGCCCGTTACAGACTTCAGAAGCCGTAGACCAGCGAGAAGCGCGAGATCGTATCGGTTCGCAGCGATCCGTCCGGCGGCGAGGTTTCGTGTTCGATCGAATAGGACATGCGGGCCTTCAATCCCTTGGCCATGCCGGCTTCGAGGCCGGTTGCAGAGGTGAAGGTACTGTTGCCGGTCTCGACATAGGAAGAGGCATCCTGCGTCAGCTTGATCGTCGAGCTCATCTGCCAGTCGAAATCGATCGAGGTGAGCGCCGACCAGGTCGTTTCCTTCGGCACGGTGACATAGCGCGTGCGACGAAGCGCCGGGCCGACTTCCATCGACAGCGTCACATTGTCGCGCTTGAGGATGCGATAACCGAGACCGCCCGAGAGCGAGTAGCGGTCGAGAAAGCCCTGGATGCGGTCCTTCTCGTATTGCATGCGGCCATACGTGAAGAGGCCGTCGTTCAGGGTGAAGCGCGGCTGATAGCTGGCGCCGTACTGCTCGCGCGAGACGACGCCGCGATCCTTCTGGTAATCCGCGTTGAGCTGGACCGTATGTTGCCAGTTGAGGCCCTTGCGATCAAGCTTGACCGCGCCGGTATAGCCGAAATTGCTGGTATTGCCGGTCGCGCGGAAAGCACCCAGTTCGACTTTGCCGGTCCAGAGTTCCAGCAGTGCGGCGCGGCGGATACGCTCACGTTCGGCATTGGCCTTTTCCGCGATTTCGCGGGCGTTCGCATCGAGGAACGCCTGCTGCATCGTGCGGATTTCGTCCTTGTCGTAAGGCTGCGTGGAGAGCGCGGCCTTGACGACGGCGGCGACGACGGCCGAGTCCTTGGTCTTTACCGCCGCCTCGATCATCGACTTCACATTGTCGGGAAGGCGCGGCGCAGGTGCGGCGATGAACGGCGGCGGCGCGACGTAATCGGGCAGCACCAGGCGCACCGGCAGTTCCTCGACAGGATCCACCGGCACGACTTCCAGTCCAGGAAAGATGTGAAACTGGAATGCGTCGAACTGGTCCGACGGGAGATCCTGAGCCTGTGCGGGAAGCGCCGCAACCAGAGAAGAGGCACCCAACAAACCAACGAAACGCATTGTCATGAAACGATATTACCCACTCAGGCGCGCAGGCGCCAGCCCGTGCGGAAGATCCAGGCGATGAACGCGACACAAAGGACCAGGAAGCCCAGGGTCATGCCGAGCGACAATCCGATGGGGAAATCGGAACTGCCGTAGAAGCACCAGCGCAGCCCGTTCACCAGATAAACCACCGGATTGGCCATTGCCACCGAGCGCCAGGGCTCGGGCAGCAGGTCGATCGAATAGAACGTGCCGCCAAGGAATGTGAGCGGAATGATGAACAGCACCGGAACGATGCCGAGCTTTTCGAAGCTGTCCGCCCAGATGCCGAGAATGAAGCCGAGGAGCGAGAAGCTCGCGGAAACCAGCAGGATGAACCCCAGTGCATAGAATGGGTGCGCGATCGTGTAATCCACGAAGAACGTCGCGGTTATGAGAATTATTGCTGCCAGAATTAGGGACTTGGTAGCAGCAGCTCCCACGAATCCGATCAGTGTCTCGGCAACGCCGACAGGCGCGGAGAGCAGTTCGTAGATCGCGCCGGTGAAGCGCGGCATGTAGATGCCGAAGCTGCCGTTGGAGGTGCTTTCGCTGAGCAGGGTCAGGAGCAGCAGGCCCGGCACGATGAAAGCGCCGTAGTTCACCCCGGCCATGCCCGAATCCATCTTGCTGCCGATCGCCGCGCCGAACACGACGAAATAGAGCGTGGTCGTCAGCACCGGCGCCAGAATCGACTGCATGGCAGTGCGAAGGGCGCGCAGGACTTCGCGCTTGTAGATGGTCCAGGCGCTGCGTGCGTTGAAGGCGATCATGCCGCCGCTCCTTCCAGAAGATCGACGAAGATGTCTTCGAGGCTCGATTCGCGGATGTCGATCGAGGTGTAGTCGATGCCGTTCGCCACTAGGTCCTTTGTCAGCCGGGCAACCTCGGCCTTGCCGCCACCCGCGCCGTTACCGCCGCGATAGAGCAGTTCCTGCCCGCCATCGACGAGCGTGAGATTGTAGTCGGCCAGCACTTCGGGAACGACGGCAAGCGGCGTAGCAAGACCGATATGCGCCTCGGTGCGACCCAGTCGCTTCATCAGCGAGCGGGTTTCCTCGACCATGCGAATGCTGCCCGCCTGGATGATGCCGACGCGGTCGGCCATTTCCTCGGCTTCCTCGATATAGTGCGTGGTGAGGATGATCGTCGTGCCCCGGTCGCGAAGCTGGGCGATCTGCGCCCACATGTCACGGCGAAGCTCGACGTCGACGCCGGCGGTGGGCTCGTCGAGGAACAGCAGGTCCGGTTCGTGGGCGAGCGCCTTGGCAATCAGCACGCGGCGCTTCATGCCGCCCGAGAGCGCGCGGATCTGCGCCTTGCGCTTGTCCCAGAGGCTGAGCGCACGAAGGATTTCCTCGATCCGCGCGGCGTTCGGGGCAAGGCCGAAGAGGCCGCGCGAATAGTTTACGGAATGGAGGACCGTCTCGAACATGTCGGTCGCCAGTTCCTGCGGGACCAGGCCGATCCGCGCACGCAGGGCACGCCAGTCATGGGTCATGTCCTGGCCAAAGGCCCGCATGGTGCCGCTGGTAGGCCGCACCAGCCCGCAGACGGCGCCGATCAGCGTGGTCTTGCCCGCACCGTTCGGCCCGAGCAGCGCGAAGATCTCGCCCTTGTTGATCGTGAGGTCCACGCCCTGGAGTGCGGTGAAGCCCCCGGCGTAAGTCTTGGTCAGACCGCTGATTTCGAGAATGGGTTCCATGCCCCGCGTGATGCGCGAAACCGGTGACAGTTCCAAGTCCCCTCAGGGTAAAAGAAGACTGGAATCTCCATAGGAATAAAACCGGTAGCCCTCGCCGATGGCATGGGCATAGACCGCCTGCATCCGCTCCAGCCCCATAAGCGCCGAAACCAGCATGAACAGCGTGGACTTGGGCAGATGGAAATTGGTCATCAGCCCGTCGATCGCCTTGAAGCGGTAGCCGGGGGTGATGAAGATCGAGGTATCGCCCTCGAACGGGCGAATCACATCGTCCTCGCCGGTCGCGCTTTCGAGCAGGCGCAGGCTGGTGGTGCCGACCGCGATGATCCGCCCCCCGGCCGCGCGCGCGGCGTTGAGGCGGTCCGCCGTCTCGGCATCGATGCGGCCCCATTCGGCATGCATCTTGTGGTCCGCGGTTTCGTCGGCCTTGACCGGCAGGAACGTGCCCGCGCCGACATGCAAGGTCAGCGTCTCACGCTGGATACCCGCCGTATCCAGCCTTTCGATCAGTTCAGGGGTGAAATGCAGCGCAGCAGTCGGTGCGGCGACGGCGCCCTTCTCGCGCGCGAACATCGTCTGGTAATCGCTGGCGTCCTGCTCGTCGGTCTCGCGCTTGCCCGCGATATAGGGCGGCAGCGGCATGCGCCCTGCCCGCTCCAGCAGGACTTCGACCGGCTCGTCCCCTTCGAACAGGAGCGTCCAGCTGCCATCCTCGTGGCGCTCTTCGGCGAGCGCGGTGACGTCGGCGGGAAATTCGATGCGGTCGCCCGCCTTCAGGCGCTTGGCATTGCGGACAAAGGCCTGCCAGCGGCGCAAGTCGATGCGCTTGTGGAGCGTCGCGCCGATCTTCGCCTCGCCGCGGCGCCCTTCGAGCTGGGCGGGTATGACGCGGGTATCGTTGAAGACGAGGACATCCCCGGCGCGCAGTTCGCCGGGAAGATCGCGCACGACGCGCTCGGTCAGCGGGCCTTCGTCGCGGCCCTGAACCACCAGCATCCGCGCCGAATCGCGCGGACGCGCGGGGCGCAGGGCAATGTTCTCGGGCGGAAGGTCGAAGTCGAAAAGGTCAACGCGCATGGGGCGCCCCTCTAGAGGCGCGCTCCCTGCGCGTCACGCCTTTTCGCGAAGATCAGTTCGACTTCGAGTTCGTCAGCTGATCGGCGGTGATCTTGGTCGGAAGCGGCGTGACCGGCGCGGGCGGTGGCGGCGCCTTGTTCTCGGACGCCAGCGAGGCCTGGACGATCTTGGTCGGGTTCTGAGGCGGTTCGCCGCGCTGGATCGCGTCGACGTACTGCATGCCCGAGATCACGCGGCCGAAGTTGGTGTACTTCCGGTCCAGCGAGAAGCGCGGGTAGAATACGATGAAGAACTGGCTGTTCGCGCTGTTCGGCTCATTGGTACGCGCCATCGACACAGTGCCGCGAACGTGCGGCATCGCGTTGAATTCGGCGGTGAGGTCGGGAAGCTGCGAACCGCCCTGCCCGGTGCCGGTAGGATCGCCGGTCTGCGCCATGAAGCCGTCGATCACGCGGTGGAAGATCTGGCCGTTGTAGAAGCCCTGCGAGGCGAGCGTCTTGATCCGCTCGACATGGTGCGGCGCCCATTCCGGCATCAGGCGGATGGACACGCGGCCGCCGTCCGAGAGATCGAGCAGCAGCACGTTCTCGGGCTGATGGGTCACGTCAGGATCGACGAAAGTCGGCAGCGCCGCCACCGGCGGTGTCGGGGTCGGATCTTCCTTCTTCTTGGCCAGGGCAGGCGTAGCCGCCAGCGCCAGGCCGATCATCGTCGCGGTAAGGTTCAGGCGGAACTTCATCGAATACTCACAGGAAGGAAGCCGTTCAGGTCAGGGGCGATAGTGCCCCGCTGCTGACGTGACAATGAATGAATTTGTCGCAATCGTTTCTCGGGTGTCCTCAGTAGTCCCCGAGCAGCCCGGTTTCGGCGATCCGGGCGACGACATCGGCGCGCACCGTGGGGCTGACGAACTTGGCGATCTCACCGCCGAACGTGGCGATTTCCTTGACCAGCTTGGAGGCGATCGGCTGAAGGCTGACGTCTGCCATCAGAAACACCGTCTCGATGCTCGGGTTGAGCTGCTGGTTCATCCCCGCCATCTGGTATTCGTATTCAAAGTCCGCGACGGCGCGCAGCCCCCTGATGATGACGGTGGCACCCTGCTTCTGCGCGAACTTCATGAGCAGCGCGTTGAAACCGACCACGCTCACATTCTCGATCCCGAGCAGAGCCACTTCGCGCTCCACCATGGCCATGCGCTCCTCGGGCGTGAAGAGCGGGTTCTTCGAAGGGTTCGTCGTCACCCCGATAATCAGCCGATCGACCAGCTTCGCGCCGCGCCGGATGATATCGGCATGGCCCAGGGTGATCGGATCGAAAGTGCCGGGATAGACCCCGACGCGTTCCCCAAGGCTCATCAATGATCCCTCTCGATGATGTAGCGCGCCACTGCCCGCAGCAGGTCGGCTTCCTTGCCGTGCTGGGCGAGATGGCCGACGGCCTGTTCTACCAGCATGCGCGCCTGTTCGCGGGCGCGCTCGGCACCGAGCAGCGAGACGAACGTCTCCTTGCCCGCCTCGGCGTCCTTGCCCACGGCCTTGCCCGCCACCGAAGCATCGCCCTCATGATCGATGAGATCGTCGGCGATCTGGAAGGCGAGGCCGATATCGCGGGCATAGCCGCGCAAATGCCCGCGCCCTTCCGGCGGCAGGCGGCCCAGGATCGCTCCCATTTCCACCGCCGCGCCGAGCAGCGCACCGGTCTTGAGCTGCTGGAGCCGCGTGACCGTCTGAAGGTCGAACTCGCTGGTTTCGGCCACCAGATCCATCATCTGCCCGCCCGCCATGCCCTGCGCGCCGCTGGCATGGCCGAGCGTCTGCACGAGTTCGATGCGCACGAAGGGATCGGCGCTCGTCGCGGCGTCGGCCAGCACTTCGAAGGCGAAGGCATGGAGCGAATCGCCCGCGAGCACCGCCGTCGCCTCGTCGAAGGCGAGGTGCAGGGTCGGCTTGCCGTGGCGCAGCGCGTCGTCGTCCATGCACGGCAGGTCATCGTGGATCAGGGAGTAGACGTGGATCGATTCGATGGCAATCGCGGCGCGGATCGCCGCCTCGCGCACGACACCGTACATCTCCGCTACCGCCGTCAGCAACAGCGGCCGCAGCCGCTTGCCGCCGCCGATCGACGCATAGCGCATCGCCTCGACCAGCCGCGCGCGGGCATCGTCGGGCACCGGCAGCAGCGCATCGAAAGCGCCGTCGATCTCCTCGGCGATGCGCGAGAGGCCTTCGGAGAGGATCGGATCGGTCACGGTGACCTCACCCACGAATCAGCGATCCGCCGCGTCGAACGGCTGGGTCCCGGTCGGGACCCCGTCCGGTCCGGCGACGATGCGCTCGATCCGTGCCTGCGCGGCATCGAGCCGCGTCTGGCAGTGCTGGCGCAGCGCCTCGCCGCGTTCGTAGAGCGTGATCGAATCGTCGAGCGGCACATCGCCGCTTTCGAGACGGCGCACCACGTCTTCCAGAGCGCGCAGCGCATCCTCGAAACTCATCCCGGCGATTTCGCCGATTTCGGCACTCTTCTCAGTCATGAGGCATGCAATGAAGCGCCCGCGTTCGCCGGTCAAGGCGGGATGCGGGGTGCCGCATCGAACCACCTCGACGATCGGCTCGATATCCCCTCGCTTTTCCGTCTAGCGAAGCGCCCAACTCGGCGCTAAGGCGCGTCGCATGTCCGAAATCACCCCCGATGTCGTCGAGGCCCACGGCCTCAATTCCGAGGAATACGAGCGGGTCCTGAACGCGCTCGGCCGAGAGCCCAACCTGGTTGAGCTCGGCATCTTCTCGGTTATGTGGTCCGAGCACTGCTCGTACAAATCGAGCCGCTTCCACCTGAAGAAGCTGCCTACGAAGGCCCCCTGGGTCATCTGCGGCCCCGGCGAGAACGCGGGCGTGATCGACATCGGTGATGGACAGGCCGCCATCTTCAAGATGGAAAGCCACAACCACCCCAGCTATATCGAGCCGTTCCAGGGCGCGGCCACCGGCGTCGGCGGCATCCTGCGCGACGTCTTCACCATGGGCGCCCGCCCGGTCGCCAACATGAACGCGCTGCGCTTCGGCCGCCCCGATCACCCGAAGATGAAGCACCTGGTGCAGGGCGTGGTCGAAGGCATCGGCTCCTACGGCAACTGCGTGGGCGTGCCCACCGTCGGCGGCGAGACGAACTTCCACAAGGCCTACGACGGCAACATCCTCGTCAACGCCATGACCGTGGGCGTCGCCGATACGGACAAGCTCTTCTACTCGGCTGCCACCGGCCTCGGTAATCCGATCGTCTACGTCGGCTCCAAGACCGGCCGGGACGGCATCCACGGCGCCACCATGGCCTCGGCCGACTTCGACGAGCATTCGGACGAGAAGCGCCCGACCGTGCAGGTGGGCGACCCCTTCACCGAAAAGCTGCTGATCGAGGCCTGCCTCGAACTCATGGCCACTGATGCGATCGTCGCGATCCAGGACATGGGCGCAGCGGGCCTCACCTCCTCTTCGGTCGAAATGGCCAGCAAGGGCGGTGCCGGCATTCGCCTGAACATGAACGCCGTGCCCTGCCGCGAAGAGGCGATGACGCCTTACGAGATGATGCTCTCGGAAAGCCAGGAGCGCATGCTCATGGTGCTTCAGCCCGGCAAGGAGCCGATGGCCGAGGCGATCTTCAAGAAGTGGGAACTCGACTTCGCGGTGATCGGCGAAGTGACCGACACCGGCCACATGGTTCTCGAATTCAACGGCGAGGTGGTCTGCGACATTCCGCTCGGTCCGCTGGCCGACGATGCGCCGGAATACGAGCGTCCTTACGTCACCCCTGAGGAATACAAGGCCTGGGCCAAGGTTCCGGCCATGGGCGAGGTGGCGGAGAGCGCCGATGTGGGCGCGGACCTGCTCAAGCTGATGGGCACCGTCGACCTCGCCTCGCGCAAGTGGATCTGGGAACAGTACGACAGCCAGGTCGGCGGCGACACGATGCAGAAGTCCGGCGGCGATGCTGCCGTGGTGCGCATCCACAATACGCCCAAGGCGCTGGCGATCAGCACCGACTGCTCGCCCCGCTATTGCTATGCCGACCCCTACGAGGGCGGCAAGCAGGCCGTGGCCGAGACCTATCGCAACATCAGCGCCGTCGGCGGCCTTCCGCTCGCCATCACCAACTGCCTGAACTTCGCGAACCCGCAGCGCCCCGAGATCATGGCGCAGATCGTCGGCTGCCTGAACGGCATGGGCGATGCCTGCCGCGCGCTCGATTATCCGATCGTTTCGGGCAACGTCTCGCTCTACAACGAATCGAAGGCGACCGGCGGCGGCTCGGCGATCCTGCCGACCCCGGCCATCGGCGGCGTCGGCCTGCTGGCCGATCACGAGAAGATGACGACCGTGGCGTTCAAGAACGCTGGCGACGAGATCTTCGTGCTCGGCGGAAAGGGCAGCCACCTCGGCCAGTCGCTCTGGCTGCGCGAGATCGCAGGACAAGAAGCTGGTGACGCGCCCAAGGTCGACCTCAAGGTCGAGGCCGAGAACGGTGCCTCGATCCGCGACTGGATCGCTGCGGGCAAGGTCACTGCCGTCCACGACGTCAGCGACGGCGGCCTGCTCGTCGCGCTTGCCGAGATGGCGATGGCCAGCGGCCTCGGCTGCAACCTCGACGCGGAACTGACCACGGCGGAGGCCTTCGGCGAAGACCAGAGCCGCTACGTCGTCACCGCGCCCGCAGGCACAGAACTTCCCGGTGCCGTCCGCATCGGTACGGTTGCGGGCACCAAGGTCGCAGGCAACGAAGTCTCCGCGCTTCGCGAAGCCAACGAGGCCTTCTTCAAGGACTGGATGGAGGCCTGATCGCCTTCCTTCCCTGAAGCGAAATCGAAAGGGCGCCCCCAGCGGGCGCCCTTTTTCGTTTCAGGCTGGCCGCTCCTTCGTCATTGCGAGCGTAGCGAAGCAATCCAGAGCGGTTTGGGCGACTCTGGATTGCTTCGCTACGCTCGCAATGACGAAGGGCGTTGAGCGTACTCTTGAGCCTCAACCACCGCCGGTAGACGATGCCAGCACGTTGACCGTCAGCGCCAGAATGCCGAGGTTGAAGGCGAAGGCGAACAGCCCGTGGAACGTCGAGACCCGGCGTACGGCGGAATCGGTGATCTCGATATCGGCCGTCTGGCAGGTCATGCCGATCACGAAGGCGAAGTTCACGAAGTCCGCGAAGTCCGGCACGCAATTGCCTGGAAAGTCGAGACCTTCATGATCCGATCCATCGCGCGAGGAATAGTAAAGCCGCGCATAGTGGAAGGCGTAGATCAGGTTCGCGAAAGTCCAGCAGGCGAGCAGCGTCACCACCAGCAGCGCGATCTCGCCGGGCACGAGGCTCTTGTTGTCGAGCACCAGCGTGCCGAGCGCGGCCAGGATGACCGAGGTTATCACCGCCGTCAGCAGCAGCAGCATGACCTGCCCGGCATCGTCGCGCTTGGCCTGACGCCGCATGAGATCGGCATTGCCGCCCCGCCACAGGGGAATGCAGCTCAGCACGAAAACGATGACAGCGAGATCGAAGGCGGTAACGACCGCCTCGACCACCGGCATCATCGCCAGCAGCGGCCAGGGCGAGACTGCCAGAACCCCGAGAAACAGAAGATAGCGCGGGTGCGACAGCCGGTTCAGGAAGGAATCTCGCCCGGCCATCGCATCTCGCTCCTCTATGCCTGAACCCATTCCTGCTCGTCGATGCCGAGCAGGCGCAGAACGCTGGTAAGGTCGCCCTGGTCGACCCAGCCGTTGGCCGCGGCGCGGGCCTTGGGCTTGGCGTGATAGGCGATACCGTAAGTCGCCGCTTCCAGCATCGGAATGTCGTTGGCCCCGTCGCCCGTGGCAAGGCTGGTGACGTTACCGCCCAGTGCCTCGACTTCGGCCAGCAGAGTCGCCTTCTTCACTGAACTGTCGACGATCGGCCCGGCAAGGCCGCCGGTCAGCTTGCCGTTCACGACTTCCAGCCGGTTGCCGACGACATATTCGAAGCCGAGCGAGGCCGCGACAGGATCGGCGAAGTGGTGGAAGCCGCCGGTTACCAGCACGGTGCGGCAACCGAACTTCTTCAGCGTCTCCACCAGCGTCCGCGCGCCGGGCATCGGCTTGATGCGGCTGGCAAGGCATTCCTCGATGGCATCGACCGACAAGCCCTTGAGCAGGCCGACTCGCTCGCGCAGGGCCTGTTCGAAATCGAGTTCGCCCTGCATGGCCCGCTCGGTGATCTCGGCGATGCGGTCCTTGAGACCGGCGAAATCGCCCAGTTCGTCGATGCATTCCTGGCCGATCATGGTCGAATCCATGTCGGAGATGAACAGGCCGGGGATCGTCGGCTCATGATCGCAGACAAGGCCGTCGGTCGGCGAAAAATGGTCGTCGAGCGCCTTGCGCAGCGCCGCCGCATCCTCGTCGGGCGAGGCGATCTGCATGGTCTTGCCGCAGAAGTCGAGCATCGCTGCCGAGGCCAGCCGCACGCCGCTTTCCTGCATTTCGGCACGGGCCGCATCGATTCTTGCCGAGAGGTGGTCCGGTTCTGCTATCAGCCGCGCAATGAGCACTGCGAATTCCCTTGAAGCTGCGTATGAAAATTCCACCGGCGACGCGTCCGCGGGACACAAGCCGCCGCTCGCGCTCATCGCAGGGCCGACCGCCAGCGGCAAGAGCGATTGTGCCGTGGCGCTGGCGCAGGAACTCGAACGGCGCGGACAGCGGGCCGTCGTGGTCAATGCCGACAGCTCGCAAGTCTACGCCGACCTGACCGTGCTCAGCGCCCGCCCCACGCCGGAAGAAATGGGCGGTATCGAGCACCGGCTGTTCGGCGCCTGGGACGGCACCGAGACCTGCTCCGCCGCCGAATGGGCCCGCGCCGCGCGCGAGACCATCGCCGCGATCCATGCCGAGCACGCCGTGCCTGTGCTCGTCGGCGGCACCGGACTCTATATACGAACCCTGCTGGACGGCATCGCGCCGGTCCCGCCCATCGATGCCGCAGTCCGCGAGGCGGTGCGCGCCCTGCCCGTTGCCGAGGCCTATGCGGCGCTGCAAATCGAAGACCCCGAACGCGCCGCCCGCCTTGCTCCGGCGGACACCACCCGCATCGCCCGCGCGCTCGAAGTCGTGCGCTCGACCGGGCTGCCGATCGCCCATTGGCAGGCGCAGACCAGCGGCGGGATCGGCGGCGATGTCGCGGTTCGCGCCGCCATCCTCCTGCCCGAACGGCAGGCGCTCTATGCCCGCTGCGACCTGAGGTTCCAGCGCATGATCGAACGCGGCGCCCTCTCCGAAGTCGAGGCGCTGCTCGCCCGCAACCTCGACCCCGACTGGCCGGTGATGCGTGCCATCGGCGTTCCCGAGCTTGCCGCCGTGCTGCGCGGCGAAACCTCTTTGGCGGAGGCGATAGCCCGCGGATCGCAGGCCACGCGCAATTACGCCAAGCGTCAGTTCACCTGGCTACGCCACCAGCCGCCGCAAGATTGGACAAGGCTTGAGTTCGAATATTTCGACGAAAAATCACTCAGAGATAGATTATTTCAGATTATGGGGTTGACGTAATATTTTCGTCCCCTTAGAGCGCCCTCACCTGCTGATGAAAGTATGCAGGTAGGAGAGGGAGGACCCGGCACGGCGCCCGTCGTGTCGGGTCGGTTTCATTATAGTTCGTCCAGAAGCGAACTGTAGTTTTTTGGTGATGCGCGTCGCCATCGGCGCGCAATATTCGAAGGGCAGCCCGTCCCTCGGGAAACGCCCACGAGTCGGAAAAGGAAAGTGTTGTGACGGAAGAGCGCAGCGGCGCGAACATCCTGGTCGAAAGCCTGGTCAAGCAGGGGGTCGAATTCGTATTCGGTTATCCCGGCGGTGCCGTGCTACCGATCTACGATGCTCTATTCGGCGACGAGCGACTTCGGCACATCCTGGTCCGTCACGAAGCCGGCGCGGCTCACGCTGCCGAAGGCTATGCGCGTTCGACCGGCAAGCCCGGCGTCGTTCTGGTCACCTCCGGTCCCGGCGCGACCAATGCCATCACCGGCATTGCCGACGCTTTTATGGATTCGATTCCGCTGGTCATCATCACCGGCCAGGTCCCGACCGCGCTGATCGGTTCGGACGCGTTCCAGGAAGCGGACACCGTCGGCATCTCGCGCCACTGCACCAAGCATAACTACCTGGTGAAGGACCCGGCCGACCTCGCCGCGACCATCGACGAGGCATTCCAGATCGCCACCTCGGGCCGTCCGGGGCCGGTGCTGATCGACATCCCCAAGGACGTCCAGATCGCCAGTGCCGTCTGGAACGACACGCCGACGCAGCGCCGCCAGCGCTATGCCCCGCGCACCGAAGGCACGGCGGACGAGATCGCGCAGGCCGTCGACCTGATCGCCAAGGCCAAGGCTCCGGTGCTCTATACCGGCGGCGGCGTCATCAACTCCGGCCCGCGCGCGACCGAACTGCTGCGCGAGCTTCAGGCGAAGACCGGCGCGCCCGTCACCTCGACGCTGATGGGCCTCGGCGCCTTCCCGGCCGACCATGCCGACTGGCTGGGCATGCTGGGCATGCACGGGACTTACGAGGCCAACCTGGCGATGAACCAGGCCGACCTGATCGTCTGCATCGGCGCCCGCTTCGATGACCGCGTGACCGGCCGCCTCGACGCCTTCGCGCCGAACTCGACCAAGATCCACATCGACATCGATCGCGCCTCGATCAACAAGACGGTCCGCGTCGACCTGCCGATCATCGGCGACTGCGCCACCGTGCTCGACCAGATCCTGACGCTCTGGGGCGACCGCAAGGGCCAGGACCTCGCGCCGTGGAAGGCCCGTGTCGAGGAATGGCGCGGCAAGAACAGCCTCTATTTCCCGCTCTCGAACAAGGCGATCATGCCGCAGCTTGCGGTCCAGCGCCTGTTTGAGCTGACCAAGGACAAGGACCCGGTCATCTCGACCGAAGTCGGGCAGCACCAGATGTGGGCGGCGCAGTACTTCCACTTCTTCGGTCCGAACAAATGGCTGACCTCGGGCGGTCTCGGCACGATGGGCTATGGCCTGCCCGCCGCGATCGGCGCACAGCTCGGCAATCCGGACAGCCTCGTCATCGACATCGCAGGCGACGCCTCGATCCAGATGAACATCCAGGAACTGGGCACCGCCACCCAGTACCGCCTGCCGGTGAAGATCTTCATCCTCAACAACGAGTGGATGGGCATGGTCCGCCAGTGGCAGGAGCTGACGTACGAGAGCCGTTATTCGCAGTCCTATTCGGACAGCCTGCCGGACTTCGTGAAGCTGGCCGAGGCCTATGGCTGGAAGGGCATCCGCATCGAGAACGAAAGCCAGCTCGATGCCGGCATCCAGGAGATGATCGACTACGACGGCCCCGTCATCGTCGATTGCCTCGTCGCCAAGGAATCGAACTGCTTCCCGATGATCCCCTCGGGTGCGGCCCATACGGACATGATCCTCTACGGCGATACCGTCGCCGGCACGATGGACGACGAAGCCAAGGCTTTGGTCTGAGAACGCGCAAGCAGGATCCGAAAGACATATCATGATGCACATCAAGCAAGAGGCCGAGGAACGCCACGTCCTCACCATCACCGTCGATAACGAGGCGGGCATTCTCGCCAAGATCGCCGGCCTGTTCACCGCCCGCGGCTACAACATCGACAGCCTGACCGTGGCCGACATCACCGAGAACCATGCGGTGAGCCGGATCACCATCGTCACCCATGGCCCGCCAAGCCAGATCGACCAGATCCACGCCCAGCTCGAACGCCTGGTGCCGGTGCACAAGGTGGTGGACCTCACCGAAGTCGGCCCGCACGTCGCGCGCGAGCTGGCGCTCATCAAGGTGGCCGGTCTCGGCGAAAAGCGCGTCGAGGCGCTGCGTCTGGCCGATATCTTCCGCGCCAAGGCGGTAGATACCACGACCGGCAGCTTCATCTTCGAACTCACCGGCGCGCCGGACAAGATCGATACCTTCGTGCAGCTGATGCGCGACCTCGGCCTTGTCGAAGTCGGCCGCACCGGCATCGTCGCGATGATCCGCGGGCCGCACGAAGCCTAACACATCCTCCGGCATACGCTGTCGGAGCCAACGAACCACGCGCCGCAGGGCGCATATCAATATAGGCCCCATCTCAAGGGAACGGGCCGTCGAAAGGGTACTACAATGAAGGTCTATTACGACGCCGATTGCGACATCAACCTGATCGCCGACAAGAAGGTCGCGATCCTCGGCTACGGCAGCCAGGGTCACGCCCACGCGCAGAACCTGCGCGATTCGGGCGTCAAGAACGTCGCCATCGCGCTTCGCGAAGGTTCGGCCTCGGCCAAGAAGGCGGAGAGCGCCGGCTTCAAGGTGATGCCGAACGCCGAAGCGGCCGCCTGGGCCGACGTGCTCATGATCCTCGCCCCCGACGAGCATCAGGCCGCGATCTACGCCGCCGACATCCATGACAACCTGAAGCCCGGCGCGGCCCTCGCCTTCGCCCACGGCCTCAACGTCCACTTCGGCCTGATCGAGCCCCGCGCCGACATCGACGTGTTCCTGATCGCCCCCAAGGGTCCGGGCCACACCGTTCGCGGCGAATACGTCAAGGGCGGCGGCGTGCCCTGCCTGATCGCGATCCACCAGGACGTGACCGGCAACGCACAGGACGTCGCGCTCGCCTATGCCTCGGGCGTCGGCGGCGGTCGTTCGGGCATCATCGAAACCAACTTCCGCGAGGAATGCGAAACCGATCTGTTCGGCGAGCAGGCCGTGCTCTGCGGCGGCACCACCGCGCTGGTCCAGGCCGGTTTCGAGACGCTGGTGGAAGCCGGTTACGCGCCGGAAATGGCCTACTTCGAATGCCTCCACGAGCTGAAGCTGATCGTCGACCTGATGTATGAAGGCGGCATCGCCAACATGCGCTACTCGATCTCGAACACCGCCGAATACGGCGACATCAAGACCGGTCCGCGCATCATCACCGAAGAGACCAAGAAGGAAATGAAGCGCGTTCTGGAAGACATCCAGTCGGGCCGTTTCGTGAAGGACTTCGTGCTCGACAACCGCGCCGGCCAGCCGGAACTGAAGGCTTCGCGCATCGCCGCCAAGCGTCACCCGATCGAGGAAACCGGCTCGAAGCTGCGCGCCATGATGCCCTGGATCGGCGCCAACGCGCTGGTGGACAAGGCGAAGAACTAAGATCTGACCAAGCGCTTTGGCGTTTGACGAAACATCCGAGGCGGCGCAGAAATGCGCCGCCTCTTTTGTTCAGGAGCAGACCCGATGCGCCGACCACATATCGCCTTCGCCTTGGTTGCCGCCGCCGCGCTTGCGGCCCCCGTCATTGCCCAACCCGGACCGGGCGGCCCCGGCGGCGGGCGCGAGCGCATGGAAATGCTTCACGGATCGGGCACCCCCGCCGACGTCAAAGCCGGGACTTACGCTGTCGAGCCAGCCCATACGCAAGTCACCTTCAGCGTCTCGCACATGGGCATCTCGCCTTTCGCGGGGACGTTCTCGGGCGCCAGCGGCTCGCTGACGCTCGATCCGAACAAGCTCTCGGCCACCAAGCTCAGCGTCACGATCCCGGTCGCTTCGGTCCAGACCACCAGCGACAAGCTGACCGAGGAACTGCGCAGCGCAGACTGGCTCGACGCCGCCAAGTTCCCCACGGCCACGTTCGTCGCCACCTCGGTGACCCCGCGCGGACCGGACGCCGCTTCGATCGACGGCACGCTCACGCTCCACGGCGTCAGCAAGCCGATCACGATCATGGCCCGCTTCTTCGGCACAGCGCAGAACCCGATGAACAAGAAGGATTCGATCGGCTTCCTCGGCCGCGCGCTCATCAAGCGTTCGGACTTTGGCGTGTCCAAGTACGTGCCGCTCGTCTCGGACGAGACCGTGCTGGTCATCAACGCCGCTTTCGAGAAGCAGTAACTCTCTGCGCAATCTACCATTCACGGCGACTGCGCGATAAGCGCAGTCCAGAGACCGCCCGAAAGGAGATCGCCATGAAGACCAGAATCACCGCGACTATCACCCTGGCCACGGCCCTCTTTGCCCTTTCGGCCTGCGCCAGCACCGGGAGTGACAAAGTGGCCGAGGCAACCCCGCCGCCGCCATCGATGGAGCCAAGCTGCGGCGCCGATCAACTCGCGTCCTACGTCGGCCAACCCGCCAGCGACGACGTGATCGCGAAGATCACCGCCTGGCGCGGCGACAAGCCGATGCGGGTGATCCGCCCCGGCACCGCCGTCACCATGGACTATCGTCCGGACCGCCTGAACGTCCAGGTCGGCGAAGACGGCAAGATCACCGGTTTCACCTGCACCTGATCCATACCATCTGACATCTTGATCCGGGCGCTCCGCTCCGCCAAGCACCGTTGCTGGAATGTAACGGAGCCCCGGATGAACGAAGCTGACGATATCGAACGCGAGGACGGCCTTGCCCGCGTCGAGGCGTTTTCCGACGGCGTGCTCGCCATCATCATCACCATCATGGTGCTCGAACTGAAGACCCCGGTCACCGAAGGGCTGACGGCGCTCTGGCAGCTCTGGCCGATCTTCATCGCCTATGTGTTGAGCTATGCCTACGTCGCGATCTACTGGGTCAATCACCACCGCCTGCTAGGCCATGCGCGGGTCGTGACGAGCGGACTGCTGTGGTCGAACATGCTGCTGCTGTTCACGCTCTCGCTGATCCCGTTCTCGACCGCCTACCTCGGCGAACATCACTTCAGCCGCGCGGCCACACTGCTCTATCTGGCGACGATGCTGACTCCCGCCCTCGCCTATGTCCTGCTGCAAGGCCGGGTCGCTGCCACCGGCACGCGAACCGTCGCAAGCCGCCGCTACCACAAGGCCTCGCACCGCAAGGGTCTTGCCGCTTCGGCGGTCTATGCCCTCGGCATTCCGCTGACGTTGCTGTCGCCCTGGCTCGGCATCGCCTGCGCGGCACTGGTCGCGGTGTTCTGGATGCTGCCCTGGAGCGTGCTCGATCGCCTGTTCCTCGACAGGGTTCCGCCCGCCGATAGCTGATGGCAATTTCCTTGCGCGCTTCACCGCACGCGGCGCAAGAAGGAGGCGTTTTTGCTTTACATCGATAGCGCGAATGCTCATAGGCTGCGGCAATGAACCTTCTTCTAGGCCTTACCCTGCGACTTACCCGCCCTTGGGCGTGAGGTGACGCGTCGGTCCTGCGGCGCGCTCGGCGCTCAAGGGGACCCGGAAAGACCGGTCTGAATATGGACCGGCAAGCCTTTAACCGAAGAAGTTTTTCCGAGCGAGATTACCCATGACCATGCTGCAAGACCCCTCGGTCAAGTACCGCCCCTTCCCGCAGATCGACCTGCCGAACCGCCAGTGGCCCTCGCAGGTCATCACCAAGGCGCCGCGCTGGCTCTCGACCGACTTGCGCGACGGCAACCAGGCGCTGATCGACCCGATGGGCGCGGAAAAGAAGAACCGCTTCTTCGACCTGCTGGTCAAGGTCGGCCTCAAGGAAATCGAAGTCGGCTTCCCCAGCGCGGGCGCGACCGAGTTCGATTTCATCAACGGCCTGGTCAGGAACGACCGCATTCCCGAAGACGTGCTGGTGCAGGTGCTGACCCAGTCGCGCGAAGACCTGATCACCCGCTCGTTCGAGAGCCTGGAAGGCGTCCACGCCGCGATCGTCCATCTCTACAACGCGGTCTCGCCGCTGTGGCGCAATGTCGTGTTCGGCATGGACAAGCACGAGATCAAGGCCATCGCGACCAGCGGCGTCAAGATCCTGCGCGACCAGGCGGCCAAGTATCCGGGCACCAAATGGCAGTTCGAATATTCGCCGGAAACCTTCTCGACCGCCGAACTCGATTTCTCGATCGAGGTCTGCGAGGCGGTGATGGACATTCTCCAGCCGACGCCGGAAAATCCGATCATCCTCAACCTGCCCGCGACGGTCGAGGCAGCGACGCCCAACGTCTATGCCGACCAGATCGAGTATTTCTGCCGCAATCTGCCGAACCGCGAATCGGCGGTGATCTCGCTGCATACCCATAACGACCGCGGCACCGGCGTCGCCGCCGCCGAGCTGGGCCTGATGGCCGGCGCCGACCGCGTCGAGGGCTGCCTGTTCGGCAATGGCGAGCGCACCGGCAACTGCTGCCTCGTCACCGTGGCGATGAACATGTACACGCAGGGCGTGAACCCGGAACTGGACTTCTCGGACATCGACGAAGTGATCCAGACGGTGGAATACTGCAACCAGCTCAAGGTCGCCGAGCGCCATCCCTATGGCGGCGAACTGGTGTTCACCGCCTTCTCGGGCAGCCATCAGGACGCCATCAAGAAGGGCTTCGCCGCGCAGGAAAAGCGCAATGACCAGATCTGGGCCGTACCCTACCTGCCGATCGACCCCGCCGATCTCGGCCGCGACTACGAGGCGGTGATCCGCGTCAACTCGCAGTCGGGCAAGGGCGGCTTCGCCTGGGTGATCGAGCAGGACCAGGGCCTCAAGCTGCCCAAGCGCATGCAGGCGCACTTCTCGAAGCACGTCCAGGAACTGGCCGATGAACTGGGCCGCGAACTCCAGGCCGCCGACATCTGGGACGTGTTCCGCAAGACCTACCGCATCGACGACCCGCAGCACTTCCAGCTGATCGACTGGGAAGAAGCCAAGGCCGCCGACGGCACCCGCGTCTTCGCCGGCAAGATCGGCGTGGACGGCCAGGAACAGTCGGTGTCGGGACGCGGCAACGGATTGATCTCCTCGGTCGCCGCCACGCTGGCGGAGAGCTTCGGCGTGACCATCGACGTGCGCGACTATGCCGAGCACTCGATGGGCCAGCACACCGACGCCCGCGCCGCCGCCTATGTCGAATGCGTAACGCCGGAGGGCCGCGTTGTCTGGGGCGTCGGCATCGACGAGGACGTGGCGACGGCCAGCGTCCGCGCCGTGCTCAGCGCCGCCAACACAGTGCGCGCCTGAAGCGAGAGGCAAATTTAAATCGATTGGGGCGGGGGTTTTCGAATCCCCGCCCTTTTCGTTATGTTCACTGCACACACAGTGACACAGCCGATCATGGCCGCCGCACGGCTCACCTTGCGTACGCAAATTAACGGTATTTTTTTAGGAACCGTTTAGAGACGCGGCCAATTTTCCCGGGAAATCCAATAACAACCGGGATGCCTATGCAGTTTTATCTCGCGACGTCGTTCATCTTCCCGCGTTCGCTGCGACTGAGGCTGTTTGCCCTCTGCTTCGTTGCCACGCATCTTCCCCTGCTGGGCTACTGCGCCTGGGGCCTATCTACCGGACGCATAGCCCTGTTCGAATTCGTCCTGCTGACGCTGGCGACCGTGATCGGCACCGGGCTGGCACTCTACGGCATCGGCGCCCTGCTCAACCCGATCCATGCTCTGGCCGATGCACTCAACCGCAGCGAGGAAGACGGCACCGCGCTTCCCGAAGTGGGAGACGTGATCCAGACGCTCTATGCCGGCGTCCACCGCGCCGCCACCGCCACCCGCGCGCAGATGGAAGACCTCAGTATCGCCGCGCTGGAGGATCCGCTGACCGGCGTCGCCAACCGCCGCGGCTTCCTGGAACAATTGAACGCCCTCCCCGCCGACCAGCGCCGCGGCTGCGTCGCCATCGTCGACATCGACTTCTTCAAGCAGGTCAACGACAAGCTCGGTCACGACGAAGGCGACCGAGTGCTTTGCGCTTTCGCCGACCGCCTCTCCTCGCAAATCCGCCGCGCCGACATGGTCGCCCGCTGGGGTGGCGAAGAATTTGCGATCCTGTTCCACGAATGCATCGAGGACGAGGCCGACTGGACGCTCGCCCGGATCGCCGCGCGCATGCGGGAGGAACCGATCGGCACGGTCGACGGGCGTCCGATCACTTTCTCCGCCGGACTTTGCTGCTGGAGCGGCGAGGATATCGAAGCGGCCCTGCACTTCGCGGACGAGGCACTCTACGAGGCCAAGCGCTCCGGTCGCGACCGTATCTGCCGCGCGCTTCCCGCCGACAATCCGCAGGCGGCTCGATAGCCCTTGCCCCTCCAGGAATGAAAAGGGCGGCCCTGGAGCCGCCCTTTCCGTTTGTCTGCAAGACCGAAACGATCAATCGCCGGTCAGGATGCGGTCGACCAGTTCCTTCACCGTCGGGGTGAAGCCGTTCGAGTAGAACGGATCCTGCTTGAACTTGTAGGCGGCATGGCCCGCGAACATCAGGTTCTCGTCGATCGGACCGCCATGGGCGATGTCCTGGAGCGTCTTCTGGATGCAGAAACTGCGCGGATCGGCGAGGCGACCGGTGGTGTAGTCGTCGTGGTCCTTCCACGAGGAGAAGCCGCAGTGCGACAGGCAGCCCATGCAGTCGGCCTGGTCCTTGCGGATCTCGTCACGCTCGGCCGGATTGACGAAGATGATCGTGTCGTCCGGCGTGCGCAGGCCGTCGGTGAAGCCCTGCGCCGACCATGCACGCGCACGGTCGAGGTCCTTGGGGGCGACCCAGAAGTTCTTGCCCTTCACGCCGACATCGAGGCGCACGGTGTGCTCGCCCGCTTCGACCTTCGAGTAGGGAATCTGTCGCTCCGAACGCGCTTCGAGATTGCGCAGGAACGGATTGCGCACGGCCGAGGAATAGAACCCGGTCGGCGAGAAGCGGTGAAGCAGCACGTCGCCCGGTTCGAGCGTGCGCAGATGGTCCTTCCACGCCTGCGGAATCGGGCTTTCGTGCGTGAGCAGCGGACGGGTGCCGTACTGGAACGCGATCGAGCCCAGTTCCGGGTTGTCGATCCAGTTCTCCCAGTCGCGCAGGAACCATACGCCGCCGGCCATGACGATCGGAACGCTATCGGCAATACCCTCTGCGCGCATGGTGTCGCGCAGCGCCTTGACGCGGGGATAGGGATCTTCCGGCTTGAGCGGATCTTCGGCGTTCGACAGGCCGTTATGCCCGCCCGCCAGCCACGGATCCTCGTAGACCACCGCGCCCAGCAGGTCGGGAACCTTGTGATAGGCACGCTTCCACAGCGCGCGGAAAGCGCGGCCGGAGCTGACGATCGGCAGGTAGTTTACATTGAAGCGCGCCGCGATCTCGGACAGCTTGTAGGGCATGCCCGCACCGCAGGTCACGCCCGTGACCATGCCGCGGGTCTGGTCCAGAACACCTTCGAGGATGGTCTGGGCGCCGCCCATTTCCCACAGGACGTTGATGTTGATCGCGCCCTTGCCGTTCGAAATCTCGTAGGCACGGCGGACCTGCTCGACCGCGCCGTCGATGGCATAGTCGATCAGTTCCTGATGCCGCTCCTTGCGGGTCAGGGCATTGTAGACTTGCGGGACGATCTTGCCTTCGGCGTCATAGCTGTCGGCATTGACGGCGCTGACCGTACCGATGCCGCCGGCCGCCGCCCAGGCGCCCGAGCTCATGTGATTGGTCGCGGCAACGCCCTTGCCGCCTTCGACGAGCGGCCAGACTTCGCGTCCACCATAGACAATCGGCTTGAGACCCTTGAAACCCATCTTCTCTTTCGTCTTTCCCCCGGCGCGTGGCACGCCGGTTCAGCGGCCCTGTATACGCCCTGTGCTACTGACGCACTACTTTTGCGTCATGGTGTTGCCGGATATCCGGCAAGGTACGATGTTTTCCGGTTCCGGCCTTGGACCAGCAACCTCGAACTGTGCGTAGTAGCCCTGGAGCTCCGGCTTACGGACAAATTCCGTCAGGCGAAACCCCATGGACGCAAATTCGCAGAAAAGCAGTTGCGGCGGAATGCCGTGGCTGTCGCTGGCCCGATCGACGTCGACCACGACCACCCGTCCGCCCTGGCGGAGCGACGGGCGCAAGTGCCACAGGAAAGCGTAAGGCTCGGCGACCTCGTGGTACATATGGACCAGGAAGACACGATCGAAACTGTTTTCCGGCAGCTTGGGGTCGTCCGGCGTGCCGAGCTTGATGGAGACGTTCTCCAGTTCCTCGCGTATGACGCGGTTGCCCAGCCGCTCGTTCGCCTCGCGGTCGATATCCTCGGCCAGCACGCGACCCTTGGTGCCCACGCGCTGGGCCAGGCGCACCGTGTAGTAGCCTTCGCCCGCGCCGAGATCGGCCACGCTCATGCCCGGCTCGATCCGGGCCAGGTCCATCACGACTTGCGCTTCGTTCAGGCTGTCGCGCTGGACTTCGGTGCCGACGGCACCGTCGGGGGTCCGGGAAACCGGACGATCCGCCACCGGAAAGGCCCGCACGCTCTCGGGACGCGATTCGTCCGCCCGCTCGCGGTGGCAGCCCCCGATGGTCAGCCCGAAAGCGAGCGTCGAAGCCATCAGCGCGGCGCGACAGGAAAGGCGGAAGGACAAGCCCATGCGGCCCTTTAGCGGTTCGGCCCGCTCTTGGCAAAGTCATGCCGAAGTCGGGCCGTTCCCACTATCAGTCGACGTCTTCCACTTCGACCTTCTCGCCGGTCACGCGCTGCGAAAGCGCGGCGGCCATGAAGGGGTCGAGTGCGCCGTCGAGCACGTCACCGGGTGCAGTGGAAACCACGCCGGTGCGCAGGTCCTTCACCTGCTGATAGGGCTGGAGAACGTAGGAACGGATCTGATGGCCCCAGCCGATATCGCTCTTCGAGGCATGTTCCGCGCTCGCCGCTTCCTCGCGCTTGCGCATCTCTTCCTCGAACAGGCGTGCCTTCAGCATGCCCATCGCGATTTCGCGGTTCTTGTGCTGCGAACGGTCGATCTGGCTCGCCACGACGATACCCGAAGGCGCGTGGGTGATACGCACCGCCGAGTCGGTGGTGTTGACGTGCTGGCCGCCCGCACCCGAAGCGCGATAGGTATCGATCTTCAGGTCCGAAGGGTTGATGTCGATCTCGAAGCTGTCGTCGATCACCGGGTAGACCCAGACCGACGAGAAGCTGGTGTGGCGACGCGCCGAGCTGTCATAGGGGCTGATGCGGACCAGGCGGTGGACGCCGCTCTCGGTCTTGGCATAGCCATAGGCGTTCTCGCCCTTGATCAGCAGGGTGCAGCTCTTGATGCCCGCGGCTTCACCGGCGTGGTAATCCACCAGTTCGACCTTGTAGCCGTGACGCTCGGCCCAGCGCGTATACATGCGCTGGAGCATCTCGGCCCAATCCTGGCTCTCGGTGCCGCCGGCACCGGCGTGGACTTCAAGGTAGGTGTCGTTGGAATCGGCTTCGCCCGAAAGCAGCGCGGTCACCTTGTCGTGGTCGGCCCGCTCGGCCAGCGCGGCCAGCGCCGCGATACCTTCGTTGATGGTATCCTCGTCGCCTTCCATCTCGCCCAGTTCGACGAACTCGACGGCGTCCTGCATCTCGCGGCTGATCTCGTTCACCGCGCCGATCGAGGCTTCGAGGCGGCGACGTTCCTTCATCACCGCTTCGGCTTCCTTGGGCTTGTCCCAAAGCGTGGGATCTTCGACGCGCGCGTTCAACTCGTCGAACCGGCGCAGGGCGCGGTCCCAGTCGAGGAACTTGCGGACCAGCGCGAGGGCCTTCTCGATACGCGCAATGTGGGCCTGCCCTTCGGCACGCATGACTTGAAACTCCCAAGAAGCGACAGCGCGCGCATAGCGCAGCGACAGCATAAGTAAAGCACGCGCGGAACACCGCGCGGGGAAAGGGCGCTCTTACGCGCCAATGGGGGACTTGTTCAAGGCAGGAAGTGAATGCGCCCGCTCTGTCCTGCCATCAGCCTCAGTGCTTGAGCTTCTTCACCGCTTCCAGCGTCAGCTTGACATGATCGCGGTAATCGAGATCGGAATGGACCATCGTGATCCGCCCGTCCTGCGCGATCACATAGCTGGTGCGATCGGCCATGCCCGCCGGAGCGCCTTCGCGCTTCAGGGCGACGTCATAGGCCTTGATGACCGCAGGCGTCGCCACGGCAACGGCGAACTTGTCGCGGCAGGCTTCGGTCGAAAACTTCTGGAGCGTGGGCAGGTCGTCGTTCGACATGCCCACCACAGTCGCGCCGAACCGGGCGAAATCACCGGTCGCATCGGCGAAGGCGTGGGCTTCCAGCGTGCACCCCTGGGTGAAGGCCTTGGGGTAGAAATAGAGCACGACCGGCCCCTTCTTCAACGCCGCCTTGAGATCGAAGGACATCACCTTGCCGCCCTTGGCGCCCTGCGTCGAAAAGGCGGGAGCCTTGGCGCCGACCGGCAAGGCCGCCTGAGCGGCACCGGCGGAAACAGCGAGGGCGAGTGCCGCAACGGCGACAGGCAGGATCTTGCGCATGGGCGGCAATCTGAACCTCGGGAAAGGGACTGTCCAGCCCCCTTCCCGCCCCGATTTCCGGGCCTCACCTCTCAGTCGATGTAGCCCAGCACCGTGCCCACTTCGTAAGTCTCGCCGACGGCAGCGACGATCCGCAAGGTGCCGGAAGCAGGCGCTTCGACCTCGTTGGTGGACTTGTCGGCTTCGAGCGAGAATAGCGGTTCGCCTTCAGCGACGGCCTCGCCGTCCGCGATCAGCCATTCGGCCACCTGGCCCTCTTGCATCGAGAAGCCGATCTTGGGGAGCAGGATTTCAACGGCCATGGTGCTTTCAGTCCTCCAGAATGTCGGCCTGACGAGGCCCCCTCGCCGCCGTGATCGCCATTCTGACTAACGCAAGACGCGGGGCAGGCAAGCAGCGCGCCCCGCTATCCGCGCAGGCGATATGACGGGTCAGGCGGCCTTTCCGTCTTCATGGGCCATCCAGTGGACGAAGCGATGGAGCGGATACATTGCATCGTGCGGGTTGCCGATCGTCGCAGGCCCTGCCTCACCGAGATGCACCACGCGCTGGGCGCCGCCCGCGGCCAGCCGGTCGCGGTACTCGGGCATCCGGTCGAACGGGTAGAACCCGACCGTCTGGGTGGCGACATTGATCCACTTCACGGCTTCGTCGAGGCTGTCCACGCGCACGACATTGGCGGTCTTGTTGATCGGATGGAAGTCGACCGGTTCCTCGGAGCGGATGACCAGCCCCTTGCCGTCTGTCCGGCCCCAGACGCCGTAGTCGTCGTCCATAAGCATCATCGTATCCACCGCCTCGCGCATGTCGCGATCGAGCGGCCGGAAATCCCCGCTTTCGGCAGCGCGGCGGGCGATGTGGTAGTGGAGGCGTTCACAGAAGCGGTCCACCTCCTCCTTGCTGCCTTCCACGAACTGGAAGCGGCTGGCGACGCAGGCTTCCTGGTTCAACGTCATGACGTCAATGGAACAGAGGTCCGCCACGCGATCGACGGTCGCCTCGTCCACCAGCGCCTCGCGCCCCACGAACGAGATCGAGGTCTTGGGATCGAAGGAAACAAGCTGAAGACCCGGCCCCAGATACTTGATGACATTGTTGATCGCATCGCCACCGCCCCAGGCGACAATCTTGTCGAAATACTGCGGACGATAGAGCACGCGCTCGGTGGCGTCGTCGCCGCCACGCCAGTAGACCGCCGACATCGAACGCACGATCGGATGGTTCGCATCGATATCCGCCATGGTCCGCAGGATGGCGACCGTGGTGAAGGGATCGGCACTGCTCATCTTGAACAGGTTGATGCCCTTGACCATCGAACCCTGCGCTACCGATTTCACCGCCACGCCCGGCGAATTGCCCGGTAGCACGTGGATAAGACGCGGCGCGAAAGCGCGGACGAAGCTCTTGCGGCCGGTGAAGTCCTGCTTCGGCACCCATTCGTCGAGCGCGCGGGGATCGGGGAAATTCTGCTCCACTTCCGCCATCAGCACGCGCTTGTCGAGATAGGCGGCGGCATGGCGCGCGGTATTCTCGACGACGGCGCGCGGCAGGATATGCGTGCGGCACATCCGCTCTATGCATTCCTGCATATGGTCGTTGTCGGAGGCGACGAGACGCTGGCCGGTTTCGACCAGAAAGTCGATGATCTCCACCAGCGGCACATTGAGCAGCGGCGGCACTTCGGTGCGCGGGGGCACCGCGCGGTCGAAGGGTATCCTGGGCGTCGCGAAAGTCACGCCGAGATCGCGCGATTTCTGGATCACATCTGTGCCGTGCAGCACCTCGCCGCGCAGGAAGAATGGAGCCGATACAAGTTCTTCTGTTTCAGATATTTGCATTGCAGAGTTCATGCTACACCTCGCACATAAGCATCGACCGTGCCGGCGCAGCCGATCTTGTCGTCACCTTCCAGATCCGCGTAGCGGACTATATTGTCGCGGATCGAAGGGCCGTGGTTTCCGCACTCGCAAGGGCCGTAATCGAGCCAAATTCGGTCGCCGGTAATCACCCCTCCCCAGCGCCCGTCGAGCGAGAGATCGAAGAAGGCGGCGCGACCTTCCATTTCACCTGAAGTATGGTCCAGCGCGTTGTCGCCCGGCTTGTCAAGCAGCACCGGCACGATCCACGGCGGCACATGATAGCGCCCGCCTTCGCGGCACTTGGGCATGCCCGAGTTCAGTTCCTGCATCGAATAATTCTGGAAGTGGCGACCTTCCGGAATGTTGAAGGTATCGAACACATAGTCCTGATAATCATCAGGAAGCTGTGCCCGCTTCAAGCCGCCGCCGACATAGATCGAGTTGTCCGGAACGAAATCCGCACGGCTATAGCCAGCATCGCGCACGGCCTTGGCGACCTGCCACAACCCGCTCCACAGCCCAGATAGCTGGAGCTTGCGATGGCGGTTCTCGATGATGAACTGCGCCGTCGCCGGGATCGCATCGGCCACGGCCTTGCCGCGCGCGGCCGAGGTTTCCTCGAAAGCAGCGATCTCGTCGGGGCGGGCAGTGCCCTCGGCGATCTTCTTGCGAATGACCACCATCGAGGTCAGCGAACCGACGGTAATCGGCGGCACCGGATAGTGCCAGCGCGGCGCCGAAGGATCGGCAAACGCTTCATACTGCGCCTGCGCGATGGTGGCGTTCTTGGGCACCGCGGCGACCGGCGCGCAGCCGACGATCACCCGTTCCTGCGCCGGCACCACGCCCGAACCCCAGGCAAAAACGTTGACCGTATCGATCTTCGACCAGTCCATGTCCTTCTGTGAGGCGATCAGCATGGCCGACTTGCCGGTGGTGCCGCTGGAGCAGGAAATGTAGTGGCCCAGCGCCGCCAGCCGCTCGATCCAGTCATCGATAGCCTCGATGCCTTCGAGATTCAGCCCTTCGATCGGATAAGCCGAGATCGTGCCGAGCCACTTGGTCAGCTTGTCCCACCGCTTCTCCATCAGGAAGCTCTCGGGATAGGACTTGTAGGCCGTGTGCGGGAACAGCAGCGGCACAATGTCGGCAAGGGATTCGATTTTATCGATCCCGGCATCGCGAGCCCGCAGGCCCAGCAACCTGATGCGGTCCCTGCGCTCCTGAAAACGCTCATCGAGCGCGGCGATCTGCGTGTCACGCAGGTCATTGACGCTGAACCCAAATCTCGTCCTTTTATCTATAAACGACAACATCTTGTCGGCCATATCTCCCATTAATTCTCTCCCATGAACCTCGCTCCGCCGAACCTGGATAGACATATCCCGACGACTCGATTAATGGCACCTTATAAGTTTCATTATTCACGATCCTCTTGGCAGCGCAAGCACGATCGGGTCGAATGGGCACATGACCGAGAAAGCCTCAGTGATCGCAGCCGCCACTTCCTCCATCCGCGCCGGGCGTCCGACCCGCGAACAGGCGCAGGCGCGCCAGGCACAGCTGCTCGACTGCGCCTTCGACCATTTTCTCGACAAAGGCTTTGAACCCACCACGATCGAGGCCATCGCCGCGGACGTCAGCATGACCAAGCGTACGGTCTATGCCCGTTATCCCGACAAGGCCTCGCTGTTCCGCGCCGCCGTCCGCCGGGGGACCGAGCGCCGCGCCGCCGGTCCGGCAGCGATCGAAGCGACCCGCGTGGACAGCCTCGAAGAAACCCTCGTGCGCATAGCCCTGCTGCGCATCCGGCTCGCGGGCACGCCGGAGGGTGTGAAACTGCAACGCCTCATCAATACCGAGGCCTATCGCTTCCCGGATATTTTCCAGACCTACTACGAGGTTGCCGCAATCCCCACGGTACGGTTTCTCGCCGGAATCCTCGAAGACGAAACCCGCGCAGGACGCCTCGCCATCGACGATTCGATGCTTTCGGCAAACGTGTTCATGAGCATGGTCGTCAGCGCCCCGGTGCGTTTCCTGATTTCGGGGAATGAGCTTCCTGCGCAGGATGTCGACCGCCGGGTCCGCTACGCGGTGCGGTTGTTTCTCAAAGGCGCCGAACCACGCTGAACCGCATATTCGAACGGGAAAGACCAACAGGATGCCGCAAGCAGACGAACGCGCCGACCAGCCGCGCAGAAAGGCTCTGGAAAGCGAGCGAATTCTGGAAAAAAGCCCCGAACCCGCTGCCTGACGGGAAAACCGCCCCACGCCGCTTCTATTTGTGAAGCGGTCGCGGGACGGCATGCGACCCGTAAGGGCTGTCGCAACGTGGGCCATGTCCGGCCCGCGCGATCGATCGTGGAGGAGGTACGATCGATAACGACGGCGCGTCGCTACAAGAATTCTCAAACGTTTGCACTACCCAACAGCGCTGTCGCAACACGTAATGCAATTTATTTGCCGAAAACCTCCCGCCATTCCCGCAGCCTTGACCTGCCGGTTCCTCTCCGCAATGCCTCCCGCAACCGAGAGGAACCCCAAACATGACCGCCTCCGAGCATGACAACCGCCCCCGCCGCAGCGCGCTTTACCTTCCCGCTTCCAACGCCAAGGCCATCGTCAAGGCGCGCACCCTGCCCTGCGACATGGTCGTGCTGGACCTGGAAGACGCCGTCGCCCCCGAAGCCAAGGAAGAAGCCCGCACCGCCGCCATCGCCGCCATCGCCGAGGGGGGCTTCGGCCACCGTCAGGTCGCCATCCGCGTCAATGGTCTCGACACCGAATGGGGCGCCGCCGACCTTGCCGCCATCGCCGCCTCACGGGCCGACGCGGTGCTCGTCCCCAAGGTCAATTCACCGGAAGATATCGCGCGTTACGATGCGGCGCTCTCCGATGCAGCACCGCAGATGCAGCTCTGGACAATGATCGAGACTTGCGAGAGCGTCGGCAACCTGCCCGCCATCGCCGCCATGGCCCGCACCACGCGGCTGTCGCTGTGGATCATGGGCACCAACGACCTCGCCAAGGAAATGCGCGCCCAGCTCACGCCCTGTCGCACGCCGTTCCTGCCCTTCCTCGCCATGGCCGTCGCCGCCGCACGCACCCATGGCCTCACGATCCTCGACGGCGTCTGCAACGAGTTCCGCGATCTCGCCGTTTTCGAGGCCGAGGCGCGGCAGGGCCTGATGTTCGGCTTCGACGGCAAGAGCCTGATCCACCCCGCACAGATCGAACCCTGCAACGCCGTGTTCTCCCCGAGCGAAACCGACCTCGCATGGGCGCATGGCGTGATCGAGGCGTTCACGCTGCCCGAGAACCAGGGCAAGGGCGCGATCCGCGTCGACGGCAAGATGACCGAACTGCTGCATCTGGAACAGGCGCGGCGGCTGGTCGAAGTCCACGGCCTTATTCAGGGGATGAAGTAAAAGGGAAGTCCTGGGGGATGATCCCCCAGACCCTCGGAATGGCTATCTTGCGCGCTGCTATTCGTTGTCCGCTCCCTGCGGCGCAGCCATGAGCGCACGACGAATAGTGCGGGGCGCTACCTCGACAGTCTTGGGGGTGCAGGGGGCGATGGCCCCCTGCTCTTTCTTTACCCTTCGCCCTTCGATCCGGGCACCCGCGCAATCTCGCCGGGTTCGTTGGCGATGACCTTCAGCACCGCCGTCCAAGCATCGACGTTCTGCTGGAGCGCGGCCGGATCGACCTTGTCGAGCGTGTCGTCCGGCGTGTGGTGCAGGTCGAAGTAGTGCATGCCGTCCTGCCCGAGGTCGACCACTGCCAGTTCCTGCCTGGCGATGATGCCCGAGACGTCCGCCCCGCCGGTAGCCGCGCCGTCGTGATGGACGATGCCCATCGGCCAGAGCGCCGCCTTGATCTTCTCGCCGAGGGCCTTGTTGCTTTCGGCCAGCGTCAGGCGGAACTGCCAGACTTTGTCGGCGCCGAAGTCGCTTTCCATCGCCACGGCGTGCGGCTCGTTGCCGTGCATCTCGGCATAGGCCTTGCTGCCGCCCCCGGTGACGCCCATTTCCTCGTTGCCGGCCCAGAGCACGCGGATCGTGCGCAGGGTCTTGCCGTCCTTCTGCGCGGCCAGTGCTGCGGCGGTGACGATGCCGCAGCCCGAAGCGTCGTCGATCGCGCCGGTCGCGAGGTCCCACGAGTCGAGATGGCAGGCCAGCACGATCTTCGGCAGCGAGGGATCGCGGCCCGGCAGGTCGGCGATCACATTGCCCGAAGGCGCATCGGGGAACGGCTTGCCGAGCAGGGTCAGGTCGATCTTCATCGGCTTGCCGCGCTTGGCGATGCGCGCGATCAGGTCGGCATCCGGATTGGAGACCGCACCGGCCGGGATGGCGGCCACGTCCTTGGCGAAGACGGTCACGCCGGTATGCGGATTGCGGTGGCTGTCCGTCCCCGCCGAGCGGATAACGATAGCCGCAGCGCCCTTCTGCGAGGCGATCGACGGGCCGCGGCGGCGCACGTCGCCGTAAGGACCGTATCCCGACCCGTCCTGCGCCGCGCGCATCGCGTGATCGACGAAAGCGACCTTGCCCTTGAGCGAGCCTTCCGGCGCCGCCTTCAGGGCATCGAGCGTCGGGAAATAGACCATTTCGGCCTGGATGCCCTTGGCAGGCGTCGGCGCAGAAAGGCCGAGCGCGGCGATCGCCAGCGTCTGCGTATAAGGCGCGGTCAGCTTCGCCCGTTCTTCGCCGCGCTTCCAGGCGAGCGTCTTGAACGGCTCGATCTTGACGTTCTGGAACCCCAGCGCATTGAGCTTGGCCTCGGCCCAGAGGCGGGCCTGGCCTTCTTCCGGCGATCCGGCAAGACGCGCACCGATCTCGGTGGTCAGGCCTTCGACGATCTCCCAGGCGACGCCCGATCCCTCGGTGGGGGCGGCCTGTGCGGGAGCCGCCAGAAACGGAACGGCAGCGAGGAGCGGAGAGGCGGCGAGAAGCGCCGCGCGGGAGAATCTGCGTTGCATGACAACTGCCTAACGCGACCCGCCGCTCCTGCCAACCGGTCCATCCCGATTGTCGTTCGGGCCGGGTCAGGCCTTGAGATCGAGCCGCATGAACTGGTTATGCGGGCTTGGCTGGTAGTCGGCGAAAGCATCGCAGGACACGAACCCCGCGCTGCGATAGAGCGAGATCGCCGGGACATGGAGCGGCGCCGTGCCGGTTTCCAGGCTCAGGCGCGCATAGCCTCTCGCCCGCGCAATATCGACGATATGGCAGAGCAGCGCCCGCCCTGCGCCCGTACCCCGCGCGGTGGGCGCGGCCCGCATCGATTTTACTTCGCCATGACGGGAATCCAGTTCCTTGAGCGCCGCAAAGCCGGCCAAGGTATCGCCGTTCCAGGCCGTCCAGAACGTGACTGCAGGCGCGGAAAGCCCGCTCGCGTCGAGCGCGAAGGCATGCTCTGCCATCACGTCCTGCAGCTCGCGAAGGTGATATTCCAGTAACTGCGCGACGTAGGGCGCCGTGGGATCGTCCTGCCGTATTTCCATCTCACCAATACCGCCAGAGTTGCACCCGGTCCGTACCGGGGGACGGCCCCGACGCCTAGTCTCTTCAGACACATTGAAAAGCCTGCAATTTCCGCTTCACCTGAAGGGCTGTTCCTGCACATCGGCACCTTGCCAGGAACCCGCCCGGAATGCCGCGCTTTGGCTGGCCCCGCCCTGCCCTTGGCAACCGGGCCTCGCCCCTGTAGAGCGAGCGGCAACTTTTCCGATCCAGATCCTATTTCCAGAGGAAACCGATGGCTGCCCAATACGCCTTCGTCATGAAGGGCATGACCAAGACCTTCACCGGCGCTCCGAAGCCGGTGCTGAACGACATCAACCTGCAGTTCTATCAGGGTGCCAAGATCGGCATCGTCGGTCCGAACGGCGCCGGTAAGTCCACCCTGATCAAGATCATGGCCGGTATCGACACCGATTTCACCGGCGAAGCCTGGGCGGGTGAGAACATCACCGTCGGCTACCTGGAGCAGGAACCGGAACTCGATCCGACCAAGACCGTGCTCGAAAACGTCAAGGACGGCGCCCGCGCGACCGCCGACATGGTCGATCGCTTCAACCAGATCGGCATGGAAATGGGCGAGGAAGACGCCGATTTCGAAGCGCTCGGCGCCGAGATGAGCGAGCTGCAGGACAAGATCGACGCCGTCGATGGCTGGACGCTCGACAACCAGCTTGAAATCGCGATGGAGGCACTGCGCTGCCCGCCGGGCGACTGGCCGGTCGACAAGCTGTCCGGCGGTGAAAAGCGCCGCGTGGCCCTCACCCGCCTGCTGATCCAGAAGCCGTCGATCCTGCTGCTCGACGAACCGACCAACCACCTCGACGCCGAATCCGTCGAATGGCTGGAAAACCACCTGAAGGAATACGCGGGCGCGGTGCTGATGATCACCCACGATCGCTACTTCCTCGACCACGTGGTGGACTGGATCCTCGAACTCGACCGCGGAAAGTACTTCCCATACGAAGGCAACTACTCGACCTACCTCGAGAAGAAGGCCAAGCGCATGGAGCAGGAGGACCGCGAGGAATCCGGCCGCCAGAAGGCGCTCAAGGACGAGCTGGAGTGGATGCGGCAGACCCCCGCCGCCCGCCAGACCAAGTCGAAGGCGCGTATCCGCAAGTTCGAACAGCTTCAGGAAGCCCAGGCCGGCCGCAAGCCCGGCAAGGCCCAGATCGTCATCCAGGTGCCCGAGCGTCTGGGCGGCAAGGTCATCGAGGTGAAGGGCATCTCGAAGGCGTTCGGCGACAAGCTGCTGTTCGAGGACCTGTCCTTCATCCTGCCGCCGGGCGGCATCGTCGGCGTCATCGGCCCGAACGGCGCCGGCAAGTCCACGCTGTTCAAGATGCTCACCGGCAAGGAAACCCCGGACGAGGGTTCGATCGACATCGGTTCGACCGTGCACCTTGGCTTTGTGGACCAGAGCCGCGATCACCTCGACCCGAAGAAGAACGTCTGGGAGGAAATCTCCGACGGGCTCGACTACATGAAGGTCAACGGCCACGACATGTCGACCCGCGCCTATGTCGGCGCGTTCAACTTCAAGGGCGCCGACCAGCAGAAGAACGTCGGCAAGCTCTCGGGCGGTGAACGCAACCGCGTGCACATGGCCAAGATGCTGAAGGAGGGTGGCAACGTCCTCCTGCTCGACGAACCGACCAACGACCTCGACGTCGAAACGCTGGGCGCGCTGGAAGAAGCCATCGAGAACTTCGCGGGCTGCGCCGTGGTCATCAGCCACGACCGCTTCTTCCTCGACCGTCTGGCGACGCACATCCTTGCCTTCGAGGGCAACAGCCATGTCGAATGGTTCGAAGGCAACTTCGAGGCTTACGAGGAAGACAAGCGCCGCCGCCTTGGCGATGCGGCCGACCGTCCGACCCGTCTGGCCTACAAGAAGCTGACGCGCTGATCCTTCCGATCGGTTGAAATGAGCGAAGCCGCCGTCCGGGCCACTGGACGGCGGCTTTGTTCATTCAAGGAAACGCAAACCTGAATGAACGGCACCATCACGGTTCACCATTCCGACAGCGCATTTCGTCTAGACACAGACCCAGGATGAACCGCCATCGCCGGGCGGGAAATCCGGTTTGGAGACCGGAAATGAAAAAGGAACTTACACTGAAGGCGAAGAAGCTGCTTTCCGCTGCGGCACTCGGTGCAATGGTCGTTGCCGCTGCGGGACTGGCCATTCCCACCGCCGCCATGGCCGAGCCTCGCCAGGAACGCGCGCGCGGTGAAGGTCGCGGTGGCGGCGACAGATTCGGCGGTAACGGAGGCGCCTATCGCCCCGCCCCCCAAGCCCAGCCACAGGCGCCTCGCCCCGACATGCCCCGTTCGCAAGCGCCCCAGCGGGCGCCATCGGCTTGGCGTGGCGGAGAACCCCGCCCGCAGACTCCTCAACAGGCAAGCCAGCCCCAACGCCCGGATCGCGGCCCAAATCGTGACCCAAATCGTGACATTGTCCGAGGCAATCCCAGCTGGACATCGCAAGTTCGCTGGAACGATGGTGCAAGGCCGGGCAACGACGATCGCCGTGGGAACGTCGGCAATCGACCGGGTCGCCCCGACGTTCGACCCGACCAGAACCGCCCTGACGGACGCCCAGGCTGGAACGGCAACGACAATCGCCCCGACCGCAATGCCTGGGGCAAGGACCGCCGGGACAACGACCGACGCTGGGACAACAACGGCAACCGTCCGAACGACAGCGCCTGGAACCGGGACCGCCGTAACGACGATCGTCGCTGGAACAACGACAACCGCCCCGATCGGAACGCCTGGGGCAGGGATCGCCGCAACGACGACCGTCGCTGGGCCGGTAACGACAACCGCCGCTGGGACCGCAACGACTGGCGCCGCGACAATCGCTACGACTGGCAGCGCTATCGCGACCGCAACCGCTCGATCTATCGCATCGGCGGCTACTACGCGCCCTATCGCGACTACTCGTATCGTCGCCTGAGCATCGGCTTCTCGCTCGGTTCCATGTTCTACGGCAGCAATTACTGGATCAACGACCCGTGGCAGTACCGTCTGCCGCCGGTCTACGGCCCCTATCGCTGGGTCCGCTATTACGACGACGTGCTGCTGGTGGACACTTACTCCGGCGAAGTGGTGGACGTGATCTACGACTTCTTCTGGTAATTACCATCACAAAGCCCTCCGGATCCCGCGATCCGGAGGGCTTTTCGCATCCGGCGAAACAACCGCCCACAGTTTCGTGGCCGGGCCAGATTGATCCCGCCCGAACGGCGGCTAGTCTCGGACCCATGAAACCCGCCCATCCCGACTGCGACGCTCTGGCAAGGACGGGCAGCCGCGTTCGCGAGCGTCTGGCGGAAAATCCCGCCTTGTCCCGGCTGGCGGTCGAAGGTGCGGAAATCTATAGCGCACCGGAATTTCTCAGCGATGCGCATTGCCGCCATCTCATCAACCTGATCGACGATGTCGCCTGCCCCTCCCGCCTCGTCGAGGAACAGGACTGGGAGGGATACCGCACCAGCTTCTCGGGCGACGTCGACCCCCGCGACGACATCGTCCGTGCGCTCGACAAGAGGCTCGCCACCCTGACCGGCATCGCTGCTGGACACGGCGAATCCGTGCAGGGCCAGCGTTACAAGCAAGGCGAATACTATCACGAGCACTGGGACTGGTTCGACACCCAGGCCCCGTACTGGCATCGCGAGAGCCGAAACGGTGGTCAGCGCAGCTGGACGGCGATGGTCTATCTCAACGGCGTGGAGGAAGGCGGCACCACCGATTTCGTCCACCTCGACCTCAAGGTCGTGCCCGCTGCCGGATCGCTGCTGATCTGGAACAACGCCCTGCCCGACGGTTCGCCGAACCCGCTGACGATGCATGCCGCCCGTCCGGTCCTGCGCGGCGTCAAGTACGTGGCGACGAAGTGGTTCCGCGCCAGACCCTGGAAGTAGGCGCCCTAGGGAAGTTTCAGGCTTGCTCGCCGTCTTCGGCAGAGCGCCGTGTTTCCAGATATTCCATCAGATGATCGAACCGCCGTTGCAGGCGGATAATTTCCAGCTGCGTCCGCAAATTCACCTCGTAGTCGTGCCGCGCGGTGATGCGATCCTTCTCGGCCTGCCGGTTCTGGCTCATCATGATGACCGGCGCCTGGATCGCCGCCAGCATCGAGAGCATCAGGTTCAGGAAGATATAGGGATAGGCATCGAAGGGCCTGATCCCCAGCGCCTGCAGAACACTGCTGTTGAGCAGCATCCAGCCGAACAGCACCACCGCGAAAGCGATGATGAAACCCCAGCTTCCCCCGACCGCGGCGACCCGGTCCGCCAGCTTGTCCCCGCGCGTGGCGTGAAGCGCGGCCAATTCATCCGCATTGGGACCGACGACGGTGCCGGTCGCGATGCGGCGGAGGACCTCCCGGTCCTCCTTGTCGAGATCGTCGAACCGACGCCCGAGCAGCTCTTCGGCGAGTTCCTCTGGCGTCCTGGGGTTCTTGTGCATCCGCGGCCTCGGTTCGTGGGCGCCCCTCAATTCGTCAGGGAAAGGGCCTCTGCTATCAGTTTGCGCGTTTCGGACACGCCGTAAAGGGCGATGAAGCTGCCCATGCGCGGGCCCTGCGGGCTGCCGAGCAGCGTCTCGTAAAGCGCCTTGAACCAGTCGCGCAGGCTCTCGAACTGATAGGCCTCGTTCTTGCCGATCTCGTAGACCACGTTCTGCAGTTCCTCGGCGCTCGCCTCGGGTCCGGCCTTTTCCAGTTCGGCGTCGAGCACCTTGAGCGCTTCGGCTTCGGTCGCGCTGGGCGCGCGGCGCTGGAGGGTCGGCGCGATGAAGTCGCGGTTGGTGGCGAGCGCGGCCCGGACCATCTCACCGAGTTCCGGATGGGCCTCGGGATTGGCATCGGCCACGTAATTGCCGAGGTAGGACCACACCTGATCGGCCGTCGCATCGGCGCCGAGCACGCCCACGAGGTTGAGCAGCAGCGAGAACGTCACCGGCACGGTGTCGCCGGCACCCTCACCGTCGCCGCTCGCGCGCAGCAGGTGCCACACGGGATTGCCGAGCTGCTTGTCCAGTGCCTGCCCTGCAAGGTTGCCGCGGAACTGCCAGTATTCGTCGACCGCCTTGGGGATCACGCCGACGTGGAGCTGCTTGGCACTCTTCGGCTCGCGGAACAGATAGAAGCCCAAGGACTCCTCCGTGCCATAAGTCAGCCATTGCTCGATGGTCAGGCCATTGCCCTTGGACTTGGAGATCTTCTCGCCGTTTTCGTCGAGGAACAGTTCGTAGATCAGGCCTTCCGGCTTCCGACCACCCAACACCTGCACGATCTTGCCCGACTGGGTGACCGAGTCGGTCAGGTCCTTGCCGCACATCTCGTAGTCGACGCCGAGCGCATACCAGCGCATGGCCCAGTCGACCTTCCACTGGAGCTTGGCCTTGCCGCCGAAGGCCGACTGCTCGACGACGGAGCCATCCTCGTCGGTGAAGCGGATCAGGCCGGTGGCGGGATCGAGCACTTCGACCGGCACCTGAAGCACCACGCCCGTGGTCGGCGAGACCGGCAGCACCGGCGAGTACGTCTTGCGACGCTCCTCGCGCAGGGTCGGGAGCATGATGTCGAGAATGCCCTGGTTGCATTCCAGCACCCGCTTCAGGGCCGTGTCGAATCCACCCGAATTGTAGCGGTCGCTGGCCGAGACGAACTCGTAGTCGAAGCCGAAACGGTCAAGGAACTCGCGCAGCATCGCGTTGTTGTGATGCGCGAAGCTCTCATGCGTGCCGAAGGGATCGGGAATGCGGCTGAGCGGCTTGCCGAGATTGGCGGCGAGCACCTGCGAATTCGGAATATTGTCGGGCACCTTGCGCAGCCCGTCCATGTCGTCCGAGAAGGCAACGAGGCGCGTCGGCGCGCCGCCGGTCAGCGCTTCATAGGCGCGGCGGACGAGCGTGGTGCGCAGAACTTCCTGGAACGTGCCGATATGCGGCAGGCCCGAGGGGCCGTAGCCGGTCTCGAACAGCACGGGCGCACCACCGGGTTTGCCCTGCGGATAACGCTTGAGCAGCTTCTGGGCTTCCTGGAAGGGCCAGGCCTTGGACACACGTGCGGCTTCGATCAGGGCTTGTTCAGTCATGGCAGCGCTCTTTGGCCAAAAGCGCGCATTTCGCAAGGGCGAAGCGAGGAAACCGAATGGAGCCGCTAGCGAAATCGCAACCGGATCGGATCGGACATGGAGATCGGGCCATCGTACCGGCGCCGAAAATCCTCTCCCTCATCGCGCCAATCCGTCGTCCCCGCGAAGGAGACGGCGACGGATGGCTATGCGGACGCTCCGGTGGAAGGCGACCTTCGGGATGCCGAAGGTGCTTGCCGGTCAGCCATCCCGCCACTGCCAATCATAAGCGAGCGGCGCCTCGCGGAAGGCGAAACGGTCGATGTGGCGGGCGACCACGTCGGTCAGGCCCTCCACATCTTCGCGCTTTTCGCCGGTGATGGCGATGGTGATGCCCTCGCCATCCGCCGCCATGGTGGCAACGGCGTTCGGGAACGTCACCGTGCCGGTATCGCCGTCCACTTCGGTCTGGAGCTTGTGGCTCCAGTGCTTGCAAAGCTGGCGGACGTATTTGCCGCCGCTTTCCGTGGCGACGCGGGCCGTGATGGTGCTCATCCTTCGATCCTTTCGATCTTGCGGGTCGCCTCGTCGAGCGCATCGGCGATCTGGAGGATCACCTCGCGATTGGCGCCGTCCTTCGACAGACGGTCGAACATCGCGATCTTCAGCGCATGCATGGCGCGGCGCACGGGTGCCGGGTCGACCTTCTCGCGCGCCTCGGCAAGCGCGGAAAGACGGGCCTTGAGCGCTTCGGCCTTGTCGGCATCGGCCTGAGCCTGCGCGTGCCCCTCTTCGGTCGCCTCGTAGGACTTGCGCGAGCCTGCATCGGCTGCCGGAGCGATCAGCCCGGACTCCTCCATATAAGTAAGCGCGGGATAGACCACGCCGGGACTCGGTGCATAGTCGCCGCCCGACAGGTTCTCGATCTCGCGGATCAGGTCGTAGCCGTGCCGCGGGGTTTCGGCGATCAGTGCGAGCAACAGGGTCTGAAGCTCGGCCTGGTCGAACAGACGCTTGCGGCGTCCGCCCCCCATGGGTCCACCCGGACCGCCACCAAATCCACCGCCAAAACCTTCGCCGCGACCACCGCGACCACGCCCTCGGCCACCCGGAAAGCCGCCGCCGAAGCCGTCATCGTCGCGGCCAAACGGACTGCGCCCCATGCCGAATCCGCCGCGCCCGCGCATTCCGCGTGGTGCGTGATCTTCGTGGTGACGGCATTCGCCGCGTTCTGCGCGGTCCATACCGCGCCGGTGAGAATGGAAATCTCTCATGTCGTTTTCGATCCTTTTCATGATGGCATCAAGATATATCTTAAATTGCCGATCGCAAGGGCCTAAAATGTATCTTGATGTATTTTTTAACCGAAGGACCGGTTTTCGACGGAAGCGAAGCCTGCAGGGTTTCCCTTTTGTCCGCGCCTTGCCTAAGACCGAGACCATGGCCGCCCTGCCCATTCCTGCCCTCCACGCCAGCCATGGCGGCTCCTGGCTCCGCGACGGATCGGGCCATACGCGCCCGGTCTCGAAGGGCGAATCGGTCACGGCGGCGGCGGATACCCCGCTGCTGATCCTCAACGCTCCGCTGGTGGCAACGCGCCTCGGCTACCCGGACCTGTCCGGCCTCGATCTGCTCGAACTCTACGCTTTCGTGCATCCGGCCCGCTTCGTAGTGCCGACGCCGAAGGGCCTCGCCCAGGCGCTCGACCTCGACGTGCCGCAGGACGATGCCGATGTGCCCCGCCTGCTGCAGGAGGCGGCGGGCGCCCTGCTCGATATCTGCGAAAGCCCGACCTGGTCCGAGCGCGAAGGCGCCTGGACCTCGCTGCAATCGCTCGTGCGGATGCGCTGGCCCTGGGCCAACCTGCTCGGCCCGCGCATCGCCAAGCCCGAACGGGCCGAGCGCTGGCTGTTCACCAAGCTGCCGGAATGGGAGGAAAGCGCCGAACTGCCGCAGCCCCGGCAGATCGTCCTCGAAAAGGACGAGGTGCTCCAGCGCCTCGCCCAGCTGACCGGCAGCAGCGCCGAACAGCGCCCCTCGCAGCAGGCCTATGCCGCCGAGGCCGCCGCCGCTTTCGCACCGCGACAGGCCTCGGGGCGCCCCCATGTCGTGCTGGCGCAGGCGGGCACCGGGATCGGCAAGACCCTCGGCTATCTCGCCCCCGCCTCGCTCTGGAGCGGGCTTTCGGGCGGCACGACCTGGGTTTCGACATATACCAAGGCGCTGCAACGCCAGCTCCGCAAGGAGAGCCGCCGCGCCTGGCCCGAACGCCGCGCGGACGGCACCCCGCCCGTGGTCGTGCGCAAGGGGCGCGAGAACTACCTCTGCTTGCTCAATCTGGAAGACGCCCTGCAAGGCGGCTTCACTGGACGCCCGGCGATCATGGCCCAGCTCGTCGCGCGCTGGGCCGCCTACTCGCAGGACGGCGACATGATCGGCGGCGACCTGCCCGGCTGGCTTGGCACCCTGTTCCGCCAGCGCGGCATCACCGCGCTCACCGACCGGCGCGGCGAATGCGTCTATGCCGGCTGTCCGCACTACCGGAAATGCTTCATCGAGCGCGCCGCCCGCGCCAGCGCCGGGGCTGATCTCGTGATCGGCAACCATGCGCTGGTGATGATCAACGCCGCGCGCGGCCGCGACCATGCCGCCCGGCCGACCCGCATCGTCTTCGACGAAGGCCACCACGTCTTCGATGCCGCCGATTCGACCTTCGCCGCCGCCCTTACCGGCACCGAGGCGATCGAACTGCGCCGCTGGGTGATCGGCCCGGAAAAGGCCTCGCGCGGGCGGCGGCGCGGCCTTTCCGCTCGTCTCGCCGATGTCGCCAGCTACGACGAGGCCGGGGCCAAGGCGATCAACGCCGCCCGCGCCGCCGCCGAGGCGCTGCCCGGCGACGGCTGGATGCAACGCCTGACCGAAGGCGAACCGTCCGGTCCGATCGAGGACCTGCTCGCGGCCGTGCGCGCCGCCGTCTACGCACGCGATGAAAGCGGCGGTCAGGAAGCCGGCTACGGACTGGAGACCGAGGCGGCGGGCCTCGACGGCTCTTTCGTCGAAGTGGCCGAAGCCGCGCGCGAGGCCTTGGGCGAACTGCGCCAGCCCCTCGTCCGCCTGGGCCTGCGGCTCGAAGCCCTGCTGGAGGACGGGCCGGACTGGCTCGACGGTCCGGGCCGCGCCCGCATCGAGGGCGCGCGCCAGTCGCTGGGTTGGCGCGTCGATATCCTGCTCGCCTGGGAGGCCATGCTGGGCCGCCTCGGCGGTCCCGCCGATCCGGAATTCGTCGACTGGCTGGCGCTCGACCGCTCCGAAGCGCGCGAATACGATGTCGGCATCCACCGCCACTGGCTGGACCCGATGAAGCCTTTCGCCAGTACCGTGCTGGAACCCGCCCACGGCGTTGTCATGACCTCGGCAACCCTGCGCGACGGCGAAAGCTGGGACAAGGCCATCGCCCGCTCCGGCGTCAACCATATCGACGTCGCGCCGAAACTCTCCGAACACCTCAGCCCCTTCGACTATGCAACGCAGGCAGAAGTGCTGATCGTGACCGACGTACCGCGCGGCGACATTCCGGCGCTCGCCGGTGCCTATGGACGGCTGATCGAGGCCGCTGGCGGCGGTGTGCTCGGCCTGTTCACCGCCATTCGCCGCCTGCGCGCGGTCTACGGCCGCATCGCCGACCGCCTCGCACGCGGCGGCCTTCCGCTCTACGCCCAGCACGTCGATCCGATCGACACCGGCACGCTGGTCGACATCTTTCGCGACGATCCCGCCGCCTCGCTGCTCGGCACCGACGCCCTGCGCGACGGCGTGGACGTTCCCGGCGAATCGCTGCGTCTCGTCGTCATGGAGCAGGTGCCCTGGCCGCGTCCGACCATTCTCCACCGCGCGCGGCGCGTGGCGGGCGGCGGCTCGATCTATGACGACGGCCTGATCCGAGCCAAGCTCGCGCAGGCGTTCGGCCGCCTGATCCGCAGCAAGGGTGATCGCGGCCATTTCGTGGTACTGTCTTCGGCATTCCCGTCGCGCCTGCTCAGCGCCTTCCCCGCCGGGACCCCGGTCCTTCGCATTTCGCTGGAGGAGGCCTTGCATCGCGTGGCGTGGAATGGTTCAGGGGAAGGCGAGAAACAGGACGGAATGACAAGTCCATCCGTCGCACCGGACGCCTGAGTATCGCCAGTTAAGGGCTAGCATGAAAACGCTTGGAATCTTCCGCCACGCCAAGTCCGACTGGCACGACGCCCGCCTGCGGGACTTCGACCGCCCGCTCAACAAGCGTGGACGCAAGGGCGCCGCCCTGATGGGCCTGCATATCCGCGATCATGCCGTGGGTTGGACGCGCCTGCTTGCCTCGCCCGCCGTCCGCGTCACCCAGACGTTGGAACTGGCCGGAGAGGCTGCGGGCGAAATGCCGCCCGTGACGTGGGACCGGCGGATCTATCTCGCGAGTTCGGCCACCCTGCTCGACCTGCTGCGCGAACAGTCCGGCGATCCCCGCTCGATCATGCTGGTGGGCCACAATCCCGGCCTCGAAGACCTGATCTTCGACCTCGTGCCAGACGACGGCAGCAGCCCCATGCGCGACATGGTGGAGGAAAAGTTCCCGACCGCCGCCTATGCGGTGATCGAACTCGACATCGAATCCTGGGACCAGATCACCGAGAACGGCGGCCGCCTCGTCCATCTGAAGCGCCCGCGCGACCTCGACCCCGAACTGGGGCCGACGCTTCTCGACTGAAATCGCGCCGGTTTCGAATCAGGCCGCCGCGAGCGCGTCGGCCAGTCGTGAACGAATCCGCAGCAATTGCTGTTCGACGAAATCCGGCAGAACCGCTGGCGCAAGTTCAGCCGCGCTGGCGACAACGATCTCGGTCGGCTCATTGCCTTCCAGCGCCATGCGCGCACCGCGCAAGGTATAGCCCTCGCGATTGACCAGCCTGTCGATGCCCGCGATCAGCGCGACATCTTCAGGCCGGTAATAGCGACGGTTGCCGCTGCGCTTGATTGGCTGAAGCGCAGAAAACTGCTCTTCCCAATAACGCAGCACATGCTGGCGAATGCCGAGCGCCTTCGTCACTTCACCAATCGTGCGAAGCGCGTCCGGCGCCTTCCCATCGTTGAAGATGGAGTCCGTCATTCCTGAATTCTCCGTATCACCGACTTGATGCCGAATCCGGATCAGCCGGTAATGCGATCCTTCAGCATCTGGCTGGCCCGAAACGTCATGACCCTGCGCGAAGTGATAGGCACTTCCACACCGGTTTTCGGATTTCGGCCGACCCTTTCGCCCTTGTCGCGCAAAAGGAAGGTTCCGAATCCCGAAATCTTGACGTTCTCCCCCTCTGCGAGGGCGTCAGACATATGCTGCAATATAGTTTCCACCATCGCAAGCGACTCGGATCTGGACAGACCGAGCTTCCTGTGGATGGCTTCAGCGATTTCCGCCCTGGTCAACGTGTCCGTGGAGCGCATAAGTCCCGCATCCCCTCCTGCGACAACCCCCCTTCCAACAATATTATGAAAATATGTGGGAAAAGCAATGGTTCCCGGCAAGTGTTTCGCCGATGTTCCGCAATGGGGCGAAAATCAGATGCGGATAACGCTGGCACCCCAGGTAAAGCCGCCGCCCATCGCTTCCAGCACCACGAGGTCGCCCTCGCAAATGCGTCCATCGCGGACGGCCTGATCGAGCGCCAGCGGCACCGAGGCGGCCGAAGTGTTGGCATGTTGACCGACGGTCATGACGACCTTTTCGGCAGGCAGATTGAGCTTGCGCGCGGTCGCATCGAGGATGCGGGCATTGGCCTGATGGGGCACCAGCCAGTCGATATCCTCAGGAGAATGCCCTGTTTCCTCAAGCACTTCCTTGAGGACTTCGGCCAAGTTGACGACCGCGTGGCGGAAGACTTCGCGGCCCTTCATGCGCAGCTTGCCGACCGTTCCGGTGGTCGAGGGACCGCCGTCGACGTAGAGTAGCTGGTTATGCGCGCCATCGGCATGGAGACGCGTGGCGAGAACACCGCGCGGTGCTTCCTCGCCCTGTTCCTGCGCTTCGAGCACGACCGCACCGGCACCGTCGCCGAACAGCACGCACGTGGTCCGGTCTTCCCAGTCAAGAATACGGCTGAACGTTTCCGAACCGATCACCAGCGCGCGCTTGGCCATGCCGGAACGCAGCATCGAATCGGCCACGCCGACCGCGTAGAGGAAGCCCGAGCAGACGGCTGCCACGTCGAAGGCGATGCAGCCCCGGCAACCGAGATTGTTCTGGACGATCGTGGCCGTGGCCGGGAAAGTCTGGTCCGGCGTGGCCGTCGCCAGCACGATCAGGTCGATCGACGAAGCCTCGAAACCGGCAGCCTCGATCGCCTTGCGCGCGGCATCGGTGGCGAGGCTGGACGTCGTCTCGTCGGGCGCGGCGATATGACGATTGGAGATGCCGGTACGCTCGACGATCCACTCGTCGCTGGTATCGACTTTCTCGGCCAGTTCCGCATTGCTGACCGAACGACGCGGCAGGGCAGAACCCGTGCCGACGAGAACCGAACGAAGCATCAGGCGCTCTCTTGCTGGACGCGGGGCTTGCGCAGAGACGTCCCGCCCAGGCGGGCGAGGTCGGCAGAGATCCGCTCGGTCACGTTTTCCTCCAGGAGGCGGGCAGTAACCGCCACGGCATTGGCGACGCCGGCGGCATTCGCACCGCCATGGCTCTTCACCACGATACCGTTGAGGCCCAGGAAAACCGCGCCATTATGATTATTGGGATCGAGATGGTACTTGAGCAGCTCGGTCGCCGGTTTCGAGATCAGGAAGCCGATCTTCGAACGCAGGGAACTGCTGAAACCGCGCCGCAGCAGGTCAGCCACGAAACGGGCAGTGCCTTCCACGGCCTTGAGCGCGACGTTGCCGGAAAAACCGTCGGTAACGACGACATCCATATCGCCGCGGCCGAGCTTGTCCGCCTCCGTGAACCCGTCGAAGGAGATCGACAGATCGGCGGCCGATGCCTTGAGCATCGCCGCTGCTTCACGCAGGTCCTCGGTGCCCTTGGTTTCCTCAGTACCGATATTGAGCAAGCGGACGCGCGGCTGATCGCGCCCCGTGGCGACGCGGGCATAGGCAGCGCCCATGATCGCGAACTGCACGAGATTGCGCGCATCGCACTCGGCATTGGCACCGAGGTCGAGCATGACCAGGTCATGATCTTCCAGCGTCGGCAGCAGAGCGGCCAGCGCCGGGCGATCGATGCCCGGCATCGTGCGCAGCGCAAGCTTGGAAATCGCCATCAGCGCGCCGGTATTGCCGGCACTGACGGCGGCTCCGGCGTCACCCGCCTTCACCGCCTCGATAGCGCGTCCCATCGAGGTACCCTTGGCCCGGCGCAAGGCCTGGCTGGGCTTGTCCTCGCCACTGATGACGCCATCAGTATGCAGGATCTCGGAACTTGCCCTGAGATTCGGATGGTTCTCCAGCGCGGCCTTGATCCGCGGCTCATCACCGACCAGCAGGAACTTGAAGCGATCGTGACGACGGCGCGCGAGAGCAGCGCCTTCAATCATGACGCGCACGCCCTCGTCGCCGCCCATCGCATCGATAGCGATACGCGGCAGACTCATGGGCAACCTCCGAAAATCGTCTTGGTCTTAGATTTCGACCGCGACGATCTCACGACCGTTGTAGTGGCCGCAAGCGTTGCAGAGGTTGTGGGGGCGCTTCAGCTCGCCGCAGTTCGGGCACTCGTGGAAAGCCTCGACCTTCAGCGCGTCGTGGCTACGACGCATGCCACGGCGGGAGGGGGTGGTCTTTCTTTTAGGGACAGCCATTTCGGCACCTGTTCCTGGAATTGAATGTCAAAAAGGCCGCCGGAAACCGTATTCGCGGACCGGCGGCTTGCGAAGGCGCGCCTATAACCCATTTCGCACGAGTTGCAACCCGTTCCTCTGCGCCGCATGAAAGCGAAATTCACCCAGAGGGAAATCGATCCATGATTCTACAGACAACTTTGTGCCTCGCGGCGGCAGCGGGCGTGATTACCTTCTGGCATATAGTACGGATCGCGCAGATCCGCATGAAGGAAAAAGTGCTGTTCGGGGACGGCGGACACGACCTGCTGTCGCGCCGCATGCGCGCCCAGCTCAACTTCGTCGAAAGCACGCCTTTCGTGCTGATCCTGGCTGGGGCCATCGAAATGACCGGAAAAGGCGGCCCCTGGCTGGCGATCGCCGGATCTCTGTTCATGCTCGGCCGCGTCGCCCATGCTTTCGGCATGGACATCGACAGGCCCAATCCGCTGCGGATCGTCGGCGTCCTCCTCACCGTACTTACCCTGCTCGGCCTCGCTGCGGTGGCTGTCCTGATCGCGCTTGGACGGTTCTGAGAATCGAAAAGGGCGGCGCCAGCGGCACCGCCCTTTCCATATATATATTGCAGCGCAGCGACTCAGGCCGGAAGTCCGCGCTCCAGCGCCGCATCACCGACATAGGGATTCGTCCGGCGCTCGTCCCCGAACGTGCTGATCGGGCCGTGTCCCGGAACGAACGTCACATCGTCACCCAGCGGCCAGAGCTTGCCGGTGATCGAATCGACGAGATCCTCCAGATTGCCGCGCGGAAAATCCCAGCGCCCGATCCCGCCCTGGAACAGCACGTCGCCCACCATCGCGAACTTGCTGGGCGCATGGTGGAACACGACATGACCCGGCGTGTGCCCCGGGCAATGGACGACATCGAGCTCCAGTTCGCCCACCGTCACCTTGTCGCCATCCTCCAGCCAGCGGTTCGGCTCGAAAGTATGGGCCTCCATGTTCCAGCGCGGGCCGTCGTCATTGAGCTGGGCGATCCAGAACCGGTCTTCTTCCTGCGGACCTTCGATGGGAACGCCCATCTCTTTCGCGAAGACCCCGGCCATGCCGCAATGATCGAGATGGCCGTGCGTCACGAGGATCTTCTCCAGCGTCACGCCGGTCTTCTCCAGCGCCTGGCGCAGTTTGGGCAAGTCCCCGCCCGGATCGACGAAAGCGCCGCGCATGGTCTTGGTGCACCATATCAGCGAGCAGTTCTGCTGAAGCGGCGTAACGGGAATGATGCCGACGCGCATCGGCTGCTGCTCTGGGTTTTCGGTCATGCTTCCGGAAATGGCGGGAAGCCGGGAGGAATGCAACCGCGGGTCGGCTTCCGTCAGATTCGTCCGCCCTTCCAGACGACGCGGCCGATCACCTCGATTTCCTCGAGCGCGCATTCGATCGGGCGATAGGCCGGATTGTCGCTGAGCAGCGCAATGCACCCTGCCCGACCGGATTCCAGGCGCTTCACCAGAACCGTATCGTCGAGCCGGACGACATGGATGCCGTCGCGCAGCGGACGCCAGTCCCGGTCGACCAGAATTTCGTCGCCATCGCGCAACACCGGCTCCATCGAATCGCCGCTGACAACGATGGCCGAAAGCATTTCCGGCCGCAGCCCCATGGATCGGAGCCATCGCGGCGAAAACCGGATCGTTCCGAACACTTCCTCACCGTCCGGCAAGGCGCCTGGCCCTGCCGAGGCCCCTACCGCCAGACGCGGTACGTCCACCCAGTCGCCCGCATAGGAATTAAGACCGAGATCATAGGATTTTTCCTTCGACGCGCGGAATTCCGCCACTTTCCCGAATTCCGATTCGTCGACTCCGAAAAACCGCGCCAGCATTCCGCGGTCGCCCTCCTCCAACTTCTTAGGACTACCTTTCCTAATGAATTGCTGAAGATATGTCGTATTCTTTCCAATCATTCTAGATAGTGAGGAGAGGCTGGCGCCGCGTTCCTCGGCGAGCTCCAGCAGACGGCGTCGGATTTCGGCGTTTTCCATCTTGTAATCGTACACGTAGGAAATTTCCTAGACAAGCCTCGTAAAACTAGAACATAATAGGAACACAAATCGCGATTCCCTCGCCACCGGAGCCACGCGTCCCATGCTTCTACGCCAGATAGAGCGCTTCCTGCGCCTGACCCGGATGCCCTGGACGAAGTTCGGCCGCCTCGCCGCGCAGGACCCGCGATTCGTCGGCGATCTGCGCGGCGGACGCAGTCCCCGCGCGCCAACCGCCTCCCGCATCCGACTTTTCATGACGACTTACCTGGAGAGCCTACATGCACGTTAACTTTGCCCACGACCGCTCGATGCTCCAGTCGGCTCGAAAGGCCGTGGGCGACACCGGTCAGGGGACGTTTTCACGCGGACCCTGGCTGCTGCTTCTGGCGGAAATCCTGAAACTCGCCGGTCCACGCGCCGAATTCCTGCGCCATGCCGAACGCCCCTGGAACAGCGCGACATTCTCCGGGTCGCGCCATAACATCGCCCTCGTCTTCACCGACAAGGATGCCATCGCCGACGGCGAACGCCTGATCGAGGCCTTGCCCGAACACGAGTTCAAGATTCCCCGCCAACTGGTGGCAGACGCCTCCGTAACCGAAGCCGATCACCAGGCCGGACCGCCGCCCAGCCTCAGGCTGGAACTGGAACTGCTGCTACTGGAAGAGTGCTGACCGGCGGATAGAGAAAAGGCAGGGTGAAAGCCCTGCCTTTTCGTTCAATAGCCTTGCGAAAGATCGACGCGGTGCTCCAGCGGCTCGCCGCGCGCGAAATGCTCCAGATTGGCAAGAAAGCGCGCCGATCCCCGCTCGAACAGGGCGTCCTGCGCCCGCCCCGCCAGATGCATCGAGATATGCACATTCTCCCGAGACCATAGCGGATGGTCCGAAGGCAGCGGCTCCGGTTCGGTCACATCGAGGAAGGCGCCGCCGAGATGCCCCGAATCGATGGCCGCCAACAAGGCACCCTGCTCGATCACCGTGCCCCGCGCGAAGTTGAGGAAGACCGCCCCCGGCTTCATCGCCGCGAACTCCGCTTCGCCGAACATGCGCTGGGTCTCGGGGGTGGATGGAACGATCGCGATCACCCAGTCGAAGCGGCCGAGTTCGCCGCGCCAGTCCTCCGAACCGAGATCGCCAGGCCCCGGACGGCGGCGCACGCCGGTTACTTCGGCGCCGAACACCCGCAGGATCTCCGCGATCCGCCCACCGATCTCCCCCGCACCGACGACCAGCACTTTCGAGCCGAGAAGCTCGCGCTTTCCCGGAGGCTGCGCCAGCCACGCATGCCGATCCTGCGCCCGCACGACCTCGCGCCAGCCCTTCGCCACCGTCAGCATCCCCATCAGCGCATATTCCGCCACCGACTGAGCGTGAATGCCCGAGCCGTTGGTGAGCCGAATCCCACGCTCCGCGATGAGCGAGAGGGGAAGCCAATCCACGCCCGACGAGAGAGCCGTATACCAGCGCAGATTGTCCGCTGCGGCGATGAACTCGGCGGCCAGCGCCGGTGCCACCGGGTCCAGCCAGGCGATCTCGGCGCGCGGCGCCAGTTCGAGAAGCTGCTCGCCAGTTTCGTACCAGAGCGGTTCGATGCCCTCGGGCAAGCGCCCTTCCAGCAAGGTGCGCGACTTGGCGTTGATAACAGCGATGGTCATGGCGAACTCCGATAGCCGCCCCGTTTCAGGGCTTTAGCCTGTGATCGGGACAGCCCATCGGCTTGGCAAGGCTCTCGAAGCTGCGCTTAATGCAAGAGCGCTGCCGCTCCGCTCACGCCGTCAGCCGAGCTTCCATTCCCAGCCGAGCGGATCGCCGTCCATCACCTCGACGCCCTTGGCGGCAAGTTCATCACGCAGGGCGTCCGATGTGGCGAAGTCCTTCTCGGCACGCGCAGCCTTGCGGCGGGCGAGCACGTCCTCGATCTCGACTTCAGTGATCCCGGCACTCTTGGGTCGCAGCCGCAAGTCGGCGCGGCTCGTGCCGAACAGGTCGAGGCCGAGCACGGCATCCATGCGCTCGATGACCGCGCGCTTGGCCGCAGGATCGACCTTCTTGGCCGCCAGCACTTCTTCCAGCGCCGTCAGCGCGACAGCGGTGTTGAGGTCGTCGCCAATCGCCTTCTCGAACGTTTCGAGCATGGGCGCGAGTTTGGGATGACCGACATCGCCCGCCTCCACATCGCCGAGACGCTCCACCACGATGATCATGCGCTTGAGGCGCACTAGCGCAGCGGCAAGGCCTTCCCACGAGAACTCAAGCTCCGAACGGTAATGCGCCTGAAGGCACATCATGCGGTAGCCGAGCGGATGGTAGCCCTTGTCGATCAAGAGTTGCAGCCGCAGGAACTCGCCCGATGACTTGCTCATCTTGCCGGAACGTTCGACCAGAAAATTGTTGTGCATCCATATTTTGGCACCGGAATTTGCGGCCACATCGAGGCTGCAGGCATCTTCGGGCTTGCAGCAGAACGCCTGGTTCTGGGCGATCTCGTTGGGGTGGTGGATCTCGCGGTGATCGATGCCGCCGGTGTGGATGTCGAACGGGAAGCCGAGCAGGTCGCCCGACATGACCGAGCATTCCAGATGCCAGCCCGGCGCGCCCCGACCCCAGGGCGAATCCCATTCCATCTGCCGCTTCTCGCCAGCGGGCGTCTTGCGCCAGATCGCGAAGTCGGCGGCATTGCGCTTGCCTTCGACGGCCTCGATCCGCCCCTCGCCTTCATCGGTCACGGCGCGCGCGAGGCGGCCATAGTCGGCCACGGTGGAAACGTCGAAATAAAGACCACTTTCCAATTCATAACAATGATTTGGAGCGATCTTCTCGGCAAATTCTATCATCTGCGGCACGTAGTCGGTGGCGATCGACCACTTGGCCGGCTGACGAATGTTGAGCGCCTTGATGTCTGCCCAGTAGGCCTGGGTATAGTGCGCGGCGATGTCCCAGATGGACTGGGACTGGGCCCGCGCCATCTTCTCCATCTTGTCCTCGCCCGCATCGGCGTCATCGGTCAGATGACCGACGTCGGTGATGTTGATGACGTGGGTGAGCTTATAGCCCTTGTGGCTCAGCGTCCGGCCGAGAATGTCCGCGAAGATATAGGCGCGCATGTTGCCGATGTGGGGGTAGTTGTAGACCGTCGGCCCGCAGCTGTAGACCCGCGCCTCACCGGCGTGAACGGGCTGGAACGGCTCCAGCTGGCGGGTCAGGCTGTTGAACAGCGTCAGGCTTTGCGTCTCGGTCATGACGCAGGGCAATTAGGCAGGAGCCGGGCGCAGTCAAGCCATCAGCGACGCGCCCGGCGGTTCACCAGCCTCCGAAAGCGATCACTCTTCCTCGAAAAGCCCCGCAAGCTGCTCGATCATCGTGCCGCCGAGCTGCTCGGCATCCATGATCGTCACGGCGCGCCGGTAGTAGCGGGTCACGTCATGACCGATACCGATCGCCACGAGCTGGACCGGCGACTTCGCCTCGATCCATTCGATCACCCGGCGCAGATGCGCTTCGAGATAGCCGGCCGAGTTTACCGAGAGCGTCGAATCGTCCACCGGCGCGCCGTCGGAGATCACCATCATGATCCGCCGGTCCTCGGGACGGGCGAGCATGCGGTTATGCGCCCAGAGCAGCGCCTCGCCGTCGATGTTTTCCTTGAGCAGACCTTCGCGCATCATCAGGCCGAGATTTTTGCGCGCCCGGCGCCAGGGCTCGTCAGCCTTCTTGTAAATAATGTGCCGCAAGTCATTGAGACGGCCGGGATGTTGCGGACGCCCGCCCGCCAGCCAGGACTCGCGACTCTGCCCGCCCTTCCAGGCGCGGGTGGTGAAGCCGAGAATCTCGACCTTCACGCCGCAGCGCTCCAGCGTTCGGGCCAGCACGTCGGCACTGATCGCCGCGATCGAGATCGGGCGGCCGCGCATCGAACCGGAGTTGTCGAGCAGCAGGGTGACGACGGTGTCCTTGAACTCCACGTCGCGCTCGACCTTGTAGGACAGCGACTGGCCGGGCGAAACGACCACGCGGGCGAGCCTCGCCGCATCGAGCAGCCCCTCTTCCTGGTCGAAGTCCCACGAGCGGTTCTGCTGCGCCATGAGGCGGCGCTGGAGCCGGTTGGCGAGACGGGTGACGACGCCCTGAAGCCCCTTGAGCTGCGCATCCAGATAGGCGCGCAGGCGGGTCAGTTCCTCGTCGTCGCAAAGCTCTGAAGCAACCACGGTCTCGTCGTAAGCCTCGGTGAAGACCTTATAGTCGAAACTGTCGGGAATGTCGGTCCAGGGGCGGTTGGGGCGGACGGGCATCATGCCCTCCTCGCCTTCCTGGCCCTCTTCGCCGTCTTCCATCTCGTCCGAGTTCTCGCCCTCGGCCTCGCTTTCGCCTTCGTCCTGACCGCTGGAAGGTTCCGCGGCCATTTCGGTGGATTGCTCCTCCTTACCGCTCTCGTCGCCGGTCTCGTCTTCCTCGGTCTCGTCGTCGCCGTCCATGTCCTCGGACTCTTCGGGCGGCTGCTCGATCTGCTCGGCCTGGGTCATTTCCAGGTGCATGAGCATATCCAGCGAGAGCTTCTGGAACGCCTTCTGGTCTTCGAGGGAACCGGCGAGCGCCTCGAAATCGTCGCCAGCCTTCGATTCGATCCAGCGGCGCACCATGTCGACACCGAACTGCGCGGTTTCGGGCACGGGCTGGCCGGTCAGGCGCTCGCGCAGCAGGAGAGCCAGCGCAGTCGGGATCGGCACGCCGTCAGGGCTGTCCGCGCGGGTGATCGGATCGCTGGCGATGCGCGCCTCGAGCGAAGCGTCGAGGTTCGCGCGCATGCCTTCGTAGTGATTGGCGCCCAGCGCTTCGTAGCGCACCGTCTCGACCGCGTCGTAGCAGGCCCGCGCCGAAGGATCGGCCGGAGCGTTACGCATGTGCAGCTTGTCGTTGTGGTGCTTCAGGCGGAGCGCGAAACTGTCGGCATAGCCCCGCGCCTGCATGGCTGCCGCTTGCGGAATCGAGCGGCCGGGCATCGGCACGCGGAAGGTCTGGCCGGTGGAGCTGGGGGCGTCGGCGGTCCAGTTGACCTCGACTTCAGCGTCCTGTGCAATGGCGCGCGAGGCGCCGGTCAGGGCCAGCTTGAAGCGATCGACGGGAGTTTCTTCGGACATGGCACGCTCAATGGCGGCTTAGCCCGCCCGGTGCAAGCCGGGATGAGCGGGCACCGCTTCCAGGTTCTCCCGGAGCGGTGCCCTCTATCATCAGAGCGACTGGCCGGTCTTGGCCCAGTCGGCCATGAAGCCTTCGATGCCCTTGTCGGTCAGGACATGCTTCACGAGGTTCTTGATGACCGCCGGCGGCATCGTCGCGACGTCGGCGCCGATGCGGGCGCATTCCAGAACGTGGACGGGGTGGCGGATCGAGGCGGCGAGGATCTCGGTCTCGAAGGCGTAGTTGTCGTAGATCAGACGGATGTCGCGGATCAGGTCCATGCCGTCGAAGCCGTTGTCATCATGACGGCCGACGAAGGGCGAGACGAAGCTGGCACCGGCCTTGGCGGCCAGCAGGGCCTGGTTGGCCGAGAAGCAGAGCGTGACGTTGACGAGCGTGCCGTCCGAGGTCAGCTTCTTGCAGGTCTTGAGGCCGTCGATGGTCAGCGGCACCTTGATGCAGACGTTGTCGGCGATCTTGCGGAGGATTTCGGCCTCGCGCATCATGCCTTCATGGTCGAGCGCGACCACTTCGGCGCTGACCGGACCATCGACGAGACCGCAGATTTCCTTGGTGACTTCCAGGAAGTCGCGGCCGGACTTGGCGATCAGCGAGGGGTTGGTGGTAACGCCGTCGAGCAGGCCGGTGGCGGCGAGATCGGCGATGTCGTTGGTGTCGGCGGTGTCGACGAAGAACTTCATGGCGCGGTTCCTGTGGTGCGGGGGTGCCGACGGGCATTCGGTGCCCGTCGATTCTGGCGCTTCCTATAGGGAAGCACGCCCTTCCCCGCTACCCTTCCCTCAGCCTGCCGAATCAGCCCTTCTTCAGCGCGCCGATCAGCACCGCGTCGCCCGTTTCCGTCGGGTCCTGGCGGATCGCCGCCTCGGCCGCGCCGATCTCGTACCAGATGCCGTTGTCGGCATCGAGCGCGAGGGCGTGGGCGGTGTCCTGCACCGTCACGCCCTTGAGCGCAGCGATCGCCTGATTGAGCGTGGTGTCCTGCGCCTCGCTGATGGCGCGCTCGATCTCGGGGATCATGGCATTGACGAGCGCCGGGCCCATCGCCCGGCGCAGCAGCGTGGTCGCCGCGGTATTGCCTCCGGTCAGGACTTCGCCGGGGTTGGGGATCGCCACGCTCTGCACGGTCTTGAGCACCAGCGGCCCCGCCGCGCGCGCGCCGGGGGTGGCGAAGAGGTTGAGCTGGTACTGCAGCTTGTCGCGGAAGGCCTTCGACTTGAGCACGCCGGTAGTGGTCTTGCCCGGACGCCCGAACAGCACCGGCATCGGAATGCGCGCGACCGGGCTGGTCCAGAAGCCCTCGGGCTGACCGAGCCACGCAAAGGCACGCTCCGACGAGGTGCGCATGAGGCGGCGGACCGGATCGGCACTGGCCGAAGACCCCGAACCGGCGAGCGTAGAGCAGCCCGGAAGCATCATCACCCCGGTGGCGAGCAGGCCCATGAGAACGCCACGGCGGCTCCAGTCCGCGCCGATATCCGCGCCGTCATTCTCAGCCGCCACTGCCGAATTATCCCCTGTTCCCCAGCTCACCATCATCAACTCCTTCACGCCCGCAGGCAGCAATGCCTATATGCAACCCACATGAAACGCGTCCGAATCCTCGTCTTCAACGCCGCACTTGGCGTCCTCGACTACCGCGTCCCCGAGGGCATGGCGATAGAATTCGGCGCCGTAGTGATTGCACCGCTCGGCCCCCGGCAAGTGCTGGGAATCGTCTGGGAACCCGATCGCCTGAGCACCCAAGAGGTGCCGGAATCGAAGCTGCGCCCGCTGCTCGAAGTGCTGCCCGTACCGCCCCTGCCCGAGCGCCTGCGGCGCCTGATCGAATGGACCGCCGACTATTACTGCGCCTCGCTGTCCTCGGTGGCGCGCATGGCGCTGGGTAGCATGGCAGCGCTGCGCGGCGGCGGCACGACCACCGAGTACCGCCTGACCGGACAGGAACCCGCGCGCCTCACCCCGCAGCGCGCCGCCGCGCTCGACGCGCTCCAGGGCGAGCAGGCCTCGATCAAGGAACTGGCCGAACTGGCCTCGGTCTCGGAAGGCGTGCTGCGCGGCATGGTCGGCACCGGACTTCTGGAGCCGGTCGTGGTCGATCTCGACCGCCGCTATCCCCCTGCCCGCCCCGAACACGCCCAGCCCACGCTCTCCGAAGGCCAGCAGGCCGCCGCCGACATGTTCGTCGAGGCCGTGAAGGCCCACAAGTTCGCGCCTTTCCTGCTCGACGGCGTGACCGGCTCAGGCAAGACCGAGACTTACTTCGAAGCGGTAGCCGAAGCCCTGCGGCTGGGGCGGCAGGTCCTCGTGCTGCTACCCGAGATCGCGCTCACAGAGAACTTCCTGCGCCGTTTCGAGCATCGCTTCGGCGTACCGCCTATCCTCTGGCACTCCTCGCTCAAGTCCAGCGAGCGTCGCCGTGCCTGGCGCGCGATCGGGGCGGGCGAGGCGCAAGTGGTGGTCGGCGCCCGCTCGGCGCTGTTCCTGCCTTACGCAAGCCTCGGCCTGATCGTCGTCGACGAGGCCCACGAAATCTCGTTCAAGCAGGACGACGGTGTGCGCTACAATGCCCGCGACGTGGCGGTGATGCGCGCCAAGTTCGAGGCGATCCCGGTCGTGCTGGCGAGCGCCACCCCGGCGCTGGAATCGATGCAGCTGGCCGAGGCCGGGGTCTATCGCAAGATCGACCTGCCCTCCCGCTTCGGCGGCGCGCAATTGCCGGACATTAAGATCCTCGATTTGCGACAGGAAGCGCCGGAGCGCGGCAAGTGGCTCGCCCCGCGCCTCGTCGAGGAGATGAAGGCACGGCTGGCGCGCGGCGAACAGTCATTGCTGTTCCTCAACCGCCGTGGCTATGCGCCGCTGACGCTCTGCCGTCACTGCGGCTACCGCTTCCAGTGCCCGAACTGCACAGCCTGGCTGGTGGAACACCGCTTCTCTCAGCGGCTGGCCTGCCACCATTGCGGCCATGAGGTCCCGGTGCCGGATGCTTGCCCGGAGTGCGGCACCGGCGATTGCCTCGTCGCCTGCGGTCCCGGCGTCGAGCGCATTGCCGACGAAGTGGCGGAAATCCTGCCCGAAGCCCGCGTCGCCCTCGTCACCTCGGACACCATGAACACCGCAGAGGCGGTCGGCGAATTCGTCGCCAAGGCCGAGGGCAAGGCGATCGACGTGATCGTCGGCACCCAGCTCGTCACCAAGGGCTACCACTTCCCGGACCTGACGCTCGTGGGCGTGGTCGATGCCGACCTCGGCCTCGAAGGCGGCGACTTGCGGGCGGCGGAACGAACCTATCAGCAAGTCGCGCAGGTCGCCGGACGTGCCGGTCGCGGCGAGAAACCCGGCGAAGTGCTGATCCAGACGCGTCATCCGGAAGCCTCGGTCATCTCGGCGCTGGCCGCCGGGGACCGTGACGCCTTCTACGCCGCTGAAATCGAGGCCCGGCGCGATGCCAACGCCCCACCTTTCGGACGCTGGGCAGCGATCATCGTCTCCTCGGAAGATCAGGCGGAAGCCAAGGCCGCCGCCCGGGCCATCGGCGGCACCGCGCCCAACCATCCCGACATGCTGGTGCTCGGCCCGGCTCCCGCCCCGCTCTCCCTGCTGCGCGGGCGCCACCGCTTTCGCCTGCTCATCAATGCGCGTCGCTCGGCGGAATTGCAGAAGACCCTGCGGGAGTGGCTGGAGCCGCTTCAGTTCCCGCGCGGGGTGCGGGTGAATATCGACATCGACCCCTATTCGTTCGTCTGAGTTACCCCTGCTCGCGCTTCAGCAATTCCCGTTTGATCGCCTCGCCATAGGCATAGCCGCCGATCGTGCCGTCGGAACGGACCACCCGATGGCAGGGGATCAGCACTGCGACATTGTTCGCGCCGTTGGCCGACCCCGCCGCGCGCACCGCGCCCGGCTTGCCGACCGCCGCCGCGATTTGCGCATAGCTGCGGGTCTCGCCGGGAGGAATGCGCTGCAACTCGCGCCAGACCGCCTCCTGAAAGGCCGTGCCCTGCACATCGAGCGGAATCGCCCGCGACTGCCCCGGCTGCTCGACTGCCGCCACGACGCTTGCCAGCAGGCTCTCGAACGCCTCGCCGCCCTCGATCAGTTCCGCTTGAGGGAACCGCGCAGCCAGTTCTTCGCGCCCCTCATCGAACGAGAGGCGGCAGACGCCCTTCTCCGTCGCCGCCACGAGCATCTGCCCGAGGCTGGTCGTCACGACCGCCCAATGGATCGTCACCCCGCGCCCGCCGTCGCGCCAGGCGGACGGCGTCATCCCCAATCTACCCTCGCTGGCCTCGTAGAACCGCGAACTCGCGCCGAACCCGGCCTCGTAGATCGCCTCGGTCACGCTGGCCCCGCCGCTCATTGCGTCCCCCGCCCGTGCAACGCGCCGCGCCCGCAGATATTCCGAAGGCGAAAGGCCGACCGCGCGCTTGAACACCCGCTGGAAATGGGTGGGACTATAGCCGACCGCCTCGGCAAGCTCGGCCAGACCCGGCGCCTTCTCCTCGCCCGCATCCAGCATCCGCAGCGCGGCGGCCACGGCTTCCTCGTCGCGTGAGACATCGTTGGGCCGGCAGCGCAGGCAAGCACGCAGCCCGAACCGCTCCGCCGCGCCCGCGTCGGCAAAGAAGCGCACGTTCTCGCGCCGGGGATGCCGCGCCGAGCAGGACGGGCGGCAATAGATCCCCGTGGTCAGCACCCCGGTGACGAAGCGCCCGTCGAACGTGCGGTCGCGCGCCTCGACCGCCTGCCAGGCGCACTCGTCGCTCACCGCGTTCCCGTTACCGCTCACTGTATTTCTCCATTGCCCGCCGCTCGGGCTGCTTGGCAGTTTCTCGTCGAAACATATCGCATGGACGGTCCCTGAAGAAACGGCCCGGTCGCTGATTCGATACGTCATGGCAAACTCCGTTCAATCCTTTGTCATGACCTTGCAACAGCCGCGTGGGCGATACTTCCCGCCCCTTGCTTTTAAAGCGCTTTCCCGAGCATTGTCGCCAAGCCGTCTCCCGCAGCTTGCATCATGACACTATCGTCGCTATGCGCGCCCCGTCTGCGGGCCGGGGGGCACGTCATTGTCGTGCGCCCCAAAGTGTCCCAGCCCACCCGATGTAAGGATAGGACACGCGTGGAGAATTCCGGCGGCATCAAGGCCAGCTTGCAAGGACGCTACGCTTCGGCGCTGTTTGATCTTGCCAGCGAGAACGGCATCGTAACGACGGTCGAATCCGACCTCGACAAGATCGCCCTCGCCATCAGCGAAAGCGCCGATCTGGCCGAGCTGATTCGCAACCCCGAAATCAGCCGCAAGGCTGCCGGTGCGGCTATCGACGCCGTTGCCGACGTCCTCGGCCTCGCGCCGCTGACCAAGAACTTCCTGGGCGTTCTGGCGGGCAACCGCCGTCTGGCCGCCCTGCCCGAGATCATTCGCGCCTTCGCTTCGATCGCTGCCGCCCAGCGCGGCGAATCGACCGCCGAAGTCACCTCCGCTCACGCGCTGACCGACCAGCAGGTCGAGGAACTGCGCCAGAAGCTGGAACTGCGCGAGGGCCGCAAGGTCAAGGTCAGGACCAGCGTCGACCCCGACCTGCTCGGCGGCCTCGTCGTGACCATCGGGTCCAAGCGTATCGACAGCTCGATCCGCACTCGTCTCAATTCGCTCGCCCAGGCCATGAAGGGCTAAGAAAGGCAGAACAATGGATATCCGCGCAGCAGAAATCTCGAAGGTCATCAAGGACCAGATCGCCAGCTTCGGCACCGAAGCCCAGGTTTCCGAAGTCGGCTCGGTTCTGTCGGTCGGTGACGGCATCGCCCGCATCCACGGCCTCGACAAGGTCCAGGCCGGCGAAATGGTCGAGTTCGCCAACGGCGTGCAGGGCATGGCGCTCAACCTCGAGGCCGACAACGTCGGCGTCGTGATCTTCGGCTCGGACGCCGAGATCAAGGAAGGCGACAGCGTCAAGCGCACCAACACCATCGTCGACGTTCCCGTCGGCAAGGGCCCGATCGTCGCTGAAAAGCGCGCCCGCGTCGAAGCCAAGGCTCCCGGCATCATCCCGCGCAAGTCGGTGCACGAGCCCGTGCAGACCGGCCTGAAGGCGATCGACGCCCTCGTCCCCGTCGGTCGCGGCCAGCGCGAACTGATCATCGGTGACCGCCAGACCGGCAAGACCGCCGTCGCCATCGACACCTTCATCAACCAGAAGGAAGCGAACCAGGGCGACGACGAATCGAAGAAGCTCTACTGCATCTACGTCGCCGTCGGCCAGAAGCGCTCGACCGTGGCGCAGATCGTCCGCCAGCTCGAAGAAAACGGCGCGATGGAATACTCCATCGTCATCGCCGCGACCGCTTCGGAGCCCGCTCCGCTGCAGTACCTCGCGCCCTACACCGGCGCCGCGATGGGCGAGTTCTTCCGCGACAACGCGATGCACGCCGTGATCGTCTACGACGACCTTTCCAAGCAGGCCGTCGCCTACCGTCAGATGTCGCTGCTGCTGCGTCGTCCTCCGGGCCGCGAAGCTTACCCGGGCGACGTGTTCTATCTCCACAGCCGCCTGCTTGAGCGCGCCGCGAAGATGAACGACGAGAACGGCAACGGCTCGCTCACCGCGCTGCCGATCATCGAAACCCAGGCGGGTGACGTCTCGGCCTACATTCCGACCAACGTGATCTCGATCACCGACGGCCAGATCTTCCTTGAAACCGGCCTGTTCTACCAGGGCATCCGTCCGGCCATCAACGTCGGTCTGTCGGTGTCGCGCGTCGGCGGTTCGGCCCAGACCAAGGCGATGAAGAAGGTTGCCGGCTCGATCAAGCTGGAGCTGGCGCAGTACCGCGAAATGGCGGCCTTCGCCCAGTTCGGTTCGGACCTCGATGCCTCGACCCAGAAGCTCCTCAACCGCGGTGCGCGCCTGACCGAGCTGCTCAAGCAGAAGCAGTTCTCGCCGCTGAAGTTCGAAGAGCAGACCGTGTCGATCTTCGCCGGCACCAACGGCTACCTCGACAACCTGCCGGTTGCCAAGGTCACCGAATACGAAGCCGAAATGCTCGACTTCATGCACGAACAGCATGCCGACGTCCTCGCGCTGATCCGCACGACCAAGGACTTCGGCGACGAAGCCAAGAGCAAGACCAAGGCCGCGCTCGACGCCTTCGCCAAGCAGTTCGCCTGATCTGGGCCGCCCCGGCGCAAGCCGGGGCAGTTCTCGGCCAGGCTTTGCTTGGTTGCCAACGGTCCCAGCTTTCGCTGGGATGACCAATGGAGAAAATTGAGTGGCTTCGCTCAAGGAACTCAAAGGCCGCATCAACTCGGTCAAGTCGACCCAGAAGATCACCAAGGCCAAGCAGATGGTCGCTGCGGCCAAGCTGCGCAAGGCGCAGGCCGCTGCGGAATCCGCGCGTCCCTACGCTGCCCGCCTCGCCGAAGTGATGGGCTCGCTCGCGAGCAAGATCACCGTCAGCGAGAACAGCCCCAAGCTGCTCGCCGGTACCGGTAGCGACAAGGTGCACCTGCTCGTCGTCGCTAACTCGGACAAGGGTCTGTGCGGCGCGTTCAACTCGAACATCGTCAAGGCCGCACGCGTCAAGGCGAAGGAACTGGAAGCACAGGGCAAGACCGTCCTGTTCTACCTCGTCGGTCGCAAGGGCCGCGCGCCGCTGCGCCGCGAGTTCCCGAAGCAGATCGCGCACATGTTCGACACCACCGACGTGCGTGACCCCGGCTTCGACGAAGCCGAGCGCATCGCCAACGAACTGGTCGCCCTCTACGAGGACGGCAAGTTCGACGTCGCGCATCTGTTCTACTCGAAGTTCCGCTCGGCGCTGCTTCAGGAACCGACCGACCAGCAGATCATCCCCGTTCCCGCGCCGAAGGCCGTTGCTGCCACCGCCGGTGCCGACGCCGTGACCGAATACGAGCCGGAAGAGGAAGAAATCCTCGCCGCGCTGCTGCCGCGCTACTTGCGCACGCAGCTCTTCGGTGCCCTTCTGGAAAACGCCGCCTCCGAACAGGGTGCGTCGATGACCGCGATGGACAACGCGACGCGCAACGCGGGCGACCTGATCAAGAAGCTGACCATCCAGTACAACCGCAGCCGTCAGGCCGCGATTACGACTGAACTCGTTGAAATCATTGCTGGCGCGGAAGCGCTGTAAGTAACCGCAGGCAAGGAAACCAAAATGGCCACCGCACCCGTGCTAAACCTGACCGCCACTGGCAAGATCAGCCAGATCATCGGCGCCGTCGTCGACGTCACCTTCGAAGGTGAACTGCCGGCGATCCTCACCGCCCTCGAGACCGAGAACAACGGCCAGAAGCTGGTTCTCGAAGTCGCGCAGCACCTCGGCGAAAACACCGTCCGCACCATCGCCATGGACGGCACCGATGGCCTGACCCGTGGTCAGCCCGTCGCCAACACCGGCAAGCAGATCTCGGTCCCCGTCGGCCCGAAGACCCTCGGCCGCATCATGAACGTCGTCGGCGACCCGATCGACGAGCGTGGCCCCGTCGGTTCGGACATGTTCGCCCCGATCCACGCCGAAGCCCCGGCCTTCATCGACCAGTCGACCGAAGCCTCGATCCTCGTCACCGGCATCAAGGTCATCGACCTTCTCGCCCCTTACGCCAAGGGCGGCAAGATCGGCCTGTTCGGCGGCGCCGGCGTGGGCAAGACGGTTCTCATCCAGGAACTGATCAACAACATCGCCAAGGGCCACGGCGGCGTCTCGGTCTTCGCGGGTGTCGGTGAACGTACCCGTGAAGGCAACGACCTCTACCACGAGTTCCTCGACGCCGGCGTTATCGCCAAGGACGCCGAAGGCAACGCCACCTCGGACGGTTCGAAGGTTGCTCTCGTGTTCGGCCAAATGAACGAACCGCCGGGCGCCCGCGCTCGCGTCGCTCTCTCGGGCCTGACCATGGCCGAGTACTTCCGCGACCAGGAAGGCCAAGACGTTCTGTTCTTCGTCGACAACATCTTCCGCTTCACCCAGGCGGGTGCGGAAGTGTCGGCTCTGCTCGGCCGTATTCCTTCGGCCGTGGGCTATCAGCCGACCCTCGCCACCGACATGGGCCAGCTGCAGGAACGCATCACCTCGACCACCAAGGGTTCGATCACCTCGGTCCAGGCGATCTATGTCCCCGCGGACGACCTTACCGACCCGGCACCGGCCGCCTCGTTCGCGCACCTCGACGCAACGACCACGCTGAACCGTGCCATCTCGGAACTGGGCATTTACCCGGCCGTCGACCCGCTCGACTCGACCTCGCGCGTTCTTGAGCCCCGCGTCGTCGGTGCCGAGCACTACGAGACCGCCCGCAAGGTTCAGGAAACCCTGCAGAAGTACAAGTCGCTTCAGGACATCATCGCGATCCTGGGCATGGACGAGCTTTCGGAAGAAGATAAGCTCACCGTCGCCCGCGCCCGCAAGATCCAGAAGTTCCTCTCGCAGCCGTTCCACGTCGCGGAAGTCTTCACCGGCATCTCGGGCAAGTTCGTCCAGCTCGAAGACACCGTGAAGTCGTTCAAGGCCGTCGTCGAAGGCGAATACGACCATCTTCCCGAAGCAGCCTTCTACATGGTCGGCGGCATCGACGAAGCGGTCGAGAAGGCCAAGAAGCTGGCTGCCGACGCCTGATCGACCGGAAGGAAACGACTATGGCTCTGCACTTCGAACTCGTCACGCCGGCGAAGCTCGTCCGCTCGGAAGACGTCCACATGGTGGTCGTCCCCGGCACCGAAGGCGAGTTCGGCGTGCTGGAGGGCCATGCGCCCTTCATGTCGACGATCGCCGACGGCGCGCTCAAGGTCTACAGGACCGAAGGCGCCGCCCCGGAGGAGATCCGCATCACCGGCGGTTTCGCCGAAGTGGGTGACAAGGGCCTGACCGTGCTCGCTGAGCACGTCGGCTGATCTAGACGCGAACCGCGTTAGAAAGGGCGTCGCCGGGAAATCCGGCGGCGCCCTTTTCGTTTGCGCCCCCGCCCTGGTGTCTGACTCACTTTCGCCGAGCTTTCGGCGCATGGAAGTCCGGCGACTTGCCTGCCACCCAGTGCACGAAACGCCGGATTTCGTCCTTCTCCAGCAAGGCCCGCGCCGCGGCCGGCATACGCGCCAGTTCGGCATTGCTGAAAGTCGCATGGATCGTGCGGTGGCAGATCGGATGAAGCGGCACGACCTCGCGCCCGCCCCGGCTTTTCGGAACGGGATGATGCCACTCGACCTTGCGCCCGAGCGGCCGCCCGCAAAGCCAGCATTGCTCAACCTCGCCCTTCATCACCGACACCAGTCCTTCCTCGTCGCCACACGTCAGCATTAGGAAGTTATCAAAGTTTCAACCTTAACCCTGCCCCTATCACGGGTGCATCGCCAAGGGCTGAAAGCCCGGCGCTGAAAAGGTTGATAACGAGATGAATGCATTCGGGCGACGCGGCGGCATGGGCGGCCTGGGCCAAGGCGCCCGGCCCGCGTTCGGCGTGGCCAAGCCGCTGAAGGTAGGCGCGGAAGCAGCCGCTTCACTTCCGGCCGATTCCTTCCCTCTTCCCGCCGAGCGCACCGGCCCGCAGAATTCGCGCGAGGATGCCCTATCGCGCCTCGCGGATCGTGCCAACGCGGTGCACGAGAACCAGTCCGAGCAGAGCGGCTTCGAAGTCTCGATCCACAAGATCAAGGAACAGGTCCTGCCGCGCCTGCTGGAGCGCGTCGACCCCGAGGCCGCCGCGACGCTGACCAAGGACGAGCTGTCCGAGGAATTCCGCCCGATCATCATGGAAGTCCTTGCCGAGCTGAAGATCACCTTCAACCGCCGTGAGCAGTTCGCGCTGGAGAAAGTGCTGATCGACGAACTGCTCGGCTTCGGCCCGCTGGAAGAGCTGCTGAACGATCCCGACGTGTCGGACATCATGGTCAACGGCCCGAACCAGACCTACATCGAGAAGAAGGGCAAGCTCCAGCTCGCCCCCACCAAGTTCCGCGACGAACAGCACCTGTTCCAGATCGCCCAGCGCATCGTCAACCAGGTCGGCCGCCGCGTCGACCAGACCACGCCGCTGGCCGACGCCCGCCTCAAGGACGGCAGCCGCGTCAACGTGATCGTGCCGCCGCTCAGCCTGCGCGGCACCGCCATCTCGATCCGCAAGTTCTCCGAGAAGCCGATCACCATCGACATGCTCAAGGACTTCGGTTCGATGAGCGAGCAGATGGCCACCGCCCTCAAGATCGCCGGGGCCTGCCGCATGAACATCGTCATTTCCGGCGGTACCGGCTCAGGCAAGACGACGATGCTCAATGCCATGTCGAAGATGATCGACCCCGGCGAGCGCGTGCTGACGATCGAGGACGCCGCCGAACTCCGCCTTCAGCAGCCGCACTGGCTGCCGCTCGAAACGCGCCCGCCGAACCTCGAAGGCCAGGGCGCGATCACCATCGGCGACCTCGTGAAGAACGCCCTGCGTATGCGCCCCGACCGCATCATCCTCGGCGAAATCCGCGGCGCCGAGTGCTTCGACCTGCTCGCCGCCATGAACACCGGCCACGACGGTTCGATGTGCACGCTCCACGCCAACAGCCCGCGCGAATGTCTCGGCCGTATGGAAAACATGATCCTGATGGGCGACATCAAGATCCCCAAGGAAGCCATCAGCCGCCAGATCGCCGAGTCGGTGGACATCATCGTGCAGGTGAAGCGCCTGCGCGACGGCTCCCGCCGCGTGACCAACGTCACCGAGGTGATCGGCATGGAAGGCCCGGTGATCGTCACCCAGGAGCTGTTCAAGTTCG
>JAGHZR010000026.1 GCA_017745295.1 Novosphingobium sp.
GGTCGAGGCCGGAGCAAAGCCCGATCTCGCTGCGCTGGCGGACAAGGACAAGCCGCTCAAAGAACTGCTGTAAATTTCGGTGTAGCGGCGGGGGGAATATCCCCCGCCCTGTAATCCGGCTTTTATCGTCATTGCTTCGCTACGCTCGCAATGACGAAGCGGATTTTGCGGACGAGGAAACCGATTTATTCTTCGCCGGACAACCGCCGGGCCGCCCACTGCGCGGCTTCGGCGACGGCGAGGGGGCATCTGAATTATCCGGTCATGGGTCCTGGCGGGCCGGTGATGGCCCTACCCATCGCTTTGGATGTGTAGGGCCGATCTTGGATGCGATTGCCGCTCCGTCAGGGAACGATGACGAAATCCGGGTTGGCGACCGCGAAGACCGCGTCGCGATCGGCGGCGGGCGGGTAGATCCACACGCCGTTGATTTCCTGCTTGAGTTTCTTGCCCTCGGCACGTGTCAGTTTGACCTGACGGTCCCATCCCTCGGTATAAAGGGCACCCCATGCGCCGAGGTCGAGGCAGGTCACGTACTTGGGCTGGCTGTAAGGATGCAGGGGCAGCCCCACCAATTCGGCGGCGGCGTTGTAGCCCGCGACGCGGCCAAGGCTGAGCGCGTGCTGGCAGGTCATCAGGTTGAAGTTGCCGATATCGTCGGTGGCGGCCTTGACGGTATCGCCGGTGACGAAAATTCCTGGAGCGGCAGGCGCCCGCAGGAAGAGGTCGCCAACCACGCGACCGGCGACGTCGTGTTCGCCGGAAACTTCGGCGGCAAGCGGATGGGCACGCACGCCAGCGGCCCAGACGACCGTTGCCGCCTCGATCCGGCTGCCGTCGGACAACTGCGCGCCATCCGCATCGACCGCGGCGAGCAGAACGCCGGGACGCTGTTCGATGCCGATCTCGGCCAGCGCCTCGCGCACGGTGCGGCCTGCTTCGTCGCCGAACTCGGCGCCGATTTCAGGTGCCGGATCGACGATCACCACGCGCGGGGCTTGCGGCGCGAACATCGTGCGGAGGCGTTCGTGAAGCTCGGTCGCCGCTTCCAGCCCGGTAAAGCCGCCGCCGGCCACCACGACGGTATGGCGCGCAGGCGTCTCGGGCAGATCGGGCAGCCCATTGATATGCGCGTCAAGGCGATGAGCCTGGTCGAGCTGGTCGACGGTGAAGGCATGGTTGTCCAGACCCGGGATGGGCGGCATCGCCACGCGGCTGCCAGTGGCCAGGACGAAGCGGTTCCAGCCGATAGCCTCACGCGTGCCGTCATTGCGCAGGATCGCCGCTTCATGCGTTTCGGTGCCGATGGTCTCGACGATACCGTCGACGAAACGCGCGCCGACGGCTTCGAGCAGTTCGGAGACGTCGGGGTCCATATTTTCCAGAACCGCTTCATAAAAGCGTGGGCGGATCGCCAACCTGGGCTGGGGAGCCACCATGATAACGTCAATGTCGTCTTCACGGCCGGCCAGAGCGATGGCCCGCGCTGCCGCGAGCACGGTCCATACACCGGCGAAACCGGAACCGGCGACTAGGATCGTCTGCTTGGTCATTGCACATTTCCTTCGTGTTTGCCCGGGCACAGGTTATCGCGCCGCCACGCGCGACTGCCATGCGCAAGGCGGTTCTCCCGGTCGCACCCGGTGGACGACGGGAAAGAAAACGAAGTCTTTTGGGAACGCGTGCCGCTAGGTCGGCACGGTGTCGCGGATCAGACGGTCAGCTGGGGCCTTCGCGGCGGGGGCGGCCGATCCGCGACGTGCGCCGGTCGTGGCGGTCGCCGAACCATTCGCGCAGATCGGCCATGTAAGTCGCCGGAATCTTGCGGCTGAAACGTTGGGAAACGGCGGCCAGCGTCTGTGTTGCCAGCACGTCGCGCATGGCCTTTTCCGCCTGGATCATGACGGCATGGATCGCGCAGGTGCCACTGATTGCCCAAGGCGGCGGATTGCCGCCGAACAGCGCGCAGCGCCCGCGCACCTCCTGGCAGTCGAACAGTGGCTTGTCGCCCTCGACGGCGTTGACGACGTCGAGGAAAGAGATCTGGTCCGCAGCGCGAGCGAGGCGATAGCCCCCGCGCACGCCTTCACTGGCCGAGACGATTCCCGCCTTTTCCAACCGGGGAAAAATCTTGGCGAGGAAGCTGGGCGAGATGCCCTGAACCTCGGCAATTTCCCGCGTGCTCAGCGCTACGTCGCTGTCGACCAGCCAGAGCAGGCCATGGAGTGCATATTCGACGGAGGTAGTCAGATGTGCCATGAACGCAGATATACTGAGTCCGCGTTAATCCGTCAATATATTAACGAGGACTAACATGGTATGCGTTAATATCCCCATGGATGGTGCCGTGGCATGGTGCGGTCTGGACGGCGCCTCTGCTTCAGAGCGGCCTAAAACCGTTCCAAACCAGATAATGCCGCCGACACCCAACATTGGACTACGCTTTCGTTCGCAGAACGAAGCTTCCGCCCGCACACAACAGCATGCAGATACCCGCGACGAGAAAGGCATCGCTATAGGCCAGCAGCAGCGCATGGTGGTGCACGGCCTGATCCATCATCGCCAGTGCCTGCCGACGCAGCGGTTCCGCCGCCTTGGCGTAAAGTGCTGTATGCCGGTCCAGGTGATGGTGGGCGAGCGTCTGCACCCATTCGACCGTCCGTTCCCGGAGTGCGTGGGAGAAAGGCGTCACCGCTTCCCCGATGCGCGCGGCGTGCAGCTTCTCGCGTTCCACCACGAATTGTCCCGCCAATGCGATGCCGATGGCGCCGCCGACATTGCGAACCGTGGAGAAGAGGCCCGAAGCCGAACCCATTTCCGATTTCTCCAGACCGTTCACGGCCATGACCCCCAGCGCGACGACGATGAAGGACTGGCCTATCCCGCGCACCACCAGCGAAGGGACGATGACATTGGCGGCGGCATCGCTGTCCAGATGGATGTTCATCAGGCATCCTGCGGCCATGATCGCGAAGCCGAGCATGATGATCGTCCGCGCGCTCGTCAGCCGCATCAGCGGCGGTGTGGCGAAGGACATGACGAGTTGGACGAGGCCATAGGGGATCATGGTCAGGCCGATGTCCTGGGCGTTGTAGCCCTGTGTTTCCGCGAAGTAGTTGGGCACCAGAAACACCACGCCGAACACCACCGCGCCGAAAGTGAACTGCATCAGACTGGCGATGCCGAAATTGTAGCGGGCCAGCAGGCGGAGGTTGATGAAAGGTTCGCGGCGGCACAGTTCGATGGCGACGAAGGCGATCAGGCCCAGCGCGGCGACCGCCGCAGAGCCAGCGATGAAAGTGGAAGCGAACCAGTCCTTCCGCCCGCCTTCCTCCAGCATGATCTGGAGCGCGGCAAGCCCGACCGCCATCGTCGCGATGCCTGCCCAATCGCCGTTGCGCAACCGGTCGAGCGCTGCCGGAGATCGCGGCGTCGCCCAGCCGATCGCGGCGAGCAGCAGCAGGCCGGGCGGCACCTGAAGATAGAAGATCCAGCGCCAGTCGTAGGCCTCCGTCAGCCAGCCGCCCAGCGACGGCCCGGCCGCCTGCGCGACATTGTTGGCCACGGCGAACAGCGCCATGCCGAAAGGCAGGCGGGCGGGCGGCAGTTCCGTCGCGATGATCTGGAAGGAGAGCGGAATGAGTACGCCGCCGAACGCCCCCTGCAAAGCTCTGGCGACGATCATCGTGTCGATATCCTGCGCCAGCGAGCAGGCGATGGAGAACAGGATGAAGCCGCCCGTTCCCACCATCAGCACCCGGCGCATCGAGAACACCGAAACCAGCCAGCCCGCCATCGGGATGACGATGATTTCGGCGACCAGATAGGCCGTGGTGATCCACGAACCTTCCTCGAAGGAAGCCCCCAGCGAGCCGCGTACCTGCGGCAGCGAGGCATTGGTGACATGGACGTTCATCCCGGCCATGAAGCATCCGACCACCCCGCCCAGCACGGCCACCCAGGCCCGCAGCGAGACCTGCCCGGAGGCCGCGTCCGTTGTCGCCGCGCTCATCGGGCGAGGTCTGCTGTGTCGATGCTGGTTTCCACCGACATGCCGGGGCGCAGGTGGGCCGCCTCGCGCTGGCCGGGATCGATCCGGATGCGCAGCGGCATGCGCTGCACGATCTTGGTGAAGTTGCCGGTTGCGTTGTCGGGAGGAAGCAGGGCGAACTGCGCACCCGAAGCCGGAGCGAGGCTTTCGACGTGGCCGCGAAGCACGGTGCCGCCCAAGGCATCGACGCTGATCCGGACGCTTTGCCTGGCGCGGATGCGGTAGGTCTGCGTTTCCTTGTAGTTGGCGACGACGTAGGTTTCCGCGGGGACGATCGCCATCAGCGGCGTTCCGGCCTCGACATAGTGGCCTGCACGCAGACTGCGCTGGCCGATCCGTCCGGACACGGGCGCGCGGATTACCGTGCGCGAAAGGTCGAGGCGGGCGGCGGGCAATGCGGCGCAGGCCTGGCGCAAGGCGCCCCGTGCCTTGTCGAGATCCGCGACGGCGGCTGTCCTTTCGGTCGCGAGCACCGGCAATTCGGCGCGCGCGACGGCCAGCCCCTCGCGGCTCCCGTCTCGCTGCGCGCCGGTGCGACGCGCGGCGGCTTCGGCCGATTGCCGGATCTGGACGCTCGTCACCTCCTGACTCTCCAGCGAGAGTTGCCGCTGGTATTCACGCCGGGCCAGGACGGCATCTGCCTGGCGAGCGGAAAGGTCGGCAGCAGCCTGCGCAATGGTTCCCCGTTGCCGTGCGGTACGGGCGTCGAGGTTGGCGATGCGGGCCTGCTGCGCGGCGACTTCGGCCTGGGCCGATTCCAGCAGGCCCTCCGCCTGTTCGACTTTTGCGCGGTAATCGCGGGCGTCGATGCGGGCCAGGACGGCGCCTGCGCGGACCCACTGATCGTCCGTGACCGCAACGGCCACGATCTCGCCGCCGATGCGCGGCGCGATCGTCACGACATCGGCCCGGACATAGGCATTGTCGGTGGCGACGCGAAACCGTCCGCTCGTCCACCAGTGCAACCCATAGGCGCCGCCTGCGAGCAGGAGCATGGCGCCGCCGCAGATCAGCAGATGGCGACGGGGAATATACGGGATTAACTTGTTCACTTTGCGGAGACCCTGTTCCTGGTAGCGTTCCTGATGGCGGGGGGCGATCTGTCGAGTGCAGGCAGTGGGACCACCGGGGCGTCTTCCCAGCCGCCGCCCAGCGCGGCGAAGAAGCGCACTTGCGCGGCGGCGAGTTCGATATCCGCCTGTGCCAGCGCCCGTCTTGCCGAGAGGTCGGTGCGGTCGCTGTCCAGCATGTCCAGCGCGGTTGCGGCACCGGCCGCGCGCCGGGCGCGGGTCATGACAGCAACCCTGCCGCTGCGTTGCTGCGCGATGCGCCATTGCGCCTGTCGTTCCAGCGCGGCGCCATAGCCCCGTGCGGCCCGGTCGACTTCGCCGAGTGCGCTCAGGATCGCGGCATCGAAGCGAGCCAGCGCAGCGGCCTCTCCCGCGCGGGCACCGGCAATGCGGGCGCGCGCCGCGCCGAGGTTCGGAAAGCTCCAGCTCAGCAAGGGGCCGAGGCGCCAGACGGCGTTCTCGCGGGACGTCAGGTCGCTGGCGGAAGGCGCCGAGAGACCGAGTCCGCCGACCAGCGAGACATGCGGATAGAGATCGCCCACGGCTATCCCGATCCGCGCCGTCGCGGCGGCAAGGCGCTGCTCCGCCGCCCTCACGTCCGGACGGCGGCGCAGCAGGGAGGCGGCGTCTCCAACCGGAAGTGGGCCGTTCAGAATGGGTATGCGCGTGCATGCGATGGCGGCTGGCGGTATCCGGGACGGCAGGCGGCCTGCCAGAATCGCCAGTTCCGCCAAGGCCGCATGACGATCGGCCGCGAGCACCGGAATCTCTGCAGCCGTTTCGGCGACCTGAGCTTCTGTCCGCAAACCGTCTGCCGGGGAAATTGCCCCCGCCGTCAGCAAGACCTGCGCAACATCGCGGTCGTGCTCGGCCACAGCCAGCGTTTCCCGGGCGAGGGCCTCCTGATGCGCGATGCCGCAGGCCTGCAGCCAGGCGCCGGTCACGCGGGCCGCGATCAACGCGCGAACGCCGTCGGCATCGGCGGCGGTGGCGGCGAGATCCGCCGTGGCCGCTTTGACGCCCGATCCCAGACGGCCGAACAGATCGAGTTCCCAGGACAGCTCGGCACCGGCATCGAAGCGTGACCCAGTGCGGATGGAATCCCCACTATCGGCTGTCGCAGCGATCTGGTCCTGCAAGGTGCTGCCATATCCAGCGCCGGCGGAAAGGCCGGTCGAAGGGCCGCGCCTCGCCCGTGTCTCACCCAGCTCCGCGCGGGCCTTCAGCAGGTTGGCGGCCGCCACCTGCAGGTCGCGGTTGTTCGTCAGCGCTTCGGATACCAGCGCATCCAGAGCCGGTTCGCGATAGAGCCGCCACCACCGCGCGGGCGGTGCCTCGCCGCCGGACCCGTCGGATGGGGACAGCGCGACAGTCGTTTGCGGTGGTGTCGAGGGCGCATGCGCGCAGCCGCCGAGCAGCAGGAAAGCGGGGAGAAAGGCGCTCGGGCCTCGCAGGAAAATTGGCATGGCGATCCAGTCGATGAACGTGGCCAGTCGTAGAAAGAGGCCCTCGTGCTAGACAGTTCGCGATTGTCATTCTCTCTTGGGAATGACAATTATCATCGCGAAATGGACAAACTGCGCAGACTTGAAGATTGTGAGGCCTCACCAAGACCGGTGGCGGCGTTTGCGAGCGACCATCCGGACGGTGAGCATATTGCGCCGCATCGCCATGGCCGGGCGCAGCTGATTCACACGCTGGGCGGGGTCATGACCGTAACCTCACCCGAGGGGAGCTGGATCGTTCCGCCGGGCCGCGCCGTCTGGATGCCGCCCGCGCAGGACCATGCCATCCGCATCGCGGGCGACGTGCCCATGCGTACCGTCTTCGTCCGTGACGATGCCCGGCCCGATCTGCCGCAGGCCTGCGAGGTGATCGAAGTCTCGCCCTTCCTGCGCGAGGCGATCGTCGCCGCAACGCGCATTCCGCTGGACTATGCCACAGGTGGCCGGGACGAGCGGGTCATGGAACTGATCCTCGACGAGATTGCCGCCGCGCCGCGCCTGCACTTGCATGTCCCGATGCCGCGCGATCCGCGCCTTGCCCAGTTATGCCAGAGTTTGATCGCAGACCCTGCCCGGCCGGTGACCCTCGACGAACTGGCCCAGGAAATTCATGTGAGCAGTCGCACGCTGGCACGGATGTTCCACCGAGAACTCGGCCTGAGCTTCGGCGACTGGTTACGGCGCATGCGCCTGCTGCTGAGCCTGCCCAGATTGGCGGCGGGCATCTCCGTGCTCGTCGTCGCGCTGGAACACGGCTACGAGAGCCCCAGCGCGTTCACGGCCATGTTCCGGCGCACCATGGGAGTGTCGCCCAGGGTCTATCTGGAAAACCGCACGCAACGCCGATAAGGCCCATTCGGAACTCCATCGCAAATGGGTTTTGGAATGGCGCGGATCGGATAACTCCGCCTACCTGACTCATCTTGCCATCGTCGAGATCAACGACAGCGCTCTCGCCCGGTGTATGGCTGGGCTAGGGCGGAGACAGAGGCCTTTATCGCCAAAACTCAGCCATCACACGCGGCGACCAGACGCCTGGTGCAAGGCATCGTCTGAGTCGCCAGATAATCGTCAATGGTCTCTGCCCTGCGAATACATTCGATTTCACCACTGGTGTGCAGCAGAAGTTCCTGAGGGCGAAGGCGGCCGTTGTATTGAAATCCCATGGCATGCCCATGAGCGCCGGTATCGTGAAACAGGAGATAATCGCCCTCCGATGGTTCGGGAAGATCGATCTGTTCCGCGAACTTGTCGTTGTTCTCGCATAGCGAGCCGACGACATCGACGGTAACGCGCTGACCCGTTTTCTCCCGACCGTCAGGATTGAGCACGGTTATGTGGTTGTAGGCATGCGGGTACATTCCCGGCCGCATCAGCGCGCTCATGCTGGCATCAACCCCGACGAATTCGCGATACTTCGACATGCGGTTGATGACTTGGGCGACCATGACCCCGTGCGGTCCGGTGATGGCGCGGCCGCATTCCATATAGAGCCTGGGCCACCAGCCCTGACGCGCCTTGAACTCGTGAAAAGCCGCGGAAGTCCGCGCTGCGAATGTATCGAGATCGAAGTCGGATTCACCGGGGCGATAAGGAATTCCGATACCCCCGCCGATATTCACGAATTCCAGCGGGGCACCGAGACATTGGGATACCGAAGCTGCGGATTGCAGCATCATTTCGACGATGCCGTACATGTGTTGCCAGTCGCGCGCGTTCGTCAACAGCATGGTGTGAAGGCCAAATCGGGTCGCACCGCGTTCGCGGGCGCGAAGGAAGGCCGGAACAAGCTGATCGGTACGGAGGCCGAACTTCGCTTCCTGAGGCGTGCCGATAACGCTGCTCGCAGCTTCGCAGGTTCCGGGATTGAACCGGAATGAAATCAGGTCCGGGAACGCGGGGACTTTGTCTACGAAGCTGAGATCGTCAAGATTCAGTATGGCTCCTCCACAATCCAGCGCTGCCAGATATTCTTCCTGCGAGGTGTTGTTGGAAGAAAAGAAGATGTCGCTTCCGCCCGCGCCGGTCATCCTGGCCATCCGCAGTTCGGCAAGCGAACTGCAATCGAAGCCGAAGCCAAGCTCGCGCCGGAGTATGTCGAGAATGCGCAAGTTGGGCAGGGCCTTGACCGCATAGAACTCCCTGAAGTCCGGCAAGTCTGCAAAAGCTGTGTTGAGCTGTCGTCCCGTATCGAGAATTCCAGCTTCGTCGTAAATGTGAAAGGGAGTGCCGAACCGTTGGATGATCTGCGGAAGCGCCGCCGATAGTGCCGAGAAGAAGCTGTTCGAGGCAGGCACGTGGTTTTCCCCGGTTCTGGACTCGTCTATACCGTTTAGACTGCGGCCTATTCGCCGACCTGAAAAAACGCTCTAGGACAGGAGATAGGCCAGCAGGCGTTCGTACTGCGGCCCTGTGTCGAAAGGTTCGTATCTCGCCGGTTCGTCACGATCGATCGTGAAAGGGGCGAGCGGACTGACGAGCGTAGCGTGCGAAGGTTTGTGCTTGTACTGGATCGAAATGCGATCCTTCGCCACTTCGCCCACTCTGTGCTGAACTGCCCGAAATCCGCCGTTGGTCCATCGCTGGAAGTAATCGCCGATGAAGCCGCAGACCTCTCCCGGTCCTGCGGGAACACTTATCCAATCACCGTGGGGGGACAATACTTCCAGCCCGCGTTCGTCCTGAATCACAAGCGTGAAGACGGCGCGATCGACATGGGGCGACATGCCATATCCGACCCGGTTGCCAATTCGTTTGCCGGATCCGGGTTCATAGTAATTCAGGCCGAGCCGGTGCATCGGAGCCGCAAAATAGGGGGCAAAGATTTCAGGTTCCTGATTATTGCCGATTGCAGCCAAGGCCATGAGCCGTTCGGCCAACGCGTTCATCTCATGGAAGAACGATAGACTGCGAGTGAAGGGGGCGTGAAAGAAGGATCGGTCGATCCGATCTGCGCCTTTCTCCGGATCATGGCAGTTCCCAATCCGGTACTGTTCACAGGCTTCGGCGCCGCCGTGGAACAGGCTCTTCTCCGCACCGAGGCTGCGGTAACCGAGAAACTGGGTCCGAATATCGGCACGAAAGGCTTCTTTCTCTGACGCCGGAAGGGCGAAGAATGCTTGGGATTCGGCAATGACTGCAAGCGTCCGTTCCGGATCGATGCGGTGGTTCGCCAACTTGAAATAGCCGAATTCGCGGCAGGCCGCGTCCATCTGGGCAGCCGCAGACGCGACCGTGTCGCAGGTTGAGAATGCGCCGATGTCCGGCATCTCGATGCAAGGAACGTCTTTCGCGTGAAGCTGGATCACGGTTGAACCCCCACAGAATTGTCCAGCACGCGATACGGCAAGCGGCATCGCGTACCGGCATGACCGTCAGCACCGGATCGATTACTGGCTCATCATCTTCCATAGCGATTGCCATGTCCATAGGTGATTGACCGTTGTTCCGAATAGATAGATCCAAAGTTACTGTTTTTCTCGGTTAAGCGCGTTGACTGATCCGAGTACGTCTCATCTAATACGCGCGATCGGCATGGGGTTGATCTGACTCGGCCTTCCGTAGCGGTGAGGTCGAGGCACGCGGAGATTTCCAGTGGGGCGAAGCGAACGCGTTTTCCTGCGGCAGGATGTTATTGTCGAACCTTTGGTAGATCGCTGGTATGCTTGGCCGCATCTGATCTCGCCGGCTACCGCGGCTCGCACCATAACCGAACGGCATCTGAAGATCATGGCATCTTACATGGATGCCCCGAAAATGCATGAAATGGCTGCGCGCAATCCCAAGATGAAGGGCGGCCCGTTCATGGATTACGGCGTCGACCGAAGCGCCGAAGTCGGGGCCTTGATGAAGGAAACCGCCTCGCGGCGCCGTGCATCTCTGCGGCTCAGCGAAGCGCTTGCGGACCTCGATGCCTTGTTAAGGCGGCAGGCGCGTGGAGGCCCCATGGCCGCTCTCTATGCGCAGGTGCCCGATGCGTTGAAAGGTCTTGTCGAACTTACGTATGGTCCGGGGAATGAGCCGGGCTTCCGACTGATAGAGCCGCTTTTGTACCGGGCTCACCGGGCGGAGCGCTCCTCTCAAAGCCTGTTCCTTGGTCGCGGCAACGGGATTCGGCCTTTCATGATGAGCACGCCGCGACTGGCCGATGATGAAGAGGCGATGCTGCATGTGCCTTTCGATCATCCCGGCGTCGACATGCTGTTCGACATGTTGCTGAGTTCTCGTCCGCTGGAGGAACTGGGAGAGGCACTCGGGATATCGGATACGATGCAGGCGCGCCTACTGCCGTTTGTCACGGATGCACCGCCGGTAGCGCCTCCGCCAAGGGCATCGCGCTGGCGCTACTTCGGGCACGCCTGCGTCCTGCTGGAAACGCCCGAATGCACGGTCCTGCTTGATCCCGCGATCCGAACGAGCGGAGAAGGCGGAGGTCCGGGTTTCAGTTACAACGATCTGCCGGAACGGATCGACTACGTCCTGCTGACACACAACCATCAGGATCATGTGCTGATCGAGACTCTTCTACGGCTGCGAAGCAGGATCGGCACGATCTGCGTGCCGAGAGCGGGCGGGGGCATGCTGATGGATCCCTCGCTGCGTCTCGCATTGGCAAGCATGGGCTTTGCAAACGTTATCGAACTGGGGGAGTTCGACAAGGTGGAGGGGGAAGGCAGCACGATAACGGCAACACCTTTCCTGGGCGAACATGGCGATCTGGCGATCCAGTGCAAGACGACATGGCATGTCCGGCTGGGGAGCCGCGATTTCATGTTCGCTTCGGACTGCAAGAATCTGTCGCCCGAACTGTTCCGCGCCGTGCGCGACGCCGTGGGGCGGGTGGATGTCCTGTTTCTCGGCATGGAATGCGACGGAGCGCCGATGAGCTGGATATACGGACCGCTGTTTGCAGCGCCGCCGGCCAGGGAGCATGACCAGACCCGCCGCCTTGCAGGATGTGATTTCAGGGAAGGCGCCGAACTCGTCGAGATATTCGGCCCCGAAGAGATCTATGTTTATGCCATGGGCATGGAGCCATGGCTCAATCACATCATGGCCACGCGATATACTGCCGAATCCAACCCCATCATTGCTTCTCAGGCCCTGGTCGATGCCTGCCGTGCCCGCGGTCTTCAGGCGGAGCGCCTGCAGGGCGCGAAAGAGGTTGCGTTATGAGCGGTGTACAGGCTCGGGGCGGTACTCTCGACTTTGAAGGTCTGCAGGATCTCATCGACTCCCATTACCGGTTCCAGTTGTTGAATGCGGCTGTAAAGCTCGACCTTTTTACCCTGCTGCGCAAACCGGCAAATGCGTCCGATATTGCCCAGATGTTGGGACTGGCTCCCCAGCCGCTGGTCATGCTCCTGACGGGATGCGAAGCATTGGGCTTGCTGGTTCAGGAAGCGGGACGTTATCGGTCAAGCGAGATAGCGGCGCTTGCCTTGGTTCCGGGGGCGCCTTTCGACCAACTGCCGCTGGTGAGGTTCGCGGACGAGGTTACTTACCCCGGTGCGAGCAGGCTATATGAGGCATTGCTTGAAAACCGCAACGCCGGAGCTGAATTCCTGAAAGGGGAGGGCGATACGCTCTATGCCCGACTTGACAGCAATCCTGCCGCCGCGGCGGCGTTCGAAGGGATGATGGGCACGGTTACCCGGCATGTCACGCAGCGCCTGATGCGAGAGATCGACCTGTCGGCGGGCGGAGACCTGCTTGATGTGGCGGGCGGGGGATGCGAACTCGCGATCGCGCTTGTTGACCGGTGGGCTGATCTGAACGTCACGGTCATGGATCTGCCGAGAGTCGTCGAAGAGGCGCGCGACAGGCTTTTGACGTCAGGCCAGGGCGATCGCGTGACCCTGGCGGCAGGAGATGTGTTTAGCGCCGATCTGCCCGGATGCGATTATCTCGTGATCGCGCATTTCCTGGAAATCTGGAGCGAGGAGCGCTGTCGGGGCTTGCTGAAGTCGGCAGCGCAGGCCCTGCGGCCGGAGGGCAGGATCTACCTGATCAACATGGTGCGGGATGACAGCGGCAAGGCACCATTCGCCTGCACGGCGTCGTCGTTGTACTTTCATGCCATCGCCTCCGGGGAAGGAATGGTAAGGCGGTGGCAGGTTTATGAGGACTGGCTCGATGGCTCGGGCTTCGTTGTCGAACGGCGGGTCGCGTTAACGCCGATGCACGGGTTGATCGTCGCCAGACGGGCATAGCACGGGCCATCGCCTTCGCAGAACGATCTCTCGTAATGTCAGCGTCAGGATAAGACCGGTTGCGGCAACGGCGGCATTCAACATCCAGAAGGCCGCAGGGCCGAGCGGTTCGTAAAGTATTCCCAACTGGCCGGCGACGACATTTCCGACGAAGAAGATCAGGAATGCGCTGTTGATCATCATCGCATTCACCGCCGGCGGCGCTGCTATCGATAGCAATGCGATAAGCGGGGGCCAATGATAATTGAAGGCTATGCCGGCGCCGACAAGTACCAGAACGACAACGAACGCATTGACTTTTCCGGGGCCGGCAAGGCTCGAAGCCAATGCCAGCATGAGGACTTGCAGCAGAGTCAGCGCGGATCCGATGGCGATCTTGTGCAAGAAGTCCGGCTCCTTTGCGCGAGAAGCCTGGATGCGCCACAGCAGTATAAGGAGCGGCGCCGATATAACGCTTGCAAGCGCGTCTATGGAATTGAACCAGGGCGTAGGGATGGCGCCCAGGCCGGTATGACGTTCCACGTGATCTTCGATCCACACGATGCCGACATTGAAGAGCTGACTGTAAACGATTGCCTGAAACAGGGCGACGATCATTACGGCAATCAGGATTAGAACAGTAGCGCGGTCGGTTCGACTGAGCGAATTGCGATGATGCGCATTTTTTCGTTCGAGATCACGCGGGAGGGTCCTCATTCCGCCAAGGTATGTCGCCAGACCAATCGCCATCAAAGCGGCGGCTATGCCAAACGCGGCATGCCAGCCATGGCTTTCGGCAACCGCTCCGCAAATCAGAGGACCGCCCATCGCGCCAAGATTGACCGTCATTGCCAGCAAAGTAAAACCTCGTGTCCGCCGGGTTTGGTCACTGTCGGGATAGAGCTTTCCAAGTTGGGCGGAGAGATTGCCCTTCACCAGTCCACTCCCGCATACAAGGCATCCCAGTGCGACAAGGAAGGTCTCGTCGAAAGTCATCATGAGATGGCCGCATGCGAGCAGGACCAGGCCCGCCACGACTGCCATGCGTATTCCGATCAGGCGATCGGCCAGAAATCCGCCGATCAATGGAGTCAAGTATACCAGGCCCGCGTAAAAACCGAAGAGTTGGGAAGCTAGAGCCTGATTGGAGAGAGGTCCGTAAATTGCCTCCAAGGCATGGCGCAAGATTCCCAGTCCGTAGACGGAGCCGATACTGCCCGGTTGGAACAAGGACTGGACCATGTAGAGCATGACCAGGGCGCTCATGCCGTAATAGCTGAATCGTTCCCATGCCTCGGTGGCGGCGATAACATAAAGCCCTCGTGGCTGAAATCGATCGGCACTCTCAATCATGAACCCGTCCCGGAGGCATGCTTTCTGTGCGAGGCATAGTGATGTGGTGTTGTGGTATAGATCAAGAGTTTTCTCGAATACGGGCGATTTTGTGGTATTTAAGAATTTTAATTTTGCAGATAACTTGGGTGGGTCGGAATTGATTCGAAGAATATTGTTCCGATTCCCAATGTATCTCACCAGCCATCTTTAATGGGTGTGAGCGAAGTGTATGGCGGGAGCGATCTCAGGTCTGGATGGAAGCCATCAATGGCTTGAATCCGGTATTTGATCGGTGACGCAGTTCCGGGCATCGGTAAGAATATCTGCGGAATTTCAGTGTCATACTCATCCAGAAATCAAAAGAATACCGGAACCAATTTCACGGAAATGCAGAGAAAGAGAGAAAGATCCTAATTGGTGGCGATTCTTATCCAATACGCGATATTGATGCTAAATGATTCGCGTTCGATATGTCGTTTTGTGGCGTTGAAAGCGTTTGCGAAACGCGAATTCGGGAAATCTGCTAACCGGAATGTGTTTTTCAGAAATTTAATTTCAGACGCTGTCAGCGAATTTTCAATTATTTCGCAAAAACTTCATGGTCTGCTCTGTGAGGTGGTGGGGTGACCCCGGCATTTGCGCAATTATTGGGGTTCGAGAATTTCTCGATTTATCAAGTTCAATTCAAATTCAACTCGTCTCGGTGATCTGAAAATTTCCATTTCAGGCTTCATCTTGCGCTGCGTTGTGGAGAAAATATCGTGGTTAATTCGATCGGTATTGGCACATCGATAAATCTTCTCTTTGGCTATCGGCCCGTGTGGAACCCGTCCGGCACAATTGCATCGCCCTTCTTCCTGCCGGTCGAGCAGCCCTTGCAAGCGCAAAATCCCGTTACCACACCGTCTCAATTGCAATATTGGTCGGGCACTCCGGTCATTACGCTTCATGAAAGCGCGCAGTCGCTTGTCTCGATGCTCTATGATTACGATGTCCTGTCGCTCGCCAACGTGCAGCAGCACATCGATATCCCATCCGGTCCGCTTTCGCTTGGGGACGCGGATGCATTGGCTGCGCTTTCTGAAGTCGGTGAATTTCTAGGCATCGATTTCAGTAAATCGCAAAAATACATGCTGGTGACATATGAACGCTGTGTGTCAACGACATCCGGGGACTATACAGACGGGAATGCCTCGAGAGCGACTCAGGATATCCTGACACCGGCGGCGGCCGCTGCCTTTGCCGCGCTTCCCAAGGCGGCGGCCCCCAAGACCGGATCTCCGCTTTACGACAGCAAGATAACGCTCGCAGATGCGCGTGAATATCTTGCCACAATCGGGCGGTTTGGAACGCATTTTGTCACCAAGGTATTTAACGGCGACAAAATTCTGCAGGTGTTCATCTACGACGATGATGCGTTCAAGTACCTGCAATCCCAGTTCGCGCTATCCGCCACCAAACAGGCCGATGGAAAAATGGCCGTTTCCGGCGCTCTGGCCAACAGCTGGGTAATCTATACTTCGCCAGCGATTGCGGGGCAGGGCTTTGCCGCAGGATATGGGGCCTTGACGACGATTGGCCGTGATCCAGCTCTTGCTGCGGCAATAGCGGACGGGAAGTGGGCAGACGGATATGTCCCCGATGGCACACCAAGCATCTTTGCCGCCTCCAAGAACTATTCGCTGCTCGCGCCTCTAGATCAAGTGGTGCCTTATAGCTGCCAGTTGACTCCTTTGGCGCAGCTCCTGACCAGTTCGCTGATCCAGGGGCCTTGGGACCGGTTGGTTGCGGGCGGACTTATGCAGAAGTTCGGTGACGCCGTGGTAATCCCGCTGCGACGCCCCTTGGACTATGACTGGGCCGCAATCTTCCCGCAGGCGACGGATTCCTGGGCTTCCGGTATCGTGACGCCCGTTGTCGACATCTATCAGGAACGGGTCGACCTTGCCCAGGTCAAGCTGTCGGGCGCCGAAATCATCGGCGAATCCTACCAGATGCAAAGCTTTTCCTGCTTTGCACAAGTGTTGCAGGCGACGGCGATTTCCGATGGGGGAGCCATTTCGCTTCCGTCAGATTCCATTACGCTCATCGCTCAAGTCATCGATACGACGCAGTCGCCGCAGACGCCCGTGCTGCAAATGAGTGCGACAGCGCTTCAGCAAATGACTGTGGCCTGTCAGGATATGTATGGTGCCTTGATCTTCCAGGATATGGCGGATGAAGGCGCACGTAAGACAGCGCTCGATGGATTCCTGCTGGAAAGTTCGAGCGAGCCAGACCCTGTTACGAACCGCTACACGGTTGCATTGGCAGGTGTTCTTACCGACCCACCGAGTGCGAGCGTCCTGGAAGGCCTTTCCCAGAGCGTGGAATTTTCGGTGGTCGCGGGCGAGTCTCTCTTGCAGGCGCAGGGGCCTTCCGCAGAGACAGTCAGGGGTTTGGAGGTCGAGTACCTCAACTGGCTGGCCCGCATCATTCCGGCGGATACGACGGATCCGGTTCTCGCCAACGCGCGCGTGCGCGCTCTTTACCTTGCGAACTCCGTCGCCGATTTCGGCAGTTCCACCGTATTCGTTCCTTATGTCACATATGACAGCTATGCGAAGTACGTGGGGGATCTGGTCACTCAGGCCACAGCGCTGAGCGGTCAGATCGGCCAATATCAGGCGCAGTTGATCACAACGGTTTCAACTTTCAAGGTCATGAACTCCATCGCAGCGGTCAACGACAACGTTCGCGCGATTGGCGGGGTGCTGACGCAATATTTCCAGGCGCTGGCGAATGGCCGCAGTGCGATGGACCAATATTATCAGGGCATTCTCAATCAGCTCGACGGTCAGCTTCAGGCCACGCTCAAGAATATCGTTCGGTTGCAGCAGCAGCTTGGCGATCAGCAGGCCTTGATCAGCAATCTCGGATCGCCCCCGGGCATCGTTCAACAGTTCGAAAAGGACTATGTCGAATACGAGAAGGACGAGGTTTTCCAGGCAGTGATGGGGATCGTCACCGGTCTGTTCAGCCTGGGAGTGGCGTTTGCGGGGATTCCTGGTGCCGCCGAAAAGGGCGTGCTCGATGCCTTGGAGGCGTTGGAGGACGTCTATGACAAGCTTCAGTCCGTCATGGAAGTCATCAGCAAGCTGAGCGTGATTGAGCAGACGGTTCAGGATGTCGCGAAGATCAATGAACTGGCCAGTTCCATACAAGCCGCGGCGGATGCCGGAACTCTCGAAATGCCTAGTGCCGTAGACATTCAGATGATTCCAAACAATGTCGAGGCGGCTCTTGCGGGAGTTCCTCAGAACGGAAGCCTGCAACAGGACAAGGCAAACCTGATCGCCGCGGTCAAAAACCTCTCCATCGTGGGGTCGGCATTGCTGAGTGCCCAGGCTCAGGCCAGTCAACTTCTGGTGGAAATTGCGAACACGCAGCGTTTGAAGACAATCAATGGCCAGCAGCAGGCCCAGATGTCAGGTCTCGTCAACGCGCTGCACCTGAACAGCCTCTCGGTACCGCCGGATCTGGCCAAGATCGATTTGATTGGTATGACCGGGCAGTTGCAGTTTCAGCTCAAGCAGGTCCTCAGCACGCTTGCCAAAGTATTGGTACAGCAGAACGGCGCCTTGCAGTTCACATATTTCGGTGAACCGGTGCCGATCACGTCCTTTTCCCTTAACCAGTTGCTGGCGGTCATCTCGCAGCAGGATGCCAGCATTATCAATGCAATCCAGGACCTCAATCCGCAGCCACAACCCGTTCCTGGCCCTGTCACGGTGAAGATTGGTTCCATCCCTTATAAGGAACTGATCAACGGACGTTTCAAGCGGCTATCCGTACATTTGTCAGAGCCGGGGTTTCAGAATTACGTCATGGTTCGGATCGACAGGGTCGTTCCCAGGGTTTCGGGCGTCAAGTCCACGGCCTCGGGAAATTACGAGATCGCGCTTGACACCAACGCCCAGCCGTTTCTCGATCGCGACCAGGACAGGGGAACACGCACGTTCGCCTCGACGCAGCGGGTGTTTGGTCCCTACGTGTACAATGTGGCGACGGGCGCTGCCGAATTCGGCACAGGCGTGGGAACGTTTGCCGACAGTGTTACCCATCTCACCCCGTTCACGGACTGGAATATCTGGTTTCCGGCCAAGAGCACCAATCGCAATATCGAGTTCGATGATCTTTTCGTCGATATCGAACTCGATTTCTATGTAACGGCGATCTACAACGATCCCGTCGTATCGTTGCGGCAGGCGTTGATGCGTGCCGCGCAGGCGAACCCGATCGAGCCCATGGCTCTGTTTGCCGGCAGTTCTCCCCTGGCAGCGGACCTTGAAGCTACGATACAGGCGGCCCTTCCCGATTCCACGCCCAGTCTCGCCTATCTCGAAGGCCAGATGTATCAGAATCAGAACGTTCTGAACGGCTGGGATGCGGCCTTCAGCATGATCTCCGAACCAGTAAATGCCTTCCTGAACCAGCAATTCCAGGCCTATCTCAAGACACTGAATCCGGGCAGCGACAGTGGTCTGATGACGATTTCGGCTTCCTATTTCGGAACGCCGACGCCGGTTTCCTTCCATGGACAGACGTTCTGGACGAGCCAGGTAACCAAGCTGGATATCGACCTGACCAATCCGCTTCTGCAATTCGTCGCCAGTGCCGACCAGGCAACGGTGCAGCAATTCATCGAGAGCGGTTCCGTCACGTCAGGGTCTGTCGATGTCAACGGCAGCGCGAGCGTGCCCAGCACGTTCATTCCCGGCAACGCCTACCTCCCCTCAGGGCCACTGAATTTTACGGTTGATTTGGCGACCAGCGAACTGGTGATTCCGACAGCCGACGTATTGGGGAATGGCCTCGGGAGCATTTACTTGAAAAGTTCAGGTAATTTGCCTGCTCCCCTGCAGACAGGAGAGCCAACCCAGAATACGAATGAATACTTCATCGTCGGCTGGGTCACCACCGCCAGCGAAACCCGTATCAAGCTTTCTGCAGACCCGGCGGGAACTGCGCCGATCGTGCTGACCGATGCTGGCAACGGCGAGCATACCCTGACGCTCGGTATAACTTGGAACACGCCTTCTGTGGTCGATACCAGCAAGTCTCCTTATGTCTTTGCGAACGTGCAATTGTCCACGATTCAGGGCATTGTCGAGCCGCCTGCCGGACAGGGCGACGCCAGCGCAACGCTTACGGTCACGCTTGATTTTCCCACCGGATCCTTCGTGTTGCGCAACATTCACGTAAATCCGCCGAATTGGGATCCCGCGCCCAATGCGACGCAGATCTCTGACGCGATCGCAAACTATTACGCGCAGAATGAAATCAAGTTCATCGTGCAGACGATCAACACGACCAATCTTGCCAGCGATCCGGCCCTGACACCAAGCAAGTTCGTGCTGCATGCCATGAATACCAATGCCGGCAATAATGTGCTTCAGCTCCTCATTGCGACCACCGGGAAAGTGCAGAACCTTCAGGCACTCGCATTGACGGAGCCGGTGGCCTACGATCCCGGTGGACCTGTGGCGGGATCAAGCGATCTCATGGTCTCGCTCATGATCAGTCCGCAAGTAACGTTCCAGAACATCTTCGTTGACAGTTTCAACCGGGGCTCCACGAACTTCATCGTCGCAGCGGTTCCGCCGAGTCAGGACTTCCAGGCATGGAGTGCGACAATGTCGTCCGGGACCGTCAGTGCACCCGTGCCTTTCAACGACAGCTATCAGGTCAACGGTACCAAAACCCAGTTCCGGATTTCGGAGCAGTCCAACAATCTCATATGGGATATCTCCGGTTTAACATTCTCGCGTACGCAAACAGACGGCATTGCCTTGTCCTATTCGAATGGGACGTCCAATCCGCCGACAGGTGGAACGACAGTGAACTTCCAGTACCGGCAATATGTCTATGCGCCGGGGACCAGGTTTTCTCCTGGATATTATTACTGGACGGGATGGTCGGACGCTTCCGCTACCGCCTATGTGACGATGGCGGGAACCTATCCGCTTGAAGTCACGAATGTGGGAACCAACCAGGAAGTCGGTTTTTCGACGACGAACCCGCAGGTCAACGTCGACAAGTCCAGCGACCTAAAGCCCACCGGTGCCTGTGAGTGTAATGACAACGATATCAAAATTGCATTGATGTCGGCTCTGTCGGATGCAGTTCCGGCTCAGTTGCAGCAGAACATGCAGCAGATCAGCTTCAAGCCTCTTTCGGTCATGGCACTGGAAAGCCTTCTGTTTCCCGCCAACCAGCTTATTTCGATGAGCACGGCCAAAGTTCCGTCCGCAGCGCTCGTTGTTGGGAGTTTCCTGGCACAGGTTAGGCTGAAGAGTTCGAGCTATACCGTGACCATTCCCGCTTCTGCCGGTGCGATGGGGACTTTCGGATCGACGAGTTTCAAAAGCGGGACTGCGGTAAACAGTGCCACCATGACAAATCGTCCGGCAAAGTTTGTGTTTACATATGGCCCGATCGACCCATCATTGGGCAATCCGGTCGATTACACGATCGACATTGAGAAGGGCACCGTGAATCCTCCATTGATCGCGGCGGTCTATCAACCCGATACGACCGGCAATCCGCAGAACGTCACGCTTCTGCTGCCCGGTTACGGAACATCCTGAGGCAGGCATGCATGATCGCGGTCAGGCCAGCGCCCTGCAGAAAATCCGGGTTTGACCGTCTCATGACAAAACATTTTCGGAGACCGCGATGATCGAGCAAGTTTCCTCCGACACAAAGGCTCTTCTGGCCCAACTTCACGCGGCGCCTGCAGTCCCCGGGGGCTGGGATACTGCGCTCACTTTGTCCAGGCCCGCTGTGGAAGCTTTGATCCTGAGCGATTGGAATACATCGCGGGATGTTCAAGCGGACCATTCGTTGTTCTGGATAGCGCCCGCCGACGTAGAGGGGCGGTACGAAGTTGTGGAAGTGCAAACCGAGTTGCCAACGCCTGCTGTCGATCTGAACGTGGACAGTCAGACGATGCGCCTTGGGTTCAAGATCGAAAGCGGCTCTCTTCAGTTCGCAAGCCTGTCAGCCGACGAAGTCGCGCACGTCAGGGAGGCAGGAGGGCTTGGCGCAGTTCGTGGCGCAATTCCTTCCGTCGTGACGCCGATCACGCCACAGAACCCACTTCGACTTGAGGGGACTGCCGGGTTCGAGGTGTCGACGGCAGAAGATCAGGCTAGCATATGGATCGGACTGAATCTCGCAACAGCTACCCTGACTTTATCAGGAAGCGGAAGCGAAGCATTTTCCAGCCAGGCATCGACGCAGACTTTGGCTCACTGGCTGGCTGCGCACAAGCAGACATTCCGTATCGCATCGTTGACAACGGGAAGTGAAACCGAGGCAGGCTCGCTGAGCGTCGCGACCGTTGCCGTTCGCATCGTTACGTCGACTGCGGGTGAAGAAGTGTTGCAAATCCTGACGAGCAGTTTGCCGGGTGTTGTTGCTTCTTCGTCTGTTAGCGGAGTCATCCATCCTGACGGCCAGGATTTCAGCCTTCTTGTCAGTTCGCAAGCGGCGGTGACAGTGCTGGCCAATGCGTACAATCTTGGGCGCGGAGCGATAAAGCTGGCAGCTGTACCTCCGGAAGACGACCGGGTGCACTGGTCGGCGCTTGTTCATGAACCCATGGTTTTTGAAGGGGTTTTCGGAAACCAGAACGGAGAGGTCTATGTTAAGGACCATGCGCGTCTCTACATGGGCTTCGGCGGGTCGGATGGCGGAGAATTGAAACTCTTCACGTTCACAGACCCAGCCTCGACCATTCAGTTGCAGCTCAAGCTCGCTGCAGATTTTCCGTTGGGTATAGATGGCTCGGGTGCAGACCAGACCATCGATGTGGATCAAGGCAGCCAGTCGGTCACCGCTACAGGCTTTTACGAGGCGATCGTACAGCCCCAGCTTGAGCGTTTCCTGACTGAAGACATCAAGACCGACATGACCCAGGTGCGCATGACGGCGATCAGTGACTTTCTGCTTCGCGATCTTGTTCTGCCCGGACATCGGCCGATTTTGGGGCTTGTCGCGCTGCCGGGTGAACTGTTGGTTGCGGGAAGTCTGGTGCTACGAGGGTAAACGCTCAAGTTTCTATAAGGGATACGCATATGGCCGATAGCCCGACACTCGCCTATCTGCTTGGCCAGATGGCTCAGGACAAGGAGGTGCTCAACGGTTGGGACGCCGTACTTAACGTCCTGGAAAGTGCGATCAATACCTTCTTCCAATCCCAGTTTGCAGAATTGACGTCAGGTACCGGGCAAATGGTGATCAGCCAAGTGTTCTGTGGACCGGCTCTCGATAGTCCGCATGGAAGATATTGCGTGGTGACGCAGTATTCGTTCACCCTGGGGGCGCCTGACTTTGTATTTACAGGGGGTTCGAACACGGTAGACGTGACCCAAGCGATTGTCGCGGGGACCACGCGCTCCGGTACGATGCCGGTGGGGCCTGATTTCGTACCGGCTTCCTGCGGCTGTGTGGCCAATGATCCTAAGGTCACATGGGGGCCGCTGGAGAACGTTGATCTTTCTGCGCATCCCTCCATTTCTGCCCAAGTTCAACTCACGTCCGTCGTCGGCCTGGTCGATCCGACGACCCATACTCTTGTCCTGGATTTTGCGAACGGCGCTTTTACACTGAACAACTTGACGCTTCACGGCGTATCGCCCGGACAGATGGCAGGCCAGCTGCTCAGCTGGTTCGTAACGCATGGCGTGAGATATGAGCTTGCCTCGCTGGATTATTCGCAGGGAAGTTCGATTACATCCCTGACACCGACCTCATTCCAGTTCCATGTGTTCCAGACCAATTCGGGTAACATAATCGTCCAGATACTGATTACGACCGATGGAAGTCCTTCCCAAGGTGTGCCGATCATCCTTGAGCCGATACCGACTGCGGATGGTTACACCTGCACCCTGATGATCAACTCCCGGATCGTTTTCAGCGATATCCTGTGTGCGGGCTTCAACAGTGCGGGCAAATCGTTTCAACTTTACCCACAGGCTCAGAGCGGGACCCAAGGGTACTGCGCTTTCATTTCGCCGGAAATGCATTTTTCGGGCTCTTTCAGCTACGGCAGCTGCTGCGACAGAACTACGGTTACTTATTCGCTATACCTCGGAGGAACTTATACCGGCACTGCAACGAATGGATTTTATCTCTATCAATCCATAACCCCAAGCGGAAACGTTGGAAACACGATCACGGTCTCGGCCAACAATCCCGTCTCTCTTTCGGGGTCGGGTGAAGGACAGGCCATCGGGATCACGCCCCAGCCTCCATCGATCAACGTCACGGGCGGCGCGTCGGATACGATCAACAGCCAGTTGCAATCCATCCTTACCGGTGATTTCCAGACAGCCATGGCCGGCATTTCATTCACACCGGTGAGCTATTTCGCGCTCCGAAGTGTCCTGTTTCCCGCCAGCCTCATCGCCATGGGCGTCGTCCAGGTTCCAACCGACTTGCTGATTGTCGGGACGTTTCAACCGAAATGAGCGAAAGAGACAGAGCCGGGGAATGCGCTGCCGTTCAACTGGGTGATGCACTTGATTTGTGGGCGGGCCTGAAGGCGGCGTTCCCATCCACGGAGATTCCCTGGCAGGCGGTGCCAGGGCGGCCGACCCGAACGGAACGTTTCCACCTGCCGAGCGATCGTGTCAGTTGGGGGAAACCCACTTTGTCTTTCCACGAGGACGTGGGCGATCTTCTAAGCCATATCTTCGATTACAGCGTCGTGCCTATGCCCGGGCTGGATGGTCCGTTACAGGTCACGGCGGGGGGGCTGATGACCACGTTCTCACTACGGAATCTGGAACAACGCCTGTGTATGGATCTTACCGTTCGTCCGGCCCCGGCGCATCTCCTGCTGCGTATCGCCGGGCTGCGCGCGACCGATTACTATACGCCGGAGTGGCAGGGAGCGAACCGCAAGACCCGGATTGAGGAATGGCTTACCCCCGAAGGCCGCGCTGCGATGGCGCGCCTCCGGGTGGGCATCCGTCGTTGCGGTAGCGAGTTTCACGGGGATGTCACGGCGCGGCAAGCGCAAAGATATATCGACTACTTCGCTGAGATGGGCACACACGTCGTTCGTTCGCTCACTTGCGGCGGTCTTCTTTTTCAGGTCTTCGAGGTCAATGCAGACCTGCTCGGATCGCTGCGCGGGATTTTCGGATCGACCGGGCAGGGCGGGACTATCCTTGCGCAGGGTATGGATCACCTTGTCCGCGAACCCTGGGTGAGGCGTGCCAGCCCGATCCTGTCAGCGGATGAAGGCACGCAAGCGGAGCAAGTCTGTCGGAGCGAAATCTGGCAGAGCGGAGAGAACGGCACCCGATCCGCGCTTCTATCGCAGAAGGTGATGCCATCCCGTGGGTATTCTGCTGTACTCGACATGCTTCCTGCCTCCAGCATCATCGGTGCCAGTTTCGCAAGCCAGGCCCTTTACCTGGAGGACTATCGCGCCGATGCTTGGACCCGCATCATGAGGGCGGGTCTCAATCGGCGGTTTTCTGGTATTCGCTCGACGGGGTGGCGGAAGCGCATTAGCCACCCCGTGGAAAGTTTTCTCGGCAGTGCTGGACTTGTCGGTGACGAGGCGCTTTGCAAAGCGGCTGATGCGATGCTTCTGCCACTCGTTTTCTCGCTCGATGTCCGAAAGCCGGCTCGCGTTGCGTTGCCGCCAGAGAACTGCCTGGTTCTTTTTGCCGGTACCGATCCCCATGATGGCGCTCCTGGCGAACTGGAGCTTGACTGCGGTGGTTTCGATCCGAGCCGTCTTGCCATAGCATTCGTGGACGGGGCGATCTGCGTAACGGATGCTGGCGGCTTGCGGTCCTGTCTCGTCGAGGGCCTCTGGCTGCATCCCTCCAGCGCGGGCAAGCCGGATGCCCTTTTGCCTGCATCTTCTCCCGATGCGGTCGTGCTGGCGGAGCATCAACCGCTCTTGATCTCCTACGCCCGGTTGATGGGGCTTCTGCAAGGGGAGGGCTTTCCGCAGGAGATTGCCCGGGCGATGGGCCGTGCTTCGCTATGGCTTGCCAAGGCTGCTGCGAACGACGGGCGTCTCGAGGCTCTCAGATGGAACGCCATTCAGTCCGCTCGCGGGGCGGGGCGGATGGACGCACGTTCCGTGGCGCTCGATAGGGTACGGAACGGAGAGCTGGCTCGCTTGCTGGAAGTCTGTATCGATCTTCTGGCCATGCCTGCGCACGGCACCATGCTTGAGCAAGCCGTTCGCGCGGCAGGGCGCAGGTTCGAGGCATTTTACCGAGCCTTGCTGCAGAGGCAGGATCTGTCGGAATTGGACCGGCGGTGCCGTGTTGCAGGAGAGAATGTGCATCGGTGCCTTGTCGGTCTCGGCCAGACGCGAGGTTTGCCTCCGACAGCCTGCGCATTACTGGTTCAGGGTACGAACCTGTCCATGCCGCCCGAGGAAGAGGTGCTTCCGCACCGCCTTCTGGCGGATGGTCATGCCGAAGCAGACGTTGCGAATGCCGTTCTGGCGCTGCGATCGTGCTACACGGAATCCAGGGCCATTGTGATGGCGATGCAGGAGGGGGAAAGCGCAGCTGCCGATCTGCTCGAACGGGAGATTCTCGACTGCGGTGAAGGGCCTGAGAATCCTGCGCTCTATCTTCTGGCCGCTTTGGAGAAGCTTTGCGAAAGCCCCGCGGAAATCGACGCGAACGCTTTCACTTTGCTGATACGCGAGACGGGTGAACTTAAGGCGCTTCGTGGCCAGCTGCGCATCCTGCACCGCTCGCGGACGATGTCGGAAGGCGCCGGCAGGGATGGTCCTCAGCTTTCCAGGCTGCTCCTCATGCTGGAGGCTCTGGATATTTGCCGGGCAGTGGGTATCGATCCGGTTCCGCTGGATAATCTGGCGCCCAGCGTGATGGCAGCCCGGATAGAAGGGGTATTGTCGGAAATTACCGCGTGTCATCAGTGCGCTTGAAGACGATAGAAACATAATGCCCGCCGAATGCGAATGAATTCGACAGGGCATACTGCGCCTGCATCGCGGACGGCCTGTTGCGGTCCGGGTCGCGTTCGGCCGAAGTAGCGGTACCGAACCGAACGGGCCATGGTGCCTCCTGTCTCTGGAGCGCCAGTATGCTTGCCGCCGCTTCCAGCGCACTTGCAGCGCCCATGCAGTGGCCGATGGCCGCCTTGCACGCGGTGATCGCCACGATGCCATCGCTCTTCCCGAACAGGTCTTCAATCGCATTGCGTTCGAGAGCATCGTTCAGTTCGGTAGCCGTGCCGTGGGTGTTGATATGCGCGACATCCTCCGCAGCGATGCCTGCATCCTTCATGGCAGCCCGCATGGCACCCGTCATGCCGCGAAGGCTCGGCCGGGTCAGCGTCGGCGTATCCGACACGACGCCCGATCCGCATACTTCCGCCAGAATGGGGGCGCCGCGAGCGAGGGCGTGCTCCTCGTTTTCAAGCACGAGAACTGCGGCGCCCTCACCGATCACGAAACCCTTCCGATCCGGGCAGAAGGGGCGCATCACGCCATGGGTCATGTTGGTTTCCGGAGTCATGACGGACAAGGCGTCCCAAGCGGCAAACAGCGCCGAGGACGGAAAAGCTTCCGCTCCGCCGACAAGGCAGATGTCCATGTCGCCGTCCCGCACCGCGCGGGCGCCCTGGGCTATGGCATGGGCGGAAGCGGCGCAGGCCGCGCTATGGGCCGCAGAGGCTCCTTGCAAGCCATATCGCAAACAGAGTGCTGCGGTGGGCGCGTTCAGCATCATCTTGACGATCGACGTGGGGCGCAGCCGCTCCTTGCGTGCCATCCTCAAAACCGAATCCTGTATCGCGTCTCCCGGGCCGAATGCGCAGCCCATCATGGTGCCGGTCACGGCCGCAATTTCCCGGTGATCCAGGCCAGCATGACGGAGTGCCTCATCGGCTGCTGCCATGGCCATGAGGCTGACGCGATCATGGAACTGGCGTTCCGATTTGCGGATCAGGTCGTCACCGGAAAAGCCGTCAATCTGGGCTCCGTAATGGCAGTTCAACGCATCGGTATCGATGCTCTCTATGCGGCGAATGCCCGATCGAGCCGAGAAGAGTCCCTTCTCGAACGCTTCCCTGCCTGCGCCATAAGCGGATAGGACACCCATGCCGGTTACGAAAACCCGGCGCGCACGGCCATTCATTCCCCGGAGGCCTGCTGCACCGTGCGGTTCTTCAGAATTTCGTGCTCCAGAAGGCGCAGGACATCACCCAGATTGCCAAGTTCGTTCTTGTGTTCCTGCATTTCGAACATGATCGATACATCGAATTTTTCCTCGATCTCGAACATGATTTCGACAAAGTCCAGAGAGTCTATCTGCAAGTCGATCAGGGTCTTGCTATCCTGAAGTTCGTCAGGAGAGGTGTCCAGATATTCTGCGATGATATTGAGAAGTTCTTCCTTCATCGAGTTGTCCCTGGAATGGTGTCGATTAAATGATTTTAATCGCCGGAAAACAATGGTTTTTGGATTGTAGATCGAAATTGCACTGCTGCAAGCAGAAGCTGTATTGCTGATTTGACAATTTTTGGGTTGCAAGATCATTCATGTCTTGTGTGCTTCCAAGGCAACCTGCCGATGATCTGAATGGCGATGTGACTCAGGCTCTGGCCCCCGATCAAAGCGGTAATGGGCAGGGAAATCCCGATGTCGCGGCTGATCAGAAGCTGGAATTCGACGGCTGCCAGCGAATCCAGTCCTGCCCGCGATACCGGCATGTCCTTCGCAATATGCCCGGTGGAGCATTTGAGGACTTGCGCAAGCAGGCCGCGCAGTTGATCGGCCAGCCATCGTGCCTGCGCGTCGGACGGCAACCGCGCAAGCTCTGCCAGAATGTCTTTACCGGGTTCGGAGAGGACCCCCGCCATCAGTTCCTGCATTCTGTCCGTGGCTGCGCAGCGTGGATCATAGCGGATCCATTTTTCCCCCGTGATCCCGGCGGAAAGGCCCACTTGCGTCAGATCGGCCGCCATTGCTGCCCCCAGACCGGCCAGAGCAGCGGACATTGGCATCGGTGCAAGCCCGGCTGCAGCAAGGTGCGCCGCCACAGCGGGATCGGATGCCATTCCGGCGCCAGCAATGGCGCCGAAATTGATACTCAGTCCCGGAAGCCCCGCTGCTCTTCTCGACCAAGCAAGCCCGTCGAGATAGGCATTGGCTGCCGCATAATTGGCCTGCCTGGGATTGCCGATCAACGCACTGAGCGATGATGCCATGACAAAATGGTCAAGGGGCAGAGCAATACTGGCGTGGTGGAGCAAGTCCGCCAGTTCCGCTTTCGGTTCGAGGACCGCGTGCAAGTCGTTTTCCGACATGGACATGGCCGGAACATCGAAAGTCGTACCGGCCCAGTGGAAAATGCCGGACAACGGTGCCTGCGAACCGGCAAGGCGCTCCACCAGTTCCCGAATGCCACGCTCATCCGCGCGTTCGATCTGTTCGATCGAAAGTTGCGTCCCGTGATCCGCCAGTTCGCGGGTCAGCGGCGCAATGCTGGATGGTGACGGCCGTTGGCGGCTGGTCAAGACGACATGGCCGGCACCATGGCGAGCCAGCCATGCGGCAAGTTGCCGACCGAAACCGCCGAGACCACCGGTAATCAGATAGGTTCCCGAGCGCCGCAAGCCGATGGCTTTGGAGGCGGCACCGGCAAGCGAGATGGTCTTCAATCGAGGCACGAGCCGTCGACCGCCGCGCAAGGCGATTTCGCTGCTGGAAAGGTTGGCGGACACTTCACGCGCGACAGCCTCATGCCACGCTTCGCCGGGCGTGACGTCGATCATTGTTGCGCTGGTTTCGGCGATCTCGTTGTAGAGCGTCCGGCCCAACCCCCAGAATGCGGCCTGATCGGGGGACGGCGGGGAACTGGGGAATGTAGCAGGCTGTGCATTGCGGGTGACGATGTAGACCCGCCCCCCGGCAGGCGATGTGCATTTCGCCAGCACGGCGGCCATACGGTCGGCGATTGGCGCAGGCCCGTCAGGAATGAGCATGACCGTTGCATCGGCATTTCCATCGGTCACGGGATTTGCGCCGGTCGCCTCGATAGCGCTGCGCAGCAGGGGCGCGTCCTGATCCGATGATCGGATCGCAATCCGCCGATGGGCGCTGTCGGAAACCTCGGCCATGGCTTCTTGCCAGTCGAGAGCCAGCGCCAGTTCCGGCAGTTTGCTTGTCTCTGTGCGCGGCCGCAAGGGGCGTGCCGCGACGTTTTCGAATTCTGCCAGACAATGACCGGCAGAACTGACGAAACGGGCATAGAAGCAAAGCCCTTCGCCGGTGTCGTCCTGCAAGGTTATCCAGACCCATGCCGTGGAAGGCAAAGGTGCGTGGAGGCGATAGGCGCGGATCGAGACGGGAACATAGGGTTCGCAGGTGGTCGACAGCGCCAGGGCCGCTTGAAACATACCGTCGACAAGGCAGGGCGCGATGCTTGCTCCGTTCGTTGCCGAACCCGCGCCGGATGCCGTTAATTGTGCGAGTAGGCTCTTGCCGTCTGCGGCGAGAGAGAGCCTTTTCACCACCTGGAAGGCTGGGCCGTGATCGATGCCCAGCGCGGCGAGCCGCCTGCCATGTTCCTGTGGGCAGAGAGGATGCGGTGCGGCGCGCGCCAGTTCGAGTATCGAGGTGGGGGCGGGTGCCGCCTGCGGATCGCCGATACTTGCCTTGAGAACGCAAGTCGCCTCCAGCGGGGAGGCGGGGTCGTGAATGAGTGTTTCCAGCTTGCCGCCGACGTGCCTGGTAGCCAGGGCCTGTCCCGATTTTCGGTTGATGGGGGACGGGTTTTCAAAGCGTATGTCGGCAAGTGCTGTCGTCTTCAGTCCAGGCGTGAGGGTCAGCGCGGCCTGAAGTGCTGCTTCCAGGGCCGCCGCGCCGGGCAGGATGGCAACGCCTTCGATCCTGTGCTCGCCCAGGAATGCGAAAGCCTCTCGGTTGAGGTCTGCCGCCCATACTTGCGGCATGATGGACTGCTCTGCCCATGGAGTACATTCGGCCGGGCGCAACCTGTCCCGGCGTTGCACTTCGGTTTCGTGCCAGAAGCGCTGTCGTCGCCAACCCCGATTGGGAAGATCGATGACTTTTCCTGTCGGTGTAATGCGTTGCCAATCCAATCGCCCGCCGCTTTTGTAAAAGCGGATCAATGCCTCGCGGAAAGCCAGTTGCTCGTCCTGGCTTTCGGCTTGAATTGGGATTACCCGGATTTCATGCGCATTTGCGCTTGCGACTTGAGCGATGGATCGATGCAAAGCCGGGCGAGGGCCGATTTCGATGCAGTGCGTGGCACCTGAATTGAAAGCGGTTTCGAGCGCATCCTGAAAGCGAACGGGTTCACGCACGTTCCTGGACCAGTAGGCGGCGTCCATGATCTCATGGCCCATGCCCGAGATCGTTTTTCCGGTCACGCTGGATATCAGCGGAAGGGTGGTTTGGCTCGGTCTCAATCGCTCCAGCCGGACGGCAAGCGGTGCGAGGATCGGATCCATGTCGGCACTGTGATAGGCGATGTCGACGGAAAGGCGGCGATGGGGTGACTTGCGTGAAGCCAGCACTGCTTCTGCCAGCTTCAGAACCTTGGCCGGGCCAGCAAAAGTGGTGGAGCGCGGCGCGTTGAGAGCGGCGATCTCAAGTTGTGGGACCAGAGAGCACAGTTCCCGAGCCTCTTGAGCGCCGATCGCGGCGGCCAGCATTCCCCCGCGCCCGGCGCGCAGATGTTGCAGTTCGGATCTGGCCCAGCAGATCTCTACGGCTTGTGTGAGGGACAGATGTCCTGTGCAATAGGCCGCGGCGACTTCTCCCGCCGAATGGCCGAGGCAGATATCCGGATCGATGCCATAGGTGCTCAGCAATCGCGCCATGCCGACCTGGAATGCGAAGTTGAGTGGTTGCATCGCCAGAGTATCGGTCCATGCAGCGTCTGTTTCCGGCCGGATCATGGCTTCGATCAGCGAGAAGCCAGACATCGGTTGAAAGATGCTGTCCAACTCCTCGATCGTCTTTCGGAACGTGGGTTCCGCGGCCCAGAGCGAGCGGCCCATGCCCCAATGCTGCGGCCCCATCCCGGAGAATACAAACAATGTGCGGGAGCGTGTTTCGTGGTCGACAGCTCGGTTCAATGCGTCATTCTTGCCGATTGATGCGGTACGTATCCTGCCGGCGATCGCACCGGGCGTGTCGCCCGGCTCGACCCAGACGGCGGTCCGAACGGGCTGATGTCTGCGACGCAAGGCAAGCGTGTAGCGAAGGTCCCCAAGCGGGATCCCGGCCTCGATCTCGTCCGCAAGCCGCCCTAGCCACTCCGAGAGGACCTTGCCCGACTGGGCGGAAAGCGGAAGCAGGAACCCCTCACATGCTGGTTTCGGCGGTCGTTCGCTTTTGACCGCAAGGGGAGGGAGGCTCACGATCGCATGGGCCATGCTGCCGCCATAGCCGAAGGCATTCACGCCGATCCGGTGAATTTCCAGGGGTTCCGGATTCAAGGGCAGGCGCAGATTGAGAGCCTTGAACGGGATGCCCGGGCTGGGTTGCCCGGCCATCGGTTGCGGAGGAACAAGCCCGGATTGGAGGATCAGAAGGGCTTTGATGATCCCGGCAATGCCGGCAGCGGCCTCCAGATGGCCGATGTTGGCCTTTACCGAACCGATGGGAAGGGAGCCGTGTCGAGCGGCTCGACCATAGACGGAACCTATCGATCCGGCCTCGATCCGGTCGCCTTGAGCTGTTCCCGTCCCATGAGCCTCTACATATCCGATTTGCGAAGCCTCCAGGCCGGCTTCCGTCAACACGCGGCGCATCAGATCCACCTGAGCCGTGCCGTTCGGCAAGGATATCCCGGCAGTCCGGCCACCATGGCCGGTGCCGATACCCTCAATCACCCCCCATATCCGATCATTGTCGGCACGAGCCTGATCGAGAGGTTTCAGGACGATCATGCCGCAACCCTCGCCGCGTCCGTAGCCATCGGCGAGACTGGAGAAAGGCTTGGACCGCCCGTCGATAGCGAGCAAGCCGGCTGCGGACATGGCGATGTGATATTCGGGGCGAAACATGAAGCTGACCCCTCCCACCAGAGCCATGCGACAGGCACCGGACCTGAGGTCCCCGACGGCTGCCGCCAAGGCGGTGAGGCTTGAAGCGCAGGCCGTGTCGACAGTGAGGCTCGGCCCGCGCAGATCGAGCGCATAGGACAGCCGGTTCGCGAGCATCGTCAGGGTCGAACCTGCTGCGGAAAAGCGGTCCAATCCGCTGCGTGCCTGGGCGGAAAACTGGTTGAGCAGGTGATCGGCGGTAAACCCCCCGATATAGACGCCGACAGGTTTCCCCGAAAGTGCAAGAGGGTCCATGCCAGCACGTTCCAGCGCTTCCCACGCAACTTCGAGAACCAGTCGTTGCTGCGGATCGAGGGAAGATATCTCGTCGGCCGGCAGGGCAAGTACGTCCGGATCGAAATCCCGATACTCGTAGTCGAGGAACGAGCCTCTTCCGCAAGTCGTTTTCCCGGCAGCAATGTCATTGCTGAAGAAGGCGGGATTGCTCCATCGGTCAGCAGGGATATCGTCGCTGAACTCATCCCCGGTCAGAAGCTGTTCGAAAAATTCATCAGGCGATTGCGCGTTGCCCGGAAAGCGGCACTGCATACCAACGACCGCGATCTGTTTCATGATTTCGGAGAAGCCTCTGTCCGAGCGTCGATTGCCGAAGTGGCGCCAGTCTGGACGTATGCGCGGCGGCGGTGGCCTTGCGCCGTATCAAGTCCACCGCCTTTGCTTTACGCAATGTCATAGCCACCATCGATGGGTCAGAAGTCCTTCGAGACTCTGACGGTGAGCCGGCCGTCACGTTGGTTGGAGGCGCCGCGCAGGCCGAGTTCCATATCGATGACCCAAGTCGAGAGGGTGTAGAGTCCACCGCCCAGCGCCACCTCGTACTGATCGCGGGTCCAGCCTTCGGTGCGGATTCCGTAGAACGCCTGTCCCGGAATGTCAGCGTAGTCCAGGAACTGGGCGCTCGAATCCTGGAACTCATGCGACCATTCAAAGCGGACGCGGGGCCGGAAGCTGCCGATCAGCAGGCGCTTGTCGAGTTCGAAGCGTCCGCCCAGCACGCCCGCCAGGGAATTGGCGTCGCGCTTGTCGAAGCGCAGGTCCATGATTCCCGCGCCGTTCTCCCGATAGGCATCGAGCGTCCCGCTCAACCACTCGCCCCGGCCGTAGAGCGACCAGCGCAAGTTGCCACTGATACGGTCGATGCCGGTGGAGGCGGCGCCGAACCACATGGATCCGTCGCGCGAGCCCCGCGTCAGGGCACCATCGACGATCCGCCGGGTCTTGAAGCGCAAGTCCCCATAGCCGATCACGAAGTCCACGAACATGCCCGGGAACGGCGCCGTGCTGCCATAGGCGGCGGCGACGCTGCTGCGGCCATGGAGCCGGGCGACATTGTCGCCGATCTCGCTGTCGTCGAAGCCCACGCCGCCTCCCAGGCCCACGGTGACGTCGGGCGAGAGCTTGATATCCGCGCCCGCGCTGAGCCCGCTGGTGGCGATGGAGATCTTGTCGCGGTCATTGGTACGGTTGCGCGTACCGAGGGCAAGCTGGCCTCCGGTCCAGACGGCAACCGAACCGACCGGACGCTCCGCGCTGCTGCCAGTTGGCGCCGCGCCCTGCTCGCGACCTTCCGGTGAGCCAGCCCCTGCATTCGCGGTGCGGGCGTTCATCGGTGCGCGCGGATCGAAGCCGGTCGCATAATTGCCGGGCCGTCCGCGCATCCGGTCGATCAATTCGAGTTCGTCGGCCGGAGTGCCCATGCCGAAGGCGCCCGATACCGATCGCCGCATGTCGAGGATGCCCAGCGAGGCACCCATGCGAGCCTTGCCGGAGCCGCCTCCGTTATGAAGCTGTTCGGTGCGTTGCAGGAAGTTGCGGCTTTGGGTCTGGGCGAAGCGCCGGGTCGATTCGACCTGGGCATCGCTCAGCGCGCGGATGTTCGGATCGAGCGAAGGATCGGGGCGCGCGGTGACGGTGATCGTCACGGTCGCCGGTGCCGAGGTGCCGAACAGGTTCGACAGGGTGTAAGTTACCAGGATCGTGCCGCCGTAATGCGGCGCGGGCGTCACTTCCAGCCGGTAGCTACGCGCGCCCTCCGGCCCTTCTTCGACGATCTTCGCCGTAGTCTTGTCGGCAGGTGCGATGCTGACGATCGCGGCGCCGGTGAAGGGACCTTCGGTCGCTCCCTCGGTCAGTTCGACGTAGACGGGCTGATTGTCTACTGCCTTGGCGGTCTTGGCCGCTGCGGTCGGCACGGTTCCCGTCACGGTAATGGTAACGGTGGCCGGCGCCGATCGCCCGCCCGGCCCGACGGCGACGAAATCGAAGGCGTCGGTGCCGGAGAACCCTGGATTGGGCGTGTAAGTCGCGATCACGTTCGGTGTGCCGCGAAGCGCCACCATACCGTGCGACGACGTTCCTACCAGTTCGATGGCGGTGAATTCGCCTGCCACCAGCGTAGAGAGGTCAATGTCCAGCGACTTCTGCGCCTGCGTCGAGGAAACCACCGATCCCGTGCCCGGTTTGGTGGTCGGCGCGGCCGGGGTGGCGACCGTCACGCTGACGGTCGCCGGCGCCGATGTGCCGCCGGGGCCGGTCGCGGTATAGGTAAAGCTGTCTGCACCGAAGTAGCCCGCTGTCGGGGTGTAGGTGACGACGGTTCCGGAGGCGCTCACCGTGCCATGCGTCGGCCCCGCAGCGATCGCCATGCTCGTATAGGTGCCGGTGATCGCGCCGGAGAGGTCGATTGCGGTGCCCGAGCTGCCGTAGGGCACGGCAATGCCTGACTTGTCGGCAGCGACCGGCGCGTTCGGCGTGGCGACCGTCAAGCTGACAGTGGCAACGTTCGAGATGCCGCCGGGGCCGCTGGCGGTGTAGGTGAAGCTATCTGGGCCGAAGTAGCCTGTCGTCGGCGTATAAGTCACTATGTCACCGGCGATGGAGAGCGTGCCGTGCGAAGCGGCGGAAGCGATCGTGATGCCGCTATGGGGCCCTCCGCTGATCGACGTGGAGAGATCGATCGCAGTCCCGGTGTCGTAGGCGACAGCCACCCCCGGCTTATCCGCGGCGATGGGGCGGTCGATGAACGTGAAGCTCGCGCCGGCCGGGCTGGTCTGGCCGTTGACGGAGACCGTCACGGTGACATTGCCGGAGCCTGCAGCCGGGGTCGTGACGGTCAGCGAGGTGGCGCTGGCGGCGGTGACGTTGCCGGCAGCCGATCCGAATAGGACGGTATTGTTGCTAGGCGTAGTGCTGAAGCCGGTTCCGGTCACGATTACCACCTGGCTGGGCGGTCCGCTGCCGGGCGAGATCGCGGTCACGGAGGGAGTGACGGCAATGGCGGCGGACACCGCGCCGGGGGACGAGGGATAGCCTGCCGGGGTGAAGCCGTCGACACTGAAGCTGGCCAGTCCGGCGCCCGCGGCCTGGTAGGGCACGGTCACGGTGCAGGTCCCGGAAGGGATCTGGATATTGATTAAGTCGAGCTGCGCGCCGCTTGGCGCCGAGGTGTTGCCTGCGGAAACACCGCAGCTGCCGCCCACGCCCGGAAGGCGCGTGAACACGCTGCTGTTCGAATGGAGCGAGGTGATGAAACCGGGCGTGGCGACGGCATTGGGATTGGTGAAGGTGATGGTGAGCTGGCCGCTGGTTCCGACCGTGGCGGTCGAAGATGCATAGCTCAACGCGACACTGACTGCGCCGGCGGGTGTGACGGTCAAGGTCTGCTCGGCCTGCGCGGCGGCGTTCCAGTTGGCGTCGCCGACCTGGTTGGCCTCGATCCGGCAGATACCGGGAGCAACGAAAGTCACCGTGGTCCCCGAAAGCGTACAGCCGGCGCTGGAGGGGGCCAGCGAATAGATCACGATAAGTCCGGACGTGGCAGTCGCCGCGACCGTATAGCTGCCCCCGACCGCGGGCGAGGACGGCGGGCTGGAGGTGAAGCCGATCGACTGGTTGCCCTTTGCCATCGTGATCGTGACGATCGGGCCAAGGGACGTGACCGGCTGACTGTCGGTGACGGAAATCTGGTAACTGAAGCTGCCTGCTGCCGTCGGCGTGCCGGACACGATACCGGTTGCCGTATTGAGCGAAGTCCCCGGGGGCAGCGCCCCCGCGTTGAGCGCATAGGCGTAAGGCGCGATGCCACCGGAGGCCGCGTTGGTCTGGCTGAATGTGCCGCCTACGATCAGGCCGGTCGCTCCGGCCGAATTGACGGCGAGCGGAGCCGGGGTAACGGTGAAGCTGTGGGTCACGCTGGGGGCGGCGCTGTAGCTGCTGTTACCCGCCTGATCGGCCTGGACCGTGCAGGTCCCCGGCTGGAGGAGGGTAAGCGTCGTGCCGGACACGGTGCAGACCGGCGTGGTCTGCGAGGTGAAGCTGACAGCCAGACCGGAGCTGGCGGTGGCCGTGAGGGTCAGTGGAGAGCCCGAGAGCGATGTATTGGGCAAAGTGCCGAAAGCGATCGTCTGGGTGCCTTGCGCCACGGTCAGGCTGACCGTCGCCGGGGCGGAGGTGCCGCCCACGCCTGTAGCGGTATACGTAAAGTTGTCGGGTCCGGCATAACCGGCGTTGGGTGTATAGCTGACGACGTTGCCGGCGATGGCTACGGTGCCGTGGGTTGGCCCGCTGGGGACGGCTATGCTGGTATGGCTGCCGGTTATGGACCCGGAAAGCGTGATGGGGGTCGCGGCGCCGAAGGCGACCGTTCCGGCATCGAGGTTCGCGGCGACCGGTGCAGCCACATAAGTGTACTGGTCGGCAGCCGAGGTTGCGCTCGTTCCCGCCACCGTCGTCACCCTGACGTCCACGGTGCCGATACCGGCCGGAGCGACCGCGGTGATCTGAGTGCCACTGACTCCCAGGAACGAAGCTGAGGCAATGCCGCCAAACGTGACGCCGGTGGGATTGGAGAGGTTGGTACCGGTTATCGTCACTGCGGTGCCGCCGCTGATCGGACCTGCGGTCGGTGAAATGCTGGTGACGGTCGGCGCCTGGATCACGACGGTTGGATCACTGGCCGATGCGGAACCGTTCGCGCCGCCTCCGGACAACGTTACCGAAGGCACGAGCGGCGTGGTCGCATTGGCGGCAAAAGTCGCGATCAGGTTGAGGGTAGGGCCCGTGCCGGGGCCGAAGCTGCCGGTCCGCGTGCATGAGCCGGTCTGGCCCGAAGGCGTGCAGGTCCAGCCCGTGCCGGACAGGCTTGAAATGCTCATGCCCAGCGGAAGGTTCAGAGATGCCGTCAACGGCGCGCTCGTCGTGGGGCTGTTGGTTACGCTTGGGAAGATGGTGTAGCTCATCAGGCCGCCCTGAGCCGCGTTGCCGGAATGGCTCATCACGACGTCCAGGATGGGGATGGACGAGCAGCTCAGGCTGATGGCGACCGTGCTGTCCTGCGAGGAAGGCTTCGGAATGCTGGGCTGTGTGATGTAATTCGTATCGGCGATGCCGACCTGGAAGTAATCGTTGGGACTTGTCCCGGAGAAAATGAAGCTCCCGGAACCTGAAGTTGCGGTAGAATCCAACACGGAGCTGGGCGCATATGTTGAGCCGTTATTTTGGGTCCAGGCGATGTATATATAGGCGCCCTTGGTGTTTCCCGACCAGGAATACGTGACCCTCTCTCCATCGGCCAAAGCATGAATGCCCGGAGATGTATATTTGTCGGTTCCGACGCCGTTCGAATCGACGGTGAATATGCCGCCGAGATTGTTGATCTCGTTGCAGGCGGTAGAAGCCGCCCAGGCGCCTGTCGGCAGGAATACCAGCAGGGCGCTCAACAGGGTGCGGAGGAAGGCTCCGGCAGCGCGGTCGAGCGACGCGGTTTGTGATGGAATTTCGCCGTAATCGCGTGATCGACGCAGCACCGCGCAGACAAGCCAGACGCCGCGCGAACGGAACCAGGTCCCGAGCCCCCGCATAAAAATTTCCCCCGACGCCGCGAAGCGATTGGAGTACCAAGCCCATAAGGCACTCCCGACGCGGCGCATAAAAATGCTCAGAACCCGGAATGTAGCTCCCGAATTTGGAACATTTGAGGGCGATTCTATTGCGAGTCTATTAAAAATAGATCCGAACTGGCACTTATATGCGTCAAGTTAAAAGTATTTAGTATGCCTTGTCAGTGCTGTTAGGTGAGCCTGCTTATATTCCATGACCCAAGGTTGTCGCGGTGAATCTGATCGTTCCTTGTTCGAACCCTGAGCGTTTTGCGTCGGCGAGAAAAGAGCGGCGTCATCTTGCGAATAGGCATACCCATCAGTATCTCAATGGAGGGAAGGCCCACTCGCTAGCAGGAGAGCCCATGAAGCATCAGATCAACCGAGTCCGTCACGAATTGCATCGCCGCACTCTGGCGATCAGCCGCGTCGAGCATGTCACACCGAACATGCTGCGGCTTACCTTGACCGGTGAGGAACTTGCCGGTTTCACCAGTCTGGCGCCCGACGATCACATCAAGGTCTTCGCGCCGGAAGGCGAAAGTACGGCGATGCGCGACTATACGCCGCGCCGCTATGATGCCGCGAAGAACGAACTGACCGTCGATTTCGCCATTCATGAGGCCGGGCCGGTGACCGCCTGGGCGGTCGGCGCCAGAGTCGGAGACGAGGCACGGATCGGCGGGCCGCGCGGCTCGCTGGTGGTGCCGCAGGACTTCGACTGGTGGCTGCTGGTCGGCGACGAGACCGCGCTCCCCGCGATCGGCCGCCGGATCGAGGAACTCGCGCCGGGCACTCCGGTCACGAGCATCGTGGCAGTGACCGGCGCCGCCGAAGAGCAGACTTTCGAGACCGGGGCGCGGCACGAAGCGATCTGGGTCCATCGCCCTGCCGCACAGGCCGCCGATGCCGCGCCGCTGCTGGAGGCGCTGCGCGGATTCGTGCCGCCGCCGGGCGATGGCTTCATCTTCATTGCCGCCGAAGGCAGCGTGACGCGGACCTTGCGGACTTACGTGCTGGAGGAGCTTGGCCATGTGCCGCAATGGCTCAAGGCCAGTGGCTATTGGGTCAAGGGCGCGGCGGACACGACCGAGAAGTTCGAAAGCTGATCCAGGACCCGTTTCCAACGGGCGGGAACGGGGCTTGAAATTCCATGAAGTATCCGATGCGACGTCTGCGATCGCCGCATCGGCAAGACAGGAAAAGGCCGCCCGATAGAGGCGGGCCGACAGGAGACAGGGCACTATGACGCGCTTGACGCGAAGCGAAACCCAGGCGCTTACGCGCCTGCGGCTCTTGAAATCCGCACGCGAGCTGTTTCGGCGCGACGGCTATGCCGTGACTTCGCTGGACCGCATCGCCGAGGCGGCGGGCTATAGCAAGGGGGCGGTCTATTCGAACTTCGACGGCAAGGAGGCAATCTTCCTCGCCGTGCTGGAATCGGAGAACGAGGAAAACCTCCAGAGCCTGCTGGCGCGCCTCGAAAAGGCGGAAGGAACCACGGAAATAGCGGATATTCTGGCGGAGTGGGCAGACGAACGGTCGCAGTTCGGCGGCTGGTCGCTGACGATCCTGGAACATGCCCGCGTGGCGCAGGGCAAGGACTCGCTGCGCCGGCAGGAAGCGATCGTCCGCGCGCAGTGGCAGAGGCTGGGGGCCTACCTGCTGGGCCGTTTCCCGCACTCGACCGCCGAGGCAGAGACGCTGGGTGCGCTGCTGTTCGAGATCGCCTTTGCCCCGGCCCTGACGTTCGTGGCCGAACCGCGCGCCGGGGACCTCGTGCGGCTGGCGCTCCCGCCCCTGCTGGAGCGCTGAACAGCCTTGCTAGGCCATGAAAATTTTGGCGCAGGGTTGTATTTGAAAAACCGGTAGGTATCCTGATTTTCGTCGGTGTCCAAAGGGTTGGGCGCGATGGAGATATCGCCATGATCGCTGGCCTGGCGCCGCTTCGCGCCCCGATGAATCACGCCTGCAAGGCGGCCAGAGGCGCGCTTTCAGGTGGTTTCACGCTTGAGTTTTGCAGTGCCTTGCCCGTTATTCCCGCGCAGGCAGGGGCGACGAACCGTTGCTTCCCTAGCTCTAAATATGCCGGGTTCCCGGTCGTGACTACCGCTCCGCCCTGAAACGGCGATCGCTCACCGACAACCAAATGCGCCTGGAGGCCGTTACACCGGTGACGGTCCTCGGGCAGGCGCGCGCCCACCGTCCATCCGATCTCTACAAGGAAGCATCATGTCCGCCCCCACTTCGTCTGGTCCGCTCGACCAGCCCGTCACTCTCCACGTCTGGAAGGAGAAGTATCGCCACGCCGACGAGCAGAGCCCTTCGGACACGTTCCGCCGCGTGGTGGCAGGGGTTTATGCCAAGGACGATCCGGTCCATGCCTCGCAGGCGCTGGCGGCGCTGGAAGCGCGCGACTGGGTGCCCGGCGGGCGCATCTTCGCAGGCGCGGGCACTGGAAAGCGCGTCACCTGGATCAACTGCTTCGTCAGCCCGACGATCCAGGATTCCATGGATACCGAGCCGGACCTGCCCGGCGTGGGCATCATGGAGGCGCTGAAAGTGGCGGCCTTCACCCAGCAGCAGGGCGGCGGCATCGGCATGGACTTCGGCACGATCCGGCCCGACGGCGCCCTCGTGGCGCGCACCGCCTCGGTTTCTTCGGGCGTGATCCCGTTCATGGTCATGTGGGACGGCATGTGCGTGACGATCCGCAGCAGCGGTTCGCGGCGCGGGGCGATGATGGCGATGCTGCCGGTCTGGCATCCGGATGTGCTCGCCTTCATCGAGGCGAAGACGCGCAAGGACGTGCTGAAGAACTTCAACGTCTCGGTGGCGATCACCGACGATTTCATGGCCGCGCTGGAAGCCGACGCGGATTGGGACCTCGGCTTTTCGATCCCGCGCGCCGATGGCAGCCATGTCGCCGTGACCGAGCGCGACGGCAAGCCGTGGTACGTCTATCGCCGCATGCGCGCGGCGGAATTGTTCGACCTCATCACCCGCACGACTTACGAATATGCCGAGCCGGGCGTGGTCTTCGTGGACCGGGTGAACCGGCTCAACAACCTTTCCTATTGCGAGACGATTTCCGCCACCAACCCTTGCGGCGAGCAGCCCTTGCCGCCCAACGGCGATTGCGATCTCGGCCATGTCAATCTCGCCAACATGGTGCTCGATCCCTTCACCGCCGAGGCGCGGGTCGATTGGGATCGGTTGGCGGCAACGGTACGGATCGGTGTGCGCTTCCTCGATAACGTGCTGGAAACCTCGCCTTTCCCCACCGAGGACCAGCGGTTGGAGGCGCAGGCCAAGCGCCGAGTCGGGCTGGGCTTCACCGGCCTGGGCAATCTGCTTCAGCAACTCGGCCTGCGTTATGGCGAGGTCAGTGTGCCCAAGGTCGAGGAAATCTGCGCGGCGATGGCGGCGGAGGCCTATCGCGGCTCGATCGACCTCGCGAAGGAGCGTGGTCCGTTCCCCGCCTATGACAAGGACAAGTTCGCCCTTGCGCCGATGCTGGGCAAGCTGCCCGCCGATATCCGCAAGGACGTGGCGAAGCACGGCATCCGCAACGGCGTGTTGCTGACCATCGCGCCGACCGGCACCACCAGCATCTTCTACGGCAATGTCAGTTCCGGCATCGAACCGAGCTTCTCCTGGCGCTACAACCGCGCCGTCGTCGTCGAACAGACCGCGACCGAGCAGCGCACCGAGAGCTTCACGGTCGAGGACTACGGCTGGTATCTCTACAGCCGCCTGCCCGGTTTCGATACCGCCGCGCCGCTGCCGCCCTATATGGTGACGGCGCTGGAGCTTTCGGTGGAGGACCATATCGCCGTGGCCGCCGCCGCGCAGAAATGGGTGGATGCGGCGATCTCCAAGACCATCAACTGCCCGGCGGACATGTCTTACGAGGCGTTCCGGGCGGTCTACCTCTCGGCCTGGGAAAAGGGCATGAAGGGCTGCACCACTTATCGTCCCAGCGGCGTGCGCGGTTCGGTGCTGTCGGAGCCGGTCGCGGACGCGCCGAAGCCAACAGATGCGCCGTCATTCCCGGCCGAGGCTCCCGTTCCCAAACGGCCGGAGACGCTTCAGGGCCGCACGATCAAGATCAAGTGGCCGGTGGATGGGGAAAACTACTACCTCACCATCAACGACTATCGCGCACCGGACGGTCGCCGCATTCCCTTCGAGATTTTCATCAACACCAGTTCGGCCGAGAACTTCGAGACGATGGCGGCGCTGACTCGCACGCTCTCGGCGGTCTGTCGCCGGGGCGACGCCGTGTTCATGTTCGAGGAACTGGAAAGGGTCCATTCGGCCAAGGGCGGGGCTTTCGTGGCGCTGGAGAACGACACCAAGGGCCGCTACGCGCCGAGCCTGATCGCCCTGATCGGGCGTATCCTGCGCGAACATGCGCAAGGCCCGGTCGCGGTGCCCGGCGCCGGTCCGTCGGGAGAGACCTGTCCGAACTGCGGTGAGGACGTGGCGATCATGATGGAGGGATGTCTCACCTGCCAGCAATGCGGCTTCAGCAAATGCGGGTAGGCTTCAGTCCTTCGCTGCCATCGAGCGGTTGAGCCGTCCCCGCACCAGCAGGGTAACGGCCGTCGCAACGGCCACGAGCGCGGCGATCGCCAGGGCAACGTGGCCGAAACGGCGCAAGTGTCCGAAGGCCATCTCCACGCCCTCGCCGAAGCTGTAGCCGATCCCGGCGATCACCGCGCCCCAGATCATCGCCGCCGCGGCGTTGAGCAAGACGAAGCGGTGAGTCGGGACGGCAGAAGTGCCGATGGCGATCGGGCTGATCGTCCTCAGTCCGTAGAGGAAGCGAAAGGCGAGGATGAAGCCGGTCGGATAGCGTTCCAGCATCGACAGGACGCGGGCGAAGGCGGGGCGCTCGGTGACCTTGCGGACAAGCCGGTGCGCGCGGAAGCGGCGGCCGAGCAGAAAGAAGAACTGGTCCGCCACGAAGGAGCCGATCGCGGCGGCGAGCATGACGCCGTAGAGCGGCAACAGGCCCTGATGCGCGATGAACCCACCGGTCATGACGACCGTTTCGCCCTCCAGCCCGGCCCCGAGGGCAACGGCGGGAAGGCCGAACTGGGCGATCAGGGCTTCTATCGACATGGGTCAGGAACGGGGCCGCTGCCGCGCGGTTCCGTCAGGCGGGTAATCCGGCCGATTTCAGAGCTTGTCGTCAACCAGGCGCAGACGCGCGCCGCCGCCCACGGCGATCGACGAACCATCGGGATATTCGATCGTGCCATCAGGTCGCAGCAAGGCGAATTCGGCGGAATCGAGGCTGCCGTTGATGGTGACGGGCGTGATGGTGGAGAGGGGGGCGGCATCGCCCCTGACCTTGAAGGTATCGACCCGCCAGGCGAGCACCTGGTCCATCTCGGCGGGAACGGCCTGCTCCGGACCGAACCGCGGACGGGTGGAGATGTAGAAACCTTCGGTTGCCGGCACGCAGGCCGTCGAAATAAGCTCGTGATCCGCCACGCCGTTCGTCCCAGATTGCCCCCGCGAGCGGTTCCGACAGTAAAGGCGGAACCGACAACGCAAGGGCTATACTAACCGCGCTTACGGTATCCTTACAGGGCTTTGTTCACAATTTTTCACATTCAGAAGAGATTTGCCGCGACGGCGGGCGATGCAATGGTTTGCGCATCATCGGGGGCGGCGGCACGGGTGCTGCCGTATTGCGATTCCCAGGCGAGCAGGTCGGTCTGGTACTGTTCATAGCTGTCGAAAAAGGCGCGGAACGGTGCTTCGGCGCGGGCGAGGCCGCTCGATGTCGCGAAACCTTCGAGCTGCGCGGCGGGCACGGTCTGGAGCGCCGTGGTCAGTTCCAGCGCGGCCTGGCACAGCGAAGGCACCACGGGCGGCAGCGCGAAGAAGTTGTACACCTGGGTCTGGTAGGATTCGCGCTCGCGGATCGCCTTGGCGCCGAAGCGGGCCTTGTATTCCTTGTCGAGATTCTTGTTCGTGGTCGCCAGCGACTTGGCGTACTTTTTCTGGAACTCGGTGTAGCCCGCCAGGATCGGCGCGCCTTCGGTGCCGGTGCAGTTGAGCGCGGCGACGTTGTAGGCCGAGCGCAGATTCCACAAGGCCTGGGCGGCGGAAATCTCGCTGTTGACGGTGCGGCGGGTGCCATCGACGGCTTTTACCGGGATGACCATGTTCGGCGAGGCGCCCAGCGGCGGTATCGGGCGCGGCGGGATCACCGCCACCACGGGCGGCGGCGGCGGGGTCTCGGCCACTTTCGGCGTGCTGCTGCACCCGGCCAGCAGCGCTGCCGTGCCGCTCAGGAAAACTCGTCCGATCGTCTTCATGCCCATTCCATCACCCCATCGCTTGCGGTCGTCATTTGCAGGATTTCATGCCCTTGATCGCTTCCGGCGCCCCAGCAGCCGCGAGCCGAGCAGGGTCACGCCCATCGCCACTGCCGCAAGCACGAGGCCGCCGAGCACCAGCTTGCTCTCGTCGATCGCCAGGGCCGCGCCGAGCGGGCCGGCGGCGAGATAGCCGGGAGCGAACATCAGCGGCACCCAGAGGCAGGCCGAGGCGACGTTGGCGATCTGGAACGGTCGCTTGGGCATGGCGAGCACGCCTGCCACCAACGGCACCGTCGCGCGGATCGGGCCGAGGAAGCGGCCCATGAAGATCGCCGCGAAGCCGTATTTGCGGAAGAACAGGCGGGTTCGTGCCACCGCCGGGCGGTGCCGGTTGAGCGGCCAACGGCGATAGACGCGCGGGCCGATGCGGTTGCCGAAAGCGTAGGACACCCAGTCCCCCAGGATCGATCCGGCGACGGCCCAGAAGAAGATCGGCCAGGCGTCCAGCGTGTCGGCGCCGATCAGTCCGCCGATTGCCAGCATGACCGCCGTGGCCGGTACGAAGAGACCGACGATCGCCAGCGATTCCCCGAAGCAGAGCAGGCCCACGACAGGGCCCGCCCAGATCCCGTGGGTTTGGACGAAAGCGCTGGCATGGGCGATCACCTCTTCCATGGAACCGTCAGGCCGCCCGTGAGATCAGGCCGAGGTCCTGCGCCGAGGGAGGCGCAAGGCTGCGTCCGAGCAGGTCCATGTAGCATTCGAGCACCTGATGAGAGGCGCTGTCCCAGTCGTAAGCCTTGCTGGCCTCGCGGGCGAAGGCGCCCATCTGGGTGCGGCGGCGGCCGTCCTGCACCAGCAGGCGCAGCGCCTTCATCGCGCCGTCCTCGTCACCATGGGCGAAGAGCAGGCCGGAGCCGTCCTTCAGCAGGTTGCGCCCGCTCGGCACGTCGACGCAGACGGTCGGCAGGCCCGAGGCCATGGCTTCCAGCGTGACATTACCGAAGGCCTCGGTCGTGCTGGGATTGAGGAACAGGTCGGCGCTGGCCACGGCGCGGCCGAGATCGGCGCCCATCAGGTGTCCGGCGAAGCGCGCCTGCGGCAGCTTCTGCTCCAGCCATGGGCGTTCGGGACCGTCTCCGACCACCAGCGGGCGGATCGGCAGGCCTTCCGCGATCAGGCGGCGGCAGAGCGCGGCGAAGGCGGCAAGGCCCTTCTCTCGCACGAGGCGGCCGAAATGGAGCACCGCCACTTCGCCGTCGGCCACGCCCATGGTCCGGCGCCAGGCCTGGTCGCGGGCGAGCGGGGTGAACTGGCTGCGATCGACGCCGCGCCCCCAGAGGCGGGTCTTTTCGCCGAGACCGGCTTCGGCGAACTCATCCGCGATGGCGGGAGTGGGCACGAGGATGCGGTCGGAATTGCGGTAGAAGCGTCCGAGGTGGCGCTCCATTGCCGGGCGCACGAGGCTGGCGCCGTAGAAGGCGGCATATTTCTCGAACCGGGTGTGCAGGCTGGCGACGACCGGGATGCCCGCCTGTCGGGCGAAGCGCTGGGCGGCGGTGCCGGTCCAGTCCGGCGCCGAGACGTGGACGATTTCCGGGGCGAACTCGGCCAGATGGGCGCGGATGCGGCGAGGAAGGCCGAGGCCGAGGCGGTAGTCGCCGCGTCCGGGGATCGCTATCGAAGGTACTGAAATCAGCGTGCCTTCCGGCGCGAAGGCGGGGGTCGGCGAAGTCGGCGAATAGACGCGCACGGTGCAGCCGCGCCGCTCCAGATAGCCGACCAGACGGTTCAGCGCCTGATTGGCGCCATCGCGCACGTAATTGTAATTGCCGGAGAAAAGCGCAACTCGCGGGCGCCGGGAGGTGAGGGAGGGGCGAGATGCGACAGTGTGGCGCGTGCCGGGCGCGAGTTCGACTTGCGGCTTCATATCCTGATTTCGATGTTGCGGCCGACAGGTACAAATCCTGCCGATGCTCGAAATCCTCGCTATTCCGCCCCGCCTTACGACAACCTTACAGGCTTGTAAGGTTGCGTTGCATTTAGGATCCGGGAGCCGTCTCGCCGCCCAGCGCCTGATAGACCTGCACCTGGGTGACGAGCTGGTTGTAGCGGTTCTGGATCAGGCCGGTGCGCGCGGTGCGCAGGCGTTCCTGCGCGTCGAGCCAGCTGCGCAGGGTGATCGCTCCGGCGCGGTACTGGCGTTCGTAGAGCTGCTCGGCGTCGCGCGCAGCGGTGTAGTTGGCTTCCACGAAGCCCGCCTGTCGCAAGTACTGTTCACGGGCCGAGAGCGAGACCTGGGTGTCGCGCAGGGCGTCGTAGAACGTCTGGCGGAACGACTGCACCGCGATCTCGTAATCGGCGCGGGCAATGCCGGTGCCGAGGCGGACTTTCTCCGGGTTCAGTTCTGCCAGCGAAAGCACGGCGCCGAGGCTGGCGGTGGGATCGCTGAAGAACTTGAGCAGCGATGAACTCGCCGTGCCCAGCGTGCCGGTCAGGCTGAGGCTGGGGTAGTAGCTCGCCACCGTCGCGTCGCTGGTCGCCAAAGTCTTGCGCAGGCGCAGTTCGGCGGCGGCGAGGTCCGGGCGGCGCGCGAGCAGCGAGGCGGGGGCCTCGGCGGCGATCGCGGGCAGGGACTGCCGGGGCAGGGTCTCGAGTTCGGCGCCTTCGTAGGACTGGCGGCCGAGCAGCGCGGCTATAGTTTTCAGCGCCGAGACGCGGGCCTGCACCAACTGGGTCTGCGAGGCTTCCTGCGCGGCGAGGGACTGCTCGGCATCGCGCAGTTCGACGCGCGAGACCGCTCCGGCATCGTACTGCCGCTGCACCAGCGCCAGCGCGCGGCGGACATAGGCCAGGCTTTCCTCGCCGATGGCGATCTGCTCGTTGGCATAGCCGAGCTGCCACCAGGCTTGCGCGGTCGTGCCGATCAGCGAGAGGCGGGTTTCGGCAAGGTCCTGCGCGCTCGCCTCGGCTTCCCACTTCGCCGCGTCGGCCGTGGCGCCGAGGCGGCCGAACAGGTCGAGTTCCCACGAGACGCCGACCGAACCGGCACTGGATTTCGACCAGTCCGCACCGCCGTTAAGGGCTTTCGAACCGTTCGACGAGAGGCTGGTATTGCCGCTCGGGAATAGGCCCTGTCGCGCCTGCTCGGCGGAGAGATGCGCCTGCTTCAGCCGCAAGCCAGCAGCGGCAAGATCGGCATTGGCGGTGAGCACCTGATCGACCAGCGCGGTGAGGGCGGGATCTCCGAACTCGTTCCACCACGGCGCGCCTGCGGTTCGCGCGGGGCCTTGCGAGGTCTGGTCCCAGCCTGCCGCCACCGGCAGTTCCGGTGCGGTGTAGTGCGAACGGGTCGCGCCCGCGCAGCCGCCGGTCCATAGCGCGAGCAGCGAGATCGCGACGAGCCGGGCGGGGCGGAAGGGTCTGGTCTGCTCGGACACGGGATCAGTCTCTCGAAAGGGCATCGACCGGGTCGAGCCGGGCCGCGCGGCGGGCGGGCAGAAAGCCGAAGACCACGCCGATCAGGGTGGAACAGGCGAAGGCGGCCACGATCGACGTTACCGAATAGGCCATGCGGAAGTCGATCGGCGTGAACGCAACCGCCACGCCCACCGCGAGCGACAGGCCGACGCCGATCACCCCGCCGATCAGGCAGACCAGCACCGCCTCGATCAGGAACTGCTGGAGAATGTCCGACTGGCGTGCCCCCACCGCCATGCGCACGCCGATCTCGGCAGTGCGCTCGGTGACGGAGACGAGCATGATGTTCATCACCCCGATCCCGCCGACGATCAGCGCGATCACGGCGATGGCGGCGATCAGCAGGGTCATCGTGTTGGTGGCGTTGGTGATGGTCTCGCGGATGTCGTCGGAATTGCTGATGAAGAAGTCGGTCGTGCCGTGGCGCTTGGCGAGAAGCTGCGTCACCGCCGCTTCCGCTGCCGAAGTCGAAGTATCGTCGTTGACGCGCACGGTCACGCTCGACAGGTGGGTCTGGCCGAGGATCCGGCTCATGACCGTGGTGTAGGGCACATAGGCGGTCAGGCTGTCGGTGCCGCCGAAGCCCTGCTGCTGGGTGCCGACCACGCCGACCACGCGGGCGGGCACTTTGCCCAGCAGCACGACTTTGCCGAGCGGGTCCTCGCCGTTCGGGAACAGGGTGTCGCGCGAGTTTTCGTCGATCACCACATCCTGCGCCAGTTCGCGTACGCTCTGGGTATCGAACAGGCCGCCGGAGATCAGTTTCAGCCCGCGCACGCGGAAGTAGTCGGCGCCGACGCCGCTGACCTGCGCGGTCGCGGCGAAATTGCGGTAGCGGGCGGTCACGCTGGTCGAGACGCTGGGCGTTACGCTGTCCACGTAGGGGAGCTGCGCCAGCGCATCGGCATCGGCGTCCTTCAACGTCTCGATCCGGGCCGAGCGCATGTCGCCGAAACTCTTGCCGGGATAGATCGTCAGGGTGTTGGTGCCGAGGCTGCTGATGTCGGAGAGGATCTTCTCTTGAGCGCCGCCGCCCAGCGCCACCACCGAGACCACCGAGGCGATGCCGATGATGATACCGAGCATCGTCAGGAACGTGCGCAGCTTGTGCGCCGACATCGCCAGCACCGCCATGCGGAAGGCCTCGCGGAAGCGATCGAGGACCTGCTGGAAGCCGCTGGCGACGGGCGGCGCCTTCTGCACTGCCGGGCGCACCGCGTTCTCGCGGGTGCGGCGGTCGTCGATGATCTCGCCGTCGCGGATCTCGATGATCCGGTCGGCGTGCTCGGCCACTTTCATGTCGTGGGTGACGATGATGACCGTGTGACCCTCGGCGTGGAGTTCGCCGAGAATGCGCATGACTTCGACGCCGCTGGTGGAATCGAGCGCGCCGGTCGGTTCGTCGGCGAAGATCACCTCGCCGCCGTTCATCAGCGCGCGGGCGATGGAGACGCGCTGCTGCTGGCCGCCCGAAAGCTGGCCCGGCCTGTGCCCGGTGCGCTCGCCGAGGCCGAGCCGGGCGAGAATTTCCCGCGCCCGTCCCGCCCGCTCGCCGCGTGCCCGGCCTGCGTAGACGGCGGGTACTTCGACATTGCCGAGCGCGGAAAGGTCGGTCAGCAGGTGATAGCGCTGGAAGATGAAGCCGAAGTGCTCGCGGCGCAGCGCGGCGAGTTCGTCCGGCTCCAGATCGCCGGTATCGCGGCCGTTTATGCGGTAGGCACCGGACGTCGGCCGGTCGAGGCAGCCGAGGATGTTCATCAGCGTCGACTTGCCCGAACCGGACTGGCCGACGATGGCGACCATCTCGCCCGCCTCGATCGACAGGTCGATGTCCTTGAGCGCGGCGAAGACGCCGTCGCCCGAAGGATACTCGCGCCGGACGTGCGAGAGCGAAATGAGCGGGATGCGGGTCATGAGGCGGCTCAGACCGGGGGTGGCCCCATCGGCCCCTGATCGTTGGTCTTCGAGGCCTTCGCTTCGCCGACCACCACGGATTCGCCTTCCTTCAGGCCGGAGAGCACTTCGGCGCTGATATTGTTGTCGATGCCGATGCGCACCTTGCGCGTCGCGATCCTGCCGTCCTCGCCCTTCACGCGAACGGTATAGGTGCCGTCCTTGCCCTTGGCGCCGAGGGCAGTCGAGGGGATCATCAGCGCATTCGCGCGCCGGGCGAGCACGATGCTGACCTTGGCGGTCATCAGCGCGCGCAGGCGTCCATCCTCGTTGGGCACTTCGAACAGCGCATTGTAATAGATCGCCGAAGCCGAGGTGCTGCTGGACGAACTGGTCGATGTTGAATCGACTTTGTTGACGATCGATTCCGGTGCCGGTTCGATCAGCCGCAGCTTGGCTTCGTAGCGCTTGTCAGGATCGCCGAGAATGGTGAAATAGACCGGCAGGTCCGGCTTCACATTGATGACGTCGGCCTCGGAGATTTCGGCCTTCACGGTCATCACGTCGAGCTTGGCGAGGATGACGATGGTCGGCGCGGACTGCACCGAGTTGACCGTCTGGCCCTGCTTGGTGACGATCGCCACGACCACGCCGTCCATCGGCGCGGTGATCTTGGTGAAGCCCAGCTGCACTTCGGCGGTGTTCACGCTCACTTCGGCGGCGCGGATCTGCGCCAGCAGCGCCTCGTAGCTCGCCTGCGCGGACTGGAGTTCCTGTCGCGCCGTCTCGAAGTCCTGCTGCGAGGTAGCCTCGCCCGCGCCGAGCGCCAGTTGCCGCTGATAGGCCAGCTTCTGGCGGGCCAGCGTGGCTTTCGCGCCCGCCGCCTGCGCCTTCATGTTGGCAAGGTCGGCGCGGGCGGTGTCGAGGCTGTTGGTCGCGGTGCGGGGGTCGATCTTGCCGATCAGGTCGCCCTGATGGACGACGTCGCCCAGCGCCACGTTGAGTTCGTCGAGCCGCCCGGAAACCTGCGCCCCGACGCTGACCAGTTCCTTCGGTTCCAGCGTGCCGGTGGCCTCGACCGTCTGCTCCATCGTGCCGCGCGTGACCTTTGCGGTCGCGACGACGGGTGCGGCAGGGCCGGAGAACAGTTTCCAGACGAGAAACAGGGCGAGGGCGGCGGCAACGAGGATGCCCCCGATCACGAGACGGCGCTTGGTCGACATGCCTCGATCTATGGCGCGGCGTGCGTGGCTTGTGGGTAAGGACTTCGCAAGCGCTCTGTAAAGTTTCCGTAAGGGCGCGCGGCACCGGCTGACATGCGCGGCGCTTTGCGGCATCAGGGCGGGGTGCAAGTGGAAGCCAGACGCATCCTGCTGATCGACGACGACCTCGAACTGGGCGCCATGCTCGGCGAGTATCTCGAAAGCGAGGGATTCCGGGTCGAGATCGTCACCGACGGTCTGGACGGGATCGAGCGCGCCCTCTCCGGCGAACACGATGCGGTCGTGCTGGACATCATGCTGCCGCGGCTGAACGGCATCGAAGTGCTGCGCCGCCTGCGCGAGAGCATCGACGTGCCGGTCATCATGCTCTCGGCGCGCGGCGACGAGGTGGACAAAGTGATCGGCCTCGAACTCGGCGCCGACGATTATGTGGCTAAGCCCTGTTTCCCGCGCGAGCTGGTCGCCCGGCTGCGCGCGAACATGCGCCGCCATCAGCCCGCCGATCGCGGCCCGCCGCCACCGCCGCCTCCGGTCTGCCGGTTGGGAGAGCTTGAGGTCCAGGTCGCCGCGCGCAGGGCTTCGTGGCGCGGCGTGCCGGTCGAGCTGACCGCTTCGGAGTTCAACATCCTGCTCGTCCTCGCGCGGGCGGGCGAGGCGGTATCGACCAAGGACGAACTCTCGCTGCGCGGTCTCGGTCGGGCGCGGCAGAGCTACGACCGCAGCGTCGACGTCCATGTCAGCAATTTGCGGATCAAGCTGGAAGCGGCTTCCGCGGGCGCCGCGAATGTCGAGACCATTCGCGGGGTCGGCTACAGGTTGCAGGTGTCATGATGCGGTTGCGGCTGTTCTGGAAGATCCTGCTGGGTTTCCTGGTGACGTTCCTGCTGATGACCCAGGCGGTCTGGCTGCTCTTCGCCTTGCGCGATGACCGCGAACTCCCGGCGTTCCTTATGACCGAGCAGATCGGCCCTGCCGTGCTGGAAGCGGGTGTGCAGGCGCTCTCCGGCGGAGGGCGCCCGCGCTACGAGCAGATGGTCTCGCACCTGCCGCTCGACCAGCGCCTGCGGCTGGACCTGATGGCAGTCCACCATGCCGCGCCATTTTCCGGTGACGGCGAGGTTGCCGTGCTCGAACGCCGGGTGCGCGATCCGTCCGGAACCGAGTGGTTGCTGCGCTTCCGCTATCATCGCGACCGCGAGCCATGGAGCTTCAACGTGCCGCCCGAACTGGTGGGGATCGGGTTCGTGGCGGGGCTGTTATTCAGCGGTTTCCTCGCCTGGTATCTGGTCCTGCCGATCAACCACTTGCGGCACGGTTTCCGGCGTCTGGCGCGCGGCGAACTGACGGCCCGCGTCTCGCCGGAGATCGGCCGCCGCCGCGACGAAGTGGCGGATCTTGCCCATGAATTCGACGGCATGGCGCGCCGTCTCGAACATCTCGTTGCCAGCCGGGACCGGCTGCTGCACGACGTTTCGCACGAATTGCGCTCGCCATTGGCGCGCCTGCAACTGGCCATCGCGCTCGCCCGGCAGATACCCGAGCGCTTCGAGCATTCGATGGACCGGATGGAGCGCGAGGTGGAGCGGCTCGACGGCATGGTCGGCGAACTGCTCATGCTCGCCCGCGCCGAGAACGACCGGGATTCGGACGAGAACTATTTCGACCTGGTGGAAGTGGCCGCGAGCGTGGTGGCGGATGCGCGCTACGAGGCGCAGCCCAAGGATGTGCGGATCGACTTTGCGCTGCCGGATCGGGAGACCGAAGAGCTTCCGCCGGTGCGGGGCAATGCCGAACTGCTGCGCAGCGCGATCGACAATGTCGTGCGCAATGCCTTGCGCCATTCGCCGCGCGGGGGACGGATCGAAGTCCGCGCCGAACTGTTGCCGGACCCGGAGACTTTCCGCATTTCGGTCAGCGACGAAGGGCCGGGCGTGGCCGAGGGCATGGAGAGCGCGATGTTCGAGCCGTTCGTGCGTGGTGGAACCGGTTCGGGCGGCGGCTTCGGGCTGGGCCTGACCATCGCCTCGCGGGCGGTGGCGACCTGTGGGGGATCGATCGCCGCCGCGAACCGCGCGGAAGGGGGGCTACGGGTGACGATCGAGGTTCCCGTCTGATCGCGCCGCCTGTTGCACCTTAGGGCCATCCCCGCGATAGATGCTGGCATGACTGCGATAATGGGCATTCCCCCGCCGACCGGAGCCAACCTGAGAGGGGCTTTCCCATGCGTCTGCTGATCGTCGAGGACAATCCCGAACTTGCCGACCTGATCGGCACCCATTTGCGCGAGGCGGGGTTCGGCAACGATATCGTCGCCACGGCCGAAGATGCGCGCATTCTGGTCGAGGCAGGCAACCATTCCGCGTTGCTGCTCGATCTTGGCCTGCCCGACCGGGACGGCATCGAGCTGCTGCGTTCGCTGCGCGCAGCCGGGCATTTCCTGCCGGTGCTGGTGCTGACCGCGCGCTCGGCGATCGCCGACCGGGTGGCCGGGCTCAATGCCGGGGCAGACGACTACCTGCCCAAGCCGTTCGCCGCCGAGGAACTGATCGCCCGCGTCGCCGCATTGCTGCGCCGCTCCTTGGGCGAGAACGGCGGCGAGATCGCCTGCGGCCGGCTACGCTACGAACTGTCCTCGCAGACGGTGCGGGTGGGAGAGGCCAGCATCGTCCTTGCCCCGCGCGAGGTGCAGCTTCTCGACCTGCTGATGCGCCACCGCGACAAAGTGGTGCGCAAGACCCAGATCGAATCCGTGTTCTTCGGCCTTGGCGAGGAATTCTCCTCCAACGCTGCCGAAGTCAGCGTGCACCGGCTGCGGCGGCGTCTCCAGTCGCTGGAGGCGGGGATCGAGATCGTGACGGTGCGCGGTCTCGGCTACCTGCTGCGCGCCGCTCCCGAGGCCTGATGCGCAGCCACTCGATCCTGCGGCGCATCCTGCTGCTCCATGCGGCGGCGACGCTGGTGACGGCGGTCCTGGCGGCCTGGGGGGCGATGCTGCTGATCGACAGCACTGGCGACCGGCTGCAACGCCAGGTGCTCGACGAATATGCGCAGAAGATGCAGGGCGGTCTCCACCGCCAGAACGGCGGCTGGTCGATTTCGGAGGAATCGGCCTCGGCGCTGCGCGGCGGCGGTTCCAGCTTCAGCTTCTGGATCGAGGATCGGGGCCGCCCGGTCAGGATCGAGAACTTGCGCTCCGATCCCTCGCTATCGGTGCCGACGCGCGCCGGGACCGCCTATTTCAAGCGGGTGAAGGGGCCGAGGATCTACTCGGGCGTCTCGATGCCGCTGGTCGGCGAGCCGGGCAGCTGGCTGGTGATCGTCCAGAACCTCGACCATCCCGACGTCATCTTCGACGACTTGCGCGCGGATATCGCAGTGGTGGGCGGGGCCTTGCTGGCAGTGTTCCTGATCGGGCTGCTGGCGGTGGACGTCGCCATCGTGCGCCAGTCGCTGGTGCCGCTGAAGCGGGCCTCGCGCGAGGTCGGGCAGGTCTCGCCCTATCAACTCCAGCAACGCGTCGATACGGAAGGGATGCCCGAGGAAGTCCTGCCGCTGCTCAGTGCGATCAATGCCGCGCTCGACCGGGTGGAGGAGGCCTATCGCATCGAGCGCGACTTCGCGGCGGATGCGGCGCACGAGTTGCGCACCCCGCTCTCGATCCTGCGGCTGCTGGTGGAACAGGAAGGATCGCCCGAAGCCCAGCCGCGCCTGCAACGCCAGATCGACGCGCTGGAAGCCATGGTCGAGCGCCTGCTGCTGCTGGCCGAAGTGGATGCCATGGCCTGCGACCCCGGTGAAGTGACCGACTTGCGTGCCGTGGCCGAAGAGCGGGTGGCGGCGATCGCCCCGCTGTTCATTGCGCGCGGGCAGGAGATCGAGATCGTTGGGGCGGAGCGTATGCTCGTGTTCGCATCCCATCATCTGGCGGCGCGGGCGCTCGACTCGCTGCTGGAGAATGCCATGAAGCATACGCCGCCGGGAACGCATGTGGTGGTGACCGTCGACCCCGCCGCCGAAATTCGCGTTGCAGACGACGGGCCGGGCCTGCCGGGAGGGGGTGAGCTGTTCGCCCGGTTCACCTCGGCCCGGCGCGATTTCAAGCGCAGTTCGGGGCTTGGACTGGCGATCGCCAGCGAACTCATGGCCCGGAGCGGGGGCAATCTGGAAGCGGAGGGCAACGAGCCGAGGGGGGCGGTGTTCCGAATGCGGTTCCATCCAGTGCCGACAACCGGTCCCAAACCCCCGTCGTCATTGCGAGCGTAGCAAAGCCATCCCGATCGGCTTGGCGCCGGCCATGGACAGCCGGGGTCCCCGCTTTGGCGGGGACCCCGGAGTCTTGTTGGAAAAAGGGCGCGTCTAAGGTTCCTGTCGTGCGCCATCCGTCTTCGCGAGTATCAGCGAAAAATCGCCTTGCGCGTCGGTCCAGTGCTCCAGCTCGTGCCAGCCGGCGGCGGCGAGCAGGACGCGCATCTCGCCGGGGCGGTACTTGTGGCAATTCTCGGTATGGATCGTCTCGCCGCGCTCCATGCGGAAGGACTGGCCATCCACTTCGAAACTCACTGCACGTCGCGCTTCAAGGTGCATCTCGATACGGCTGGCGACCGGGTTCCAGCGCGCGACATGGCGGAATTCGCCGACCGGAATCGAGCCGCCGAGTTCCCGGTTGATGCGTTGCAGCAGGTTGAGGTTGAACAGCGCCGTTACCCCTCCGGCGTCGTCATAGGCGGAGACGAGGCGTTCCGGGGCTTTCACCCGGTCGATGCCGATCAGCAGATAGGCACCTTCACCCAGCGTCCCGCGCATCGAGCGCAGCAGGTCCACGGCGGCATCGGGCGTGAGGTTGCCGATCGTCGAGCCGGGGAAGAAGCCCAGCATCGGCCGGTCGGCGCTCTCCCGAGGCAGCGGCAGATGGACCGGCTCCATGAAATTCGCTTCGACCGGAACGATGGGCATCGCCGGGAACAGGTCGCGGAGCGCCGTGCAGGCCTCGTCCAGAAACTCGCCGCAGATGTCGATCGGCACATAAGTCGCGCGCGGCAGGGTCTTGAGCAGGATACGCGTCTTGATCGAACTGCCGGAGCCGAATTCCACCACCGTGGCCTCGGTTCCGATCCGTTCCGCCACGGCGGGACAATGCGCCTGGAGCAGGGCGGTCTCGGTGCGGGTGGGATAATATTCGGGAACCTGCGTGATCGCCTCGAAAAGTTGCGAGCCGCGCATGTCGTAGAACCAGCGGGCGGGTATCGCCTTTTGCGGCTGGGCCAGCCCGCGCCGCACTTCGGCGCGGAAAGCGGGATCGGGCCGGGAGGCGGGGCGGGCAACCGGGGTTTCGTCGATCCGGGGGGCTGTCAGATACATGTCAGATGCTCCTTGCGAGGCGAAGGCCGGTGAACTGCCAGCGCTGGTGCGGATGGAAGAAATTGCGATAGCTGGCGCGCAGATGACCGCGCGGCGTCGCGCAGCTGCCGCCGCGCAGCACGGATTGGCCGGACATGAACTTGCCGTTGTACTCGCCCACCGCACCCGCCGCCGGACGATAGCCTGGCCAGGGGCGATAGGCCGAGCCGGTCCATTCCCAGACATTGCCGTGAAGGGAGGCAAAGCCGTCCGCTTCCGCCTCGGCGCGGGGATGTACGGCTTCGGCCCGGTCGAGTTGTAGGCCGCCGGACGGATCGCGGGTGCAGGCGGCGGCTTCCCATTCCTGCTCGGTCGGCAGGCGGGCACCGGCCCAGGCCGCGAAAGCGTCGGCTTCATAGAACGAGATGTGCGTGACCGGCGCCTCTGGATCGACGGCACGCCAGCCCGAGAGCGTGAACTGCTCCCACTGCCTCCCTCCGCCGCGCCAGTAGAGCGGGGCGACAACGCCTTCGCGTCGCACCCAGTCCCAGCCGTCGGAGAGCCAGAGCGAGGCGGTGCCATATCCTTGGTCGGCGATGAATTCGATCCATTCGCCATTGGTGACGGGGCGGTTGGCGAGCGCATGGGGTGCCAGCCATACCGGGTGGCGGGGCAGTTCGTTGTCGAAGGCGAAGCGCGCTTTCTCGTCCGCGCCGATATCGAAGCGGCCTTCCGCGCCTTCGATCCAGCGCAGCGGGACGCTTCGGTCGGACGGGATCACCAAAGGCGGCGCATAGGCCGGACCGAGCGGATTGCGGGAGAACAGGTGCTTGATGTCGGTGAGCAGGAGTTCCTGATGCTGCTGCTCATGCTGGATGCCCAGTTCGATCAGGTCGCCGTGCCGCTCCATGAGGAGGGGCATGGCCGCCAGCATCGCCGCTTCGACATGATCGCGATAGGCGAGCACTTCGGCAACCGTCGGCCGGGTCAGCAGGCCGCGTTCCGGGCGGGCGAGGCGGGCACCTTCGGCCTCGTAGTAGCTGTTGAACAGGAACGGCCAGCGCGCGTCGTGAAGGCGATAGCCGGGGACATGATCGCGCAGGAGGAAGGTCTCGAAAAACCAGGTCGTATGGGCAAGGTGCCATTTGGCCGGGGAGGCATCCGGCATCGACTGGACGGTGGCGTCGGCCTCGTTCAAGTTCTCGACGAGTTCGCGGCTGAGATTTCGAGTGTGAAGGAATCTGTCGGCTATCTGCGTGGGCGGGGGAGTGCCGCCCGGTGCCACATGGCTCGACAAGTCCTTCATGGTCTCTTCTCCCGCTACCCGCGTGGGTACGCTTCATGTCCGTCAGCGCTTGGCCGGTAGATCACAGATCGGCGGAAGACTGAACGAAACGAAAGTATGGCTAGGTAGTGCTTGGAAGGCGCCGAGGTTCCGGCGAAGGCGAAAAACCTGCGCCGGTCCGCCCGAAGGATAGGGTCGGAATGTTCAGGTCCGACGCGGCAGGGCGGCTTCGGGATTGCGGGTGAAGAAGAGAGTGGCGGCGAGGACCATGGCGCCGGCGAGGGCGAGAGGCACCGCGAGGCCGAGGTGGAGGAGCAGCAGCG
>JAGHZR010000027.1 GCA_017745295.1 Novosphingobium sp.
CGCCTCGGGAATGTCCCAGCCGAACTGCCTGGCGTCCTCCAAATCCTCCGCGAAGTGCGCGCCGTAGACGAGCATCTTCTTGGGCACGCAGCCACGGATCACGCACGTGCCGCCGACCCGGTATTCCTCGGCAACCGCCACGCGCGCGCCATGCGCCGCCGCGATCCGGCTGGCGCGCACGCCGCCCGAGCCGGCGCCGATGGTGAAGAGGTCGTAGTCGAATTCTGACATGCACTTGGCTCCTGCTGCACCGGCCTGCAGTCCGGGCACGGGGCATATGGGGCAGGTCCGCGCCGATTGCCAATGGTGTTCAGCCCGACGCGCGAAGCTCTCCTTTACCCACCCGAAGCAACGAACCGTCGAAACGGCCGCCCCGCTGGCCGCAAAATAATTGTCAACCAAAAAAGTTGAGTTTATAGGAGTCGCATCACCTGCCGCTCCCTACAGGACAGCCTGCGCCCGGCAGCCCGAACTCCCCAGCAACGATTCAGTCGGGAGAAGAGAGAATGGCAAAGACGAACCTTGAGCCCGCAGCACCCGCGCAGGAACCGCTCGTGCTGCTCATCCCCGGCCTCGACGGCAGCGGCCCCGGCCACTGGCAGCGCCGCTGGGCCGAAGAGCTGGACAATGCCCAGATGGTCGACCTCGGCCTATGGGAAAAACCGCATCGCAACACCTGGATCAACCGCCTGAACCACTCGGTACAGCGCGCCGGACGGCCGGTCGTGCTGGTGGCACACAGCCTTGGCTGTCTGCTGACGGCATGGTGGGCGAAGTTCGAACAGCCGGGAACGACCTCTCCGGTAGTGGGCGCGCTTCTCGTTGCGCCGCCGGAAGTCGATTTCTTCCCGCGCGACGACCGGCTCAACGGCTTCGCGCCGACGCCGAGCGACGTGCTGCCCTTCCCCTCGATCCTGGTAGCCAGCCGCAACGATCCGTGGATCGGCTTTCCGACCGCGCGCCTGCTCGCCCGCCAATGGGGCAGCCAGTTCGTGGACGCGGGCGAGACCGGCCACATCAATGCGGATTCGAAGATCGGCAGCTGGGAGGACGGCAAGTCACTGCTGCGCCAGCTTACCGGCAAGCGCCCTGCCGGCGACAGCACCCGCCTGCCGCTTCCGGCAGATCGGCCCGAAGGCCTCGCATACCGATCCTGACGGGGGATCGACCTCCAGCGAAACCCCGCGAGGAGCCGGGGCAGGTCCAGACGGCCTGCCCCGGCTTTTTTATCAGGCGATACCCGAAAGCTTGAGCAGCGCTTCGGTCGAGGGATCGAAGGTGGTGCCACCCTTCTCGATCTGCTTGGCGATTTCCTTGCCCAGCTCGACGCCGAACTGGTCGAAGGGATTGATCTCCATCAGCACGGCATTGGCGAAAGTGCGGTGCTCGTGGAAGGCGATCAGCGCGCCGAACGTCGCGGGCGAGACTTCATCGAGCAGGATCGTTGCCGAAGGACGGTCGCCCGCATAGGCACGGGCCGGGTCTTCGCTGGCCTTGCCCGCCATCAGCGCGGCGCCCTGTGCGAAGCAGTTCGACAGCAGGATGCGGTGATGCGCAGGGTTGAGGTCGTCGCCCGGCGCGATCGCGGCGATGAAGTCCACCGGCACGAGGTTGGTGCCCTGGTGCAGCAACTGGAACACCGCGTGCTGGGCATCGGTGCCGACGCCGCCCCAGGTGATCGGCGCGGTCGGGCCGTCGACCGGCGAGCCGTCGACCTTCACGCTCTTGCCGTTCGATTCCATCTCCAGCTGCTGGAGATAGTCCGGCAGCAGTGCGAGGCGTTCGTCATAGGCGAAGACCGCGCGGGTCTGGCAGCCGCGCAGACGGGTGTAGTACTGGTCGGCAAAGGCCGCGCGCAGCGGCAGGTTGGCGAGGCCGTCGGTATCGCGGAAGTGCACGTCCATCGCCGCCGCACCGTCGAGGAACTCGGCGAAGTCCGGCCAGCCGAGCGCCATGGCGACCGGGAAACCGATCGAGGACCACAGCGAGTAACGACCGCCGACGCTTTCCGAGAACGGCAGGATGCGCGTCTCGTCCACGCCCCATTCCACCGCCTTGTCCGGCGCCGCGGTCAGCGCGACGACGCGGCCATAGGGGTCCTCGACGCCGTGCTCGCGCATCCACCCGAGGACGCTTTCGGCATTGGTCATCGTCTCGATGGTGGTGAAGGTCTTGGAGGCGACCGCCAGCATCGTCGTCGCCGGATCGCACTTGGCGAAGGCCGCTTCCAGGGCGCAACCGTCGATGTTGGAGACGACATGGACGTCCACCATCGCCCCGTCGCGGGCGAGCGCATCGATCGCGAGTGCCGGGCCGAGCGCCGAGCCGCCGATGCCGACGTGGATCAGGTGCTTCACCTCGCCCATCGCGCCGCGGTGGATGGCCTCGACGATGGCGGCCATGCGGGCGTGGAACTCGTGGGCGAGCACGACGCTCTCCTCGCTGCCGACGCCGCGCTGGGCGGTGTGTTCGGCGGCGCGGCCCTCGGTGGTATTGACGACCTCACCCGCGAAGAGCGCGGCGCGGCGGCCCGCGAAATCGGTGGCCACGGCCAGTTCCTCGAAGGCGGCGATGTGGGCAGCATCGAGGTGGGTCTTGGACCAGTCGAACCGGATCGCGCCGGGGCTGGTCTCGTCACCCAGCTCCAGGCGGCTGGCAAGCAGATCGAGACGCGCCGGATCGGCATCGAAAAGTTCGGCAAGCGTCGGTTTGGGCAATCCTTTCAGCTTGTTCCACACCGCTTCGCTCATGCCATGGTTCCTTTGTACAAGTTGGGGGCAGCCTTATGCATAGCACGCAGCGGAAGGCCAAGTGCCATTCTTGCGCAATTGTCTACATACGCCGCTCGACGAAAACATGACGTTTTTGGTCGATAGCGGCACATTCTGGCCCCGTATCTCCCTTGACGGATGGCCCCGCGCGCAACAAGGGTTCGAGCCATGAGCGACATCGAAACCGCGACTTCCGGCCCCACTCCCGAAACATCCGCAGCGCCGCCTTCGGGCAACAAGCCTGCCCAGAAGGATGCCAAGAAGGATGAGGGCTTCTTCTCCTTCCTGCTCTGGCTGGTGCTGGGCGTGGTGGTGCTGCGCAGCTTCATCATCTCGCCGTTCAACATCCCCAGCGAGTCGATGCTGCCGCGTCTGCTGAACGGGGACTATCTCTTCGCCTCGAAGTGGTCCTACGGCTATTCGAAGTATTCGCTGCCCTTCAGCCTGCCGCTGATCCCCGGCCGTATTTTCGCCAGCCAGCCCGCCCGCGGCGACGTGGTGATCTTCAAGGCTCCTCCCGGCAACGACGTCGACTACATCAAGCGCGTGATCGGCCTTCCCGGCGACGAAGTGCAGGTGAAGGCCGGGCAGGTCTTCCTGAACGGCAAGGCCGTGCCGCGCGTGAAGCAGCCCGATTTCGTGCTGCCGGTCACCGCCAACACCCATTGCTACGCGCCCGAATTCGAAGGCAAGGATGCCGAAGGCGGTCCGGTCTGCAACTATCCGCAGTTCCGCGAGACCCTGCCGAACGGCAAGAGCTACAATGTGCTCGACCTCGGCCAGACCCCGCAGGACGACACCGGCGTCTACATCGTCCCCGAAGGCCACATGTTCCTGATGGGCGACAACCGCGACAACTCGCTCGACAGCCGCTTCCCGGCGATCGAGGGCCAGGGCATCGGCATCGTCCCGCAGGACAATCTCGTTGGCAAGGCCGCCATCATGATGTTCTCCACCGACGGCGACGCCGAATGGCTCAAGCCCTGGACCTGGTTCACCGCCGCCCGCTGGAGCCGGATCGGGAGCGTGATCTGAGTGCTTGAAGCAATAGACCGCACCTTCCTCGCCGAAATCTCGGGCGCCGCGCCCGCCGACGAGGCACTCTGGCTGTCCGCCCTCACCCACGGCAGCACCGGCGAGAAACGCAATTACGAACGACTGGAATTCCTCGGCGACCGGGTCCTCGGACTCTCGGTCGCCGAATGGCTTTTCGAAAACAGCGAGGAGGCGGAAGGCCGCCTTTCGCAGCGCCTCAATGCGCTCGTCAGCCGCCAGACCTGTGCCGAGGTCGCGCGCCGGATCGGCCTCGGCCCGCATATGCGCCTCGGTAAGCAGGCCCGCGACGACGGCGGGCTGGACAGCGACAATATCCTGGGCGACGTGATGGAAGCGCTGATCGGCGCCTGCTTCACCGAGCGCGGCTTCGAGGCTGCGCGCCAGATGGTCCGCAAGCTCTGGGCGGAACCGATGCAGGGCAAGGCGGGCAAGCGCAAGCATCCCAAGTCGGCGCTGCAGGAATGGGCCGCCGGAAACCGTCGCCGCATGCCGGAATACAAGCTGGTCGAGCGTTCCGGCCCCGATCATGCCTCGCAGTTCACTGTCGAGGTTGCTATTTACAATGTCGGCGCCGCGCGTGCCACGGCCCATTCCAAGCAGGATGCCGAAACCCGCGCCGCCGAGGAATTCATGAGGAAATTCGGATGACCGAACATTGCGGTCTAGTAGCTGTCATCGGTGCCCCCAACGCGGGCAAGTCCACGCTCGTCAACGCGCTGGTCGGCCAGAAAGTGGCGATCACTTCGGCCAAGGCCCAGACCACCCGCGCGCGGCTTATGGGCATCGCCCTGCTCGATGAAACCCAGATCATCCTCGCCGACACCCCCGGCATCTTCGAACCCAAGCGCCGTCTGGACCGCGCGATGGTCGCCGCCGCCTGGGAAGGTGCGCAGGAAGCCGACGCGGTGCTGCTGGTGGTCGATCCGATCAAGAAGCGCCGCCACGAGCTGGAACCCCTGCTCGAAGCGCTCGCCACGCGCCCGGAACGCAAGATCCTGGTCATTAACAAGGTCGATGCCGGTGCCAAGGAGCCGCTGCTGGTGCTGGCGCAGGAACTGACCGGCAAAGTCCAGTTCGACGAAGTGTTCTTCGTCTCGGCGCTGACCGCCGACGGCGTGCCCGAACTCAAGACGCACCTTGCCGGGCTGATGCCGGAAGGTCCCTGGCACTATCCCGAGGACCAGGTTTCCGACGCCAGCGAACGCCTGCTCGCCTGCGAGATCACCCGCGAGCAGCTCTACCGCCAGCTCCACGAGGAACTGCCCTACGACGCTGCCGTGCGCCCCGAGGCCTACGAGCAGCGCAAGGACGGTTCGGTGGAAATCCGCCAGCAGATCGTCGTCACCCGCGACAACCAGCGCGCCATCGTGCTCGGCAAGGGCGGCTCCAAGATCAAGGCGATCGGCGAGGCCGCGCGCAAGGAACTGGCCGAAGTGCTCGGGCAGAAGGTCCACCTGTTCCTTCATGTGAAGGTCGAGGAAAACTGGGCCGACGCGCGCGATATCTACGAAGAGATCGGGCTGGACTGGGTCAAGTAATGACGCGCCTACCGTCGATGAAGGCCGTGCGAGCGGCCATGCTTCTCGGCGCCCTGCTCGGTGGCTCCGCCGCGCCCGCGATCGCGCGGGCAGCGGAGAGCGAACAGGTCGCCGCGGTCGAGGAAAGCCTTGCCGGGCAGCGCTATGTCGCGATCGGCTCGTCCTTTGCCGCCGGGCCGATGCTGCCGCCTGCCAAGGGCGGCGCGCCTGCCCGCTGCGGCCAGAGCATGAACAATTACCCGACGCTGCTCGCCGAGCGCTTCGGGATGATCCTCACCGACCGTTCCTGCTCGGGCGCGACCACCAACAACGTGCTCGGCCCCTGGGGCGACATTCCACCGCAGATCAGCGCCGTCACCCCGCAGACGCGGCTGGTGACCGTGACCATCGGCGGCAACGACCTGAATTACATCGGCAATCTCTTCACCGCAACCTGCATCCACCGCGCCAAACAACTGCCGCAAGGCACCAAGCGCCCGTCCTGCGGCACGGTGAAAGTGCCCACCGAAGTCGAGTATGCGCGCGACGAGATGCAGATGATGGAGATCGCCCGGCGCATCCGCACCGTGGCACCGCGCGCGCGGCTCGTCTTCGTCCAGTACCTGACCCCGCTGCCGCAGCCGGGCGGGCTTTGCCCGGCCACTCCGGTCAGCGAGGAGCACGCCGCGATCACCCGCCGCATCGGCCAGCGACTCTCCGAGATCACCGGCCGCGTGGCGCAGGCCTACGGTGCCATCGTCGTCGAGATGAACCAGTCCTCGGCCGCGCATACGCCCTGCGACACCCTGCCCTGGATGATCGGATCGCCGGAAGGCTATGACGGCAGCCAGGGCCTGCAGTGGCACCTCAACTTCGCCGGGATGCAGGCGACCGCCAACGATATCGGCTGGTGGCTGACCCGCGCAGGCGTGAAGCAGGCGAAGCCGGGCCTCAGCATCCAGCCGCAGTCGATCCCCTCCGGCACGCCGACCGTCGTGGTGCCGCCGGCGGTCCCCGGCACGACGCCGAAGGCCGTACCCTCGCCCACCCCTACGGCGAACGCGACGCCCGCTTCCGGCTCCGGTCGGCCCAGACGCTAATTGCCCGCCAGTCGCCAGCGCGCGAAGCTGGCGACGGCGGCAATCCCGGCCAGTCCGGCGGCCACCAGCATCGGGGCAGGCCCTTGTCCGGCCCCGAGCGACAACATCGTCCCGATCATCGCCGCGCCGAGCGTCTGTCCGAACAGGCGCCCGGTCGCGAGCAGGCCGCCCGCCGCGGCTGCCCGCTGGCGCGGGGCATTGCTGACGATCATCCGGGCATTGGGCGAGAAGAACAGCGCGAACCCGAAAGCAGCGACGACAAGTCGCCAGGCGATCGCCAAAGCCCCGGCATGAGCAGGCAGAAAAGCCAGCAACACCAGCCCGGCAAGCGCGACACCCATGCCGACAAGTCCCATGATCGAAGGCGAGACATGGTCGGAGAGCCAGCCCGCCGCCGGAGCGACCACCAGCATCGTCAGCGGGAACGGCAGCACCAGCAGGCCCACGTCCTCGACGCTGTAGCCCATGCCCTGCTCCAGCCGGAACGGCAGCGCGACGATCAGCGCCGCCGAGGCGATAAAGCCTGCTATCGCCGCGAGCGTCGAGAGGCCGATGGCGGGCTGAGCCAGAAGATCGACGGGAAAGACCGGGTTCGTCTTGCGCCGCTCGCGGCGGGCCAGCAGCAGGGCCGAGGCGATACCGGCCAATGCCGTTACTAGCCCCAGCGCCACCCTGCCGCCATGCGCGGCCAGTTCCACGCCGCCGATCAACAGGACGAAACTGATTGCGCTCCACAGGCCGGAAACCCCGTCGAACGACGTGTCGCCGCGCTCGGGATCCGGCAGGAACCGGCCGATCAGCAGGGAAATCAGCGCGAAGGGAACGGCGGCCACGAAGATCCAGTGCCAGTCGGCATGGGCCACGATGAAGCCGCCGAGAACCGGGGCCAGTGCGTTGGAGGAAGCAACGATCACCGAATTGATGCCCAGCCCGCTGCCCAGCTTCGCCTTGGGATAGATCTGCCGGATCAAAGCCGTGCCGACGCTCATCGCCATGCCCGCGCCGAGCGCCTGACCCGCGCGGATCAGCAATAGCAGGGGCAGCGAACTCGCGAGAAACGAAAGCGCGGAGGCGACCATGAAGATCACCTGCCCGGCCTGATAGACGCGCCGCAGCCCCAGTCGCTCGCCGAGATTGGCGAAAGGCAGCAGCGCCATGACCATGACGAGCTGATAGACCGTCACCACGTTGACGACCACGCCCTCATCCACGGAAAGATCGCGGGCGATCGTCGGCAGCGCGACATTGGCGATCGTCCCGTCCAGCACGAACAGAGCGGTGCCGAAGGAAATCGCGACAACGGCCCACAACCGGCGCGGCATCGGCAGCCCGGAATCCCGCACATCCGTCGCGCGGCCGGGAACCGGCTCGCCATCGCTCATCCGCAGCATGTCACTCCAACGCCCGAGTTCGAAATCGGCCCGCAAGGTGCCCGGCGGCGGGACGGGCTGCAAGTCATACGGAAGATGGGGAGGCGGACCTGTCGCCAAACCGCAACTTTCGCGGCGCAAGGACCGCTGGCGGCATCGCCTGGCCCGGTGGCCGGAGCGAGCGCGCAGAAAGGGTCGGACAATGATCGCGATGGCGCGGCTGAGGGCAAGCCGAATGCGACTTGTGCCCGGCTCGCCGCTGCTGTTCGTCGCCCTGGGGGCCGCGCTCAGAATTCCGATGTTCGGCAAGCCCGCGTTCCAGTCCGACGAGCAGTTCTATCTCCTCGTCGGCCAGCGCATGGCCGAGCGCGCGCTGCCCTTCGTCGATATCTGGGATCGCAAACCCTACGGCCTGTTCCTGCTCTACCGCAGCGTATACACCCTGCCGTTCGATCCGGTCCTGACATACCAGATCGCCGGACTGGTCTTTTCGGTCCTGACGGCGCTCGTCATCGAACGCATGGCTCGCCGGATCGCGCCGCCCCGCGCGGCGCAGGCGGCGGGCCTTGCCTATCTGCTCTATCAGCCGATGTTCAACGTGGCGCTGGGCCAGTCGCCGGTGTTCTACAACCTGCCGGTCGCCCTTGCAGCAGCCCTCATGCTCGACGCCCGGCTGCGCGACGGCGACCGCAGGCTGTTCCGGCGCGGAATGGCGGCGATGCTGCTCGTCGGGCTGGCCTTGCAGATCAAGTACAGCGTCGTGTTCGAAGGCATGGGTTTCGGCCTCATGCTGTTGGCACGCGGACATGCCGACGGCTGGAGCCTGCCGCGCCTCGCCGCAACGGGAATGGCATGGGCCTTGACCGCCCTCGCGCCGACACTGCTGGTGCTGGCTGGCTATGCGGCGACCGGCCATGCCGAAGCTTTCCTGCAAGCAAACTTCCTCTCGATCTTCGGCCGCACCGTCGATCAGGCAGACGCCTTCGCGCAGCTTGCCAAGGAAGGCCTAGCGCTGATCCCCTTTGCGCTGGCCATCGTGCTGGCCCCGAGCCGACTGCCGGCCTTGCGGGAAACGAACCCCGCAATGCTCACCGGCATCCGCATCTGGGCCTGTGTCGCGCTGTTGGGATTTCTCGTGTTCGGAACCTGGTACGACCACTATCTCGGCCCGGTTCTCGTCCCGCTCTGCCTGCTAGCCGCGCCTGCACTGGCACGCACGACCCCCGGCGAGCGCTGGTACGGAGGCCTGCTGCTCGGCTTCGGCCTGCTCGGCGCGCTGGTGGTCCCGGCGCTGCAAGTCCGCGAGCGCGGAACGGCGGCAGATTTCGCTGCCGCCAGCGCCGCCGTGTCACGCGAACTCCATGGCCGCTGCCTCTACGTCTACGAGGGCGACAGCGCGCTCTACCGGACGACACGGGCCTGCATCCCGACCCGCTTCGCCTATCCCAGCCACCTCAACGCGATGAACGAGGCCGGAGCACTGGGCGTCGATCCCGTCGCCGAAGTCGGGCGAATTCTGGCCAGTCGTCCCGGCGTGATCGTCATCGCGGAATCAAGCCGCCCCAACCTGCCGAACCTCAGGTCGCGGGCGCAGATACGAAACGCCCTCGCGCGCTCCTATGAGCGCTACGAGGGCGTGGCAATCGGTACGCGGAAGTTCGGTCTCTACCGCCTGAGTCGCTGAACCTCAGCGCGCCTTGGCGATCGAGAAGCCGTGCTGACGCGCAGCGTCCTTGGTCGATTCCTCGGTGCGGTTGAGCGCCTTGGCGATTTCCTTCAAACCCTTGCCCTTACCGGCAAGAGTCTGAAGCTTCTGCAGTTCCTCGGGCTTCCAGGGCTGCTTGTGCTTGGCGATCTTGTCGCTCATTCGGCGGCTTCCTTCTTGGCCTTGGCCGTAGTTTTTGGCGCTGCCTTCTTCGCGGCAGGCTTCTTCGCCGCCGGTTTCTTGGCGGCGGCAGGCTTGTCGCCATCCTTGGCTGCCGCTTTCTTGGCCGGAGCCTTCTTGGCAGCGGCCTTCTTCGGGGCAGCCTTCTTCTTCACCGGCCCCTTGGCGGCCTTTTCGTCGATCAGGGTGATCGCCTGTTCGGCCGTCAGGTCTTCCGGCTTCTGGTCGCGCGGCAGCGTCGCGTTCGTCGTGCCGTCAGTGACATAGGGGCCATAGCGGCCTGCCAGCACCTTGATCTCGCCGCCCGAAGTCGGGTGCGCGCCCAGCACCTTGATCGGCTCCGCCTTGGCGCGCGCGGCGCCGCCGCGATTGGCGGCATCGGCCAGCATCGAAACCGCCGCGTTCATGCCGGTGTCGAAGACTTCGGCCGTGTTGCGCAGGCGCGCATACTTGCCGTTATGCGCCAGATAGGGGCCGTAGCGACCGATGCTGGCGGTAATGTTCTCGCCGGTTTCGGGGTGCGGACCGACCGTGCGCGGCAGGCTGAGCAGCTTGATCGCCCATTCCAGCGTCAACTCGTCGATGTCCTTGGGGATCGAGGCGCGCTTCGCCTCCTTGCCCTCGCCGAGCTGGATATAGGGACCGAAGCGCCCCGAACGGCGCACGATATCGAGGCCGGTCTCCGGATCCTGCCCCAGCGACTCGTCGACGCCGCCGTCCGCGCTACCGCCGGGCTGCGCGAACTTGCGGGTGAACTTGCACTCGGGATAGTTCGAGCAGGCCACGAAAGCGCCGTAACGTCCGCCGCGCAGCGAAAGACGACCCTCGCCGCACTTGGGGCAAAGGCGCGGGTCGGTGCCGTCCGCCTTGGGCGGGAACAGGTAGTCGGAGAGGAATTCGTCGAGCGCCTCGGTCACTTCCGAAGGCTTCTTCTCCATGACTTCGTCGGACTTCAGCTTGAAATCGCGCCAGAAGGCTTCGAGCAATGCCTTCCATTCCTGGCGGCCGCCGGACACGTCATCCAGCTCGTCTTCCATGCCCGCGGTGAATTCGTAAGCGACATAGCGCGGGAAGAAGCGTTCGAGAAACGAAGTGAGCAGTCGGCCCGATTCTTCTGCGAAGAAACGGTTTTTCTCGGTGCGAACGTAGTTGCGGTCCTTGATGACCTGGATCGTCGCCGCATAAGTCGAAGGACGGCCGATGCCGAGTTCTTCCAGACGCTTGACGAGGCTGGCTTCGGAGAAGCGCGGCGGCGGCTGGGTGAAGTGCTGTTCGGCGGTGACGTCCTTCTTGGCGGGCATGTCGCCCGACTTCATGAAGGGCAACAGGCCCGAATCGTCCTCGTCCGACTTGTTGTCCTGGCCTTCCTCGTAGACGGCGAGGAAGCCGGGGAACTTCACGACCTGCCCCGAGGCGCGCAGTTCGTGCTGGCCGGTGCCGTCGCGCAGGGTGACGGTGGTGCGCTCCAGCGCGGCGGAGGCCATCTGGCTGGCCATCGCGCGCTTGAAGATCAGGTCGTAGAGACGGCCTTCGTCGCCCGAACCGTAGCGGTCCTTGGTGAAGTCGGTCGGACGGATCGCCTCGTGGGCTTCCTGCGCGTTCTTCGCCTTGGTCTGGTAGACGCGCGGCTGCTCGGGCAGGTAGTGGCCGGAGAACCGGTCGGTGATCGCGGCACGGGCGGCCGAAATCGCGCTCGGGTCCATCTGCACGCCGTCGGTACGCATGTAGGTGATCGCGCCCGCCTCGTAGAGCGTCTGCGCCACGCGCATCGTCTGGCTGGCCGAGAAGCCCAGCTTGCGTGCGGCCTCCTGCTGAAGCGTCGAGGTGGTGAACGGCGGCTGCGGGTTGCGCTTGTGCGGCTTGGTTTCGACCGATTCGACCTTGAAGGCGCCGCTTTCGACCGCGGCCTTGGCGCGCATCGCGGTGCCTTCCTCGCCGATGCTCAGGCGGTCGAGCTTCTTGCCCTCGAAGGCCACCAGCTTGGCGGTGAAATCGGTGCCGTCATGCGCCATCTGCGCCGCGACCGACCAGTATTCCTGCGGCTTGAACGCCTCGATCTCGCGCTCGCGGTCGACGATCAGGCGCAGCGCCACCGACTGCACGCGGCCCGCCGACTTGGCACCCGGCAGCTTGCGCCAGAGCACCGGCGAGAGCGTGAAGCCGAACAGATAGTCCAGCGCGCGGCGGGCGAGGTAGGCGTCGATCAGGTCCTGGTCCAGCTCGCGCGGCTGGGTCATCGCCTTGGTGACGGTGTCCTTGGTGATCGCGTTGAACGTCACGCGCTGCACGTCCTTGGGCAGCACGCGGCGCTTGGCCAGCAGCTCGCGGACGTGCCAGGAAATAGCCTCGCCTTCGCGATCAGGGTCAGTCGCGAGGATCAGGCGGTCGGCCCCCTTGGCGGCGTCGGCAATGGCCTTCACCTGCTTCTGCTTGTCGCCGTAAAGCTCCCAGTCCATCTCGAAGCCCTCGTCCGGGCGGACGGAGCCGTCCTTGGGCGGAAGGTCGCGGACGTGGCCGTAGCTGGCGAGAACCTTGTAGTCCTTGCCGAGGTACTTCTCGATGGTTTTCGCCTTGGCCGGCGATTCTACGATGACTAGCTGCATACTTTCAGACTCTGTGTGCCCCTGGGCGCCAATGCGCCCTTACGTGTGCGCATATACGTGTACGCATAGGGTGGGAAGCCATTGGGCGCTTCGTCAAGCCCGGAGATATTGCCTGGATGTGGCTCGTTCGTTTCCACGCCCCCGCCCCGGAAATGCGGCCTCATGCCAGACTGACCCGCCCCCCCGCATGGCGCAGGAGCCTGCCGCCGATCTCCAGTTCCAGCAAGGCCATGTGGATGGCCGGTGCCCCCGCGCCCGATTGCCGAATCAGTTCGTCGACGGCGACGGGCGCGGTGGAGAGCAGATCGGCGATCTCGATTTCCGTGTCCTGCCCGGCTTCTTCCGGGACGGGATGCCATTCGGGACGCCCCTCGCGAACACCCGTCCGCACCGCACCGTCGAAGCCGGAAAGCAGCTCGATCACGTCCTCCACCGATTGCACCAGCACGGCACCGTCGCGGATCAGCTGGTTGCAACCGTGCGAGCGCGGATCGAGCGGCGATCCGGGCACGGCCATGACCTCTCGCCCCATCTCTCCCGCCAGCCGCGCGGTGATGAGCGATCCCGACTTGGGCGCCGCCTCGACGACGATCGTACCGGCAGCAAGCCCGGCGATGATGCGGTTGCGGGTGGGAAAATGGCGCGCCAGCGGCTCGGTGCCGGGCGGTTGCTCGGCCAGCAGCAGGCCCTCGGTCGCCACGCGCGCCTGCAATTCGGCATGTTCGGGCGGATAGGCCAGGTCGATTCCGCTGGCGATGACGCCGACGGTCGCGCCGCCCGACAGCGCGCCCTGATGCGCGGCGCCATCGATCCCGCGCGCCAGTCCGGAGACGACCGTGAAACCGGCCTCCGCCAGTCCATGGGCGAAGTCCCGCGCCAGACGCACCGCCCCCGCCGAGGCATTGCGCGCACCGACGATCGCGACGGTGGGACGGCCAAGCACGCCAGTATCGCCCCGGAACGTCAGGATCGGCGGCGCCCCTTCCGAATAGGCAAGCAGCGCCGGATAGTCTGGAGAATCGTGGAAAAGATAGCGTGCCTCGGCCTTGCGGGTAGCGGCGATCTCCGCCTGCACGCGGCGCTCCGGTGCTGCCTCGTAGCCCTTGCCTGCCCGCCCGGCGAGGTCCGGCAGCGCATCGAGCGCAGCGCGGGCATCGCCGAAACGCGCCAGGAGCTGCATGTACGTGACCGGGCCGATATGAGGAGAACGCAGGAGCCGGATGCGGGCGAAGGCTTCCTCCTGCGAAAGGCCCGCTGCCGCCTTGGCTTCCTGTTCCCCCCCTTGCCCTGTCACGGTTTCTTGCTGCCCCCGATCTTCGGCTCGGTGCCGGCGCGCAGGCGGGCGATGTTCTCGCGGTGCTGGAACAGCACGGTGGCCGCGATTACCGCCAGCACGGCGGCGGCCTCACCCCGGCCCAGCAGCAGCGCCGCGATGGGTGCGGTAACGGCGGCGATCATCCCCGCCACCGAGGAAATCCGGACCGTCAGCAGCAGGCCGATCCAGGTCAGCGCATAGACCAGCCCTACCGGCCAGGCGAGGCCGAAGGCGATGCCCGCCGTCGTCGCGACGCCCTTGCCGCCCTTGAAGCCCAGCCAGACCGGGAAACAGTGCCCGAGAAACGCGCCGAGCGCCGCCAGCCAGGTCCATTCCGGCAGGAAATGCGCGGCGATCAGCACCGCCGCAAGGCCCTTGAGCAAGTCGAGCAGCAAGGTCGCGGCGGCCAGCCCCTTGCGGCCGGTGCGCAGGACGTTGGTGGCCCCGATGTTGCCCGAACCGATCGCGCGCAAGTCGCCCGCGCCCGCTATCCGGGTGATGAGAAGGCCGAAAGGCACCGAACCGAGGGCATAGCCCAGCACAAGGGCGAGAATCCATTCCATGCGTCGCTCTTAGCGACTTGCGCGGCATTGGCGAAGGGACTTGCAGCAATGAACATTGCCCTTTCCCGCCGTGAGCGATTAACAGGGTGCAAGGTCCAGGAATAAAGCCATGCCGTCCCCCGTTCTCGATACCCCCGCCCTCTCTTCCGTCGATCCCGCCGCGCCGATCCTGCTGTTCGATTCGGGCGTCGGCGGCCTCACCGTGCTGGGCGAACTGCGCAAGGTGCTGCCACAGGCCCCGGTGATCTACGCGGCGGACATGGCGGGCCTGCCCTACGGCACCAAGACCGAGGCCCAGGTCACGGCCCGCGTCGCCGGACTGCTCGGCCGCATGACCGAGCGTTTCGCCCCGCGCCTCGTCTGCATCGCCTGCAACACCGCCTCGACGATCGCGCTCGGCATGGTGCGCGAAGTGCTGGAAGTGCCGGTGGTCGGCACCGTCCCCGCGATCAAGCCCGCGGCGGCGATGACCCGCAGCGGCGTGATCGGCCTGCTCGGCACCCAGGCGACGATCCGCCAGGCCTATGTCGACCGGCTGGAGCAGGAATTCGCAGGCGACAAGCGCCTGCTGCGCTACGGCGGTCCCGGCCTGGTCGAGGCGGCGGAAGCCAAGCTGCGCGGCGAGCCGGTCGATCCTGCCGCGATCGCCCGCGCCGCCGAAGCCTTGCGGGCCATGCCCGGCTGCGAGGACATCGACACGGTCGTGCTCGCCTGCACCCACTTCCCGCTGCTGGAAGAGGAACTGGCGCAGGCTTTCGGCCCCGGCGTACGCTTCGTCCACGGCGCCGAAGGCATCGCCCGGCGAATCGCCCAGCTGACCGACGGACAGGATTTCGCGCGCCAGATCCCCGATCGCGCGCTGTTCACCGGACCGGGCGAATTCCCCGGAGCCTACGGCGCGGCGCTGGCCCGCTATGGGCTGCCCGAAGGCGGAAGGTTTTGACGCCGCGCTTCAACCTGCTGCTGCTCATTCTGCTGCTGCTCGTCGGCGTCCCCCTCTACTGGTTTCAGCTCGACCGCAGCGCCCCCGGCGCCAAGGCCTATCCTCTCGACATCGCCCGCCTGCGGGACCTCGCCACCGGCATGCCGGGCCAAGCGCCCACCGAACTGCGGCAGGAAGTCGTCGGCTATCGTTCGGTTCTTTCCAACGGGATTGCGGCGGGCAGCGGATTCCATCCTGAGCGGCTGGCAGTCCGCGCGTTCGAGGCGGTCGTGCCCGGTCGGCCGCCGATCCTGATCGACGCCGGGACAACGCCGCGCGAGGCGAAGAAGCGCGATATCGAGAACTTCGACGCCGCCGCCCAGTACCGTGTCGATCACCTCGCCGAGACGGCGGCGATGAAACTCGTCCTGCTGGACCGGCCGCTCCATCGCGGCAACCCGGTGCTGGCCTCTCCGGACGCACTCCCGCTTCCAGACCTCAGCGAAGGCGAGGCGCGCGCGGTGGCGCCGGGCGTGGTCGCCATTCCGTTGGCCGACCTGCCCGACCGGGCGATGATGGTCTACGTCCGGCTGGAGGACGGCCGCGAGTTCCTCTTCACCGGCGATGTCGCCACGATGGACGCGAACTGGATGGAGCTTCGCCCTCCCGCCCGCACCTTCGCCGCGATGACCAACGGCAACGAACGCCGCGAGACGGTTTCCTGGCTGATGACGATCAAGGCACTCAAGCACGCGGCTCCGAAAATGACCATCGTCGCGGGCCACGAACCGCGCGATGTGGCAGGCATTGCAAGCGGGTTTGCAAAAGATCGATGACAGTCAACGAGACAAGCGACTGGCCATGTCTTCAACGATCATGTATTTGCCCGCAGCAACGGGTAAAAACCCTTTCAAGGCGAACGCAGGATAGAGCCTCGGTGAACTACGAACACATTTTCGATCAGGCGATCGAGCGCCTCCACTCGGAAGGCCGCTACCGGGTCTTCATCGACATCCTGCGCAACAAGGGGGCTTATCCGAACGCCCGCTGCTTCGCCGGGCACAACGGCCCCAAGCCGATCACCGTCTGGTGCTCCAACGACTATCTCGCGATGGGCCAGCACCCCAAGGTGATCGAGGCCATGGAAGAGGCGCTGCACGACGTCGGCGCCGGCTCCGGGGGCACCCGCAACATCGGCGGCAACACCCACTATCACATCGAGCTGGAAAGCGAGCTGGCGGACCTGCACGGCAAGGAAGGCGCGCTGCTGTTCACTTCGGGCTATGTCTCGAACGACGCCACGCTCTCCACCCTCGCCAAGCTGCTGCCGGGCTGCGTGATCTTTTCGGACGAGCTGAACCACGCTTCGATGATCGCCGGCATCCGCAATTCGGGCTGCGAAAAGAAAGTCTGGCGCCACAACGACCTCGAACATCTCGAGGAACTGCTGGCCGAGACCGATCCCGCCCTGCCCAAGCTGGTCGCCTTCGAATCGGTCTATTCGATGGACGGGGACGTCGCGCCGATCCACGCGATCTGCGACCTTGCCGAGAAGTACAACGCCCTCACCTACATCGACGAAGTTCACGCGGTCGGCATGTACGGCCCGCGCGGCGGCGGCATCACCGATCGTGACGAGGCAGCCCACCGCATCGACATCATCGAGGGCACGCTGGGCAAGGCCTTCGGCGTGATGGGCGGCTATATCGCCACCAACCAGAAGATCATCGACTGCATCCGCTCCTACGCGCCCGGCTTCATCTTCACCACCTCGCTCTCGCCGGTGCTGGTGGCGGGCGTGCTGGCCTCGGTGAAGCACCTCAAGAGTTCCAGCGTGGAACGCGAAGGCCAACAGCGCTCGGCCGCGATGCTGAAGCAGATGTTCCGCGACGCGGGCCTGCCGGTCATGGATTCGACTACGCATATCGTGCCGCTGATGGTCGGTGATCCGGTGAAGGCCAAGAAGATCAGCGATATCCTGCTCGCCGAATATGGCGCCTATGTGCAGCCGATCAATTTTCCGACCGTGCCGCGCGGCACCGAGCGCCTGCGCTTCACCCCCGGCCCGGCCCATACCGAGGCGATGATGCAGAGCCTTACCGAGGCTCTCGTCGAGATCTGGGAACGCATGGAGATGCGCTTGGCGGCCTGAGCGGGGCGCTTTCGCGGGCGCAACAAAATCTTTCGTATAGGGCTCCCCGTTCTCACGGCGGAGCCCTTTTCATTTGCCCGGCCGTCCCCAAGTTCAGCCCGTCGCTCCCCCCGCGCCCTCTCCCGGCGCCCTTCTCCCGCGACGACGTGACCAGAAGGACTTCCATGGCCAAGCTGTTCGAGCCGATCACCCTCGGCAACCTCACCCTCGCCAATCGCATCGTCATTGCCCCCATGTGCCAGTATTCCGCCGAGGACGGACGCATGACCGACTGGCACGCCATGCACCTCGGCAATCTCGCCCAGTCCGGCGCGGGCATCCTCACGATCGAGGCAACCGCCGTCAGCGCGGAGGGCCGCATTTCCTACGCTGACGTCGGCCTCTGGGACGATGAGACCGAGGAAGCCATGGCCAAGGTCCTGGACAGCGTGCGGCGCTGGTCGGACATGCCGATCGCCATCCAGCTCGCTCATGCGGGCCGCAAGGCCAGCACCGCCAAGCCCTGGGACGGCGGCGGCCAGATCGCCCCCGATGCCGAAAACGGCTGGCAGACGGTCTCTGCCTCCAACTTGCCCTTCCTGCCCGACGAGAACGCCCCTGAAGCCCTCGACAAGGCCGGGCTGGATCGTGTCCGCGAAGCCTTCGCCGATGCCGCCCGCCGCGCCGCACGCCTCGGTATCGACGCCGTCCAGATCCACGGTGCCCACGGCTACCTGCTCCACCAGTTCCTCTCGCCGCTCTCCAACAAGCGCGAGGACGAATACGGCGGCAGCCTTGAAAACCGCATGCGCTTCCCGCTCGAAGTCTACGACGCCGTGCGCGCCGCCTTCCCGGCGGACCGCCCGGTGACGATGCGCGTATCCGGCACGGACTGGGCCGAAGGCGGCTGGGACATCGAACAGACCATCGCCTTCGCCAAGGCGCTCGAAGCGCGCGGTTGCGCCGCCTATCACGTCTCCAGCGGCGGGCTGGACGCGGGGCAGAAGATCCCGGTCGGCCCCAACTATCAGGTTCCGCTCGCCCGCAAGGTGAAGGAAGCGGTCTCGATGCCGGTGATCGCCGTTGGTCTCATCACCGAGCCGGAACAGGCAGAGGCCATCGTCGCCACCGGCGAGGCGGACATGATCGGCCTGGCCCGCACCGTGCTCTACGATCCCCGCTGGCCCTGGCATGCCGCGGCCGCGCTCGGTGCGACGGTCAAGGCCGCGCCGCAGTTCCTGCGCTGCCAGCCGCGCGTCTACAAGGATCTGTTCGTACAGGCCTGATCCCGCACGACGGACAAGAAAAAAGCCCGCTGGAACCGAAGTTCCAGCGGGCTTCTTCATAACGGTTCCGACAGGATCAGCGCAGCGAGACCACGTTGTCCGAAACGCGCGGGTCCTTGCGCTCGCCGGTGTAGAGGCTGGCCATCGGCTCGTCCGAGACGTTCAGCACCTCGCCGGTGCCGAAGCCGTTGAACGCCGTGCGCATGGCCGCGCCGTAAGCGCCGAGCATGCCCACTTCGATCCAGTCGCCCGCCTTGATGTCGGCCGGGAGCATGAACGGGCCTTCCATGAAGTCGGCATCGTCGCAGGTCGGGCCGTAGAACGAGAAGCCCTGAAGCTCTTCCGAGCGCTCGCCGCCGACAGCGGTTTCGCGCGAGATGCACTTCACCGGGAAGCGCCAGGCGACATGGGCCGCATCGTAGAGCGCGCCATAGGCACCCTCGTTGATGTAGAGCTCGTCACCGCGACGCTTCTCGACCTTGACGATCATCGAGCTGTATTCGGCCGAGAGCGCACGGCCCGGCTCGCACCACAGTTCGGCGTTGTAGGCGATCGGCAGGGCTTCGAAGTGACGGTGGATCACCTGGAAGTAGTCTTCGAGCGGTGGGGGCTCCATGCCCGGATAGACCGAGGGGAAACCGCCGCCGACGTCGATCATGTCGATGACGACACCGGCATCGGCGATCGCCGCGCGGGCGCGCTCCAGCGCCTGGACATAGGCGAACGGCGTCATCGCCTGCGAACCGACATGGAAGCACACGCCCAGCCAGTCGGCGACCTGACGGGTCGCCTGAAGCAGCTCGCCCGCATCGGCGAGATCGACGCCGAACTTCGAGGCGAGGCTCAGTTCCGAATACTCGGAGCTGACACGCAGGCGCACGCAGAGGCGCAGGTCGGCGGCGCGGTTGCCTTCTTCATCGGTCGTCGCGTCGAGAATCTTCTCGACTTCCTCGATGGTGTCGAGGCTGAAGGTGCGGACGCCGTGTTCGAAGTAGGCTTCGCGGATCGCGCTGGCGGTCTTCACCGGGTGCATGAAGCACAGGGTCGCATCCGGCAGAGCGCCGCGGACCATGCGCACTTCGCCGATGGAAGCGACGTCGTAATGGGTGATGCCGTTCGCCCAAAGGATCTTGATGAGATCCGGCGACGGGTTCGCCTTCACCGCATAGAGCGCCTTGCCCGGAAACTTCGTGGCGAAGAAACGGGCCGCGCGCGCAGCAGCATGCGGGCGATTGAGGATAACGGGTTCGTCGGGCGCGATTGCGCGCGCTACAGCCGGTGCGTCAAGAAATTCGAGCAACTCAAGGGACCCCCAAACGGAATTGTTAACGACAAGAGCTGCCTTGCGGTTTGGAAGTCCCCATGGGGCAGCGAGGGGCGGGATATAGGCCCCCCAAGCTGAATCGCAAGTGAAAAAAGTCCTGTTTCACAGAAACGTCACATACGGGGATCGCGCAAGAATTCATGCCACCTCTCCGTTCGATTTTATCGCCTATTTACAAGCAGTTGATCGAATAAACTCTGCCTTTTCTACGGTCCCGAACGAGACGCCGGAAAAGGAAGCTTCACCATGACAATGCGATGGAGGACGATCCGGTTCACTCGACTCGGCTCCGCAGGGACCGGCTGGGGCAATCGCGGGACGGATCGAACCGCCCCGCGTCTGATTCATGCCATTTTTATCAGCTCAAGCGACCCCGGAAATCCTCGTAATCGAAGCGGCGGATGCAATCGAGCGCATCGGTTTCCGAGTCCCACATCCAGATCGAGGGCAGCGGCACGCCGTTGAACGTCGTGGTCTTGACCATCGAATAGTGGGCCTGGTCGAGGAAGGCGAAGCGCGCGCCCGGCTCGGCATCGACCGGCAACACATAGTCGCCGATCACATCGCCGGCGAGACACGACGGACCGCCGAGACGCACCGGCTCGCCCTCGCCTTCCGCCTTCTCGCCCAGCATGGCGGGGCGGTAGGGCGCCTCGATCACGTCGGGCATGTGGCAGGTCGCAGAGATGTCGACGATGGCCACCGGCATGCCGTTATGCGCGACATCGAGCACCGACCCCACGAGAATGCCCGCGTCGAGCGCGACGGCCTCGCCCGGCTCGATGTAGACTTCGGCACCGGTGTCTTCCTGAAGGTCGATCAGGAATTCGACGAGTTCGTCGCGCTGGTAATCGGCGCGGGTGATGTGATGCCCGCCGCCGAGGTTGATCCAGCGGAACTGGCCGAAGAACGGTTCGAGATAGTCGAAGGCCTTGTCCCAGGTGCGGCGCAGCGGCTCGAAGTCCTGTTCGCACAACGTGTGCATGTGGATGCCGTCGATCATCTCGACATGCTCTTCGGTGAGCTGGTCGATCGGGAAGCCGAGGCGCGAATGCGGTGCGCAGGGATCGTACTTGGGCACTTCGCCCTCGGCATGCATCGGATTGATGCGCAGCCCGATGTCGAAGTCCTCGCCCCGCGCGCGGGCCGCTTCGATCTGCGCCCAGAAGCGCTCGATCTGCATCGGCGAATTGAAGATCACATGGTCCGACAGGCGCAGGATCTCGTCGAGGTCCTGTTCCTTATAGGCGGCGCAATAGGTCGCGATCTCGCCGTCGTAGAACTCGCTGGCAAGGCGCGCTTCCCACAGGCCCGAGGTGCAGACACCGTCGAGATACTCGCCGACGATCGGCGCGGTGGACCACATCGAGAAGGCCTTGAGCGCGGAAAGCACTTTGGCGCCCGACCGCTCGCCGACATCGGCGAGAATGCGCAAGTTATCGCGCAGCTTCGCCGCATCGACAACAAAGCTGGGGCTGTCGATGCGCGACAGGTCGAAGTGGGCAAAAGCTCCCGGATCGCCGGCGCGGGTTTCCATGTTCGTTCAGTCCTTGTTGGGGTGGCTCGGTGGAGAGCCGAATTTTTCAACCAGATGGGTTTGGCAGATGGTCCTGCCCGACCATAGCTTCAAGAATGCGTCAGCCGAACGGGCCCTTGAAGATGAACCACGCCCCTGCCCCGACCAGCGCGAAGCCGACGATCTCGTTCAGCCCCGGCTTCTGCCCGAACAGCGCCCAGGCCACCAGCACGAAGGCGGTAAGAGACATCGCCTCCTGCAGCACCTTGAGCTGCCCCAGCGAATAGACCTGGCTACCGATCCGGTTGGCGGGCACGGCGAGGCAATACTCGAAGAAGGCGATGCCCCAGCTCATGGCAATCGCTACCCACAGCGCCTTGCCCGGCATCTTGAGATGCAGATACCACGCCGTGTTCATGAAGAGATTGGAGCCCGCGAGCATGGCCACGGGCGCAACGAAGGTCCAGTTCATGTCCGGCTCAGTCGACGCAGATGGCGGCGACAGCCTTGCCCTGCTTGACCTCGGCATAGCAACCGTAGAGCCGGTCGTCGGCCTGGCAGGTGCCGCTGGCCGCCTTGTCGGGCGAGACCGCTCCGGCGCTGCCCACGCACTTGCCCTGGCACTGCGAGGAATCGGTGCACTGTTTGCCCGCATCGGCATAGGCATGGACGCATTGCTCCATGCCCAGCATGCCGCGCCGCTGCACGGTGCCGCCTTCGGCCTGACAGGCCGCGCGATCCGCCGCGCCCATATCGCGGCTGTAGCTCTGGTTCTGGCCCTTTTCGCCGCCGGAAGGCGGCGTCGGCGGCTGCGGACCGTCCTGCGGCGCGCAGCCGACCAGCGCCAGAGCGCCCCAGGCCGCGACGAGGACGGTCCGCAGCCCGGACATCAGAACGCCAGAGGTCCGTCGAGTTCCTCGACCGTCCAGGGCAGGCCATGCTGGTTCAGCATGTCCATGTAGGGGTCGGGATCGAACTGCTCCATGTTGAACACGCCAGCACCGCTCCACTTGCCGGTCAGCAGCATGGCCGCGCCGATCATCGCCGGAACGCCGGTGGTATAGCTGACGGCCTGGTTGCCGGTTTCGGCAAAGGCGTCTTCATGGTCGCAGATGTTCTTGATGTAGAACGTCTTCTCGCCCGAACCGTCGAGCGCTTCGCCGGTCGCGATGTCGCCGATGTTGGTCTTGCCCTTGGTGGTCGAACCGAGCGAGCTGGGCTCGGGCAGCACGGCCTTGAGGAACTGGAGCGGAATGATTTCCACACCGTTGTAGATCACCGGGTCGATGCGGGTCATGCCGACGTTCTGCAGCACGGTGAGGTGCTTGATGTACTCGTCGCCGAAGGTCATCCAGAAGCGCGCGCGCTCCATTTCCGGGATGAACTTCGCGAGGCTTTCCAGTTCCTCGTGGTACATCATGTACATGTTCTTCGGGCCGACGGCCTCGAAGTCGAAGCTCTGCTTCACGCCCATCGCCGGGGTCTCGACGAACTGGCCGTTCTCCCAGTGGCGGGCCGGTGCGGTCACTTCGCGGATGTTGATTTCCGGGTTGAAGTTCGTCGCGAAAGCCTGGCCGTGATCGCCGCCGTTGCAGTCGAGAATGTCGAGCGTGCGGATGGTCTTGAGCTTGTGCTTCTTCAGCCACATGGCGAAGACCGAGGTGACGCCGGGGTCGAAGCCCGAGCCGAGCAGCGCAGTGAGGCCCGCTTCCTTGAACTTGTCCTGATAGGCCCACTGCCAGTGATATTCGAACTTGGCCACGTCCTTCGGCTCGTAGTTCGCGGTATCCATGTAGTTCACGCCGGTCGCCAGGCACGCGTCCATGATCGCGAGATCCTGATAGGGCAGCGCGAGGTTGACGACGAGCTTCGGCCCGATCGAACGGATCAGCTCGCTGGTTGCCGCCACATCGTCGGCGTCGATCGCATAGGTGCTGATCGAGACGCCGGTGCGTTCCTTCACCGACTCGGCAATCGCCTCGCACTTGGAAACCGTGCGGCTGGCGAGGTGAATGTCCGAGAAGATGTCGGGATTCATCGCCATCTTGTGGACCGCGACCGAACCGACGCCGCCTGCGCCGATCACCAGAACCTTGCTCACCAATCTGTCTCCTTAACGCGATAGTCGCGAACAGCCGCATATAGAGGCCCTGTGTGACAACTCAACTCTTCGAGTTTCGTTGAGTCGTTCGTCCGACCTGACGGTCGGGCAAAACGGGCATCCGCCCGTTTTGTGCGGCACCGGCCCACTCCCCCACCCGACCTCCCACAACAGTGTATCCTGGATGGGAGGTCGGGTGGGGGAGTGGGCCGGTGCCGCAAGCTCGTCACGGATGTGACGAGAGCACCAAACGAAAACTGTCATAAACAGCCATCGCCCCGTCATCACGCGGTCACGAGGTGGAGGCATTGCCGCCGCGACACACCGACCTGGCACCGGGGGACCACTACCATGCCGCACGCACGTCCTGCTTCCGATCTGATCGAGGGAGCGGTTGTCCGTTCCGAAACCAGCGCCGGCGCCCGCCTGCTCGACAAGGCCTTCGCGCTGGCCTTCAAGGGCCTGGTCTATGCACAGATCTGGGAAGACCCGGTCGCCGACATGGACGCGCTGCAAATCGGTCCCGAGAGCCGCATCGTCACGATCGCCAGCGGCAGTTGCAACGCCCTCTCCTATCTGACCGCCGACCCGGCGGCGATCACCTGCGTCGATCTCAACACCGCGCATATCGCGCTGGGCCGCCTCAAGATCGCCGCGATCCGCAACCTCACCGACTATGCCGACTTGCGCCGCTTCATCGCCGAGGCCGATCAACCGGGCAACCTCGCCACCTATCGCGACCGCCTTGCGCCCCATCTCGACGAGACCACCCGTCGCTACTGGGAAGGCCGCGATCTCGTCGGCCGCCAGCGCATCAAGGGCTTTACCCGCGGCATCTACAAGCGCGGCCTGCTCGGCCACTTCATCGGCGCCGCCCATGTGCTGGCGAAGCTCTACAAGATCGACCCCAGCGAGATCCTCGGCGCCGAGACGCTGGAGGAACAGCGCCGCGTGTTCGACGAGCGCTTCGCCCCGATCTTCGAGCGCAAGCTGGTGCGCTGGCTGACCGACCAGCCCGCTTCGCTGTTCGGCCTCGGTATTCCGCCCGCCCAGTATGACGCGCTGGCAGGTGGCAACCGCATGGCCGACGTGCTGCGCGCAAGGCTGGAAAAGCTGGCCTGCCACTTCCCGCTCAACGACAACTACTTTGCATGGCAGGCCTTCGGGCGCGGCTACGGACGCCAGCCGGAAGCGCCGCTGCCGCCCTATCTTCAGGAAGCCAATGTGCCAATGGTGCGCGAGCGGCTCAGCCGTCTCACCCTGCGCCATGCGAGCTTCACCCAGGTCCTCAAGGAAAGCCCCGAAGCCTCGCTCGACCGCTATATCCTGCTCGACGCGCAGGATTGGATGAGCGACGCCCAGCTCACCGAACTGTGGAGCGAGATCACCCGCACCGCCCGCCCCGGCTCGCGCGTGCTGTTCCGCACCGCCGCCGAGCCGACGCTGCTGCCGGGCCGCGTGCCGGAGCATATCCTCGGCCGCTGGGACTATCGCGAAGCCGAATCGCTGGCGGCAACGCGCGCGGATCGCTCGTCGATCTACGGCGGTGTCCACCTCTACGTCCTGCGCTGAGGCAGCGGCAATGACCGGCACCGCCCTCTCGCAGGATCATGCCGCGCTGATGGACAAGGTCTATCGCGGCCAGCGCCACATCTACGACTTCACCCGCAAGTACTACCTGTTCGGCCGCGACCGCCTGATCCGCGAACTGGACGCGGCACCGGGCATGAGCGTGCTGGAAGTGGGCTGCGGCACAGGGCGCAATCTCGAACTGATCGCAAGAGCCTGGCCGCAAGTGCAGTGCCACGGCTTCGACATTTCCAGCGAGATGCTCAAGAGCGCCCGCGCCCGGCTCGGCCCGCAGGTCCGGCTGGCGCCGGGGGATGCCACTCGTTTCGATGCCAGCGCCCTATTCGGCCGCGCGGGTTTCGACCGGGTCGTGCTGTCCTACACGCTCTCGATGATACCGGACTGGCAGGCGGCACTGGAACAGGCGGCTGCCGCGCTGGCGCCGGGCGGCGTGCTCCATGCCGTCGATTTCGGCGATCTCGCCGGGCTGCCCTCGCCCTTGCGCAAGGGCCTGAGGGCATGGCTGGCGAAATTCCACGTCAGCCCGCGCCTCGACCTGCCGATGGTCGCGGCGCGGCTTGCCGGAGAGAAATCCCTGCGGATCGCGGTGAAGCGTGGTCCGCTCGGCTATTACCAGTTGGTGCAGCTCTCCCGATAGGACTATGCCGGGGCCATGACTCAGGCCCTCCTCCACCGTCCGACCGCGCAAGGCGTTGCGCTTGCTGCCCGTAAAGTCTCGGAAATCCTGCCGAGAACGCCGCTGCTGCCGCTGGAGGTCGACGGCCGCACGATCTGGTGCAAGGCCGAGAGCCTCCAGCCCGTCGGCGCCTTCAAGATTCGCGGCGCCTGGCACCGCATGACCGCGCTGACCGAAGAGGAACGCGCACGCGGCGTCGTCGGCGTGTCGAGCGGCAACCACGCGCAGGGCGTCGCCTGGGCCGCCCGCAAGCTGGGCATCACGGCCGCCATCGTGATGCCGGTCGATGCCCCGGAAGTGAAGCTCGCCAATACCCGCGCGCTCGGGGCCGAAGTCGTGCTCTACGACCGTCCCGGCGGCGAGGACCGCGAGGAAGTGGCGAATCGTCTGTGCGAGCAGCGCGGCGCCACCCTCGTCCATGCCTATGGCGACCCCTGGATCATCGAGGGACAGGGTTCCGCGGGTCTCGAAATCGCCGAGCAGATGGCCGAGCAGGGCCTGGCCTCGCCCGACCTGATCGTTGCCCCCGGCGGCGGCGGCGGGCTGACGGCAGGTCTCGCGCTCGCCCTGCCCGAGGCGCGGATCATCCCGGTGGAACCCGAAGGCTGGGACGATGTCTGCCGCAGTCTGGAAACCGGCGAAATCCAGCGCGTCGGCCCCGACGCGCCGCCGACGCCCTGCGACGCGCTCCAGACCCCCGGCACCTGGCCGATCAACTTCGAAATCCTCAAGGCCCGCTGCCCCTTCGGCCTTGCCGTCACCCCGGCGGAAGTGCGCGCGGCCCAGCGCCTCGCCTTTGCGAAGCTGCGACTCGTCGTCGAACCAGGCGGCGCGGCGGCGCTGGCAGCGGTGCTGGCAGGCAAAGTCGAGCCGACCGATCGGACGGCAGTGATCCTGTCCGGCGGCAACACCGATGCGCAGGCCTTTGCCAAAGTGCTGCAAACACGGGACTGACGCAGGACGGCGGCCCCGCCGGACCTGTCGCATAGCGATACAGTCTCTCCGAAAGTAACTCTGGACGCATCCACGCTCTCTGCATTATTCTTGCGCGAAGAAGACAAGATGCTTTCGGGAGACAATCGTGATCGTTCAGCGCGAGTCACATTCCATCGCCATCACGCGCGGGGCTTTCGTCGCGCTAGAAACCATCCTGGTGCTGGTCACGCTTGCGGCGCTGACGAACAACCTGCTGGATGCCGACTGGGGGCTGAGCTGGTCGACCTTCTTCATAGGGGTGATCGGCAGCACCTGGGCCTTGGTGATCTACCAGCTGATCGCCGCGCACATGGCGCGGAACGAAAGCGACTCCTGACCCTCTTCGCGTCGGGGTCGCGTGCTGCTAGAGCGCGTCCATGGATTTGGACGACCAGCTTCGCCGTTATTTCGGCACCGACGACTTTGCGACTATCGCTCCTGCCGCGCTTGAGGCGGGTATCGAACGGATGCGCGTCGATTTCGGCATGCAGAAGGACCCAGCCCGGCGTTTCGCGCTGTGGTCCCTGCTCTACATGTTCGGCGCCTCGCCCGATCTCGACGTTGCGTTCGACAACGAAGATGACCGCAACGCCGCGCGGGACTTCATGGACATGATGGCCAAGGCGCAGGAAAGCGACTGAGCCTGAGCGACCGAGGTTCCCCTCAGCCGCGCTCGAAATAGCTCGCCAGTTCGACGTGGGTGGACCAGCGGAACTGTCCCACCGGGCGCAGTTCCACCAGCCGGAAGCCCGCCTCGATCAGTCGCGCCGCATCGCGCGACCAGCTGGACGGGTTGCACGAGATATAGACCACCCGGCTCACGGTGGAATCGGCGATGCAATCGACCTGCTCGCGCGCACCCGCGCGCGGCGGATCGAGCACGACCGCTTCGAACTTGCTGAGCTCGTCGGGCTGGAGCGGATTGCGGAACAAGTCGCGGTGGGCGGCGAGAACCGGCAATTGCGCGCGGTCTGCGCCCGCCTTGCAGGACAAGTGCGCGTCACGCGCGGCTTCGGCGGCCAGAACCCTCGTCTGCGGCCCGGCCAGCGCCAGTGCAAAGGTGCCGAGGCCGGAGAACAGATCCGCCACGGTCGCCGCACCTGCCAGCCAGGTCTTTGCCGCTTCGACCAGCGCTTGCTCGCCATCGACGGTTGCCTGAAGGAACGAACCGGGCGGTAGCGGCACTTTGACGCCGCCCAGCGTTACCGTGACCGGAACCGGCTCCCACACGGTCTCGAAACCATAGCCGCCGTCCATGGTCAGACGGGCAAGCTTATGTTCGCGCGAGAAATCGAGCATCGCCTCGGTCGCGGCCAGCCCCTCTGCGGTCAGCCCCTTCACGCCCAGATCGACACCCTGATCGGTCAGCGTCATCTCGATATCGGCGGCCATGCGGGTCTGCTGGTGCTTGCTCGGCTTGCCGTGGCGGCCCTTCTTGGCCGGTGCCGCCTTGCCCATCATGATGAGCAGCTTGCGCAGCGGGCCGAGCACCGCAAACAGTTCCGGCGCCATGACCGGGCATTCTTCCAGCTCGACCAGCCGGTGCGACTTTGCCTCGCGGAAGCCGATCACCACGCGCCCGCCCGAGCTTTCCGCGCGCAGCGACACGCGGCGGCGCGCGCCGGGAGGCGAGAGGTGCGGCGGCGCGATCTTTTCCGCACCCAGTTCCTGCGAGGCCGAAGCATTCGCCACGCGGCCCTCGACGAAATCGGCCAGCATCTGATCGTTCAACTGCTGAAGCTGGCAGCCGCCGCAGCGACCAAAATGGGTGCAGACCGGCTGGATATGGTTCGGCCCCCATTCCAGGGTGCCGTCTTCATGCAGCAGGTCGCCCGGCGCAGCGCCCCAGGCGAAGCGGCCGGATTCGGTTACGCCATCGCCCTTGGCGGCGATGCGGAGAATTTCTTCGGTTCCAGTAGTCACAGGCAGGCCGCTAGCGCAGCCGGAACCATTTGTCCAAGCTGACCGGCGGTAAAGGCTGGCGGAGAGCGCCGCGCGGCCTCTCCGTGCAGCCAGATGCCCTCGCAAGCCGCCGCGAAAGCGTCGACACCGGCAGCAAGGCGACTGGCGATGCATCCGGCCAGCACATCCCCCGTCCCCGCCGTCGAAAGCCAAGAGGTCGCACGCGGCGCGCAGGCGAGGCGGCCATCGGGCGCGGCAATCACCGTGTCCGGCCCCTTGGCGACCACGACCATGCCGCTCGCCCCCGCCAAAGCCACCGCGCGGGCCGGTTTGCTGCCGCTGCCATCAAGGTCGAAAGCGCGCTCCAGCGCCATCAGTTCGCCCTCATGCGGGGTCGCCACGGTGGCCGCGGAACGCTCCGCCAGCACACGCGGCGCCAGCAGAATCAGCGCATCGGCATCGACCACCACCGGCACCGGATCGGCCAGTGCCACCGCCAGCCGCTCCCGCGCGGCGGCATCGCGGCCCAGCCCCGGCCCGACCAGAACCGCCGTATTGCGATCGTCGGTCAGCACATCGGTCAGCACGCCCTGATCGACCACCAGATCGGCAGGCACATTGCGCTTGCTGTCGGCAAAGAGCTTCACATAGCCCGCCCCTGCTCCCTGCGCCGCAAGGCTCGCCAGCACCGCCGCGCCGGGCATTGCTCCGCCGACGACCGCCAGCAGTCCCCGCCGATACTTGTGCGCATCCGCCCCCGGCGCCCCGATCCGGGGCTTGGCGACCGCAACAGCCGCTGCGTCGATCGGTGCAGCGCCTATCGGCACCTGCCGCAGCATGCCCATCATGGCCGCCGCTGGCATCAGGAAATGCGCGAATTTCCAGGCGCCGAGCGCCAGCGTCGCATCGTAATCGGGCAACCCCTGATTGAGCAACATGCCCGTGTCCGACTGCACTCCGCTCGGCAGATCGAGCGCGATGCGGTGGTGATGCACCTTCGCCAGCCGCACCAGCAGCGCGAAATCCTCCACCGTCAACCGGCGCGTGAGGCCGCTGCCATAGAGGCAATCGACGAAGACATCGCCATGCACGTCGGCATCCGCGCCCAGCACCGCGCCATGATAGCGGGCGCGCGCGTCACGGGCGGCATCCGTCTTCGGATCGGCCGGCGCGACGACCGTCACCTGCCCCCCGCGCTCGCGAATGGCTTCGGCGATCACATAGCCGTCGCCGCCATTGTTGCCGGGGCCACACAGCACGGTGACGGAGCGCCCCGCCGAAACCCGCCAGACCCATTCCGCCGCGCCCAGGCCGGCGATCCGCATCAGGGCCTCCACCGATGAACCTGCTGCGATCAGCGCCTCTTCGGCGGCGCGCATCTGGGCAACGGTCAGGATCTGGTTATTCTGGGGGAGCAGCCTGTGGGGCATGGGATTTCCTCGTGGCCGGGAACAGGTAGCGGTCGGCCCCGACCGAAACGTCGAGTTTGCCGCCTTCCAGCCTTGTTACCGCCACTTGCGCCCCATCGGCAACCTCCAGCCCGCGCCCGTCGGTCACCACGGCGAAGCGACGAAAGCCGCCGTCGGGGTGGCGAACCAGCAGCGTGAGACCGTCCGGACCTTCCTGCCGCTCGACCGCGCAGACCGGCTTGAGATCGCCGGAACCAGAGACCGCGCAAGGGATATGCTCGTCTCCCTCGGCCACTTTCGGCGCCTCGGGCTTCGACGAGCAGGCGGTGAGAGCCAGAACAAGAGCGGTAGCGGGGAGCAAGCGTGCCATATGCGCCTTGGCTACAAGGACTTTCCCACCGACAGCAAGCGTCCGTCTGGCGCAGCCCGAGAATGGGACATTTACGCAAGCCATCGCGTGATGTTACGCTGGCTGATAATCTGTCGAGGGAGAGCATAACGATGCCGCTGATAGAACGCGCCGCCCGTGCCCTGGCGAAGGCCGAACACGGAACCGACGACTGGAATGCCCTGACCCCACAAGATCGCGAGCAATTCAAGGAAACCGCGCGGGAAGTCGTGAAGGCGCTGCGCGTGCCGACACCGGGCATGTGCCTTGCCGGTGAGCACCTGCTCAAGAAGGATCGCGGCCTGTCCGTCAACATCAGCGATGTGCACGACGCCTGGCAGAACATGGTCGACGAAGCCGTACGCCTAGCCCCCGTCAGCGACGGCTAACCCGGCCGAAGGCCTTCAACAATCCAGCAAGTGTTGCGCCCACTGATAGGCCAGACGCAACGAAGGCAGTAATGGGGTGCAGGGGTATTAACCCCTGCTCTTACCCTTTTCTGAACCTTACTTCCGCTTGAGCTGCGTCACATCCCGCACCGCGCCCTTGGCCGCGCTGGTGGTCATCGCCGCATAGGCCTGAAGCGCCGCCGAAACCTTGCGCGGGCGCGGGTGGACCGGCGACCAGGCGTTGGCGCCGCGCGCCTCCTGCTGGGCGCGACGGTGGGCCAAGACTTCGTCCGAAATCATCAGGTTGATGGTGCGGCCGGGGATGTCGATCTCGATGGTGTCGCCGTTCTCGACAAGGCCGATGGCGCCGCCCTCAGCCGCTTCCGGCGAGGCATGGCCGATCGAGAGGCCCGAAGTGCCGCCCGAGAAGCGACCGTCGGTCAGCAGCGCACAGGCTTTGCCGAGGCCCTTCGACTTCAGGTAGCTGGTCGGGTAGAGCATTTCCTGCATGCCCGGCCCGCCGCGCGGGCCTTCGTAGCGGATGACCACGACGTCACCCGCGCCGACCTGCCCGCCGAGAATGCCCGCAACGGCGGCATCCTGCGATTCGTAGACGCGCGCGGTGCCGGTGAACTTCAGGATCGAATCGTCCACGCCCGCCGTCTTCACGATGCAGCCGTCCTGCGCGATATTGCCGTAGAGCACCGCAAGGCCGCCGTCCTGGCTGAACGCGTGTTCCTTGCTGCGGATCACGCCATTCTCGCGGTCGAGATCGAGTTCTTCCCAGCGGCGGCTCTGGCTGAAGGCGGTCTGCGTCGGCACGCCGCCCGGTGCGGCCTTGAAGAATTCCTGCACCGAAGGCGCGTTGGTACGCGAGATGTCCCAGTGGTTCAGCGCGTCGCCCAGCGTCCTGGCATGGACGGTCGGCAGGTCGGTGTGCAGCAGGCCCGCACGGTCGAGCTGGCCGAGGATCGCCATGATGCCGCCGGCGCGGTGAACGTCTTCCATGTGGACGTCGTTCTTCGCGGGCGCGACCTTGGAAAGGCACGGCACCTTGCGGCTGAGGCGGTCGATATCCTCCATCGTGAAGTCCACGCCTGCCTCCACGGCGGCGGCCAGCAGGTGGAGCACGGTGTTGGTCGACCCGCCCATGGCGATATCGAGGCTCATGGCATTCTCGAACGCGCCGAAGCTGGCGATATTGCGCGGCAGGACGCTTTCGTCCTCCTGCTCGTAATAGCGGCGGCAGAGATCGACCGCGAGGCGGCCCGCTTCGAGGAACAGGCGCTGGCGGTCCGAGTGCGTCGCCAGAGTCGAGCCGTTGCCCGGCAGCGAGAGGCCCAGCGCTTCGGTCAGGCAGTTCATCGAGTTGGCGGTGAACATGCCCGAGCAGGAACCGCAAGTCGGGCAGGCCGAACGCTCGATCGCCTGGACTTCCTCGTCGGTGTAGCTCTCGTCGGCGGCGGCGACCATGGCGTCGACCAGATCGAGCGCCTGCTCCTTGCCGCGCAGCACGACCTTGCCCGCTTCCATCGGCCCGCCCGAGACGAAGACCACCGGGATATTGATGCGCAGCGCCGCCATCAACATGCCCGGCGTGATCTTGTCGCAGTTGGAGATGCAGACCATGGCGTCAGCGCAGTGGGCGTTGACCATGTATTCGACGCTGTCCGCGATCAGGTCACGGCTGGGCAGCGAATAGAGCATGCCGTCGTGGCCCATGGCGATACCGTCATCGACCGCGATGGTGTTGAATTCCTTGGCGACGCCGCCCGCCGCCTCGATCTCGCGCGCGACCATCTGGCCCAGGTCCTTGAGGTGGACGTGGCCGGGCACGAACTGCGTGAACGAGTTCACCACCGCGACGATCGGCTTGCCGAAGTCCGCATCCTTCATGCCCGTCGCGCGCCAGAGGCCACGCGCGCCCGCCATGTTGCGGCCGTGGGTGGAAGTGCGGGAACGATAGGCGGGCATTGTGCGAACTCCGGGATTGGTCATGGGCACGGTGCTCTGCGCGCCGTGTCGATCATTGATATGGGGCGCCCCTACGCCATGTGCATGGCTTTTGCGAGGCATAAAATTTCCCGAAACGCGCTTTTTGCTTTTATGATAGTGCGCAGTCAGCTTTGCGGCACAGGGCCGTAGCGGTTCTCTTCCGTCTTCCCGGAGCGGGCGAGTAGCAATACCAGCACGCCCAGCGCGCCGAGGTAACAGAAGTTGTTGAGGAACAGCAGACCGAACAGGCGCGTATCGAAGGCTGGATCGGCGAAGAGCACCGGCATCCGCGCGAAGCCGAAGAACAGGAACGGCAGCGGCAGCAGCCCCCAGGCGCCGGATAGCCCGGTATCGTGCAGACGCCGGACCACGGCGGCGGCGGTCAGCACGATCAGCAGGGCCATCACGCCCTCCATTGCCGTGAGGAACGGCGCGATGTCCGGCATCAGTTCGGGATGATAGCCCTGGATCTCGATCTCGTAGCGCCCGGGACCGGAGGAGATCGTCGCCTGCTCCGGGTGCTCCAGCGCGAACTGGCGCATCTTCGCCATCGACGCGAGCACCATCGGCATCGCCATCGCAAAACCGCAAACCATCGCAATTCCCGCGACCACTGCCGCGTATGGCCAGAACTGCGCTCGGGTCTCCCGGCCGGAAAATTTCGCCAGCCGTACAAGATGATAGCCGATCATGTTGCCCCCTGATCCATCGCCGCGAGATTATCGCTGCGTCCGGGGAGCCGCAAGACGGGGCGGGATCAACCGAGCCGGGCGACGACCGCGCTGCAAAGCCGCGTCATGCGCTCCGCCCAGAGTGCCTGCCCCGCCTCGTCCGCGATCTGGTCCTGCCGGATCTCGATGCTGAGATAGGGACGGCCATGGGCTTCGGCATGGCGGTTCATCGAGGCGTTGAGGATGCGGCCCGAATACGGCTGCTGGTCGCCCACGGTCAGCCCTTCCGCTTCCAGCAACGGGATGGCGAGGCGCGCGGCGCGATCGTCCTCGTTGTAGAGGATGCCGATCTCCCAGGGGCGCGGCTTGTCGCAAGTCGCCAGCCCCGGCGTGAAGCTGTGCAGCGAGACGATCAGTGCAGGCGGGCTATCGGCCAGCAGCTTTTCGAGCGCGGCGTGATAGGGATCGAAGTAGGTCTTTACCCGCGCCGCGCGGCCTTCGTCGCCGATGCGGTTGCCGGGGATATCGTAGCCGTCCGAGACCTCCGGGAACATGCCGGGCATGCCGATATCGCGGTTGAGATCGCAGACCAGACGGCTGATCCCGGCGAGCCAGGCGGCGGTGCCCGGCGCGACCGTCCGCTGCGCCACCGCCGCGACGCCGATGTCGATGGCGATATGCTGGTTCATCAGTTCGGCCGGAATGCCGAGATCGATGCCCTCGGGCACATGGTTCGAGGCATGGTCGGCGATGACGAGAATGCCGCCCTCAACGGGCGTGCCGAGCAGGCTGTAGGGTTCGATCTTCAACGCAGTTTCCCGGAGAGTTGCCACCAGTCGGGGTGGTCCGCCGCGATCCTTGCCGCGGCATGGCTTAAGGCTTCCTGACTTTCGTAGAGCGCAAAGCACGTCGCCCCGGAGCCGGACATGCGGGCGAGGAAAGGCGCAGTCTCGCCGAGTGCGGCGAGGACATCGGCGATCACCGGGCAGATGGCGATGGCAGGACCTTCCAGATCGTTGCGGCCCGCCAGAGCGATCTCGCGCAAGCTTCCCTCCGGCATCGGGCCGCGATCCTGCCCGTCCCAGGCCTTGAACACCGGTCCGGTGGGCACCGGCGCGCGCGGGTTGACCAGCAGGACCGGGCGGTGTTCGAGGTCGTTTGTCGCCACTTCGGCAAGCTCGGTGCCGGTTCCGGTGCCGATGCAGGGCCGCGAGAGCACGCAGGCGGGTACGTCCGCGCCAAGCCTTGCCGCGCGTTCGTGCCAGTCATCGGGGAGACCATGCGCGCGCTCGACCATGCGGAACACCGCCCCGGCATCGGCCGAACCGCCCCCCAGCCCCGCCGCGACCGGCAGGCGCTTTTCGAGATCGACCGACCAGCCTTTACCATGCGGAAGCGCCGTCAGGGCCTTGGCGACGATATTGCCGAAGGGATCGTCGATCTTCCCGGCGAACTCGCCGTGGGTGGTGAGACGATCCTGCCCGGCGGGGGTCGCGGTCAGTTCGTCTCCGGCATCGACGAAGGCGAACAGGGTTTCCAACTCATGGTAGCCGTCCTCGCGCCGTCTGCGGACATGGAGCGCGAGGTTGATCTTGGCATAGGCGGTTTCGGAAATCATCGCTCCGTCCATGGCGCGACGCGCACGCAGAGGCAAGGTGCGCCTTGGCTTCCTCGCATTCCTTGCGCCACATCCCACCATAAAGCCACGTCATCCTGAACTCGTTTCAGGATCCATAGGGCCGTTTGCTCCGAAGCGTCGTTTCACCAACGGCACCCGCAGCAAGCTACCTAAAGCACCGCCGTTGCTGCACGATGGACCCTGAAACGAGTTCAGGGTGACGCGGGAAATTGCGCGAGGGTCGGGGCTTAGAAAAAAGGGAAGCTCTCGCCTCCCCTTATCCATCACATATTCGGATAGTTCGGGCCGCCGCCGCCTTCGGGCGTGACCCATTCGATGTTCTGGGTCGGGTCCTTGATGTCGCAGGTCTTGCAGTGGACGCAGTTCTGCGCGTTGATCTGGAGCTTCATGCCCGAACCGTCCGGATCGACGAATTCGTAGACCCCCGCCGGGCAGTACCGCGCCTCGGGTCCGGCATAGAGCGGCAGGTTGATCGCGGTCGGAACCGTGGGGTCCTTGAGCTTCAGATGGACCGGCTGGTCTTCCTCGTGATTGGTAAACGAGTAGGACACGCTGGTCAGGCGGTCGAAGCTTATGACGCCGTCGGGCTTGGGATAGGCGATCGGCTGGTAGAGATCGGCGCGCTGGAGCGTCGAGGCATCGGTGTGGTGCTTCATCGGCTTGGCGAGACCGAAGCCGAACAGCGTGCGCAGCCACATGTCGGCGCCCGCCAGCACCGTACCGATCTCGCCGCCCCACTTGGCGACCATCGGCTCGGCGTTCTGGACGAGCTTCAGTTCCTTGGCGATCCAGCTTTCGCGCACGGCGGTATCGTATTCGCCGAGCGTGTCCTGCTCGCGGCCTGCCTTGATCGCGGCGGCAATCGCCTCGGCGGCCAGCATGCCGCTCTTCATCGCGGTATGGGTGCCCTTGATGCGCGGCACGTTGACGAAGCCTGCCGAGCAGCCCGCCAGCACGCCGCCCGGGAAGGCGAGCATCGGCACCGACTGCCAGCCGCCCTCGTTGATCGCACGCGCCCCGTAAGCGACGCGCTTGCCGCCTTCCAGGATCGCGCGGATTTCCGGGTGCTGCTTCCAGCGCTGGAATTCCTCGAAGGGATAGACATAGGGGTTCTTGTAATCGAGCGCGGTCACGAAACCGAGCGCGACCTGGTTGTTCGCCTGGTGGTAGAGGAAGCCGCCGCCCCAGCTGTCGGTCTCGCTCATCGGCCAGCCCTGGGTATGGATCACCCGGCCGGGGACATGCTTGTCCGCCGGGATGTCCCAGAGCTCCTTGATGCCGATGCCGTAGATCTGCGGCTGGCAATTCGCCTCCAGATCGTACTTCGCCTTGAGCCGCTTGGTCAGGTGGCCGCGCGCGCCTTCGCAGAACACGGTGTACTTGCCCAGCAGGTTCATGCCCGGCTGGAAGTCACCCTTGGGGTTGCCCTCGCGGTCGACGCCCATGTCGCCGGTCTGCACGCCGATCACGGCGCCCGCCTCGTCATAGAGAATCTCGGCGGCGGGGAAGCCGGGGAAGATCTCGATCTCCAGCGCCTCGGCCTGTTCGGCCAGCCAGCGGCAGAGATTGCCCAGCGAGCCGGTGTAGTTGCCGTCGTTCGACATGAACGGCGGCATCACCAGATGCGGCAGGGAGAACTTCTTCTTCTTCGTGAGGTGCCAGTGCCAGTTGTCGGTCACCGGGGTCTCGGCGAGCGGGCAGCCGTCTTCGCGCCAGGTCGGCAGCAGTTCGTCGAGCGCCTTGGGATCGATCGTCGCGCCCGAAAGGATGTGCGCGCCGATCTCCGAGCCCTTTTCGAGCACGCAGACCGAAAGCTCCGGATCGACCTGCTTCAGCCGGATTGCCGTGGCCAGTCCCGCCGGGCCTCCGCCCACGATGACGACGTCATACGGCATCTCTTCGCGTTCAATCATTGCGTCCACTGAGCAGGCCCCTAATTTAGTCGCTCGATTAATTTTCTCGAATTGCCTTGATTGGTGGAAGCCGAGAGGTCAAGACCCAGCCGATGGATCAGGTCCCAAATCGGCAATTTCTGGACGATATCACAGGTGCGCTGGGCTGGTGGCGCGAAGCCGGGGTCGATTTCGACTTCCTGGACGCGCCCCGCCAATGGATCGTGCCAGAGGAAGAGCAGGACGAAAACGGCGAGCGCCTGCCGCCGCGCCGCCGTCCGCCGGTGGAGGAAAACGCACTTCCGCCCATGCCGACGCGGATCGATCCGGCCCTACTGCCCGCCGATCTTCCCGCCTTCCGCGACTGGTGGATGCGCGAATCGCTGCTCGACGACGGCGGCTCCGCCGGGCGCATCCCGCCGCGCGGCGAAGCCGGCGCCAAGCTCATGCTCGTCGTCGAGACTCCCGAACCGCAGGACCGCGAGGACCTGCTTACCGGCCCGCAGGGCAAGCTGCTGGATGCGATGCTCGCCGCCTTCGGCACCCGGCGCGAGGACATCTATCTCGCCAGTGCATTGCCGCGTCACGATCCGCTGCCGGACTGGCGGGCGGCGGAGGCTCGCGGAGTCGGCGATGCGCTCGCCCGCCACGTTAACCTTGTGGCGCCGCAACGACTCATCGTGCTCGGTGGAAACGTCCTGTCGCTCGTTGGCCACGAATTGCCGCAACGCGCTGCCGTTTTAAGACAATTTCAGCATGAAGGAAGGGTTATACCTCTTCTGGTCGGGTGGGGACTCGCCGCGCTGATGCAACAACCGCGCGCGAAGGCGAGCTTCTGGAACGCCTGGCTGGAGTGGACACAGTCTGAAACTGACACAAGAAATTAACCGTACCGGAGACTTCGACGTCCTGAAGCGACGTTCCTTCTCCGGCAAAGCGGTCGCACGATGCGGGGAATGAATTTGAAACGATCCGGCAGGGAGAGAATCCGCAAGGAAGCAGGTCGCGTCAGCGCCGCCCTTGCCGTTCTCGCCGTCCTATCCGCCGCTGGCGCAAGCCCGGCTTTCGCCAACAGTGCCGCGGTGGAGTATTTCCGCACGCGCGCCGACAACACGGCGGTCCCCTCGCTCCTCAGCCAGGACGACCGCACCTATTACAAGCAGGCGTTCGACGCGGTCGATTCGAAGGACTGGTCCACCGTACAGCGGCTGCTGACGGATCGCCCGGACGGCCCGCTGCACCAGCAGCTTCGCGCCGCCTATTACCTCGCCTCGGGTTCGCCCAAGATTGAGCTTCCCGCGCTGGAATCGTGGCTGGCACAGGGCACCGACCTGCCCGGCGCCGACCAGATCAGCCGCCTCGCCCTGAAGCGCGGCGCCGCCAGCGTGCCCTCGCTGCCGTCGGAACAGCAGTTCGCCCGCCTGCCGACCATGGTGAAGCGGGTGCGGCCCTCCTCGATCAATGACGGCACGATGCCGGCGATGATCGCAAACGGCATCAATGACCGCATCAAGGCCGACGACCCCACCGGCGCGCGGGTTCTGCTCGACGGCATCGACGCCGGTCTCAGCCCGTCCACACAGGCCGAATGGCGCCAGAAAGTGGCCTGGAGCTTCTATATCGAGAACCAGGACGCGCAGGCCTACCAGCTTGCCCAGCTGGCGGCGATGGGCACCGGCCCCTGGGTCGGCGAAGCCTGGTGGACCGCCGGCCTTGCCGCCTGGCGCCTGGGCGACTGCGACGGCGCCGTCGATGCCTTCGACAAGACCGCCAAGTCTTCGGAAAATGCCGAACTGACCAGCGCGGCGCATTACTGGCGCAGCCGCGCGCTGATCCGCTGCCGCAAGCCTGAGCAGGCTTCGGCCGCGCTGCGCCTCGCCGCCGCGCGGGACGAGACGCTCTACGGTATGCTCGCCGCCGAACAACTCGGCATGAAGCTGCCGGAACAGCACGCCGCCGCCGACTTCACCCAGAACGACTGGCAGGTGCTGCGCGGCAATGCGAACATCCGCACCGCCGTGGAACTGGCCGAGATCGGCAAGGACAGCCTGGCCGACGAAGTGCTGCGCCATCAGGCCCGGATCGGCACGCCCGACCAGTACGCCTCGATCACGCGCCTCGCCCGCGACCTCGGCCTGCCCTCGACCCAGCTCTGGATGGCCTACAATGCGCCCTTCGGCGGCAAGCCCGAGCCTGCCAGCCGCTTCCCGACGCCGAAATGGACTCCGGTCGGCGGCTGGAAGGTCGATCCGGCGCTGGTCTATGCCCATGCCCTGCAGGAATCGATCTTCCAGACCAGCGTGGTCAGCCCGGCGGGCGCACGGGGCCTGATGCAGATCATGCCTGCGGCCGCGCGCGACCATGCAGGTTCGCTCGGCTACAACGGCAATGCGTCGGATCTCAACAGGCCCGAAGTGAACCTCGCCTTCGGCCAGCGCCATCTGGAAACGCTGCGCAACGATCCGGGCACGCAAGGCCTGCTGCCCAAGGTCATGGCCGCCTACAACGCCGGGCCGCTGCCGGTGCGCCGCTGGAATAGCGAAGTGAAGGACCAGGGCGATCCGCTGCTGTGGATCGAATCGCTGCCGTACTGGGAAACCCGCGGCTATGTGAACATAGTGCTGCGCAATTACTGGATGTACGAGCGGCAGGCGGGCGGTCAGTCGGAAAGCCGGATGGCGCTCGTGCAGGACATGTGGCCGACCTTCCCCGGACTCTCCGGATCGCAGGCCGTTCGCATGTCCGCGAACGGAGCTATCCTGCGTGGCCATTGATACCGAGCGACTTTTCAAGCCTATCCAGATCGCCGTCCTGACCGTCTCGGACACCCGTGGCCCGGAAGACGACACCTCGGGCGATATCCTCGCCCAGCGCGTCGTCGATGCCGGACACACGCTGGCCGACCGGGCGATCGAGAAGGACGACGCCGAGGTGATCGCCGCGCGGCTGAACGCCTGGATCGACGACCCCAACGTGGACGCCATCGTCTCCACCGGCGGCACCGGCCTGACCGGGCGGGACGTTACTCCGGAAGCGATCGACCGGGTGAAGGAGCGCGACATTCCGGGCTTCGGCGAACTGTTCCGCTGGCTCTCCTACAAGAGCATCGGCACGTCGACGGTGCAGTCCCGCGCGTGCGCCGCCGTTTCGCGCGGCACTTACATCTTCGCCCTGCCCGGCTCGAACGGCGCGGTGAAGGATGGCTGGGACGGCATTCTCGCCGAGCAGCTCGACAGCCGCAACCGTCCCTGCAACTTCGTGGAACTGATGCCGAGGCTTCGGGAGAAGTAAGGGGGAGTTTGCGCCCTCTCGCGCACTTCCACCATCAGCAGCCCCACTTTGTCATTGCGAGCGTAGCGAAGCAATCCAGAGCGGCTCTGCGCGACTCTGGATTGCTTCGCTTCGCTCGCAATGACGAGAGAGGGGAGAGGTCAGCGGAAGATCGGCAAGCGTGCCGCTTCGGCTTCACTCAGCGCGATGCCGAACACCTCGCTTAGCAAACGGACATATTCGGCGGGATTTTCGATCTGCCGTACCGCGCTGGCGCCGTTTCGGTTCAGTGTGAACTGACGGTCGCTCAGCGAGGCAAAGCCGCCCTCCAGCGCGACGGTGGCAATGCAGACCGTCGTGAAGCGCGTCGCCGGACGGGTCGCGGTCCAGTGATTGCTCAGCTCCAGATCGTCCTGCGCCACTTCGGCGAGGTCGAAGACATATTGCGGCTGCCAATCGCCATGCGGGGCCGCGCGGCCGTCGGTGGCGCTGACGGGTCCCGCCCGCTCCAGTCGCCACTCGCCGCCCAGCGAACCGCGCTCGCCGCTGCGCAGGAGGCGGTGCCAGGCGCCGTCGCCGGTCTGGACTTGCGCGCCGTCTTCCAGCGGAAGCGGCGGAACGTAGGAGCCGCCGAACCCGGCATCGGCAATCCACGCCTCGCCCCCAAGATTGACCAGCAGCAGCGTATGGGTGCGCGGCGGCACCACGCCTTCGCCCAGCCCCAGCAGCACCCGCGCCAGCAAGGGCCGGTTGACCAGTCCCATGGCGGAAAGAACATCAGAGAACAGGCGGTTCTGCTCGAAGCAATAGCCGCCGCGCCCGCGCGTCACGAGCTTCTCGAATACGCTCTCGCTGTCGATGCGGATGCCCTCACTCAGCAGGATTGCGAGGTTCTCGAAACCGATAGAGCGGCGGTGCGCCTGCTGGAGGCTGGCCAGCCCCTCGGGCGAAAGCGCGGGGGCTTCGGAAAGGCCGATGCGAGCGAAGTAGCGAGCGAGGTCCATGCCCCGTCTCTGCACCCCGCGCAGCGCCTGGGCAAGCCTGTGGATAAGCTGTTCAGAAGCGAGGGATGGCGGGTGGATACTATGTGGAGGGCCGGGGGAAATCCTGTGGACTAACCCCCGGATATTCTGACGGTCCGTCAGCTCTGAACGGCCGCCATCGCTTCGTGGAAGGCCTTGATCGCCGCCACTTCATCACCGTTCCAGACCGCGCCCGAGACCGCGAGGAAGTCCGCACCCGCCGTGACCAGCTCCCCGCAGTTTTCCGGGGTGATCCCGCCGATCGCCACGCAGGGAATCTCGAAGATCCCCTGCCACCATGTCAGCAGGTCCACGCCCGCCATGTGCTTCACCTGCTTGGTGGTCGTCGGGAAGAAAGCGCCGAAAGCCACGTAGTCCGCCCCGGCCTCGCCTGCGTCCATCGCCATGTGGCGGCTGTCGTGGCAGGTCACGCCGATCTGCGCGTCGCGGCCGAGGGCATTGCGGGCTTCCTCGACAGTGCCGTCGTCCTGCCCGATATGCACGCCGTCAGCGCCGAGGCGCTTGGCGAGGCTGATCGAATCGTTGACGATGAAGGCCACGTCACGGTCGCCGCAAATCTTCTGCAGAGGCTCCGCGAGGCGCGCGGCCTCGTGCTGGTCGAGGTCCTTCACACGGAACTGGAACGCCGCGACCGGCCCCGCGTCGAGGGCGCGGGCCAGGCGTTCGGGAAATCCGCCGGCCACTTCCGGCGGCGAGATCAGGTAGAGCTGCGTCGGTTCGCGTTCGATATCGTCCATGGCTGCCGCCCTAGCCTGTCCCTCGGCGGAGGAAAAGGCTTCGTCATTCGCGCAAAGGCGATAGTTAGGACAAGGTTCAGCCGCGATGCGGTTTTCTGCCGGAATTGCCGCTCGGCCCAAAACAGACACGTGTGAGGATCATGAGACGACGCGCCCTATCGACCGCCCTTTCGCTCATGACCGCTCTCGTCGCGCTGTCGGCCTGCCGGATAATCCCGGAAACGCCGGGTGGAGCGCCGGCCCGGCGCGTCGAGGCGAACCGCCCGCCGCCGCCTGCGCCCGAACCGGAAGTCGTCGAAGCCGGCCCCCGGACACAGACCGAAACGCCGCCGCCGACCGATTTCTACACCCCGCAGTCGCCCTCACCGGCGACGCCATCACCCGGTCCCTATAGCGGCCCGCCTCTGGCCTATACCCGCATCGGCGAGACGATCTACGTCGATGGGCCGAAAGTGACCCCGCTGGCCCTGCTGGAGGACAGCCGCTGCGCTGCGGGGACACAATGCGTCTGGGCCGGGCGCCTGCGCGTGCGGGTGCGCGTCGACCTCGGCTCCGGCCCGCGCGAGATCGACCTCACGATGGGCCAGCCCGTGCAGGTCGCCGACGGCCAGCTCGATCTGCTGGACGCCCTGCCCCACCCGGTCGGCGGCAAGAAGCCCGCGCCGCTCGCCTATCAGTTCGGCTTCCGCTTCATGGGCGGCCTTTGAGAAACGAAAAGGGCGGCGCCTCGCGGCACCGCCCTTTCCTCAACCGAAATCCGCTAGAGCCGTTCAGGCAGCCGCAGCGGCGCCGATCTTCTGGGTCGAGCCCTTGAAGATCTCGTCGATCGCCTCGCCAAGCGCGGCATCGAATTCGGCGTCGCTCATCTGCGCGCGCAGGTCCTGGAGCAGCGCGCGGCTGAAGCTGGCGATGATGCCCTTGTTCTTCGCCAGTTCGACGCAGGCCTCGGGACGCTCGTAGCCGCCCGAGAGCGCGACAACGCGCAGCACCTTGGGGTGCGAGACGAGCGGATCGAACGTGCCCGGCACGATCGGCAGCGAGAGCTTGAGCATCACCCGCACGCCTTCCGGCAGCGCGTCGAGGTTCTTGAGCAGCTCGGCGAGCAGGATCTCGTCGCACGCGGCGCGGGTCTCGCTCTTGATGTTCACTTCCGGCTCGATGATCGGCATCATGCCGTGCGAAAGCACCTGCTGGCCGATCTCGAACTGCTGCTTGACGACGGCGGCGATGCCCTCGGCATTGGCGGAGTTGATGACCGAGCGCTCCTTGGTGCCGTAGACGCCGAGCGCCTTCGAGCGTTCGAGCAGGGCGTCGAGGGTCGGCATCGGCTTCATCAGCTGCACGCCGTTCGCCTCGTCCTCAAGACCCTTGTCGATCTTGATGAAGGGCACCACGCCCTTGGCGATCAGGGCCTGCGGAGTGGGCACGCCGGCGACTTCGCCATCCATGGTCCGCTCGAACAGGATCGCGCCGATCACCTTGTCACCGGTGAAGGCCGGCGAAGCGATGATGCGGGCGCGCATCTGGTGGATGAGACCGAACATCTCTTCTTCAGTCGACCAGGCGCCTTCCTCGATGCCGTAGCCCTTGAGCGCCTTCGGGGTCGAACCGCCGCTCTGATCGAGCGCGGCGATAAAGCCGTTCCCGCCGGCCATCTTGGCCGTCATCTCTGAAAATTCCATGGTTTTTCTCCTCCTAGATTGTGTGAGCAATCATGAAACGGGCTTATTCTTTGAGGCTCCGTTTCGCAACTGCGGCAAAAGGCTATCCGTCCGTTGGGCGACCCGTTCCAGCGAAGAGCCGCGCCTGCCTGCGGCGTCGCAGCATGTCGGACAGCAAGGTGCGGGCGGGCACGTCTATCCAGCGAACACAGAACCACGCGGTGGCGAGGCAGGCGCCGAGATAGACGAAGGCCATCAGCACTTCGTTGTAATGCAGGTCGTCCTTGAAGTAGCGCATCGGCTCGATCAGCGCCCAGTGCACCGCATAGAGCGCGAAAGAGACCTCGCCCACGAACCAGGCCGCAGGCGCCAGCTTGCGCGAGGGTTCGACGCGCGAGCCGAACCAGACCAGCAGCGGCGAGATCACCAGCGTGCAGGCGAGGTCGAAATGGCTCTCCGCGATCCACTTGGGATCGGCCAGCAGCATCGCGGCGATGGCGGCCAGACAGAAGAGCCCGCCCAGCGTCGCCGGTCTATGTGCGGGCTGGCGGAGCCGGGCGATGAGCATGCCTGCGCAGAACGAATAGAGCGTCCGCGCGAGCGCCAACGACCACTCGTGCCAGACCGCACCGATATTGCCCGAGCCGTTTTCCAGCACGGCCGGCACGAACCGCCAGGCCGAGACCGCGCAGACCGCCAGCAGCGCCAGGCGCGGCAGACGAAATAGCACGAGGATCATTACGAGATTGGCGACCAGCTCGTAGAACAGCGACCAGGCCGGGACGTTGAGCGGGAACAGCGTCCCCGTCAGCGGAGACGGCAGCATGAACGCATTGATCGCCGTGCTGATGACGATCGTCGGCAGCCTTAGCGAGGTATCGCCGCCGGTATAATGGCGCACCACGCCCACGGTCGTCGTCAACACGATACCGACAAGGAACAGCGGATAGAGCCGCACGAGGCGCTTCGTCATGAAGTCCCCGGTGCCCATCCCGCCCTGCCAGCGCGGCAGGTAGCTGGTGCAGAGCACGAAGCCGGAAAGCGCGAAGAAGAAGTCCACCGCGACATAGCCGTGCGGCGCCTGCGAGATATTGAAATGGAACAGCGCGACGGCAAGCGCGGCGATCCCGCGCATGCCGTCGAGCGTTACATAGCGGCCGTGCCAAGGCAGTTGCCGCTCAGGACGAGCGGCAGGCATCGAAGTGTTCATGCGTGCCGCCCCTCCCCCAGCGTGTCCGTCCAATCAGACCGAAAGCGCAGCCACGCCGGGAAGTTCCTTGCCTTCCATCCATTCGAGGAAGGCACCGCCCGCCGTCGAGATGTACGAGAAGTCGCCCGCCACGCCTGCATGGTTGAGCGCCGCGACCGTATCGCCGCCGCCCGCCACCGAGACCAGCGAACCTTCGCGGGTCAGTGCCGCTGCCGTCTTCGCCAGGGCAACGGTCGCCGCATCGAAGGGTACCGTCTCGAAGGCGCCGAGCGGACCGTTCCACACGAGCGTGCGGCAGGTCTTGAGCACGTCGCTCAGGGCTTCCACCGCGAGCGGGCCGACGTCGAGGATCATCTCGTCCGCCGCCACTTCATGGACGTTGCAGGCCCGCAGGCTGGGCGGATTGGCGGCGAATTCCTTCGAGACCACCACTTCGTAAGGCAGGTGCACGGTGCAGCCCGCGGTGTCGGCGGTATCGAGGATCTCGTTCGCGGTGCCGGTGAGGTCGTGCTCGCAGAGCGACTTGCCCACGTCCACGCCCTTGGCGGCGAGGAAGGTGTTGGCCATGCCGCCACCGATGATGAGGTGATCGACCTGGGTGACGAGGTGCTTGAGCACGTCGAGCTTCGAGGAAACCTTGGCGCCGCCGACGACCGCCGCGACCGGCTTTTCAGGCTTGCCGAGCGCCTTGTCGAGCGCTTCCAGCTCGGCCTGCATCGAGCGGCCCGCATAGGCCGGAAGCACATGGGCGAGACCTTCGGTCGTCGCGTGGGCGCGGTGGGCGGCGGAGAAGGCGTCGTTGACGTAGAAGTCGGCGTTGGCGGCAATCGCCTTGACCAATTCGGGATCGTTCTTTTCCTCGCCCTTCCAGAAGCGGGTGTTTTCGAGGATGGCGATGTCGCCCGCGCGCAGGATGCCGACGGCCTGCTTGACCACGTCACCGGCGATTTCCGGCACGAACATCACTTCCTTGCCGAGCACCTTCTCGACCGCGCCGACGACCATCGACAGCGACTGGGTGGAGACGCGCTCGCCCTTGGGGCGGCCGAAGTGGGCGAGCAGGAGGACCTTGGCGCCCTTCTCGGCGAGTTCCAGCACAGTCGGCGCGGCGGCGCGGATGCGGGTGTCGTCGGTGACGACGGCGTCCTGCATCGGCAGGTTGAGGTCCACGCGCACCAGCGCGACCTTGCCCGTCACGTCGCCAAGGTCATCCAGGGTCTTGAAAGCGCTCATTGCTCGATCCTCTTATCTCATCGTTGGCAGCAGCTTCACCGCCCGATCCACCAAACTTCGTCATTGCGAGCGTAGCGAAGCAATCCAGAGCCGCTCTGGATTGCTTCGCTACGCTCGCAATGACGAAATGCAGGTCAGAAAAACATGCAGCGCCGCGAAAGCCCGGATGGACTTTCGCGGCGACAGCAGGGACGGCAGACCGATTGCGATCCGCCGCCATAGTCATTTTCAGAGCAGGCCTGCCATCACGCCGGCCGTGTCGACCATGCGGTTGGAGAAGCCCCACTCGTTGTCGTACCACGACAGGACGCGGACCAGCTTGCCTTCGAGAACCGAAGTCTCAAGGCTGTCGATGGTCGACGAATGGGCGTCGTGGTTGAAGTCGATCGAAACCAGCGGCTCTTCGGTGTAGCCGAGCACGCCCTTGAGTTCGCCTTCGGCCGCTTCCTTGAGCAGCGCGTTGACTTCCTCGGCGGTGGTGTCGCGCTTCGGCACGAAAGTCAGGTCGACGACCGAGACGTTCGGGGTCGGCACGCGGATCGACGAACCGTCGAGCTTGCCCTTGAGGTCCGGAAGAACGAGGCCCACGGCCACGGCGGCGCCGGTGCTGGTGGGGATCATGTTCATCGCGGCGGCGCGGGCGCGGCGCGGATCGCTGTGGATCTGGTCGAGGATCTTCTGGTCGTTGGTGTACGAGTGGATCGTGGTCATCAGACCGCGCTCGATACCGATCTTCTCGTGCAGGACCTTGGCGAAGGGCGCCAGGCAGTTGGTGGTGCACGAGGCGTTCGACACGACGACGTGATCGGCGGTCAGTTCCTTGTGGTTCACGCCGTAGACGACCGTGAGGTCTACGCCCTTGGCAGGCGCCGAGACGAGCACGCGCTTGGCGCCCGCGTCGATGTGCTTGGAGGCCGATTCCTTGTTGGTGAAGAAACCGGTGCATTCGAGCACGATGTCCACGCCCTGGGCGGCGTGCGGCAGGTTCGCCGGGTCACGCTCGGCGGTCACATGGATTCGCTTGCCGTTGATGACGAGGTCGGTGCCGTCAACTTCCACGGTGCCTTCGAAAGTACCGTGGACGCTGTCGCGCTTGAACAGGAGGGCATTGGCCTTGGCATCGGCCAGGTCGTTGATCGACACCAGCTCGAGGTCATGGTCCGTGCGTTCGAGAATGGCGCGGGCGACATTGCGCCCGATGCGTCCGAAACCGTTGATCGCAACCTTGGTCGCCATAGGTAAATTCTCCTGTTTACACGCTAAGCTTGTTGAGGATCTTCGGGACGATCGCATCGACGGTGAAGCCGAAGCGAGCGAACAGGTCCTTGGCCGGAGCCGAGGCACCGAAGCGGTCGAGACCGATGTTCAGGCCGCCGTTGCGGCTCTGTGCGGTATAGCGTTCCCAGCCCATGGTGATGCCGGCTTCGATCGAGACCTTCAGGATCGAGGCATCGTTGGGCAGGATTTCATGCTGGTAGGCCTCGTCCTGGGCGGCGAAAAGCTCCATGCACGGCATCGAGACGACATCGGCGCCGATACCCTGGGCTTCCAGCTCGTCCTTCACCTTCACGGCCAGTTCGACCTCGGAGCCAGTGGCGATCAGGATCACCTTGCGGTCGGCATCGGCATGGCGGAGAGTATAGGCACCGCGGGCCGAGAGCATGTCGCCGGTCTTGCGCAGCTGCGGCAGGTTCTGGCGCGTCAGCGCGAGGACCGAAGGGGTATCCTCGGATTCGAGCGCGATGTTCCAGCATTCCGCCGTCTCGATCACGTCCGCCGGGCGGAACACGTAGAGGTTCGGGATCAGACGCATCGACATCACGTGCTCGACCGGCTGGTGGGTCGGGCCGTCTTCGCCAAGGCCGATCGAATCGTGGGTGAGCACGTAGATCGCGCGGGTCTGCTGGAGCGCCGAGAGACGGATCGCGTTGCGACAGTAGTCCGAGAAGATCAGGAAGGTGCCGCCGTAGGGGATCACGCCGCCGTGCAGCGCCATGCCGTTGAGGGCAGCGGCCATGCCGAATTCACGAATGCCGTAGTAGACGTAGCGGCCGCCGTAGTTGTCCGGGGTGAACGGCTCCTGGCACTTGGCCTTGGTGTTGTTCGAGCCGGTAAGGTCGGCCGAGCCGCCGATCATCTCGGGGATCGCCGGGGCCAGCACGTTCAGCCAGTTTTCCGAGGCCTTGCGGGTGGCGACGGTCGAGTCGCCTTCCAGCCATTCGGCCAGCTTGGCGCGGATCGCGTCGGTTTCCGGCAGTTCGCCGGCCATGCGGCGGCCGAATTCCTCGCCCTTGTCCGAAGCGGCCAGACGGGCGAACCAGTCGGCGTGGGCAGCAGCGCCCTTTTCACCAAGCGAGCGCCAGTCGGCCAGGATTTCGGCCGGGATTTCGAACGGTGCCGAAGTCCAGCCGAGGTATTCGCGGGCAGCGGCCACTTCGGCCTCGCCCAGCGCGGCGCCGTGCACGTCATGGCCGCCCTGCTTGTTGGGGGCGCCCTTGCCGATCACGGTCTTGCAGGCGACCAGCGTCGGCTTGTCCGAAGCGGCAGCCTGAGCCAGCGCGCGTTCGATGTCGGCGAAGTCATGGCCGTCGCACTCGAACACGTCCCAGCCCGAAGCGCGGTAGCGCGCCGGGATGTCTTCGCTGGTCGAAAGCGAGGTGTCGCCGTCGATGGTGATCTTGTTGTCGTCCCACAGAACCTTGAGGCGGCCCAGCTTCAGCGTACCGGCCAGACCGATGGCTTCGTGGTTGATGCCTTCCATGAGGCAGCCGTCACCGGCGATGACCCAGGTCTTGTGGTCGACCAGATCGTCGCCGAAGTTGGCGTTGAGCTGACGCTCTGCCATCGCCATGCCTACCGCCATGGCCAGCCCCTGGCCGAGCGGGCCGGTGGTGCATTCCACGCCTTCGATCAGGAAGTTCTCGGGATGACCGGCGCAGACCGAGCCGAGTTGGCGGAAGTTCCGGATGTCGTCCATCGTCGGGCTGGCATAGCCGGTCAGGTGGAGCAGCGAGTAGATCAGCATCGAACCGTGACCGGCCGACAGCACGAAGCGGTCGCGGTCTGCCCACTTGGGCTGGGCGGGGTCGAACTTGAGGAACTTCGAGAACAGGACGGTCGCGACATCGGCCATGCCCATCGGCATGCCGGGGTGGCCACTGTTGGCCGCCTGAACAGCGTCCATCGACAGCGCCCGGATGGCATTGGCCATCGGCGCGAGACGGTCAGCAGCAAGGGTCATCGTGAAAGCTCCGGAAACGGAAGGAATGGGACGATTCGAACTTGCCGACCCCCTTTAGGGCGAGGCCGTCTCCCGTCAAGTTCGCCTGATAGCGGGTATAGGCCGCGTATATGGGGGCTTGTACATATATATGCCAATCGCGTGCGGCACATTCCGCCCGGCTGATCGCCCGACTGATCGAAAGCCCTGTGAACAAGGCCGTCCGATTGATTGCCTTTTGGCCATTTCACGGTAGCGCAAAATCGATGGACAAGGTGACCAACGAGGCCGCGACCGAGCAGGCAGTCGACAGGATCCGGGCAGCCCTCGCAAGGCTGGAACGCGCCGTATCGCAGAACCAAGACTTGCAGGCGCGCCACGACCGCCTGCGCGGCACCGTAGAGGACGCGCTCGGCGAAATCGACGCCCTGCTCGCCGACCGGAAGTCCTGAGGCGATGGCGAACGTCACGCTTACGATCGGCGGGCGCGAATTCATGCTCGCCTGCGCGGACGGCGAGGAAGCCCACATCACCCGCCTCGCGCAGATGATCGACGAGAAGCTCGCGCAAGCGGGAGTCGTCGGCCAGACCGAGCCGCGCATGCTGCTCTTCGCCTCGCTGATGCTGGCGGACGAACTGCACGAACTGCGCCAGCGCCCGACTGTCGCGCCGCCCCCGCCTCCCGCTCCGGAACCGGAAATCCCCGAGGTTCTGGTCGAGGAACTCGTTCGGATCGCGGATCATGTCGAAAATCTTGCCGACCTCCTTGAGCAGCGCGCTCCGAATGCCTAAATAAGAGGCGACGGGAACTGCCCGGCACGAGCCGTACGAACATCCCTGAGGCTATAAGCAATCCAAAGGGGGCTGTCCCTGCCCGGACCCTGGTCCGATGTACATGGTCCCCACCTGACGTCGAGGCGTCAGAGGATTTCTCGAGCAAACGACCCATGGTGGTCCCGTCACCTCTTTTCCGCCTGGAAATTCGCGAAAGCGAATTTTGCGGCACCAGCCCCAATTCCAGCCATTTGGCCCACCCTGCCACCCGCAGGATACTGCCGTTGGGCGTAGGGTGGGGGGCGCGGGCTGGTGCCGCAAAAATGCCCTCATGGGCATTTTTCAAACGGACTCTTATCTTTTTCGGCATGACCAGTGCCGGAATTCCGACATGCCGCGAAAGACCTTCGGTGCTATTGTCGCGGCCCTGATCAGATCTTGCAGGAATGGGACCCTCGGTGGATTCGTCGCCTCCTCTCTCCCCGCCGTCCGAGAAAAGCGCGCTGCGCAAGAAACACCGGGCCGCGCGCGCCGAACATGTCGCCTCGCTGCCGCAGGGCATGCGCGCACTCGTGCTCAACCGCCCGCCCGCGCCCGTCGCGGAAATGATGCCCGAGGGGCTGACCATCGGCCTCTATGCCCCCGTCCGGAACGAAGCCCCTGCCTTCGGCTGGGCGCGCTGGCTCTCGGAGCATGACCGCCGTATCGCCCTCCCCTGGTTCGCCACGCGCGAAAGCCCGATGGAGTTCCGCGAATGGGACAATCCCTTCGACGAGGAACAACTCGTTGTCGGCCCCTGGGGGGCGCTCCAGCCGCCTGCGGAAGCGAAATCGGTGGTTCCGGCGATCGTCGTCGTACCCCTGATCGCCTTTACCGCCGAGGGCCACCGACTCGGCCAGGGCGGCGGCCACTACGACCGCTGGCTGGAAGCCAACCCCGATGTCCCCGCGATCGGCCTTGCCTGGGACTGCCAGTTGGCCGACAGTCTTCCCATGGAGCCGCACGACCGCATTCTCGATGCCGTAGTGACGCCGACGCGAATCTACGAGGGAGAGATCTGACTTGCGCGAGACCCCGACCTGGCGAATCCCCATCGGGGTCCTCGGCCTGCTTGTCGCCCTGTGCGTCTACGGCCTGCTGATCGCGCGATACCTGCCGCCGGTGATCGGAACATGGCATGCCCTGCTCCAGACGCCGATCTACCTCGCGCTGGGGGTGGTATGGATATTGCCGCTGAAACGGTTCCTGATCTGGATGGAGACCGGGCGCTGGGGGTGATTCCCCAGCGTTCTTTTTTGTAGCCCGTCCGGAGCGGACGAAAGAAAAGGCCGGGCGTTAACCCGGCCTTTTTCGTTTCATTGCCTTACCACTTCCCGTGAAGGAAATGGCGCGAGTGACGGGGCTCGAACCCGCGACCTCCGGCGTGACAGGCCGGCACTCTAACCAACTGAGCTACACCCGCGCAGCAATGTGTTCGAGGTTTTTAGACTACCTCAAGTCGCTGGACTACCAGCATTTTCCCTACCTGTCACAGACAGGGAATTTCCCAAGTGGCGCGAGTGACGGGGCTCGAACCCGCGACCTCCGGCGTGACAGGCCGGCACTCTAACCAACTGAGCTACACCCGCGTTCTTGCGGTTGCGTCCGCTTGGGAGGCCGCCCTCTATGTCAGCACCGGGTGACTGTCAACGCGATATTCCAGCCCCATGAAGATTTTTACGACCGAACCGCGACTAGCCTGTGGACAGTTTTACAAAAGGCCCGATTTTGAGGGTGGTTTCGAAGTTTTCGCCATGCGGCAGCCGCTCCTGGGCGGTTTGACCGGCCAAAAATCCGAGAAAAATTTTTCGAACCGAGCCGTATCCCTGCGGAGCATCACCGCCAACCTACCCTCCTTCGTCATTGCAAGCGTAGCGAGGCAATCCAGAGCGTCGCGGGCTGGATTCTGGATTGCTTCGCTACGCTCGCAATGACGAAATGAGGTTCATCGAAACCAACGACAAACAATGCCCCCTCACAGCATCGTAGCCGCGCAGAGGCGGTGATCCCGCTGCCTTTGCTAGTTCTCCGCCAAAAAAGTAAGCGGGGTCCCCGCCTTCACGGCGAGAGAGGACGGCATCCTGCAGGCAGGAAGTCAGGAGGACTGGTGCGGCTTCTCGTATTTCCAGTTGCGGGTCTTTCCCTCGGCGATCCACTCGGCCGCTTGCGCCATGCGCTTGTCCCGCGTGGCGAGGGTCTTCGCTTCGGTGATCCATTCGAGATAGTCGCGCCGCTGGGACAGGCTGAAGGCCTCGAACACCTCCTGCGCCGCCGAACTAGACGCCAGCAGCGCCGCAAAATCCTCTGGCATCGCGATTTCGGGACGCGGCTTGCGTTCGCCGACGGTCTTGAGCGCAGTGCCTTTTTCCAGCACCCGCGCCAGCGCCGCCTGGAGATTCGCGGTCAGCACTGCCTCGTCCGGCAGATCGGCGATCTTCGTGATTCGCCCGAACTGCCCCATGGCGTCGCCTTGTCGTCCATCTCCATGGATGACGAAAGTGCAGTGCGCCTTGAACGCCGCCATTCCGGCGACGTTCTTACCTTTCACCGTGAAGTGCGGCATGCCCCACTTGATCGCCTCTTCGGCGCCGGGAAGCACGCGGTGGGCCAGCGCGCGCAGATGTTCGAGAATCGGGCGGGCAAAGGGCGCGGCCCCTGCGATATAGGCATCGACTCGCGGATCCTTGCCCATTCACCCTCTCCCCTTACCCCGCGAGAATGAGCGCGGGGGCCTCGATCAGTTTCTTGAGGTCCTGCGCGAAGCTGGCGGCATCCCAGCCGTCCACTACGCGGTGGTCGCAGGACATCGAGATATTCATGATCTTGCGCTTCTCGATGCGCTCGGTGCCGTCGGCGCCCTTCACGAACATCGGTCGCTCGACGATGCGGTTCGGACCGATGATCGCCACTTCCGGACGGTTGATGACCGGCGTGGTCGCAACCCCGCCCATCGGCCCGAGCGAAGTCACGGTGATCGTCGAGCCTGAAAGCTCGGACGATTTGGCCGAGCCGTCCCGCACCGCCTGCGCCAGACGGCCGATCTCGGTGGCAAGCTGCCAGAG
>JAGHZR010000028.1 GCA_017745295.1 Novosphingobium sp.
CCTCGATCTCGTGCTTCACCTTGTCCGGGTCCGCGGCGGGCAGGTCGATCTTGTTGATGACCGGCACGATCTCATGGTCGTGCTCGATCGACTGGTAGACGTTGGCCAAGGTCTGCGCTTCCACGCCCTGCGCGGCGTCCACCACCAGCAGCGCGCCTTCGCAGGCGGCAAGGCTGCGCGACACTTCGTAGGCGAAGTCGACGTGGCCCGGCGTGTCCATCAGGTTCAGCTCGTAAGTGATCCCGTCGGAGGCCGTGTAGTTCAGGCGCACGGTCTGCGCCTTGATGGTGATCCCGCGCTCCTTCTCGATATCCATGTTATCGAGCACCTGCGCGCTCATCTCGCGGTCGGAGAGGCCTCCGGTGCGCTGGATCAGGCGGTCGGCAAGCGTCGACTTACCGTGGTCGATATGGGCAATGATCGAGAAATTACGGATCTGGGCGAGTTCGGTCATGGATGCGCCGTTAGCAGCGCTTGGACCATTTGAAAATGCGGTGTGCGCGCATTTTCAGCCCCTCACCCAGCCCTGCGCAACAAACCTTCTTCATCCCCGCCGGAAAGCGTTTCGGCGCGTGCGGAAGCGAACACGACCGAGCCGCTGCCGTCCAGTTCGAGCGGGCGGAGGAATTCCACGCCCATGCGGTCTTCCCGGCACCAGCGCGCGGTGGCCAGAACCACGTTGTCGTCCGCCAGATGGAGCCCGAACTGCGTCTCCACCGGCACGTTCCAGAGGCCTTCAACCATGGCCCCGGTACTGGAGATATTGCGGATCGTCCCGTGATAGATGTGCCCGCCATGCTCCAGCACGACCTTGCGCAGCATCGTCCGGCGCGGGGCACGGGCCGAGCGCGGGCCGGTGGCAAGGGCGACGAGGCCGCGGTCGAGCCTGGCCATGACTTCGACCGCCGTCAGCGACTTTTCATAGATGAAGCCTTGGACATGGCTGCATCCGAGCAGGCGCACGAGGTCCAGTTCGTCAAGCGTTTCGACGCCCTCCGCCGTCGTCTCCATGCCCAGCGCCTCGGCAAGGCCGACGATCGAGGAGATGATCGCGCCGTTGCGACTGCCCTCTATCGTGGCCCCGCGCACGAAGCTCTGGTCGATCTTGATCTTGTCGAACGGCGCCTTCTTCAGATAGCCGAGCGAGGAATAGCCGGTGCCGAAATCGTCGAGCGCCAGCCGCACCCCGATGCCCTTGAGCGCCCCGAACATCGCCTCGGTGGACTTGTCCTCGCCCAGGAAGACGCTCTCCGTGATCTCCAGTTCGAGCCGGGCCGGAGCGATGCCCGATTCGGCAATCGCCTGCTTGACCACCGCAGGCAGTTCGGGATTGGCGAATTGCAGCGGCGAGACGTTCACCGCCACGCGCACGTCATGCGGCCAGGCGGCAAGGTCGCGGCAGGCCTTGCGCAGTGCCCAGGCACCGATCTCCGAGACGAGGCCGGTCTCCTCGGCCACCGGCACGAACTTGGCGGGCGAGAGATAGCCGTGCTTCGGGTGCTTCCAGCGCAGCAGCGCCTCGAAGCCCGTGATCCGCTCGGTCGTGGTATGGATCTGGGGCTGGTAGTGCAGTTCCAGCGCGCCCGCATCGATGGCGTCGCGCAGATCCTGCTCCAGTTGCTGGCGCTCGCGGGCGTCGGAATGGAGGTCGTCGTCATAGAAGTGATGACGCCCTCGCCCACCGCCCTTGGCGGCATAGAGCGCGAGATCGGCATTGCGGATCAGGGCCTCGACCGTGGTTCCGTCCTCCGGACACATGGCGATGCCGACCGAGGCGCCGATCGTCACCCGCGTGCCGTCGATGGTGTAGGGCTGCGATAGGTTCTCGATCACCCTGCGCGCGAGATGGCCGAGGCCCTCGTGCTGGTGATAGCCCGGCAGGATCACCTGGAACTCGTCGCCGCCAAGGCGGCCGACCCGGCCCATGTTCGCCACCGTCGCGCGCAGACGCTCGGCCACCTGCTTGAGCAGCGCATCGCCGGCCGGGTGGCCCATCGTGTCGTTGACCTGCTTGAAGCGGTCGAGATCGAGCAGGAACACGGCACAGGCGCGGTTCTCGATGCGCGGCGAGTTGATGACCTTCTCCAGCCACTCCGACATCTGGAAGCGGTTGGCGAGCTTGGTCAGCGAATCGAAACGGGCGAGCTGGGTGACGTGCTGCTGCGACTTGCGCGTCTCGGTGAGATCGATGCCCGAGCCGCGAAAGCCGAGGAAATTGTGGAACTGGTCGAGCACCGGCCTGCCGTTGATCGACCACCAGCGCTCGTCCTTCTCGTCGGTCGCGGCGCGCACGGCGATGTCGTGGAACGAGGAACGGGTCGAGAGATGGAAGGCCAGCGTGCGTTCGCTGTCATGGTCCTCGGCGCGCAGGCGGAACAGGCTGAGGAAGGGGCGTCCGTACAGCTCCGCCTGCTTGCTGCCTACCAGGTCGGCAATGCGCGGCGAGACATAGGCGATCAACCCGCGCCGGTCGGTTTCCCAGAACCAGCCCTGCCCGGTCTCCTCGTATTCGCGCAGGAGTTCCTCGGCGCGGTGCTGCTCCCGCTCCTGTGCGGCAAGCCGCGTCGATTCCGCGCGGGCGAGCCGCGCCTGCCGCATCGCCACCACCAGTCCGATGCCGGTGCCTACCGCCAGCAGCCCGAGAGTGGCCAGCGAGGCCGAATGGATCGAGGCGCCCGCCCACAGGCCGACGGTCGCCGCGACGATCGAGGTCAGGCGACGTTCGAGCAGGACCGTCGCAAGCAGGGCCAGCAGGCCATAGCCCTTGACGGTCACCCGCCCGTCCAGCGCGGCGACATCGTGCGTCCACTGCGACGCCGCCACGCCGAACAGCACCATCGGCAACGCCACGGCCAGCAGCATCAGCGGGTAACGTTTCCAGCTCGCGTGATGGAGACGCCCTTCCAGCGTCGCCAGCCATGGCGCGCCGAGACAGAGCAGAATGGCCGCGAAAGCCAGCGAAAGCGACAGCGGCTGCGGCGCGCTGCGAGACAGCACCCCCATCGCCACCATGTTGCAGACGATACCGGGCGCCATGAGTTCCCAGCGCCGCGCGATGAAGAAGTGCAGCGGATCGCTGCTCGGCCCGCGCGGGCGGAGAAAGGCGAAATTCGGAACGGAGTTTCGGGTGTCTTTTCCGATGCGTCCTACGGGCGCGCGCGATTTCGCCGCACTTTCGCGCGCCGTTTCGTCCGGCTCTTGGGTCCCCAACCACACCATTGCATCGGCTTTTGCCCGGCCCCCATTGCGAAAGTGTTAAGTTCCGGCAACCAAATCGATAATCGGGCAAATCCAGTCCCGGCCGGATATGGCACGAGAGGCCCATTCCACCGGATTTCACTTGCCGCCGATCCGGAAGCATGTTTGCTTCACACATGGCGGGCGCACTGATCCAGTTTCCGTCCGCTTGGGAGAAAACATCCATGCGACATATCGCCATCGTCGGATCGGGACCGGCCGGGTATTATACTGCCGAAGCAGCGCTCAAGCAGTGGAGGGACGATGTCCGGGTCGACATCTTCGATTCCTCGCCCGTTCCCTTCGGACTGATCCGCACCGGCGTCGCCCCCGACCACCAGAGCATCAAGCGCGTGGCGCGGCGGTACGAGACGACCGCCCTCAGCGACAACGTCCACTTCGTCGGCAATGTCATGGTCGGTCGCGACATTTCCATCGATGAACTGCGCGAACTCTACGACGCCGTCGTGCTGGCGACCGGCGCGCCGAACGACCGCAAGCTCGGCCTTCCGGGTGAGGATCTGCCCAACGTCTTTGGCAGCGCGGGTTTCGTCGGCTGGTACAACGGCCACCCCCAGTTCGCCGAACTGCACCCCGACTTCAGCCATGAGACCGCAGTGATCGTCGGCAACGGCAATGTCGCGCTCGACGTCGTGCGGATTCTCGCCAAGTCGGGGGAAGAGTTCGCGGGCAGCGATATCGTCGCCCATGCGCTCTCGGCGCTGGAGGGCTCGCAGATCCGGCGCATCGTCGTGCTCGGGCGGCGCGGACCGCATCAGGTGACGATGACCCCCAAGGAACTGGGCGAACTCGCCAAGCTCGCGCGGGCCTGTCCCCGCGTCGATCCTGCCGACCTGCCGCCGCTGGCCGAGGATGCCGCGCTCGATCCCGGCATGCGCAAGACCATGGGTCACTTGCGCAGCTTCGCGATGGCGGGCGGCACCGCGAACGACAACGGCAATGATGTGATCTGTCCCGACCGCGACATCGCCATCGAGTTCGACTTCTTCGCCGCCCCGCGCGCGATCCTCGGCACCGACCGGGTCGAGGGGATCGAGATCGAACGTACGAAGCTGGTGGACGGCAAAGCCGTGGGAACCGGCGAGACCTACCACATCCCGGCAGGCATCGTCGTCGCCTGCATCGGCTACCAGACCTCGCGCATTCCCGACGTTCCCTATGACGAACAGGGTGGCCGCTTCGCCAATGTCGAAGGCCGGATCATGCCCGGTCTCTACTGCGTCGGCTGGGCGCGGCGCGGCCCGACCGGCACCATCGGCACCAACCGCCCGGACGGCTTCGCGATCGTCGAGAAGATCGATGCCGACCTCGGCCCCGCCGGCGGCACCGGCAAGCCGGGCCGTCCCGGCTTCGAAGCCCTCGCCGCCACGCGCGGTATCGACTTCGTGAAGTTCACCGAATGGCAGAAGATCGACGAAGCCGAAGTCGCCAATGCCCGCCAGGGCGCCCCGCGCGAGAAGTTCGTCGAAGTCGACCGCATGATCGCCAAGGCCCACCCCTCGGCGCAGGAGAACTGACAACGAAAAAGGCCGGGGTTCGCCCCCGGCCTTTTTCATTTGCCTTGAGCCTGTAAGCTCAGACCCGCATCGGCATCAGCACGTAAAGCGCCGGGCTCTGGTCGTTCTGGCGGATCAGTGTCGGCGCACCGGCGTCTGCCAGGTGGAGTTCCACCGTGTCGCCGTCGATCTGGCCGAGGATGTCCTTGAGATAATTGGCATTGAAGCCGATCTCGAAACCGTCTGAGCCATAGTCAGCCGGGACTTCTTCCGCCGCCGTGCCGTTGTCCGGCGAGGTCACGGAAAGCGTCACACGGTCCTGCTCCAGCGCCATCTTCACCGCGCGGGTCTTTTCGGTGGCGATGGTCGCCACGCGGTCCACGCCCTCGAAGAAGCTCTTGGGATCGATCTTCAGCAGCTTGTCGTTCCCGGTCGGGATGACGCGGGTGTAATCGGGGAACGTACCGTCGATCAGCTTGCTGGTCAGCACGACACCGTTTTCGCCGCCGAGCGTGAAGCGGATCTTGCTGGCCGAAAGATCGACGAGCACGTTGGTGTCGAGCGCTTCTTCCAGCAGCTTGCGCAGTTCGCCCACGCACTTACGCGGCACGATCACGTCGGGCATGCCCTCGGCGCCGTCCGGACGCGGCAGGGTGAAGCGCGCGAGGCGGTGGCCGTCGGTGGCGGCGGCCTTCAGTTCCTCGTCCGAGACGTGGAGAAAGATGCCGTTGAGATAGTAGCGCGTTTCCTCGGTCGAGATCGCGAAGCGGGTGCGGTCGATCAGCTGGCCCAGCGTCGCGGCGGGAATTTCGAAGCTGGTCGGCAGTTCGCCTTCCGCGATCATCGGGAAATCGTCACGCGGCAGGGTCGGCAGCTGGAAGCGGCTGCGACCGGCCTTCACGACCATGCGGTTGTCCGAAGCGTCAAGGCTGACCTGGCTGCCGTCCGGCAGCTTGCGGGCAATGTCGAACAGCAGGTGCGCGGAAACCGTGATCGCACCAGCCTGCTCGACCGAGACCGCACCCAGGCTTTCGACGACCTGCAAGTCGAGGTCGGTCGCCATGATGCGCAAGGACCCGGAACCCGAGGCCTCGATCAGCACGTTCGAGAGAATGGGAATGGTATTGCGCCGCTCGACAACGGACTGCACGTGCGAGAGACAGCGCAGGAGCGTGGAACGTTCGATTGTGGCCTTCATGGCAGCCTCAAGTCCCCCTTGGTCGGGCTAGGGATGCGCACATCCCGAATTTCAGGACGAATATCTCTAGCGAACGGGAAACAGGCGGCAAGCGACTATTGCCCGCCCTTTGGCGTTTCTGGGGATAAATGGGGGGATTTTGGACGTTTTCCAGATCATCTGAACGCGTTTTCAGTGCATCGCCATCAAAAAGCTTCGATTGACACCCAGCCCCAACAAACCGGTTCTTCCGGTCGTTCCTTGCGCACACAAGCCGCAACCGGGCGGATCGTGAGGCTTTGTCCTCACAATCCGCGCCGGTCCCGTATATCACGTCAGATCATCACCATGCCGCCGTTGACGTGGATCGTCTGGCCGGTGATGTAACCCGCGTCCTTCGAGGCGAGGAATACGGCGGCGGAGGCGATATCCTCGCCCTCGCCCATGCGGCCCATCGGGATGCGGGCGTTCAGCGCGTCCTTCTGGGCGTCGGGCAGCACGTCGGTCATCGCGGTGCGGATGAAGCCCGGCGCGATGCAGTTTACGGTGACATTGCGGCTGGCGAGTTCCTGCGCGAGGCTCTTCGACATGGCGGTGATGCCGCCCTTCGCCGCGCAGTAGTTCATCTGGCCAGGATTGCCGGTGGTGCCGACGACCGAAGTGACGTTGATGATGCGGCCGAAGCGCGCCTTCATCATCGGCTTGGTCACGGCGCGCATCAGACGAAAGGTCGATTCGAGGTTGATCTTGATGACCTGGTCCCACTCCTCGTCCTTCATGCGCATGGCGAGGTTGTCGCGGGTGATGCCGGCGTTGTTGATCAGGATGTCGATCTTGCCCAGCGATTCGAGCGCGGCGGGAACCAGCTTCTCGACCTGCTCGGGATCGCCGAGATTGCAGGCGATCGCGACATGGTCCACGTCCTGCACATGCTGCGGGGTGTGCTCGTCCAGTTCGTCGCGGAAGGCGCGCAGCTTGTCGGCATTCGAGCCCGAGATGGCAAGGCGCGCACCCTGCGCGGCCAGCGCGCGGGCAACGGCGGAACCGATACCGCCCGAGGCGCCGGTGACGAGGGCGGTCATTCCGTTGAGGTTGAACATCTTTTCAAATCTCCGTGAATCGCCTGCCGAAACGGCAGCGACGGCCCGCTGGACGGGGCCTTTCTTCAAACCTTAGAGTGCTCCGGGTCAAGCCCGGCGCGTCGATCAGAGGCTCTTCGCCAGTTCCTCGATCTCGGTCATGGTCACGGCGGAGATCACCTCCACCTCACCGGCCGAACGCTTGATCATCGGGCCGAGCACCTTGCCGCCGAGTTCGACGAAGGTCTCGACGCCTGCCTCGCGCATGGCGATCGCGCTTTCGCGCCAGCGGACGCGGCCGGTGACCTGCTCGACCAGCAGACGCTGGACTTCGGCGGGATCGGTGACCACCGCGGCGGTGACGTTGGCGAACAGCGGCACATGCAGGCTGCCCGGAGGGGTCTTGGCCAAGGCCTCCGCCATGGCATCGGCGGCGGGCTGCATCAGCGGGCAGTGGAACGGCGCCGACACCGGCAGCAGCACGCCGCGCTTGATGCCGTGATCCTTCACCAGCGCGACGGCGCGCTCGATGGCTTCCTTGTGGCCCGAGATCACGACCTGCGTGGGGTCGTTGTCGTTGGCGACGGTGCAGACGAGTCCTTCTTCCCTGCCCGGGAAGGGGCCTTCGGCAGCAGCTTCAGCCAGCGCGGTGGCCTTCTCGATGTCGGCGCCGAGCAGCGCGGCCATGGCACCAAGGCCAACCGGAACGGCCGCCTGCATCGACTGGCCGCGCAGCTTCAGCAGGCGCGCGGTATCGGCAAGGCTGAAGGCACCGGCAGCGCAGAGCGCGGTATATTCGCCCAACGAGTGACCAGCGACGAAGTCCGCCTTGTCGGCGAGCGTCACGCCGCCTTCCTTCTCCAGCACGCGCAGGACGGCGATGGCATTGGCCATGATCGCCGGCTGGGCGTTCTCGGTGAGGGTCAGCTCCTCTTCGGGGCCCTGCGTCATCACGCGGAAGAGGTTCTGGCCGAGCGCCTCGTCCACTTCCTGGAAGACTTCACGCGCGACGGCGCTGGCCTCGGCGAGTTCGGCGCCCATGCCGACCTTCTGGCTGCCCTGTCCGGGAAAAACGAATGCACGCATCTTGGCGGCTCCTTCTGTCCGGCGGGCGGGCGATTGCGCCCTGCCGGTGTGTGAATCTCTATATGTGGCGCGGCGCGTTATTGACCTTGGGGTCGTTCGGCAAGTCCGAACGGGACGATCCGGTTCATCGCGTCATGCCCGATATCGGCGCTGCCGAGGTAGGAAATGGAGTGATGCGCGCACCAGTGGCGAACGATTGCCTCTGCCTCAATGCCGAACGGACGGTCGTTTTCCGGCACGTCGCTGATCCGCCCGAGGCGCACCCCGGCCACGCCGCCAAGGTGCGCGGTGAGGTGGAAGAACAGCCGGTCGACCGCATAGAGATACTCCGAAACTTCCTCGACCAGCACGACGTGATTGGCCAGCCCCGGCATCAGCGGGGTGCCGCAGAGCATGGCGAGCGTCATCAGGTTGAAGGCGACACGCGGGTGCTCGTCGCCGGTCGGCTCCACGCCGGAGGCATCGCCGGTCAGCCAGCGCAGCGCGCGGCGCACGGCTTCGGCTCCGCCCTCGCGCCGGATATCGGCGAGCATCGGCCCGTGAACCGGCTTGCCGATACGCGCCCGGTAGAGGCCGCCCAGCAGATAGCCCGCATCGGAATAGCCAAGGAAGGCCTTCCCCTGCGCATCGTGCGTGAACTTCGCAATGGCCGCTTCCGCCACGCGGCACGCACCATAGCCGCCGCGCGCGAACCACACGGCGTCCACCGAGGGATCGTTAGCGCACTCCACCAGCGCCGCGATCCGCCGCGCGTCGCTGCCGGCGAAATGGCCTTCCATTTCGAAGCACTGCTCGTGGATCACAAGCTCCACGTCGGGAAACTCGGCAGCCGCCAGAGCGACGACGGGCTCTGCATCCTCGCGGGTGATCGGGGTGGACGGTGCACAAACTGCGATACGGGTCATGGCTCCTTCCTATCGAGGTTGTCAGGACGAACAAGGCCGCATACCGAAGCGTCATGACTTCCGATCACGATCTCACCTCTCACCCCTGGTTCTTCTGCGGCATCGGCGGATCGGGCATGTTGCCGCTCGCACTGATCCTCAAGGGACACGGCGCGAAAGTCGCAGGGTCGGACCGCAGCCGCGATCAGGGACGCACGCCCGAAAAGTTCGCCTGGCTGGAGAGCCTCGGTTTCGACCTGCACCCGCAGGACGGCAGCGGCATCACCGGCGCTGAGCAGACGCTGGTCGCCTCGGCGGCGGTGGAAGACACGGTGCCCGAAGTGATCCGCGCGAAAGAGTTCGGCTGCCCGCGCATGAGCCGCGCGCAGCTTCTGGCGACATTGTTCAATGCCGCGCCCTTCGGGATTGCCATCGGCGGCACTTCGGGCAAGTCGACCGTCACCGGCATGACCGGCTGGATCATGACCCACGCAGGCCGCGACCCCACGATCATGAACGGCGCGGTGATGAAGAACTTCGTCAGCCCCGACGCGCCCTTCGCCAGCGCCCGGGTCGGCCAGGGTGAGGTCTTCGTGTCGGAAGTGGACGAGAGCGACGGCTCCATCGCGCTCTATCGCCCGAAAGTAGCGGTGTTGGGCAATGTCAGCCTCGACCACAAGAGCCTCGAGGAACTGCGCCAGCTCTTCGGCGATTTCCTCGGCCGGGCGGATGTCTCCGCGATCAATCTCGACGATGCGGAGACGGCCGCCCTCGCCCCGCACGCAAAGGCCTTGGTGACCTTCGGCATCACCTCGCAGGACGCGCAGATCGGCGCGACCGATGTGGTCGAAGAACCGACCTCTCTGACCGTCACCGTTCTGGATCGGCGGGATGGAACTTCGCATGCGCTGGCCCTGAAGGTGCCGGGTCGCCACAACCTCTACAACGCGCTCGCCGCCATCGCCGCGGCCAATGCCGCCGGGGTTTCGGTGGCCGAGGCGGTCGAGGCGCTCGGCAGCTTCGTGGGCCTTGCGCGCCGGTTCGATATCGTCGGCACCTCGCCCTCCGGCGTGACGGTGATCGACGACTTCGGCCACAACCCGGACAAGGTTTCGGCCACGCTGGCGACGCTGAAGGCCCATCCGGGCCGTGTGATCGCGTTCTTCCAGCCGCATGGTTACGGCCCGCTCAAGCAGATGGGCCATGAGCTGGCGGAAGTGCTGGCCACGAAACTCGGGCCGGACGATGTGACGGTCCTGTGCGATCCGGTCTACTTCGGCGGCACCGTGGACCGCTCGGAAGGCAGCGAGCGCATCGTCCGCCTGATCGAAGCGGACGGCGGAAAAGCCGAATACGTACCGTCTCGCGAGGATTGCGCCTGCCGCATCGTGGAGATCGCCCAGCCCGGAGACCGCGTGGTCGTGATGGGCGCGCGCGACGATACGCTGACGGTCTTCGCGAACGACCTGCTGGCGCGACTCTAAGCGCGCGGGATCAGTGCACCTTGCCGCGAGCCTTCGCGACAAGGTGCACCAGAACCGCAATCACCGCGCCCAGCACCAGGCCCACGACCGCCGAGGCAACGGCATAACCCAGCCAGCCGAGCGCACCGCCGAGCGGCCCACCCAGCACTTCCAGCCAGTGCTGGAATCCATGGGCGATATGCGCAGGCGCCGGAACGCCGAGTTCCTCCAGTCCGTGCAGGACGATCCCGCCGCCGACCCAGAGCATCGCCAGCGTCCCGACCGAGGCCAGCACCGTCAGCACCTTGGGCATCGCGCTGACGAGCATGCGGCCGAAAGCCTGCGTGCCCTTGCCCTGCTTCTTGGCGAGGTGCAGGCCGATGTCGTCCATCTTCACGATCAGCGCCACCGCGCCGTAGACGCCCGCCGTGATAAGAATGCCCACGAGCGCCAACGCCACCGCCCGCGTCACCAGCGAACTGTCGGCCACTTCCGAAAGCGCGATCGCCATGATCTCCGCCGAGAGGATGAGGTCGGTGCGAATCGCGCCCGAGACGCGGGCCTGCTCGAAGCTCGCCGCGTCCGAGACCGGGTCTTCCAGCGTCTCGCCGTGCTTGGCCCCGCCCAGCTTCTCGATCACTTTCTCCGCGCCCTCGAACGCGAGATAGCTGCCGCCCAGCATCAGGATCGGCGTGATCAGCCAGGGCAGGAAAGCGCTGAGCAGCAAGGCGATCGGCAAGAGCACGACCAGCTTGTTGAACAGGCTGCCCTTGGTGATCTTCCAGATGATCGGCAGTTCGCGCTCGGGCGTGAAGTCGGTGACGTAGCCCGGTGTCACCGCCGCATCGTCGATCACGACGCCCGCAGCCTTGCTGCCGGCCTTGGCGACCCCCACCCCCACGTCGTCCAGCGAGGCGGCGGCGGCACGGGCAATCACCGCAACGTCATCGAGAAGCGCAACGAGGCCGGATGGCATCTGGAACAAACCCCCTGTTCAAAAGACCTTGCCGCCATGCGGGGGAAAAGCATGGCGATCAAGCGAAACGAACAAACTACCCCCAACCCAGCTTTTGCTTGCTTTCCGCGCCCGATCCGCTAAGGGCGCCGTTCCGTCTCGTGCGCCATGTCGCATGCCGGACGGGAAGGAAGAAAGCCGGAGGGGCCCCGCAATCCCGCGGACAAGCCAGCGATCGGTTAGATCAAGATAAAGGAAGCTGCCGTGGCTCAGTATGAGCACGTGTTCCTGGCACGCCAGGACCTCAGCCAGGCGCAAGTCGATGCACTTGCCGCCACCGCCACCGAGATCGTCGAAGCCAACCAGGGCAAGGTCACCAAGACCGAGACCTGGGGCCTGAAGAATCTCGCGTACAAGATCAAGCGCAACCGCAAGGCGCACTTCGTGCTGCTCAACATCGAAGCTCCCGGCGACACCATCGCCGAGCTCGAGCGTCAGACGCAGATCAACGAAGACGTCATCCGTTACCTGACGATCCGCGTAGACGAGCACGAAGCTGGTCCGTCGGTCATGATGCGCAAGAGCGACCGCGAGCGTACGCGCCGTCGCGAACGTGAAGGGAACTGATTTCCATGGCACGTGCATTCTTCCGCCGCCGCAAGTCCTGCCCGTTCTCGGGCAAGAACGCTCCGGCCATCGACTACAAGGACGTGCGTCTGCTCCAGGGCTTCATGTCCGAGCGTGGCAAGATCGTCCCCAGCCGCATCACCGCGGTTTCCGCAAAGAAGCAGCGTGAGCTGAGCCAGGCGATCAAGCGCGCCCGGCACATCGGCCTCCTGCCCTACATCGTCAAGTAAGGAGGACTAGCCTCATGGACATCATCCTCCTCGAACGCGTCGAGAAGCTCGGCGCCATCGGCGATGTCGTTTCCGTCAAGGACGGTTACGCCCGCAACTACCTTCTTCCCAACAAGAAGGCCCTGCGCGCCAACGAGAAGAACAAGAAGGTCTTCGAAGCCAACCGCGCGAAGATCGAAGCTGAAAACGCCGAGCGTCGCTCGTCGGCCGAAGCGCACTCGGGCAACGTCGAAGGCAAGCAGGTCGTCCTGATCCGCGCCTCGTCAAACTCGGGCCAGCTCTACGGTTCGGTCTCGGTTCGTGACATCGTCGACGCTCTCAACGAGCAGGGCGCCGAAGTCTCGAAGCAGATGATCGTGCTCGAACGCCCGATCAAGACCATCGGCGTGTTCGACGTTCGCGTGAACCTGCACCCCGAAGTCGCCGTGACCGTCAAGGTGAACGTCGCCCGTTCGCCGGACGAAGCCGACCTGCAGTCGCAGGGCGTGGACGTGATGGCCGCGATGTTCGAACAGGACGTCTCGGGCTTCACCGAAGCCTACGACCCGAACGCCGAACCCGGCGAAATCGCGGTCGAAGAGGAAGTTGCCGAGACCGAAGAAGAAGCCTGAGCTTCCCCTTCGCGGTAACGACCGTCGAGATCGAAGGCCCTCGCTCCCATGCGGAGCGGGGGCCTTTCTCTTTTTCACGCCGCTATTGCACTGCAATACAGATTGCGTAATTACGGGCGATGGAAACGATCAAGAACACCCTCGCGGAACTGGTCCGCGTTTACGAAACCGCCGTCAGCACCCTGCGCGCGGATATCGCCGCCTTCGTCGAGAACGGCACCCCGCCCCCGCCCGAACGCCGCGAAACCCGCGCCTGGTCCTATCCGGAACTGCGCATCACTTACGCAGGCGTGGAACGCGGTACGTTCTACAGCCGCTCGTTCGGTCGCCTGAACGAGGCCGGGACTTACGTCACCACGATCACCCGTCCGCGCCTCTTCGCGGACTACCTCGAGGAACAGCTGGCCCTGCTCCACGAGGATTACGAGGTGGAGATCGTGGTTGCGCCTTCGGCCCAGGAAATCCCCTTCCCTTACGTCCTCGACGGTGTCGGCATGGGTAACGTCACCCCGCAGGAACTGGCCGCCCACTTCCCGACCACCGAACTCGCCCTCATCGGTGACGAGATCTCCGACGGCGTGTTCCGCCAGTCGGCCGAGGAACCGCTGCCGCTGGCCCTGTTCGACGGCCTCCGCACCGATTTCAGCCTCGCCCGCCTGCAGCACTATACCGGCACCAGCGTCGAGCATTGCCAGCGCTACATCCTGTTCACCAACTACCACCGCTATGTGGACGAGTTCGTGGACTGGGCCGGGCAGCAGATCGGCTCGAACGGCTATACCGCGCTGTCGGGCGCAGGCGGCCTCTACCTCGACACCCCGGTCGACAATGCCCGCGAGCGCCTGTCCGACACGGCATGGCGCCGCCACCAGATGCCGGCCTATCACCTGATCCGGCCGGACAAGTCGGGCATCACCCTCGTCAACATCGGCGTCGGCCCCTCGAACGCCAAGACCATCACCGATCACCTCGCGGTCATCCGCCCCGAGGTCTGGCTGATGATCGGCCACTGCGGCGGCCTGCGCGAAGGCCAGCGCATCGGCGACTACGTGCTCGCCCATGCCTATCTGCGCGACGACCACGTGCTCGACCCGGTGCTGCCGCCGGAAATCCCGCTGCCCGCGATCGCGGAAGTGCAGCAGGCCCTCGCCTCGGCCGCCGAGACGGTCAGCGGCGAAGGCGGCGCCAACCTCAAGAAGCGCATGCGCACCGGCACCGTCGTCACCACCGACGACCGTAACTGGGAACTGCGCTACACCGATTCCGCGCACCGTTTCAGCCTCAGCCGCGCCATCGGCATCGACATGGAAAGCGCCACGATCAGCGCCCAGGGCTATCGCTTCCGCGTACCCTACGGCACCCTGCTCTGCGTCTCCGACAAGCCGATCCACGGCGAACTCAAGCTGCCGGGCCAGGCCAACCGCTTCTACGAGGAGGCCATCGCCAGCCACCTCAAGATCGGTCTCCAGGCCTGCGACCTGCTCCGCGCCGAAGGCGAAAAGCTGCATTCCCGCAAGCTGCGCGCCTTCAACGAGCCGCCGTTCCGCTGATCCGCTGCGGCCAGAGCCGCGTAAAAAAGGCGTCGCTCCGAAAGGAGCGGCGCCTTTTTTCGCTTCCAGCCCAAGCATCCGCCCCCCGCATCTTTGGCAAGTCACGCGCGCCGCCTGCAACCCGGCACGGATATGTCCAGATGGGCCGCCACACGGCAATCTTATAATTTTGCAATAGGAATATGAACAATAAACCGCTAAACACCGAGAACAGGGTGAAGTAATTTCATGTTACGTTATTATTTCAACGAATTACATCGAAATTACATACATGTATCACGCCTTGAAATAATAGTTGCCGATCTACAACTCCACAAAGATCAATAAAGATCGACTATTATTCCCTGATGACAGAACGTTCATCTTGAGAGCACACCCCCCGATCTGGTTCCGGCTTACGGCAAACCGTGCGCCGGAAACTGCAAAGGGAGTACCGAATGACATCCGAAATGAAGCGCCTGCTGCTGGCTTCCACCCTGCTGATGGGCCTGCCCGCCGCCGCCCATGCGCAGGACGACGCGCCGGCGAATGCAGCCGAGTCCGACGGCGGCGCCATCGTCGTGACCGGCTCGCGCCTGTCCAACCCGAACCTCGAACAGGCCGCGCCGATCATGGCCGTTTCCGCCAAGGAAATCGCGCTGACTGGTCAGGTCAACGTCGAGAACATCCTCAAGGACCTGCCGCAGGTGCTGCCGGGTTCGACCGCTGCGTCGAACAATCCGGGCGGCGGCGTCGCCACTGCCGACTTGCGCGGCCTCGGTGCGGAACGCACGCTGGTGCTGGTCAACGGCCACCGCTACGTGTCCTATGACACCAACCAGTTCGTCGACCTCAACACGATCCCAACCGCGCTGATCGAGCGCGTCGACGTGGTGACCGGCGGCAAATCGGCCGTCTACGGTTCGGACGCCGTGACCGGCGTGGTGAACTTCATCACGAAGCAGGACTTCGACGGCGTACAGGCCAATGCCAACTATCGCCTGACCGGCGCAGGCGACGGCGCGCAGTACAACGGCGGCCTGCTGGTCGGCAAGAACTTCGCCGACGGCCGCGGCAACATCACGATCTACGGCGACTACATGCGCCGCAAGTCGATCCTCCAGTCAGGCCGCAGCTATACTTCGGTGGCGCAGACCGACGACGGCGAAGGTGGCTTGATGGGCGGCGGCTCCAGTTCGATCCCGGCGGGCCGCATCGCGCTCGGCGGCAACAACTACAAGTTCGGGCAGGACGGCAGCACTTCGGCCTATACTTCGGCCGACGCCTACAACTACGCCTCGGAAAACTACCTTCAGGTTCCGCAGAAGCGCCAGCTGCTCTCGGCCCAGGCCCACTTCGACGTCAGCGATCACCTGACCCTCTACGGCGAGGGTCAGTACATCCACAACCGCGTCAAGAACCAGCTGGCCCCGACACCGCTGACCGGCACCTTCTCGCTCGACACCGATTCCTCGTTCCTGTCCTCCGCCACCCAGTCGCTGCTGAGCGGCTATGACACCGACGGCGACGGTTACACCTCGGCATCGGTCTATCGCCGCCTTTCGGAAGTGGGCGACCGCATCTCGAACCTCGACAGCAAGGCCTATCGCGGGCTGATCGGCGCACGCGGCCAGATTTCCGGCGACTGGAACTACGACGCCTACTTCAGCTACTCGCGCACCAAGCAGGTCGAGCGCCAGTACGGCAACGTTTCCGCCAGCCGTGTCCAGCAGGCGCTGCTGACCAGCTACGATTCCAGCGGCAACCTCGTCTGCGCGGACACCAGCAACGGCTGCGTCCCGCTGAACATCTTCGGCGCGGACAACATCAGCCAGGAAGCGGCAGACTTCATCTCGATCGATACGGTCAACCGCTCGACCATCACCGAGAAGGTCGTCAGCGGCGCGATCACCAACAACAACCTGTTCGACCTCGGCGCGGGTCCGGCCGGTCTGGCCTTCGGCGGTGAGTATCGCAGCGAGCACGGCAGCTTCAACCCGGACGCGGCGCTCGCCTCGGGTGACGTGATCGGCTTCAACGGCTCAGAACCGATCGCGGGCGGCTACAACGTCAAGGAACTCTTCGCCGAGTTCAACGTGCCCCTGATCGCCGACAAGCCCTTCATCGAACGGCTCGAATTCAACGGCGCGGCGCGCTATTCGTACTATTCGACGGCGGCCAAGTCGGTCGGCACTTTCTCGGCAGGCCTCGTCTGGGCGCCGATCAAGGACGTCAGCCTGCGCGGCCAGTTCTCACGCGCGGTGCGCGCGCCGACGGTGAACAACCTCTACAGCGGCAACGCCCAGAACTTCGAGCCTGCGACCGATCCCTGCGCCACCTCGACCGCGCTCACGAACGCCAATCTCAACGCCAGCTGCGCCGCTGCGGGCATCCCGGTGAACCTGATCGGCACCAGTTACAACGGCGGCGATTCGCAGATCGAGAGCTACAACGGCGGCAACACGTCCCTGCGCGAGGAAACCGCGAACACCTGGACCGTCGGCACGATGGTCCAGCCCCGCTTCATTCCGGGCCTGTCGCTCACCGTCGATTACTACCACATCAAGATCGACAACTACATCACCGCCGCCGGCACCTCGAACATCATCTCGGCCTGCTACGGCACCGCCGCCAATGGCTGGACGCCTTACGACACCAGCTACTGCTCGCTGCTGCCGCGTGACGGCAACAGCTACACGATCACCGGCGCGGTCGACAACCTGTCCAACTCGGGCGGCATGAAGACCGACGGCATCGACTTCGACATGCAGTACGCGATCCCGCTGGCCTTCGGCGAGCACGGATCGAGCAAGCTGACCCTGCGCGCCAGCGGCACCCGCCTGATGAACTTCACGTTCAAGCCGATCGCCGCCCTCTCCGACCTGACCGTGGACTGCGCGGGCAAGTTCGGCCTGCTCTGCGGCAACGTCTATGCCAAGTGGCGCCTCAGCGGCCGCGTGAGCTGGTCTACCGAGGGCAAGACGCTCTCGCTCGCCTGGCGTCACCTCTCGCCGGTCAAGGACGACGATGCCTCGACGACCTACAGCGTCGAGAAGATCAAGGCCCATGACTACTTCGATCTCACCGCGCAGATCGACGTGGCCAAGCGCTTCACCTGGAACATCGGCATGAACAACATGTTCAACCGCAAGCCGCCGATCCTCGGCGACAACCAGGAACAGGCGAACACCTACCCGACGACTTACGACGTCTACGGCCGCACCTTCTTCACCGGCATCACGGTGGACTTCTAAGGCTCACGAAAAAGGGGAGCCGGCGCGAACCGGCTCCCCCTATCGGCTTCGAAGCGCCCCCGGCGACCTTGCGTCGCCGGGGGCGTTCTCGTTTACCAGCCCTGCTTCTCGCCCTTGTTCTGCTCGTCGAGCCAATTCTTCAACGGCGCGAAGTAGTCGAGCATCGGCTTGGCGCTCATCTGCGGGGTGCCGGTGAAAGCCTTGAGCGCTTCCGGCCAGGGCTTGGACATGCCCATCTCCAGCATCTTGTTCAGGTTCGCGCCGACCTTCTTGTCGCCATAGAAGCTGCAACGGTGCAGCGGCCCCTTCCAGCCCGCCTGCTTGCAGGCCGCCTGGTAGAACTGGAACTGGAGGATGCGCGCGAGGAAGTAGCGCGTGTAAGGCGTATTGCCGGGAACGTGGAACTTCGCCCCGGCATCGAAGCCGTCGTCGCTGCGCGCGGCGGGGGGCGTGATGCCCTGATAATCCAGACGCATCTTGGTCCAGGCCTTGTTGTAGTCGGCAGGCTGGATCGAGCCGTCGAAGATGCCCCAGCGATAGCGGTCGATCAGCAGGCCGAACGGCAGGAACGCCACCTTGTCCATCGCCTGACGCAGCAGCAGGCCGATATCCTTGTCGGCGCTCGGCACCTTGGCCTTGTCGAGCAGACCGATCTGCACGAGGTACTGCGGGGTGATCGACAGCGCGATGAAATCGCCGATCGCCTCGTGGAAGCCGTCGTTGGCGCCGTTGAGGTAGAGGAACGGCTGCTTGTTGTAGGCGCGCTGGTAGTAGTTGTGGCCGAGTTCGTGATGGATCGTCACGAAGTCGTTGGAATCGACCTTGGTGCACATCTTGATGCGGATGTCGTCCTTGTTGTCGACATCCCAGGCCGAAGCGTGACAGATCACCTCGCGGTCGGCGGGCTTCACGATCATCGAACGCTTCCAGAACGTTTCCGGCAGCTGCGCGAAGCCGAGCGAAGAGTAGAAGCCCTCGCCCGCCTTCACCATGTCGATCGGCGTGCGGCCCTGCGCCTTCAGCAGGTCGCCGATGTCATAGCCGAGATCGCCCGCACCCTTCGGTGCCACCAGCGGATAGATCGTGCCCCACTCCTGCGCCCACATGTTGCCGAGCAGATCAGCGCGGATCGGGCCATTCTTGGGCTGCACGGCATCGCCGTACTTCTCGTTGAGCTTGTGACGCACATAGGTGTGCAGCGCGAGGTAGAGCGGCTTCACTTCCTCCCATAGGCGCTGGGTCTCAGCCGAGAACTGCTCGGGCGTCATGTCATAGCCCGAACGCCACATGGCGCCGACGTCGGCATAGCCGAGTTCCTTGGCGCCCTGGTTGGCGATACCGACCATCTTCACATAGTCGGCTTTCATTGGCTTGCCGACATTGTCGTGCCAGGTCGTCCACATCTCGGCGAACTCGGCGGGCGTATGGGTCAGGTTGCCCATCTCCGACTCGATGTCCGAGCCGTTGATTTCCTTGCCGTCCAGCGTGCCCCGGCCCTTGCCGTAAGTGGAGGCAAGACGCGTGCTGATCTCGCTGAGCTGCGCCGCCGCGCCGGGCGTCGTCGGCGCCGGCAGGACGATGCTCTGGCGCAGGATACCCAGCTTGCGCGAAACGTCGGGGTCGAGATCCGGCAGCTTCGCGAACTTCGCCGCTTCCACCGCGTAGTCTACCTGTTTCTCGGTCAGCAGCCCGTTGGACTGCGCCGCCAGCGCATCGGTATCATCGGTGAGATAGGTATAATTCACCCAGTTGATGCGGGCATTGTCGACCGAGAAAGCGAACAGGTCCTTCTCGGCAGCCGCGACGAACTCGGCGGCGCCCTGCGCGGTCTCCGGATAAGCCGGAGCGTCCGCAGCAAAGGCCGGTGCGGCAACGCCGAACGAAAGCCCGGCCGCGAGCGCGGCAAGCGCGGTGGATGCGAATTTCATGGGGTCGTCCTCATTTGTCTCTCTGATGGCGCGGGAGACTAGTCGCCCGCTGGGTGAGATCAACCGTTGAGGAAGGAAGAAAAGGGTAAAAGCAGGGGAGCAAGCCTCCCCTGCACCCCCATTACCGTCAAGGTCGGGTGCCACCTATCCGTTGCGCACTGATGGCTGCGTCGGGAGACTTAATAGCTGCGCCGCAAGGAGCGCACGACGGACAGGGCGCGCGCGACGCTGACATTCCGAGGGTCCGGGGGATCATCCCCCGGAATCTTCTTCTACTTAATCGAGCAGAAACTCCGCCATGGCCCTGCCCATATCCTTGAACGTCACCGAGGACATGTGATTGCCCGGCGTCTCGACATAGCGCCCCTGCGGCAGTGCCTCGGCCAATTCCGGCGCCGAGCCGTTGTCGTGATCCTCCGCCCCGCAAACGCAGAGCGTGGGCATTGCGATCTGCGCGATGGCATCGGCGCCGGTATCGTCAACCGAACCCAGCAGTAGCCGCGCGGCGACACGATCGATCTTCATCGACTTCATGAAGGCCTGCGCAACGAAGGCCTTGTCGCCGCGTTCGATCGTGCCGAAGCGGTCGATGGCATCCACGAAGTGTGCGCTGCGCCGCGCCCATCCGGAAAGGCCGGTGAGGCCCATGCCGCCGAGGATCAGCTTGCGCGGAGCGAGACCCGCCAGCACGCCGCGCACCGAAGTCCGCGCGCCGAGCGAGAAGCCGCCGAGGTCGTAGTCGGTGAGGCCGAGCGCCGCGATCACCAGCTTGAGGTCCTCGACCAAGACGTCAGCCGGATAGGCGGCCGGATCGTGCGGCGCGCCGCTCTGGCCGTGGGCGCGAAGGTCGGGCATGAAGACCTCGAAACCAGCATCGGCGAGGATCTTCGCATTGCCGTACTTGATCCAGTTCACGTCGGCGCTGGAGAACAGGCCGTGGAGCAGCAACAGCGGCCGCGCGCCGGTGTCGCCCATGACATGCACCGCCAGATCGGTGCCTGCGTAACCTTCGATGACTTCCTTGCGCAGATCGCTCACTTAGGGAACCTCCAGTCCTGCCGCCTTCCAGCGCGAGGCGACGCTTTCGGTCGTCGCGCTGTAGTGCCTGGGCAGGTCCTTGGTATCGAGCCACGCGGGATGCAAGCTCTCAGCACCGGAATGCGCGGCGGGGCGGAAGAATTCCGGGGTGTCGAAGCTGCCGAGCGTCAGGTCCATGTTGCCGCTGCTCTCGATGAAGTCGAAGCCGAGCGGCGTGCCGCAATGCGAGCAGAACGGGCGATGGGCGATGGCGGAGCTTTGATACCAGTCCGGCTCCTGCGCCCATTGGACACCGGCCTTCGAGACTTGCACGAAAGCCGCCGCAAAGCCGCCGGTCGCCTTCTGGCAATAGCGGCAGTGGCAGAGATAGGCCTCGTCGTTCTCGACCTTGGCCTCGTAACGAATGCGGCCGCACTGGCAGCCGCCGGTCAGGGTTTTGCTCATGCGCGCAGAGTAACCCGGAACGCCCTGCCCGCGCCATTGCTGCCGCGAACGAAGCCGTGATAAAGCGCCCCATGGAAACGACAGACGAACACACGAGCGCCGAAAGCCCGGCACTGAGCCGGCCGCAACGACGCCTGCTGAAACGAATCTACAACAGCCGAACCGTTCCCATCATCGCCGATGACCAGCCGTTCCTGACGTACAAGGAGGCGTCGCGCTACCTCCTGTCCCTGACGGATGACGCGCGCGAGGCCGCATATGCGCAGATGAAGGCATTCGCGACGGACGAGGGCAGATAGACACGCTGAGCCGCACAAGAAAAGGCCTGCGAAGCGAACGCTCCGCAGGCCTTTTCTATCGGTTCGGGCCGAAACCCGCCGGGTCAGCCCTTCTTGAGGTGACGGCGGCCCAGCAGTTCGGCGATCTGCACCGCGTTGAGCGCGGCGCCCTTGCGCAGGTTGTCCGAGACGCACCACAGGGCCAGGCCATTCTCCACCGTCGGGTCCTCGCGAACGCGGCTCACGTAGGTCGCGCTGTCGCCGACGCTCTCGATCGGAGTGACGTATCCGCCGTCTTCACGCTTGTCGACGAGCATGATGCCCGGCGCCTCGCGCAGGATGTCCTGTGCTTCCTCGGCCGAAATCTCGTTCTCGAACTCGATGTTCAGCGATTCCGAGTGGCCGACGAAGACCGGCACGCGCACGCAAGTGGCCTGCAGCTTGATCTTGGGATCGAGGATCTTCTTGGTCTCGACCACCATCTTCCACTCTTCCTTGGTGGAACCGTCGTCGAGGAAGACGTCGATGTGCGGGATCACGTTGAAGGCGATCTGCTTGGTGAACTTCCTGGGTTCCACCGGATCGCCCACGAAGATCGCGCGGCTCTGCTCGAACAGCTCGTCGAGGCCCGGCTTACCGGCGCCGGAAACCGACTGGTAGGTCGAGACGACGACGCGCTTGATCTTGGCCTTGTCGTGCAGCGGCTTCAGCGCCACCACCATCTGCGCGGTCGAGCAGTTGGGGTTGGCGATGATGTTGCGCGCCTTGTAACCGTCGATCGCTTCCGGGTTCACTTCCGGCACGATCAGCGGCACGTCGGGGTCCATGCGGTAGAGCGACGAGTTGTCGATCACCACGCAGCCCGCGGCAGCGGCCTTCGGCGCGTAAATCTTGGTCGGCTCGGAACCTGCGGCGAACAGCGCAATATCCCAGCCGGTGAAATCGAAATGCTCGATGTTCTTTACTTTGAGCATTTTGCCGGTTTCGCCGAATTCAATCTCGGTCCCGGTCGAACGCGACGAAGCCAGCGCTGCGATTTCGTCGCAGGGGAATTCGCGTTCGGCGAGGATGTTGAGCATTTCGCGGCCGACATTTCCGGTCGCGCCGACGACGGCAACCCGGTAACCCATTTCAAGATCCTTCTAGCAAAATCCTGCGGCGAGACGCGCGGCAGGAAGGGGGCCGTTACAGCGTGCGCTTGCCCATGACAAGCGCTCTGCGCAAAAGACTTTCTTTTCGACCGTCAATATCGACCGAAAATTGCCGCCGGAACGCTATTTCCGGAAATGGAAAGAGCGTTCCGCGACATATTCAGTGCGCGGTGGCGGAAGGCGACGGCGTCTGCGAAGGCGCTGCGGCCAGTTCGTCCGCCTCAGTCCACTCGATGGCTTCGAGCGGCTCGGTGAGGGCCTTGGCCAGCACTTCGTCGACATGCGAAACGGGAATGATATCAAGACCCTGTTTCACGTTCTCGGGAATCTCCGCGAGGTCCTTCCGGTTCTCTTCGGGGATCAGCACGGTGGTGATACCGCCGCGCAGAGCCGCCAGCAGTTTCTCCTTCAGACCGCCGATCGGCAGCACCCGGCCGCGCAGGGTGACTTCGCCGGTCATGGCGACGTCCTTGCGCACCGGCACCCCGCTCAGCGTCGAGACGATCGAGGTGACCATGCCGATACCCGCCGAAGGACCGTCCTTGGGCACCGCGCCTTCGGGCAGGTGGATGTGGATGTCCTTCTTCTGGATCGTCGAGGGCTTGATGCCGTAAGCGGGCGAGCGCGCCTTCACGAAACTGAAGGCAGCCTGGATCGACTCGCTCATCACGTCGCCGAGCTTGCCGGTCGCCTTGATCTGGCCCTTGCCGGGCACGGTCACGCTCTCGATGGTCAGCAGTTCGCCGCCCACTTCGGTCCAGGCGAGACCGGTGACGGCGCCCACCTGATGTTCTTCCTCGCCCACGCCGTGGCGGAACTTGCGCACGCCCGCGAACTCGGAGAGGTTTTCCGGAGTGATCGTGACCTCGGTGGCCTTGCCTTCGAGGATCTGGCGCAGCGACTTGCGCGCCAGCTTGGCGATCTCGCGCTCCAGCGTACGCACGCCCGCCTCGCGGGTGTAGTAGCGGATCAGGTCGCGCAGCCCGTCCTGGGTCAGCGTGAACTCACCCTTCTTCAGGCCATGCGCCTCGACCTGCTTGCGCACGAGGTGCCGCTCGGCGATCTCGACCTTCTCGTCCTCGGTGTAGCCTTCGAGACGGATGATCTCCATGCGGTCGAGCAGCGGCTGCGGCAGATTCAGGCTGTTCGCGGTGCAGACGAACATCACGTCCGACAGGTCGATGTCGAGCTCGAGGTAGTGGTCCTGGAACTTCGCGTTCTGCTCCGGATCGAGCACTTCGAGCAGCGCCGAAGCCGGATCGCCGCGGAAGTCCTGGCCCAGCTTGTCGATCTCGTCGAGCAGGAACAGCGGGTTCGACTTGCCGGCCTTCTTGAGGTTGGTGACGATCTTGCCCGGCAGCGAGCCGATGTAAGTACGGCGGTGGCCGCGAATCTCGGCTTCGTCGCGCACGCCGCCCAGCGACTGGCGGATGAACTCGCGGCCCGTCGCCTTGGCGATCGACTTGCCGAGCGAGGTCTTGCCGACGCCCGGCGGGCCGACGAGGCACAGGATCGGCCCCTTCAGCTTGTTGGTGCGCGCCTGCACGGCCAGATATTCGACGATGCGGTCCTTGACCTTGTCGAGCGCGTAGTGATCGGCATCGAGAATTTCCTGCGCAGAGGAAATGTCGCGCTTGAGCTTGCTCTTCTTGCCCCAGGGCAGGCCTAGCAGCACGTCGAGGTAATTGCGGATGACCGTCGCCTCGGCGCTCATCGGCTGCATCGACTTGAGCTTCTTCAGCTCCGCCGTGGCCTTTTCGCGGGCTTCCTTCGACAGGCGCGTGGCTTCGATCCGCTCCTGAAGCTCCTGAAGCTCGTTCGCTTCCTCGCCGTCGCCGCCGCCGAGTTCCGACTGGATCGCCTTGAGCTGCTCGTTGAGGTAATATTCGCGCTGGGTCTTTTCCATCTGGCGCTTCACGCGGCCACGGATCTTGCGCTCGACCTGCAGGACGCCGAGTTCGCCTTCCATGAAGGAATAGACCATTTCGAGGCGCTTGAGCGGGTCGGCTTCCGAAAGCACGGCCTGCTTGTCGCCCACTTTGGCGGAAAGCTGCGCGGCGATGGTATCGGCCAGCTTGGCCGCATCCTCGATCTCGCCAAGCTGGTCGCCCGCATCCTGCGAGAGCTTCTTGTTGAGCTTGGCATATTCGCCGAACTGCTCGACCACTGAACGCATCATCGCTTCGGTTTCTGTGCCGTCCGCCTCGACCGGCTCGACGCGCTCGACCTGGGCCACCAGCATCTCGCCCTCGGCGGACTGCTCGGTGCGCAGGGTCTCCAGCTTCGCCCGCTCCTGACCTTCGACCAGCACGCGCACGGTGCCGTCCGGCAGCTTCAGCAGTTGGAGGACGCTGGCGATGACGCCGGTATCGTAGAGATCGTCGCGGTCCGGATCGTCGCAGCCCGGATCGAGCTGCGCGAGCAGGAAGATGTCCTTTTCACCCGCCATCGCCGCTTCGAGCGCGGCCACCGATTTCTCGCGTCCAACGAAAAGCGGCACGACCATGCCGGGAAACACGACGATGTCGCGCAGGGGAAGCAGTGGAAGCAGGTTCAAGGTCATTTCCATTTCAACACACACGCGGGGCAGCTGAGAGCCCCCCGGCCTTTCCCAATACGACATGGGGCGCGGGACGATATGGGGTCTCTCTCGCGCCGCGCAATGGCGCCGCCGCCGAAAGACTGTGGAAGTGATAGTCGCACCACTTCCCCCTTTCCCCTAGATCGCAACTCCGGAAAATACCGGAGGTTTGATCCAATATAGCGCAATTTCCCGTAACTTCCGCCAGACCTGACGGAAATTACCCCATGGAAATCGCGAATCGAGGCGGTCCGCAGCGAGAGAGACCGCAGGATCAGAACGGCATCTTGAAGCCCGGCGGCAGGCCCATGCCCTGCTGCGCCTTGGCCAGTTCCTCACCGGCGACCGAGTCCGCCTTGACGCGCGCGTCGTTGTAGGCGGCCGCGACCAGATCTTCGAGGATCTGCTTCTCGCCGGGCTGGAGCAGGCTGTCGTCGATCGCTACGCCGATCACGCGGCCCTTGGCCGAGCAACGGATCTTCACCAGTCCGCCGCCCGAAAGTCCTTCGACTTCCATGGCGTCGAGCTTGGCCTGCGCCTCGTTCATCTGCTTCTGGATGGTTTCGGCCGCCTGCTGTGCGGCCTGGAGCATCTCTTCCATCGACTTCATCTTAACGTCTCCAGTTGCGTCCGCCGCCGCCGACGGCAAGCGGACGATCATCTTCGATAACTTCGGCCTGCGGGAAAGCGGCCTTGGTCGCCAGCACCAGCGGGTGCTGGTTCACGGCATCGCTTTCGGCGGTCTTCTGCGCTTCGGCCTGCTCGACCAGCGTGAGCATGAGCGCGGGCGCGCCCTCTTCCGCGACCTTGTAGACTTCCCAGCGCTCGCCCGTCGCCTTGGTCAGGCAGGCGCGCAGCAGCGCGGTGATATCCTCGCTGAAACCGGGCGGCTGCGCGTAGCGCAGCAGACTGGCCCCCAATTCGACGACGCGGACCTGCATGCGCATGGTGTTCGCGGTCGAAAGCTCGCCCATGTGCTCGACGTCCTCGACCAGCTCTTCCCAGCGACGCGTGACCATGGCGGCGGTGATCGCGGGCGGAGCCACGGCAGCCGGAGCGCCGCCTTGCGCGCCACTTTCCGGACCGCTTGCAAGCGCGGGCGCCGGGGCGCGGGCGGCAAGCTCTTCCAGCTTCTTCACCAGCGATCCGGGGTCCGGCATGTCCGAGGCATGCATGATCCGCAGCAGCGCCATCTGCACCGCCACCAGCGGGTCGGGCGCGGACTTCACTTCCTCGTGCCCCTTGAGCAGCAGCTGCCAGATGCGGTGGACCTGACCGGCCTTGAGCGCCTTGGCCCAACCTTCGATCGCCTCACGCTCTTCCGCCGAATGCGCATCGTGCGCGCCGCCCGCGACTTGCGCCACGGCGATGCGGTGCACCAGCGTCATCAGCCCGCGCATGATCGCGATCGGCTCGACACCCAGAGCGAACTGCCGCGCCACGAGTTCGAGCAGTTCCCCGCCCTTGCCGTCGAGAATGGCGGTGATGAGGCTGCGCTGCACGCTCTTGTCGGACAGACCGAGCATGTCGCGCACCTTCTCGGCGCGGACCTGACCTTCTCCATCGAGATCGGCATGGGCAATCGCCTGGTCGAGGATCGACAGACCATCGCGCACCGATCCCTCGGCAGCAGCGGCGACCATGGCGAGCGCCTCGTCCTCGGCCTCGACGCCTTCGAGACCGCAGACCTTGGCGAAGTGTTCGGCCAGCATCGGCGCAGGAATGCGGCGCAAGTCGAAGCGCTGGCAGCGCGACAGCACCGTGACCGGCAGCTTGTCGACTTCGGTGGTCGCGAAGAGGAACTTCACATGGGCCGGCGGCTCCTCAAGTGTCTTCAGCAAGGCATTGAAAGCATTGCGCGACAGCATGTGAACTTCGTCGATGATGTAGATCTTGTAGCGAGCCGAGACGGCGGCATAGCGCACCGCCTCGATGATCTCGCGCACGTCGTCGACACCGGTATGCGAGGCGGCGTCCATCTCGATCACGTCGATATGGCGGCCTTCGGCAATCGCCTGGCACGGCTCGCACTGGCCGCAGGGGTCGATCGTCGGACCGCCCTGCCCGTCCGGACCGATGCAGTTGAGCGCCTTGGCAATCAGGCGCGCGGTCGAAGTCTTGCCAACCCCGCGCACGCCGGTCATCAGGAAGGCATGGGCCAGCCGGTCGCGCTTGATGGCGTTGGCCAGCGTCTGCACCATCGCTTCCTGACCGATCAGTTCGGCGAAAGTCTGCGGGCGGTACTTGCGCGCAAGTACGCGATAGGGCTGCGCCGGAGCGCCGACGGGTGCCGTTGCAGAAGGCGCGGCAGCAGCGGGCTTTGGTTCAGGAGCGGGCTTCGCTTCGACCGGAACCGATTCGACCGGCGCAGCGACAGGTTCAGCAGCAGCTTCAGCCGAGACAGGCGGCTCGGGTTCGCCGAACATCGACGCCTGACCGGCCTCTTCCAGTTCGGCCTGGGTCGGAGCAGCCTCTTCCTCCTCCTTGTCGTCCCAAGGGGGGGTATCGCCGAACATGTCGCGTGAATCGTCCATCGCCTACCAAACTAGGGACTGGAGGCCGGAATGTCAGGGGAAAAGCAATTTGCTCCACAGCCCAGATCATCGGGCCAGATCAACGACACAGAGCCAAAAACCGGCCTTCCGGCGGGTCCGGCATCAATTTGTCATGATGTGGGCTGAAGGAGCCGGGCGACCCGCCGCTATCCGTTGTGGCTGCTTCCTTCCGGACCTGACCAGGTTGGCGAACGCAAACGTCCACCCGACTCCCGAGCGGCCCTATGGCGGCGCGCGTCCGGTTTGTCCAGCCTGCCTGTCCGACTTTTTAACACCGCAAAGTCTTCAGCGGCCCATAACGGCAGCGGCCCGCCCTTCCCTCACGGAAAGGCGGGCCGATTGCTCAGAAACCTGCGCCTCGGCGCGGACGGATCAGCGGAAGTTGTCGGCGTAAGCCTGAAGCTTCAGGCGGCGCGGCGGCGTGGCATGCACTTCGGCCTCGATACCGTAGCGCGCGGCATAGGCCTTGGCTTCATCCACGTCGGGGAACTTCAGCGTAACCTGCTGCCGGGTATCGCCAGAACCGGCCCAACCCATCAGGGGATCGGGCTTCTTCGCTTCGGCGGGGACGAATTCGAGGACCCACTGGTCCAGCAGTGCCTTGCCGGACTGCATGGCGTTCTTCGGGCGCTGATAGATGCGTGCACTCATGGCCCAGCGCTTTGCCTCCGAATCAGGGAGAGAATCAAGCGCAAATCACTTGTTTCTGGATGCCTCGAACGCATTGCGCGTCTTCAGGCTGGGATCTTCGGTCCAGGGCTGGTCCGGCCAGCGGTGCCGGGGATAGCGGCCCTTCATGTCGCGCTGCACGTCGCGCCACGATCCGCGCCAGAATCCGGGCAGGTCGCGAGTCGTCTGGATCGGCCGCCCGGCGGGAGATGTCAGCTTCAGGAGGAGCGGCTGCGCGGGCTGCCCGAAGGTTGGATGACGGTCCAGCCCGAACAGCGCCTGCACCCGCACCTCGACGCTGGGACCGCCATCGTCCTCATAGTCGATGGCATGGGTGCTGCCCGCCGGGCTGCGGAATTCCGGCGGCGCGAGCTTTTCGAGGCTTTGCTGGTCGTCCCAGTTCAGGCGGTTGCGCAAGGCCTCGGCCAGCCCGCCCTTGTCGATGGCATCGAGTCGCCGCCCCAGCAACGGGCCAAGCCAGTCGTCGAGATCCTCCACCAGCGCCGCTTCGGACAGCGCTGCGATCCCCGCATAGCGCGCGCGGCGCAGCAGCGAGAGACTGCCCTTCCCGAACGGAACGAGATCGAGGCCCTTCTCGCGCACGCGCTCCAGCAGGAAGGCCGAAATCGCCTCCGGATCGGGCGCGGGATCGGGACCGCTTGCCAGAGTGATCGCCCCGAGGCGCCGTTCGAGTCGCGCCTCGACGCGCCCTTCCGCCTCGTTCCAGCGCAGGACCGAGTGCCGTTCGATTCTTTCTCCGAGGCCCTGCTCGACTTCGGGCATTTCCAGCGAAGCGCCCGAGAGGATACGCGCGCCCTTGGCCTGCCCTTGCGCATCGCCGATCACCAGCCACTCACGCGCCGCTAGCGGCGAGGCGGGATCGAGCACATAGCCCCTGCCCCCGGCCGAGAGCCAATGCTCGCCGCTTGCATCGCGCCGCCGCGCCACCATGTCGGGCCGTCCGAGCGCCAGCAGCACGCCTGCGGGAATGTCCTCACCGTCATCCTCACCGGAGATCAGCGAACGTGCCCGCCGTGCCCAGCCCGCCGCCAGCTTGCGCGAGGCTTCCGCGCGCGGTGCGCGGTCGCCGTCCCAGCGTGAGAGCCGCTGCGCCAGATCCTCGCTGCGTCCGCCCAACCCGCGCTCCTGAAGCAGCAGGGCGAGCTTCGCGGCGGTTCCAGCGGCGCCGCGCTCGGCGGCATGGAGGATCATCGCCGCCTGCGCCGGGTCCATCGGCAGGCTCGCGACCTTGCGTCCGAACGCGGTGATCCGCCCTTCTCCGTCCAGCGCGCCGAGCGCCTCAAGCTGGCGCCGCGCGGCGTCCAGCGCGGGCACCGGCGGCGGATCGATCCAGGCCATGGCCGCCGGATCGCCCGCACCCCACTGCGCCAGCGAGAGCGTCAGCGGTGCGAGGTCGCTGGTCAGCATTTCCGGCGGATCGAACTCGGGCCGTCCCGGATGCGCGGCCTCCTCCCAGAGACGATAGGCGGTGCCCGGCCCCTGCCGCGCGGCGCGACCGGCCCGCTGCGCGGCGGAAGCCCGGCTCGCCCGGTGCGTCGCCAATCGGGTGACGCCCGCCGCCTTGTCGAACTCCGCGCGGCGCGAGAGGCCGCTGTCCACCACCACCGAAACGCCCTCCAGCGTCAGCGAGGTTTCCGCAATCGCGGTCGACAGCACGATCCGGCGACGCCCTTGCGGATCGCGGCGAATCGCCGCGCGCTGGGCAGAAGGTTCGCATTGTCCGTGCAGCGGCAGAACCAGCGCCCCCGGCAGCTTTTCAGCGAGTCGCTCGCCCACGCGGTCGATCTCGCGCACGCCGGGCAGGAAGGCGAGGATATCGCCGTCCTGCTCGCGCCATGCGGTCAACACGGCAGAGGCCATAGCATCCTCGATCCGCTGGTCGGGCGAGCCGCCGAGCCAGCGAATCGCCAGCGGCCAGGCCTTGCCCTCGCTCTCGATAACCGGCACCTTGTCGCCCAGCAGACGCGCAAAACGCGCGCCGTCGATCGTTGCGGACATGACGACGATACGCAGGTCGTCGCGCAGGACCTGACTCGATTCGATCGCGAGCGCTAGGCCGAGGTCGCTATCCAGATGGCGCTCGTGCGCCTCGTCGAACAGCACCGCCGAGACCCCGGAAAGCTCCGGATCGGAGACGATGGTGGAGACGAAGATCGCCTCGGTCATGACCACGACTCGCGTGCGCGCCGATCGCTTCACGTCGAGGCGGGTGACGTAACCGATCGTCTCGCCGGCCCTCTCGCCCAGTTGCTCGGCCATGCGCTCGGCGGCTGCGCGCGCGGCGACACGGCGGGGGGACAGCAGGATCACCGTGCCGGTGCACCAGGGTTCGGCCAGCAGAACCGGGGCCAAAGCCGTGGTCTTGCCCGCCCCCGGCGGCGCAATCAGCACGGCGTGAGGACCGTCACGCAATGCGGACAGGACTTCGGGCAATACGGCGTGGATGGGAAGCTCGCTCACGCCCGCCTCCTTAGGGCCGGTGGCGTCAACGGGAAAGACTTCGTCCCGATATCAACCGAACCCGAAACGGATGAGATAAAGCGAGACGTCTACGCTTCATCAAGGAATTGTACTTAAGCAAAACTCTCAGGAGTTCACGTTTTGCCCGATGCCAGTTCAATCCAGAGCAAGATGCACCGCGCCGGGCACTATCCGCTGCCCGTCGCGCAGTACTTGCGCCTGCGCGAACGAATCCCGCCGCTCTACGGGCTTTTGTCGATCAATGCGGCCATTCTCGCCTACACGCATCGCGCACTGGCACCGGGTTATCTGACGCTCACGATCCCCGCGATCCTCATCGCCTGCTGCCTGATTCGCATGCTGGTCTGGTTGCGTCCGGTCTCCCAGCGCGACCTTGAAGCCGATGTCGCGCACCGGCGCATGAAACAGGCGATCTGGCTTTCGCTGCTCTTCGCCATGACGTTCGCCATCTGGGCGCTCTGCCTCGACCGTTACGGCGGGCCTTATGAGCATGGCCACGTCGCCGTCTTCGTCTCCGTCACGGTGCTCGGCTGCGTGTTCTGCCTGACGTTCCTGCCCACGGCGGCGCTGCTGATCTGCGTGACGGCGCTGGGCATGTTCCTCGTCTATTGCATGACCACGGGGTCGGAAACGCTCACGGCCGTGGCGATCAATATCGCCCTCGTCGCCGCCGTGATCCTCAAGATCCTGCGCGACACCTACGATTCCTTCGTCGAACTGGAGATGGCCCAGCGCGAGTTGCGGGTCGAGCGCCGGCAGGCCCAGGCGCTGGGCGACGAGAACGCCCGCCTTGCCCAAACCGACGCGCTGACCGGCCTGCCGAACAGGCGCTACTTCTTCGCGGCGCTCGAACGGCTGCTGGAAACGGCGCAGGATCAGGTATTCTGCGTCGGGCTGATCGATCTCGACCGCTTCAAGCCGGTCAACGACACTTATGGCCATGCCCAGGGCGACCGCCTGCTTCAGGTGATCGGCACACGCCTGATCGCGCAATGCGACCCGAGCGTGACGATCGCCCGGCTTGGCGGCGACGAATTCGGCTTCATCGTGCCCGGCGGCCCCGACGAAGCCGAGGCGATCGCCCAGAAATTCTGCACTGCCATCCGCATGCCCGCCCGTCTCGGCGAAGTAACGGTGGCGATCGGTGGGTCGGCGGGAATCTCGATCTACCCGGAAAGCGCCCGCAACGCCCATTCGCTCTACGACCGGGCCGACTTCGCGCTCTATCACGCCAAGAACCACCGGCGCGGACAATGCGTGCGCTTCTCGGACCAGCTGGAAACCCTGATCCGCTCCGAACAGGCGCTCGATTCGGCCCTGCAGAGCGCCGATCTCGCGCAGGAACTGTCCGTCGCCTATCAGCCGATCATCGCTACCGAGAGCAACCAGCCGGTCGGCTTCGAGTGCCTCGCCCGCTGGACTTCACCCACGCTCGGCGCGGTGCCACCGGAGCAGATGATCGCCGCCGCCGAGCGCGTGGGCCGCGCCCGCGAAGTGACCGCCACACTGTTCGACCGCGCGCTGGACACTCTGGCCTTGCTGCCGCACCCGATCTCGATCTCGTTCAATCTTTCCGGGCACGACATTTCCGATACGGAAACGATCGCCACCCTCCTCGACCGTATCGAACGCAGCGGCTGTGACGCGCGGCGCCTGCTTTTCGAGATCACCGAAACGACACTGATCGCCGAATTCGAGACGGCCCGCACCGTGCTCGAACGTCTGCGCGCGACCGGCGCCCGCATCGCGCTCGACGACTTCGGCACCGGCTATTCCAGTCTCTCGTCGCTGCACCAGTTGCCGCTCGACATGGTCAAGATCGACCGCAGCTTCGCCCCGCGCCTCGACGAAACCGTGGGCCGCCGCCTGATCTCGGCAATCCGCAATCTCGCGCGCGCGCTCTCGCTGGAATGCGTGATCGAGGGGATCGAGACCGAGGACCAGCTGCTCAGCGCCCGCATCGCCGGGTTCTCGCTGGCCCAGGGTTTCCACATCGCCCGGCCCATGACGCTGGAAGACATGCTCGGCCGGGTCGATGCCTCGGCCAAGGCCTGGCAGCTGGCTTGAAATTCGCTGAAAGCGAATTTTGCGGCACCAGCCCACGCCCGCCCCGAAGAGCACGAAAAGGTCCGGGGGACCTTTTCGCTGAGGGGACCGACCGCCCACCGGCAGTATACTTGAGTGGCAGGTCGGGTGGGGGCGCCTAAACGAACTGGGGCTGGTGCCGCAACGAAAATGCCCGGAAGGGCATTTTCCAAACACGCTTTTCAGATATCGCCCTTGGTGCCGTAATCGATGCGGATGCGCACCCAGGTTCCGAGCTGCTGCTTGCCGTTGATGCGCGGCGGAAGCACCTCGAACTGCCAGGCCGCGTTGAGCACCGCGCGTCCGAAGCCCGATCCGCGCGGCGATTCGCCGAGGATCTGGCAGTTCTCGACCTTGTAGTGCTCGATGGTCTGGCAGGCGATCATGCCCCAACCGCTGCGCGGGCGGTTTTCGGGCAGATAGCCGCCGAGCTGCGCGTCGGTCGGACGGCGGAACCAGTCGGCATTGTAGAGCGTGGCCCCGCCCGGACCTTCGCCGGGACCGTAAGTCCCGCCGGAACCGCCGCTCGGCGCAGCGGAACCCTGGGCCGGTTCCGGTCCCTTCATCTTGCCGATGTCGGCAGCCGCGAACTCCTGCCGCGACAACTTGAGGAAAGTGAAGGCGGGCTTTTCCTCCACCGGCTTCACCACCGGCGGCGTCGGCGGCACCTTTTCCCGGACGACTTTCGCCTGGCTGGTCTTCTCGGTCTTCTTTTCCTCGCGCTGCTTCGGCTTTTCCGGCTTCTCGCCGCCCTTGTCGCGGTCGTGGTCGACGACATCGAAGGTCGTCAGCGAGGTCGTCTTCTCAACCAGTTGGGGAACGAGGCCGGTCTGGTAGATCGCCAGAAGCAGCGCAATGAGGATCAATCCCCCGGAGAGGATCGAAGAAACGAAGCGTTGGCGCGGCGAACCGGGCTGATAGCCCGATGTCACCATCTCGGATTCGGCGGGCATGGCGGCGTCTGAATAGGGCGCTTCCCATGCCACTGCAATTGCAGGGATGTTGCAGGATCGTTGCACGGCGAAGTCCTGTGCCAAAAAACCGCCGGACTGTGCCGTAAAGCGCGGAGACTCAGCCGCTCAGGCCGAGGAAACGAAACGGCGCATGCTCCACGAAATCGCCGTTCACCTCGCCGGAAAACGTGTGATCCTGATTGGGTCCAAGGTCGAGCCATTTGACCTTGCCCGTCCCCTTCGAGAAATCGATCTTCTTGAGGTCCACCCAGAAAGTGTTCGGGGTTAGCGCCGATTCGAAGAAATAGAGGCCTCGCTTGTGGTCGAACACGATGCGCCAGCGGGTGGAGGAAATGTTGGGCTGCTCAGGCGTATTGATGCCATAGGGGACCGAGGCATTGCGGATCACACTGAACACCGAGGCGAGCGCCTTGTTCGGGTCCTCCTCCTTGGGAATGGCATTGATGTAGAACGAGGCGCGCGCGAAGCGGTCCGCCGCGCGATTGGTGCCGGGCAACATCACCGTGCCGCCGATGCCCTTCCAGTAGGCATTGAGCGCGAGTTGCTCGTCATACGTCGGCGAATTGGTCATGACCTGGTATTCCCGGCCATGGTGGATCACCAGCTTGCCCTTGATATATTCGAAAATGGCGCTGTCTCCGCTGGCATCGGACAACGAGAGATGCACTGTCGTCAGGCGGTTCTCGCCCGGCACATTGTCGGTAACGACGGTGAACGGCTCCTTCTCCAGCGCCGCCACGGCCTCGGCCACGGTCGCGAAATTGTCGAGGGCATATTGCGCCCAGGCGGCGATCGTCAGGCCCGGTTTGCCCTTGCCGTCGAAATGCGGATATTCCGATTCGACGAGCCAGAGCATGTTGGCGTTGAGGCCCTTCTCGTTCACCCCGTCGGTGCTCGACACATCATAGCCGCTGACGACGAGACTGCCGTATTTCGCCGTCCACTTGATCGAGTTCGGCCCCGCCTCGCCGGTTCGGGCAATGCCGCGCGGCAGGATCCACAAGTTGGAGACGATATCGCTCTTCCAGTCCATCGAGCGGGCCGTAATGACATTGCCGTTCGGGCCGAGATAAACCGCCCGTGTGCAAGCATCGGCGGCAGTGCCCGCGACCAGAAGCCCCGGCGCGGCCACCGCGGCGAGCGCCCGGCCGAGTTTCGTCATCACGAGCATGGTCATTCTCCTTTTCGCGGGAAAGAAAGGCGGTCAGAACGGCATGGAAAGGCCGAGCACCGGGCCGCGCTGCTGCATGTCCCAGACGAACCTGCCGCGCCCGGTGAAGTCGTCCTGGCTGTAATCCTCGTAGATGAAGCGATAGCCGCCGCGCAGGATCGTCCGCTGGCCCAGCAGATGCGTGCGATAGCCCAGCATGGCGAGCGCATTGACGCTGACGTCGGTCCCGGCGCCGAAGCCGCCGACATCGCCCTGCACGAACAGGTTCCAGTGCCGGGACAGATCGGCATTCACGCGAAGGCCCGCGAAAGGATCGACCCAGCCCGCGCGCCTGTCCGTCTCCAGCCCCAGCGGCGCCACGGCGGCGCCCGCCTTCAGACGGGTCCAGCGCAGGCCCACGGTCGGCTCGAACGAGATCGTGCGCCTTGCGTCGAACGCCGTATCGCCGGACAGCGGCACGACCCAGGCCTTGTAGTAGAAGCCCCCCGCCACCCGCGTCGTGCGGATACGCAAGTCCACCGGCACCGAGAGCAGCTTTTCGGTCTGCGAGGTCCGGACGTGCTGGGCGTCGAGATAGCCGCCCCAGCGGTCGTTCACGACTTCGATATTGCCCATCGCAGCCAGGTCGAGATGCTTGAAGATATCGCGAAACGGCAGGTGCGCCGGGGTCTGTAGGCCCGCGAGCCCCAGATCGCCGCCCAGCGACGCACCCCAGACGTAAGGGCTGACGATCAGCGTCCAGCCGGTGCCCTTGCGGCCCGGCGCGTACCTTGGTGCAACGGACGCTTCCGGCTCCGCTCGCTCGGGTGCCACGATATCATCCTGCCGCGTCGTAACGGGATGCCCGACTTCCGTGTCCGCAGGCCCGATGCCGAACCCCCCCTCCCCGGCCTTCGCTGCTGGAATAGCACAAAGGCCGGCAATAAAACCGCCAAAAACGACCATCCGAATTGCGAACAGACCAGATCGCGGCATCGACGATCCCCCGAAACAGGAATTCGTAATACCCAAATTCTATAGGTATTTATTTATAGCATCAACCGGATAGATTCTTTCCGCTGAACCAAGATGCAATGCCAATGTCGCAATAGCAGGCCTGCACATCAACGTTACCGCTGCAGCAACCTTGTTGCCGAGCACATACGAAAACGCCGGACAGAACCTGCCCGGCGTTCGATTCCCAAAGGGTCGTGCGAAAATCGGCTCAGTAACGACGCGCGATCGCGAACTCGACTGCCTCGCACATGGCATCGCGCGCGGCGCCCGCCGGGAAGATCGAGATCGCGTCGATGGCGCGCTGGCCGTAGAGCCGCGCCCGTTCGCGCGTGGCCTCTACGCAGCCGTGGCGGTTGATAAGCTCGACTGCATGGGCAAGGTCCTCGTCCTCGGTGCGGAAACCGGCGATGGCTTCTTCCCAGAACTTGCGCTCCTCGGCATTGCCGCGCGCATAGGCCAGGATCACCGGCAGGGTCATCTTGCCCTCGCGGAAATCGTCGCCCTTGTCCTTGCCCGATTCGGCAGCCTCGGAATCGTAGTCGATCGCATCGTCCACCAGCTGGAAGGCAATGCCGAGGTTGCGGCCATAGGCGTCGAGCGCCTGCTCTTCCGCGTCGGTCTTTTCCGCGACCACTGCCGAAATGCGGGTGGCGGCGGCGAAGAGCGCGGCGGTCTTCGAACCGATGATCTGGAGGTAGTGCTCCTCGCTCGTCTCGATCCGGCGCTGGGCGGTGAGCTGGTCGACTTCGCCCTCGGCAATGATCGAGCTGGCTTTCGAGAAGATCTTGAGGACCTTGAGGCTGCCGTCCTCGACCATCAGCTCGAACGCGCGGGTGAACAGGAAATCGCCCACTAGCACCGTCGCCGGATTGCCGAACACGATGTTCGCGGCGGCCTTGCCGCGGCGCATGTCGGAACCGTCGACGACGTCGTCGTGCAGGAGCGTGGCCGTGTGGAGGAACTCCACGGCGGCGGCCAGCCGGTGGTGGCGGGTGCCCTGATAGCCGCAAAGCTCGGCGGCGGCCACCATCAGCATCGGGCGCATGCGCTTGCCGCCGCCCGCGATCAGGTGCCCGGCCAGCGCCGGAATGAGGGGAATCTCGCTCTGCATCCGGTCAAGGATGACGGCGTTGACGCTGTTCATGCCGGCAGCGGTAACCGCCAGCATGGGAGCGAGGGTTGGCTGCGACCCGCGTGCGCGCAGGGGGAGAACGTCGGCACTCATCGCCCCGCGCATTGCGCGTTCGGCGCTCGTAACGCAAGAGCGAATGCCATGCCTGGAGCAAACACGCCGACTGGAAGCGGCGGCGAACCCGTGCTAGCGGACCTCGCGATGACCCAGGAAACTCCCGCAGCCGACCCCGTTCTCGCCAGCTTCCGCGCGAGCATCGACAATATCGACGCCGCGCTCATCCACATGCTGGCGGAACGCTTCCGGATCACCCAAGCCGTCGGCGCCTACAAGGCCGAGAAGGATCTTCCCGCCTCCGATCCCGGCCGCGAGGAGCGCCAGATCGTGCGCCTGCGCAAGCTGGCGGAAGACGCAAACCTCGATCCCGACTTCGGCGAGAAATTCATCCGCTTCATCATCGACGAAGTGATCCGCCATCACGAGCGGGCCAAGAACGAGGCCTGATGAAGCTTGGCAAGGCCGTCGTCCCGGACCACACCCAGGACGACGCCTCGCTTTTTCTTACTCTTCGACCAGATCCTGAAGCTTCGTCATCAGGGTCTGGATGCGCGTGGCGGCTTCGGTGAAGGTGGTCACGTCCTCGCGGTTGTTGTTGCCGCGTGCTTCCTTGGCCGCCTCGACATAGCCTTCGAGATCGGCTTCCAGCGCATCGACGATGATCTCGATCTCGTCGGAGGAAAGCGAAAGGGAAATGGAATCGGTCATGGGAAATCCTTGATCTGACGAACCGCGCCCATGGGGACGATTGAACGCAGCCGCAACCGCCTCCGCTCCGGTTCCCCCGAAAATCAGGCCTAGCCGATCACGCGCGGGAGCTTGAGCTTCACCAGCAAACCGCCGAGATCCTCGCTTTCGTCGAGTTCCACGGTGCCGCCGTAGATTTCCACGACATCGCGCACGATGGCAAGGCCCAGCCCGGTGCCGGGCTTGCCGGTGTCGAGTCGGGCGCCGCGATCGAAGATGCGGATGCGCTCGGCCTCGGGAATGCCCATGCCGTCGTCCTCGATCCAGACTTCGCATAGCGGCGCCTCGCGGTCCGGATCGACCGTCACGAAGACGCTGCCGCCGCCGTATTTCGCGGCGTTCTCGATCAGGTTGCCGAGGATTTCCTCAAGGTCCTGCTTCTCCAGCGCGACCACTGCCTCGCGGTTGCCGTCGAGATCGAGACGCGCCTGATCGTAAAGCCGCTCCACCGCGCGAAGCACGGCTTCGAGGCTCGGCCAGAGTTCCGCGCGCGACTGGCCGACCGCGCGACGGCCGACCGCGCGGGCGCGCGCCAGATGGTGATCGACCTGCCGCCGCATGACCGCCGCCTCGCGGATGACGGTATCGGCAAGGTCCGGCGACTTGGCAGTGGCCGCGTTCATCACCACCGTCAGCGGGGTCTTCAGCGCATGGGCAAGGTTGCCCGCATGGGTGCGCGCTTCCTCGGCCTGACGCTCGGTATGGGCGAGCAGCGCGTTCAGTTCCTCGACCAGCGGCTGCACTTCCTGCGGCAACGGGTGGTTGACGCGGCTGGCCCCGGTGGTGCGCAGCTTCTGGATCGCGCGGCGGACATGGCGCAGCGGGAACAGGCCGTACCAGGTCTGCATCCCAGCCATCAGCAGGAGGCCGAAGCCCAGCGCGACGAAGCTGTAGACCAGGATGCCGCGCACCATCTTGAGCTGTTCGTTGAGGTCCACGCGGCTGGCAGCGACGGTGAACATCCACTTCGAATCGCTACCCGGCAGGATGATCGAGCGCTCCATCACCCGCAGAGGCTCGCCGGCGAACTGATCGCTGTCATAGACGTGCGGCTGCGCGTCGAAGTGGTCGGCAGGCACGTTCAGCGTGCGATCCCAGAGCGAGCGCGAGGGGAAATCCTCGTGCCCCTTGGCGCGGATCTGCCAGTAGAGGCCGGAATTCGGCTCCAGAAAGCGCTGGTCGCCGAGCGGGCGGATGAAGAACACTTCCCCGTCCGGCCCGATCTCCGCCGAGCCGATCATGCCGGTCAGCATGTAGCCGAGCTGTTCGTCGAAATTGCGCGAGATGAGGCCGGTCAGCGTGCGATCGAGAGCGAGGCCGCCGACCAGCAGCAGGATGAAGATCCACCCCGCCGCGATCAGCATCATGCGCCGGGCCAGCGATCCGGTGTTGGACGCCTTCATGCGCGGGCCGACCTGATTCAGGTTCTCCTCTTCGCGCACTTCTCCTTCCTGCACCTGATCGCTCCCGGCGTCCTCAGCCCCGACCTGGCTCTGCGGGATCGTCGAGGCTGTAGCCAAGGCCGCGAATCGTGGTGATCACATCGGCACCCAGCTTCTTGCGGATGCGGGTGACGAAGACCTCGATCGTGTTCGAATCGCGATCGAAGTCCTGATCGTAGATATGCTCGATCAGTTCGGTGCGGCTGACCACCTTACCCTTGTGATGCATCAGGTAGGACAGCAGCTTGTATTCCTGCGCGGTGAGCTTCACCGGCTCGCCGTCCAGCGTGACGCGGCCCGAGCGGGTGTCGAGGCGCACCTCGCCCGCGGTCAGTTCGCTAGAGGTATTGCCCGAGGCCCGGCGGATCAGCGCGCGCAGGCGGGCGATCAGTTCCTCGGTCTGGAACGGCTTGGCGAGATAGTCGTCGGCGCCGGCATCGAGACCCGCCACCTTGTCCGACCAGGAATCGCGCGCGGTCAGCACCAAAACCGGGAAATTGCGCCCTTCCCGGCGCCACATGCCGAGCACGGTCAGCCCGTCGATCTCGGGCAGGCCGAGGTCGAGGATGACGGCGTCGTAGTCTTCGGTCGAACCCAGGAAGTGGCCGTCCTCGCCGTCGACGGACAAGTCTACGGCATAGCCGGTCTGCTCCAGCGTGGTCTTGAGCTGGTTGCCGAGCGTGGGTTCATCCTCGACGATCAGGATGCGCAATTCGATCTCTCCCTAAGCGAGGGGGTCTGAAACAGGAGCCTCTGAAATGGGACAGGGACCCAGGAGCGTCAAGCGACGGGAACCGGCTTGGTTCCAGCGCTTGGGCTTCGCTGTTAGCATTAGGCGTTCAATTATGAACGTAAAGATGAACGAGTACGGTTCATCCCCACCTCAATACACCCAACTAACGCGACTGGCCGATCACACGGCCCGTCCGGGCGTCGACATCGACGAAGAAGACCTTGCCGTTGCGGATGAACTTCAGCCGGTAAGCCATGGCGGCGGAATCGAATTCCGGGCCGAGATACTGCATTCCCGACATGCGCGGCAGGACCTGCCGCTCGATATCGGGCAGGGAGAGAACATTGCCCGCCCGGCGTTCGCGGCGCACTTCGCCCTGCTCGCCGCCGGGATCGGCGGCGTGGGCGGTGAGCGACGGTCCGACCATGCCAAACGCGGCAAATGCCAGGGAGGCTGCGACCGTCAGAGAGGAAAGGGACTTGTTCATATCGCCTTGCTGCCTAACCGTCTGGCCTTGAACAAGTCCTGAATGTGGCGCGAAGGTGGCACCGCATTTCCCCTGTTGCACGAATCCCACACACCTGCTCTGGCTTGCCAGCCCCCTGTTCCGCCCTGTAGGGCGCGCGCCATGGCACTTGCACCAATTCTCAGCTGGGAAAACCTCGGCCTGATCCAGGGCTCCGGCTGGCTGTTCCAGGACCTCGACATCAACATCGCCCCGCGCGACCGGCTGGCCCTGATCGGCCGCAACGGCGCGGGCAAGACGACGCTGCTCAAGCTGATCGCGGGCACTGTCGATGCCGACAAGGGCACCCGCTCGGTCCAGCCCGGCACCCGCGTGGTGACGCTGGAGCAGGACCCGTTCTTCACCGGCTTCGACACCCTGCTCGACTTCGCCATCCACGGCGACGATGCCCCGCAGCAGCACGAAGTGGAAGCCATCGCCGACCAACTCGGCATCGATCTCTCGCGCGAGGCCAAGAGCGCCTCGGGCGGTGAGCGCCGCCGCGCCGCGCTTTGCCGCGCCCTTGCCTCCGAGCCGGACCTGCTGCTGCTCGACGAGCCGACCAACCACCTCGACCTTGCCGCGATCGACTGGCTGGAATCCTGGCTCCAGCGCTACAACGGCGCTTTCGTGGTCATCAGCCACGACCGTACGTTCCTGACCCGCCTGACCAATGCCACGCTCTGGCTCGACCGCGGCGGCCTGCGCCGCCGCGACATCGGCTTCGGCGGCTACGAAGCCTGGGAAGAGGAAGTCTACGCCGAGGAAGCGCGCGCCGCCCAGAAGCTCGACGCCAAGCTCAAGATCGAGGCGCACTGGCTGGAGCGCGGCGTCACCGCGCGGCGCAAGCGCAACCAGGGCCGCCTTGCCAAGCTCTGGGAAATGCGTGCCCAGCGGGCCTCGATGATGGGGCCGCAAGGCGCCGCCAAGCTGGCGGTTGTGGCCGACGACAGCAAGACCAAGTCGGTCATCGTCGCCGAGCATGTGACCAAGAAGTTCGGAGACCGCACGGTCATCAAGGACTTCAACTTGCGCATCCAGCGCGGCGACCGCATCGGCGTGGTCGGTGCGAACGGGTCCGGCAAGACGACGCTGCTCAAGGTCCTGATGGGCGAGCTTCAGCCCGACGAGGGCACGGTGACGCGCGCGGCCACGCTCGACGCCACCGTGATCGACCAGCAGCGCAGCCGGATGAGCCCCGAGATGCGCATCCGCGACGTGCTGGCCGAAGGCGGCGAATGGATCGACGTCGTCGGTGTGCGCAAGCATATCCAGGGCTATCTCAAGGACTTCCTGTTCGACCCCGGCCTGGTAGAGGCGAAAGTCGGCACCCTGTCGGGCGGCGAACGCTCGCGCCTGCTGTTCGCCCGCGAATTCGCCCGCACCTCGAACCTGCTGGTGCTCGACGAGCCGACCAACGACCTCGACCTCGAAACGCTCGACCTGCTTCAGGAAGTGATTGCGGACTACGACGGCACCGTGCTGATCGTCAGCCACGACCGCGACTTCCTCGACCGCACCGTCAACGTCACGCTCGGCCTCGACGGCTCGGGGCATATCGACGTGATCGCGGGCGGCTATGCCGACTGGGAAGCCAAGCGCCGCGAGCGCACGAGCGCAGGGAAAGCCAAGACGAAAGGCGATAACGCCGCGCCGCCTCCGCCGATGCCGCCGAAGAAGGGCAAGCTCTCCTACAAGGACCAGCGCGACTACGAGCTGCTGCCCAAGAAGATCGAGGATCTGGAAGCGTCGATCGTCCGCGACGAGGCGGCCATGGCCGACCCGGCGCTCTACACCCGCGATCCGGCGAAGTTCGCCAGCCTCTCCGCCGCCATCGAAAAGGCGCGCGGCGAGAAAGACGCCGCCGAGGAACGCTGGCTGGAACTGGCGGAACAGGTCGAAGGATAAGCGCCCTCGCAAGCCGTTCCCGCAAACCAATCTCGTCATCCCCGCGAAGGCGGGGATCCCGCTTCTTCTTCAACGTCCGCGCTGCGGGACAAGAAAAGCGGGGCCCCGCCTTCGCGGGGGCGACGGAGTGATATTTCGCTACATCCCTCTACCAAGGATTCCCCTCGCGCCTTACTTCCCCTTGAGGCGCTCGGTGATGCGCTCGTCCACCCGCTTGTCTAGCATCGACAGCGGCATCACCCCTTCGGCGAGGATCGCGTGGAACCACGGCAGGGTGAAGCCGTCCCCCAGTGCCGCCTGCGCTCGCTGGCGCGCCTTGACCCAGGCCGTGTGGCCCATCTTGTACGAACAGGCCTGCCCGATCATCGTGCAATAGCGCTCGACCTCGCGCAGCGAGCGCGGGCGGGCGAAGCCGACCGTTTCGACCATGTAGTCCGCCGCTTTCTCGCGACTCCAGCGATAGTGGTGGAGGCCGGTGTCGATCACCAGGCGCGCGGCGCGGAACAGGTAGCTCTGGAGATAGCCCGCGCGTTCCAGCCCGCTGTAGCCGCCCAATTCGTCGGCAAGCTGCTCGGCGTAGAGCGCCCAGCCCTCGCCATAAGCGGAGATGAAGCTGTTTTTCAGCAGCATCGGCAGTTCGCCGCCGGTCTGGGCATAGCCGCCCTGGAGGTGGTGGCCGGGAACGCCCTCGTGATAGGTCAGCGACGGCAGGGTGTACTTCGGCCAGTCGCCCACGTCCTTGAGGTTGATCCAGTAGATCGCCGGGCGCGACCCATCGAGCGGCGCGCGGTAGTAATAGCCGTTCGAGGCGCCGTCCTGGATTTCCGGCGGCACGCGGCGGATTTCGAGCGGCTGCTGCGGCGGATTGTCGAAGGCCTGCGGCAGCTTCGCATACATCTGGCGAATGCCCTCATTGAGCGCCGCTATAAGCTCGCTGCGCCCGGCATCGGTGTTCGCGTAAAGCTGGTCCGGCCGCTTGTTCAGCGCATCGAGCCGGGTGCCGACCGCGCCTTGGGTGAGGCCGGTGGACTTGAGGATCGTGTCGAGCTGCGCGGTGAGATCGGCGACCTGTTCGAGGCCGATCTTGTGGACTTCCTCCGGCGTATAGTCGGTCGTAGTCGCCTGCTTCAGCGCCTCGGCATAGATTTCGTCGCCCCGCCTGAGACGCCAGGCGCCGTCGCCCGCCGCCGTGGTCGGACGCTGCGCCTTCAGCAGCGCGATCTGCCGGTCGAGCGCCGGATGGACCTGCTTTTCGAGAATGGCCGAAGCCTGTGCCGCCCAGTCGCCGGCGATGCCCTTGGCCGCCGTACGCTTGGCCAGCGACGTCACCAACCCGCTCTCGGCAGCAGGCGTGTCGCGCAATTTCGCCATCTGCCCGAGCGCCAGATCGAGCGACCAGCCCGGCGCCACTACGCCCTGCGCGCCATAGTCCTTCTGGAGTTCGGTCTCGTCGTCGAGCGCGGTCTTGAAAGCCGAGAGACGCGCGAGATAGGCCTCGGCATCGTCCCTGGTCTCGATCGTGTGGCGGCTGTCGAGAAAATCGGGCAGCGAAAAATAGGCACCGCCCTGCTGGGTGATGAGATAGGGCCGCTGGGCGCTTTCGAGGTTAAAGCTGTCCTGCGCAACCACCCGCTGACGCAGCTGGTAGAGCGCCAGTTCGCGGTTGCGCCGCCCCGTCTCGCTGAGCGGCGCGGGATCGACTTTCTCGACTTCGGCGATCGCCTTGTGGCCGAGCGCCAGATCCGCGGCGCGGCCCTTGGCGCTGCCGTCGGACAGGCGGGACTTCAGGCCCGCGTACTTGCCCTTGTCGAGGCCGAGCGAGCTGGCCATTTCCGGGCTTTGCGCCAGCGCGTCATAGAACAGCCCGTCGAGCTTCGCATAGAAGGCCGTGTCGGCGGCGGTCCCCGCCGTGACGGCGGCCATCGCATGGCGCGAGGCCAGCAGGCTCCAGGCCAGACCGGCACCTGCGGTGGCCATGAATTCGCGGCGATACATTCTGTTCTCCCGGGATACGGTGGTAACACCGAAGGTGCCGCTCCTTTCGCCGGACCGCAACGAAACTCCGGTGCCGAAACGGATTAATTTGAGCGCAGCGGGAGCCTTGTGCGAACAGGCTCCAGAATGGCACCATGTCGGGACTTGGAAAACCAGAACGGTTATGCGAGCGCATTCAGGATGATAAACCGCATTCGCGACATTCGCCTGCAGAAGGGCCTGACGCTCGCCGACGTCGCCGCCGCCTGCCTGCCGCCGACGACCGCGCAGACCATCGGGCGGCTGGAGACCGGCACGCGCAACCTCTCGCTCGCCTGGATGAACCGGATCGCAAAGGCGCTGGATATCGAGCCGGAACGCCTGCTGCGCAGCGAGAGCGCAGTGCCCGCCATGGTCACGGCGGTGCTCACCGAAAACGGTGCCGACAGTCCGCGCACCCGGCGCGAGGCGATCCTGCCGAGCGATCTTGCCGCCGATACGCCGTGGATGGTGATGGACGTCGAACAGTCCAGCGGCGAGTACCGCGCCGGGGATCAGGTCTGGCTGCGCCAGTCGCCGCCGCAGGAGGCGCCGAAGCTGGTCAACCGCGACGTTCTCGCCCCCCTGCCCGGCGGCCGCTTCGCGTTCGGGCGCCTGATCGACGGCAGCCGCGAGCGGCTTACCCTGCTGCCCCCGACCAGCGGCCAGCCCGTCATCGCAGTGGAACATCCCCAATGGCTGGCCGTTGCGGAGATGCTCGTCAGAAAGCTCTAACTTTCGCCCGGTAAAGGGAAGTCATGCGCATCCTCTCCATCGCCACGCTGTTTCCCAATCCGGTGAAGCCGTCCTTCGGGATCTTCGTCGGCAACCAGATGCGGGCCATTGCGGCGGCGGGCGATATTGACCTCACCATGGTCAGCCCGATCGGCATTCCGCCCTGGCCGCTCTCCCGTCGCCATCCCTATGATAAACTGGCGGCCATCCCGGAACGCGGCGAGGTCTCGGGCCTGCCGGTGCTTTATCCCAAGTTCACCCTGATCCCGAAGATCGGCGGCGACAGCAACCCGGTCCGCATCGCCCGCGCCGTGCTGCCGCTTGTGCGCCGCCTCCATTCCGAGCAGCCCTTCGACCTCGTGGACGCACAGTTCTTCTTTCCGGACGGCCCCGCCGCCGCGATCGTCGCGCGCGAATTGGGCCTGCCGCTGACCATCAAGTCGCGCGGCGCCGATATCCATTACTGGGGCCAGCGCCCCGCCGCGCTGAAACAGATGCAACAGGCCGCGCATCAGGCCGCCGGAATGCTGGCGGTGAGCCGCGCCCTGCGCGAGGACATGGTCGCGCTCGGCATGCCGCGCGAGCGCATCGGCGTGCACTACACCGGCCTCGACCGCGAGCGTTTCCACCCCATCGAGCGCGGCGCCGCCCGCGCGCTCGTCTCGGCCATGCCCAATCTCGGCATCTGGTCGCAGGGACCGCTGATCGTCACCCCCGGCTCGCTGATCCCGCGCAAGGGGCAAAGGCTGGTGATCGAGGCGCTCGCCCGGCTTCCGGACGCCCATCTCGCGCTAGCGGGCGCGGGCGAGGACGAGAAACCCCTGCGCGCTCTCGCCGAGCGGCTGGGCGTGGGCGAGCGGGTGCAGTTCCTCGGCCTCGTCGGCCATGACCTCCTGCCGCATGTGCTCTGCGCCGCCGACGTGCTGGTGCTGCCCTCCGCCAGCGAGGGCCTTGCCAATGTCTGGATCGAGGGGCTGGCCTGCGGCACCCCGATCGTCATCCCCGACATCGGCGGCGCCCGCGAGGTGGTGCAGGACGAGACCGCCGGTCGCATCGCCGCGCGCACCCCCGAAGCCATTGCCGAAGCCGTGCGCGATATCCTCACCGATCCGCCCAGCCAGGCAGACGTTTCCGCCCATGTCAGTCGCTTCTCCTGGGGCGTGAATGCCCAGAACCTCGTCTGCTTCTGGCGCGACGTGCTCGCAGGCGAAGCGATCACCGCCGCCGCCTGAATCAAAAAAGGCCGCTCCTTGTGGGAGCGGCCTTTTCGTTTTTCAGCTATCGCTACCCTCAGGGCATGATGCTTAGGGACGCGCGCCGCCTTCGCGGGCGAGACGGTCCTGACGGTCGATATCGCTTTCCTGCTTCACGAACGTGTCCGACTTCACGCCCAGCCAGATCAGGATCGGCGCCGACATGAAGATCGAGCTGTAGGTCCCGATGAAGATGCCCAGGGTGATCGCGGCGGTGAAGCCGAAGATCACGTCGGGGCCGAGGAACAGCAGCGACACGAGCATGATCAGCACCGACAGCGAAGTCGCGATCGTGCGCGACAGCGTCTCGTTCACCGAGAGGTCGAGCAGCTCGTTCATCGGCATGCGGCGATGCTTCTTCATGTTCTCGCGGATACGGTCGTAGACGACGATCTTGTCGTTCAGCGAGTAGCCCAGCAGCGTCAGCAGTGCGGCGACAATGTTGAGGTCGAACTCCATCTGCGTCAGCGAGAACATGCCAACGGTCAGCAGGATATCCTGCACCAGCGCGAAGAGCGCGCCGACCGCGAACTGCCATTCGAAGCGGATCCAGATGTAGATCGAGATGCAGATCATCGCGAGACCCAGTGCGAGCATCCCGGTGTGGAACAGCTCGCCCGAGACTTTGCCCGAGACCGAATCGACGCCGTCGACGCGGGCGTCGGCGAAGTCCTGACGGACCTTCGCGGTGATCTTGCGGGCCATGCCGTCGGCCAGCTTCGGATTGTCCTCCGAACCTTCCGGCAGCTTCATGCGCACGGAGACTTCGTTCGGCTTGCCGAAGGTCTGGATCACCGGCTCGCCGAAGCCGAGCGCATCGACGCTGTCACGCAGCTTGGCGACCGGAGCGGTGGCGCTCTGTTCGAACGTCACGCGGATCATCTGGCCGCCGACGAAATCGACGCCGAGGTTCAGCCCGTGGGTGAACAGCAGCACGATCGAGGCGGCCATCGCCAGCAGGTTGGTGATGAAGAACGGCCACTGCCAGCGCAGGAAGTGGATGTTCGTGTGATCGGGAATGAGCTTGAGGAGCTTCATGCGCCAGTACCTTTATACGTTCAGGTCGCTGGGACGGGCGCGACGCAGCCAGCCCGCAACCCACATGCGGCTCATCGTGACGGCGGTGAACACCGAGGTAACGATGCCGATCATCAGCACGACCGCGAAACCGCGAACCGGACCCGAGCCGAAGGCGAACATCAGCACGGCGGCGATCGAGTTGGTGATGTTGGCGTCGAAGATGGCGCGGCTCGCCTCCTTGTAGCCCAGTTCCACCGCCTGCACGACGCGGCGGCCGCGATGGCGTTCCTCGCGGATGCGCTCGTAGATGAGCACGTTGGCGTCGACCGCGGCACCGATGGTGAGCACGAAACCGGCGATACCCGGCAGCGTCAGGGTCGTGCCCAGCACCGCCATGATCCCGAGGATCATCAGCACGTTGATGAACAGCGCGACGTTCGCATAGACGCCGAAGCGGCCATAAGTGAAGAAGATGAACAGCATCAGCAGCACGGTGCCGACGCCCATGGCGACGACGCCCTTCTGGATCGAATCGGCGCCGAGGTCGGGACCGACGGTGCGTTCCTCGACGACGGTGAGATCGACCGGCAGCGCACCCGAACGCAGCGCGATGGCGAGCTGGGTGGCCGACTGGACGTTGAAGCTGCCCGAGATCTGCGCGCTGCCGCCCAGGATCGCCTCGTGCATGGCAGGTGCCGAAAGCACCTTGCCGTCGAGGATGATCGCAAAGCGCTTGCCGACGTTCTCGCTGGTCAGCCGCGCAAACTTCTCGCCGCCCTGCTGGTTGAAGGTGATCGAGACGACGGCGGCATTGGTCTTCGGATCAAAGGCCTGCTTGGCGTCGGTCAGTTCGTCGCCCTTGATGCCGCCAAGACGCTTCACCGCGAGGACGGGGACGCCGCCTGCGGCAGGATCGTTGGGATTGGCGTAAGGCACGATCTCGTCGCCCGGAGGGACGATGCCCTTGGCGAGGTCGCTCGGCACGGCGGTCTCGTCGACCAGCTTGAATTCGAGCTTGGCGGTCTGGCCGAGCAGGTTCTTCAGCGCCTGCGGATCCTGAAGGCCGGGAACCTGCACGTCGATGCGGGTGCCGCCAAGGCGGCGGATGTCCGGCTCCTTGGTGCCGAGCGCGTCGATGCGCTTGCGCACGACTTCGACGGCGGTTTCCATCGCATTGCTGATCGCCAGGTCGATGCCCGCCTGGGTCGGCACGAGGATGAAGCGAGTGCCATCCTGCACCGTGATGTCCCAGTCGCGCTGGCCGGTAAGGCCCGCGCCCGAGGTCAGCGGCAGGATCGCCTCACGCGCGGCATCGACCTGCGAAGGATCGCGCACGGTGAAGGCCAGCTGGCCGCCGGTGCTGGAAAAATCGCCGATGGCGATGGTCGGGTTGGCCTGGCGCAGGCGCGTGCGCACGGATTCTTCCATGCCTTCGAGGCGCTGCTGCACGACCTGCTGACGGTTGGCCTCCAGCAGGAGGCGGCTGCCGCCGGCCAGGTCGAGGCCGAGGTTGATCTTGGGCTCAGGCAGGAATGCGGGCCAGCGCGCATTGGTCAGCGAGACCAGCGAGGGCACGGCGCAAAGGGCGATGACGATCGTCAGGCCCCAGTACCAGAGCTTCTTCCAGGTGGGAAATTCGAGCATAGCCTGTGGCTTCTCTCCGAAAGAGCGCCCGGTCCGGGGCGCTCCATGCAGTCTGGCATGACCGGAACGACCCGGCGATGCCGGAAAATCAGTCGTTTGCGGGCTTCGAGCCGGCGGGCGGGATCACGTCGACGATGGTCGACTTGACGGCCTTAACGACCACGCCCTGCGCCAGCTGGACGTCGGCATAGTTGTCGTCGATCTTGACGATCTTGCCGACGAGGCCGCCTCCGGTCAGCACTTCGTCGCCCTTCTTGAGCGCCGAGAGCTTGTTCTTGTGCTCCTTCTGCTGCTTCATCTGCGGGCGCAGGATGAGGAACCAGAAGATCACCGCCATCGCCACGAACGGCAGGTACTGAATCCATGCCGGAGGCGCGCCCGCAGGAGCGGCGGCGGCGAGCTGGTTGAGAATCGAGCTTTGCATTGAACTGAAGGGCCTTCTCGTCTTTTCATCCCCGGCGCGAATCGCGCGCCGCATCCGATCTGCGACACGCCTCGCCGGGAAAATCCATTCAAGGACTTTGCCGGATGGGCGCGGTTAGCAACAAAGCGAAGAACTGGCAACGCGCGGCCTTCCGGCCCTGCCCGCCCATCCCCCGTGATGCGCCTCGCAGATAAGTATCCACAGGCGCGCTTCAACCGCGATGAAGAAAGTCTCGTCGAGACGCTTGCGCTCGCAAAATATGCTGCCTATAGGGCGCCCTCCGGTCGGGACGTAGCGCAGCCTGGTAGCGCATCACACTGGGGGTGTGGGGGTCGGAGGTTCGAATCCTCTCGTCCCGACCAATGAAAAATGCCGCTTCCTGCCTCGCGCAGGAAGCGGCATTTTCGTTTCTGCGATCCCATATTGATCGGCGTACACGAAATTGCCGCGCGCCCATCGGATCGCCTGCGCGAATCGCGCCGCCAGAACGGGAGAATGCGATGCCCCCTGAAAACGCCAGCCCCAACCACGAGCGCAATGCCGCCATTTACGTTGCCGTGATCGACGGCGCGACTTTTGGCGAACTGGGCGCACGCTATGGCATCAGCCGGGTCCGTGTGCAGAAAGCCTATGCTCGCGAACGCACGAATGCTTGGGAAGCGCGCAAGCGAGGGGAAACGAGCTACCTCGATCGCCCTATCCCGCGGGACGTCTGACGCTTTCCGGGCGGCGACCTCAAGCCGTTTACTTGAAGCAGCTCCAATATCCATCAGCGATGCCTGAATGAAATCGCCGCTCTTTCCCGGCGGCCAGCCAGCACCGGAAGTTCTTGACTGAACAATGCGGCAGGGTCATGCGAAGCGATACTTCGAGTCAAAAAGCAGGGGGTGCAGATGAAGTTCACGCTTGCCGCGATCGGCCTCGCTTTCGGCGCCGTCGCCGCCTCGCCGTCGATGGCGCAGACTTCTACCTGCTACCGGCTCGGCAATATCGCCTCTTGTTCCGTCCAGCCGAACAGCGGGGAGAATCCGATCCAGCAGCGCTACGCGGGCTTTCAGGAAGTCGATCGCCTCCACAAGGAGAACGAGGACCGCGAAGAGGCGCAGCGACAGCAGGGCCTGCGCGAGGAAGTCGGCGCGCTTGTGGCGGACGGGCGCTGCGCCGATGCGCGCAAGACCGCACTGAGAGCGGGCGACTTCGCGCTGGCCGATCGGGCGGGCGCGATGTGCGCACCGGCCAGGAAACGCTGACAGGACGCGTTTTCCTACATCCCAGACTTCGGTTATCTGGTTGCGGGCCACCATCCAAGGGAGTGCCCGCAAATGCCCCTCTTCGATTCGATTCTCGCACCGGTCTCGAAGATCATCGACAAGGTGATTCCCGATCCCGAAGCCCGCGACCGCGCCAAGCTTGAACTGCTGAAACTCGAAAATTCTCGGGAATTGCAGCTACTTCAGGCCAGCCTCTCACCCATCGTCGCAGAAGCCTCTTCCCCCGATCCCTGGACCAGCCGCGCCCGGCCGAGCTTTCTCTACGTCATATACGCGATGATTCTCTGGGCCTTGCCGATGGGCCTGATCGGCGCGCTGAGTCCGGCGACCGCCCGCGCCATCGGCGAGGCCATGACCGCCTATCTGAACGGCATCCCCGAACCGCTCTACGCCCTCTTCGGCACCGGCTATCTCGGCTATTCGGCGATGCGCCAGTGGGGCAAGACCAGGGGCAGCGACCGTTAAGACAAAGCCAAGCCTTCGTCGCTAGCTATCCTTGCAGGGATGCGTCTTTCGCCATCCCTGCAAGGAGCCAAAAGTGTTTCGCAGCATAGCGCGCATCGCGCCGATCCTGATCCCGGTCCTGATGCTGGCGGCCTGCGGGCCGAGCCGCGAGGAAGAACTGGAACGGCAACTCGCGGAAGCCAAGGCCTCGGCCGAGCAGCAAGCCGACGCCCGCCAGCAGGCCGAGCGCGAGGCTGCCGCCGCCCGGCGCCAGGCCAACGCTGCCGAACTCGCGAAATTCTACTCCGGCGACGCAGCCGAACCGCAAGCCGATGCGCCGCAAGCCGAGACGCCGCAGGACACTCCGGCGCAAAGCGCTCCGCCTGCCGCAGGATATCAGGCCGATGGCCGCCCCGTCGGCGACGAGATGCCCGCACCGCAGTAACCCCCTCTTTCAGCGGTCGGGTGTTTCCAGTGGGCCGAAAAATGCTCTAGAGCCGCGCCCGGATAGCAACCGCACCGGGAATTCGCGAAATGGCCAGCAAGCTCGTCTACGTCCTCAACGGACCCAACCTCAACCGCCTCGGCAAGCGCGAACCCGGCATCTACGGCTCGCAGACGCTGGATGACATCGGTGCCATGCTGGTGGAGCGAGGCGAAGCGCTCGACTGCACGATCGACATGCGCCAGTCCAACCACGAAGGCCACCTCGTCGACTGGCTGCACGAAGCAGAGGACGAAGGCGCCCACGCCGTGCTCATCAATCCCGGCGCTTACACGCATACCTCGGTCGCGCTGCATGACGCGATCCGCTCGATCACGGTACCGGTGATCGAGGTGCACCTCTCCAACCCGCACGCGCGCGAGGAATTCCGCCACACGTCGTGGGTCGGCATGGCCGCCAAGGCGACCGTCGCGGGCTTCGGCGCGAAAAGCTACCTGCTGGCGCTGGAAGGTGCGGCCGAACTCTGAAAATCAGTTTGAAGAATGCCCGTCTCGGGCATTGTTGTAGCGACACCGGCCCGCGCCCCCACCCGACCTCCCATAGGGTACTATCGTTGGGAGGTCGGGTGGGGGCGCGGGCCGGTGTCGCTACAACAATGCCCGAGACGGGCATTCTTCAAACTGATTTTCAGAGTTCG